>CBDFKS010000006.1:0-518267 GCA_965248905.1 Dehalococcoidia bacterium | reverse complement strand
AGCCGGACAGGGCGTACACCTGGTCCTGTACGTCTTCCACGAGTATGAGCTCCACGACTTCGAGGTCATCATCCCCGCCCATGAAGGTTCGGGGTTGTGGGACAGGGTGCTGAACGCTCTGAACCCGTCCCGCTGGGCCAAGGCATTTGCGGGTTGGGTGGTGGAGGGCATCCACGGAATCCTGTGCAGCGTCCTGAGCAAGATCACCGGCTCGGACCCGGCCAACTGCTAGGGGGAATGCAACACATGACCGACATCCTCACCGGCACCCCGCCCAATTTGACCTACCTGCACGAAGCCGTCCAGCAAGCCTGGATGGTGGTGTGGGTCGTCGTGGCTGCGGGCCTGGGGGTCATCCTGGCGTGGGCGGGCATCACCATGATCTTCCGGGAGCACCTGGGGGGTCACGACTTCGGCTGGAGGGAGTTGGTGCCCCGGTTGATGATCGCCGTGGTCGCCGCCTCCACCTCTCTGTGGTGGGGCTCCTTCATCATCGACCTGGCCGACAGCATATCCCGGTTCGTGGCCGTCTCGTTGGAGGTGACGGCGGGAGACCTGCTGAGAGCGCCCCTGGACGTGTTCCTCCAGGCCATCCAGGTGGGTAACACGGGTCTGGCGTTGGCGCTGGCCTTGCTCTACCTGGTCTACGGCTTCTTCATCCTCTACGTGATCGGCCAATTCATCATCCGCCTCGCCCTCATCGACCTGCTGCTGGTGCTGGCTCCCGTGGCGTTGGGGCTGTGGGTCCTGCCCATGACCGCCGGGTGGGGCCGCTACTGGCTGAAGACCTTCCTGGTGACGGTGTTTCAGCAGTCGGTCCAGCTGGTCGCCCTGGCCCTGGCCATCGCCTTCCTGGACGACTTCGCCTCCATCGGTGCAGGCCAGCCGGTCAACGACTTCCTGTGGCAGCTGTTGATGAGCATCGCCTTCGTCTACCTGACCACCCGGGTCCCCTCGATGCTTGGCACCACCGGGGTGTTCGACGCCTGGCTGCGCACCCTCCACTACGGGGCATCCATGCTCATGGCCCTGCCCAGGATGATGCACGCGGCGGGCATGGCAACCGGCGCTATGTCGGCTGCCGGAGCGATGAAGGCCGGGGCAGCAGGCAGTGGGGGCGGCGTTGGAAGCTGGCTCCCTGCTGCGGCGGGCCTCGCCAAGGGCGGCGGCGGAGGCGAAGCATCGACGGGCAACACGTCGGCGGGGATGCCTCCCCGCAGCATGAACGAGTAGCTCGACAACTCAAATAACAAGCAATCAGAAGGAGGTATTCGCATGAGCGATCTGATTCAGACGGTATCCAACATCGTGGGCATCTTGTTAGCGATGGTGGGTGTCGTCGGCACAGGGTTCTTCATCTACGGGTCCTTCCTGTACCTCTCCGCCTCCGGCGCGCCCCACCAGATGGAGCGGGGCAAGAGCGCCATGTTCACGGCCCTGGCCGGGGTGGTGCTGGCGCTGCTGGCCTATGGCGTGATGAACCTCATCATCAACGCCGCCATCGGCAGTCCCGTGACCCCCGAATTGCCCAACCCGAGCAACCCGTCCGGCAACTCGCCTTAGGAGGTGTACGCCCTTGCGTGAACACGAAGTACCCACTCACCTGCAAACGGAGGACAAGGTCCTGCTGGGCCTGACCTTCCCCCAGATCGTGGCCATCGCTGCGGTCGTCGGGTTGGCCTACGGGCTATGGAAGCAGGCCGCCTTCCTCCCCGACGGCGCCGTCCGTCTGGGCGCCGCCATCGCCGTCGGCCTTCTGGGGCTGGCCATGGTGGCCGTGCGCCCCGGAGGGAGGGGGCTGCCCATAGTGATCTTGGACCTGCTCCGCTTCGCCCTTTCGCCCAAACGGTACGAGGGAGAGGTCACCGCGCTGCTCAACCCTCCGGTAGCAACGCCGCCCAAGCCCAAATCTCAAAAGAAGAAAGGACGGCGCAGACTGTGGAGGTTCCGGCTGAAGGGACTCCCCTTCAAGTGCCTGAGCCTCCTCCTGGCCGTGATGGTCATCCTGACCTCCATCGCTCCTTCTGCGGCCCTTGCCGCTGGACCGGCGAGCGGCCCCGACCCCCAACGGCTCTTCATCGAGGCGTGGCGGGTGCGGGGCAACGAGGCCGAGCTGACCCTTCGTGCGGCAACGTCCCTGGAGGTGCAGGTCACCACCGAGACCCACGACCGCTACCGGCCCTTCTACACCCAGGGGGTCCTCTACCGGGGAGAGCCCCGGCAGTACACCATCCCCCTCACGGCAAACCACAAGGCCATCGTCATCTCCTGGCGGGACGCCCTGGGCAACGGCGGCATCCGAGTGCTGGACCAGGGCAGCCTTCCCTACCCCCTGCCAGGGCTGGAGACCGCCGACTGCGGCCTCTCCATGACCGAGGTGGGTTGGCGGCTGGGCAACGTCACGGGCCGCCTCTCCAGCGCCTGCAACAGCCGGGCGGAGGAGGTCGTCGAAGCCACTGTCCTCACCGACCCGGCGGACCCCGCGGCAGCGGTGAGCCGGAAGCTGCTCCTGGATGCCGACGTCGCCGATGTGACCGGCGAGGTCTACCTGGCGGTCTCGGCGGCCGGTTCTACCACCGGCCTGGCCTTCGCCCGGGACGGCGACATGCCCTTCAACTTCTCCCTTCCCCAGGAGGACCGCGTCCACCAGGTATCCCTTCGAGCGGACATCACGTCGACCCGTGTGATCCCCCTGCCGGGCAGGGTGGACCTCACCCACAACGAGGAGCAGTCCCTCATCGAGCGGATACCCGTCATAGGCCACTTTGCGGGCTTCTATCACACGGTGAGCTCGACCCTGAGCGCCTGGTTCGGCCCGGTGGTCCATACGGTTTCAGCCACTCTGAGCGCCTGGTTCTCACCCGTGGTCCGCACCCTCTCGGCAACCCTGAGCGCCGCCTGGGGGGCCGTCACCCACACCGTGGGCGGGTGGATATCCGCAACCGTGGGCAAGTGGCTATCGGCCATCGTGAGCGCCGAGGTGTGGACCATCCTGAGCGCGGTGCTTTCGGGCACCGTGGGCAAGTGGCTCTCGGCCGTCGTGAACGCCGAGGTGTGGACCGTCCTCGGCGCGGTGCTTTCGGGCACCGTGGGCAAGTGGCTATCGGCCATCGTCGGAGCCAGCGTCTGGACCACGGTGGGCTCATGGCTCTCCACGGCGGTGGGCTCATGGGTCTCCACGCCGGTGGGCTCGTGGGTCTCCAGGATCGTCGGCGTCACCGTCTGGGCCACGGTCGGTTCATGGGTCTCCACCCTCGTCGGGGGCTTCACCACCGCCGTCAGTCACTGGGCAAACATCATCCTGGGCTGGCTGAGCTTCAATATATGGGTGCCCCAGGAGACGGCTTCTGGGTATGCCAGCGGCGCCGCATCGGGCTACGCATCGGGAACGGCAACCGGTTACGCCAGCGGCAGCGCGACGGGCTACGCCTCCGGGACCGCGTCAGGCTACGCATCGGGAACCGCCTACGGCTACGCCTCCACCGAGGCTTCGAGCTATGCGTCGGGGACCGCCTACTCCTACGAATCGGAGTACGTATCGGGGACGGCCTCGGGCACCGCCTACGGCTACGCCGAGGATGAGGCGTCCACCTACGCATCGGAGTATGTATCAGGGACGGCCTCGGGCACCGCCACCGGCTACGCCGAGGATGAGGCGTCCACCTACGCCACCACCGAGATCACCCTTCCCGCACAGACCGACCAGACGACCGTCAGCGAGACGGTCACCATCCCCGGCCAGACCCAGAGCCAGGCGGTCAGCGAGACCGTCACGTTGCCGGGGCAGAGCCAGAGCCAGCACGTCAGCGAGGACGTGTGGGTGGAGGGCAAGGAGGTGACCCAGGAGGTGGACGTGGAGGTCGTCATCCCCGCCTACACCTCGGCCGAGGTGACGGAGCAGGAGCCCCTGGTGCGCCACTACCGGGACGTGCTCTCCACCGCCTTCCCCATCCTCTCGGACGCTCCATTCGAGGCATTGCCCGACCCGCCGGAGGACTCCGACATCCCCTCGGAGCCGGAGCAGTACCTCCAGCTCATCGAGGACCAGGACGACGAGGATGAAGACGAGGACGACTCCACCAATCCCTACAAGGACGCCCTGGACCACATGGAGGACAACAACTACTTCGACCTGACTCCCGACGAGGCGGCCAAGCTCCGCACCGAGCTCTACATGGCCTGGCTGGACAGCCTCTCCATCTCCATCGAGGCAAGACAGCTCATGGAGGACGAGGCCGGGGCCGTGGTCTCGGAGAAGAGCTACACCGCCGAGGAGATCCCCGGCGAGGCCATCCCAGCCCAGGAGGTCTTCCGGGAGCTGGTGGGACAGGAGCTTCGGTAATGCGTAGAGCTCTTTCGTCAATCCACCATGCGGCTCGCCTGGACCAACCCTTCTTGAGGGTGTTGCCGAGAGCCCTGGGGCGCATCGTGAGCCTGGCGGCGCTTATCGCCTTCGCCCTCTTCACCACCGGAGCGTCCCACGGAGAGGCGGGGGCGGAGATGCTGGAGGAGTACAACCGGCTTCTCAACATCTTCATCCTCATCGCCGGCATCCTGGCGGGCTTCAGCCTGGTCTGGGCCGCCTTCGTCCTCATGTGGGGCGAGCCGGAGAACCCCCATGCCAGGGGAAGGGCCAAGGGCGCTGTCATCGGAGCCATCTCCGGCCTGGTGCTGGTGCTCCTGGCCAAGGGCCTCATGGTGCTCCTGGTGGACAGCACCACGGTGCTGCTGCCGACGCGTTAGGAACCACAACAGCAAGAAGACAAGGAGGAATGTATGAGTACCGCAGACACGATCCTGTTTCTGGGCCTGGTGGCCCTGGCCTACTGGACCGAGGAGCCAAGGCTTCAACTGATGGCCGGAGTCGTCGGGATCATGGCCGGGCTGACGGCAGCGTCCCTGGCCCCGTCTCCCTTCGTCGGCGTCGCCGTCTTGGGCACCGGCGTCTACCTGGTAATAGCCGCCATCCGCACGCTGCGCGCCTCCCGGCGACGGCGGAAGGAGCAGTCATGACACGGGGCAAGGAAAGGAACGGCAAAGAGCAGGAAGACAAGCAGCCTCGGCCCAACGGCGCCAGCGGTTCACGGCGGCGGAAGCGGTCCAAGAGGGGCCGCCACCTGCCCCGGCACCGGCTCCCGCAGAAGGCCGTCGTTCGCATACCACTCAAACCCCAGGAGGTGCGCCCATGAAACGTCGCAAGTTCAGACCCCTTCGACGCAGGACCGGCGAGGGTCTTCATCCCCCGGCGGGAGAGCAGGCGCCGGTGACCACAGACGAAGCGCCTGCTGAAACCCAACAACCCCAGCCGGACGGAAGTGCCCCAAAGAAACCCAAGACTCCGCCGCCTCTGACCCGCTACTTTCCGATAGCGGGGCTGCATGACGAGACCATCCTGCGTCTCGGCGGCGTGGAGGTCTCCGTCATGGAGGTGCGGGGCCTGGAGGTGGAGCAGCCCATCATGGGGGCCTTCGCCGCCGTCCTCAACGCATTGGACTTCCCCGTGCAACTCCTGGTGCGACAGCACCCGCCCCGGCTGGGAGCCCTTCGAGACTCCCTGGCTGAGCGCCGTCCAAGCGGCCTGGCCGAGGGAGTTGCCCAGGCGTCGGCCTCTTTAGGGGAGTTCCTGGGAGAGCTTGAGGAGCGCCCCGGCGTCGTGGACCGGCGCTTTTACGCAATCGCTCTAAAGGCGCGGGCCGACGAGCTTCAGGGCCTCCTCACCAGGGCGGGCTTCGCCGTCTTCCCGCTCAAGGACAGGGCTCTGCGGCTGCTGGTGGAGTCCACCCTGCGGGGATGCGCTCCGCCTGCTCCATCACCGGAGTCCCCTATGGTCATCAGCCTCAGCAGAGGCCAGCTCGACATGGGAGAACGCCTGGGAAGGAGCTACCAGCTGACCCGCTGGCCCCGGACCCTGCCCCTGGGGTACATGCAGCGGGTCCTGGCCCTGGGCCTGCCCATGGACCTGTCCATACACATCTCGCCCATCGCCACCGCCCAGGCCGTGAGGACCCTGGAGTGGCAGCGGGTGAAGATGGAGTCGGGCATCGCCATCTCGCTCCGCCGGGGCAGGACGGCCTCTCCGGAGACGGAGATCGCCCTGGAGGACGCATCCCGGCTCAGGGACGAGGTGCACCGGGGCAGGGAGCGCCTGTTCAACGCCTCTTTCTCCATCACCATCTATGCAGGGACAGCAGACTCGCTGAAGGAGCGGGGGCAGCAGCTTCGGGGCCTCTTCGCCGGGTCCATGGCCGTCCTGGACGCCATGAGATTCCGGCAGCGCGACGGCCACCTCTCCACGCTGCCCCTGGCCCTCAACCCGGGGGGCTCCTGGCGCACGGTGGACACCACCACCCTCGCCTTCCTCTTGCCCTTCGCGCCCCCCGACCTGGACACCCGCAAGGGCACCCTCTTCGGCCTGGACCTGCGGTCCGGATCGGTCGTGACCTACGACCCCTTCGACGGGGCCTTCCTCAACGCCAACACGGTGGTCATGGCCAGGAGCGGCGCGGGGAAGTCCTTCTCCACCAAGCTGGGTCTGCTGCGGGGCATATCCAGGGGCATCGTCTACTACGTCATCGACCCCGAAGGGGAGTACGCTTCCCTGGCCCAGACCGCAGGGGGAAGGGTGCTGACCCCCGGCGTCGCCGGTCACGGGCTCAACCCCTTCGTTCTGGAAGAGGAGGATGAGAGCGAGGTCCTGCAACGGGTGGGCGGACTGCGCAGGTTGATCGAGGTCATGGTGGGCGAACGCTTCTCACCGGAGCAGCGGGCCACACTGGACGAGGCCCTGACCGCCTACTACACCACCCATCGTGCCGTCACCGGCTTCCAGGACTTCTTCATATTCCTCGAATCTCAGGGCTATAAGGGGATGGCATCCCTGCTGAGGCCCTTCGCCACCGGCAGCCTGCGCCACCTGCTCACCGACCAGGGGGCAGACCTGATGGGAACCGAGCTTCCCATCACCGTCTTCAACCTTCGCCTGCTGGAGCCGGAGCTAAGGCCCGCCGCAACGCTGGTGTGCGCCGAGGCGGTCTGGTCCATGGCGTCCAGGGACCCCAGACCCAGGGTGCTGGTGGTGGACGAGGTGTGGAGCATCATGCAGCACCCCGAGGGGGCCTCTTCCCTGGTCTCCCTGGCAAAGCGAGCAAGGAAGCACCATCTGGGCCTCATCTCCATTACCCAGGATGTCCAGGACTTCCTCAGCGAGGACACCAGTAGGCCCATCGTGGGCCATTCGGGAAGGGTGCTTCTCCAGAACTCCGCATTCAAGCTGCTGCTCCAGCAGGACGCGGCGGCGCTGAGAGCGGTCGGGGAGTCCTTCGACCTCTCGGAGGCCGACGTCCAGTGGCTTCTCTCCTGTCCTCGCGGGGACGGGATGCTGATCGCCCGGGGCGGCCGCTTCCCCGTCCGCATCCTGGCCACCACCGAAGAGCAGGGGCTCATTGACGCCCGGCCTGCCGTACACAGCTGAGCTACCCATAGCAACTCACCTTCAGAAAGGAGAAACCACCATGAAACTGAACCCCATAGGCTGGCTGCTGGGCGGCCAAAAGGACAAAAAGCCCCCGGTGCTGCTGGCGGTGACGCCGCCCCGCACGGGGGAGCGCACCCTGCTGGGCGTGGAGAACCTGCTCCAGTCCATCGCGGTCCCTGAGCCCTTTTCGTTGGAGCTGGCGGGAGACGCCGACGGCGTGACCCTCATGGCCCGCTGCCGCGACGACGAGGTGGTCAAGGGCCAGATATCGGCCCACTACCCCCAGGCCCGCATCCAGGATGTGCCCCACGAGGAGGACCCCCTGCGCCTTGACGAGGGAGAGGAGGCGTGGGGCATGACCCTGGCCGCCGACGGCCCCGACTACCTTCCCCTCCGCACCTTCCGCGACGACGACCTGCTGGACCCCGGCTCAGACCCTCTCATCGCACTGATCGGGGCCTTGTCTACTTTGCACGACAAGGAGCGCATCGTGGCCCGGATCCTGCTGCGCTCCCTGGGACCCGACTGGTCGGCGGCCCACATGAACAAGGCCGTCAGGAACCCCGCCACCGAGCACAGGGACGCTTCATACACCTATCAGACCAAGCCCCTCCAGACCGACGCCGTCCTCATGATCGTCCTGGGCCTGGCGGCCCTCAGCGTCTTCCAGGGCTACTTCTGGGTACAGGGCGGGGAGACGTGGAAGGCCGTACTCCTGGCCGCTGGCGTGGCCTTGGGGACGGTCGTGGCGGGCTGGGGATGGTGGCGCTGGAGGCGGGCTCGCTCCCGCGTCCACGACCCGCTGTTGATCAAGGAGAAGGTCTCCCGCATCGCCTTTGGCGCGGAGCTTCAGGTCACCGCCATTCTGCCCAAAGACGCTAAGGAGCCACGTCGCCGCGCAAATGAGCTGCTGAGCCGGGTGGCGGCGGCCTACCGCCACTACGACAACCCCGCAGGCGCTCGCTTCCGGGTGGGCAAGGTGCGGCCTACGGTGCCGGTCCCGTCCTTGCAGCCCGCTTCCACGGGGCTCTTCGGCAAGCGCAGCGTCCTGGGGGTGCGGGAGGTGGCCTGCCTGTGGCACCCGCCGGGCGCAAGAGATGAGACCCCCCTGGTGGAGCGGTCGGGAGCACGGGTGCTCCTTCCCTCGGCCAGAGGCACCAGGGGCGGCGCTCTGGTGGGCCAGACCACGGCGGGCAATCCCCGGGATATCCACTTCCCCGACGACCTGCTGCGACGCCACCACCTCTACGTGGCCCGCACCCGCATGGGGAAAAGCACCCTCATGCACCACATCGTCTCCCACAAGCTGAAACAGAAGGCCAAGGGCAAGGACCCCGACGCCATCGTCGTTGTCGATCCCCACACCGACCTGGTGAGCGGGCTGCTGGGGCAGGTGCCCGAGTCCCTCATCGACCGGGTGCGCCTCATCGACCTGGCCGACGATGCGGGGGCTCCCGGCATCAACCTGCTCGACACCAGAATATTTGCCGACAGGGACCGCACCGCCGACTCGGTGGTGCGGGTCGCCAAGGGCCTCTGGGACCAGTGGGGACCGAGGATGCAGTCCATCCTGGAGCAGACCGTCAAGACCCTCCACGAGGCCAATGAGAGGGTGGACGCCGATCAGCAGTACACCATCCTGGACGGGCTCAGGCTCCTCTCCGACGACAAGTTCCAGGCCAAGGTGCTGGCCAAGGTGAGCGACCCCTACCTGCTTGAGTGGTGGAGCAGGGACTTCAGTAACTGGCACCGCCAGTACAAGGCAGAGGCTCTGGCCCCCGTCCAGACCCGCCTCTCCTACTACGCCTCATCCAAAAAGGCACGGGCCATCCTGGGCCAGTCCCGCTCCACCATCGACATGCGCCAGCTGATCCTGGACGGCGGCGTGCTTCTGGTCTCCACCTCCCAGGGAACGGCGGGCAGGGACGTGGCCGCCCTGGTGGGTGCCTCCATCCTGAACCTGGTGGACGCCGTGATTCGGGAGCAGGGAGCCCTGCCCCTCGAAAAACGCAGGGGCGTCCTGGTGGTGGTGGACGAGATGCAGTCCATGCCCGGCGTGGACTACGAGACCATGCTCTCCGAGCTGGGGAAGTTTGGGGCATCGTTCATCCTCGCCACCCAGGGCCTGGCCAAGCTGGGCGACCTCTCCCGCACCATGCAGGACTCCATCATGTCCAACGTGGGCTGTCTGGCCGTCTTCCAGGTGGCGGGTAACGACGCAAGGACCCTGGTCTGGGAGCTGGGCAAGGACCGGGTCTCCGAGGATGACATCACCTCTCTGCCGGTGCACCACTGCTACGTGCGGGCCACCGTGGACAAGGAGCGGCTCCCCGTCTTCTCCATGGCCGTCAGGAAGCCCGATGCGGGAGACCCCGAAGTCGCCGCCCGCATCCGCGCCGCCACTGGCGGCTACGCCACCCCGGTGAAGGAGATAGCCGCCGGCCAGGGCGAGTCGGAGCGGCTGGTGGAGCAGTACCGGGCGGCGATTGCGGCCCTGGAGAGGGGCAATAAGACCCCGCCCAGCAATGGCCCGGCTCCCAAGAAACGGGACAAGCCCTCCAAGCGGCGCAATCAGCGAACCAAGCGGGACAAGGCGGCTGGCGCAACCGAGACGAAGAAGGAGCAAGACGCTCCTGAAGAGGAGCAGGGCGCATGACGCTCACCGAGTGCCAAGAAGAGCTACTGGGACATCTGGCAGCCATGCCCTTCCTCGACCGGCTGGAGCTGGTCGCCGTCTCCGGCTGGTCTCGGGGCTCGGTCTACGAGAGCGTCGAGAAATTTGAGGTCGAGGGCCTGGCCGCCTCCGTCCCCCACGCCACGGACGTCACGCCGCCAACGCGCCGGTTCTATCTCACCCCATCTGGGCTGCACCGGCTGGCACGGGTCGAGGGCATGACGGTGGATGAGCTTCTGAACCTCTATCCCGTCTCCGCCCAGTGGCAGCGCGTCCTCCTGGAGCGGCTGGATGCCGCCGCAGTCATCTACCGGCTCGCTGCCACTATCTCCAACATCGCCCACCCCATCCGGTTCCGCTGGTACCGGGCCAAGCCCATGGACGCCGCCATCGTCCTTCCCGATGAACGCATCATCGGCGTCGTCAGGCAGGGGCTCACCTCCGACAGGACGGCCTTCTCCAAGCGGCTCTGGAGGCTGCGGGACGGCCCGTCGCCCAGCGCCATCCTTGTCCTGCTTCCCGACGAGGTGCGCCTCCGACAGGCGAGGAGGCTGCTGGCAGGAGCGCCGGCCGCTTCGTTCCTCGCCCTTGAGCGGGACGCTGTGTCGGCAGACCCATCCACGCCCGTATGGCGCATACCCTCGGACTCGGTATCCCTCGACCTCAGTAGGGCCTTGAAGCACACCAGCCCCAACGGAGATCTGCCTACCGAGGAGCCGCCCGAGCGGGTCTCCCTCCCCGAACACCTCAACGTGGACGGGCAGGACGACTCCGCACCCGACCACCTGCTGCCTGCGCTGCTCAAATCGACGGAGAAGCGCTGCCTCGACCTGCTCTCCGACTGGCCCTGGATGACGCCCGCTCACCTGGGTGGGGTGCTGGAGGTGAAGCGGTCGAGGATCTCCCAGCTTCTGCAACGGCTCACAAGCCTGGGTCTCGTCATCGACGACGTTGTAGAGGGCCGTCGCCGCCTCATCCTTTCCGACCTGGGGCTCTCTGTCCTCGCAAGGCGCGATCGCACCTCCGTGGGCGCGATGAAGAAGCGATGGAGCGCCTCCCTTACAGACCCTGACCGTGCCGCTACCTGGCGAAACGTCTCCGGAGCAAGAGCCCGTCAGCTGCTCAGGAACATTCAGCACACCGATGCGGTGCACTGGTTCATAGCCGTCCTGGCGAAGCAGGCCCGCAGCCGGGGACGGGAGCTGGCGCAGCTCGACTCCCCTGGACGGGCCTCCAGGTACTTCCGCTACGCAGAGAGGCTCCACTCGGTCCGTCCCGACGCCTTCGGCCTGCTGCACAACGGACAGGCGATCTGGCCCTTCTTCCTGGAATGGGAGCGCCGGGCGGTACGCCCCATCACCATGGCGGCCAGGATCGCCCCCTACCTGCGCTACTACTCCACCCACCGGCCCATCGACGACCACGGCGCTCAGCCTGCCGTATTGGTCGTCTTCGACGACGACGTGGCCGAGACCCACTTTCTCCGCATCGCCAAAGAGGAGATGCACACCGCGAAGGTGCAGGTGCCCCTGTTTGTGGCTCCCAGAAACCTGTTGGAGAGGGTGGGGCCGCTGGGTCCGGCCTGGCGCACCCCTGACCGCTGGGAGCCTATCCATCCTTTCAACGACCCCTAAACACCTATAGGAGACGGGAGAAGAATCATGCGTCTGTACTACATCGACGAGTCCGAAGGCCCCCGCTACTACGTCCGCTCCGCCCTGGGAGTGGATGGCGAGGTCTGGAACCGGCTCTTTGCCGGCATCCACGCATGGCGTCTGGAGCTAATGGAGCGGTACGGAATCCCCCTGTCCAGGGAGCTTCACGCCTGCGACCTGCTGGCGGGACGGGGGCTGCTCGCCAAGAACGGAACGAACAGCGAACGGGTGTCCGTGGCACAGGGAGCCAGTGTCTTTCTGGAGGGTCTGTGCCGCCTGGAGGATGCCGCCAGGCGCATGGGCGGCATCGAGGTCATCAACGTCTGCCTCCACAAGCCGGAGAGCAGGAGGTACGAGCAGGCCAGCCTTGACCGCCTCCTCAACCGCATCAACACCTCGGTCACCTCAGCCAATAGGCACGCTTTCCTCATCTTCGACGAGGGGAAGGAGCAGATGATCACCCGGCTCTACGGTCGGCTCAAGGTGCGCAACCACGTTCCCAGCCGCTACGACCTCTGGGAGGACGGGGAGAAGACCAGGAACATCCCCATAGAGCACGTCATCGGTGGCCCCGCCTTCCGCAGCTCCAAGGACGACTACCTGCTTCAGATGGCGGACTTCATCGCTCATGCCCTGCTGAAGCAGCAGGAGGAACCCGTCCCTAGAGTAGAGAACCACGGCATCGCCGAAGCCTTCTCCATCCTCGACGTGGCCCTCAATAGACAGGCGTCGAGGCGGGACCCCCAGGGGGTTGTAAGGAGATGAAGGCCAAGGGACAATCAACCCTCGGACCATTGACGACAGACGGCTCTTGGTGCTATATCCTACCTACCACCCCTACCGATTCGAGGGTAGGGTCGAGACCGCCCTCCGAGGCGGTCTCTGTCTTTTTCAGCAGGGTAACGACGACCTGAAGAGGCACACGGACGGCGGGCGTAACAGAGAGGGAACGGAAGGCGTCGGGACAGCCACTCCAGGTGAGAGTATATGGTGGGTGGTTCCCAATGAGTATCGGCGAAGATGGCCCAGTCCGGCACGCCGCCGAATGCGCCATCGCCCGCCATGAGAGCCATTACCGTGGACTGGACGCCTCCTCCGAGGCTGATGACCGTGAGGCGATTCATTGCAGCGCCGCCTCCTGATCTTCAGCTTCCGGCAGCAGGTGGCGTAGCAGCCCCAGCCCGTCGGCAAACCTGAACAGTGCGATGAGGTGCCCCGAGCCCGGCTGCGTCCCCGTGCGCCAGCGGCGCAACATGCGGGCGTCAACGCCCAGGGCGCGGGCCAGTCCAAGCCAGGTCAGCCCTGTGGCCTCCTTCAGGCTCTCCAGCCGCTGGGGGAAGTCCGGCGGGAACTCCGATGGGAGCTTGTGGTAGACCCATTTCTGACGGCCCAAGGCGCTAGACTCCCCGGCGGAGGAGTTCCGCCTCCTCGGGGACCAACGCCTCCATACCCCCTGGCACCTCGGATGCCAACTGGAACAGGGCCAGCATGGCCCCTCCCGTGGGCTCACTGCCTCCACGCCAACGGCGCACCCGCTGGTAGCTCACTCCCAGACGCCGGGACAGGGCCTTCCAACTCAGGCCGGAGGTCTCTTTGAGAAACTCCAAACGCTGGGGGAAGTCTCGGGGCAGTTTGCCTCGCCGGTTTCGGCCGATTCTCTGAAGGCATTCCATATCTCTGATCCCTCTCATTGACGACATCTCTAATTCCTCCTGTAGACGACTATCCGGTCATCATCCAGTAGCTTTCCAAGACCCTCGGGCACCAGAGTCGCCACCATGACCAGCGATAGCACGGCCCCTCCGCAGGGCTCCCCTCCCTGGCGCCAGCGATGCACCTGTTTCATGTCCACCCCGAGGCATGTAGCGAGCCCCTCCCAGGACAGGCCAGTGATCTCCTTGAGCCTGGTTAATCGGCGGGGGAAGTCCTCCGGCATTAAGGCGACACCAGGCGAAAACGGCGGGTCCGTGGGACGGCGCTGGCTAGTCATGGGCGTCCTCCAAGATGAACACCTCGTCAAAGGGAGGATTGCCCAGGGCTTGGAGCAGCCGACGCCGCATCTTGGGCGACGGGTTGCGCTGGCCGTTGAGCAGCTGGGAGAGGTAGCCCGAGGTCGAGCCCATCACATGGGCAAGCTGGTTCTGCGACATGTGGATGTGGTTGAGGATGTTCCACACACCCCCGGCCTTCACACGCACCCTCTTGAGGGCTGGCCTACCCGACATCCTGCTCGGCTTCCCGTTGAGATTCGGCAGACACGCCGTTCTGGGATACCCCCCGGTTGGCGTCAGCCAGGTCCTTGAGGTAGGCGCGGACCATCATCCGCGCCAGGATGCGCAGCCCCTTGATGCGAAGCTCCTCTTGCTTCTTGGTCAGACGAACGTCTTTAGGCAAAAAAGCGACACCTTTCCGACTGGATTGGGCTGCCAAATGGCCGTTGCGCGTGGCACGGCCTGTGGGTACGATGACAGCCGGAGGGAACAGTAGTTCGGCCTTTGCTATAGTATAGCAACGCTGTATAATAGCGGACAAGGGATTTATGGCATTATTTACCATTTCGGCCACAAAGTGCTTGCAAACATGTAGCAAGTGTTCTATCATAGGGACATGATGGACCCAGAATCCGCCGAACTGGACATAGGCCCCTACCTGAAAGAGCTGCGGGGAGACCGCAGCTTGCGCCAGGTGGCCCGAGACTCAGGCGTCTCCGATCCCTTCCTTTCCCAGATCGAGAAGGGTCAGAGGAATCCCGGCCTCCGAATACTCAGGAAGCTGGCGGACTTCTACGAGGTCTCCCTCAATGACTTGCTGAGACGGGCCGGATACCTGGAAGATGTTGAAGACCCCTATGCCGACGAGGAGGCCAACGTCGACCGGGCCTTCCGGTACGTGGTGGCCGACCCCAGGTTCAATTTCGGCACCAGGCTCGATGGACCCCTCACCACGGCGGCGAAAAGGTTCATCGTCGAGATGTACGAACAACTCACCGATAAGCAGCTTTTGGAATGATGAGAACGCTGGACGACTTCAGAGAGACCATCCTGGCAAGGCTGTCGTGCAGGCAGCGGAACGACCCCGCCTACATCGCCCACCTGTTCGTCCGCTACTTCCGCGTGTCGGTCCGCCCCGGCTTCGAGGAGCTCATCAAGGTGCTGGAAGAGGCTGGCATCGCGTCTGTGCTGGGGCAGAAGCTGCCCGGCGGTCTTAGGGGTACCCACTTCAGCTTGGACCAGCGCCACTACTCGATCCGATACTCAACCGACCAGTGGGAGGGGGGCAAGAACCACACCGTCCTTCACGAGACCTACGAGATCATTCACGAGATGCTCTCGGACCAGGAGATGGAGCCTTCGCCCTCCAGGAAGCTCTGCTGGGATGCCGACTATTTCGCCGCCTCGGTGCTGATGCAGCCTGCGGTGTTCGCTCCCTTCGCCAAGGCTTCCGGCCTGGACATAATCGCTCTCCGCTCACAGTTCGAGTGCTCTTACGCCTCAGTGACCCTGCGGCTCGCCGAAGTCATGCGGAACCAGCCCCTCCTGGGGGTCCTGTATCAACGCCAAGAACAGGGCAACCCGGCCGAGTGGACCGAGCCACCGGACCGTCGCCAATTCAGGGCCACCATCGTGACACGCACTCAGGGCTTCGGCATCCGGGATCCTCGCGTCCTCTGTGGTTCACGAGGCGGCATGCCCCGCAAGGGCACCACTCCATCCCCTGGCTCGATTGCCGAGTGGGTGGTGCTCAACGGCAAGGCTGCATACGCCGAGGTGGAGTCCACGCGTCTGGGCGCACGAAGCGGCGACATCGCCATCGCTGCCAGGCCGGTCACGTGGAAGGGACAGCTGGCGAAGGTTGCAGTCGTGGCCGTGCCCTACCAGCAACGCGGGGCGCTGAGGCCCCAGATAAACAACGGAGTCGCCTTCGAGCGGCTCTTCGACTACCAGGAACTCACCATTAAATAGGCAAAAAAGGGGGAGGATATGAACACCGACAAAGGGATGAACGGCAACGTGGCGCTCTACGCACGGGTGTCCAGCAACCGGCAGGACGTGGACCTGTCCGTGTCCGCCCAGCTCAGGGCGCTTCGAGACTACGCGGAGAAGAACGGCTACGTCGTAGCGCGAGAGTATGTGGACGAGGCCGAGAGCGGGCGCATCGCCGACCGGCCCCAATTCAGAAAGATGCTGGATGAGGCCAGCAAGCCCAACTCTCCCTTCCATGAGATTCTTGTTTGGAAGTTCTCACGCTTCACCCGCAAACGGGAGCACGCCGTGGCTTTCAAGTCCATGCTGAGGAAGCGGGGTATCAAAGTCGTCTCCATCACCGAGCACGCCGACGACTCTCCCACAGGCAAGCTCATGGAGGCCATCATCGAGAGCGTGGACGAGTTCTACAGCGAGAACCTGGCCCAGGAGGTGACCCGAGGGATGCGGGAAGCCGCCATACGGGGCTTCTGGGTCTCCACCTACGCTCCCTTCGGGTACAGGAAGGTGTCGGTCCAGGACGGAGCAAAGAAGCGGCCCAAGCTGGAGCTGGACCCGCCGGCGGACTCAGTGATCCGGCGCATCTTCCAGATGGCCCTTCAGGGCAAGAGCACCCTGGACATCACCAAGACGCTGAATGGTGAGGGCATCCCCACCTCAACGGGCAAGCACTGGTTGAAGTCCACTGTGCACCGCATCCTCTCCAACGAAGCGTATACAGGAACGCTGGTTTGGGGCGTCGATGCCAAGGACGGAGCGCCGCCTGTGCGGGTGGAGGACGCATTTCCCGCAATAGTCACCAAGCAGGAGTTTCGACGGATCACCCGCTCCCTTCGCTCCAAGGCCCCTGCCAGGGTCAACCCCCGGCGGGCATCCAGCCCCTACCTACTCAGCGGCTTGGTGAAATGTGAGAAGTGCGGAAAGGCGCTCACTGCGGCTGAGGCCAAAAGCGGCAAGTACAGCTACTACGTCTGCCACTCACTGCTGAAAAAGGGCAAGGGAACCTGCAAGACGCCTCGCCTCAACTCCAAGCGCTTTGAGAAGCTGATGATCGAGCAGATTCGCGCAAACATCCTCACGGAAAGCAACATCCGGGACCTGGTTAGGCTGATGGACGAGGAGATGGACGGGGTGGCTGCTGAGCAGCGGGAGAGGCTGGAAAACATCGAAGCGGAGCTTATCGAGGTGCGGCGGCGCTTGGACCGGGTGTGGCACGTCATCGAGAACTCGGAACTCGACATATCCGACGCCACCTCCCGCATCAGAGAGCACCGGGAGCGTCAGGAGAAGCTGGAGATCGCCGCAGAGGAGGCCAGGGCATTGCTCTCAGAGCGCCGGGCCGTGCTGGACAACGTGGACACCATCGCCGCCTTCGCCGAGGACATGAGCGACTTCCTGATGACCAGCGAAATCACCGAATCGAGGGCCTTCATCAAGTCCTTCGTCAAGGAGATCGTGGTCAAGCCAGGAAAGGCGACGGTCTACTACACCCTACCCACGCCGCCGGACAGCCCGATAGGGGGCGGAGACGCCGCAGAGGTGGCTCTCCACGGCCCAGTAGTTCGCAGTTCAGTACACGTTGGTGGGCCCGGATAGACTCGAACTATCGACCTCGGTCTTATCAGGACCGCGCTCTAACCACCTGAGCTACGGGCCCATGATCTTACTCGATTATAACAACCTGAACTAGCGCGGACAAGACGGCAAGTACTCCTTATTAAAGCATGGAACCCTGGTCGCCGCGATTTTGCCTCAAGCCGTCACGTCTGCCCGTCGCATGGCCCAGTTGTCAACAATTATAGGTCGCCAGAAATAGTTGTGCCGTCTCATCGAGGAGTATATTCTGGAGTCCTAGAAGTGTCAACGTGAACTCCGCGCCTTCAATAGACTCCAGGAGTCATAGATGTCAAAGTCCGATTTTAAATTTCACACGTCCCTGCGGGTCCGATGGATGGAGTGCGATGCCCAGAGGATCGTATATTACGGCTCTTATATGGACTATCTGGAGGTGGGCCAGGCGGATTACTATCGCAATCTCGGGTTCAGTATATACAAGCTGGGACATCGGGGATATTTCGATACGGCGGTGGTCAAGGTCACCATGGAGTACAAGGCGCCTGCCAGAGTGGAAGACTTGCTCGATATCTACATACGGGTCTCCAATCTGGGAAACACTAGCATCACGATGGATACGGAGATATACATTCAGGGATCAGACCGGCTGCTCACCGAAAGCCAGGTGATATATGTTGGCTACGACTCTTCCAGCGGGACCACCAAGCCGGTACCCCAGGATATACGAGAGCTGATCACCCACTTCGAGCAGACCGGAGCGGTGCTACCCATCGGGAGATTTCCAGAGCTGGCCGCGGCGATCGACCAGAGCGCTTGAGCAGAAATCCGATGACCAAGAATCGGACCACCACGGTAGACTCATTCAGCTGCGCTCTACTCAGCTTGACCGCGAGCCGGAAAGATTCTATAATTTATCGAGAATAGTAACAATTGTCCTTAAGTACCTAATGGAGGGTGATATGACGGCCATAGCTGAAGATGGAACCCTAACTATATCGATTACCGAAAAGGCGGCGGATAAGATTAAGTTCTTCGCCAAAAAGGGAGGGCTGGAAGACGAGTTCGGGGTAAAGGTCGGCGTAAAGGGCGGTGGATGCTCGGGACTGCTATACACCCTCAGCATCGAAAAAGAGGGAGGCCCCAACGACAAGGTCGTTGACGACAATGGAGTCAAGGTCTTCATCGACAAAAAGAGCTACATCTTTCTTGCTGGCACGGAGCTGGACTTCTCTGATGGTCTCAACGGCAAAGGATTCGTGTTCCAAAACCCCAACGCCAAGAAATCTTGCGGTTGCGGTAACTCCTTCTCCGTCTAGCTAGTAGGGCCGCTGCAGCCACGCATCACGCCGCCTTTTCTTAAATGGCGGCGTTGCTATCTTAGCCAAGTCCGCGGAGGACATCATGTCAGAGCAAAGGTCTCCCCTTCACACTACCGCAGCCACATCAGGAGCCATCTTTCAGAGCCGCTTCGGCTGGGAGCTGGTGCATAGCTATGGCGACGTGTCGGCCGAATACGTAGCGGCTCGTGATGAAGCTGCCATCTACGACTCCTCCTACATAGGCAGACTCAAGGCCAACGGCGAGGATGCCCTCGATCTGCTCCACCGCCTCTCCACCAACGACCTGCTCTCCGTACAACCCGGTCAAGGCGCCCCCACCGTGCTCACTACTGACAGGGGCAGGATCCTGGACCTGCTTACAGTCCTCAACCTAGGCGACCACCTCATGCTTCTCACCAGCCCCCAAACCCGAGAAACAGTGGCCCAGTGGATAGATAAATACACGATAATCGAAGACGTTGTCATCGAAGATGTGACCCTTTCCACGGCCATGCTCTCTGTTATCGGACCCGGAGCGAGCGCTATGTTGGGAAGGCTGGTCAACCTGGACCTCAGCTCTTTCGAGCCATATCAATCAGCGGAGGTCTCAGTAAGCGAGGTCACGGGGCACGTTGTACGAAGAGACCTCATAAGCCTGCCCAGATACGAGCTGATAGTCCCTTCGCAGAGCGCCGCGCCCGTCTGGCAGGCCATCGTCTCTGCGGGCATCGTTCCCATTGGAATAGAAGCCTATGAGATGCTGAGGGTGGAAGAGGGGGAGCCAGAGTACGGTGGCGAGCTGGGCGAAGCCTACAACCCACTGGAGACCGGTTTGTGGGGCTCCATAAGCTTCGACAAGGGCTGTTACATAGGCCAGGAGGTCATCGCCAGGCTGGACACCTACCAGAAGGTGCAGAAGCACCTGGTCTCCCTGAGCTTTTCTTCCGATGCCCAAGTGGCAGAAGGCGCTAAGCTGGCCCTGAACGGTAAAGAGGTAGGTCTGGTCACCTCAGTGGTGAAGCTGCCCACTACCAGCGAGCTTATCGGTATGGGTTACGTACGCAAAGAGGCCGCGGAGTCCGGCACCCAATTGAGTATCTCCGAGGGAGATGGCTCCGGAGCTACAGTCGTGGCTTCGCTCCTCCCGTTGGGACCCGGCGAATAGGCCCATGGCGCAGAGTGAAGCCGAAACCGTGGAAGAATACCTGGCTGAACTCTCGGAGGACCGACGAGCCGCGATCTCAACCGTACGCAAAGTCATCCTCGACAACCTGCCGACGGGCTATGGGGAGACCATGCAGTACGGAATGATAGGTTATGTCATCCCACTGGAAGATTACCCTGAAACCTACAACGGCCAGGCGCTGGTATATGCCAGCCTTGCGTCCCAAAAGAACTACATGTCCCTGTATCTCATGAACATTTACGCCGATCCCGAGGCGGAGCGTTGGTTTGTTGAGCAGTACAAGGCCAGCGGTAAGAAGCTAAACATGGGCAAGTCTTGTGTCCGCTTCAAGAAACTCGAAGACCTGCCCGTTGACCTGATCGGCCAAGCTATTGCCCGCACGCCGGCAGTCGAATTCATCGAGCGGTACGAAACCTCTCGGCGCAGAAAATAGCGAGCTCGATTGCGGTATAGTGTAGGTGCCTCTGCTTTTCTGGTTGTCAAGTGATGGTCACCCCGGATTGTGGTTGAGGCTACAGGTCAAGGATCAACTTCCTGCCTCCAGTGTCGGTTGAGAGCATCAACAAGCTGAGGCCGATATAATTGGTGCCATGCGAACAGCCTCTCTTTGGCCTATCGTTCTAGTGTTAAGCACTCTGCTTCTGGGGAGCTGCACCCAGCCCGGCCCCATCGATACTCCCACTCCAACGCAAGAGCCTACCCTGATCTCAACGCCGACAACGGTATCGACGCTCCTGCCTACGCCAACGCCATCATCGCCCGCGCCTACGCCTTCACCCACAGTCGTCCCTACGCTAACGATACTTCCGCCGCCGCCAACGCCCAGTGATGCGCCAATTCAGTTCATGATGAAGGACGAGTACGCTCTTGGCGAGACTATTCAAATTAGAATCAGAAACAATGCAGATACGATCTATTTCTACGATTGGCATCCAGATTGCCCTAATTTAAGGTTCTACGGACCGAATCAGTTAAGAGTTGTTCATCGTTCCACGCATTGCGACATGATAATCACCAGCGAAATTGAGCCTGGGAATGAAGCGGTGCTCGGGGTCTGGTGCCAGTCGGAGTGTATCGCAAGGGACTTTTTCCGGTGTTTGGCCCATTGCACCGTGGCATCTGGAAAATACGGAGTTCTTCAAAACTTTTACACACAAGGCCGACGGAGCGAAACGTTGGTTGAATGGACGTTCGTTGTAGACTCGTCCATGGACCCGCTTCATCGAGATCGGAATAGCACACGCGTATGCAGTGGCCTTAACATCCCCGATGATAACTTAAAGGCGGCCATTGAAGAGGCTCTGAATAAAGAGCCCGGCGAGGAGATAACTGTAGGCGAACTTGATAACGTTACCAGGCTGGAGGCCTTCGACGCTGGTATCAGGGACTTAACTGGCATCCAGGTTTTAGGAAATCTCAGGGAGCTGGTGCTTTGGGGGAACAAGATAAGTGATATCTCGCCCCTGTTGGGGAACGCCGGTTTGGGAGACGGGGACGTAGTATTCCTCCAAGACAATGACCTCGAGCTTTGGGAGGGCTCTACAGATCTGAAGAATATCAGAGCATTACAAAACAGGGGAGTGCTGGTTGCCCACGATGAGATTGAGGCTCCCCCCACTCCTACGCGCACACCTACGGATTAGTTGCCTGAGGGCGTGGCTGGCAAATAATACGCTATGGCTGTGTCGCGACTACACCACTCAGGCGTTGACACTCTGATAGTGCATCTCCTTACTTCGGGGCAGGGACTGGGCGAACTTCAGCCCGCGCTGGACCCATCCTTTTAGGTCTTCTGGAGATTGGTAGCCTTCTGGGCCTACGTATACCATGCCTTTCATGGGTCTGCCCGTGAAGTCCATCGGCCGGGCATGGGGCTGGGCCAGCGCGTCCTCGTGGCCGTCCGGGCCCACACGAACGACCAAGTCATGATTGATTACTCCACAGCACATGTTGCCCTGCAAAATAAAGCTGAGGCCTCCGAACATCTTCTTTTCCACAACCAGCGGCTGGTCGGCCAGCACTTCCCGAACGCGCTCAACCACCCGTTCATTGTAAGCCACCCTGCGACCTTCCTTTATCCCACCATGTCGTAGCTGCGCAGCAGCTTGCCAGGCAGGGCGCCCGTGCAGTCGTTCTCCTGGAAAGTGACCTCCCCGTTCACTATGGTGTAACGCAAACCCGTGGCCTTCTGAACGATTCGCCGCTCGCCGCCGGGGAAGTCATTCTCGAAGATGGGCTTGTCATATAGATAGCCCAATCGCTCCTGGTCATATACCATGATATCGGCCCACGCACCAACCCGCACCGTGCCCCGGTCTTTGAAATCTGCCAGCCAGGCTGGATAGGCGCTAATCTTGTAGTGAGCCTCTTCCAGGCTCATTACCTCTTTGTCACGTACCCAGTGGCTCAAGAAGTAGATGGGCCACACACTGACGGTGAGGAACCTGGTATGGGCGCCGCCATCGGAGTTGGAGATGTGGGCGAAGGGGTTCTTGAGCTCTTGCTCCCTGAGTTCTTCATCATCGGATGCAGCCGGATGGGTGAACTCGGTCTGCAGCTCCTCGTCTATCGCCAGGTCCAGGAACGCATCCAGCGGGTGTTTACCTACCGTCGTGGCTAGCTCATTTATGGACATGCCCTCGTACTCGTAATTCCGCTGGTGGGCCACCTGAGAGACGGTTACCTTGTTCCAGTCGGTCCTGACGAAGGGAACCTGCTCCACGTCTCGCTTCATGGCGGGGCGAATGCTGGTATCCTTTAGCTTGGCCATTCGCTCCTCCGGGCTACCAACTAAGGGCTGTACCCAGTTGGGCATGTAGTCGAAAAGGTTGTACTCCGCCAAAGTGAACTCGGCCAGAATTGGGGTCGCGATCTGCTGGGCGACGAGAGGAAGCCCTTCCGCACGGGCCGAGTCCAGCCAATCTGGAAGACTGCCATCTCCGGCAGCTACGTGCAGTGGGCGGCCGCTGACTCTCACCATCTTTTTCAATAGCTCCTGCTGCGCCATCTGCGACTCTTGTGAATGGCCCACCCCTATGGTCCAGCCAATGTGGCCGACCCCAAACTCGCTCAGCACCTGCGCCAGCGCCACGTACTCCTCGTCGGACGCCATATGGCTGGGCAGCCAGCCGCCATCTTCAGTCCGATCTTCCATATTCTTGTTGGCGGATATGCCGAAGGCTCCCGCTTTCATCCCCTCGTGGAACAGCTCCTTCATACTGTTGAGCTCTGCCTCCGTAACCGAACTGCGCTCCCGGGCAGGTATCATCCCCAGCACATATCCGCGCAGGGGAGAGAAGGGGAACACAGCCCCTACGTTCACGCCCAATCCCTGGCGGTCGAGGCTGTCCATAAATTCTGGAAAGCTCTCCCAGTCCCAACGCATGCCCAGTCGCATGGATTCAAGAGGGATCGCTTCTATACGGTTCATCATTCGCATGTTCAGTTCCCGGTCCTCTGGCTTCGTGGGCGCAAACCCAAACCCACACTGCCCGATGGTCAAGGAGGTCACTCCAAACCAGCCAGACAGGGAGCAATACGGGTCCCAGTTGAGCTGGGCGTCATAATGGGTGTGCAGGTCTATGGCGCCTGGAGCCACGATACACCCACTGGCGTCTAGCTCCTTGGCCCCACCTGCTCTGATGTTGCCACTGATCATGGCCACCCGGCCATCCTTGACCGCCACGTCCGCCTTGTACCGGGGAACGCCCGTCCCCTCGACCAGCGTGCCACCACGGATAACCAGGTCATACTCAGCCATGACAGTACCTCCCAACAAATCTTCCAATCTAATGACGCGAATATCTGCCGTTTGGCAAGCTCGGTTCTGTCATATTCTACCACCTAAAAGCCTGGGGACAAGGTTTGAAGAAACCAGAGTCTAAGGCCCATCTGTACCCAGTCATAGCTTGCTACTACCTTGACACCAAACAGGTCAGGCTTCACCATGGTCTGTAGCCTTTCTGGATCAGCCGGGCTGACGACCTTGGGACCAAACATGAAGCGCAAAGGCCTCATAACCTTCCTCATCCTCACCATCGTCGTGTTCGCCGGCCTTGCCATCTATGGAGACCTCCCCGAAATACTCGGGGAGGTCTCCTCCTTTCCCATAGCATACTGGTTTATGGCCCTGGGATTGGCCTTCGCTAACTACCTCCTACGCCTTCTGCGCTGGCACTATTACCTCAGATTTCTCGGTGTCAGGATAGGAATAGGACCGAGCACCGCCATCTTTATGTCGGGACTCAGTATGACCATAAGCCCGGGTCGCGTGGGGGAGCTGTCCAAGTCATATTTCCTTAAGGAGAAACTGGACGTTCCTGTGGCGCTGTCATCCACTGCGGTAATCGCTGAGCGCATAACCGACCTGGCGGCCGTGCTCATCCTGAGCCTGTGGGGGCTCACCAACGTCCCTTATGGATGGGCCGTGGCGGTTGCGCTATTGGCCTTGTTCGGAATATTTGCCGTGCTCGTTCTATCTCCGTGGGGGGGCGAGAGGTTACTTCGCCTTCCACTGCCACAAGGATGGAAGCCCTTCCTGAGTATGTCCAGAGACGCATTTCAGCAGGTCTTTTCTTTTAAGCCTCTGACAATAGCGGTGGGCTTGGGTATCCTGGCATGGCTGGCCGAGGGCTGTGCTCTGTGGGTTGTGTTACAGGGCCTGGATGTACCAGGGTCCCTGGGACAAGCGATCTCCATATATGCGGTCGCCACTCTGTTGGGAGCCATAACGATGCTACCCGGCGGCCTGGTAGGCACCGAGGGAGGTATGGTAGCATTGCTACAGCAGCTAAACCTGAGCAAGACTCACGCCTCTACAGCAACCTTCATCATCAGATTGTGTACTCTTTGGTTCGCTGTTTTAATTGGCGTAATCGCCCTTATATATGTACAGGTGTACATGCGCAAAGAGTCCGTCCAGAACAATGAGCAACTTCCTGGCGGTTATGACCGTCCTGGAAGGATGACTTGAAACAAGACGAAGGCAACTGAATGGCAGGAAAGGACCAAGTGGCCCAGCCCTCGGCCGGTCAGATAAAACCAAAATCCATGCTACTACCACGCTCATTGGCCATTGCCAAAGCGGTAGTGCTATCCACCCGCCCTGTGCAATGGACAAAAAGTCTTCTGGTTTTCCTTCCACTGGCATTTTCGCTCAATGAACGCTGGTCCACGGATGAGACTGGGCTGCTGGGAGAGCTTTTTTTAAAGGCTTTAGCAGCGGCTTTGATATTTGTCGCCCTGTCAGGAGCAGTCTACATTATCAACGACATTTTCGACCGGCAATCTGACCGGGCCCACCCTCGTAAACGGTTGCGTCCAATAGCCTCGGGACAGCTTTCAATAAAGATAGCCGTAACCATCGCGACGGTGCTTCTGGTGGCCTCTTTTGTGGGCGGCTTTTTCATGGGCACCAGCGTAGGTGTTGTATGTCTTGTGTTCGTGGCGGTAAATCTGGCCTATTCCTCGACGCTTAAAAGGATCATAGTTCTGGATGTATTGATCGTAAGCGCGGGATATCTGCTTCGAATCGTCGTAGGGGCACTGGCGATAGACGTTCCCATCTCGGCCTGGTTGTACTCTACGATAGCGCTTGGTGCGCTGTTCATAGCTCTAAGCAAGCGCTACAGTGAGCTCAGGTCCGCAGGAAGCGACGCGGCAGTCCAACGATCGGTTCTCAGCCAATATAACGAGACCCTGCTAAAACCGTTGATATACCTCAGTAGTGCAGCTGCGCTCATCGCCTATACGCTCTATAGCTTCACGGCTAGCAATGTGCCCGACAACTACACGATGGCGTTGACGGTGCCATTCGTCATGTTCGGTGTTCTCAGGTATCTGCATCTGGTCAATAATACCTACGATGCGGAGAGCCCAGAGCTGGTTATAATCAAGGACAAGCCTATGATAGCCAACGTGCTATTATGGGCTGCGGTGTCCATGGCCATCCTGGCGATCAACAGGTAAGGTGAAAGCCTGACCACACTCAGCTTGACACTCCTAGGGAGAGCCCATACAATAAGTACCTAGCTATGGATTACGCAGTATTCGCAACCGGAAATAAACAATACAGAGTCAAACCAGGCGACGTTATCGATGTAGAGAAGCTTGTGGCAGAGGAAGGCTCGTCCATCGAGCTGTCTGATGTGCTGGCTCTCTCATGGGACGGCGAGACTATCCTCGGAACTCCTACTGTTCCCGATGCCAGCGTGATTGCCCAGGTCCGTGCCCACGACCGCGACACCAAGATTATCGTCTTCAAGTACAAAAGGAAGGTCCGCTACCGAAGGAAGAAAGGCCACCGGCAGCCCTATACCCGACTGGCAATTACATCCATCGTCTTCGGTAATGAAGAGATCGGAATTCCTGAATGGGCGCCGGAACCGGAAGAGGCCCTTGTAGAAGAGGAGATAACCCCGGAGCAACCATCCGATGTGTTGGTTGCGGAGCCTGAGGAGGAGCTGGCCGAGACACAAGAAGACGCCTTTACAGACGAGTTGACTGAAGAGTCTACGGATACGGCAGTTGAAAAGTTAGAGGAAGAAGCTACCGAAGAAACTAGCGACGAGTTGGAAGACAGGCCAGCCGACGAACTGAGCGTGAAGCCTATAGAAGAGCAAGAAGAAGCAATCACTGATAACTCCTCCGCCGAACAAAGCACCGCGGACGAGATAACGGCATCTAATGGGACAGAAGATGACACTCAAGACGAAACAGAAGAGGAAGCACGCGAGGGAGGTAGGGGCTAATGGCCCATAAGAAAGCAGGTGGCAGCTCTCGCAATGGCCGAGATAGCAAATCCAAGCGCCTGGGCGTCAAGCGATACGGCGGTGAGTACGTGACGATCGGCAATGTAATCATGAGGCAACGTGGCACTCATATTCGCGCCGGACGTAACGTGGGCCTTGGAAGAGACCACACACTTTTCGCCCTCATAGATGGCAGAGTCAAGTTCGAATGGGCCGCCAAAGGCAAGCGCAAGGCCAGCGTCTATGCAGAAAGCACAACATAAGGTTAAGAACACTAATGAAAAAAGACATTCATCCCGAATATCACACAGCTACGGTCACCTGCTCTTGTGGCAACACCTTCGTGACTGGGGCCACAAAGCCTGCCCTGCGGGTAGAGATATGCAGCAATTGCCATCCCTTCTACACAGGACAGCAGCGTGTCGTAGACACCGAGGGCCGTATTGAGCGGCTGAAGCGACGATTCAACCTACAATAGTTCAGTGTCATGAGCATAGAGATCGGGGGCAAGGGCTCCGGCATCACACTCAGCCGGTAGGTTCCAGCCCCCTTTATTTATCTTAGTAGGAGACCACAATTGGCGGAGCCACAGTTCTTCTATGGCGGCCAGGCCGTCATGGAAGGGGTCATGATCAGAGGTAGGCGCCACTTCAGTCTTGCCGTGCGGCGCCTGAACGGCCAAATTTTCACCGTATCCGAGCCCCTAAGCCAGCTATACACCGGCTCTCTTCGGCGTGTGCCCTTCCTCCGAGGCATCCTGGTGCTGATCGAAACCTTGATGCTAGGCGTAAAGGCCCTCAACCGTTCAGCCATGATCGCCATCGATGATCAGACGGAGGGCGAGGAGGAAGTCCCCAAGTGGTTTTTGGGCGCGGCAATTACTGTAGCGTTCACGCTGGGCATCGGTATCTTCTTCATCATGCCCTTATTTGCGACGCGTCCTCTTGAGAACATCATATCTTCGGACCCGGTGGTCAATTTCATCGAAGGAATCATTAGGCTTGTAGTACTGGTAGTCTATATCGGAGGCATAGGATTCCTGCGAGACATTAAGCGCATCTTTGCCTATCACGGCGCCGAGCATATGGCGGTCCACACCCACGAAGCCAAGCTCCCTTTGGAAGTCGCCAACGTTAGAAAATTCCCCACCGCTCACCCACGATGTGGCACCGCCTTCCTGCTTACGGTAATGGTGGTATCAATCCTGGTCTTTACTTTTGTGGCCCGTGAGCCCCTGTGGTGGCTGATAGTTTCGCGAATAGTGCTCATCCCGGCCATCTCCGCAATCAGCTATGAGGTGATCCGTTTCAGCGGAGCCCACCAGGGTAACCCATTAACCAAGCTGTTCGCATATCCGGGTCTGCTTTTGCAGAGGCTCACCACCCGGCAACCCGATGATGGCCAGATCGAGGTGGCTATCCTTGCAATGGAAACTGCACTGGCGGCGGACGAGGGCAGAGTGATGGTGGCTACTGCTAGTGAACCCGAGCCCGACGAGCAAGCTGAGGCCGGTCCCGTCCAGGGCAGCGAGGCCTTCCAATAGGGGAATCGATCTAACTGCGCTGATCGGGCCCTCAGCCGGCGTTCCTAAGAAAGATAGCTTTTTACCAGGTCCAAGGCAGCCCAGGCCGTGTGCTCTCGATTGGCGTTCCTATCACCATCCCAACGTAGCTCTTTAGTAGCCTCGTACCCATCCCGGGCGGCTACCGCTATATAGAACATGCCAATGGGCTTGTCTGGAGACCCACCTGCCGGTCCGGCGACTCCAGTGGTCGAAACCCCCACGTCAGTGTCCAGGAGCTGACGAGCACTTCGGGCCATTTCCAGGGCGGTCACCGGACTCACGGAGGTCTCTTTCTTGAGTAGCTCCTCGGATATTCCCAGGACCTTGGTCTTCGAGCCTCCGGTGTAGACTATCACACCGCCGTAGAAATATCGGGAGCATCCCGGCACGCTGCAAAGCATAGAGCCCACAAGTCCGGCGGTGCACGCCTCGGCCACCGCGATTGTAAGCCCTTTGTCCGCTAGCAGCTCCCCTACCTCTTCTTGTATTGTGGCCATCTTTCCTCCTTGATGCTGTGGATAACCGTCAGCGTATACTCAACACTAACTACCCACGCTTGCTGCCTTCCAACACTCTTTGGGCAGCCTCGTAATTTCTCGCTCCGCCTTTCAAGATCGGAGGAACAAGATATATCCTTTTAATCCCCAACTCAGAGAATTCTTGGCGCAACTCTAACGCTATGTCCGCTCCATCGCGTCCTTTCTCTAGCTCTTGCCTGACCCCTTGCGGCACGCTGCTGAAGAGCACGCCGTCCTTTTCGAGGACCTGGAGGCCGAAGAATATCGGCTGGGCTATCTCGTCTCCGGATATAGTATGATAGGCTTCCAGGAAACGCTTAATCTCCTCTGCACTGAACACCGGTTGGGTTATGAAAAACTGAGCTCCAGCGAGCACCTTTCTATGGGTGAGCTCGGCTTCCATCTTGATGTCTCTGCTCAGGTCTATGGATGCGCCGATGCAGAACTCGGTAGCGGCTCGTAACGTCGAGCCTCTGAAGTCGGTGCCCTCATTCATAGCTGTAAGTGCCTTCAGTAAGCCTGTGGGACTGAAATCGTCAACGCCCTTGACCCTCTCATGGTCCTTTGCAGTGAAGCCGTCACCCTTGACCACAACCAGATTCTCCAACCCCAGCATTTGGGCACCCAACAGATGAGTCTGCAAGGCCAGCTTGTTCATATCCCTTGTGGCCAAATTGAAGATCACATCCTTGCCCGTCTGTTGCTTTATCGAGTAGGCCAACGCAGCGGAGTCGACGCGAACCGCTCTGCCCGGGTTGTAGGCCACGCAGATGAAGTCGGCGTCCAGCCCCCTGGCTCTCTCCAGCGTGGCCGTGTCGGCGCCCCTGGGTGGAGAGAAATCGCAGAGGAATAGGGTCTCGTCACCCTGTGCGTCGCACTTGTCCGTGACCGTCATGATACCCACTCCCAATCATGGGGTTCCCGATAACACGTCTACCAGTCCAGATGAGCTTCCCAATCTTAGCATGGCAGCCAAGGGCTTTCCATCAGGACTTTTGAGCGTATCAAACCTTTACTGTGCATATTTCATAACCTATACTTAGTCGCAATCCTTGGAGGCTGAAGATATGACCATATTGCAAATAGGACACAGCCCCGACGCCGATGATGCATTTATGTTTTACGGATTCGCTTCGGGTACAGTGACCGTCGAAGGCTTCGAAATCGAACAGGTGCTTGAAGACATCGAGTCCCTAAACCAACGGGCCCTCAAAGAGGAGCTAGACGTTACCGCCATATCCGCCGCCGCGTACCCACGGCTAGCCCACAAGTACAGGATTATGGCGTGTGGGGCCTCGGTTGGCAGAAACTACGGGCCTGTTTTGATATCCCGGTCCAACTCGTCGGATGGGAGCTTGGATGGGAAAAGGATAGGTATCCCCGGAGAATACACCACCGCCTACCTTCTCCTTCGTATCTATTTATCGGACTCATTCACTCCTGTCATCTTGCCATTCGACGGGGTCGGCGAAGCTGTCAGCGATGGGCGCGTTGACGCGGGGGTCATCATACACGAGGGGCAGATTACCTGGGAGAGTGAGGGTTACGCAAAGCTGCTGGACCTGGGCCAGGCTTGGGGCGAGGACACCGGACTGCCCATCCCACTGGGACTCGACGTAGTGCACCGCAGGCTTGGGGACGCAACGAGTAGAAGAGTAGCGGAGGCGCTGAGGGCCAGCATACGCCACGCCATTACCAACGAGGATGCGGCAGTGGAGTACGCCCTCCCCTTCGGACGTGGCATAGACCGGGACACCTGCCGGCGCTTCGTTCGGATGTACGTGAACGAGGATACCATCGACATGGGAGAGGAAGGGCGCAGGGCTCTGGAGACTTTATATCAGCGCGCGTATGAGCGTGGACTGATTGACGCGGTGCCCCCGCTTGATATCGTGGAACCGTAGCCTGCTAACTAGTAGCGCTGCAGTATCTCGTAGAAGGGTGGTGCGTTGAGCGGGTGTGAGCCTGCTATGTACGTGAACGAGGATACCATCGACATGGGAGAGGAAGGGCGCAGGGCTCTGGAGACTTTATATCAGCGCGCGTATGAGCGTGGACTGATTGACGCGGTGCCCCCGCTTGATATCGTGGAACCGTAGCCTGCTAACTAGTAGCGCTGCAGTATCTCGTAGAGGGTGGTGCGTTGAGCGGGTGTGAAGCCGGCGTCACGAATTATATTGGTTACCTCTTCCACCGTGGTGCGGTTGTAAAAGCCGGCTTCCTGCATCACGTTCTCGTCGAAGAGAGTGCCGCCGAAATCGTCGCCCCCGAAGTGTAAAGCCACCTGCCCCGTCTTCTTACCTTCGGAAAACCATGACGCCTGAATGTGCTGCAGATTGTCGAGATATATGCGGGACACGGCCATCACCCTGAGATAGCTGTTGGGGCCAGCCAACTTCTTCACCCTGGCAGACAGCGCGGTGTTGTCCGACTTGTAGCTCCAGGGAATGAAGGCAGTGAAGCCGCTGGTCTCATCCTGCAACACCCTGACATGTTCCAGGTGCTCGATGATATCCTCATCTTCCTCTAAATGGCCGTACATCATCGTGGCGGTGGTGCGATATCCAAGGCGATGAGCTTCCAGATGCACGTTCGTCCAGTCATCCACCTTTCCTTTGGGGAAGAGACGGCTGATCTTATGCTTCACCCTGTTGGAAAGTACCTCTGAGCCGCCTCCGGGTATCGTCTTTAGGCCTGCTTTCTGAAGCTCTATGAGGACGTCTCGGATCGACAACTCCGAGACCTGGGCCATCTTCATTATCTCGGGGGCGGAGTAAAAATGGGCGTGAATCTCAGGGTACCTTCGATTGGTCTCGCGCACCAAGTCGGTGTAGTACTCCAAGGGCAGCTTGGGGTTGAGGCCACCCTGCATTAGCACCGTGGTGACCCCTTTGGCCGAAGCCTGCCCCATCATCTCCATAACGCTATCGATGGAATGGGTATAGGCGCCATCTTCATCCTCCCGCCGGTAGAAGGCGCAGAAAGTGCAGTAGGCATCGCAGACGTTGGTGTAATTGAGGTTGGTATCGACTACGAAGGTAACAACCGGCTCCGGGTTATGCCTGTATCGGACCATTTGGGCCAGGGGAGCTAGGTCTAGCAGGTCCGCTTCACGCAAGAGGAATAGCCCCTCCTCACCGGATATTCGCTCGCCTTGGATGACCTTTTCACGAATGGTGTCCAGCATCAGACGGCCTTCATGCTGGGTAACAACTCCAGGTATTCTCTGAAAAGTTTCATTGCCTTGATCTCCCCAACCCCTGCCCAATAACGTAATCCTTGAAAATATTCCACGATCTCCTTGCCACTCATCCTGACATCTTCCCGCATCTGGCCTATGGTGTACATGTGTTCAAGTCCTTCATCGACACAGGAATACAGAACGTTCTCCAGATAGCTGGCCGCCCGCTCGCCCATGTCTTTTCGAATAACCCAGAGGGCGAAGACGAAGGGCATCTGGGTCCAGCGGTACCACTCCTCCCCAAAATCGTATCGATAGGGGTAGGAGGGAACGCCGTACCGCTTTCTCAAAGCCTCGTCGCCTATCAACAGGAAGGCGTCGTTGGGGTCACTGAGAGATACATACTTCCCAGGCGTGACGTGGAACCTGTTGGCGAAAAGCACTTCCATCAGTCGCTTGGTGGTCGATGTCTCGCTCGTTACGCCTACAGTAGCTCCATCGAGTTCCTGGATGGGGCGTTTTGAGTAGAACAGTATGCTACGGGATTTCTGAGAAGTGGCTATGCAGAATTGTCCAACCCGCGTGAAGCGGTCTTCCATGCGGAAATAGTCGACTATAGGGAGTGGGCCTGCGTCTATCTCGCCGTCTTCGGCTGCCTTGGATAGAGCGCTGGGGACCATCGTGTGCAACTCGATCTCTTTTCGGTTCAGCTTGTAATAAAAGGGTTCCGAGTTGAGATACGGTATCTTGCCTACTCTAATTTTCATAAACGTGTACCACGTTGTAGAGAGCATCCCGCTCTACTGGGACCTTCTGGGCATCTCTGATTAGGTTGACCACACGCTCCCTGGCCAAGCCTGCAGGACTGGCTGCCTTGGCAGCGTGAGCGATCCGCTCCCGCCCGATGGTACCGTCCAGGTCGCTGGCACCGAAATGCAGCCCTACCGACGCCGTCTCCTCGGTGATCATCACCCAATAGGCTTTGATATGGGGGAAGTTGTCCAGCATTAATCTTGCCGCGGCGATCGTCTTGAGGTCATCTATGGCGGATGCCTGCCTAGGCACTAGATGGGTGTCCCCTGTCTGATATTCCAGCGGAATGAACGCAAGGAACCCCCCCGTCTCGTCCTGAAGCTCTCTTAGACGCATCAGATGCTCCACTCGCTCTTGGTAGGTCTCTATGTGCCCATATAGGAGCGTTGCGTTGGATGGGATGCCCATCTGATGGGCTATGCGGTGAATTTCGATCCATCTGTCGGCATTGCTCTTGCCCCGAAACAGAAGCTTGTGCACACGGCTGGAGAAGACCTCGGCCCCACCTCCGGGCATCGAGCGAAGCCCGGCTTCCTTCAGGCGGGCCAGAGACTCCTCAGGAGGAATCTCCCAACGGCGGTCGAAGTAGTCTATCTCCGCAGCGGTAAAGGCCTTGACCTGGACATCGGGATAAGCTTCGTGGATAGTCCTCACGATGTCCACATACTTTTCGAAGGGCCAATCGGGATGGTGTCCCCCCACCATGTGTACTTCCCTCGTGTCCTCATCCACATGGTCCAGGATCTGCTCCATGCTCATCTCGTAGGCGTCGGGATCACCCTTCTTCTTGGCAAAGTCACAGAAGCTGCAGGAGAGAACACAGATGTTTGTCGGGTTTAGGTGACGGTTCAACACGAAGAAGACTCTGTCGCCACTCTGCTGGCTCTTTACATGCCCCGCCATTCGCCCTACTGCCGGGAAATCCCAGGTCTCGAACAGCCTTACCCCATCTTCCAGAGAGAGGCGCTGTCCGACGAGCACTTTCTCCCATATGGGGATAAGCTGCGTGTCCATGAACCCTATGCCTTCTACCACCCGCATCTTCCAGCCTCACCTCACTCTAGCGTCTAATAGGGACCTATTCTGTGCTCTTGAAATCAGTTGAATCCCTAACGGTTACAATAGGAATGTTAACATGAACGATAGTCGTTCTCCAGAGAGGATTGTAGGCTTCCAGCTTGCGCCTGTCAAGGAGAATAGGCTGCCTATCGGAAGCCTCCAGACGCCCGACCAAGGAGTTGAATGACCATCGGTCACTTCGGCCCCAGAACCTTCAGTGTTTGAGCTATTCGCCGCCTTGACGGTGTGCTGGTACCACCATAACATTGGAAACAGTCACACTCGCATCCCGGCACCCGCGATCTGATAAGGAACAGACCGATGCCCAGTTTGAAATGGCAGTAAGCACAGAGTTCGAATGCAAAGGCCACGCGACCCTTGTCGTGAAAGACCGCAAGGGGCAACGCCACTGCTATAACTGCATCATTGAGAGTTATCAGACCAGGGCGTATAACCTGATTGCACAGATGCTGGGTGACTGGGCCGCAGCCGAGGATGTGTTGCAGGAAGTCCTGCTTTCCGGGTACAAGGCCTTTGGAAGCTTCCGTGGGGATAATCTACGCGCTTGGCTAATGAGGATTGCGGCCAACGCCGCTCGTGATTATCTCAGGTCCAGAAAATCCCGACCTGCAATTTCTTTGGACTACTCTCCTTTGAACCCGGAAGAGTCCGATGCTCCGCCCGTTGACGTTGTCTCACCTGATGAGTCTCCAGAAGATTATGCCTTGCGCCAAGAGCTTGGCAGGGCTATACAGGAATCCCTTCAACATCTGCCGGAAGAGCGCCGGCCCGTCCTAACCTTGGTTGATGTACAGGGATATAGCTATGAAGAGGCCGCGGAGATCTGTAGCTGTTCCCTCGGTACTGTAAAGTCACGCATCGCCAGGGGTCGTGCCGAGGTCAGGGACTATATTCAGAAATATCGGGAACTTCTGCCCCAGCAATTTCGTCAGAATGATTAGAAGTATGTGGATATTTAGAAGAAAGACAGAGCACCTCAGCCCAGAGATGCTTTCAGAGTACATTGACCAGCGGCTCTCCGACGAAGATCGCTTGTCGGTGGAGCGTCACGTGGAGGCCTGCAGCACCTGTGCGGACGAAATAGCATCTCTGAGATACACCGTCGGGCTGCTAAAGCGCGTGCCCATGAGGGCCCCGAGCCGTATATTCACCATAGCCGAGGCGCCTGAAATGGCTCCGACTTCCCGCAGACTGATGGCTCCGGCGTGGGCTTATGGCGCTGTCGCTTCCCTGGCCGCTATTGTCTTTGCCGTAGTTGTCTCCGCGGACCTCAGCGGCTCACTGGCGGGAAAGGCTACCCAAATACCCGACGCAATCGAGAGAGAGACCATCGCGGAAGTGCCGGTGGAGGCGGCGAAGGAAGTACAAGTCGAAGCCATGAGAGCCGTCGAAAAGGAGATGGTAGTGGAGAAAGAGGTCATCAAAGAGGTGCCGGGGGAAATGGCCAAGGAAGTGCAGAAGGAGGCCATACGAGAAGTCGCTAAAGCGGTAGTGATAGAGAAAGAGGTGATAAAAGAGGCGCCGGTCCAGCTCGAAAGCGAAGTTGCGGCAGCTCCTCCCGCAGCAGAGAGAGCCGCATCTGCCGCTCCGATGCCCACCCCGGCGCCCCAGATGGCGGCCGTCGAGGATGCTGAAGTGCCGGTAGCTGCAATGGCTGTCGAGGACTCAGAGCCCGAGATAGCCGCAGCCGAAAGCAAGATCGCGGAAGAGACCTTGTCAGTACCCCCAGAAGCGGCTGCTCCGCTTGAAACTGGATTGGAGCAAGTTGAGGCTGTTGCGCCAGTGACCACAGCGGAGGCCTTGGCCGCCGAGCCCGTCGAAACTGTGCAGGGCAGCACCTCTACTCTCTGGCACGTGCTGGAAGGGGCGTTGGGCGGAGTAGCCCTTCTCCTATCGGGGGTACTTTTCCACCGCATGTGGCGTCGCCGTACTCATATAGCCTCATAATCGGCGCAGGGAACTTTTTCCTCACATCCTTCGTCCTAATGTGTAGGGCGCTCAAAATCAAATCGAAAGTCGTAGGAGGTACACAATGACAAGGATATTCACCAGATACGCCAGTAACAGGGGCAAGCTCTTCATCCTGATAGCCGGCCTGATAGCAGTCATGCTTGTGGCCGCCGCTTGTGGGAGTTCATCGGCGAACTCGGACTCCAAACCCGATGCACAGACCAACTCACCTGCTCCCGAGGTCAACACCTCAGGCACGGTTCCCGTGATTCCTTTGGAGTCGATAATCGTATCCAGCGAGGTCTCAGGAGCACAACAACCGGTGGTCGAAACCCGTGCAGTGTCGTCGGTGGCGCTAGGCGCACCCAGCGCCCAGTTCAGCTCTACCCAGCAGTTGGGTATATGGGTCACAGGCCATGGAGAAGTGACCACTACCCCGGATTTGGCCATCCTTCAGGTAGGGGTTGAAGCCAGGGCCAGCACCGTTGGCGCAGCTCGCGCCCAGGCTTCTCAGGCCATGGACGGTGTCACTCGCGTGTTGGAGGACAAAGACATAGAGGCAAGAGACATTCAGACCCGGTTCTTCAATATCTCCCCTGAGTACACGTTCAACAGAGATCGAGGGCGGCAAGAGCTGGTAGGGTTCCGAGTAGACAATCAGCTGACAGTGCGAATAAGGGATATAGGTAGCGTCGGCGTTTTGATCGACGATGTGGCCGCGGCAGCTGGAGACTCGGTACGGATCCAAGGGCTGACTTTCACGGTAGATGACACGACAGCTCTGGAAGCCCAAGCTCGGGAAAAGGCAGTTCAGAACCTCATGGCGAAGGCGCAACAGCTAGCTGACCTCACCGGAGTTCAACTAGGTAGTCCGCTATATCTGAGCGAGAGTGGCGGCTTCGTACCCAGGCCTCAGCCCATCTTCGCACGGGCCATGGCGGAAGCTTCGCTGGAGGCTGCACCCCCACCAACGTCGATCAACGCGGGAGAGCTGACGGTGAGCGTCAACATACAGGGCACCTTCTCAATCACTGAGTAATGGCCTTCCAAGGCTCTTCAAAAGGGCTCCGGCTGCTTCGCCGGGGCCCTTTTTTATTGTCTGGCTTCTTGAAACCAGGCTTGAACAGCTCCCGCCGTAGCGTTAAACTGTTCACCAGCAAGTTACCGGTTGAAGCAGGAAGGAGTGAGGGGTCTGTCATGCTCTTAAGCGACAAAAGTATCCAAGAAGCAGTGGAGGCGGGAAAGATCATAATAGACCCCTGGGACGAAAGCCTGCTTCAACCCGCAAGCGTCGACCTCCGCCTCGGCAAGAAGCTGCGGGTCTTCCGTAACTCCAGGGTGCCATATATCGACGTAAAACAAGAGCTGCCGGAATTGACCGAGTCAGTGGAGATCGATGAGGTCAACCCCTTCTTTCTGCACCCTAGTGAGTTCGCCTTAGGGGTTATCCTCGAGCGAGTTTGTCTTCCAAGGAACATAGCTGCGCGCCTGGACGGCAAAAGCTCCCTTGGTAGGCTGGGTTTATTGGTACACTCAACCGCGGGATGGGTGGACCCCGGATGGAGAGGCCACCTCACATTGGAGCTAAGCAATGTTTCAGGCTCACCCATTACTCTCTATTACAGGATGAAGGTCTCCCAGATATCCTTTATGAAGCTTACCACGCCCGCCAGACACATATACGGGAGCCGGTCTCTTGACAGCAAGTACCAGGACCAAGCGGAACCGGAACCCAGCAGGTATTATCGCAACTATCCACAGCCCAAATGACGGTCAAGGTCTGATGAGCCCAAGTACAGACCATATCCAACGAGCTCTGGCACTCGCCAGGCAGGCGTTGGGCACCACCAGCCCAAATCCAGCGGTGGGTGCGGTCATTGTCAAAGAGGGCATAGTGCTGGGCGAGGGATATACATTGCCACCTGGGCAGAACCACGCCGAAATCTCCGCTCTGAACGAGGCGGGTCCGAAGGCGCGGGGTGCATCTCTATATGTAACCCTTGAACCCTGCTGTACTTATGGCAGGACTCCACCCTGTACTCAAGCGATCATCGAAGCTAGCATAGCAGAAGTACATGTGGCTATCAGAGACCCGAACCCATCAGTCAACGGAAAGGGGCTGGCCGAGCTGGAAGCGGCAGGCATCACAGTATACGCAGGCGAAGAAGAGGAAGCCGCCAGAGAAGTGTCTGAAGCCTTTGCCAAGCACGTCAATACGGGGCTGCCATTCGTCACCGCCAAGTTTGCCATGAGCCTGGACGGCAAAATAGCTACCCATACCGGCGACTCCAAATGGATCACCGGTGTAGCGGCGCGAACCTACGTACAGGATATACGCAGAACTTCCGACGCAATCGCGGTCGGTGTAAACACCGTATTGCGAGATGATCCACAGCTCACGGTCCGGGACGCGAAGGGTAAATCCCTGGAGCGTCAGCCACTGCGAGTGATATTTGACGGAACGGCTAGAACACCACCCAACGCCCGCCTGCTCAAAGAGCCTGGGCATACACTCATTGCTGTCACCGAAGCTCCAGTGGAACGGACACATTCGTTGAAGGATGCAGGCGCTGAAGTGCTACAGCTACCGACGTCTAATGGAAGGAACATAGATCCCCGCGCTCTCTTCAAGGAGTTGGGCAATAGAGGCTTGCTCAGCATCCTGGTGGAGGGCGGAGGCACCTTACTGGGCTCTTTGTTCGACGATCACTTGGTAGACAAGATTGCCGCATTTATCGCCCCTGTTATCATAGGCGGCCAAAACGCCCCGTCGGCGGTGGGTGGTAACGGGGTTGCTAACATGACGGAATCCCTTAGATTACAAAGAGTGCGTGCAGAACAGCTAGGGGAGGACTTGCTGGTCATCGGCTATCCCCCTTAAAAGGGTATCAAACCCCCTGCCTTTAGGCCATGGTTCACCAAAAGAGTTTTGTTAGGGGCTCTTAAAATCACCTTCTTACCAGCACTGCCATTCACGCCAGAAAGGAGCATATGTTCACAGGTATAGTGGAAGAGGTCGGCCGGGTCGTACACTTCGACACGCCATCCCAAGATCTGGGTGTAGGTCAGCTATCTGTCCAGGCTGAAAAGGTAATGTCCGATCTCCGGCTCGGAGACAGCATCTCAGTAAATGGAGCTTGCCTGACAGCAGTTAAGCTGGATGGCCATGGCTTTAGCGTGGATCTGGCGCTGGAGACCCTACGCCGTACGAACCTGGGCTCTCTATCGATAGGAGACGGTGTAAATCTGGAGCGGTCTCTGGCGGTCTCAGACCGGCTTGGAGGTCACATAGTCCAGGGCCACGTGGACGCCCGAGGAAGGTTCACCTCAGCCAAGCCCGAAGGAGATTCCGTGATGATGGGCTTCCGAGCCCCCAAAAGGCTGATGCCATATATCGTGGAGAAGGGATTCGTAGCTGTCGATGGCATCAGCTTGACCGTTACGAAGAAGAAAGCTTCGACTTTTACCATATCCGTGATACCATATACACTGGAAAACACAGTATTGAAGGAGCGGTCAATTGGGGATTTCGTCAACCTGGAGGTTGACATTCTGGCCAAGTACGTGGAAAGCCTTTTCAGGTCGTGATATAATAATCCCCTCTTACTCTACCTTTGGAGTAGTTGCATGCCTCTAGCGACCCTAGAAGAAGCCTTGGAAGAGCTGAACCAAGGAAAGTTCCTTATTGTGGTAGACGACGAGAAGCGGGAGAATGAGGGTGACCTCGTCATGCCCGCTGAGAAAGTGACTGCAGACGCGGTCTCTTTCATTGTTAAACACGCCCGAGGTCTCCTGTGCATGCCCGTCATGGGCGATCGGCTGGACCAGCTCGAGATGCCTCTGATGGTCAATGGCCAGAACAATGCGAAACATGGCACGGCTTTTACCGTCTCGGTCGACTACACCAAAGGCACTACTACGGGTATTTCAGCCCAGGACAGGGCCATTACTATACAGGCCATAATAGACTCTAACGCCAAGGCCTCAGACTTTGCGAGACCTGGGCACCTGTTCCCTCTGAGATACGAAGAGGGTGGTGTGCTGGTAAGAGCGGGCCACACCGAGGCTATCATAGACCTCGCCCGTATCAACGGCCTGTACCCTGCGGGCATAGTCTGCGAGATCATGAACCCGGATGGCACCATGGCGCGGATGCCCGACCTGGAAGCCTTCGCCCAAGAGCATGATCTGAAGATGGTCAGTATCGCCCAGATCATTGCCTATCGCAGGCGACACGAAACTCTAGTGGAAAAGGTCGCCGAAGCTCGCCTTCCCACCGTACATGGCGAATTTCAAATAATGGCTTATAAGAGCATAGTTGATCCGGGTGAGCACCTAGCCCTTGTCATGGGTGAATGGGAGCCCGACGAGCCCATTCTGGTAAGGGTACATAGCGAGTGCCTCACCGGAGATGTCTTCGGGAGCCTGAGATGTGACTGCGGCGAGCAGATCAAGCGGGCCTTGGACATCATAGCCGACGAGGGTAAGGGCGTCTTCCTATACATGCAGCAAGAGGGTAGGGGTATAGGACTTCATAACAAGATACGAGCCTACTCCCTGCAGGACAGTGGTATGGATACCATAGAGGCAAATGAGAAGCTGGGCTTCGAGTCGGACCTACGTGACTACGGCATCGGGGCACAGGTCCTGGTAGAGTTGGGAGTGAAGAAGATGCGCCTCCTCACGAATAATCCGCGGAAGCTGGTGGGGTTGGCCGGCTACGACCTAGAGATCGTGGACAGAGTGCCAATTGAGGTAGAGGCCAACGACGAGAACAGGGCCTATATGCACACCAAACGCGCAAAGATGGGTCATATCCTCTGGCACTGCTAAGCCGCAGGCTCGGAGCCTTCCTTATGGCGCCTCGCCGACCGTAGACATCAAGTATTCCCGAATAAACTCGTCCAGCTCGCCGTCTAACACTTTCTCTGGATCATTGCTCTGATAGGAAGTCCGGTGATCCTTGACCATCTTGTATGGGTGCAGCACGTAGCTACGGATCTGGTTACCCCACTCTGCTGATATATGCTCCCCCTTCATAAGCGCCAACTTCTCCGCCCGTTGCTCCACCTGTCGCTCCAACAGCTTGGCCATTAGAATCTTCATAGCAAACTCTCGGTTCTGATGCTGCGAACGCTCATTCTGGCAGGCGACCACGATGCCGGTTTCCAGATGAGTGATGCGTACCGCGGAGGCCACTTTCTGCACGTTCTGGCCTCCGGGCCCGCTGGAGCGGAAAAACTCGATCTTAATATCTTCAGGTCTTACGGTGATCTCCGGGTCTTCATCAGCGCTGGGGAGCACCTCCACCCGGGCAAAAGAGGTGTGCCTCAGGTGGTTCGCATCAAAGGGCGACAGCCTGACAAGCCTATGTACTCCTTCTTCCGCCTTGAGGTATCCGTAAGTATATTCCCCTTCTATTTCTACGGTAACGCTTTTGATCCCTGCTTCCTCGCCGTAGGAAAGGTCGAGCACCTGGGACTTGGCCTCTGAGTTCTCGGACCATCTCAGGTACATCCTAAGCAGCATCTCCGCCCAATCCTGGGACTCGGTGCCACCTGCTCCCGCGTACACTGAAAGAATAGCGGGTCTATCGTCATACGGTCCCGAAAGAGTTAGTTGGAACTGCTCGCGTTCAAGGGTACGCGAAATCTCTTCGCTTTCGGTCCTCAGCAGATCTTCTAAGGAGTATTCCTGCTCTTGTATCGCCTGATCAGTCAGCTCGATGAGCGAGGCCGTTCTAGCCTCCAGGCCTCGCCATAGATCCACTCTCTCTTTCAGCCGGGCCAGATGCCGCATCTTCTTCTGCGCAGTCTGAGGATCATCCCAGAACTCTGCCTGCCCGGACTCTTGTTCCAGCTGCTCTATTTCTGCCTCTTTAGGAGGTATGTCAAAGACGTTGTAGGATAACTTCGATGCTTCGGCGTGTCTCCGTCAGCTTCAATTTGAGGTCTTGCATATGTTTCTCCTTCGACGCAGATGATTTTCCTTGATCATTGATGAACCTGGATGTCCAGGCCTATGGCAAATTCAAACAGGGCTCTTGACTAGAAGCCCTCGTAGACCGGGCTCGATGTCGCCCGCAGCGGCCTTGTGAGCCAGCCTGGTAGTCTCGGGCAATCGCTTGCCGGTGCAGCTAGCAAGCACCCAACCCACAGCACTGTCGAGGTCTATTTTATGCCCAACTGATACGTAGACGGGCTTCACGTCTTTGCGGGTTCTAACAGCCATGCCCACCACTTCATCTCGGTGCACCAGCTCGGATGTTGCTCCTGCTTCACGATCCAAGGACTCGTGCTTTCCGACCAAGATCGACTTGGCACAGCCTATAGTAGGGATAGATGTCCACAACCCCAGGTGGCAAGCAATGCCGAATCTCCTGGGATGAGCCAGGCCTTGTCCATCAGCAATGATGATGTCCGGGGTCAGCTTCAGCCTTTCCAGCGCACTCACTATCACTGGCATCTCACGAAAGGAGAGTAGGCCGGGTACGTAGGGCAGGCCCGGGTCCCCATCAGCCACACAAACCTCCTCCAATTCAAGCCCAGGGTAGCTGAGAATAACCAGAGCCGCGCGAACTTTGCCCTCGGAGTTGGGCGGCGAGATGTCCACCCCGGCTATATGGGAGACCTTTTCTGGGATGGTACTCGTGCAGGACACCTTAGGAGCCAGCTGGCTCTGAAGGCTTATAGCCTCCTTGATGCTGACATGCCAAGAATGCAAGCCGTGTAATTTCACCATTCGATTATACCAGTTAGAGGACTCAGAGAACCGGGACCCTGCTACACCGATGACTCGACACTATGTTATGTCAATCAACACTTGGACAGAAGTCTATTATTTTCAGAGCCAGGACCTCCGTGCCTCCCCATGAGTCGGTACCGATGGTGTAGACTACGTCCAATCGCTGAGTGTCTGGCACCCACCGGTCAGCTTGTCGGAACGCCATGGCATTCCAGACCACCTTATCCTCTTTGAGTTTGAGCTTGATATGCTGCCCCTGGCCTCCTACCTGCCGCGCTTCGATTAGCTTGAGATTGCGTGTCAAGAAAGTTGGCGTAGGATTGCCCGGACCGAAGGGCTCCAGTTGTTTCAACCAGCGGAAGGTATCCCCCATGAGGCCTGATATCGATACTTCCGCATCGATATTGAGACCTGGCTGCAAGCTGGCATCTTGTAGCATCGTACCAGCTTCTTTGTTCAGCCTCTCCTTCAAAAAAGGCAGATTCTCATGTCGTGCTTCGAAGCCCGCCGCTTGCGGATGACCGCCATATCTAATGAACAGGTCACCGCAGCGTGACAACACCACGGTCAAGTCGAACTCAGGGATACTGCGAGCACTGGCCCGTACAGTGTCGTCCATCACCGCCATGACTATCGCAGGCCGGTAGAACTCCTCGACCAGCCGGCTGGCCACCAGACCCGCAATTCCAGGGGACAGCTGATCGTCATCCACTAGCAGGATTGGTGGCAGGGATTCCTGACTCATCACCACGTCCCTTGCTCGGCCATGGGCTTCTTCAGTTAGCTTTTGACGCTCTTTGTTCAGGGCTTCCAGTCGTGTGGCCAGTCGATCTGCCTCTGCGGGCGAGTCGGTCAATAGGATTCCATAGCTGGCTGAGGCATGCTCAAGCCGACCTGCAGCGTTTAGCCGAGGAGCTATCATAAAAGAGATGGTCTCAGCATCTATGGATTTCGCCTTTAATCGAGCCCGCTCGTACAGGGCCAACAGGCCGGGCCGCCGGGTGTTCCTCAGGGCCTTCAAGCCCTCTTTGACAAGAAACCTGTTTTCATCCTTGAGAGCGACGAGGTCGGCCACCGTGCTCAGAGCCGCCAGCTCCAAAAGGTCGCTGTTCCAAGAGCGTTCCAAACTATCATAGAGACCCTGTACAAGTTTGAAAGCCAAACCCGCTCCAGACAGATCGGGAAAAGGATAATCTGAACCGTTAAGCTTGGGATCTATGATAGCGAGAGCGGTGGGTAAAGCTGGAGGTGGAACATGATGATCCGTTATGATAACGTCCATCCCCAGCTCTTGGGCCAGGCTCACTTCGCTCAGAGAAGTAATTCCGCAATCAACTGTTATGAGGACCGTGACACCTTGCTCCTTCAGAGCCTGGACAGCGGCGGCATTCAGACCGTGACCCTCGGTTACACGGTCTGGCAGATAGGGTACAACAGTCATTCCCAGGTCACCCAGCGCTTGCGCCGCCAGGGCGGTGCCGGTGACGCCATCCACGTCAAAGTCGCCGAAAATCCCAACGGTCTCATTGGCCAGGAATGCATTTTTCAGGCGATGGCAGGCCGCTTCCATATCGGGGAGAAGAGCAGGATGGTGTAGAGAGGGGTTTAGAAACGAGCCCAGCTCAACACTAGTCGTAATTCCACGATTGTACAGGATTTGAGCGACTACAGGTGGAGCATCAGTGAAGGACAGGGCATCCGGGGAAGCAGATGGGCGGAGGTTCCACAACCGTTTGGAGGCAATTTCCGTTACCATGGGTAAGCTGAGCTCGACTAACTGGAGTCTGCGGAGCTAAATATGAGGACAGAGTTGTGTCCACCGAAACCGAAGGAGTTGCTCATGGCAGTCCTTATCGGCTGGACTCGGGCTTCCCCTGGAGTGTAGTCCAAATCGCAATCGGGGTCAGGGTGTTCCAGATTTATGGTCGGAGGCATTATTCCACGCTGTATTGAGAGCACACAGGTCACTGCCTCCAACGCTCCGCCTGCCCCCAGAAGGTGGCCTGTCATGGACTTGGTGGAGCTAATGGGAATGCGGTAGGCCTCTTCTCCCAAGGCAGACTTCATGGCCAGGGTTTCCTGCCTATCATTCAAGGGAGTGGAGGTACCGTGGGCGTTGATGTAGTCTATGTCCTGTGGGTCCTTTCCTGCACGTTTCATGGCCAGCTTTACAGCCATAGCCGCACTGCTACCATCGGGGGAAGGCTCAGTTAGATGGTGGGCGTCGGAGGTAGCGCCATAGCCGATGAGTTCAGCCAGAGGTCTAGCTCCTCTTTTCTCCATGCTCTCTTGACTTTCAAGGATAAGAATGGCGGACCCTTCGCCCATCACAAATCCGTCCCTTTGAGCATCGAAGGGCCTGCTAGCCTTTTGGGGATCTTCGTTGTGGCGGGAAAGGGCGCGTAGGGAGTTGAAGCCCGCGACGGCAATGGGGCATATCGGCGCCTCGCTGCCTCCAGCCATAACGACGTCTGCTTCGTCTCGATGGATCATCTCCCAGGCCTGACCTATTGCGTCGGCGCCACTAGAACACGAGGAAACGGCGCAGAAGTTGGGTCCCATGGCCCCTGTCACCATTGAGACCTGAGCGGAGGCCATGTCGGCCAACATCATGGGTATCAGGAAAGGAGTAACACGCCGAGGGCCCTTCTCCTTGAGCACGCCATACTGCTCCGAGAGGGTAACCAGACCTCCCACACCACTGCCTACGATCGCGGCTACTCTGTAAGGGTCTACGGTGTCTGTTTTGAGCTCTGCCTGAGCCAGGGCTTCGGTAGCAGCTACGGCGGCGAACTGGGCAAAGCGGTCCATGCGCCTTGCTTCCTTTTTCTCCAGATAGTCGGTCGCCACAAAGCCTTTTACTTCAGCCGCAAACCTGGTTTCGAAGCCATCCAACTCAAAGGATGTGATGAAGTCCACGCCGGAAACACCATTGATAAGCGCTTCCCATGTTGAGGAGACGTTTAGACCGAGGGGACTGACCGTGCCAAGACCGGTGACAAATACTCGGCTCTTCACCCTTCACACACTTCCTGGTTTTCGCTACATGTCACAGAGCTAGGCAGGCTTTTTCGAAAAAGCGGAGAGTCCTACGAGGGCCTCGTTGACCTCATTTATACGGCTAGATATGGTCTCACTTATCTCCCTACCCGTGTTAGCTATCTGAAGCCTGTACTTTCCTAGAGCCTCGCTGGCTTCGCTTATACGGGCCGAGATGACCTCCGGAAGCTCTTTGCCATTTGCAGACAACTGAAGTCGATATTTAGTCAGGGCTTCACTCATCTCAAACATGCGGATTGAAATAGGCTCAGGCAACTCTTTGGAAGAATCGGACAGGGTTCTGAGGACTTCACTAAACTCGTTGATCCTAGCAGATATGTTACCGCTTAACTCTCGTACCGTATTCTTTGGTCTGGAGCGAGATGACTGTAATAGCCTGAATATGCGGCTATATAGCTCGTCCACCGGGCTTAATTTAGCATGATACCTGTCGAAAAGCTGTCGGGACTCCTCCATACTCCACCGCTCATCGTGATGTACGAACTGCCGGCCTGTGTAGAGATGGTAGGGACGTATCTGTCCCGGGGCCAGAATGTTGCCATTTTCGTCCAGAGGAGTGAGGTCCGTCCAGTTAGACGTGGCTGGTAGCGGTGTGAGCATGTTCGCGGTCTGGTATTTGCTGACGGTCGTAACCCAGTCAGCCATTTCCATGATACTTTTTTCAGTGTCGTAGGGTAGGCCAATTATGGTCATGGCCACGATTGTGAAGCCAATCTCATTGAGCCGCACCAGGTCTTTGTGCATCTGACCCGGGTCCTGGCGCTTGTTAACGACCTTTAGATTCTCGGCATTATCCGACTCCACACCCACATATAGCATGCGAATCCCTGCATCATACAGGGCATCGGCGAGCTCCGGGTCCTGTCCGATCTCGCCTCTAGTCTGGCAAATCATGTACATATCGTCGGTGTGGCCCTTCCAGCTCTTGAGCCTTTCTAGTCGCTCGTTTCTATATTTCACGGCTCGAAGGGGCGGGGGATGCAGGTCGTCCGATATGAAGACACTGAACCTGCCATCTCTGGATGTGTGTATAAGTCCATCGGCAGCCAGCTGGCGAAGCTGACGCAGCCGTTTGAGCTCAGTTTTTCTGTCAATAAGCCGATATCCCAGGAACTGCTGAATAACCTGGCAATAGGTGCACTTTTCAGTGCATCCTCGAACGGTCTCCAGCACACCTCCCGCCATTGGGAAGTTGGGGGTAAGGTCTCTTATCGCACGGAAGTCCGGCAACTCGACGAAATCAGGGCTGATGACCCCAACTCTAGGAGTCTGGACCAGGTGCCCATCCTGCATGAAGGATATACCAGGTATTTTGGACAAGTACTTGGTCAGCTCGGCGCCTTTATAGCTCAGAAGGACATCGGAAAGCTGGCCTATGATATCCTCGCCCTCCCTGTTTACGATAACGTCAAAGCCGCCTTCCCGAATCGCCTCTTCTTGCAAGGGGCTCATTTGTGGCCCACCGCCCACGGTAACGAGGTCAGGGTGATGTGCCTTGGCCAGTTTGGCGATCTTGTAGCCCCTGGGCGCTTCGTTGATGAGGGCGGTGACCATCAGGATGTCCACCCCGTCCAGGTCCGAATCTGGATCTATCGGCCCACTGCGATCTTCGAACCATATCTCAGTGTCGTAAAGATACGGACCCTCCCACTGCTTTAAGGCCGCGGAAAGGAAGAGCATCCCTTGCCTGGGTATGGCCACGTACTCGAAGTTACCGCCGACGGATTCCGGCTGGATAAGTAATATTCGCTTAGTTTTAGGCATGGATTAAACCCCGCAATACGGGCAACTTTGCCGTATGTGAAATTGGCTTGATCGCGTAGTCGTTGTAAGTAGCCGCTAGCTTAGCCCCCATGGCCACACATCTCTTGACGTTCATTACAGGCTCAGAAACGTTGTGTGCCATTATACACCACAGTGACCTGTTATGGAATAGCATAAAAAGCTATCTCAACGCAATTAACCTAACGCCTCAGGAGCTGTTCTTTACGTTACCGGTTACACCAGCAGCAGACCTGAGACCAGCAGGGAGGATTATCTTTTCCAACTGCATCAGCTTTTCCAGGGTAGTTGTATCTGGAGCTCGGACAAAGGCCTCCTCTATACTTATTAAGCCATTCTTTACTAGACCGACTAATGACTGCTCCACCGTCTGCATGCCGTACTGTCCTCCCATGAACATGTAGGACCTGATCTGGGCGATCTGGTTTGTACGGATGAGGTTCTGTATGGCGGATGTTCCTACGAGCACCTCAAAAGCAGCTACTCTGCCATGTCCGTCGGCTTTCGGCATCAGGGACTGATAGATAACTCCAGAAAGCCCAATGCTAAGCTGAAACTGCACTTGAGCTTATTGGTCCCCCGGAAAGACACCTACCAATCTTTCGATGCATTCAGCGGCGCCATTCGTATGGAGAGTACCCAGCACCAGGTGTCCTGTCTCAGCTGCTGTAAACGCCAGGGAAACACTGTCCAAATCGCGCAACTCACCCACCATTATCACGTCAGGGTCCTGGCGAAGGGCGCGTCGCAGAGATTCACTGAAAGAAAATGTATCCCCTCCGACTTCCCGCTGGATGATCATACTTTTTTTGTTTGGGTAAACGAACTCTATGGGGTCTTCAAGGGTAATAATGCGGCAACTGATATTCTCATTGATGTGATTTATCATCGCGGCAAGAGTAGTGGATTTACCGCTCCCAGTTGCACCGGTCACAAGCACCAACCCTCGCAGCTTGTCCACCAGAGATAGGCAGATAGGAGGAAGCCCTAGCTGGTCGGCCGTCGGGATTTCAGCAGCAAGCACCCGGAAAGAGAGACTCATCGTGCCACGCTGGTAGCAGGCATTCACCCGGAAACGGGCCAGCCCTTCACGGCCATAGGAGAAGTCCATCTCTTTATTCTGCTTGAAGGAGACAAAATCCTCTGGGCTTATCGTAGACTCTAGGCCCTGCTCCACGTCCTCGGCAGTCATGATCCCGTTCTTTTGCATTGCCTTGAGCGAGCCATTAATCCGTACCACCGGTAGGTTCCCTGCCGCAAGGTGCAGGTCAGAGGCCCCAACGTGAACAACTGTTTGCAATAGCCTCTCAATATCAACCATAACTCTCAGAGCCCTTCATAGGTGGTTAGGACAATTATAGCAAGTTGATCACTGTGGAACAAACCAATTTCGACTACATTAAAACCGCGATCACGAGTAGAAGTTAAAGGTTACCAATGGGGGGAGAAGCCGCATTCAGAGGACCTGTTCAGCTATTTTCTCCATGTCTAACAAAGCCTTATCTTGCTCCATAGTATAGCTGAGCCAGATTGTGACTCGGTTGATGCCGGCGTCTTCCATTTCTTTAATAGTATTTCGATCCCTGAATTTGCCAGCCATGCCAAAGGCATGGACCTCAATGGTGTCAGGGTCCCTGCCAGCCGCTTCGGCCAGCTCATTAATAACGGCACGGCCACGCTTTATGTCATCAACGGTCACCCCTGAGCCAGGCATCCAGCCGTCACCCCACTCAACGACCCTCTTGAATACATTCTTGGAGTGGCCCCCTAAGAAAACGGGCGGATGGGGCTTTTGCGTCGGCTTGGGGAAGGAGCGAACCGGCGGGAAGTCGTAGTATTTACCGTGAAACTCAGCCTCTCCCTTGATCCACAGCTCCTTCATGACCGCGACGGCCTCTTTCGTTTGGGTCCAACGATGAGGAAAGTCACCCCCCATGATCTCTGTTTCCTCTTTGAGCCAGCCGGCACCAATTCCAAAGATGAAGCGCCCACCGGACATATGGTCCAGGGTAGCGATCTCCTTGGCAAGGAGCAACGGGTTTCGCTCGGGCACGAGGCAGATGCCCGTTCCCAGCTTGATGGTGCTCGTTACGGCGGACGCCCTTGCCAGAGCTATGAACGGGTCCATAACGCGGGCGTAGGAATCGGGTATCAGCCCGTCGGAAGGCGAGCCTGTAAAGGAGGACGTGGTTTTGACTGGAATGATGGCATGCTCCGGTACCCAATAGGACTCGAACCCCAACTCCTCCGCGTGTTTCGCCAATATAGCTGGGTCGAGGGAGAAGGACGTCTGGAACACGAAAAGGCCTATCTTCACTCTTCTCTCCGTTTTCTAAGATTTTTCTGCCTGAGCTGCTTATCTGTCACACAGGACTCGAATCACGCTGCGGGCCTAGGCTCGACAATCTTCACTTTGATCAGATCAACTTTTAGAGCCGGGCCTCTCCACCACCTCTACACGAACACCGTCAGGACCTCTTAGGAAGGAGATCTTGAGACCGCTGGGCATAGTTCGTGACTCCACGGCAAACTCTGCGCCCTTCGCCTTTAGCTCTGTAATAGCCTCATCCAGGTTCTCAACCCTTAGCCCGAAATGGTCCAGTCCGTAATGAGGGTCCCTGAGACCCTGTATCTCTTCCCCCTGGGGCATTGCACCGGCTATGAAGACCATCAGCCCGTTAATATCCAGGTCTACACGGTTTGGTCCCGAAGGCTGAGGAGTCTCGATTATCTTGGCGTCGAACATGCGCTCATACCACAGAGCGGTCTCAGCAGGATTCGGACTTCTAAGATGAATGTGATCGTAACTGTAAACCTGCATCATATGCCTCCGTGACTCGTGCAATATAAGGGAGCCCTCGCTTGAGAGGGGTGGTTGCCGGCCCATCCATTACCAGACGGAGAAATGTTACCATCTGAGACACAACTGAGACAACTTTCTGACCTAACCCTCAATATAGCAAACCTTGCCATGGATTACCCCGTGAGATAGAGTGGGAACCTGCAATGCTAAAGGCAGCCGACACCGGAACCGCTAGTCACTACCGTTTCGTAATCGGGGGGCTCAGCTTGTGGGCGAACTTTGCGGCCGGTTTGAGCTTCCAGGCCATCTCCCCCATTCTGCCCATTATCACCGACGATTACGGCATCAGCTACACCAATGCGGGCCTCCTCGTAGGGGTGATATTCATCATCCAGGGCGCCTTTGGAATACCGGGAGGTATTATCGTCGGGCGGCTGGGGATCAGGAAGATTTACACCGCGTGCTGGTTCCTGATGGGGCTGCTGACCTTATCGGCCCTGTCTCCCAACTTTGAAGAACTGCTGGCCCTGCGCGTAATTTATGGACTGGGCACGGCAATACTTATACCCGCGACCGTGCCGCTAATTATGCAGTGGTTCCGCCCTCGAGAGCTACCCATCATAACTAGCCTCAACATAGCCTGTTTCTCTCTCGGAATAGTGGTGTCCGTGTCCACTGTGGCGCCGCTGTCCGATGCACTAGGTTGGCAGAGAGTCCTGGGCCTCTTCGGAGCTATCGCTCTGGCCGGAGGATTCGCCTGGCTCGTGTGGGGAAAAGCTGGAGATGATACTAGGAGTAAATCCCAACCACCGTCATGGGGAGACATCTGGGCCGTCCTGCGGAACCGAACCGTGTTGCTGCTGGGCTTTGCCGACACAGCCTGCTTCAGCTTCTACATGGCCCTAAGCGGTTGGCTGCCCACCTTTTACAACGAATCCCGAGGAATGTCCCTAACAGAAGCCGGGTTTATCATCAGCCTTCTTCCCTTCACCGGTATATTCGCCGTCCTTCTGGGGGGCTTGCTAACCCTCAAAATACGGCAAAAGCAACTGTTCTTGATTGTGCCTGGAATCATGGTAGGAGTGGGGGGCCTGGGGTCTTTCCTGATAGACAATACTGCTATCACTTATATATCCGTGATCGTTTTGGGGCTGGGCTCCTGGCTGTACATCCCCATGCTCATGACTTTGCCCATGGGGCTGCCAGGGATGACTCCTGCCAAAGTTGCCATCGCCTGGGGATGGGTAATGACGGTTTCCGGGATTGGAACTTTTACTGCGCCGCTGGTTGTGGGCGTCATAAGGGATGCGTTTGACACCTTCATACCGGGTTTCCTGGTCTTTTCCGTGTTGGCGTGGTTTCTGCTCGTCGCTGGGTTCATGCTACCCAAGAGTCAAGACAAAGACGCCCAGCTTCGCAGCTCCTCTACTACTTCATCCACCCCCGTCGCAGATTCACCACCTACATGAAGGGTAACGATTCCCGCTTTACGCTATCAAAACGGCCATATTTTTCTATCAGCCACGCCTGCACATGGATGAGCCTCAGCCGTCTAGTACAGCCCCAAACAACTCGACTCTGCAGGGCTCGGGTTACGTCTTGAACGACTCCGGCGGCTCCCACTTGCCCTTCCAAGTGGGTCTCCAGTCTGTGTGCTTTGGGAACTCCTTCGGCGGAATACCCGTGTCGTACACCTCCACACCGATGGGCAGACCGGTGTCCTTGCCAGGTATGCTGAAATGCCGGCTCCCAGTCCCGTTCGGGCAGTTGGAGACGGCCACCAACAGGTCTATCTCAGCGTAAAACTCGAGAATATCGCCCTTCTTCGCGTCGCTGACGCCCCCATGGACCCCGCCTTCAATAGGGTCCAGCCGTGTCTTCATGAATATATTTATGTTGTCCCGAAGGTCTTCCTCCCTCAAGCCGAAGGGCCATATCGCCTCGAGCAGATTGAAATGGCACGCGTTAAGGCCCGCTATACCTGACATCATCTCGTAGAGCTCCGGGGTGCAGTGGCTCGATGTGACCACATGATGGTGCCAGCCTTCCTCCGGCGCTGTCGTGACCACAGTATCCTCCAAACATGTCGCCATCGGACGATACCAGGGCACGTCGGACCACAGCCGGTGTCCTGGTCTGATTACCCACCCCTCAAGGAGCACGGTACGCTCAGGGCTAAACTGCTCCTTGGGATTGTTAAAGTTCCAGAAGGATACATCTCCAACTTGAGGCCCCTCTTCCTGGATAAACCTGAACATCTGGCCCTTCTTCGCCTGGAACCCCTTCCCACTGAACTGTGGGATACTAAACTTTTCCACCAGTTTGTAGTTAGGTCTGGCGGCTTGCAGCTTATCGTAAAATGCTCTGTCCCGTCCGTAGGGCGGTGGCAGGCGTTCGGGCCAATCCACGGTATCTTTTCTAATATTCATGTCTCCCCCCTTTTAAGAATGACGGAATTGCATAGAAAAGGATGGACAACAAAAGTCTAAGTCGCCTATCGGAGCATGTCAACGACTGTTCTGGAAACCAATGAGCCTGTCTCACTCCTGCTCCTGTGGACGGGCCCGAACGGATGTATTATCATTACAAAGGCTTAATCTGGGTAGTCACACTGGCGAAAGGTGTGGAACCCGGACATACAGTTAATATTGTTGGAGGTAGAGATGAAGGTAGTAAGGACCGGTGAGGTGCCTGAGGTGCCCGCCGACAGCCCGCTGATGACCGGTGGAGAGGTAACGCGGCAGAATTTCGTGGAGCCCGACGCATCGAATAACTTCAGCTTCGCAATCGTCAACTTCAGCAGAGGGTCCAGGAATTTCTTCCACAGCCATACCAGCGACCAGATCCTGATCATCACTTCGGGCATAGGAATTGTAGCAACTGATGCTGAGCAGCGCGAAGTTACCGTGGGCGATGTCGTGCTTATTCCCGCTGGAGAGAAACACTGGCATGGAGCAAGAAAAGAGTCCTACATGTCCCACATCACGGTGACCGAAAAAGGTAGCGGCACCACTCAGTTGGAGCACTGATCTTGTGTCCAGCTCAGTGTCAGTAGAGCGCTAGCAGAACCCTGTTTAGCATGCGATTGGCCAGCCGGTGAAACAGGAATATACCAGCCATAGGACAGGACTAGGATGTTCGTAAAGCAGATTCGCGTCGAAAGTCTGGGAAACTCTTCGTATTTGGTGGGCTCCCAAGAGGCCAAGGTGTGCGCCGTCATCGATCCCTTGCGCGACGTGGACCTCTACACCCGGGAGGCCGAAATCCTGGGCGTCCAGATCACCCACTCTCTTGAGACTCACGTCCACAACGATTTCATCTCCGGTAGTCGGGAGCTCACCATGCGGACCGGCGCCGTTTGCTGTGCCAGTGCAGCGGGTGGTCTGCTGTTCGACCACCGCGCACTGAGAAAAGGCGATTCCATTGAGTTGGGAGAGGTCAGGCTGGACGTCATCGCAACACCGGGCCATGCCCCAGAGCACATCTCCTTCCTGGCCACCGACACCGCCCGGAGCAACGATCCCCAAGCGCTGTTCAGTGGGGGCGCCCTACTCGTAGGTGGGGTAGCCCGCAGCGACCTGCTGGGCAAACAGCTAGCGCCCTTTTTGGGACGATGGTTCCACCGCACAATCCGGGAAGAGCTGCAGACCCTGGACGACCAGGTAGTGGTATATCCCACCCACGGAGGCGGCTCGTTTTGCCTCGCCGCCCCAGCCGGCAACGACAATACCACATCCACTATAGGCCAGGAGCGAGTGGCCAATCCGTATTTTCAGGCAGCTACGGAATCCCAGTTCCTGGAGCTCGCCCTCGGCGACCTCCCGTCTTTTCCCTCATATTATAAGCGAATGGCCAATATCAACCGGCGAGGACCAAACATTCTGGGTTCATTGCCTACTCTCTATCCGCTGGCTCCTCGCGAGGTATGGGTAAGGGTCCATGATGAGTCGATATCCATCGACGCTCGCCCTGCCGGCACATATGCTGCCAAGCACATACGAGGCTCATACGGAATCCCCTTAGGCAACTCCTTCGGGACCTGGGTGGGGTGGCTGGTGGAACCTGGCAAGCCTCTGCTGTTAGTACTGGATGATCTGTCTGCCACAGAAGAGGCGGTACGCCAGCTTATACGCATTGGCTATGATTCGTTGGAGGGGTATCTGGCTGGGGGGATGGAAGCCTGGGAGCAGGCACGACTTCCTGTCGCCCAGTTACAAACCGTCACTCCAAAAGACCTTCATGAAGACCTGGAGGCGGGCTGCGGTCCGCTGCCGTTGGACGTCAGATTCGACCACGAGTGGCAGCTCGGCCATGTGCCCGGCGCTCTCCACGTCGAGCTGGGCGATTTGCCCGAGCACGTGGATGGCTTGCCAAGAGATCGCTCTTACGCCACCCTGTGCGCAGCCGGCGTCCGGGCCGCCACTGCGGCCAGCATTCTCGAGCGCGAGGGGTTCCAGGACGTACGGCTGGTGGTAGGAGGAACTGAGGCGTGGAGGCAGGCTGGGTACCCGTTGGAGAAGGACTAGAATTGCCTCTGGCCAAAGATAAAGTAGTGGTAGCGATGAGCGGCGGAGTCGACTCCTCCGTGGCCGCTCTCCTGCTAAAGCAAGAGGGTTACGATGTTGTGGGGGTCACCATGAAGCTCTACAACCTCGACAACGCGGACCTGCCCGAATACTACCGCGGCTGCTGCACCATCGACGACGTTGAGGACGCTCGCAGGGTATGCCACCGACTGGACATACCCCATTACGTCTTCAATCTTCAAAGAGAGTTTCAGGCTTTTGTCATAGACTACTTTTGCGACGAATATCAGAGGGGCAGGACGCCCCACCCGTGCATTGCATGCAACGACAAGATAAAGTTCAACTTCCTGCTTCAACGTGCACACTTCCTAAATGCCAGCTACGTTGCTACAGGCCACTACGCACGTATTCAAAAAGGACCGGAAAGATTACGCCTACTGCGGGGCGTAGATCACAAGAAGGACCAGTCCTACGTCCTCTACGGCATGGGTCAAGAGCAGCTTGCCCATACTATGATTCCCGTGGGTTGGTACACCAAAGAAGACATCCGGCGGATGGCGATGGAGGCGGACTTTCCCAATGCTCAAAAGCCCGATAGTCAGGACATCTGCTTCATTCCCATGGGAGACTACCGCAAGTTCCTGGAAGAAAGGGTAACCCCCAGACCCGGCTATGTCATAGATGCCGATTCCAACATCCTTGGGGAGCACCAAGGAGTCCAGAACTTCACCGTGGGCCAGCGTCGCGGCCTCGGAGTTGCAGGGGCCCAGCCCATGTACGTGACTGCTATTGATGCCGAGAAGAACCAGGTTATAGTTGGTCCTGAGGAGGCGCTTTACAGTGAGACACTATGGGCCTCGGACGTCAATTACGTGTCGGGAGTGGAGCCTCAAGACCCCACACAGGTCACGGTCAAGATTCGCTATAAGTCACCAGAGACAGAATCCACGCTGAGCCCCCGTGGAAGCCAAGCGTTGATCAGGTTCCAGCAACCACAGAGAGCTATCACTCCGGGTCAAGCCGTGGTGTTCTATCGTGGCGACGAGGTGCTGGGCGGGGGCAGGATAAGCGGCGGCAGCGACCCTGACAAGAAGATTGAAGCGTTGTAATGAGGCAACTGCCCTTCAAAATAGACCATGAGAAGCTAGTCCAGTTTTGCCAACGCCATCACATTCGCCATCTTGCCATCTTCGGTTCAGTTCTGCGAAACGATTTTCGAGCAGATAGTGATGTGGATGTGCTGGTGGAATTTGAGCCAGACCACGTGCCTGGGCTCATCCGATTGGCAGGCATAGAGACGGACCTTGCAGAGATATTCGGAGGGCGCAAAATAGACTTGAACACTCCACGATGTTTGAGCCGATACTTTCGAGACCGTGTCCTTGCAGAGGCGGAGCCCCTCTATGTCCACGGAGCGCCAAGGCCTCTGACAGTCCCACGCTAGGAGCCTGAGCAATTAGTCGTGTGGTGCCGGGGCACTGCTGTACTCGCGCGATTTCCGCAAGGAGCGACGCTTGGGTGGGGACAGGGAGTTCTTGTAGACTGGAGGTCCACGCTACGGAGGCGCCAATGTTTCGATCGTACGATCAAAGCCAACCATTCCTACTGCCCCCGAGTTTGCAGGACTTCGTGGATGAGAATCACCCTGCTCACCTGATCAATGACTTGGTGGACCAAGTGGATCTGAGTGCCCTGGAAGCGCGCTACGGAAACCTCGGCCAGCCCGCCTACCATCCGCGCCTGATGCTGAAGGTCATCCTGTACGGTTTCACCGTTGGGATATTCAGCTCTCGCAAACTCCAGCGGGCCTGCCAGGAGAACCTGGCCTTCAAGTACCTGGCGGGCATGGAGACCCCGGTGTTCAGGACCTTCATCGAGTTCCGGCAGCGGCACCGGGACGATATGAAAGAGGTCTTCGTACAGACGGTGAAGCTGGCCCGCGCCTTAGGGCTGGCGCGGCTCGGTGCGGTGGCACTGGATGGTTCCAAGGTAGAGGCCGACACTTCCAAGCATAAGGCCATGAGCTACGGCCGCATGCTGGAGGAGGAATCGAAGCTGAGGGTGGAAATTGAGCAGTTGCTCGAGGCGGCGCAGGCCACCGACGAGCAGGAGGACCAGGAATGCAGCCCCGATTCGGATGGCTACCGGGTGTCGGACGAACTGGCGCGGCGGGAACAGCGGCTGGAGAAGATCGAAGAGGCCAAGGCCGCCTTGGAGGAGCGGGAGAAGAGGGAACACCCCGACGAGCCGATCGACCCGAAGAAGCAGGTCTCCTTTGCGGACCATGATGCACGGTGCTTTAGCAAGCCGGGGGACGGGACTCGATACGTCTATAATGCCCAGGCCGCAGTGGACATGGACAACCAGATCATCGTGTCGAACCATATCGAGGACTCGGTCAGTGACGCACACGCAGCCGAACCGATCCTGGCGCACATGGAGCAGGAGCTGGACCAGGTGCCCCGGGCGTTGGTGACTGACGCGGGCTACGGGAACCAGAACACGCTGGACAGTTGCCGGAAGCGGGGCGTGACGCCGGTGTGTGCCACGACCCGAGAGGGAAAAGAAGGTCAGGAGGTAGGCAAACTGGACCGCCTCAGCTACGACCGGGATCAGGACAGGTTTGTTTGCCCCCGCGGTCACACCTTCGCCTTTGCTCATGAGCATCCCACCAACGGGGCGAGAACATACAAGACGATGGAGCCCGTGGCCTGCACGTGTGGCCAGTACGAAGCCGCTGATGGTCGTGAAGTGATCAGCGTGGGCCAGGGTCACCTGGCCAAACGCGAACTCAAGCGGATTATGGACGGGACGGGCCATCGAGAGCTCTATCGTCGGCGCAAATGTACGGTAGAACCGGTGTTCGGGCAGATCAAGGTCGGCATGGGATTCCGGCGGTTCTGGTATCGGGGTAGGCAGAACGTGGGCAGCGAATGGAACCTGGTGTGCGCCGCGTTCAATGTTAAGAAGATCGCGGCCTTGCTGCCCATCCAGCGTCACCCGGTCAACCCGGAGCAGGCCGCTGGCGACGAGGGCGCGAACCGGTCCATTTCGAAGCTGCGACCGCTCATCTTCCTCTTCTTCAGCGGTCCCGTGGCGCGATTCATCCGATCAATCCGTCCACGGCCATCCGCGCGGTCTCCCTATTGCCCCACGCTGCTCGAGGCTCCCATGACCGGCATCACTAATTGCTCAGACTCCTAGTGGCGATCAGGAAGAGCACCATGATGTGCGTCATCTGCGAGCAAGGCGAAACTCAACCAGATGCTGCAACAGTCACGTTGACGCGCGATGCTATGACTCTCGTGGTCAAAGGCGTGCCGGCGCAGGTCTGTGTCAACTGCGGTGAGGAATATCTGAGCGAAAATACCACGGCGCGTCTACTCCGAACTGCCCAAGAAGTTGCAAAGGTTGGTGTGCAAGTGGACGTGCGCGAGTACGTTTCAGTATAAGGGCTAGTGCTTAGTCAACCAAGATTTGATGGCTGCCTTTCACCCCCATCCTAGCCTTCCCCCATCAAGGGGGGAGGGATTTGTTCTCTCCCTCTTGATGGGGGAGAGTTAGAGTGGGGGTGAAACGATGCATCAATTTTAAGGTTGACTGAGTATTAGTACACTACATCCAGGGAGGCTGAATCTGCCCACATTCGATCTTGAGGCCAGGTTTCAAAGTGAAGGGTATTCTCCCATTGCCGGCATAGATGAAGCTGGGAGAGGGCCTCTCGCGGGACCTGTGGTGGCGGCAGCGGTGATCCTTCCAGGCATGCACTCCCACTCCCAATGGCTCGACCTAGTTAATGACAGCAAAAAGCTAACTCCCCTCCAACGACGCAGTGCTCTTGCTCATATACAGCACCACTCCACGGGCATTGGAGTAGGTATGGCATCACCAGAAGAGATAGACTCCGTTGGCATTGCAGTCGCAACAAGATACGCTATGCGACGGGCTGTCGAGGGCCTTCCCCATAAACCTTCTTACCTTCTCATAGACTTCGTCAAGCTGCCTGAATGCGGCATACCCTTTCACTCGATGATCAGGGGTGATAGCCTCAGCTACTCTATAGCCGCCGCGTCCATCGTCGCCAAGGTAACCCGGGATGATCTGATGGAACAGGCAGACACCATATATCCAGGCTACGGGTTTGCTCAGCACAAAGGCTATGCAACCTCACAACATCTGCAAATGTTATCTCTCAAAGGGCCATCCCCAATTCATCGTCGCTCCTTTAGCCCTGTCCGCCTGCAGATAGATGGGACCGAAGAAGCTCCATTCCCCAGTCAGGCGAGCCTGCCCAATATTTGGAACGACTATGAAGAAATCCGATAACCATGCCCACCGCTAGGAGCCTTCTGGGCGATCGCGGAGAGGGGATAGCGAGAGCCTATCTGAAGTCCAAAGGCTACGAGCTGGTCGCCAACAATTTCCGGTGTCCCCAGGGAGAAGTGGACATAATCGCCAAGGATGGACCATGTCTGGTGTTTGTCGAAGTACGCACGCGCCGCAGCGTAGGCTGGTATGGCACGCCACAGGAGTCCATCTCCAAGAGCAAGCGCCAGAAGCTAATAGCTACCGCCGAGACTTATCTCCAGACCATTCCCACTACTCCCGAGGATTGGCGCATAGACGTTATCGCCATAAGGCTGGACAAAAGGGGCAGCATATGGCCGGTGGACCACATCGAGAACGCAATCCAGCTAAGCTAATACGCGGTTTTCAAACCGTCGTGCCCATCGAACTCCTTCATCATCGTTTCAGTGGAAGTGGCCAATGTACACACTATTTCGCGCTGGAGTCTCGTATGCTAGAATCTAGTCAACGATCCGAAGCTGAACCGAGACTGGTACGATGCCCCTTTATGAATATCGCTGCAAGGACTGCCGCCGCAGGTCGACGGTGCTGGTACGGAGCATGTCCGGCACAACTGAGGCCTCTTGCCAACATTGCGGCGGCAGCAGCCTCACCCGTCTGATCTCGAAATTTAGCTTCCGTCGCTCCTGGGGTGGCAGCCTGGACTGGGCCCCCGACTCCGGCTATCCAGACGACATGGACCAGGAAGACCCCAAACAGATGGCCCAATGGATGCGCCGAATGCAGCACGAGATGGGTGAAGAAGTGTCCCCAGAGTTCGAACAGATGATGGAGGAGATGGAGTCCGAGGGCTCTGGATACCACGACGATGACCTGGACGACTTATGATGGTTGCCAAAATCAGATTTGGTAGTTCCGATAGCTCCCTGCTCATCAGGACACACTAACATGCCTATCTACGAGTACCGCTGCCAGTCATGTGGAAAGATGTCCTCTTTTTTCACGAAATCGATTAATGATCACTTAGAGCCGGTTTGCGCGCATTGCGAAAGCGGGGATGTCAAGCGTGCGATGTCTTCCTTCGCTTACCACAAGTCACTTAAGACTATCCACCAGGAGTCCGGCTCTCCGCCCGGACCTGGAGGATCTTCCCTCGACTATTACAAAGACCCTCGTAACGTGGGCCGCCACGTGGAAGAGTCCTTCCAGAAGTACGGCATGGAGATGCCCGAGTCCGTGAGGGACAACATCGACGCAGCTCGCGAAGGGAGCCTGCCTGAAGGTCTGGACCTATGACCTCTGCGCTCTTGGAAAGCCAGTCAGAGCGTCTCAGAGCCTCGCTGGCTGCTCTGGCAAGCTTGTGCCAGACCCTTCCCTCCGGCAAACACATATCTAACCTACTGAATCGCCTCCCCTTGGCGCCTTCTCCAATGGATGATGTGCGACCGTCGTATTTGGACTATAGAGTAGCCCTTAATCTGGTGCACGAGGCCAAAGGATGCATAGACCTGCTCAGCGGCTACGAGAAGCTGGGCGATAATCACAGTGATAGCCCTTACCTAGAGTTGGCACGTGGATTGGACGATGTAGAACGAGAGCTGGGTCAGGAGATGCGGCGACAGATCAGCCAGCGAGTCTGCGGCCTTTACGTGATCATAGACCCGGAGGTCACCGGAGGGCGAGACCCGTTGGAGATAGCCAAAGGTACTCTTCAGGGCGGTGCAAGAGTGATTCAACTGAGGGACAAACTTCGCGAAAAGGGCCAGACTCTTCAGCTAGCTCGATCCCTAAGGGACCTGTGCAGCCGGCACGATGCACTATTAATCATGAACGACCACGCTGACCTGGCAGTCCTTGTCGATGCAGACGGACTCCACGTAGGACAGGGAGACCTTCCGGTGTCCGAAGCCCGCCGTATTCTGAAGCCCCATCAGATTGTTGGGCGGTCAAACCATTTGCTGTCGGAGGTCTTGGAGTCTCAAACTCAGGGAGCGGACCATATAGCCCTGGGCGCTATATACCCGACCGCAACTAAAGCCAGCATCCGTAGCAGGGCTACTCTCGGCCCTGAAGCCGTGCGACTGGCGAAGGAAGCGATTGAGGTGCCTCTGGTGGCCATAGGAGGCATAAACTTGGGCAATATAGAGCCGGTGGTACAGGCGGGCGCTGATGCCATATGTGTCACCGGCGCTGTGGGGCTCGCTGACGATCCAGAAGAAGCGTCACACCGGCTGGTGCAAAAAATTCTTCATTCGGGAGGCAAGGCCTGATGCCCACACGACACGACGGAAGCCTTGGCCAAATCGCAAGTCAAGCCCTAGAGTCATTCACCGCAAAGCATGAGTCCAGGGAGCTCGGTCTGCGCATATCCAGGGAGGTTATCCGGTTTTCAGCCAACGCAATTCGTACCGTCCACCGACGTCAGTACGATGAAGCCAAAGAGCTGTTGAATCAAGCAGAAACCAGGCTAGGTGAAGCCTCGCGAATTCTAGAGCGTTTCCCTGAGATCTATTATGCCGGGTTTCTGTCCGACGCCAGGAAGGAGTACACCGAGGCCAATGTAACCCTGGCCCTAATCTCAGGCACTTCGATACCCCTGCCCGCCGATATAGGTGTGGAGATGGCCCCTTATCTCAATGGCATGGCCGAGGTTATCGGGGAGCTAAGAAGGTTTATCTTGGACTCCCTCCGTAAGAACGACACGGCGCGGTGTGAAGAGCTATTGGATACCATGGACGACATCTATAGTCTCTTGGTGACCGTGGACTTTCCCGAAGGCGTGACCGGAGGATTGCGACATACCACGGATGCAATGAGGGGCATCCTTGAGCGAACCCGGGGCGACCTCACAGTAGCATTGAGACAGCGAGAGCTAGAGCAAAAGCTCGCCTCCTGGGAAAGCGCCACCCGTCTAGGTCAGGATTAAGGCATGGGGCCAAATCGTTGAACATACGCTTCCGCATTGGGCCTTTCCATGATCTTTCATGGGCAGAGGACTACCTCTATGGTTAGACAACCCTTCGGCTGTGCTCAAGATGTAGCTCACCATGAGCGTTAGTATTCTGCCTCACACCAAGAATCGAAAGACCCGGTGCGCTGCATTCCCTTACCTTGACACCCTAAAGCATCTATGTTAGGTTCTCAAATGCTTATCCTCTAGAATCAAGTTTATGTTTGGAGCCTGAGTATGTTGCCCATTGTTGTCGCCGCCATCGCTGGCGGAGTCGCCTTGCTCTTTGCGGCCGCCTTGTCAGTTCGCGTGTTAAAGGCTGATCCTGGAAATGCGAAGATGATAGCTATCGGGGACGCCATTAAAGAGGGCGCCCTGGCCTTCCTTCGTCGTGAATACATGACCTTGGTACCCTTTATAGCTGTGGTCGCCGTCGTCCTTTGGCTATTGATCGACCGGTACGTCGGAGACTCTTGGGTACCCAGGACAGCCCTAGCCTATCTGGCGGGAACCGTCTGCTCAGCCACGGCGGGTCTCATTGGGATGCACATCGCCATACGGGCTAACGTCAGGACCACTGCCGCCGCCATGAGAGGACTCAATCCAGCCCTCAGGGTAGCCTTCTCCAGCGGAGCAGTGATGGGTACCACGGTGGTGGGCGTAGGCCTTCTGGGCGTGATAGTACTCTATGTCATCTTCCAGAACATAGACTACGTCATAGGATTCGGATTCGGCGCCTCTTCCATAGCCCTATTCGCCAGAGTAGGAGGAGGTATATTCACCAAAGCCGCGGACGTAGGCGCTGACCTCGTGGGTAAGGTAGAGGCAGGAATACCCGAAGACGATCCCAGAAACCCAGCGGTAATAGCCGACAACGTAGGGGACAACGTCGGTGATGTGGCGGGTATGGGCGCCGACCTATTCGAGTCCTACGTTGGCTCAATCATAGCCGCCATAGCCTTGGCCGCGGCAGCCGCGGGCTTTACAGGCTGGAAAAGCGACGCAGCCCTTCTCCCGTTAGTGATCGCCGGAGGAGGAATAATTGCCTCTATACTGGGCACTTTCGTCGTGAGGAGCGGCGAGCAGGCTACATTCGGCCAGCTACTCTGGGCACTACGAAGAGGGGTCTTCGCCTCGTCCATTATCGTGCTTCTCCTGGCTCTGGGCGCCGTCTACTGGCTGGACCTGGATGGCATTATAGGCCCCACCATCAGCGACTTTGATATCTTCTGGGCTATAGCGGCCGGCCTGGGAGCTGGAGTTATAATCGGCCTGGTAACAGAATACTATACATCCTACGACTATGGCCCAGTACAACGAGTTGCCGAGGCAGCCCAGACCGGCGCTGCTACAACCATGATCAGCGGCATAGCGACGGGCATGCAGAGCACCGTAATTCCGGTCCTTATCATCGGTGGGGCAATCCTGGCGGCTTTCGAGCTGGCTGACTTTTACGGTGTGGCCATGGCTGGAGTAGGCATGCTCTCCACACTGGGCATAACCTTGGCCACCGACGCCTATGGGCCAGTGGCAGACAACGCCGGTGGCATAGCGGAGCAAGCCCAGCTTGCCCCCGAAGTGCGCGAGCGGACCGACGCGTTGGACGCATTGGGAAACACCACAGCCGCCACAGGAAAGGGATTCGCCATAGGCTCCGCCGGTCTCACGGCCCTCGCGCTGCTTGCTGCCTATAAACATGCCGCAAATCTAGACAGCATAGACCTACTCCAACACACCACCTTGGTGGCCTTGCTTATAGGGGCAATGCTACCCTTCCTATTCTCGGCGATGACCATGAGGGCCGTGGGCAGGGCCGCATTTTCAATAGTGAATGAGGTAAGGAGACAGTTTAGAGAGATACCGGGCATCATGGAAGGGACGGGCCGGCCTGACTACGCTCTTTGTGTAGATCTGAGCACTCGGGGTGCGCTTAGAGAGATGATTGTCCCGGGGGTGATGGCCGTAACAGCTCCCTTGGCCGTGGGATTCATTTTGGGACAGGAGGCCCTGGGTGGCCTTCTGATTGGTGCGGTAGGAGCGGGATTCGTATTGGCCATCACCATGGCCAACGCGGGTGGAGCCTGGGACAACGCCAAGAAGTACATCGAAGTCGGACACTACGGCGGGAAAGGTTCCGACGCCCACAAAGCGGCTGTGGAAGGAGATGTGGTGGGTGACCCATTCAAGGATACTTCGGGGCCCTCTCTAAACATTCTCCTCAAGCTAATGGCTATAGTTGCCCTGGTGTTCGCCCCCGTGTTCCTAAAAGTCGAACCCCTGATAACCTAGATAGACAGTGGCGTCAGCGCAACATCTGAGCTAAAATAGACTAAGACTACTGCCGAGGCGTCCAGCAAAAGCGGCGGTCTTTGGCGGACTCCTCTACTTTCTTTCGAAAAAGCGGGTGTAGCTCAGCGGTAGAGCGCTAGCCTTCCAAGCTAGCTGTCGTCGGTTCGATCCCGATCACCCGCTCCAGTCTGTTCCCCAAGCCAGCTCCTGGTACGCATATTGACGGGAAGGCCAGCGCAATGCCTGAGTTGGCGACCCCGTTACCCCTGTAGCAACCTCGCCAGCTCTGATACTCGGTCCAGACTCTCCAGGTCATTCACCATCTGAGAAAGCACGTCTATCTGCCTGGAGTCCAGGGAGTGACCGGCATTAGTCCTGAACTTGTACTGGAACTCCTCATCGGTTAAAGGCCTCTCGGGATATTTGCCCTTGGCTGTATCCACCCTCTCCTGAAACTCCCGCCCATCCAGGGTCTTTAGAATCGCTACAGCCTTCATCTGTGCACCGAAGCTCTTATCTATCTCCGGGTCTAGCTCGGAGCTAATCTTGGCCATAATCTCGTATACTCTTGGGTCCTTCAGATGGGCTACGTGCTGGTCCGGCAGGCTCATTATCCCTCCATCGAGAATGGCGACTCCTATGGCGTAGGGAAGGCTGAACACTGTGTCGTTGAAGTCTTTGATCTCCTGACCCATTAGACGCAGACCCGTCCAGTAATGAGACCTTATGGTTATCGTATCGATATTCTGAGGCTCCACACCGTTGTTCAACACGGACCTTTGGGCAGCTTCGATGGCAGCATGCACCATGAAAGAGGCGCAACGAGTCTTGATCCCAACATCCATGGTATGCCACTCCTCGCCTAACTCTCGAACCGCACGTGTATGCGCCTCCGGGGGCGCCTTCCCCGCCGTGAACATGTTGATGTATCCCTGTGGCCCTTCCAGCGCAGTCTCTCCGGCCGTCATCCCTTCCTTCGCCAGGTATGCCCCCAGTACAGACAGGTAGGTGTTCATACCCCCATCCCATGGCCAGACGTAGGATGGAGGAGGGTTCATGGTCTCCACCAGTCCACTGCTGGAGGTGGCCGCAATGCCAATGCCTGCGGTGAACTGGTCGGCATTCAGATCGAGGATCTTTCCTGCAGAGCCGATTCCGACAAAGGCGTCGGCGATATTGCAGTGCCAGCCCAGGCGAGCTTTGTTGGACTCTTGAGTCTGACACAGCGAAGCCCCCACACGGCACCCCACCTCTAACCCTGTGACGACGGCGGTCAGAAAGTCCTTCCCACTGGCCCCTTCTCTTTCCGCGGTAGCAAGGGCGGCGGGGATGGCTGTGTGCCCTGGATGCATCACGGCCTCAAAAAAGGTGTCGTCGTTCATTGTGCTATAGGCAGCGTGGGCGTTGACGCCAGCCGCGATGGCGGCGGGAAGCTTTGTCCCTTCACCAATGACCACCGCTTCCGGATTTCCACCCATCGCTTTGTGCACCCGGTTAACGATGCTGGCAGATTCTAGCGTATGGCCGCGCAGCCCGCAGGCCAGAATATTCAACGTGTGCATCTTAGCTCTTTCGATGACCCGGGTCGGAATGTCTTCATACTTAAGACCAGCCGCGAACTCGGCCAAAGCACGAGTTGCGCCCTTCTCTGATGATGTCATGGAATTGACCCCCCTATTATGCCTTCTTCTGCTCGTTCCAGTCTTATAGCATGCTGGTTCTGTCGAGTCAAGACAGACCTATCCGGCATGACAATCTGCCAACCCCTTGCCACGGAAACGGGGCAAGCTGTACAATAAGCCAAAACTTAAGGGGGTCATACATGGCTGAACAAATCAAACTAGATCCTCAAAAGACAGCCTTGATCATGGTAGACATGCAGAATGACTTCTGCCACCCTGAAGGATTCTTCGGGCGCAATAGTGACAAATTGCAGACAATCGGCCTAGAGCCCCACCTCGTCCAAGGTAGTATCCCCAAGATGAAGGAGCTACTTGAGGCGGCCAGATCAGCGGGGGTGTTCGTTGTCCACACCTGCATAGTCAGGGACCCCACCCATTCCGGCGTGCGCAAGCTCCACGACATCGTACCCCAGACCTATGCGATATTCCCGGAATCATTCGAAGATGCGGGACTGGCTCCCGGAACATGGGGATCGGATACCCACGAAGAGCTTAAGCCACTGCCCAGCGAATACGTGCTAATCAAGCGGGCTTTCTCCTCGTTCTACCAAACTGACCTAGAAATGATTCTCAGACGGAAGGGAATTCGCACGGTGGTCATCGCTGGAACAGTGACCTATGTCTGCTGCCTGCACACAGCGTTCGATGCCCACGTGCGGGACTTCGACGTTGCGTTTGTCTCCGATGGTACGGCGTCCTGGGCCCCAGAGTTGCAGCAGCCGATCCAACGGTTGGTGGACCTCATCCTGGGCGCATCTGTATCCACCTCGGAAGTGATAGCAGGGCTGCGACAGCCATCGCGTGTGAGCTAAGAGCTGGGCTTTGTGGAAATACCCGACCAGAAAGGCCAACAGGACGAGATCAGTCCCCACTACAATGAGGTTCGACAGCAGTTCTTTCAGGACGGTTCGGCGAATGGTCGGAGCCTCTGAACGTTAGCCAAGATATATATGGACCCCTGCGTGAGGGAAATCCACTTCCAAGACTCCCCGCAGCTGGTCCTCTACAGTCCGTTGGTATTCTTCCTGGGAGGGAGCTACTCCGTCAGCACGGTGTGGGCAGTCCTTGCCAAGCTGAAGCTGAGGACAGATGTGGCCACCCGTCGGTTCGTCCCAGAATCCAACGCAACGCATGGGATAAAACAGGATCTCGGCCATATTGCGAAGGTCAGCCACAATCTCGGTGGCTCTGAAGTCGCTGTCGGTGTTTATCTCTACGGTGACCTTGGTCATTTAAAACTCGGTATCAATCTAGCTATGCCCTAATGGACGGAGACTCCAATACCGTCAGGGGAACGTACACTTCGCCAAGACAGGAGCCACACGGTGGCTTCTATCCGTGGACAACTAATACTGAGTGGCCTGGAACTGCTGACCATTTCAGCCACCCCGATATAGCTTGTTTCTATCCCCGTCCTTGCAGTTGGAGTTAGTGCAGAACCAGAACACCTGAGGCATAGGCGGCTTACGGACCCCATCTAGCTCCCTTCTCATGGGAGCCCCACAGGCTGGGCACGTACCGGGATTTAGCGCTTTATCAGTGGTCACAGGAGTTAAACCTCAAGCGATATATGACTAGCCAAGCACGAATCTGGTCTACCACTTGCATCACCACAAGCTGTACTGGTCAACTATCGGCCCTGTCCGATAGCCCGGGTGCGCTTTATGTTCACGAAGCCGATCTGCTCAGCAACCGCGTCATCCGGCGCCTTAAAGGTGAGTGGAATGTCGTCGCCTTCCGTATTCCATGCACTCTTTGGAAAAGATGTGAAGTTCAGATCAACCACTTGTCCAGGGACCACATTTACAATTACATTATAGGCAAACAGCTTTATCTCGCCAGCCTCGTCAGTCTCCAGATGCAACGTTATCTTTTCGTTCTCGTTTACATAGACTCCCTCTGGAGTCAGCTTTCCGTCTTCTACTCTCATGGAGAATTCTCGCTCCGTAGCCCCGCCACATGCCACAAGTAATGGCACAACCAGAACCGCCAGCATCATTGCCAAGAACCCCAAGTTCAATCTTCGGATTTTCACGATCTGCTCCTTTGTGACTATTCCGTGCCCTCTTAGATACTATCTAACCCTATCAAAACACACCTTGATATCGCAAGGGCTTGGATCTATAAGTGATGATCCCGATAGTGTCCATAATTCACAAGATTCGGGATCGCACCTCAGGGCAGGTTAAACACGTGCTAGTGTATTCGTCGCCCTCGCTAGTGTCAACGGCTGAAAATATCATAACCGGCTATTATCCGTGAATGTTACCTCAAACAACGCTTGTTGAGTTTTGCAATCTCCTATGAAGATGGATATGCGGTGGGGCATCATTCAAGCAGAATGATGCCCCACTCTACAATTGATAGCTCAGCAATCGAAGATCTAGGAGTCGTTACCCGATCCCGTGGGCTCACTAGCGAGGGCCGGTCCCTCGCCGGTATCCGTCTCAACTTCTACTCGAAGATCGGGCATCCAGTTTAACCATGCCGGCAAATACCAGTTCCATTTACCAATAAGCCTCATGCTGGCAGGAACCAGGACCATTCGGACGATTGTGGCATCCAGGAGAACGGCCAGCCCCAGGCCGAAACCCATCTGCTGCAGCCCAACCAGGTCCCCCGCTGCAAATCCCCAGAAGACGGCGACCATGATGAGGGCGGCACCGGTGATGAGTCTCCCCGTGGACCGGATCCCAAAGGCCACCGACTCGGTGTTGTCACCGGTCTGGTCGAAACGCTCCCGGATGCGGCTCAGGAGGAATACGTGATAGTCCATGGATAGGCCGAAGAGGACGGCGAACAGGAATATGGGAAGCCACGCCTCGACGGTCTCGGCCTGCTGGAAGCCGAAGATTTCGTTACCTTTACCTTTCTGGAAGATCAGGACCAGGATTCCGTAGGTGGCCCCGACGGAGAGCAGGTTAAGAATGATGGCTTTGAGCGGCACAATGATGGACCGGAATACCAACAACAGCAGCAGGAAGCTCATGCCCAGGACAAAGGGAAACACGACGAATGCGGCATTGTCGGCGACCTTGAAGAAGTCTATGTTAAACGCGGTCTCACCGGTGACCAGCACCGTGGCCTCAACCCCGGAGAATGCAGCCGGAATGTGCGTATCGCGGAGGCCCTTGATGGCGTCCTGGGTCGCCACGCTGAGCGCGTCTCCTGCCACCGGCGCCAAGAGCAAGGCGAGGTCCCGCTCATCGTTTACCTGGAGCTCGCGCGCTTGGCTGAAGGAGCTGTCACCTTCCAGGGCAATCCTCAATCGTTCGATCCCCGACTGCACCGGCTGAGAGTCGATGTCGCCGTCGATGACGATCTCCGCCGGGGTGGCTTCACCGGCCGAGAACTTCTCGTCCAAGATCAGGAAGCCCGCCTTAGACTCGATGCCGTCCGGCATCGAGGAGACGCCCGCCGAGCCGGTGTTGATGTCGAAGAACGGGATCAGGGCGGCGATGAGGAGGCCGCCCGCCAGTATCAGGCTGATCACTGGTTGCCGCATTACTCCATGAGAAACCGAGTCCCAGAAGTTGACCCGAGGCAGGCGGGGGAGGGGAAGGAGACTGATGAAGAACATGAGGACTCTGAAAAGGATCTTTTCTGGCAGGAGCTGGATGTCTACTATCCAATTGACTAATCTCAATAGCTGCGACATGTATGTGTCGGTTCGTCCGGTCAGTAAGCTTACCAGTATCACCACCGGCAGGAGCAAAGGTCCAAATACCAGGAAGTTCAACCCTACTAAAAGCACACGCGACGAGTTGATCCTGTCGCCTAGCAGGCTGAGGATGGCGGGCAGAAGAGTCATCGAGGCGAAGACGGCGGCGATGACCACGAAGATAGCGCCAAGTCCGATGGCTATGAATACGTTGGATGGCACCAGTAGCATGCCTATGAGGCCGAACACCACGGCCATTCCGCTGAAGGAGACCGCCCGGGTCGCTGTCGACCCGGCCTGCTCGATGGCGTCCCGCCTTTCTAATCCCCGGGTTCGCTCCTCCCGATACCGGGCAACGATAAACAGGCAGTAATCTATGCCGACGGCCAAGCCGATCATGAAGATCATGTTTTCGATAAAGAAGATGAGACCGATGGCCTGGCCTAGAAGCGAGGCGGCTCCAAAAGCGACAAAGATCGACGCCGCGGCCAGACAAGGGGCACCAATGCGGCCACCACGGCGCCCAAGACCAGGATCAGGATGACCACAGCGATGGGTATCCCAACAATTTCGCCCTTGAACAATCCATCCTGGGCTACTTCCTCAAAGTCTTGCGAGACGGTAGCCTGGCCCGTGATCAAGACACTAAAGCCTGTCTCCTCCCGGGCCCGGTCCACGACGCTTATGACACTACCGATATTGTCGGTGGCATTGTCGAACTCTCCTGCCATGGTGAAGGGAATGATGGTGGTGCCCCTGTCCTCGGAAACGAGGAACGGCTGCCGCTCCTGGTAGTAGTTGATCAAGGTTGGTTGCTTTATGACATCTGGTCCTAAGGCTACAAGCCGGTCGAAGACTCCCTCTACGAACTCTTGGTAGGGCTCGTCATCGACGGTCATGGACTCCGACTGGATGATGACCACTTCGTTGGTGCCTTTGGGGCCGAGGAACCGGTTCTCCAGTAGCTCGTCGGCTTTTTGGGAGTCGGGGTTGTTGGTGAAGGCGAACTCGGTGCTTATCGCGTCTTCGAAGAGCGTAGCTCTCAGGCCGATTGAGATGATTATGACAACAACCCAGATCCCGATGGTAGTCCACGGCCGCCTTGCACTCATTAGCGCTAGTACCTCATCCAGATGAAACTGAGGGATAGAGACGCTGAAGCTTGACTCTGGCCTCCACAGTAGAGAATCGCCAATCGATGGTCGCTCGGGCATGGTTGCGCTGGGCCTCCAAGGCAGCAATCTCTCGTTTAAGCGTATATTCATCGCCAATGCGACGAGCCAGACATTGCCTGCTGAAGACGCTGAACTCAATCTCCGCCATGTTGAGCCAACTGCCGTGCTTGGGAGTGTAGTGAAACTCCAAGCGTTTGCGTATTCGTCTAGCCTCCTTGGGCTCGAAGGCTTCGTAGAGCGAAGCGGGTTTATGGATGTTCAGGTTGTCCAGGACCACCCTAATCTTTTCTGCTTCCGGGTAAGCTTCATCGACCAGCCACCTCATCTGGTGGGCAAAGTCAACCATGGTGCGCCGTTCAGTCACTGCCACGTGTCGCCAGCCAGCCAGGGGCTCACAGCACATGAACAGGTTGCGGGTCCCATTACGTTTATATTCATAGTCAAATCGTTCACGCCAGCCGCGCTTGGGCGGGATGGGAGTTTTCTTCTCTGCTACCAACTGCTTGGAAGTCTCATCGAAATTAACGACTGGACGCTTGGGGTCGTAGGGTTCCGCATAAAGGTCCAGTACATCTTCCATACACGCCACAAAGTCGGCGCTTACCTCCGGTATGCACCACTCTTTCTTTTGCCAGGGTTTGAGTTCGTTTTTTTCAGCACCTGGCGGACCGTTTCTGGAGAGATGGAGTCGGCCAGTTCCAGTTTCACCACCTTGTCAGCCAGCAATTGCAGGGTCCAGTGGGTGTGCCCTTCGGGGGCAGGAGTGCATGCAACTGCCACCAAGTGGGCTTCTTGCTTCCCATCAAGTTTACGCCTCTTGCCAGGCCGTGCCCGCTCATTGAGGGCTCTCTCCAAACCTTCTTCCGCGAACCGCTGGCGCACACGGACGACCGTAGAGGGGCTAACCAGCAGGGCACCAGCAATCTGCTGGTCGGTAAGACCTTCATCGGCTTTATACAGGATCAAGGACCGTTTCACCTTCCGGGCCGGCGACTTGCCACGCCGGGCTATATCCAGCAACTGTTCACGTTCATCTTGGGTCAAGTTCACTAGGTATCGCTTAGCAGGCATTCCCCACACCCCCGCACAATGATTAAGAATGCCTATATTATACATTTTTTAAGATTAGTCAAAAATAACTGGATGGAGTACTAGGGGCCCCGGAGCTAATTTCCCGGCGAAATTTCGCAGCATGCGAGTCTCCTCCTAAATATTCGGTCACTATGTTATCACGTTGAGTCATTTTCATGCTATCTGTAAGCATCTGTTATCAATCCATTTATTGACCCGGCTATCAGCAAAAAGGAATGTTGATGGGTGTGGGAACGGGGAACAAGGAATTTACGGAATGAACGGTCTGGGAGGATAAAGCAATTCACGGGGATTTTGGGTTTGAGGTATGAGACGGGGAAGACTGTTTAAGGGAAGCTCGGTAAGGGGAATGGAGGCTAGACCATGAATACGGGGTCTTGGTCGGTAACTATACGCTGTTCAGACTCGATACCCTGTCTCAGGTACTTGGGCAAGGAGAACATGCCACGATGACTGATCCCATCGTAATACCGTAGCTCCTTCAATATCCTTTGAGAGATGAATTTATCCGTGACCTCAGGCTGGATCTTCTCAGGACTTAGCGCACCGTTCTTCGAGCTTTCATCGTTGGAGACCAACACGAATCCCCACAAAGTGGTGAACGCAGGTACATGAACGCAGTAGGGATAGGCGTGGGGAAAGACCTGCGACATGGTGCGGACTATGGCGGTGAAACACTCGGTGTAGTTTAACAGCCCGGCCGGCCCTGCTTGAGTTACCAACAAGCCCCCAGGCTTAAGCTTGGACCTGGCTATGTTATAGAACTCCCGAGTGTACAGTAAGTAGGACGGGCCTCCCTCGATGGGGTCCACCAAGTCGAGAATCATAATATCGAAGGTTTCCTGGCAGGAAGAAAGGTATTGGCGGGCATCCTCGTGACGAAGCTCGAGCCGATTGTCGTCGAAGCCCCCGCGGTGGTGCTGGGGGAGGAATCGCTTACATAGCTCCACCACGTCGGGGTCCAGGTCTAGCATCACAACTCTTTGGACACTTTCATGGGACAGAACTTCCCTTAGAGTAGCTCCTTCTCCACCGCCACCGATAAAAACCGATTCGGGCATGGAGTGATGGAGCAGTGCCGGATGAACAAGGGACTCGTGGTAAATGTGCTCATCGACCTCTGTGGACTGGGTCTTGCCATCAAGCACAAGACATCTACCGAAGGTATCGGTGTCCAGAATGTCCACTGACTGATAGGCAGTTTTGGCCGTGTGCAAGACGTCCTTAAGGCGATAAAGCATCATAAGGTCCGTTGTTACCAGCTCGAAATGCCATTTACCAGGTGTTTCCATAATCCCCGGTTTCTAAAGCTGAGGGCTGACCACCGGCTGAGGTACGAATCCTCGCTCGAACTCGGTCCAGGACGGGTCTTTGGACTCCAGTTTATCGATTAGGATTTTCGCGGCCCGCTGGGGCTCGAAGGACGTGCCGCAGGTGAAGATATCCACCGCCGCGTATCCGTACTCCGGCCAGGTATGTATGCAAATGTGGGACTCGGCGATGGCCAGGACACCCGTGACACCCTGTGGATGGAATTGGTGAAAAGACTCGCCGATTATGTGGGCTCCTACATCTGTAGCGGCCTGTGTCATTGCATCCTTTATGTAGGGTAGATCGTCCAGAAGCTCTCTGTTACATTCTTTCAGCTCCAGCATCAACTGAATACCTAGTACATTCAATCACCTGCCCCCTGTTTAAATTAGCATGCGACTTTAAATTCTATACCTGGAAGTTCAACTTATCAATACCCGCACTACAACTCAAGGGTCTTACAGTTCTCCCTTACTGTCATTGCGAGCGGAGCGAAGCAATCTCTTCTTCCTCCCGGGAGATTGCTTCAGGGCTTTGCCCTTCGCAATGACAATTAAAAGACCCTGCTACAACTCGCATTTAGGGGACACCATTAGCTTGAATCGGCCAACCTACTCTTGATGTAGTCTATGTTTGGGACCGGTGAGGGAAAGACCCCTTCAAGCAGGGCTAAATAGAAGCTGGTGTAGTCGCCCAGGAGAGCCGCAGCTAGTATCTGGCTGATTGCGCTATCCCCCTGACCCCTTACGGTTCTATAAGGAATGGATTCTTTGTCCAAGAGATCTTTTGTGATTTGGTATCTCAGGCGTGTCCTGGGGTTCAGGAACTCAGGTTGCAGCAAAATAGCGAAGGCATTAGTCTTCACCTCAGGCGGCATCATATACCCAACCACCGAGTTGTGATGGGCCTCGGGCAGCAACTCGAAAAAGGCCCAAGCCTTCGAGTTTTCATTGAACTGGGTCTTCCACCTACGTGCCACACCACTAAAAATACCCGCTCCATATACAACGATGAGGCGGTCGAGGATGTCTGCCGCTATCTCTTTCGCGGGATTGCCCTTCGAAGGAATCTCTTCGGCAAGCTGAGACGCCATGCTATCCAGTACAGACACCGCTTCCTCAATGTCATGGGTCTTGTCTGAGATAAGCCCTGCTTTCATCAGCAACGCTGTGGGTACGAGGAAACTATAGGCAAGAGCGCTCCGGGGCTCACCTTTGTAGTCGACTGTAAACAGGGGCGTACCATGCTTCATCGCTTCGGCTGCCAAGGAGCCGCCAGAGGTCACTGCTACAACCTTGGCGCCTCTGTTAACCGCCTCGCGAAAGCAAGAAATGGTCTCTTCTGTCTCTCCCGAATAGCTGCAGGCCAGTACGAGGGTATTTTCGTCGCCAAAGCTGGGAATTCGGTAGTCTCGACAGACGGTTATGGGCGGAGCGTCCTCCAGGGATGCCAAATCCGCCAGCAGGTCCCCACCGATAGCTGAGCCCCCAACGCCGGCCACAATGACGCGATTAGCTTGCATATAGCTACTTGGGAGATCAAAAGCCACAGCCTCGGCCCATGCTTTACGGCACTGAAGCGGAAAGTCTCGTAACCTTTGCCTGAGGTTGGTGTGGTCTAGCTTGCTGTAGATCGTGGGATCATCTAGCTGCTGCGCCATAGTTGCCCTGCCAAACATGTACGGACGGGTGATGCATGACTTGTAGGATTATTTAGTTTGGAGGCAGAGGGTGAAAAGCCTGTTTCACAGTCCAAGGAACTCAACCGCACCGTCCAGCAATCCGTCGACCTGATCCAGGCTCTCAGCTTCTGCATATATACGGAGAAGGGGTTCGGTGCCCGAAAACCTGACCAGTAGCCATGCGTTGGAGGGGAACTTAAACCTACGCCCGTCTATGGCATCAGTGCCTACTACAGGCATTCCAGCGATCTCCCCAGGTTCTTCGGTATCCAGTCGGCTCTGAAGCCGATGCCTGGCTTCAGGATCAAAGGTTATGTCCCGCCGTTGGTAGTGGTGGGGCCCCACTACATCGAATAGGTGCTCCATCAGCTCCGTAGGACGTTTGCCGGTCTTGGCCATATACTCCAGAATGAACAGGCCACTCAGAATGCCATCCCGCTCTGGTATATGGCCCCGAAAGCCGTATCCACCGCTCTCCTCGCCTCCCATAAGGGCGTTCTCCCGCAGCATCACGGGGCAGATATACTTGAATCCAACGGGAGTCTCGTAGACCGGTACATCGTAGATTTCCCCTAGCTTGTAGACCATGCTGGTGGTAGTCAGCGATTTTACCAGGGGTCCGCGCTCTCCCTTGACTTCCAAAAGATAGAGTGCCAACAGAGCATATGTCTGGAGGGGAGTGATAAAGGTGCCTTCTTCATCGATTATTCCCAACCGGTCGGCATCGCCGTCGAAAGCGATGCCCACATCCGCACCTCGTTCTACCACCAGATGGGAGAGGTCGGATAGATTATGGGCGATGGGCTCGGGGCGCTCCATGCCTGGAAATGCGGGATTGCGCTCACCATGAATCTCCAGCACGGAACTCTTCTTAGTCTGGCCTGGCCCAGTCACCTTGTCATCCGAGGATGAGCCCTTATCGAGGAGGCCGGGTAAATAACCTGCCCCGGCGCCGAACATGGCATCCACCACGATATTGAGTCCGGCCCCAGAGATGGCATCCAGGTCTATTAACCGCCCTATGTGCTCCAGGTAAGAGGGCACCGGGTCCATGTCAGTTATTAGGCCGTCACTTCGTGCTTGGGACAGGGACAATGACGGCACGCCTTCAAGTTGCGACTTCTCGATCTCTTGTTCCAGCCTAGCTGTGATCTCGGGCGTAGCACTGCCAGCGTAATCGGGTTTGAACTTGAACCCGTTCCACAAAGCAGGGTTATGGCTGGCGGTTATGATGGCGGCGCCTGCGGCTTTGCGATGCAGGATGTTATAGCTAACAACCGGAGTAGGGGCTGCCCGGTCGGACAGAAAGGCCGGTATGCCGTTTCCCGACAGGACCTCCGCCACCTGTTCAGCGAACTCCCTAGATGCGAATCTGGTGTCGAAGCCCACCACCAGGCCCTTATCGGCTACACCCTCTTGGCGCAGATAGTTGGAGACTCCCTGGGCACAAAGAGCCACGTTATCGAACGTGAAATCTCTGGCGATAAGGCCGCGCCAGCCATCAGTCCCAAACTGGATTTTCGCCATCCTCGGACTCCTGGGGACTAGTATTCAATCAACCTTAAAATCGATGCATCGTGTCACCCCCACTCTGACTCTCCCCCATCAAGGGGGAGAAAACAAGTCCCTTCCCCCTCGATGGGGGAAGGCTAGGATGGGGGTGAAACGCGCTTATCAAATCTTGATTGACTGGGAATTACGCCGATTCGGACTGTTTGCTGTCAGCTTTTCTTAATCCGGCCTCCGCCCTAAGGATGGCAGCCTTGTCGGTGCTCTCCCAGGGCAGGTCCAGGTCAAGTCGGCCGAAGTGCCCGTAGGCAGCGACGTTTTTGTAGATCGGCCGTCTCAGGTTCAGGTCTTCGATAATCGCCGCGGGCCTTAAATCAAAGTGCTTGACCGCAAGCTCGTGAATCAAAGTATCGTCCACTTTCCCAGTCCCGAAGGTTTCGATGCTGATTGAAGTTGGCTGGGCTACACCAATGGCATACGACACAAGTATCTCCGCCCTGTCAGCGAGACCGGACGCAACGATATTCTTCGCTACGTATCTGGCTGCATATGCGGCGGACCTGTCTACCTTAGTCGGGTCCTTACCAGAAAAAGCGCCACCCCCGTGTCGGGCGATGCCACCGTAGGTATCCACCAGTATCTTGCGGCCCGTAAGGCCGGTATCGGCCATCGGGCCTCCGATGGCGAATCGACCGCTGGGATTGACCAGAATCTTGGTGTTAGAGTCCAGAAGTTCCGCAGGTATTACGTCCCTAATTACGAGGTCTGCGATGTCTCTGGATATGACGTCGGGATGGACTTCAGGAGAGTGCTGGGCGCTTACGACTACGGTATCTATTCGTTTGGGGACACCATAGCTATATTCCACAGTCACCTGGGACTTGCCGTCTGGTCTCAGATAAGGCAGAAGCCCCTCTTTTCTTACCTGGGCCAGTCGCCAGCAAAGCTTGTGGGAAAGGCTGACAGACAGGGGCATAAGCTCCTCCGTCTCGTTGCAAGCGAACCCAACCATCATTCCCTGATCACCAGCTCCGATGCGGTCCATATCCTCACGGTTGCTAGAGCTGATTCCCTGCTGTCTGAGCTCCAGAGACTGGCTTACGCCCGCATTGATGTCCTTGGACTGCTCCTGGATAGAAACTATAACGCCGCAGCTCTTGTAGTCTATGCCGTAAGACGCGTCGCTATAGCCTGCTCCCTTCAAGGTCTCTCTAACCACCAGAGGTACGTCCACATAGGTATCGGTGGTTATCTCCCCCATGACCACCACCAGGCCGTTAGTGACACATGTTTCACAGGCAACCCTGCCCTCCGGGTCCCGCTCCAGGATGTAGTCGAGGACTGCATCGGAGATCTGATCGCAAAGCTTGTCGGGATGTCCTTCCGTAACAGACTCTGAGGTCAGGAGATAGTGTTCCGCATCGGTAAAACTATAGGCCATTTAAAGTGTCCTCCTTCAAATACTATGTACCCTCTTCCCAGCTCTCTAGATAACGTTGCTGTTCAGCGGAGAGGGTGTCTATCTTGATGCCCATCGATCGAAGCTTGAGGCGACCGACCTCCATATCTATGTCCCGAGGTACCGGGTAGACTTGGGGGTCAAGGCTCGTCTTCCTTGTAGCCAAATATTCCACGCTGAGAGCTTGGTTGGCAAAGCTCATGTCCATGACGCTGGACGGATGGCCTTCGGCGGCGGAGAGGTTTATCAGCCTTCCTTCGGCGAGAAGGTATATTCGCCTTCCATCTTTTAATTGGTACTCCTGCACAAAGGGTCGTACCTCTCGATTGTCTTGGCTCATGGCTTCCAGCGCAGGTATGTCTATCTCCACGTTGAAGTGTCCACTGTTAGCGAGAATGGCGCCATCGGGCATTACTTCTAGATGGCTCTGGCTGACTGTTTTGAGGCCACCGGTGACGGTGATAAATAACTCACCAGTGCGGGCGGCTTCTACGCCGGGCATAACAGAGAAACCATCCATGATGGCCTCAAGGGCCTTTATCGGGTCCACCTCTACGACGGTGACATGGGCCCCCATGCCCCTGGCTCGCATGGCAACTCCTTTGCCACACCAGCCGTAGCCAAACAAGACCACACGCCTGCCCGCCCAGAGCATGTTAGTAGCCCTGGTTATACCGTCCAATGTGCTCTGGCCCGTGCCGTAGCGATTGTCGAAGAAATGTTTGGTATCGGCGTCGTTGACACCGATAACGGGATATTTCAACTGCTTGGCCTCAGCCATTGCCTGGAGGCGGATCACGCCCGTAGTCGTCTCTTCAGTTCCACCTATGAGTCCCGATAAGAGCTCTAAGCGTTCTTTATGGAGGATAGTAACGAGGTCTGCCCCATCGTCGAGGGTGACCTGGGGACCATGCTCCAATGCCGAATGTATGTGTCCATAGTAGGTCTCGTTATCTTCTCCTTTGATGGCGAAGGTAGGGATACCGTATTCGCCCACCAGGGCCGCCGCCACATCATCCTGGGTGCTCAGGGGATTGCTGGCACAGAGGACCACCTCCGCACCCCCCTCTTTCAATGCCAGGGCCAGATTGGCCGTCTCGGTAGTGATGTGAAGACAACCCGAAACCTTAAGTCCCTTTAGAGGACGTTCACTGGCAAACCTCTTCATAATTAGACGGGTGACAGGCATCTCTCGAGCGGCCCACTGAATGCGCCTGATCCCGCCATCGGCTAGAGACAGGTCTTTGACATCCCCCCTGCTTGTCTTTGCTTCCAAATAACGCCTCCTTTGATGTCAACATTGAATTCCGATCCACGTGGAATTCATGCACTTTGGATATTTACTAGTACTCAGTCAACCTAATTGTTGGCAGGATAGAGATGGTGAAGCTTGACTCGGGCGTCCACAGTGGAGAATCTCCAGTCAATGGTTGCTCCGGCTTGGTTTCGTTCTGCCTCCAGGGCCGCGATCTCGCCACTCAAAGTCTCTTCATCGGCATGTGAAGACAACCCGAAACCTTAAGTCCCTTTAGAGGACGTTCACTGGCAAACCTCTTCATAATTAGACGGGTGACAGGCATCTCTCGAGCGGCCCACTGAATGCGCCTGATCCCGCCATCGGCTAGAGACAGGTCTTTGACATCCCCCCTGCTTGTCTTTGCTTCCAAATAACGCCTCCTTTGATGTCAACATTGAATTCCGATCCACGTGGAATTCATGCACTTTGGATATTTACTAGATCGTCCGTCTATGTACCCGTAACAGCACCGCCATTCCATGGCACCCCGTCGTCACCTTCCAGGCCGTCGAACTGGGTCAATCGACTAAACTCGTGTAGCCTGGTAGACACGTCATGCCTCGTCAGGGCCTGAGTCCGCTCTACACTGAAGTTTTCAACCGCAAAGGAGCCCATTACCGAGCCGAAGATCGTCGCCCTTCGAAAACTTTCTGGACTGAGATCGCCCTTCGCTGCCAGGTATCCCATGAAACCTCCCGCGAAGGAATCTCCGGCGCCTGTAGGGTCCACCACCCTCTCCAGGGGATAGGATGGTGCAGCGAAAATAGTATCTCTCGTAAACTGAATCACTCCATGCTCTCCACGCTTGACTATGACTAGCCGGGGGCCAAGATTCAGCACGCTCTTAGCTGCATTTACCACATTAACCTCACGGGCGAGGAGCCGGACCTCATTCTCATCGAGCATGAGAACATCCACCATCCTCACGACATCCAGCAGAGCCTCTCTATTACCTTCAATCCAGAAGTTCATTGTGTCAGCGGCTACCAGGTTCGGGCGTTGTTCCATCTGCTCCAACACTTTGAGTTGAAGCTCCGGATCGATGTTAGCCAGGAACAGATAGGGCTTCTTCCTTTGGTCGGGCGTAAGCTCTGGTTCGAAATCGGCGAACACGTTTAGCTGGGTATCCAGCGTCTCCCGACTGTTTACATCCTCCTGGCTGTACTCTCCTGCCCACCGGAAGGTCTTCCCCGGGACAGTCTTAAGCCCGGTAATGTCCACGCCGTGTTGTTTGAGCAACGCCAGACCTTCTCCTCTGAAGTCGTCCCCGACAACCGCGACGATACTCACGGGCGCAAAGTAGCTACCTGCTATCGCAAAGTAGGTAGCTGACCCGCCCAAGGTATCCTCTCTGCTTCCAAGAGGGGTCTTTACCGAGTCGTACGCCACCGACCCCACAACCAGTATAGACATCAGCTGTATTCGCCTCCTTACCTAACGCCCACAGAAGCTCGCTTTGCTCCTATGAGTCGATCTATCGTTGTTTGATCGTCCCACGGTATATTCACCTAGGGATCTTCGCCGTAAGACGTGGGATGGTTTTTCTCGATCCAGGTAGGGGTGCCATCCTCAACGTTGTACAGGTTCTCAGACGGGTATCCCATCGAGGCCGTCATCTCGCACGCGAGGCCGCTACGAACACCGGCAGCACAGATAAACAGCAGCTTCTTATCCTGGGGAAGCTCGTCTACTCGATTGAGCAGGTCGTCTATGGGGATGTGAATAGCACCCTTGGCATGCCCCGACACCCACTCATCGTCACGACGCACGTCTACCATCACAGCCTCATCACCATCGTTTTCCAGAATCTGGGCAGCCTCGTCCGAGTCCACTCGGTAATAGGGTTCGCCTTCATCTCGCCTGGGCATAGTCTCGCTCCTTAATTGAGATACTGCCCGATAATGGGCCGCATTCTTTCCTTTACTTCCATTGGAATACGCTCAGTGGAGGTTATGATCGCGTTCTTCAAAGCCGAAACACAGTCGCAGGAGCGTTCCGAGGGTATGCGTGGAATAACCCTTTGCAGGACCCCCTTTGAAGTAGCGACGTTCTTTAACAGGTTGGCCACCACCATCTCCACCGTGACTACTTCAGTAGCCTCTCGCCAGCAGTCATAATCAGTAACGCAGGCCAAGGTGCCATAGCATATCTCTGCCTCCCGTGCCAGTTTGGCTTCCGGTAGTGCCGTCATTCCTATGATATCGGCGCCCCATGAGCGATATAGACCGCATTCGGCTCTGGTTGAGAAAGCAGGTCCCTCCATCACCACATAGATGCCACCGAGGTGCACCGAAGCGCCTACCTCATGGGCGCTCGTGGACAGTAAACTGCTTAACACGGGACAGAAGGGATCGGCAAATGCCACGTGGGCTACTATACCATCGTCGAAAAACGTGTTGGCTCGCAAACGCGTGCGGTCTATAAGCTGGTCGGGGACCACCAAATCTAGAGGTCGAAGCTCTTCTCTCAGGCTGCCAACCGCACTGATTGAGATAATCTGCTCCACCCCTAGGGACTTCAGAGCATAAATGTTGGCTCTGACGGGAAGCTGGGTAGGACTGATCCCATGGCCCCGTCCGTGGCGGGGAAGGAATGCCACCGATACTCCCTCAAGGTCTCCCATGATGATGGAGTCGCTGGGCTTGCCGAAGGGGGTATCGACCTCCACCTCTCGCACACCGGCCAATCCCTCCATCTCGTAGAGGCCGCTTCCGCCAATTACTGCTATTCGAGCTTCAGGCACTGTTCTCATTCTCCAATAGCTCAGCAAACTCCTTAGGTGTAATTATCTGCACACCCTGATGTTGTTCAAGTTCCAGCAGATGGTGGTCTCCGGTTACAATATAATCGGCCTCGCCTTCAATAGCACATGCCAATACGAAATCATCGTCTGGATCGTCTGCAATTACTCTTTGGTGCACTACTCCAGGGTAGATTTCTCCGATGAGACTAAGAAATACCGCCAACAGGGTTCCCCTTTGCCCAATTGATGGATAGCTGCTCAATTTGGGCAAAGCACAAACTCGCATTAGCTCGGTTAAGATACTATATGACACCACCACCTTAAATCTATCTTGCAGCAGGGCTTCGACTATTTGACCTGTATATCCCCTATTTGTTAGTAGACCACTGATAAGAACATTGGTGTCTATAACAGCCCTGATCAACCCTTTTGGGTTCTCCGATACTCCTGCACTGCCTCCAAGGCCTCTTCTTCGATTCGCTCTTGGGGAATATCTTTCGTAAACTCCCATCCTTCGACCAGAGAATTCTCGAGCTCTTTACGTGTTTCTGCTCCGACGAGGAGATCTAGCTTCTGTTTTAGCCAAAGTTTGTCTTCAAATGGAAAACTCTTAACAGTGTCCAGTAGCTTCTCAACAGCTTGCTTTTCTGGTCTCGCACTCACGAACTCACCCCTTGAGCTGCCATCATCAGACTCTCGATGTACGGCTCTCTTACTATGCCCTTCTCGGTGACGATCGCGGCGATGTACTTATGGGGAGTGACGTCGAAGGCCGGGTTACGCACCTGAATACCCTCCGCCGCAACCCGAGTCCCCGCAAACTCCGTCACCTCTTCCGGACGCCTCTCTTCTATGGGTATTTCGTCTCCCGAGCTCAGGCTCAGGTCGATGGTGCTTAGGGGAGCGGCCACGTAGAACGGAACGTCGTTCTCTTTTGCTATCACCGCTAGACTATAGGTCCCAATCTTGTTGGCCACGTCACCGTTGGCAGCAATGCGGTCAGCCCCGACGATAACACAGTCCACCTCGCCCTTTCTCATAAGCAGGCCTGCCGAGGAGTCAACAATGAGGGTGGATGGAATGCCCATCTGTACCAGCTCCCAGGCAGTCAGGCGCGCACCCTGAAGAAAGGGACGAGTCTCGGTGGCAAAGACCTGAAATCGTTTGCCCGATTCCCAGCCTGCCCTAATTACCCCCAGAGCAGTGCCATAGCCCGCAGTGGCCAAAGCGCCCGCATTGCAGTGGGTGAGCACCGTTCCACCATCGGGCATCAGCTCATTTCCATGCTGCCCCATGATCCGGTTGATCTGCTCGTCCTCTTCTTGAATTTCTTTCGCCTCGGAGAGGAGTCGAAACCTCATTTGCTGCATGTCGCGTTCGGCCTCTGCTATCTCGAGCATCTTCTTCACAGCCCATGTGATGTTCACGGCAGTGGGGCGAGCCGAAGATATTTCAGCGCCCGCCTCTTTCAGCGATCTGAGGAATTCGCCTCTATCTTGCGTCTGGATATCCCTGGCCGCCATGGCCATGGCATAGGCCGCTGCAACGCCGATGGCTGGCGCGCCTCGGATTTTCATCGATTTAATCGCATCTACCACTTCCTGGTAGTGCTGAAGCTCTAGAGTGATCTGCTCTAAGGGAAGCCTGGTCTGATCGAGAAGCCGGAGCTTTTCGTATACCCACTCTATCGCTTTTACTTCTGCCATAAGTATGTCCCGTGGTTTAAAGGAGGCCACAAAAAGAAAAAACTTCTCAAACGAGAGAAGCTTGTAACGATCAAGCCCCCCTCATCTCTCCCCGGATCACCGGGGACGGAATTAGCACCGTATTCGGTCTTCAGGGCTATCGCCTTGGAACCGACCGGTTGCTCGGCTTCTCAGGGCCGTTCCCTCTGCCATTCTTGATAAGGCGGCTACTACACTATTCTATTTTGACCACGGTTTATGGTACTAGCACTTGGTCATAGTGTCAAGAAAACCTGGAACGCCGGCAGGGCTTTTCGATAGTCTTTACGAAGGGCGACGCCCTGAAGCAATCTCTCAAGAGGAAGAAGGGATTGCTTCGCTCTGCTCGCAATGACAACCACGGAGAATCGAAAGACCCCAGTACCGACCGCCAAGGTGCAGTCACCAGAGGTATCTGGTGTTATAATCTTATCGGTCTCGCGGCCTACCTATAGAGAGGGGTCTTTTACATGGCCGACATCATAACGGGCATAGACGTGGGTGGTACTTTCACCGATTTCGCTGTCTTGAGAGACGGCCGGCTCACCGTTTATAAGCTGCCCTCTACGCCAGCCGATCCGTCCCAGTCTATGCTGCAAGGAATAGATGAGCTAGGTGTGAAGAACACCACCGTCGTCCATGGCTCAACGGTGGCCACCAACGCCCTGCTTGAGAGAAAAGGCGGCCGCACCGCCATCGTCACTACTGAAGGTTTCGAGGACGTGCTCGAGATAGGACGGCAGAGTCGTTCCGATCTTTACGACCTGATGTTGGACAGGCCCCCGGCACTAGTGCCAAGGGAGTTGCGATTTGGGGTAAAGGAACGCGTCGATTACACAGGCACTGTCCTTTCCTCCCTTTCCCAGGAAGAGCTAGATAGGCTTGCCGCAGCTATAGGAGAGTCTCAGGTCGACGCGGTGGCCGTGTCATTACTGTTCTCCTTTCTAAACCCCCTTCACGAAGAGATGCTTCAAGAGGTCCTCGCAAGCCTCGATAGGGAAACGTTCCTTTCGATCTCCAGCCAGGTGCTGCCCGAGTTTCGAGAGTACGAACGCACTAGCACCGTGGTTGTGAATGCCTACGTAGGCCCTCTTATGGCGCGCTATCTAAACAGCCTGCAACAGGCTTTGGGCAAGGGGCTCCGCGTGATGCAATCGTCAGGAGGCAGCATCACCGCTTCGTTGGCATCCCACCAGCCGGTACGAACTATACTGAGCGGCCCCGCCGGTGGAGTGGTGGGAGCCTTCCACGTCGGCTCGATGGCTGGGTACCCGGACATTATCACTCTGGACATGGGTGGCACCTCTACCGACGTCTCCCTATGTCCCGGCAGGATAAAGGAGACCACTTCCTCCAACCTGAGCGGCTACCCTATCAGCGCACCAATGATCGAGATACACACCGTTGGCGCCGGAGGCGGCTCTATCGCCCGCTTGGATGAAGGTGGCGCCCTATTGGTAGGGCCCCAGTCGGCGGGTGCGGAACCCGGGCCTGCCTGCTACGGAAAGGGTGAGCAGATCACTGTAACCGACGCGAATCTCATACTGGGCAGACTACAGCCGGAACATTTCCTGGGGGGCAGGCTGAAGCTGGATTACGGTCGGGCCGAAAAGATCGTTGAAGAGCTGTCAAGAAGCATTGGTTCCGACCTACAAGAGACCGCCCTGGGAATCATTCGTGTGGTGAACGCCAGTATGGAGCGGGCCATCAGAGCTATATCCCTGGAGCGCGGCTACGACCCCAGACAGTTTACCTTGATGCCCTTCGGCGGTGCGGGACCAATGCATGGCTGCGAGCTGGCGGAAGAGCTACGAATACCTAAAATCCTGGTGCCACCTAACCCCGGCATCCTGTCAGCCCTGGGTGTGGCCATCGCCGACATCGTAAAAGACTACTCCCGCACAGTTATGCTCAGGGGCCAGGATACAAGTAGGACCCAGCTGGCACAAGAGTTCAGCTCACTGGAAAACCAGGCCAAAGAGGATATGAGCCAAGAAGGATTCAATGTCGACCACCTCCAGGCCCAGCGCTCTCTGGATGTACGGTACGTCGGCCAGTCATTTGAGCTTACCGTAGACTACCCTGAACGTAGTAGAAACCTGGACCGCGCTATCGCCACTGCTTTTCACAAGGCCCATAGACAGCGGTTCGGGTACGCCGATCCCTCGGAGCCCATCGAGATAGTTAATATTCGGCTGAAAATGGTCATACCGATGGACAAACCCGTCCACGAACCGGAGAAGTCCTTAGGGCCAATCGCGGAAGCCGCCCTGGCCGGTGAAAGCAAGGTAGTATTCAGAGAAGGCGTCTTTTCCACGCCTCTGTACTCGAGAGAAAGGCTTCACAGCGGAAATCGGATTGACGGCCCGGCTTTGGTGCTCCAAATGGACTCCACTACGGTAATTCCCCCCAGCTGGATAGCCGAGGTGGACGCCTGGCAAAACCTGATAATAACGCCAAAAAGCTGAGATGTCTGGATTAACCCTAAAATTCCAAACAATTTTGGCCGCACAAGGTACCTAATGGACGACTAAATTGAACTAATCCGAGGTAAGAGATGGTTGATCCCATAAGCCTGGAAGTATTCAAGAACCTGTTCATCTCTGTGTGCGAGGAGATGGGTGTAGCCCTGCAACGCACCTCCTACTCCCCCAACATCAAGGAGAGGCGGGACTTCTCCTGCGCCCTGTTCGAACCCACGGGCCAGATGGTGGCCCAGGCTGCCCACGTGCCCGTCCACCTGGGAGCTATGCCGGCTTCGGTGAAAACCGCCATCGACACCTTCGCGGGCTCCTTCCGTCCCGGTGACGTGATTATCCTCAACGACCCTTACCTCGGCGGTACCCACCTGCCGGACATTACCTTTGTGGCTCCGGTGTTTGTCCACGAGAATGGCGAAAGGCGACTGGCTGGCTTCATCGCGAACCGCGGACATCACGCTGACGTAGGCGGCATGACACCAGGCTCCCTCCCCTTATCCACCGAGCTATATCAGGAGGGCACTATCATACCGCCCATCAAGCTGGCCCGTAGTGGCAGGCTCAACACGGAGGTTGTGCAACTCATATGCCGCAACTCCCGGACACCGGACGAACGGAAGGGAGACCTGGCCGCCCAGTTCGCTTCAATACGTGTGGGAGAGCAGCGGCTAAAGGAAATAGTCGAACGATACAACCTGGAGACGGTCCACGAGCACATGGAGGCCCTGCTGGACTACGCAGAGCGACTGACCAAGGCCGCCATCGATCGCATACCAGACGGCACCTACAAGTATATGGACTACATGGACGACGACGGCCTCTCCGACCAGCCGGTTCCCATAGCTGTCTCTATCACGGTTAAGGGCGAGCAGATGACAGTAGACTTCGAAGGTACCTCAGCCCAAAGGCCCGGGTGCATCAACGCCCCCTTCGCGGTAACGGTCTCAGCGGTGCTGTACGTGGTGCATTGTGTCACGGGAGCCAGTGTGCCCGCCAACCAGGGCTGCCTTCGCCCGGTGACAATCCTGGTCCCCGAAGCATCTCTACTCAATCCGGAGCCACAGCACGGAGTCGCTGGAGGTAATGTAGAGACCTCTCAACGTATCTGCGACGTGTTGCTGGCCGCCATGGCCCAGGCCATACCCCAGCTCATTCCCGCCTCGAGCCAGGGTACAATGAACAACCTGCTCATCGGAGGCCACGACCCGATTCGCAACAAGCCCTTTGTGTATTACGAGACCATAGCCGGAGGGATGGGTGCACGCCCCACCAAGGACGGCGTCTCGGGCATTCACACCCACATGACTAACACAATGAACACGCCCATCGAGGCCATGGAGTTTGTCTTTCCACTGCGGCTTCAGAGATACGCGATACGTCACGGCTCGGGAGGAGCAGGTAAGTTCAAGGGAGGCGACGGTGTCGTCCGTGACGTGGAGTTCTTGTCCCGGTCCAGGGTGACCGTTCTCTCGGAGCGTCGAAGGTTTGCCCCCTACGGCCTTCAAGGCGGCCATCCCGGCGAGAAGGGCGAGAACGCGCTGTTGCGAGGCGGCTATGAAGAGATCAAGCTCTCAGGAAAAGAGGTGCTGGACGTGGAGCCGGGAGACGTGCTGAGCATCCGCACCCCTGGTGGCGGAGGTTGGGGCAACCCACCGGACGAGGAGGATGTGTGAGCCTCTCCCGTCTTCCAATAATCGACACCACTCGTTGACCAGTTACTCCAAGTAGGTTGTAGTGGGATTATCGGTGGGGAAGATGGTGAACATCCTGGCGTCTCCACCCGAGTTGTTCACCAATTTGTGGGGTGTCCCCGGTGGAGCAAGTAAAGTATGGCCTGTGGTGACGGTCCGGGACTCGTCTCCCACCACCATCTCAACACTGCCCTCCAGTAACACGATGGCCTCATCGGTTGGGTGGGTATGCAATCGCAGTGCCGCGCCATCGTGCATCACCAGTTCGCCCACAGTAAGAGAAGCTGCCCCTGACTCCTTGGTTATGAACCGGCGGGACTCGCGACCGTCTACAGGCTCCATCTGCGGCTGAGTTCTGTGATCGATAATAGGCATACTGTTCCTTCCTTTTCGCCCTCATCCCCTTCTCTTCTCCCAATCGGAGAAGGGTGGCCGAAGCCCGGGTTGAGGGAATTAGTATCTACCGGATTTTATTGGCAGAAGCAACCGACAGAAAGTCAAAGTTAAGCCTTCGCACCCCAATGTATCGCCACGGCTCCCAAGCCCATTCTCGTGTAACCCACGCCTTTCAGGCCCACGTTTTCGAACAGCCGGGCCAAGGCATCCACAGAGAGGAAACCATCCACGGACCTCGGCAGGTAAGTGTAAGCTTCTCGATCTCTTGCGACGAGCTGGCCCATCAAGGGCACCATGTGATGAAAGAAAAGTCGAAACGGGAGCTGGAAGAGACCCGACTGAACCGGCATTGACTCAAGGGAAACTACGTTTCCACCCGGCATTACCACCCGAAGCATCTCCCGAAGGGCCAGCTTCGGGTCCGGCATGTTGCGCAGCCCCCATGCCGACGTAGCGCAGATAAAGGTGTTGTCTGGGAAGGGTAGAGATAGGGCATCGCCTACTATGAACTGCACCTTTATATCGGGTTTTCGGGCCCGGCTCTTTGATTTGGCCCGTTCCACCATCTCCGGCAGCAGGTCGATACCTATGACTCTGGAAATTCCCGGTACTCCAGCCACCGCGAAGGCCAGGTCTCCAGTGCCCGTGGCTACGTCCAGCGCCACGCCCTCCAGACCTCGAGTCGCCACCGCCGTAGCTATCTTGCGCCAGCGGTGGTGCATTCCACCCGTCATCAGGGTATTCATCAGATCGTAGCGAGGCGCTATTCGGGTGAAGAGGTCGGCCACATAGCGACGCTTGACGTCACCTTGAAGCTCTGTCATGGTTATTTGCTGGGGCCTCTGTACTGAAATGCCTCGTCTAGACCCTCATCGATGTCAAGGGCTACTAATATTCTGCCCACAACGAACCGCACGATGTCCTCTACACTATCCGGTCTCAGATAGAAAGCTGGTTCGGGGGGTAGTACCACCACTCCCATGCGGGCCAGGGCAAGCATATTTTCCAGGTGCACCGCATGAAGTGGTGTCTCCCTCGGCACAACTACCAGCCTTCGCCTCTCTTTGAGGCAGACATCGGCGGCTCTGAGCAACAGATTATTGGCAAGGCCGTGGGCCATGGAGGCGATGCTCCCCATGCTGCAGGGCACCACCACCATGCCATGGGTCGGGTAGGTGCCACTGGCAATGGGCGCCCTCATATCTCCAATGGAATAGCTGGTGAAGTGGGGCACCTCATGCCATCGGGACAGGGTCTCGTTGAAAGACTCTTCCATCTCCTCCTGCCATACCAGCTTGGCATCATTGGAGCAGACGAGAATGATGGGTACCTCCCGGTCTAGCAACGCATTCACAGTCTCTCTGGCCAGTACGGAACCGCTGGCGCCCGAGATTCCCACGATTACAGGCCTTTTTTCGGTCCGGGAGAACGTGTCAGTCCGATTCAATGGGACTCCTCAAAAGATCCATAGAGGACATATTTTGCGAGGACTCCCCTCACAGAACTACAGCCAGGGAGGTAAATAGCAGCAAAGTAGCCGAGATATAGCTGTTAATGGTGAAGAAAGCCAGCTGCAGCTTGGATAAGTCGTGGGGCTTGACTAACGTTTGCTCGAATGCCAGTAAGACGGACGCGATGGCCCAACCAATGAAGTACAGGTATCCCAGCTCCATCCAGATCCCAAGGGCGAGCAGGGAAGCCGCGGTGAGGAGGTGCATACTGCGATACCACCAGAAAGCCGCCTCCACGCCGAATCGTCTGGGTATAGAGTGGACACCGTATTTGGAGTCGAAATCGATATCCTGGCAGGCATAAACGATGTCGAATCCGCCGATCCACATGGCGACGCCGAAGGCAAGCAGGACGGCCTCAGGCCCAAGAGTGCCGGCGACGCCGATCCAGGCTCCAGCAGGCGCGATGGCGTCGGCCCATCCCAGGACAAAATGAGTGCCCCAGGTATAGTACTTGGCATAGGAGTAGGCTATCACGAAGATCGCGGCCACAGGCGCCAGGATCAGAGACAGGCCGTTAAGCTGAGAGGCCGCGTAGAGGAAGAGCCCAACAGACGCCAGCATGAGGGCCCCCATTTCCCATGCCCTTAGGGTCCCGCTGGGCAGGTGACGCCTTGAAGTCCTGGGATTAGCTGCGTCCTCTCTCCTGTGAATGAGCCGGTTGGAGGACATGGCAATAGTCCGGGCCCCAACCATGGCCACCGTTATCCAGATGAACTGGGAGAGTGTTGGCAGACCATCGGCCGCCAGGAACATGCCGATGTAAGCGAAGGGCAAAGCAAACAGCGTATGCTCGAACCGCACCGCCTCGTAAAAGAGATGGGCTTTGTGGAGCACGGTTCTTGGTTTGGCTATAACGTTTTCCATGGTTCCTTTGTATTAATAATAAGGCCCTCAGACATGCTCATAGAGCCTCAGCGCAGTTATGTCAGGTTGGACTCGAACAGGAAAGAGCGAAGCTCATCTGAAGCAACTCTTGTGCTGACACTCAGAAACTCGACGCCGACCACTCGATTTTCTGCATCGAAATCAAGGATAACCCCAGGCTGCACCTCTTGGGATTCCACGATTGCGGACTCGTCGAGTCGGAAATAGATAGCGTCCGCCTCTTTGTCTACCTTCAGTTTCATTGCGGCCTCCTAGCTCGCCGGTCAAAGAACAGTGTAACAACCTTGGGCGGGCTCGAATTAGGATTAACTACTACATGTAATATTCGTGAGCCATGTTCGGGAATCGCTCTAAACAGATGGACATTCCCTTCCTGGTCCGTCCGGCTTATTTCTGGGGATGCTAAAGTCACTTCCAGCCACGACCGGCCTATCCTCCGTTCATCGACCATGTCTCGCGCGTGTTTGGTTAGTTCCACATCCGTATCAAAGAAGCTCATAGGACTCTAGGTGAGCGCAGAGCCAAGTGGCGACTCCAACCCTCCGGGGTTGATTATTCCGTGAACGCCGCCTGTTTCTTCAATCACTTGCTCATGAATGAGCACAATTTCCTCCAGGGTTATCCAGTTCAATTGGCGAGACCCTCTAATGTCTGGCGATGCTCCTCTATCGATGCCTTCGCTAATTTCTCAATACGGGCCAAGCGTTCTCGATCTAGCGGGGAAAGCATTAACAGGATATCGCCACCAATTTCCACCGCTTCATAGGTCCTGCCCATTTTCACACCACTTTTATCATCCGGCATAATCATATGATTCTGCTCTTTACGGGCGATTCCAAGGTACTTCATAGCTCTAAGTTACACCCCTTCCAAATCTCGTATTCCGGTCATTTCCAGTCCACGCAACCCCTCGTCTACTTGCCTATGATTCTGTGACGGCACTCCACGGGTTCAATAAAGGTAATCTCTACCTCCGGAATCGGCGGTTGAAAGCGACCAGTGTAACGCCAAGTAAGAATATGCCGTAAAACATGTTGAAATACACAACCAATTTCTCCCAGGACTCGATACCGGCGGGCACAGGAGCGCCTTGCAAGATCGTACCGGCCATGAGCGCCGTGAATAACCCCTCAGAGTAAGACAGGCCTAATGCGCGATACCCCAGCATGAACAGGGGTGAGAGGATGAGGGCGTACCAAACCATGGGCCGCCAGTAACTCTGCCCGTACATTCCTACTATCCGGTAGACCGCAAGTAAGACACGGTAGATAAGGTCATAGGACGAATCTCGTCTCCGCATTTTCATCTGGCCGATATAGAAATCCGCCGCCTCGATTTCCTGGCGAGTGCCTTCGAGATTGATCCGAAGCTGCCGGTAGACGTCGGCCACCAGACCACGGCTGCTTTCTCCTCGCTTGACCTCGTTCTCAAGCTCCCAAAAGGCCGCTTCGTGGTCTAGTTCGAGCTTGTCCATCCTCTTCATCAAGCCACCAAAAGCAGAGTGGTGGTCTTGAGCTACTCTATTAATCTCCGATTCCAATTCATCCAAGGCCTCCACCTCAGTACGACTGAGCAGATCAACCTTTTCTTTCAGGCCACGCAAAGTCTCTGCATGGTCTCTCCGAATTAGATCGGCCCTTCTCTTCAGCTCGTGAGTCCCGCGTTCGCATGTATTCTTTAGCTCCTCAAGGCTCTTTCCAGCGATTTTTACTCGAGCGGCATCGGATGCCCGATTCATTTTACCGATGCTGCGTTTGAATTTGCCGAACGCCTCTTTGTGAGTGCGCTTTACCTGCTTAACCGCCCTTTCAAGCTCTTCAAGAGCCTCCTCATCATAGACGACAGTCCTTCGCTGAGGTAGCCAGCTAATAGGCAACGGCCAGAGCACAGAGTCGGGTCTTTTGGGCTGGGGCCACGTGCAAGCAACGAAGTAAACTTTACTGACGTCTGTGCGCAGGAACGATACCCTGGACATGTCCACATGTTCAAATCGAACATCTTTCGCGCTATCGGGGGTAAGAAAGTGAAATCGCACCACACCTCGACCTTCCTCCGTTGGAAACGAGGTCTGAAGGAAGTTTAAAGAGCTGCGGACAAGAGCACGGGTGAAATCAACGTCTCCTCCAAATGTAGTGCCTGTGAAATAGGCATCGCCCCCGAACTGGGCACCCCAGAAGTCCGCGGAGATTTTGAAGTTGGCGTGCCAAAAATCTGCTCCGCCTGCGAAGTTGGAGTTCCAAAAGTAGGCCGCACCCTCAAACAGAGCATTCCAGAAGTCCGCGCTGCCAGGAAAATGCGCAGACCTGAAATAGGCCTCTTTCGCAAAGACGACGTGTGCGAAGGACGCATGGAGTGGGAAGCTAACGTATCTAAAATAGGCTTCGTCCTTGAACTCAGCTTCAATGAAACACGCCTCACCGTGAAACTCGGCCCCGCTAAAGTATCCGTCGCCGATAAATCTTGCATCGGTGAAGTCCGCGCCCTGGAGAAATTTTGCGCGTGCGAAGTTGACTCTCTTTTCGAATATGGTATTACTAAACTGAGCTTCCCTCGGGAACACTACACCGGATAGGTCGATCTCCTCGGCCTCAGAGTCCTCTTGCTGGGCCTTAATTCTCAACTCCAGATCAGCGTCAAACCGCTCTTGGTCCTTATTCTCGTCGGGGTCGTGAAGTATACATGGGGAATCGTGGCCCGAGTTTACCTGGGATTGACATGTCGTCCACCGGCACTTGACCCCAACGGTGCTCATAGCTCGCCTAGCCCATATTCAACCCACTTGTTATCCACGAGAGCCTTGACCTCCGGGCTCATCACTATGTCCGGGGGCCATTCCCTCTGGCGGCCTTCCATGGGGCCTTTTGCGGTGGCATCTATGCCCATCTTGCTGCCGTATTTGGGTGTAGGCGACGAGTGGTCCAGGTCATCGAGGGGACCGCTGGCAAACAGAATATCCTGAGCAGGATCGATGTTACTGGTCACCCGCCAAGTCACCTCGGACGGATCGTGGACGTTCACGAAGTGGTCCACTACTATGATAGTCTTGGCCAGGGACATGAGCCCCATACCCCACAGCCCGTACATCACCTTTCGCGCCTGGCCCGGGTACTCCTTTTTAATTGACACGATCACAAGGTTATGGAACACCCCTTCTGCAGGCATCATTATGTCAACAACCTCAGGAAGGATCATTTGAATTATGGGCAGAAACACCCGCTCGGTGACCTTGCCCATGTAGTAGTCCTCCATAGGAGGGCGTCCCACTATGATTGTGGGATAAATGGGGTTTCTGCGCTGAGTTATGCATGTAACATGGAAAACGGGGTACATGTCGGCCATGGAGTAGTAGCCCGTATGATCCCCGAAGGGACCTTCCATCGCCTCTTCACCAGGCACCACATAGCCTTCTATGATTATTTCGGCATGGGCCGGAACCTCCAGGTCTACCGTTTTGGCCTTGACCAGCTCTACCCCCTCTTGTCGTATAAACCCGGCCACCATGAGCTCGTCCATGTCCGGCGGTAAGGGGGCGGAGCCTGACCACACGGTCGCCGGGTCTCCGCCCAGGGCCACCGCTACGTCCAGGCGTTCTCGGCCTTGCTCACCACCGACTCTATAGTGATGAGCCCCCACCTTGTGAGTCTGCCAGTGCATCGCGGCTGTACGGCCGTCGTAGACCTGAATACGGTACATGCCCAGGTTTCGGGTGCCCGTTTCAGGGTCGCGGGTAATTACCAATGGCAAGGTGATGTATCGACCGCCATCCATGGGCCAGCACTTCAGGATGGGGTATCTGTTCAGGTCGACGTCATCTCCAGTGATCACCACCTCCTGACATGGCGCCCTGCTGACCAGCTTGGGCTGAAAGGAGGCCATACGCACCAGCTGCCCCAATGTACGCACCTTCTCCATGATACCCTGGGGAGGACCTTGCATCAGACCCAAAAGCCTTTGCACCTCCGCGACGAGGTCGTCCAGCTTCTCCACACCCAGGGCCCAGGCCATTCGCTGCTCCGTGCCGTACATATTTATCAGCACCGGGATATCGTAGCCTTCCACGTTCTCGAACAGCAGCGCGGGCCCACCCCTCTTCACCACACGATCGCAGATCTCCGCTATCTCCAGTTCGCAGCTGACAGGCGCACTTATCCTCTTAAGCTCTCCCTTGCTTTCTAGGAAAGTGACGAATTCGCGAAGGTCTTTGTACTTCATAATGGTTCTCTGCCTCTAGAATAGACGGATACATTGTACCCCAGTTTATAAGAGGAGTTACATGATACCAAGACTGATTGTCAGGGCAAAAAGGATAACCTTCGTAGATCAAGAATCATGCCGGTGAGCCGTAATTCGAGCGCAATCGGCCATAGAGGGTCTCGGACGAAACGAAGCTTGGATGTAGGCACGGGACATAGTAAAAAGAAAGAGGCCCCGACAAGTCGGGGCCTCTTTACTAATGGAGTCTTCCTAGTAGCTACGAGGAGCAGTGTCCCTCATTTTACTGAAGCAGTCACTACAGTACACCGGCCTGTCACCACGGGGCCTAAATGGGACGGTAGTATCCTGTCCACACTCGGCACAAACCGCGGGATGCATCTCTCGTACTCCCTGGTATCCACCTCTTGGCTGGGCCTTGCGGGCCTCACGGCATGTCGGGCAGCGCTTTGGCTCGTTGGTATAACCCTTGGAAGCAAAGAACTCCTGTTCGCCAGCTGTGAAGGTGAATTCCATTCCACACTCTACACAGCTAAGAGTCTTGTCAGAAAGCGTCACTGGATGACCTCCTTTCCTAAATATTAAGCTCAGTTGTGGTCATCCAGCGCCAAGGGGTAGGTTTACGATGGTCCGGTAACCCAACTTCTGCCAAGATCATTATACACAAATGGGCCGGAATTGCAACCGGTCGATCGTCATGTTCCCGACTCCTGCCTCGGGGAAAGGGTAGGCCAATACCCCATAACGAGCCCTACACAGTGGCCGGCGGCAGGGTCATTTTCACCCAGACGATTAAATCATCCAATACCTCTTGGCTGATCTCATGCCGCATGGGATATTCCTTGTACTGAGGCTGGTATCCAGCGTCCTCCAAGAAAGCCTTCGCCTCCCGGCCTACCGCCACTGGAGCCAGCTCGTCATAGATTCCGTGTGCGATGAAGATGGGCTGCGCGCGCTCCGCTGGAAGGATGGGGTTAAGCTCCTCAACGCCGGGCATGGTTGAGCTCAACGCCGCCAGTCCCGCGAAGACATCGGGCTTGCCTAGGCCACAGCGATAGGTCATGCCGCCGCCTTGAGAGAAGCCGCCCAGAATAACCCTACCCTGAGACACATTGTACTGCTCCATCACCTCATCGAAGAAGGTGTTCAACATTTCCGACGACCGGAGGGCGTCCTCTACGGTGCCCTTGCCTCGGGGCGGAGTCCAACCGTATCCCGTGATTCCCACACCTATCTGAAAGGACATAGGGGCGTTGGGGCAAGCATACAGATAGCCCTCACGGTCGATGGCCGGACACAATCCCGCCAAATCGTCCATGTTGGCGCCGAAGCCGTGGAGGAGGATTACCATCGGGTAGTCCACCTCCGGCCGGTAGCCGTCGGGCTCAATGGTCAGGTATTGCAGGGATTTACCCTGATGGCGTTTGGATTCCATGTTGTACGTTCCTCACTGGGCCGGTCTCACGTACTCGAACTGATTATGCACCGAATCGACTCGCCCACTCCATTCCCAGCCCTCGATTTCGTTCGGATCCACGACTACCTGACCCGGCAGCCAGAAAAGGGGAGCCGCTTCGTAGTCGTTGTACTTGATGTTTCCAATCTCCAATAGAAGACGGGACCGCTCGGCTTTGTCGGAGGATTGTAGCAGCTGATTGTAAAGGTCGTCTATCTGCTTGTTTTCGTATGAGTGCACGATATGGCAACACTCAACCGCAGGGCTGGTGTTGTAGATGGTGATGGTCCAGTGGACTGGCTCCCAGCTGGTCCTCATAAGCCACACCCTACCATGCATCTTCCTGGCCCTCATGTCAGGGAACAGACGTGCAAACAGGACTTCCTCTATTGAGGGATTGAGGCCGATGTCTTTGAAAGCACCGAACAGATATTCGGTTATAGATGCCATCTCGGGAAAACCAGCCAGAGTAAAGGAACTCAGCTGGACGTCGAATCCATCGGCGTAACCCGCTTCCGCGAGCAATGCCTTGGCCTTCACTGGATCATGGCCGTACATCTCTTCCCACTTTGTGTCCCACTCGGGGTTCCAGGGATCCAGGCCATCATGATAGATCCAGAGTTTCTGTGGCCAACCTACACCTTTAAAGATCTCTGTGTGGAGCAGATCTCGGTCTATGGCGTGGTTCAAGGCCTCCCTTACCTTGACGTTCGTCAAAGGAGCAGTCGGATCATATTCCGGCGTATCCTTCCGGTAGTTGCCTCCAAAGAGGACCGCGGTCTGGAGGGCTGGATTGAGGCTACTCAATATTTTGAAGCCTTTACTCCTGGCGTCTTGATGGAGCAACCGCGGGAGTTCTGCCATATTGACCTCCCCCGCCCGTAGCATCGCATAGCGGGTAGCGGTTTCGGGTACCAGGATTAAATCAAACTCATCGAACCCTGGTGTCGCGCGATAGTGCTCCTTCCTTTCCCAGGTCACTCCGAACCCTGGGGTGTGGCTGATGAATTTCCAGGGCCCGGTACCGGCCGGCGACGCCTGCATACCCTCGACTCCCACGTCATCGAACTGGGCTTTGCTGTGGATCCCCCAGCGCGCAAGACTCGTCCAGAAGCCAAAGTCAGTATCTGGAATCTCCAGATTGAACTCTAGCGTGTAGTCATCTATGATTCTGACACTTTCGTCCTTTTCTGCATCGGTAGTTCCGAAATAGCGTCCGAACCAACCTCTGTCGTAGGCTCCTTCTTCAGTATTAAAGTCCACCATCTGCCGGACATCAGCCGAAGTGAACTCACCATAACCGTGGGAGAAGGGGACACCTTTTCTAAGCTGATAGGTCCACTGCTTGGCGTCGGGGCTGGTCATTGCCCACGCAATAGCCAGACCTGGGGCCAGATTGCCTGTGCGATGATTTATCTCAGCCAAATGGTCCACATGGTTCCTGGCCACCAGGTTCACAGGCCAGCTCCCAGAAGTCCATGCAAGAACGGTCTCTATCCAGGGAGCTTCGGTAACGAACCTGAGGCGTCCACCCTGAGATACTGGATCGGGCGTGGGAGTTGGAGTTGGTTCGGGCACGGGTATCACGGGCCCCTGGGCGACAAAGTTTATGGTGAACTCGTAGCTGCCCTCCGCAGGCTGCTGGTTAAACATCATGCTTACATCCCCGACCACCACTTCATCGGGCCGCAGCAACAGAGATGGAGCTGATTCCGCCAGCGCTGACGCTGCTAGTGGCACTTCTATCAGCTTGAATGAAGCGTCTCCGCTTCCAAAGTCATCACCTATCCCTAAGAATACGTTGCTGTTGGATAGGTTCTTTACCCATACCCTCTGCTCAGCTTCCGGTCCCACTGTCCCGAATAAGTCTATTGTCACCTCTCCAAACTCAAGCAAGTCCACGGTCTGGCTCAATGTTTCATCGGTGTACACCTCGATGCCGTCGGGCACCTTCAGAGTCGCGGTGATGGTGGCACGTACCTCCCGAACGATCTCTGTCACAGCATAGGTAAGACCCCCAGACACTAGTATCAATACCAGAAGAATAAGGAGGCCACTTTTATAGCTTATCCACTTCCTCATCATGTATCACACCCTTTCGTTGTCTGCCGGGAAGAGTCGTAAGGATGAGGGCAACCGCCCGCTAAATCGCCAGGCCGCCGTCGATGCCGATGACCTGGCCGGTGACGTAGCTGGCACCGTCGGTACAGAGGAATGCCACCACCTCCGCTACGTCCTCGGGTGAGCCGAACCGGGCCATAGGTATGCGAGTCAGTATGGCCTGCTGGGCCTCTTCAGAGAGCTGATCGACCATCGCGGTGGTGATATATCCGGGGGCGACGGCGTTCACGGTGATGTTGCGCGAGGCTACTTCCCGTGCCATAGCCTTGGTGAACCCGATGAGTCCCGCTTTGGATGCGGCGTAGTTGGCCTGTCCTGGGTTGCCCGACAGCCCAACCACCGAGGACATGTTGACTATTCTGCCGTGGCGCTGGCGCATCATGTGAGGTATGACGAACCGGGTACAGAGGTAGGCGCCCCTGAGGTTTACGTTGATAACATCATCCCACTCGGCGGCATTCATGCGCAGTAGGAGCTTGTCTCTTGTTACGCCGGCATTGTTAACCAAGATATCCAGCTTTTCCCAACGCTGGAGTACCTGCTTTATGAGGGCCTCTACCTGGCCCTCCTGCGATACGTCGCCTCCCACGGAAATGGCTTCACCGCCAGATGTGGTGATGGCCTCGACGACCTTGGCGGCGGCCTCTTCGCCGGTGTGGTAGCTCACGGCAACCTTTGCACCCGCTTGGGCCAGCCGGAGAGCGATTACTTCACCGATCCCTCTGGATGCGCCGGTCACCAGTGCTATTCGGCCATCAAGATTCAAGTGCATACCCCCAGACTTGCCACAGAGGCACGGAGACACAGAGGATTTACTGTATTATCTCCGTGACTTTGTGCCTCTGTAGCCGGCTCACACGGCTTTTTGCACGCTCGCTTGGGTGGAAAAGCTCCCATCGTGCAATGCGGCTAGCTCTGTTCTCATGCTCTCCACCAGGTCTATCTCCACGCATTTTCTGGCGGTGTCTATGGCGCCCGCAACTCCTTCGGCTTTGGAAGCGCCGTGTCCGACGATAGCTACACCGTTGACGCCGAAAAGGGGACCACCCATCTTTTTGGGCAGGTTATTGACTTCCCAGATTCTCGAAGCGAGAGGTTCCAGCTCCTCCTTGGGAAGTTTACCTTCCAGGACTTTCTTTAAATAGCCGGCCATGGTGGCTCCAAGGCCTTCCGTAAACTTCAGCAATATATTACCCACGAATCCGTCGCAGACTATCACATCGGCCTTACCAGTAAAGAAGTCCATGCCTTCCACGTTACCGATGAAGTTCAGATTGCTCTCCTTGAAAAGATGATACCCCTCTATAACCTGCTTGTTGCCCTTGGATTCCTCTGAGCCTGTGCTAAGAAGGCCGACCCTGGGCTTTTCTATCCCAAGGAACTTGTGGGCGAAAACGCAACCCATGGCCGCAAATCCAAGCAGCAATGCGGGCCGGCAGTCCACACTGCTTCCCATGTCTACAACCACCGTTTTCGGAGCCAATCCCAAGAAAGGGCCACCTATGCACGGCCGATCCAATCCCTCTAAAGTACCTAAGATAAGGGCAGCACTGGCCATGGTGCCTCCAGTGGAACCCATGGACACCGTAGCATCGGCTTCTCCCTGTTTTACGAGCTGAGTCGCTACGACAACCGAGGCCTTGGGCTTGTGCCGCAGGGCCTGGACAGGGTGCTCTTCCTCAACGATCTTCCCTTCCGAGGGCACTATTATTATGGATTGCTGCTCACCACCATGCTTCTCCAGTGCTGCCTTTACTTCGGACTCGTCACCCACAAGGAGAATTTCCACGGTCCTCTGGCGAGCTGCCTCTATTGCTCCTTTGACCACCTCATCCGGAGCGTTGTCGCCTCCCATGGCATCCACCGCAATGCGCGTGATACTCCCATGGGAGTTATTGGATTTTGCGCTCATCTACCCTCCCCCTCTTTCTGTGACCATCCCTTCACCCACCACGAATTTATTGACGTTAGGTATCCAAGGTCCTACCGGGGCTCACCCAGGTAGGCATATATTTTAAGGTTGTATCCCCTGTGTCAAATAGGCAGTACCGGTCAGTATCTCTTCGCCTTCTGCGTTGCTCAAACCTATAGCACATTCTAGGGTGCGACGCTGGGCTTCCTGTTGTTCCTTAACGACGGTCCCCCAAGTCTTGACGGTCTGCCCGGGATATGCCGGACCTTTGAACTTCACCTTAAGACGCCCGCTCTCTATCCAGTCTCGTCCAAACTCTAACGTCAACATCTCTGATATGAAGGCCAGGGTCAGCATACCATGGGCAATGATGCCCTTGAACTCGGATGCCGCAGCGAACTCCTGGTCCAGATGAAGAGGGTTATGATCACCGGAAACGTCAGCGTAACGCACAAGCTGGTCCTGGCTGATGGTCTTCTCCACCACCGCCAGGGGCCTACCATCGGTCTCGCTAGTCACCGGGTACTCCGTCCGTAGGTACCAGGACGGTGCTCTTACCGCTGATCAATGTCTCACCGTAAGTGCTGCTCAAAGTGAATTCGGCTGAGATGAACCGCCAGTCTCCACGATCCCTGGCTCTTGAGAGCTTGGCGACGCAGGTAACCTCTTCACCCCAATGCACCATCCTTTTGCAATCAATTTCTTGGGACGCATGAAGGGTTCCCGGGGGCAGTGATAGCTCTTTGAGCAGGGCCCCGATAACGCGAGCGGCTAAGGCCATCGGCGGGGCAGTCTCAAGATCCGTGTAGATGGAAGAATCATCGGCAACGGCGCCGAGATATTCGTCAACGAAGGATTGTTCTATCACCCATTGCCCTAAGCTAAACTCTTGGCCCACCGTCGGCATCATTCCCAGCACCCCATCTATTAGACGCCGTCGATTATAGCATAGCTTTTGATGCTCAAGCTTTCAGCGGACTACCACGATTCATCCTCTTTTATCCCACAGGACATGACAGTATAATGGCTCAAAAATGATGGAGGGGCTATGAGCAAGTACAAATTACTTCATTTTAACGAGATATCCACAGTAGACCGTGGCGGAGGGATGTATAGCACGCCTCTTATCGTGGAAGGGACCGGAGCTACGACCTTCTCCACCGGGATGACCACCTTCCCACCGGGTGGGGCAGTCGCCGTCCACACCCACAACACAGACGAACAGATAACTCTTCTGGAGGGCGAAGGTACTGCTGAAATAGAGGGCCACCAGGAGGAGGTCAACGTTTACGATACGACCTTCATTCCCGCCGGAGTTCCCCATAGGTTCATCAACCGAGGCAACGGCCAGATGCGAATCATGTGGATCTATGGCTCCACCCACGTCACCCGCACCTACATAGAGACCGGGCAGGAGACGGGCCAGTTCGGGAAGCTCGCTTAGGAATGATATACAGCCAATAGATGCACCACAGCCTAAAGGCTGCGGCATATAAACCCTCGCCTTCAGGCGGGGGATCGATACATCTTCTAAGTAGACTCGTCCTAACCCACCATATCATAGCTGCGAAGTAGCTTGCCCGGCAGCGCGCCTGTGCACACATTCTCGTCGAATGTGACCGCCCCATTAACGACGGTGTAGCGCAGACCGGTGGGCTTCTGCACCAGGCGTCGCTCACCTCCGGGAAAGTCCGTGTCGAAGATGGGCTTGGCGTGTTGGAAGCCCAGTTTATCCAGGTCATAGACCATGACGTCCGCCCAGGAGCCCACTCGCAATATTCCTCGATCTTTGAAGTCGGCGAACCAAGCCGGCAGGGCGCTCATCTTGTAGTGGGCTTGCTCCAGGCTCATAATGCCCTTGTCCCGCACCCAATGGGTCAGGAAGTGGACTGGCCACACACTGAAGGCGAGGAACCTGGTATGGGCCCCTCCGTCGGATACAGAGATGTGGGAGTACGGGTACTTGATGCGCTCTTCCAGCACATCCTCGTTGTACTCCACAAGGGGGTGACTGAACTCGGTAAGTAGGTCCTCATCCAGCGCCAGGTCCAAAAAAGCGTCCAACGGATGTTTGCCCATGCCTTCCGCCAGCTCTTTGATGGTCATGCCCTCATATTTGTAGTTCCGGTCATGGACTACCTGAAGCACGGTTACTTTGCTCCAGTCGGCCCTGGCATGGGGCGTTTCTTCGACATCCTTTTTCATGCCCGCCCGAACATCCGGGTCTCGGAGCTTTGCGGCCCGCTCTTCCGGAGTGCCTATCAGAGGCTGCACCCAGTTTGGCATGAGGTCGAAGAGATTGTACTCGGCGAGAGTAAACTCGGCATCGACCGGAAGAGCTAGCTGCTGCTCGATTACGGGAAGCCCTTCGGCGTGCATCGCCTCGACCCATGGGCGGCTCTCGTCGTCGCCCAGCCCAACATGGAGGGGGCGACCGCTAAGTCGCATCATATCGGCCAGCATGGCCCGTTGCTCCTCTTGATGATCGGAGTTGGCGATGGTCCATCCCATATGGCCCACACCAAACTGGCCCAACACCTCCGCCAGCCCCAAGAACTCCTCGCTGGACGCCACGTGGCTGGGCAGCCAGCTACCGTCCTCGGGCCGGTCTTCCAGGTTCTTGTCCGCCGAGAAGCCGAAAGCTCCGGCCTTCATCCCTTCGTAGAACAGCTCCTTCATCCTGTTGAGCTCGGCCTCCGTCACAGAGGTACGCTCCCTCGCAGCCATCATTCCCAGTACATACCCACGTAACGGTGAGAAGGGGACGAGAGCTCCTACATTCACTCCCAAACCCTGTCGGTCAAGGCTGTCCAGATATTCGGGAAAGCTCTCCCAGTCCCAACGCATCCCCAATCGCATGGACTCAAGGGGTATGGCCTCTATTCGGTTCATCATCCGCATGTTCAGGTCCCGGTCCTCGGGCTTAGTCGGAGCGAATCCGAACCCACACTGCCCAATGGTCAGCGACGTCACACCAAACCATCCAGACAGAGAGCAATAAGGGTCCCAGTTGAGTTGCGCGTCGTAGTGGGTGTGCAGGTCTATGGCGCCGGGAGCGACGATGCAGCCGCCGGCATCCAGTTCCTTGGCGCCGCCCGCTCTGATGTTGCCGCTGATCATGGCCACCCGGCCATCCTTTATCGCCACATCCGCCTTGTACCGGGGAACACCCGTCCCCTCGACTACCATGCCACCACGGATTACTAAGTCGTACTCAGCCATGACAATCCTCCTCTATGTATGCCTGCCACCATACTAAAGTGCACTTTAAGCCAGCGTATTGTTAGCGAACTCGAATAACTACCCTTGGAATATATCCTCCGGCAAGAAGGCGGACACGGTGACGTTGGGCACATCCACCAGATTGCTCACCTTCAAGTCCACCGCAACGCTGCAGATAATATACGCCTGCTCTCTACTCCATCCCCGCTCCTGAAGCAGCTCGATCATGTGTATTATGGCGTTGCGACATGCCAGGGTAACGTTCTCTCCCTCCTGAGTTCCGTCATCTCGGATGGGCATACCCACGGTGGCGATGAAGTTCCGCGGCGCCGCCCACTCAGGTGGCAAGAAGTAACCGGGATGAGCAAAGCGCGGCCATCGGATATTATGCTTGGCGGCCTCTCCCTGGTGCACTTTGAACCGCACGGCTATGGTAGCGCCCATCTCGATGGCGGTTATGCAGCACTCGGAATCGCCCTGGGCAAAATGGCCATCCCCCACAGAATATAATGCTCCATCCACGTTTACCGGTATCAGAAGGCGAGACCCTTTTGTAAGCTGTTTAGCATCCACGTTGCCAAAGTTCTCCCGCGGTGGAATCGTCCGCAGGCCCTCGTTGGCGATGTGCCCACCGGAGGGCACCGCATCTTCGGGGTCGGGGGGGAATGCCAAGCCACCCCTCTTGCTCAAGTCCGCCTCTCGACGGGCCCATTCCTCCCTTTGAACATGGGATGGAGCAAGTCCTGCTGTGCCCATGAAGGAGCCGTTGGCTATCCGCACCTTTGGAAGCTGAGCAGACGTGGCCCAGCCATCTTTCATCTGCCAGTGGACCAGATAAGATTCCGTGAAGAGGTCCCGTAAGAACCCAATGCCAGGCCTGAATTGGGTGAAGCCAGTGGTCTGGGGAATGATGTCCACGTACTCAATTTCAAGCAAATCGCCAGGCTTTGCTCCCTTTACATAGACGGGCCCCGTAAGGGCATGGGCTACCTTGGTGCCGACTGACTCCAGGTCCGCTGCCGTCATGTCCGGTCGTACCTGGCCATCTATGGCATCACGGGTTTCTATGACCACCTCCTCCCCAGGGTCCACCTCGAGAACCGGGGTAATGTCCGGGTGCCAACGATTGTGGCCCTTACCGGGATCATCTCTGAGTCGCTTGCTGCGGTCGATTTCGATGCTTTTCACGGTGTCCCCTTTCGATTGCTTAGAATGACATAGAGTTGTCTATGCGAGGTTGACTTATCGGACCGCCAGAACTAACCGCTATAGTTCTGGCTTTGAGAGTGAGTCTACTCACCGATCCATGGTGTGTCAATTTTCCCCTTAGCCAATCGAGACACCAGCCTCACGATTCTGTCTCCCGTTACCCACACCACCAATTAAGGTGAGTGTGCCGCCGGATCAGCTGTTTTCCTTGCCCGCCTCTTCCCGCACCGCTATAATGTGGACAACTTTAGGCGACTGGCTAAGGAGGTACGTCATGAAGCTGGCACTACAGTACGAGATGCAGAGGCCGACTCTGGATGATCATAAGGTTATCGAGGAGACTCTAGATCAATGCATCCTGGCAGACGAGGTTGGTTTCGATTACCTCTGGTTTGTGGAGCACCACTTCCTTACCGGGTTCTCAGCCTCCCCATGCCCCGAGATCTTCTACGGCGCGTTGAGCAGGCAGACCAAGCGGATCAGGCTCGGCCTGGGCGTGGTTATTTTGCCGTATCACAATCCCGTAAGGGTAGCGGAACGCGTGGCCTTCCTGGACCATTTGTCTCACGGGCGGGTGGATTTCGGCACGGGCCGTTCGGCACCCTACGAGCAGACCGGGATGGGCCTTGACCCACGGGAGACCCGCGACATGTGGGAGGAGTCCCTCGCTATGGTGCCCAAGATCTGGGAGTCGGACACGTTCGAGTGGGAAGGCCGTTACTGGAGCGTACCTCCGCGCCAGGTACTTCCGAAGCCCTACCAACAGCCCCATCCTCCAATCTGGGTTGCAGCGTTGCAGCCGTCCACCTATCAGATGGCAGCGGATAAAGGCATCGGCATACTCTCCTTCGGCTCCAGCGCACCCGAGCTTCTGAAGCCGCACATCAAGGAGTACCGAGAGAGGATTCGTCACTCCAACCCGGTGGGAGCCGTGGTCACTAACCAGTGGGCCAACTCGACTCTAGGCTACTGCGGTGAAGATAATAGAGAAGCCCGCGAGCTGGCAGCCAAGTCCACCAAGACCTTTTTCGGGCCGGACAAACCGTACGTCAAGGACCAGAAGGATGTCTACGCCAAGCTACTCGAGAACTGGGGCGGCGTGCCCGAGCACCTTCGAGGGAACTTCAAGGGTCTCGGCGACGTAAAGGGGCTGGACGACACCGAGAATCCCGAGAGCTATGTGGAGGGATTCGGGTACGAGACCTTCGTGCATCGGGCATGGGAGCAGCTAGATGCCGATACCATGTGTGACCGGGGCGTTATTATCGGCGGAGACCCGGAAAGCTGTATCAAGGCCATCAAGCTCCATGAGGAGGCGGGATGCGATCAGCTGATGATCATGATTCAGACCGAGACCATCCCTCACGAAAAGGTGATGAAGTCCATAGAGATGATGGGCAAGTACGTGCTTCCAGAGTTCAAGAAGGCTGAGGAGCAGGCGACCCCAGCGGCAACCTAGAACCGAGTCAACATTTCGCTAATCAGATAAACTTTGCCTGGGTAGGGGAGCCGGCGTAGTCCACGTACACCGTGACCACTTCGCTGAAGAAGTTAACTGCCTCGGTGCCCTGCTCTCTGGCGCCAACACCCGACGCCTTCATCCCGCCGAATGGAAGGTGCACCTCACCTCCCAGGGTGGGCGCATTGATGTGCACGATTCCCGCCTCCACCCGGTCGACGTACTGGAAGGCCTGGGTCAGATCTTTGGTGTAGATAGAAGAGGACAGGCCGAACTGGACGCTGTTGGCCAGCTCGATCGCCTCATCCAGGTCCCCAGCCTTGAACACCGTCAGCACCGGCCCGAATATCTCCTCCTGGGCAATGCGCATCGCCGGGTCCACGTCGGTGAAGATGGTAGGCTCAATGTAGTAGCCATCGTCATAGTCTGGACCCGAAAGAGGCCGACCTCCATAGGCCAGCCGAGCTCCCTCCTCCGTTCCGATGCCGATGTACTCCATAACCTTCTCGAACTGGTACTGGCTGGAGAGAGGGCTCACGTCGACGCCAGGCTCCATGCCATCTCCGATCTTGAGCGTGGAGGTGCGGTCGAGTAATTCCCGCATGAAAGGCTCATATATAGATTCCTCAACAATGACGCGGCTGGTGGCTGTGCATCGCTGCCCAGTAGAGCCGAAGGCGCCCTGGACAATGCCACCCAGCGTCTTATCCATGTCGGCATCGGCCAGGACAATCACCGCATTCTTACCGCCCATCTCGCACTGCACCTTCTTAAGGCCACTGGCGCCAAGGGAGTAGATGCCGGAGCCTATCTCAGTCGAACCGGTGAAGGAGATGCCTTTCACATTGGGGTGCGAGACTAGAGTATTGCCCACCAACGCTCCCGGCCCGGTTATCAAGTTAAGCACTCCAGGGGGTAACCCAGCGTCCTCGAAGACCTTTACCAGTTTCACGGCGCTTATGGGAGTTGAGGACGCAGGTTTGAGCACTAACGTGTTTCCGCAGATGAGGGCCGGGGCTAACTTCCAGGCTGGTATGGCGATAGGAAAGTTCCATGGAGTAATTATTCCCACTACTCCTATGGGCCGCCGTGTAGTGTAGGCAACCGTGTTGGGAAGCTCCGAGGGGGTGGTATACCCGAACAGACGCCGTCCTTCGCCGGCGGCGTACTCGGTGATATTCATCGCACGCTTAACCTCTCCCTGGGCATCAGGCAAGGGTTTGCCCCCTTCCAAGGTAATGGTGCGTGCGATGTCATCCTGGCGCTCCCGCATTATCTCCAGGGCACGATAAAGAACGGCAGCTCTTTGGGGAGCAGGGGTGGAGGACCAGCCTGACAGGGCAGCGTGGGCAGCCTCTATCGCGGAGTTTGCGTCATCGACAACAGAGGCTTGGATGGTGCCAAGTACTGTGTTTTTGCTAGCGGGGTTGGTAATGGTATAGGTGCGGCCTGAGATCGATTCCAGCCATTTACCGCCGATGTAGTTGTAGTAGGTCGGTATATGAGTAGCTTGAGCCACGGCGCGCCTCCTCCAACAAAGAGTAAACTCCGTGCTGTCACGGCCTCAGTCTCTATTGTTCATAATTTAAAGGTAACACTCATACACGAACCAAACAAGCTGCAGATATACCAATCTACGCTATAATGCGAATGCCCTGTAACTGGTTAAAAAGGAAGGCGGCTGCGTATACAGCCGCCTTTACATTTACATTGTTCCGAAACAGACTTAGGCTTTAGCAGTGACAGGCGCGAGGTGTTTGGCAAACCAGCCCAATGTCCTCGTCCAGGCATCCTTGGCTGCTGCCTCACGGTAGTCGGCCCGCTCATCACAGAAGAAGCCGTGACCGGCTCCGGGATACATCTTGAAGTCGTAAACCTTGCCATGCTTCTTTAATTCGGCTTCGATCTTGGCCACGTCATCCACCGTGGGGTTCTGGTCATCCTCGCCGAAGTTACCCATCACAGGACAATTGATATTAGCGGTGCGGTCAAATGGCGTCGGCCCATCGCCCCAGCCGCGCATGGTATTGCCTGAGTAAAAGGGCACTGCGGCGCTCAATCCGGGGCATGAAGAAGCCGCTAAATAGGTGATTCGACCCCCAGCGCAGAATCCCACGATGCCGATCTTGTCACCTATAACCCTTGGGTGCCTTCGTAGCCACTCGATGGTGGTATTTATGTCTAGAATAACGTCATCGTCCCGCCAGTTGCCCACGGCTTGCTGCCGTTGCTCCAAGTCGGGGGCGTTGCCGTAGCCGTAGACGGGATTGGTGCCCCTTACCTCCTCGTTGGTGTCCTCACGGTGGAAGAGGGCAGGGGCCACAGCGAAATAGCCTTCCGCCGCGAAGCGGTCCGTTATGGACTGGATATTACTGTTGACGCCGAACACTTCCTGGATCACGATGACTGCCGGGTGTCTCCCCGGCTCATTTGGCTGGCTGACATAGGTATTCATGTCATCCAGATAAGGTCCGCCTGATGGAACTCTTTGTATTTCCCAAAAAGATGCCATCTCATTACCTCCTTATAATTCCAGTTAGTCTACACCTAAATCGAATGATCTCGAACTAACGGCCGACCAGCACTACTCTCGATAGCCACTGGTACGGACGTCACGTAGATTTTAGCAGAGCCGTCAAATGGACACAAGCTAGTAAATAAAATCAAAAAATGCTCGCCTGTGAGTTCTGCCAGGAGCAGATGCCCCTTCCCGACCATCGCTCTTGACCCATGTGCGGGGATATGCTGAAATTGTGCGGAGGAGGTGAGCCATGGAGGTGGGTTACCAGGTAGGCCAGGTGGTTCCAAGGGATAGCATCGACTTACAGCAGCAGTGGAAGGACCAACTGGAGCAATTCCGAGCATCACGAGACGCCGGGTTCGACATTTACTGCTGGGCACACCATTACCTCATAGACCCCTTCCAGCATTTCCAGCCCTTGCCGGTGCTGGCGCGACTGGCCGCTGAACCCGGGAAAATGAAGCTGGCGACGTCCGTTCTGCTGCTGCCTCTACTAAACCCAGTGGACGTGGCCGAGCAGGTAGCCACCCTGGACCATATCTGCCAGGGACGCCTCATCCTCGGCCTGGGCCTTGGATATAGGCCCGAGGAGTGCGAAGCCTTTGGTACACGCATGTCTCAGCGTGGAGCCCGTTGCTCTGAGAGCCTGGAGCTCATGATCAAGCTATGGACCGAGGAAGAGGTGACTCATCACGGTCGCTACTTCCACGTTACGGATGCCCGGCCGACCGCATTCCCATATCAAAAGCCACATCCCAATATCTGGCTGGCGGCTATGAGCGACCCTGCCGTAGAGAGAGTTGGGCGCGAGGGACACATTCTGTTCATCGGGCCGGCCCAACCATACACCACCGCACAAAAGCAAATCGAGCTATACCACCAGACATTACAGAAGCAAGGCCACCCGGTACCGGACGAGATGGTGATCGTTCGAGAGTTTTACTGCGCCGGCAGTAAGACCGAGGCGTTGGACAAGGCCCGCGCGGGCTTCGAGAAGAAATACGAGGTCTACGCCCAGCATGGGCTCCATGGCACGGACTCCGAGCTGACCAGCAAAGTAACGGGAGACCTGGAAGTCTTGATGGAGGACACATTCATTCTCGGCAATCCAGAGGAGTGCATTGAGCAGATCAGCCGTTACAGGGAGTTGGGCTTTACCAGTATCTGTCTTCGACTATTCTACCCTGATATGCCTCAGAAGGATGTGCTGGAACACATTGAACTGGTAGGCAAAGAGGTGTTACCGGCCGTGCACGCCCTTTAGCCTGACTGCGTCGTGAAGTTTAATGTAATTCGGATTAACCAAGAAGTAATATGATAGGAGGTCTAAACCGTTGACTGTTATAGGAAGCGGAGAATATAAATACGAGCTAATAGAGAACTGGGCCAAGCTGCCGTCCGGATGGAGTTTTGGCACGGTAACCGGCGTTGCAGTTGACTCCCAAGAAAGGCTTCACGTCTGCCAGCAGCAAATGTCTCCACCCATGCTGGTGTTCGACAACCAGGGTAACTATCTCAGCTCCTGGGGCACAGGAACTGTAGTAGAGCCCCACACAATATACATTGGCCCCGACGACATACTTTATCTAGCCGACAGGGGCGCTCACCTAGCCACCAAGTACTCCCTAGACGGCCAGCCCTTGCTGGAAATGGGCACAAGAGGCCAACCTTCGGATACGGGTTGTAATGAGGATGAAGCCGAGGTGCTCAGGGCCGCCGGGCCCTTTAACCGGCCGACCAGGTTGTTTCCCTCATCCACGGGTGACCTGTACGTGTCTGACGGCTATCGTAACTGCCGGGTTCACCGGTTCTCAGCCGAAGGAACACTCATCTCATCGTGGGGCACACCCGGCAAGACGGCGCCAGGAGAGATTCGCTCGCCCCATAGCGTCTGGATTGACGAAAATGACCTACTCTACGTGTGCGATAGGTTAAACAATCGTATTCAGATCTTCTCAGCAACTGGAGAGTACGTCACTCAATGGTCCGACTTGGGTTGGCCCACGGATATTTACATGGTTGGGGACACCGTTTACGTGTGCGAAAGAACTGAGGAGGATAGCTGGATAACGGTGCGGGACAAGCAGGGCAATGTCCTATCCAGGTTCGATACACCCAGATGTCACCAGATACGTGTCGATTCCCGGGGCGACATATATATGACTTGTTCAAGTTCTTCAGTGGGGAAGTGCATCAGACAACGCTAGGAACGAGGTGTAGGCGATCAAGCGTTTCTACTCTTCCTCCACCTTGAGTATCGACAGGAAGGCTTCCTGGGGTATCTCAACTCGCCCCACCCGCTTTAGTCGCTTCTTCCCTTCCTTCTGGCCTTCCAGGAGTTTGCGCTTGCGGGTGATGTCCCCGCCGTAGCACTTGGCCAGCACGTCCTTTCGCAGTGCTCTGACAGTCTCACGGGCAATTATCCTGTTACCCACAGCTGCTTGAATGGGCACCTCGAATAGCTGGCGAGGTATTAGCGTTCTTAGACGCTCAACCAAGGTTCTCCCATATTGGTAGGCCTTATCCCTGTGGACGATCATCGACAGGGCATCCACCGACTGCTGGTTGAGCAAAATGTCCAGCTTGACCAAGGGCGCGCTGCGATAGCCGGCGAAGGAGTAATCGAGTGAGGCGTAGCCTTGAGTACGGGACTTAAGCTGGTTATAGAACTCCGCCAGCATCTCGGATAGAGGCATGGAATACTCCATCATTACTCTAGCCCCACTGGCAGTTCCATCACCGGAGCCTGTTGCATTCTCAGCAGCCAAGCCCTGGATATATTCCATTCTTTTGAACTCGGTACGACGAGCAGACATCAGCTCCATAACAGCGCCGATGTGGCGATCGGGAGTTACAATTGTCATGTTCAGCCAGGGCTCTTTTACCTCCTCTACCAGGTTAGGAGCCGGAAGCTTGGATGGAGTATCCACCTCCATCGTACTACCGTCTGTCAAAAGCACCTGATACACCACACTGGGGGCCGTCACCACTATGTCCAGTCCGTATTCCCGCTCCAGTCTTTCTTGTACGATGTCCATATGAAGCAAGCCAAGGAAGCCGCATCGGAAACCAAAGCCAAGTGCGGGGCTACTCTCAGCATCGTAGCTCAGCGCCGCATCGTTGAGCTGTAGCTTCTCCAAGGCGTTCCTCAATGACTGGTAGTTCTCTCCATCGGAGGGATAGAGTCCCGCGAAGACCATGGCTTTCAGAGGTATATAGCCGGGAAGGGGCTCTTGAGCAGGCCTGTCAAACAGGGTAAGGGTCTCCCCTACCCTACAATCCCGAACATCCTTGAAGCCGGTGGCAATGTATCCAACCTGACCCGCCTTGAGAGAGTCTGTCGATGTGGGATGCGGCGTAAACATGCCTATCTCCATGGACTCGGTGACCTTATTGGTGGACATCATCACAATGCGGTCGCTTTTGGATACGGAGCCTCCAAACAGCCTTACGTATGCCACTATGCCTTTGTAGGTGTTGTAGATCGAGTCGAACACTAGCGCGCGAAGATGCGTATCCTCATCGCCGACCGGGGGAGGAACACGGTCAATCACCGCCTGCAGCACTTCCTTTACGCCTTGTCCGTCCTTGGCTGAGGTGAACATGACCTCGTCGCTGGAGAATCCGAATACCTGCTGCAACTCACCGGCAACTCTTTCGGGCTCGGCTTGAGGAAGGTCCACCTTGTTGACTACCGGAATTACCACGAGGTCGTTCTCCATAGCTAGAAAGGCGTTTGCGATAGTCTGGGCCTCGATGCCTTGGCTGGCGTCCACCACCAGCAGCGCCCCTTCACAAGCAGCCAGGGCCCTGGAAACCTCGTAGCTGAAGTCCACGTGTCCCGGAGTGTCTATAAGGTTTAGCATATACTCCTGGCCATCATTGCCGCGGTAGCCCATGGTCACAGCCTTGCCCTTTATGGTTATGCCCCGCTCCCTCTCCAGGTCCATCTGGTCCAGGAACTGCTCTTTCATCTCCTGGGCCGTCACGGTGCCCGTAATCTCAAGAAAACGGTCGGCCAACGTGGACTTACCGTGGTCTATATGAGCGATGATACAGAAGTTTCGTATTGTTCGTGGGTCCATAATCGATACTGGAAGAACAGTCTACTTTCCTAAGAATCTATCATGCTGGTTGCCGTCGGCACTACCAAGAGTGAAAATAGCCCTTACCCCCGGCCCCTCTCCCAGTGGGAGAGGGGTGGCCGAAGGTCGGGGTGAGGGCCAACCTTGTAATAAAGGTCGAGGCAATTTAAGGTGTATGTTTCGAGCTATGGTGCACCGTATCCCGGCACGTTGATGCAGGCTACCCAATGACCGGATTGGACCTCCCTGACTTCAGGCATCGCTAACTGGCATTCTCGAGTGGCCATAAAACATCGTGGATGAAACACACAACCCTGGGGCGGATTCAGCGGGCTGGGCACTTCGCCGGTAAGTATGATCCTCTCTCTCTGTGCGTCCAATATGGGGTCTGGAATGGGCACTGCTGACAGCAACGCTCTGGTGTATGGGTGCAGAGGGTTGGAGTAGATTTCGTTGCGATCGGCGACCTCCACGATGTGGCCCAAATACATCACCATCACCCTATCGCTGATATGCCTGACCACCGACAGATCATGTGCAATGAAGAGATAGGTGAGGTTGAACTGCTCCTGGAGCTCTTCCAAGAGATTTATGATCTGGGCCTGGATAGAAACGTCCAGGGCCGAAACCGGCTCGTCGCACACGATAAACTGGGGATTCACAGCCAGGGCACGGGCTACACCGATGCGCTGCCGTTGGCCGCCGCTGAACTCGTGGGGGAACCTGTCGGCCATGGACGGGTTAAGTCCTACTATAGACAGCAGCTCCGACACCCTTTCCCGGTACTCCCTTTTACTCTTGGAGAGGCCATGGATTATCAAGGGTTCGCCAATTATGTTGCCCGCCGTCATGCGAGGATTTAACGAGCTATACGGGTCCTGGAAAATGACCTGCATCTGCCTGCGCATGGCCCTCAGTTCCCGACCCTTCATGGTGCACAGGTCGCTTCCATTGAACATTACACTGCCGGAGGTGGGCTTGTAGAGCTGGAGGATGCAACGTCCAGTGGTTGTCTTGCCACAACCACTCTCTCCCACCAACCCAAGAGTCTCACCCTTGTGCACAGCGAAGCTGACGTCGTCCACCGCCTTGATATGGCCGACGGCCCGCTGCAGAATGATACCCGATGTGACTGGGAAATACATTTTGAGATTCTGTACGTCCAGCAGAACCTCATCCGAGCGATGTCCATTAGTTTGGGTTGCCATATTCACTGCCTAGGCTCCTTAGCACCAGCAGCCAAGCTCTCAGCCACGAAACAGGCGGAGTAGTGGCTATCTCCAACATTAACAAGAGCCGGCACCTCCTCCCCGCACATATCTATGGCGTAGCGGCAACGTTCTCGGAAAGAGCAACCCGGCTGCACATTGATCATGTCCGGAGGCTGTCCCTCGATGGGATCCAGCTTCTCCTTTCGGGGCAAGTCTAATCTAGGTACGGAATTCAGCAGGCCCAAGGTGTAGGGGTGGCTGGAGTTGCCGTAGATCTCTCTCGCAGAACCCCGCTCGATAATTTTTCCTGCATACATTATGTTAACTCTGTCGGCGTAGCGGGCTATCACGCCCAGATTATGGGTGATTATAATAAGAGCAACCCCGTACTCCTGGCTGAGAGCCTTCATTAGCTCAAGTATTTGGGCCTGGATGGTCACGTCCAGGGCTGTGGTAGGCTCATCGGCTATGATCAGCTTGGGATTACAGCTCAGAGCCATGGCTATCATAACCCTCTGGCGCATACCGCCGCTGAACTGGTGAGGGAACTGCTTAATACGTCCCTGAGGGTCCGGTATTCCCACCTGCTCTAGTCTACGCACCGCTTCGCGGCGAGCCTCCCCTCTGCTCATGCCCATGTGGAGCTCGAGGGCCTCCGTAAGCTGGCGCTCAACTGATAATACGGGATTAAGGGAGGTCATGGGTTCCTGAAAAACCATGGCGATCTGCTTGCCCCGAATTCGCCTCATCTGTTGGTCGGATAGCTTTAGCAGGTCTTGGCCGTCGAATATGACCTCTCCGCCTACGGTCCTTCCGGGGGGATCTGGGACCAGACGCATTATCGACAGAGCGCTTACACTCTTACCACACCCGCTTTCTCCCACGAGGCCTAGCGTCTCCCCCTCTTCAAGGTCATAGGAGACTCCGTTTACCGCTTTTACCACGCCTTCGCCGGTAAAAAAATAGGTTTGCAGGTCTCGGACTTCCAATAGCTTAGGCATAGATTTCCCTTCTCGGAGAGGGGACAAACTGTTCCGATAGAAATGCGGTGACTGACTCGAAAAGCGGTATGGTGGGGAAGGGGAGACTCGAACTCCCACGCCTTTCAGCACATGATCCTAAATCATGCTCGTCTACCAGTTCCGACACTTCCCCTTTTGATGGATTTACGGATTTAAGAAGCGGTTTAGTATTGATGTAAAGACCAATCCAAATGCCAGTTGCGCGACGAATCACGTTTCTGTACTACTATATCGCCATTATAGCTGAGGCGACATTGCTCTGTCGACGGTAAAGCCACCTAATCCAATTCTCTAGGAGCCCGTCCGAGAAACACGGTTGGCGAGTGTTTGGGGGTATGATGGGCCCAGCCCAGTAGCGGGGAGTCGTTGATGAGCAAGACCTACCTTTCCTACGAACCCGACCAGCAGTTGCTGTTGCCAGCGGCGTTGCAGGAGTGGCTGCCTGACGACCATCTGGCCTACTTCATATCCGACGTGGTGGACCAGTTGGACATGTCGGAGGTCACCGCTCGCTACGAGCGGGAACGGCGTGGCGGGCCGCCGTATCATCCACGGATGATGGTCAAGGTGTTGCTCTACGGCTACTGCGTGGGGGTGGCGTCCTCACGCCGCATCGCCCAGCGTCTCCACGAGGACATCGCCTTCAGGGTGTTGGCGGCGAACAACACACCGGACTTCCGGACCATCTCCGACTTTCGCAAGGATAATGTGGATGCGCTGTCGGGCCTGTTCGTACAGGTACTGGCGTTGTGTCAGCAGGCGGGGCTGGTGAAGCTGGGGCACGTGGCGCTGGACGGCACGAAGGTCAAGGCCAACGCATCGAAGCATAAGGCGATGAGTTACCAACGGATGAAGGAGAAGGCAGCGCAGTTGGCGGCGGAGGTAGCGGAGTTGTTGCGACAGGCCCAGGCAGCGGATGATGAGGAAGACCGGCGGTACGGCAAAGACAAGCGTGGAGATGAGTTGCCGCAGGAGTTGGCCTTTCGAGAGGGTCGGTTGGAGAAGATACGGGAAGCCATGGCGGCGCTGGAAGCCGAGGCGCAGGCGGCTGCCGAACAGGCCGAGGCCGAAGGTGGTAATCACCCGGGGGTGCCCGACGACAAGGCCCAGCGTAACTTCACCGATACCGAGTCGCGCATCATCCCCGCACCTGGAGGAAAGGACTTCCTGCAAGCGTACAACTGTCAGGCGGTGGTGGACAGCGCTCACCAGGTGATCGTGGCGGCGCGGGCCACCAACCAGGCTTCGGATAAGCAACAGGCTGCGGCGATGATGGAGGAGACCATCGACAACGTCGGTGCAGTCCCCAGGGAAGTATCCGCCGATGCTGGCTATTACTCGGCAAAGGCAGTCGACGAGCTCTATGCTCTGGGCGTGGACCCGTTCGTCGCGCCGGAGCAGACCCGCCACGGCCGGGTTGTGCCACCCGCGCCCCGAGGTCGCATACCCAGCCATCTGTCTCCCAGGGACCGGATGCGACGGAAGTTACAGACCAAGCGGGGTCGGCAGCGCTACGCTTTGCGGATGCAAACTGTGGAGCCGGTATTCGGCCAGATCAAGCAGGGCAGGGGATTCCGGCAGTTCCTGCTGCGGGGACTGGAGAAGGTGAACGGCGAATGGTCGCTGATCTGCACCGGCCACAACCTGCTCAAACTGTTCCGCTTTGGGGTCAATCTGCACAGGAAAGCACGGGCCGATGGGCCAGCCCAACGCATCAGGAACTTTGCCGAGGTAGTGAGCACGGCGCTATTCGCAAAGCTATCTGGGGGCCGGCTGGGGCAACCGGCAAAATTAGTTGTCGCGATCCATTGGCGCTGACCCGCAAGCACCGTTAGATAATCCTCGGACGGGCTGCTAGCTCTCTAAGCGGCTTCCCCATCACTTAGACCATGCGGATTACAGCCTTCGAATCCCGCAACAACTTTATCCATCGCGAGTTATCCGTGATATACTGACAAAGTTTCGGGTCTCAGACACAACATAGATAAGCTAATAAAGTTGGTACAGTCCTCCACGGGCTGACCATTTTCCAAGATTTCACGAATGGAAAGCAGGTCCACCACGTCTTGATCAGGGTCAAGGTTCTGACCAATCTTCCGTACCAGTGGTTCGTGGTTGTCCTACTAATTGTATCCGCTAGCTCCATTGCCTTCATCTACATGGGCTTTGGCGTATTATTCCCATTCATACAGGAAGACCTGGATATCAGCCGCACCCAGTTGGGCTTTATTTCCTCAGGAATGTTCGTGGGTGGCACAGCCACAGTGCTCTTTCTGGGGTGGCTGGTGGACGTGGTGGGGGTGAAGCGGCTGCAAGTATGGTCATTGATTGGTGTGGTAATAAGCCTGGTGCTGTTCTCTCAGATGCAATCGCTCCTCCATGGGATTCTAGTAGCCATACTCCTAGGCAGTGCCAGCTCCTCTGCCCTACCTTCTGAGACGAAGGCCATCATAGACTGGGTGCCGCCCAGGACCCGCGCCCTCGCCATGGGGATAATCGAATGCAGCTTCCCCATCTACGGGATCATAGCCGCGCTGGTCTTCACAGTTCTGGCCGTTAATTTCGGCTGGCGTGAGGCTATATTATCATTGGCGGTCCTGACGGCCATTACGTGTGCAGTGTTCTTCATGTTCTATCGAGATAAGCCTGTGGACAGCAGCAAGCGGGAAATGAAACCGGCTCCCGGAGGCCGCGTGCCTCTGGTGATTAAGAATAGGGACCTCTGGCTAGTTTCATGCTTTGGCGCCGCCCTCACTGGCGTCTGGGTCGTTATGGCTACCTATCTGGTGCTGTTTTTGAAGGAAGTGATGGGCGAGTCTGCAGGCGTGGCCGGAGGTCTGTTTTCCGTGGTCCTGGCTGGAGCGACGGTAGGAAGGGTCTTTTGGGGTGTCATAAGCGACGTGGTTCTACACAGAAGGCGTGTCGCGACCCTCGCCATGATAGGCATACTGTCTGTAGGGATCACAGCATTGTTAACGTGGCTGCCTTCCGACGTGAATGTGGTGGTGCTGGGGTTGGTGCTCTTTTTCCTCGGTGGCATTACTCTATCGTGGACCGGTCTGTGGCCAATTCTGATAGCTGAACTGGTGGGACCTGAACTAACAGGCACGGCGATGGGTTTCGCCAGCACCATTCAGCGACTTACCTCTTTTGGGATAGCGCCTCTGTTTGGGTGGATAGTGGACAGCACAGACTCTTACGATTTAGGTTGGTGGATGGCAGCAGGGGTGGCGGGAGCAGGTACCCTCTGCCTGGTTTTTCTAAAACCAGAGGCCCGACTTCGCTAAAGACGGGCCTCATCACAACCATTCAGGTAAAGATACAGTTCATTCTAGTCTAAGTTGTTAGGCATCCCCCACGTTCACGCCGGCCTCTACCGTGGCCGGTGGTGTCCATCCCCAGGAATGGGGCGCCTCCCCAGGTTCTATAATTTGCCCAGACTTTATGGTCATAACAGGCACTAATGCCTTCGACCCAGTCCGATTGATGTCATCGGCATCCGTAAGCTGCCAGCTACCTTCCACGAGCTCAAGTACGGATATATCAGCCTCTCTCCCGACTGTGAGGCTACCGGACTGGTCTTCGATACCTAACGCATGAGCCGCGTTTATCGTCGTCATTCGAATAACGTCTTCGAGAGAGAAGCCCAGGTTGAGGAAATAGGCGGTGTACTCTATTAGTCCGCGTTCTGAGACCTTGCGCATCCCGAAACCCGACTGAATCTCCATATCGGTACCGATGGTATCCGGGATCAAGCCCTGGGCTAATACTCGATCGGCTCGCTCCCATCCGAAGTTGAAGTCGCCATAGGACGGGTCCATCACCACTCCCCGTGCCTGCGCCTCCTTCAGTTCCGGCAATACTTTCCCTTCTCCATCGAGGGCGGCACCGGTTAGAGGGCTGAATATGTGGGTGACGATGTCGCCGGCGCTCAGCATTGAGACGGCTCTGGCTGTCACTTCCGGGGGAGTAGGCACCTGATTCTTCGGGCCGATGTCGCCGATATGCATCATGATGCGGATGCCGGCTTCTTGGGCTGCCAGCTTTGCTGCCTCGACATTTTTGAGCCCCATAGCCTGTATCGTCCGCGGCATGACCAGGACCTTAACCCCTTTTACCAGGTCACGGTTCTGCTCGGCGGTCTTGACCACGCCGGCCACATCGATATCCGATTCCGAGGATGCCATGGGATCGCTGCGGTCCTTGAATATGCTCAGGAAAGAGTACACCTTGGTCTGGGCCTGGGGCAACGCAAAGTCGCAAAACTCCTGAAAGTTGGAGGGGCCCGCGCCGCCGGCGTCAGCTATAGTAGTGACCCCGCCTCGCACTCCCGCGATGTCCGGATGGTTGGTATTACGGTTGCCTCCGGGGGCATAAATGTGAGCATGAACGTCGATAAGCCCCGGTGTGACTATTTTTCCATTTACGTCCACGACCCGAGTTGCCTCACTCTCAGGAATGGAGGGTGCAACTCTGCTTATCTTTTCACCGGTAACAGCCACATCGAGGCGATCGTTGGTCCCCTGGGAGGGATCCAGAACTGTGCCATTCTTCAACAGGATGTCGTACATACTCTCCCCCTTCAGCGAGCTATGGAGATTATAGCAGCTACCCCATATGGCGGCAAGGCTCCGTATTCACTCACCTATGATGCCAAGCTAACATCGTCATGCGACCGCGGCTAACCCTGTGCTACAATACATGAACCATTTGCTGGAGGAAACCTAGGTGGCTTTCGTCTATATCACCTCCGACAAGCCTGGCGCAGGTAAGACGGCGCTGGCAAGCGCTCTGGCAGCACGGCTGTCATCAGCCGGAAGGAGGGTGGGCTACTTCAAGCCATTCTCCACCACACCTGGTGAGGACGCGGATACGGCTTTTGTGTACGGCAATGCACTCCCTCATGCGGACCAACCCGTATGGCCAGCACCTTTGAAAGCTCCCGATTCTCTGAACGACGATAAAGTCTTACAGGAAGGCACAAAACAACAGATCAGGCAATCGATTGAAACTGTCTCAGCCAACTCCGATGTGGTATTGGTGGAAGGCGCTTCGCCCTCAAAATCCAACGGCAACTCCTCTGAGATCTTACAAGACATACCAGAACTCGCTGACGCTCAGGTCTTGATGATAATGCAGTATAGTCCATCCCTCACCGCAGAAAGAGTCTCAGAGGCGTGTCAGCTCTTCGGCCAAAACTTGATTGGTGTTGTGCTGAACCATGTGACCCGATACAAGGAGCGAGAAGTCACTCTGAACCTAGCTCCCGCGGTAGAGACAAGCGGGATCAAGTTCCTGGGAGCGATTCCCGAAGACAGACTCATGCTATCGGTTACAGTAGGGCAGATGGCGCAGCATCTTGACGGTAGATGGGTGTTGGGTCAGGAAATGGACCAGGAGCTTGTGGAGAATTTCCTGATTGGCGGGAACATAATGGACAGCGGCATCAACTATTTTGGCCGTATGGACAATAAAGCTGTAATTGTCAGGGGAGACAGGCCAGATATACAGCTTGCCGCATTGTCCGTGCCCATGACCTGTCTATTTCTGACTGGTGGACACGAGCCCATCCAGTACGTGTATCATGAGGCGGAACAGCAAGAAGTGCCGCTGCTGGTGGTGAACTCAGACACAATCTCCACGAGCCATGCCCTCGACGGTCTACTCGAGGGTTCCACCGTACACCACCCCAAGAAACTGGAACGGTTTCAGGAGCTGGTAGAGAGCAGTGTAGCAGTGGGTGATATCGAAGCGGTCTCCTGATGTCCAACCCCGCCTCGCTCCGCCGCCCAGTGCATTCCTGTTGAAAAAGCAAGATCGGTTGTCTATAATGTAGTAGTCTCGCCACGTAGAGACATCTTTAAAAACGCAGTCAGCCGAGGTAGCTCAGTGGTAGAGCAGTGGACTGAAAATCCACGTGTCGTCGGTTCGACTCCGACCCTCGGCACCAGTCCAGGCGGCGAACAGCATCGCCGAGCGGAAGTGGCTCAGCGGTAGAGCATCTCCTTGCCAAGGAGAGGGTCGTGGGTTCGAATCCCATCTTCCGCTCCATTTTTTGCCCGTTGTCGAGCCACTTAGCGCCTAATTGCCGGCGACTTTCTTGATCTGACCATTACCCACACCGCTAACCATATGTCCCCAATGATAATCCCCGTGCCTGGCGCCTCAACGAACTTTCTATAAGGCGCCCCGTCATCCGGCCTGAATGACCTGTTTACTCGTGGTGCAAAGTACGGTACTACCTCTGCTGTAATTAGGACCCGCCGGTCTCACCTTTTCAGAGCCGTATACCTCGGTTCCTTGATGGCGTACTAGCGAAGTCCACACATAGGTTATGCACGGCCCGGTTGAACTCGTTCATAATAATCGGTGCGCCGCAGTCTTCATAGTTGCATCGGGTGTAAATCGTGCCCTCGATATTATGGGGCGGAATCCCTACTCCGCCACTACCGGATGTCATACGCTCATTCGGGCAAGATAGAATGGGCACGGCATTATGACATCCCTAGTGTATACTCGTAGTTGGAATAAGTGAGCACATGGTAACTATCGATTAGGAAGATACGATGGCCAGAGTCCTGATAGCTGATGACGATCGCGACACCAGAGAGCTTGTCAAGCAGATGCTAGCAGGGCAAGGCTATCAGTTCATCCAATCCGCCGACGGGGACTCGGCTTATAATATGGCGGTCTCCGTAATTCCGGATATCATTATTTTGGACATCGGCATGCCTGTAACGGGTGGCTTTGACGTGTTGCGGAAGTTAAAAGAAAACCCGGATACGGAGGCGATCCCGGTATTGATCTTAACTGGGCGGCTATCGCCAAAGAACGAATCCGAGGCTGGGAAATTGGGTGCCGCCGATTTTATTACGAAGCCCTTTTCGAAGGACGAGCTCAGTGGCAGGGTCCGGATGGCATTGGCTCAATAGGTTCAAGCCCAAGAGCGGTAACTTGGCGGATGCCCAAGACCCACTCATGCCAGAGAACTGCTCTAAACCTCACCCGGTGATGACCACTAACAACCAAGATGAGGGGATCGCTAATGCAGGGCTGCTGCGGGAGCTCTTAGACAGGCTATAACAAGAGTAGACGATATTAGTCAGCACGGGCCTTAGCTATTATAATCAGGGTGCATAAGGTCAATGAGCCTTGCTAAACCACGGGCTCTTGTCATCATGCTGTCATCGGGGCCTAGTGTGAATATCGGAGCCCGCGCTAGGAATTCAGATTTACCAAGAGGAGTTTTGCTCTGAGGACACTCTGCGCGGCACTGGTGATTATCACGCTGGTGCTGGTGGCATGTGGCTCCTCTGGAACCCCGACTCCTGGCGCCCAACAATCCTTAACTCGAACTCCCTCTAACATTCCTATAACCACAGCCGCTGCAACTCCTACTTCTGTGCCAACTCCTACCCTTTCGCCATTCCTAAGCTCAATTACTGAACGAGTGAGGCCGGCTATCGTTCTTCTGCGTAGCAGCACATCGCAGGGCGCTGGATTTATTTTCGATAAGGAGGGTTGGATTCTTACATCCAATCACGTAGTGGCCAACAGTAACAAGGTCAGTGTGTTTTTCAGTGACGGTGTTCAATTGCTTGGCACAGTGATGGGCGTAGACGAATTGCTGGACGTGGCGTTGGTAAAGGTAAACCTGGCGGGAGACGTACCCGCTTTGGTTCTTGGTGACTCAGACGCCATTACGGTCGGGCAGGAGGTTCTGGCCATGGGCTACCCTATAACCCCTAACTCTGGCAGCTGAGCCTCGAGCACACGGGGATTTATTATGGCCAAACGAACGGGAGATGAGCTGGACTCACTGCAGATACGTGCACCCGTGAACGCCGGCAATATCGGAGGCCCATTGGTCAGCATTGATGGCGAAGCGATAGGCATCTTTACTGGTAATTTAGTTGAACTAAAGGGACCCTCGTTGAGGGGTCCTATCTCGGTTCTAGGTATCGATACCGCGAAGCGGCTGGTGCCATCCCTCAAATCTGGAGCAGGTATCAGCACAAGGGCTACTCCAAAGCCTACACCAGTTCCCATTTCAACCGAGGGATTGCCTGTGGGGAAAAGCGCTATAGGTCAGACCTTGGTCGTTACGATAGAGGACATTCAGCGAGTTCAGGAGATACGATTCCGGGGAAGAGACGGAAATCACTACCTACTGGCGCCAACTAGCGGAGACAACGAGCTGGTGGCTCTTCATGTCATCCTGCACAATTCCGACGTCGCCAGCGTCTCTTTCACTATCGATGACGACGCCATCGAGCTGAAGGGGTTCCAGCCTAACGAAATCTATACGCCGATAAACCTGTATCTACCCCCGAGTCAGCTACTTGAAGGGGGAGTAAAAGCTGTCGATGGCGCCCATCCTTCCGAGAACCTTTTCGTGCCCTTTCTAGGAGGCCCGGTGTTGCTAGAGAGGGGCTTCAGCTTGATTGGCTGGAGTGTGTTTGAAGTGCCTAAGGGAACCAAATTCAAGGAATTGAGGTGGCAAGCCGGGGACGTGATCAACATCAGGTAGCTAACCCTATGTGCAAGTTTTTTATGTCACCACTTCGTCAAGCTCAGTGCAGGCTCTGAGCTCTTCATTCCTCAGGGTAAACTACGGGAAGGGTCTAACTCCGGACGATAGATTCTTCGCTCCGCTCAGAATGGCTTTTCGGGCAAAGACTCTCTAAGCCACTTAAGCTTTGGCCCATCCCTCTTCGAAGGGAGCGCTGAAGATGCCGGTTGCTAACTTATTCTTGAACTTCCACTCTCCATTGACCCGTACGTACTCCTCGTCATCTATCCCAGCCCTCCACATCGCCTTGTTGCCGTCTGCCATGGTGCAGGGCATGAACAGGTACCAACGGGCACGGGCGGTATCACCGGTAACCTCGATGTGAGGATTCAACCCATAGTGTAGAGCGAAGCTGTAGATCTTGGACGCTCCTCTGAAGAACTCTCGTATTGCCTCGCGTCCCTCGAATCTACCCAGGGACTGGCTCTCCCATACTGCGTCCTCGACGAACAGCTCGGCGAGCTTATCCGGGTTGTAGCTATCGTCACAATGGCCGGCGTAGGTCGCCTTGAGATTACGTATCGCATCGGCGTCCCCTAGGGCCTGGACCTTTTTCTCAAGCTCATCCAGCCTTACATTTACATCAGCCATTTTTATCACCTCTCTTGGTTTTTTGGTTCCGTGTCATGGAGGAAGCCACCCTCACCCCCAGCCCCTCTCCCAGCGGGAGAGGGGTGGCCGAAGGTCGGGGTGAGGGTATTTTCGCACCAATGAAGGTATCTTAGGCCCGCTGGTCAAAACTTTGCACATGAGATCAACGGGCCGATGTAAACCGAAGCCGGCCCCGGCAGTAAGGCACCTGGCTAATAGGGGACTAGCCAGGACTCGGAAAAGGCCAGGGCACAGGTGCTATGCGGGCGTCCATTCCGTTCTCGGGGGAATGGACTTCCTTTGGCGAAACTGTCGTTGAGGCTGAGCTGTGCTCTGGCGGCAGGAATCAGGACTGTGGCCACCCCATGAGGCCCGTCCGGATTGCTGCCGGGAAAGCTGTGGCTCAAAAAGGGCTCACCCAGCTCATACCAGGTAAGAGAGATATCCTCATCGCTGCTAGTGACGGTCTCGGTCCAGAAAGAGCGCAGGTCACCTGAGCTACCAAACTCGGCTTCTATGGCCGGAATATCCAGGTTGCCGAAAATCTCATGGATGCTGCGCTCGATGTCCCCCTGGAGCCAACGAGTCATGGATATGTTGTCCGTGTAGATCCGGGGCTCGTCGTCGGTCACATCGCTGCGCAGAAAGAGGACGTGGCCCGGACCACCCGGCGAAAACAGGATGCGCCAGAAGCTGGCGTCGGTGGTTAGGGGACCGCCATCGGTCTCGCTAAGACGGATATAGGGATTCTCTCCAGTTAGCAGTAGCTTGTTGGGATCAACCGGATTTGTTGCCATCGTTCAACCTCCTGATAATGAGTAATAGACCAATGCTAGCTCCCTTCGCTACGGCGCGACCAGTTCCCCATAGCTTTCCGGGCGACGGTCTCGATAGAACTGCCAGGTGGAGCGGACGTCCCTGATCTCGTCCAGGTCAAGGTCGGCTACCAACAGCTCATCCTTGTCGCGAGAGGCCTGAGAGATTATCTGTCCCTTGGGGTTGCAGAAGTAGCTCTTACCATAGAATTCGCCTATATTCCAGGGGCTTTCAGTCCCAACTCGGTTAACGGCGCCGACAAAGTAGCCGTTGGCCACGGCATGAGCGGGCTGCTCAAGCTCCCAGAGATGCTCTGAAAGTCCCGCCACCGTCGCTGAGGGGTTGAACACGATTTCCGCGCCGTTCAGACCCAGGGCTCTGGCCCCTTCAGGAAAGTGTCGATCGTAGCAGATGTAAACGCCTATGTTCCCGACCTTGGAGCGGAAAACGGGATATCCGCTGTTGCCGGGCTTGAAATAGAACTTCTCCCAGAAGCCGGGTAACAGGTGGGGAATGTGGGTTTTGCGATATTTGCCCAGGTACGCCCCGTCGGCGTCTAGGACGGCGGCCGTATTGTAATATACACCTGGTATATCCTCTTCGTAGATGGATACCACCATCACCATGCCATGCTTTTTAGCCAGGTCCTGCATCAGCTTGATTGTAGGTCCTTCAGGGATAGGCTCCACCATCGAATACCAGCGGGGGTCCTGCTCCGCACAGAAATAGGGGCCGTAAAAGAGCTCCTGGAGGCAAACGACCTCTACACCACGACTCGCCGCCTGCTCGATCAGGGCGACGTGCTTATCGATCATGAATTTCTTGACCTGCTCCAGTTGCTCCGGCGCACCTTCACCCAATCCCGCCTGAATGAGGCCGGCGCGGACCACTCTTGGCATGTCCCCTCCTACTCGTCGACACGCCCCTGCTACGGCGCGAAGGCGTCGATAATCTCGGCAATGTTGGTCGTCAGCGGGCATAGCACCGGGTAAGAGGCCCCCGCATCCACATACTCCTTGACCCGTTCACGGCACATCTCAGGAGTGCCAGATGCGCAAAGCATGTCAACAACGTCATCATTCACCAATGGCATGGCAGCTTCGATTCCGCCCTCTTTCGGGGGCCATCCACCCATGGTGTCGTGAATTCGCTGGATCAGGTCGTCGCCTACTCCGCTCGCTTTGGCTATGTGAGGCTGCTGGCCCATGTACATTGCGACGGCGTAGCGCGCCACGTTTCGCGCCTTTTCGCCGTCCTGAGACATGGCTACACCCATCATCTGGGGCATGTCGATGTCTTCGAGCCGTCGTCCTGCCCGTTTGGCGCCCTTGTTAGCCCTGTCTAGGGACTGGCGCAGATAGGGTACCGATGTAAAAAAGTTGTGGAATATGCCGTCACCAATCTCTCCCGCCAGCTCCATCATGCGTGGTCCCGTGGCGCCTATATAAATAGGCACGTCCTTCGGCGATTGGGATATATCAAAGCCTAGATCGAGGCGCAGGTCGTGGACCTGGACGACTTTACCGTCATAGGTCACGGTCTCCATATTCAACAGACGTCTGACCACGGTTACATATTCACGCATAGCCGCCAGCATATGGTGGCGTTGGATGCCCTGGTTCGATGCCAGCGGGTCCCAGTAAGAGCCGATACCCATTATGGCGCGACCCTGGGAAAGCTCGTGAAGGCTAGCAAAGGTCATTGCCATAAGCGCCGTGGTACGTGTCCAGTTATTGACCACCCCCGACGCCAGCTTTATTCGCTTGGTGACCGAGGCGAAGGCGGCCAGTGGAGTAACTGCGTCTCGTACAAGCCGCGTCTCGCAGACCCAGACCGACTCGAAGCCCTTTTGCTCCGCATATTGGGCCAACTCGACCTGCTCGGAGATTCCCGGCCTGTCCAGGAAAATAAGGCCTACTCGCTTCATTCGAGCCTCCTGGTACCAGAAAAACTGAACGGGAATCTAGTACTCAGTCAACCTTAAAATCAAAGCGTCATTTCACCCCCACTCTGACTCTCCCCCATCGAGGGGGAGAGAACTAGTCCCTTCCCCCTCGATGGGGGAAGGCTAGGATGGGGGTGGAAGGCACCTATCAAGTCTTGGTTGACTGAGTTCTAGCTCAACGTGCGCGACCTTGAGAACAGTGCGACCGTAACCTTTGAACGGCGAATTGAAGCGAAGCCGAAGCTACTTCTGGGTGCCGCGCTTGAGAAAGCGACCGCTTCCCGGTGTGCCAACGTACTTGCCATCATCGATTACTACGTCGCCATGGGCGATGACTGTCTCAGGCATGCCCTTGACCTTCATTCCCTCGAACAGGTTGTAGTCGACGTTCATGTTCTGGGTCTTGGCGCTGATAGTGGTCTCCTTATCAGGGTCGAAGATGACGATATCAGCGTCGCTGCCCGCTGCGATGGTGCCCTTACGTGGGAACATGCCAAACAGCTTGGCCGGTGTGGTCGAGAAGACCTGCACCAGACGGTTCATATCAATGGCTCCCGGCAATACGCCTTTCGTATATAGCACGGGGAAACGGTGCTCTATACCAGGGCCACCGTTGGGGATCTTGGAGAAGTCTCCCTTACCCAGGGTTTTCTGGTCCGCGAAACGGAACGCGCAATGGTCGGTGGAAACGACCTGTAGATCATCCCGCCTTAACCCCTTCCAAAGCTCGTCCTTGTGCCATTCGTCCCTGAGTGGCGGGGTTAGGACATACTTCGCTCCCTCAAACCCTTCCTGGTCGTACATCCTGTTGTCCAGTGTCAGGTAGTGCGGGCAGGTTTCCGCATAGACGTAATTCTGTTTTGCTCTAGCAGCCCGCACCTCTTGGAGCGCTTCCGAGCAGCTCAGATGGACGAAGTAAACAGGTGCTCCGGCTATTTCCGCCATGCGGATAGCCCGGTGAGTGGCCTCCGCTTCGGTTAACGGCGGGCGGGTGATCGCGTGATATTTAGGCGCCGTTTTTCCCTCAGCCAGCGCTGCCTTGACCAACACGTCTATCATGTGGCCGTGCTCCGCGTGGAGAGCCACGAATGCGCCGTTTTTCGAGGCACGGGTCATCGCCTTGAAGATGGTAGTGTCGTCCACCATCACGGCGCCCAGGTAGGCCATAAACATCTTGAAGCTGGTAACTCCCTCGTTCACCATATCGTCCATCTCGGGGATACGGCTATCTGGAAGGTCCAGGATAATCATATGGAACCCATAGTCGATGGCTGCCTTGCCCGCCGCCTTGCCATGCCAAATATCCAACGCTTTAGAGAGGGGTTCGCCTCTTTGCTGAACAGCGAAATCCACGATGGTGGTGGTCCCACCAGCTGCTGCTGCAATCGTGCCGGTGCGGAAGTCGTCGGAGCTGACTGTGCCTCCGAATGGGAAGTCCAAATGGGTATGGGGATCAATTCCACCGGGAATCACGTACTTGCCGGTGGCATCGATGGTCCGGTCGGCATCGGCGGCCAAATTTATCCCAATAGTGCGTATCTTGTCATCTTCCACGTAGATATCGGCAACATAATTGTCCACGGCAGTAAAGATATTGCCATTCTTGATAAGTACGCTCATGACTCCTCCTATGAAATAGATTGGGCCCACGCCTGTCCACTCGAAATTGAACCTGAGTATAGGTCGAGGCTATACCAGTGTCAAGCTCGGCGACCATGGACAAGGACCCAGAGCCTTTTAGTTCTCCTATATTGTCGTTGCAAGCGGAGCAAAGCAATCTCTTGTTGCATTGAGAGATTGCTTCAGGGCCTTACCCATCGCAATGAAGAAGTGTCGTAGCATGTGCATTCCTCTCCCAAGCTAAAGCTGGTTCCAGTTTTCCCGTAGCTTAACGCTTGCAGGCCGGGTTGAATTGGCATCAACTATCTTTGCGTTTTGAAGCACACGGGTTATGTAGCCGCCAGACACCAGCCGCGGTCCAGCAGATTTGAGATACTGATCAAGCGTCTGTGGAGGGTTTTCGGCATCGAAACCAGCTTCTCTCCTTGCGCCGATAGGCACCCACCCTCGGTCTTGGAGGAACCCGGCGACCCCCTCGAGACAGTCCCACCGGAACTTCGTTATCGAGGCGCTGTGGCCAAAGGATAGCACAAGGTGGTCGTTGGTCATTTGGACAACTTTAAAAGGAGCGTTTCCTGGTATGCTCAGTAAGGTGCTCGGAGCGGAAATGCACCTGCGTATCTTAGTCTCAACGGGTCCCATATTCCCTCCTAACGCATCTGGCCGCGATGACCAATGGTCACAAATATGTAGCATATGGGTCAGGTTATCAACACGAGGTCCGCCCGTGAGTGCACAGTACGCCTCCGTTCCCAGAGACCATTCCCCGAACATTCCGGCAGGACTGTAGAACCTGCAAGTATAGCAGCAACGGAGTTTGTAGCCATCGACCTCAAGAGCCTCCCGCACTTCTCTGAGTGGCACATCTCCCCAGCGGCCAAAACCTGAATATTCTCGATCGGTGAAGTTCATGGTGACCCAGAAATTCGCACTGGTTATATTTATAGTGAATACCTTGTGACCTTCCCACTCCTCTTCTGTGACCGGGTCAGCTTTCTCCTCAAACTTCACCTTTGCATTGATTACCTCGCCGCTGGACACTTGTTCCACAGGTAACTCTGAGGCAGGCGATCGTCCAGTATGTTTTGCACGATGAGTCATTGCAGCCTCCCAGGTCTCGAAGCCTCAAGAGGTCTTTGATGCTCAGATCAATCACGGTTACTCCGAAAGTCAGGTCGCCGCTGATGGCCTTGGCTAGTTAACACACAGTCTGAATGACAATTAAAAGGCCGTAGAAAGGGTCCTATTCACTAGCCCTCTCCCATGGCTATGACCTCATCCCACTCATCTTTCTGTACGGGCTGGATTGATAGCCGCATGCCTTTACGGGCCAGCAGCATATCCTGTAGTCGTGGATTCTGTTTGACCTCGGACAGGGTAACCGGTCTGGCGATCTCCTTATCTGCCCGGATGTCGACCATGTACCAGATGGGGTTGTCGGGTGTGCTCTTGGGATCGGGATGCTCGGAGCTGGCGTCCCAAGCCGTGCTGTCGGGATACCCCTCCCGGACGATCTCGGCAGTTCCCACTATGGCCAGGGCAGCGTTGCTGCTGTGGTAGAAGAGCACTCCATCGCCAACTTTCATATCGTCACGCATGTAGTTACGTGCCTGGTAATTACGAACACCGTCCCACTCGGCCGTCTGGTCTGGCTCGTTGAGCAAGTCAGAGAAGGAGTAGGCATTGGGTTCAGACTTGAACAGCCAGTAATTCTTCCCGGCCATATGTGCCCTCCTGGATATGTATCAATTTCAGCTATTTTCGAGTCTGCGCCGTTCCTGGCCGCTATGGTGGGCATAGTCGCACTTAACGATGGACTTGTCAACACGAGGACTTAAGATGAGAGGGACTGCGGCAGGTATGGCGTCGCTTGAAATGACGACTACCAACCATGACCGGCGCCACGCACGCGAAAGACTTGTGAATCGAGGGATTCCATGTATAATCGGCAACGAGGAATGTTCTGGTAATGACGCCTTATTCCGCCTGTTAAAAGGAGGCCGATAAATGGCTCAACTAAAGGGGGGCCAGGCAGTGATCCAGTCCCTGCGGGCCCAGGGCGTGGACACGATCTTTGGGATCATCTCCACCCACATGATGGATATATATGACGCCCTGTATGACCACCAGGAAGCGATCAGATTCATAAGCACACGCCACGAGCACGCAGCGGCCCTGATGGCCGACGGCTACGCCAGGGTCACGGGCAAGCCGGGGGTGTGCTTCACCAGCTCCGGGCCCGGCGCCGCCAACTCCATGGGAGGCATGGGCGAGGCGTTCTTTGCTTCTTCTCCGGTACTTAATATCACAAGCACGGCCGAAGAGAATCTGTATGGTCGCGGCCTCGGTCCGGTCCATGAGACCAAGGACCAGCTGGGTATGTTCACAGCGGTGACCCAACACAATGCACACATAACCCACGCAGAAGAAACTCCCGACCGCATCTATGAAGCGTTTCAGCGATTTCAGACACGTCGCCCACAGCCAATCGAGATAGAAATGCCTGTGGACATCCAGGGCCAGGTTGGCGAAATGGAGATTCCTCAGCTTCATCAGTTTTCAGCCCCGGGAGCAGATCAAGCTCTCGTGGACAAGGCTGTGGAGATCCTGCTCTCCGGAAAGAGAGTGGGCGTATTAGCGGGAACAGGTGTTAACCGCTCAGGGGCAAATCAAGAGCTGACCCGCTTGGCGGAGGCGATAGGTATCCCCGTATTCACCACGGCCAATGGCAAGGGGTCCATTGCCGATGACAATCCTCTGAGCCTGGGAATTTTCGGTGGAGAACAGGGCTTCCCTGACACCAAGCTCGAACATCCCTTGAGGCCCTTCGTGAACAGTCTTGACGTCCTCCTGGTGGTGGGGTCCAGCATGTCCGAGTTCAGAGTACACTCCCAAGGACTGGAGCAACCGCCCCAGCTTATTCAACTGGACATTGATACGGAGTCCATCGGCAAATGGTACGACACCACAGTAAGCCTGATTGGAGACGCTCGGACGGTCCTGGCCCAAATGAATGCCACGATAGACGGGAAGCCAGGTCATCTGGAAACAGGCTTCGCCCGTGAGATACGAGAGGTGAAGGCCAATATCTCGGCCTACAGGCATCAGACTATGCCCAATGAAACGGCTACCATGCAGGCCATTCGTAAGGTGGCGGAGAGGGATGCCATCTTCGTAGGTGATGTGGCCGTCTGCGTTCACCGTGGCGCCAACTACTGTCTTGAATCCTACGGACCCAGGACCTACATGACGTCGGCATGGGGAGGACTGGGGTTCGCGTTTCCCGCTGCCGCGGGCGCCAAAGCCGGATTTCCCGATCGGCAAGTCATATGCCTCACCGGTGACGGCGGCTTTCAGTTCAACATACAGGAAATCGGCACCTGTGTGGAGTACGGCCTAAATCCAGTTGTGCTCGTATTCAACGATAACGCCTGGGGTGTGCTCCGATATTACCAGAGGACGCGAACCAATGGACGTTACATCGCCAGCGACCTGCGGAATCCCGATTTCGCAAAGCTGGCCGAAGCTTATGGAGCCAACGGCGTACAGGTATCATCTCTAAAAGAGCTGGTGCCAGCGCTTGAGTCGGCCCTCAGATCGGACACGATTACCATCATAGACGTCAAGACACCCAACGGATTCGCCAACTTTACATAGAAAAAAGATTGAATACCGTGGCGTATCGCGAGTATCTCAGCGTTCAGCACTAGGAGGTAGCCATGGCAAGGCTGGATGGCAAGGTAGCTTTAATAAGCGGCGGTGCCCGTGGCCAAGGAGCCGCCGAAGCCCGGTTGTTCGCCAAAGAGGGCGCCAAGGTGGTGCTCGGTGACATTCTGGATGGCGAAGGGAAAGCAGTCGAGGCCCAGATCCACGAGTCCGGCGGCGAAGCAAAATACATTCACCTCGACGTGACCAAGGAGGAGGACTGGAGTAAGGCCATAGAAGTTACCATTAGCAGCTATGGCAAGCTGAATGTCCTCGTCAACAATGCCGGCATCATTGGTGAGGGGCTGATCGAAGATACCAGCGTCGAGGCATGGGACAAGGTAATGGACGTGAACGCCAAAGGTGTTTTTCTGGGCACTAAGTTCGCTATTCCGGAGATGAGGAAGGCAGGCGGTGGCTCCATAATTAACATCGGCTCCCAGCTAGCGCTGGTCGCGACACCAAGCAGCGGTCCTCAATACCAGGCGTCCAAGGGTGCAGTGCGACTCCTTAGCAAATCGGCGGCTATCCAGTACGCCAAAGAGGGGATAAGAGTCAACTCCGTACATCCCGGGCCTATCGCCACACCGATGAGTGAGGAAGGCCGAGCCAACGAAGAGTTCAGTCGCTTCATGGTATCCCGCATACCTCTGGGCAGGTGGGGCGAGCCTGATGAGATCGCTTGGGGTGTGCTATATCTCGCCTCCGACGAGTCCTCCTACGTGACCGGAACAGACCTGGTCATCGACGGCGGGTGGACGGCCCAGTAAGGACATTTTAGAATCACCCAGCTAGGAGGTGGCCGCATGCCATTGCCACCCTATCGAGTGGACTACAGCCCCATTATTGACCGCTCCATCATCAAATGGCCCAACAATGCCCGAGTCGCCCTCTGGATATCCCCCAACATAGAGCACTACGAGTACCTGCCGGACTACGATGGTATCAGGGACCCGTGGCCGCGCATGGCCTACCCCGACGTCCAGCAGTACTCTTACCCCGACTACGGCAATCGCACCGGCTTCTGGCGGATGGTGGAGGTACTGGACGAGTACAAGATCAAGTGCGGAGTCTCTCTCAACATCGCTGTGCTTGAGCACTATCCGGAGATCACCGAGGCCATGGTGCAGCGTGACTGGGACTACATGAGCCACGGCATCTACAACACCCGCTTCCTCCACGGCATCACAGAAGAGGAAGAGAGGGAGTTCTACCGTGACTCTATAGAGACCTTACAGCGCTATACAGGTAAAAGGCTCAAGGGTATGTTCGGGCCCAACGGCTCCAGCTCCCCCAATAGCCCGGACATCATGGCCGAAGCGGGACTGATCTATCACTCCGACTGGCTACATGACGACCAGCCCGTGCCCATCAACGTGAAGTCGGGGAAGCTGGTCTCGGTGCCCTACACGTTCGACACCAACGACGGGGCCGTGTTCAGGTTCAGCTACGAGGGAGAGTATTTCGAGCGCATATGCAAGGCCCAGTTCGACCGTCTATATGAAGAGGGTGCCGAGAGTGGCCGAGTTATGTGCATAGCGCTACACCCATTCCGCATCGGCCAGCCCCACAGGATCAAGTACCTGGATAAGATCCTGAGCTACATCATGGCCCACGACGGCGTATGGCAGACCACGCCCGACGAGATCGCCGAGTACTACCTGGCCAACTACTACGACCAGGCTGTGGACCATATGAAGCAGTTCAACAGGTAGGGTCATTTTTGCTCCCGACTGATTGCTAGCAGTCCCTTAGGGGTTGCTCAAGCCAGACAAAACCTGCAACCAGGACATGTTTGTCGGGAATGAATGCTACGCTGGCAGAGCCAAGCAGACAGATCCAAATCGAACTCCGAATCCGTGTACGCCATAAGTTATGATGACGTAAGGTTACAAATGAGCGGCACGCCAGGCTTTCCACGGAACAATCGTGGATCACCGCTCGGCCACAGGGCGGACTGTGCCCAGATGGGCGCAATCAAATCTTCGACCGATTCAATGAATTCTCCGTTCATTGCGCGTTCCGACGTCTAACGCACCGGGCTCTCAGCTGCGTGGCACAGGCCGCCGACGGCCGCTGAGGCACCCAAAGTTGACGCCGGAATGCCACCAGACATCGATTTGGAACGCGCTGTACCACGTCAGCTGCAGGGCCTTGTTGGGCGGCGAGCGCTCCTACTCGGAGTGAACGCCAAACAGCTCATTCTCAAGCTGGCGAGGTGTTGGCACGCGGTTCTCTTCGAGGATCTTCGTGACGATCCGCTTGACCGTCACGTATGTTGCGAGCAGTGGCGCAAGAAGAGACTCTGACCGACCGTGTGCGGCTGCTGAGCGAGAGTCGTACAGCTTGGTCAGTTTCCGCTGTAGGGATCGACGATCTTCGCCGGGAGGCTCCAGGAAGGTCGCAATGAGCGCGGTAACGCGAAAGCGGAGTTCGTTGCGCCCAGGCGAGAAGACCGCTTCAAGAGCGCCCCAGAGCGCGAGCAACGCAAGCTCGACGCTCCGCGCAAACAAGCTCTGGTCGAGCGCCTGCATGAGGAGGTTGAACTCCTCGCTTTCGTGCATGAGGAGGCCGCCCTCCCGCCAGTGGTCACGAATCCACACGAGCGCGGACTCGGGGATTGTGTTTCCAGGTGCGCGCTCCAGGATGAGCCGTCGTGGCTCAGCCTAGATCGGCCAGAACTGGATGTCGTGTTCGACTTCTGGTGCCTCTGAGAAGGGCACACTCGAGATGACAGGAACCGATACGAGTGGTGTAGCGCGGAGCCGCAGCAGGGCGGCGAACCACCACACCGTGTTGGGGTGATCAAACCACCGAGGTGGATTGAACTCCTTCGAGACTTCTAGCTGGGCTAGGACATCGAACCCAAAGCCGCCCTGGGCTGCTTTCCAAGGGGAAGGATGGGGCTTGCCAGGCTCGGCCGGAGCGAACGCCATGAGAAAGGGGGCCATGAGATGGGCAAAGGTCTTGGAGAGGACGATTCCCTCTCCGAAGTGGAATCTCTCCACCTCTACGGCTGCGCCCCCGATCCCTGCGTAGAGATCGATCTCGTTCGGATTCATGATCGCATCTCGCCGCCCACATATTAAATACACCACTGTAAGTGGTGCAATATAACTCTGGAGGTGATTATACTCCAATGCCAGACCTTGCACACGACCGACCACCGGCCTATACAACCAGAACCTCGCCTTTGCTCAACCAGGTCCGACAGGCGTTGCGGCTGAAGGATATGAGCTGTCGCACCGAGGCATCACACTCGCGTTACATCATAGACTACGCTCGTTTCCATTGTTAGCGGCATCGGCCGGAAATGCGCAGCCCACAAGTTCGACTGACTCGCCACGAGGGGTCAGTTTGTGCACACACCTTGGGCTTGTCGAAGGATGCGGCCCCAGTTTTAAGAGCGACTTCTCTCCGTGGTCCGTTCCTCAATCTGATAGTACTCAGGGAGGCCGATGATTCCTTCGACCCACTCCCTGACCTCGAGGGCCGTCTCCTGATCGACGGCGGGCTGTCCATCCCGCATGTAGGCGCTGAAGGCTTCTCGCACCGCACTAGAGGCCGCAATCACCGCCGTGGAAGAATCCAGCGCCATCTTATAGCCCATCTCTTCCAGCTGTTGCCAGGGTATAACTGAACGGCCCAGTCGGTTACCCGGACTGTTAACATAGATCAGTGGTGCGTTTACCTCTTTGGGCACCAACCGGGCCTCTTCAAGACTGTTGGGGAACACTTCAACCATATCACAGCCGGCCTCGGCGTATAGGTTGCCCCTACGGATTCCTTCCTGGACGTCGTCGGTGCGCATGGCATCGGTGCGGCCCACAATCACAAAGTCGGGGTCAGATCGAGCCGCAACGGCGGCGCTGATCTTGTCGGTCATCTCCTCGGCGGAAATGATGTGCTCAATGCCTTTGTGGTAGTGGGCCCGCTTGGGGAAGACCTGGTCTTCGATATGAATGCACGCGATGCCTGCGGCCTCAGCCTCCCGTATCGTGCGCGTGACGTGCACGGCGTCTCCGAAACCGGCGCCGCAGTCCACCTTCAACGGAATTTTCACTGCCTGCGTAATGTACTTGGCGCTATTCATAACCTCCGTCATGGTGAGCAACGGCTCGGTGGTGCAGAGGTGGGCTCCAAGCTGAAAGCCTCCCAGACCCAGTGCCTGATAGCCCAGGCTCTCTGCGATGCGGGCAGTCAAGGGGTCGTAAACATTTATCGCCCTAATCAGCCCAGGTACTCCTAGGAGCTCCCGTAGACGTGTGGTCATCTTGATGGGTATTTGATTCATTCGTGCCTCCATATCTAGATGGTGTTGAAACTTGCGTAGATGTTTAACTTATCACTATGTGACCCTCTACAAAAGTGGCAGGAAAATTCCTTCCCCCTCGACGAGCTCACTGGGGTAGGCATATCCTAAAACTTGTTTAAAAACAGCTAGGAAAGCGCCGAGCTTTCCCGTCATCCTAGAAGTATCACTCAACTGGGATGTGGGGAGGTGACTCATGCGCCTTCCGAGAGAATGGTACCACTTGCTACGTTCAACTGAACAGTATTTTCCTGACCTAAGATCCAGCCAAATACGTGGATTGGCGCTATGGGTGTATGGGGCAATCATGGCTAAGAGTGCTTGCCAAAGCGCGGTGATTGATGCTCTATCCTCCATCGCCACCTTCCATGCTCTGCGACAATACCTTAGAGAGTTCCTTCGGGATGGTTCGGAGAAGGCCACTCCCTGCAACATCCAGTTGGATGTAACCCTCTGTTTTGCGCCTTTGCTCCGCTGGCTGCTGTCTTTGTGGAAAGGTCAACAACTGGCCTTGGCCGTCGACGCAACAGCCCACCAAGACCGCGTGGTCGCCCTGGTAGTAAGCGTGCTGTACCGGGGTAGCGCCATTCCCATTGCCTGGACCATACTCCCTGCTAACAGGTCGGGGGCTTGGATTCCCGAAATCCTCCGGCTTTTGCAACTGCTTGCTCCCGAAGTGTCCAAAAGCATGGAGGTGCTGGTGATGACTGACCGGGGCTTGTGGAGCCCCCGCCTTTGGAAGCAAATACGGGCCTTGGGATGGCATCCACTGATGCGGGTAAAAAACAACACCAGCTTTCAACCGTTGCAGGGGCAACGCCGGCAAGCCAGGACGCTGATTCCCGGACCAGGCCACGCCTGGGTAGGAAGGGGCAGTGCCTTTTATAATCCCAAGCGCCACCGCTTCGGTACTTTGGTGGTGGTTTGGGATAAAGGCCAGAAGGAACCCTGGATAGTGATTACCGACTTGCCTCCCGAGGATGTGGGGGTATGCTGGTATGGGTTGCGCTTCTGGATCGAGTTGGGTTTTCGCGCTCTCAAGAGTGTGGGTTGGCAATGGCAACGCACTCGACGGACTGACCCGGACCGAGTGGCCCGGTACTGGCTCGTTCTGGCGGTGGCTACCCTGTGGGCCACGGCCTATGGGACCAGAGCAGAAGACGCTATTTCTCTTGGAGTACCTCCCCAGAGAGTCAGAAGCCCTCATCCACTTCCTAGCTGTTCTGGACCCCGAAAGGATAGCGTGATAAAGAAGGGCATATGCTGTATGACTCGGCAACTGCTCCAGGGTAGGCCTTGGCTTCGCCTGTGGCTCATACCTGAACCTTGGCCAAACCCACTCCCTGGTTTGCAAATTACCTACCATAAACCGGTTCCCAAAGCTCATAATTTCAAATGCCTACCCCAGTGAGCCCTCGACGAGGGAAGGTTGGGATGGGGGTGAATTCCCCCCACCTCTCCTGAGCTTGCCGAAGGGCCTCCCCCACAAGGAGGGAGGAAGCTAAATACGATTCTATCGACTCCACGGCTGCTAGAACCAGTTGGCCTTGTCCACCTGGTTCATTAGAGGCTCACCTTTGGCGAAACGACGGCAGTTCTCCAGAAGAATAGCCGTGCGCCGCTCTGCTAGGTAAGGCGCTTCGTAAGCAGCCACGTGGGGTGTCAACAAGACCCCAGGCATGGTCCATAACGGATGCTCTCGCGGCAGAGGCTCCACCTGAAACACGTCCAGCCCAGCACCGGCAATCCATTTCGACTGCAGGGCCTCCACCAGATCGTCCAGCACGACACAAGCACCACGACCTATGTTAATGAAATAGGCTGTGGGCTTCATCAGGCGAAATCGTCCGGCATTCATCATGCCGCGGGTCTGGGGCGTCTCAGGGGTGGTCAGAATGACGAAGTCGGCGAGACCCAGGACATCGTCTAGACCCTCCGGTCGATATAACTCGTCCACATATGGGGGCGGTTCGGATACCCTGGGGTCAACTCCGATTACCTTCATGCCGAAGGCCGAACAGAGCCTGGCGGTCTCGGCGCCTATTCCACCCACACCAATGATCAAAGCGGTACTCTCGGGCAGGTGCATCGCAGGGGCCAGCGGGTTCCACTCACGAAGTTGCTGTTGGGGGATGTACTCGTCCAGACGGCGAGCAAAGGCCAGCACGAAGGACATGATGTGCGCCCCGATGTGGTCGTTGTAGATACCCCGGATATTGGTAACTACCACGTCGCTGTTGACCAGGGCCTCGTGGAACCAACCACCCCCTAGACCCGCCATTGGGGCTGCTATCCAACGCAGCTTCTTGGCGCGGGCAAACAGCTCTGGAGTAACCGTTCCGTAAGCGGCGTCAGCGTCCTCGATATCCGCCATCGCTTCGGAGGGATCGTGGAACAGCTTTACCTCACAGCCTGGCACCGCCTCCCGAATCTTCTCGGGCCAGTGCTCTTGAATGTCCGGAGGCAGTAGCACGATCTTGAAGCTCATGGGAACACCTCATGCCCCACCACTGGGCAGTAGAAGATTTGAAGGCCGATCTCTAATACCCTTAGCTACTCGAGGGTGAGCAAGAAGGCCACCAGGTCACTGACCTGTTCTTCGGTCATCTTCTCAGTGATGGCATGGGTCATCAACCCGCTAGTCAGACCTGGAGCAACGAATTTCTCGGGCTCCATAATGGACTCTCGGAGGTACTCTTCAGCCGACATACCGGCCTTCCTGATCACGGCAGCAGCACCTATGTGGGTGAGCTCAGGTCCAATCAGCCCGTCCGATAGCCCCTCAACGAGGTGACACTGATAGCACCATAGGGCCTGTGGTGCAACGTTTTGCGGAACCTCAAGGAAGAGCTGGCAACCACTGCCCTCTGGCGAGCCATCGTCAGGTGGGCAGGTGACCTCAACTCCATCCTCTTTCTCGGGCTCGCTCGGTACATCAACGGTCGTAGTGGTTGTCGTCGTTGCCGTAGATGGACAAGGTATTTCCACCAATCCATCACCCATCAGCTCGACGCATCCCGTCGGTGTGGGCTTTATCCCATCTCCGCAGGCAGCCAAAACCATCAAACCTATAATCACACCCAAAAGAACCCAGGTCCTGTTCAATTCCTTCCCCCTATCACCTCGGGTAAACCCCCAATAATCCACGAAGGATTATGTATCAGACGGCACTTGCCGTCAAGCGGATGCACCACCACCTAAAGGCTGTGGCATATACGTCTACGCCTTCAGGCGGAGGTATTGATACATCTTCTAAGGCAATTGCAGCTGAAACGCTACTGTCTTGATGCTCTCGCAACAGCCTCTCCAGGACTCATCTGGCCCAGCAGTGGATGTTCCTTGCCATGCACCAGTAGATTGGTCAGAATGTCAGAGATCACTGCGGCCAAGAGGAAACCATTGGTGCTGGGCACAGCCAGCTGGATTCCCTGCCATCCATCAAGGGCACCCAGCAACGGGACCCTTCCGGGGGTGGAAGAGCCGCAGCCCGAACCGGTATCCGCCACCTGCACCGGTAGATCAGGAAACGGGGTGCTCAGCACATCCAACAACCAGCTCTTCCCCTCCTCCGTGGGACGGACCTCGAAGCCCGTGTCATCGTGTTTGCTGCCCAGGTGGATGAAGTCATCTCGCCGGTGTACCATGTTGATCCCCTGCCATCGTACCGCGCAGTTCAAAGGCTCTCCCTCTAGCCTCAGATGGAGCTTTTGCATGCCGTCGGGCCTGATGGGTAGTGCGATCCCCAGCCAGCTCGATAAGCATTCTCGCGACCAAGCGCCGGTGGCGATTACTACAGAATTGCAGGATATGGTTCTATCGTCCCCGCACTTGACTCCAGTTACTCGATCGCCATGCACCTCCATGCCAATGACATCGGCCCGTATGATCTGAGCTCCATGGCTCTCAGCGGCCTTAGCAAGCGCCCGCACAAAGCGGCCGGGCTCTATCTGAATACAGTCCTTGTGGAGCATGCCTCCTAGTATTCTCTCGGAGAGTCTAGGCTCTACTTCCCGAGCTTGGTTCACGTCTACCCACTCTACGGCCAACCCTTCCTTGGAAAGCTGATCGGTGGTGGCCTGGGTCTCGGCGACCTCTCTTTCATTGAAGGCCGCGTAGAGATATTGGACATCCTGGTCGAGGGGGTCCATGCCGCTATCTTGCTTTATGTCCGATAGATATCGCCGGTACAGGGCCAGGCTCTCGACGCCCAGGCCTGCCAGAAAGGGTTCTCCGCCGCCGGTGTCCGGCTGAACGTTGCCTGCCGAGGCCCCCGACGCCCCAGAAGCAAGCTCCCCTCTCTCCAACACTCCAACGGAGATGCCTTCCAAAGCCAGCCTGTAAGCCAAGAAACAGCCGATAACCCCGCCACCGACAATTGCCACGTCCAGAGCAGGTCCTTTTGAAGCTGTCAACTCAGCATCCCCCCTGTTGCAGAGTCATTCAGTTCTCCCTTACCGTCATTGCTACGAAAATGTCTTTGCGAGCCCTTCACTCAGTTCAGGATAAACTCCGCGAAGCAATCTTAGGATGGGAGATTGCTTCGTCGCTGTCGCTCCTCGCAATGACAATTAAAAGACCCTGCCCTTTGTTGCTGGCGACTTTGACCATCCTAGTTCAAGATAAGATAGCCGCTACCGGGTGTCAACTCGCTCGTCTGATGGGGACCAGAAGCAGCACTCCCACCGCTGACACACCGATCATCATCCACCAAGCAGGGTCGTAAGAACCGGTTTTGTCTACGATAAGGCCGAACAGTGGAGGTAGGGCAAACGCCCCTACCCGCTGAATAGTATTGGCGAACCCGGCGGCCGTCCCGGCAAGGGTGGGTCCTCCCAACTCCGCCACCAGCACAGACCACAGACCGGAGACTCCCAGTGAGGTGGCGCCCAGAAAGAACACAACGACTAATACCAGATAATACGGAGCTCCGGAGGGTAGTAAAGTTACAAGGCCCGTGAACACCGCGGACAGCGTCATCACCAACGCGAGGATACTAGCACGGCGCTCCCGAAGCAGCAGATCGCCAACTATGCCCCACATGAGTCTACCAACCGAGCCCCCCGCCATTAAAACCGCGAGGGCAGCGCCGGCTGCGCCAGTCGACACATCAATCTCCTCCTTCAGGAAGAGCACCAGATAGCTGACAGGGACGCTTTGGATACTGGTTGCAGCGATCCCGTTGAAGCCAACCAACCACATATCCCGGTCTCTAAGCACGGTGGACATTCTTCCAGGCCCATGGCCTCTTCGCTGCCCGCTGTCTTCTTCTTGGGGCTTGTCCCGGTAAAAGCTAAAGAAGACTATGCCGGCAACTGCCAGTAACACAGCCAGCACTACCACCGATGCGCGCCAGCTATAGGTCACCGCAACGTAGGTAAGAAGTAGGGCGGACATGATTCCGGCGGCCGTGATATTGGCCTCGATGATGCCTATAGATAAGCTCCTATTTCGAGGAGGCACCCAGTCCACAATGGCTTTCATGTAACCCGGAAAGGTAGCCCCTAAGGCTATTCCGATGACAACGGCCAGAATTAGCCCTTGGACAAGGGACTGGATCTGAGAGAACAGCACCAGGGCGACTACTACCCCCAGCAGGGACCCACTCTGGAGGCGGCGAACTCCGAATCGATCGAATAGCCAGCCTGTCAAGAGCACAGTCCCGGCGCCACCAACGAAAAATGTAGATGCGATAAGACCTACCTGGGCCCTGCTAATCTGAAGGTCTTCCTGTATGAACGGATAGATGGCCCCAAAGCCGAAGGAGATGAACGCCACGCCTGAAGTGGTCGCAGCACATAAGAACACCACCACCCAGAAATATGGGATGTTTTTCAGACTACGGAGACTAGTTATAGGACCGATGTGGCACTCCTTAGCTCAGGGGTAGATCGCGTTGCATGTCTTGTTAGACAAAGAAATTCTATGAAAGCTGACTGCCACCGGAGTATAATTGGACAGACAACTCTAGATTCTTTGATCGGTCTGCTCCATCAGATTGACAGCTCGATGACCCAGATTACGCGCTACTATCCAGAACATGGAGGACAGGCACCATGACGGAAGCCGAAGGGATTCTCGACACCCTGGAAGAACAGATAGCGCCCAACCACACAGCCCTTGTCATCGTGGACGTGCTCAACGACTTCACCCATCCTGAGGGATTCTTCGCGCAGGCGGGTCTCTACGTTCCCGGGAAATCGCTGGTCCCGGACATGTTGCCCCGGCTGGAGACCTTATTGGCAGCGGCTCGGAAGGCAAACGTATTTACCGTGTTCGTCCAGGCCGTTTACGATCTCAAGTATATGGCGCCTGCAATCATCCAGCGATATCATATCACCGGGGAGTATAACAATAACTGTCTAGAGGGCACGTGGGGTGACGATTTCTACGGAAACATCCGTCCCGATGGCCGCGACAACGAGGCTGTGGTCAAAAAACACCGGTACAGCGGCTTCTGGGGTACGAATCTGGACATGATCCTGAGAAGTAACGGCATCAAATCTTTGGTCATGACGGGCGTGGCCACCGCCGGCTGTGTCGAGTCCACGACACGCGACGGCTTCTTCAACGGCTACTACGTTGTTTCAGTTGAGGACTGCTGTGCCGACAAAGAGAAGAAGCTTCACGACTTCTCGCTGGAGTACATGAACCAGTTCTACGGCTATGTGGTCAGCTCTGAGGCAGTCATGAGCGTGTGGAGCCAGCAGAAGCCTTAGCCACCCGAGATTCGCTGACGTTGTACACCCGGGCAAGATTGTCACCCATTATCAGCGCCCGGTCCTCGTCGGTCATGAAGTCGGTATGGAGCCTTACCAGGTCCCAGTTCTGGCGGTAGGTACACACCCTCTGGCACCAGGGCATGTCCGCGCCCCAGATCATGTTCTTTGGGCCAAAGTTTTCGTAGACAGTTTTCACTATCTGCTGGTGCCTGTTGTACGGGTATTCGTAGTCCCTGCCCCAGATGTTCCACCTCTCGTAGATGAGCACGCAGCCAAATTCGAGGTAAAAGTTACCCAATTTCAATAGATTGAAGAACTCTCTGGGATTGTCCACGTGGTTCGGGTCCCTGGGAGGACGAAGATTGCCGCCCACGTGGCCATCGATGACATTCAGCTCCGGGAACTTCCGGCATACGTTTTCGATTCGTCTAATCTCCTCCAGGTACTCATCTCTAGGATTCAGTCCCGTGTCGATGCACACGGGGATGCCCAGCCGTATCGCCTCTTTCCATAGAGGATCGCATTTCTCGTGGTCAACGGGCTGGCCTTTCAACACACTGGAGAAGAGGCCTTTGAACCCTTTCTCTTCCACCGCCTCGGTGAGCTTTCTAATCTCTCCCTGGAGGTACTCGTCGCTCTGGTTGAGGTCGTATCGAATGGACACTGTGCCAATAAACCGGTCGGGCCACTTCTTTATGATGGGAGGAACGAAGACCTCTCTCTCGAAGTTCGGCTCCATATAGCCACCTTCGAGGACACCCATATCCACTCCTACCAAGTCCATTTGGGCCAGCATCTGCTCGGGGCCGTTCTCCAGGACCTCGAGCATTACGGGTCCGCGCTGCATCCAGCAGTCCTCGCCATGTTTGCGCCATTGCCACTTGCCATACTTTCCCACGTGGAAGCCCACGTCCTCGCCGGGCTCTGGTATGTACTTGGGGTCGGTGTGGCTGGTATTCATTCTCCATCGCCATAGGGGTCCGGCCAACCTCATAAGCGATTGATTATGGCTCTCGACATCCGGATAACCAGCGGGCCCCGCTTGATCGGGGAAAAGATGCACATGGTTGTCGATATTCATTTCAACCTCCGCGTAGAAGTGGTTTAAGGTAGACCGTCTCTCAAGATTAATCCCTGTCGGACTTGTCGTGATTGTAGTTATCTCGGCAAGACGTGTCAACGAAACTTTCTCATAGAGCGGCACCCGTCACAAAACATGGAGTGTTTGACACGCGGAACTCGACGGTATAAGTTACGTGCACCAGATGCGGGTGTTCCCACCCATACTCAACAGCCTGCATACCTAGAGGAGGCAGAGTTGTCGTTGCAGTCTCCTATGACCCGGGAAAGGCTTGAATCCGCCCTGGCTAAACAGCCTCGGACCCCTCTGGCCCATCTGCCCACTCCACTGGACGAGTGCCCTCGCCTGGCAGAAATCCTGGCTGGAAATGCCCAAGGGCCTCGTATCTTTATCAAGCGAGACGACCTCACCGGTCAGGCCCTGGGAGGCAACAAGGTGCGCCACCTGGAGTACCGGATGGGCGATGCACTGGCGCAAGGCTGCGACACCTTCATCTACGCGGACCCATACAACGCTGCCAGGGCAACGGCTGCAGCCTGTGCCAAGGTGGGTATGAGATGCATGCTGCTGATTCACGGCCACAGGGACAGACCGCTTCAGGGCAATCTTCTGTTGGCCCAATTACTTGGCGCGGAACTGGTGTTTCTGGATACAGATGACCCGCGTGAAGCTAGGCAGCAGGTGTCGGCAACGCGACAGCGTCTTGAAAATGAGGGCCTCAAGCCCTACCCCCTCCAAGAGCTGCCCTGGTATCACCTGTCGGCGGTAATTAGCTACCTTAACGCCGCCCTTGAACTGAAACAGCAGCTCAGTGACCTAGGCATCACCAAGACCCATATATACATGGTCACGGGTCACAGCCAGACAGGCCTACAGCTAGCTGCTAAACTCCTCGGCTTGCCCTGGAAGCTAACTGGAGTCGCAGTCGGCCAACACTTCGAGCGCGAGCACCCTCAATCACAGTGGTCCAGGGATACTTCGGACCTTTTAGGATTCGCGCAAAGCCTGGGCTCTGAGGAGATCGAGACCACATTCGAATACGTTGGGCCCGGCCACGGTAGGCCAACCCAGGTCAGCGTTGATGCCATCAAGCTTGTGGCAAGCACCGAGGGAATAATTCTGGACCCCGCCTACACCGGCAAAGCGATGGCTGCCTTGATTAACGACGTTCGAAAGGGTCGGTTCTCTACAGAGGACAACATTGTGTTCATCCACACGGGAGGAATCCCTTTAGTCTTCGAGCTCGCCGGGGAGCTTGCCAAGTATTGAGCCTGGAGAAATAGGCGCTAAGGAAAGTAACCGAGTGTTGCAGTCAGAACGGGACTGGTTGTACCCAGCTTTGAGCGGGTTTCGAGAGGTTGACGGGAGTGGACCGCTTTAGGTTCCGGACACTACAGGCGTATCTCCGTTAGCTCTTCGCTAACGATTAACGTTGGCTCGGTCAGCGTCTGCACATCTTCTGCTGTCCATCCAGGGGCCACTTCTCGTAACACCAGGCCGTTTGAAGCTACCTCGATTACAGCAATATCCGTGACGATCAGGTCAACGCATTGCCTGGCGGTTACCGGATACGCGCACTCTTTAACAATCTTAGCCTGTCCGTCAGAGGTGACGTGATGCATGGTGACAATGACTCTTTTGGCGCAGGCGGCGAGGTCCATGGCCCCACCTATCACACCTAGCTTGCCAGGCAAGGTCCAGTTGGCTAAGTCTCCCGTCTCAGACACTTGATAGGCGCCAAGGATCGCTACGTCGATGTGTCCTCCCCGAATCATGGCAAACGCCTCGGCACTGTCACAGAAGGAGATGCCGGCCACCACGGCCAACGGTTGCCCGGAGGCGTTGGTCAGGTCCAGGTCACCCTCCTCCGGCGACAATGTGGGTCCATAGCCAACAACGCCATGCTCAGCTTGGAAGTAGACAGTTTTGCCTTCGGGCACCTTGTTCGAAGCCAGCACCGGTATCCCGTGTCCTAGGTTGATACATTGACCGTCCTCAACGTCTCGTACGGCCCGGAGCGCGATGGCTTCTTCGTCCATGCGCATTTTTTGGTCAACCATTCTTAGTTCTCCGGAATTTTCACTAGGCGGTCTACATAAACGCTTGGTGTCCCGATGGTCTCCGGGTCTAGCTCTTCAGGAGCTACAATATCCTCAACCTCCGCGATGGTGACCCTCGCAGCCGTCGCTACGACTCGGTTATAGTTCCGGGCTGCCCTTCGATACACTAGATTGCCCAAGGTATCCGCTTTGTACGCTTTTACCAGTGCGTAATCAGCTCGCAGGGGCATCTCCAGGAGGCACGTCACTCCGTCTATGACGCGCACCTCTTTTCTCTCCTCTGCTTGCGTGCCTACACCAACGGGTGTATAGAAGGCGGCAATTCCGGCACCACCGGCTCGAATGCGCTCTATGAGGGTGCCCTGAGGCACCATTTCTACTTCGAGCTCTCCAGAGGCAATCTGTGCCTCAAATTCCGCATTGGCCGCCGACGCACCACCTACCGCCAAGCCCACAGAGACAATGGCCCTGCTAAGCAAATGGGCGTTCACCATGGTCCGGCCCACGTCGTGGGGAGAGTTAGGGGCTACCTGCTGGTTTGCGGCCACCACGAGGCTCAACGCATTGGCAATCAAGGTCAGGTTGCGTGCTCCGTGGTCCTTCAATGCTATTACAAGGTTGGTCGGTACACCGGTCCGGCCGAAGCCCCCGATCATCACAGACGAGCCGTCCGGTACATCCGACACTGCCGCCGCGAAGTTTGGAAATACTTTATTGATCATAGTTTTGCAGTAGCTATCCAACAATATTAGAAGGGTGAGGAAAACCAGACCAGCGCTGGACCCAGCCACTCCGCCCCGAAAGGCAAACCCTTAATTCGCATCGTAGTATAGGAGGCGAGCAATGTGCAGTCAACCCGAATAGTGGGTGTCGGTAGCGCAGCATGTGGGGCCATTCATGAGCCAGCCGGGGCATCACTGCCAATGATGCCCCGGTTTCCGAGATCCTCTATTTCCGTGTCACTCATTCCCAACAAGGACCCGTAAACGTACCGGTTGTGCTCTCCCAGCACGTTGGGCGGTATTCGGACCGGGGCCCTTACGCCGCCAAATCTCCATAAAGGGCCGGGATAGCGGTACTCGCCGATCACCGGGTGTCCTAACTTCTGGAAAAAATCTCTGGCCTCCAGGTGCGGATCGGCGTAAAGGTCTTCGTAATCGAGCACCGCTTCAGCAGCAACTCCCTCATCTTGTAGCAGGCGCATGAGCTCCTTTTTATCCCAGTCCCGAGTCCATTCCCCGATGTGACTGTCCATCTCATCCTGGTGATTAAATCTGGACACAGGGTCGGCGAACCGTTCGCTCTTGGCCCAATCGGGGTCTCCCATCACCTGGCACAGTGACGTCCATTCCTTGTCGCACGTTACCGTTATCACCACCCAGTTATCTTCTCCTCGGCACTTGTAACAGCCGTGGGGCGCCATAAAGTAATCCCGGTTCCCGAAGGGGCGAGGCTGACGGCCATTCATTATGAAGTCCATTATGGGCCTGCTCAGGTGGGGTAGAAAGCTCTCCACTTGGGATATATCTATAAACTGGCCTTTTCCGGTCCGGTTCCGGTGGTAGAGGGCCAAGAGTACCGCAAATGCCACGGTGATTGCTCCAATGGCATCAGGGTGCTGGACCACGGGGGTGACGCTGGGATCGGTATCGGGGTAGCCTCTGAGAGCGTGATGCCCGCTGAACGCGTCCAAGGCGCTGCCCAAGCTGACGTAACCTTTGTAAGGGCCCTCCGCCCCCCAACCGGGCATTGACGCCATAATGATGTCCGGCCTGAGCTGCCTCATTGCCGAGTAATGGATGCCTAACCTTTCCATCGTTCCCGACGAATACCCCTCTACAAGCACATCACTTACTTTGACCAGCTCCTTGAAAACATCGAATCCCGCAGGATGGGCCAGGTTCAAGGTAACACCGTACTTGTTGCGATTAGCCATGTTGTGTAGAGCCGACCGATCCCAGGCTCTGGGGCCAAATGGATCGTTGTTGGTAATTCCCTGACTGGCAGGACCTACGGCCATTCGGGTGGTCGACATACGAGGGAACGACTCAACCTTGATTACTCTGGCTCCGAGGTCTCCCAGCAAGGAGATACCCATGGGACCTGCCCATACCTCCGTCACGTCAAGGACAGTTACTCCTTTAAGTGGCTCCCTCATGCTAGATCACCCCCTTTGACCGGAGGCGCACCAGGTCCCCTTTGCTGTAGTCCAACCTACCACAGTAAATCTCTTCGTTGTGCTCCCCCAATCGTGGCGCGGGACTAGATACCATCCAAGGAGTCTCTGTCATCTTGAAAGGAGCTCCAGGATAGGTCAGAGGTCCAGCTTCGGGATGATCAGCCTGTACAAAAAATCCCCTATCCCTTAGCTGGGGGTCGTCCAGCAGCTCATCGGGGCTGAGAATGGGTGAGCACAGCACTCGTTCTTTCTGGCAAATCTCAAATATCTCCCTTTTAGTGTGTTCCATCAACCAGCTCAAGAGTATAACCTCGAACTCTTCAAGGTAACTACTGAGAGCATCGAAGTCCCCGAATCTGGGGTCCTCGGCAAGGTCTGGGCGACCCATCGCACGGCACAGGCGCTGAAGGAACATGACGTACCCTACGCCGAAGACAACATAGCCGTCTTTGCAGGGAAAAGCCCCCTGAGGGTAGCCTCCGGGCCAGTCACCGCGGCCGGACTTGATTCCAGAATAGGCAAAGAAGAGGGGGCGATTGTCCACATTACCAACAAGAGCTTCCATGGCGGATACGTCTACTTGCTGTCCCACTCCCTCGGACTGGCTTAAAAGCAATGCTGCCAGTGTTGCCACGGCGGCAGTTGCTCCAGTCTGAAACCACGATGTGTCGGGTGCATAATTGAGGGGCTCTCGGTCGGGCAGGCCGTGGGTGTACATTCGGCCGCTCATCGCGAAGACCTCCATCTCGGTCGCTTTATAGTCCCTATACGGTCCCGACAACCCGAAGGGGGTTATGGAGGTCATTACCAGTTTCGGATTAACCTCCTTGAGCTCCTCATATCCCAAGCCATGGGAAGTTAACCAGCCGGGCCGGAAATTCTCTACCAAAATATCTGCTTGGCGGACCAGCGCTTTCAGGATATTCGCGCCGTCGTCACACTGTAGATTCAGGGTAACGCCCTTCTTGTTCATATTAAGATGGAGAAATAGGCCGCTTTTTTCGGGGTCAGGAACGTCTCCGGGGAACGGGCCCATACGGCGGGAGGCGTCCCCGATCTCCGGTAGTTCCAGTTTGATTACCTCTGCGCCATAGTCAGCGAGGAGTTTCGCACAATAAGGGCCTGCAATGGAGTGGCCCAGGTCCAGCACCCTGACGCCTTCTAGCGCACTATTGTCCACAGTGGGCCCTCCGAAGAACGGCTCAGTAGATGGGGACCGATCCGAGCCCCATGTGTTCCGCTAGCCTGTCCAGGTGAAAGTCCGAATCGCCCAGGTTCGCTTCGGATATCTTGGACCTCATGGTGTAAAGCTGCATGTCGTGTTCTACGGTGAAAGCTATACCCGCGAATATGCCATGGCCGGCAAGGGCGGCCTGCCTGCTGAGGGACCCAGCAAACGCTTTAGCCATGGAGATGTCCTCGGCACAGGCAAGTCCCTCCGCGAGTTTCCATGCGGCCTGATAGGTCAAGAGTCTGGCGCCATCCACTGCCACCTTCAGGTCGGCACACCTGTGCTGAATTGCTTGGAAATTACCGATAGGCCGTCCAAACTGCACTCGGACTTTGGAATACTCCACGACCATATCCAGGACTTTCTCCGCACGCCCTACCATCTCCCCACACATCACTACCGTGGCCCATTCCATCGCCCGAGCCAGAGGGCCCTCGCCCTGGTCTATCACTCCTACCACGTCGTCCTGGGCCACCCTGACGTTCTCGAACGACACTTCGTGCTGTTTGAAATTTGCCACTGAGGGCATAATATCGGCTCTAACGCCGCGGCTTTTTTTGTCTACCTGGAAAATTGTCTTATCACTATGGGTCGAAATCGTTGCATCACAGATAAGGTAGTCGGCGACATGGGAATAAGGGACGAAGAGCTTGACCCCGTTGAGGATGTAGTCTCCACCATCGGCCTTGGCTTGCAAGACGCCAGGAGAAGGCTCGTCCAACGCCAGGGTTACAATAGTGTCCCCACTGGCCATGCGCGGCAGGAGAAGCTCCTTCTGCTGCTCGCTTCCTGCGTTAAGGAGGACCTGGCCGCAAAGGACCGAAGAGGTAAAAATGGGGCTGGGTACAAGGGCCCGGCCTATCTCTTCGAAAAGCACCACCTGATCGATCAGGCTGCCGCCGCTGCCGCTGTAGTGAGGAGGAAATGCTAGGCCAAGCCAGCCCAAGTCGGCCATCCGCTTCCACAGCTCGGGCGAGTACCCACTGTCGGTGCCCTCTAGCTCCCTGACCAAAGAGGTGGGACACTCCGCCTCCAGGAACTCCCGGGCAGCCCTCCTGAGCATCTCTTGTTGCTCATTCAATCCCAAGTCCATTTACTCACTCCGCAGCTATCTGGGGAGCCCCAATCCCCGTTGGGCGATGATGTTTCGGTGAATCTCGGTGGTGCCTGCTCCATGAAGATGCATACTTTCTCTGTGGATGCCCTCTATCGCTCCCAACATGGGCGCCCATTGGGAGTCGTGACGCAACGTACCGTAGGGGCCCAATATTTCCATAGCAACCTGGGCGAAGCGCAGCCTCTCGTCAGTCCCCCAAAGAAAGGCTATGGACGCTTCTGCGTTGGGGACGGCCCCAGTGCTTTGGAGCCAGGCCACCTTCCAGCAGAGGAGCCTCCAGACCTCCATCCCGGTTCTGATTCCGGCCAGCTTATACCGAACAATGGAGTTTTCTGCAATAGTTACGCCATTGTGCGAGGTGGCCTTGCAAAAGTCGACGAAATCATCGAAGGTTCGCCTCACGCCGCCGTAACGCTCTATGCCAGACCGTTCGTAGTCCAGGGTGGTCATGGCATGGTACCAGCCCTGGTTCTCCTGGCCTATAAGGCAAGAGATGGGAACCCGCACATCGTCGAAATAGGTCTGGGCCGCCATATGTTCATTGATATAAGGCAACGGGCGAAAGCTGATACCCGGAGTCTTAACATCCGCGATGAAAAGGCTCAGTCCCCTGTGCTTTTGTGCTTGCGGGTCTGTCCTGGCAAGAAGGTACATATAGTCCGCGTTGAAAGCATGGCTGGTAAACATCTTGCTTCCATTGAGCACGTATTCATCCCCATTGCGCTCCGCCCTCATCTCCAAAGAAGCGAGGTCTGAACCGGCGTTGGGCTCGCTGAAACCCTGGCAATACTCCACCTCCCCTTTTGCAATGGGGGAAACATATCTTTTCTTTTGTTCTTCGGTGCCTACCTTTAACAGGGCAGGCCCTACAGTTCCGAGTCCGATTTCCCCTGTGCGCGGAACCCTGCGATATCCTATCTCTTCGTTGACGATGGCCTGCTGGATCTGGTCTGCTCCACCTCCACCGTATTCTTTGGGCCATCCCACCGCCAGCCATCCTTTGTCAGCCATCTTCCGCGCTATGGCACGAGCGAACTGGTATTGCTCGTCGCTTTCCATGCCGAAGACACGTTGCCGCTTGGGCGGGACTTCCGCTTTCAGGAAGGAGCGGAAATCATCCCTGAACCTCAGTTGTTCCTCGGTGAATTCAAATCTCATTAAACACGCTCTGACGTCGTGGTAGCATCGGATTAGATGGCGTTACGAGCTTCGGGAAGGCAAAACAACCGTAGCCGAGCCATGAGTCGTACGCTCGCCCTTGCCGTTCTCCAACCATATCTGGCAGTCCACCATGTGGAGCCCATCTTGCACGTATTTTCTGGTCACCGTACCCTTGCAGGTTAGGGTGTCGCCCGGTACATCCATTCCACGGTACTGACTGGCCAGCTTCTTCAAGGTGCCATTCTCCCCAATCCAGTCGGTCATAAGCTGGGCCAGAAAGGCGCTCTTCAGATCGCCGTGGAGTATCGGGCCTTCCAAACCGTTGCTCTGGGCGAAGTCCTTGTCGTAGTGTACTTCGTAGAAGTCTCCTGACGCTCCGGCGAACTGCACTAGCTGGCGCGTAGTGGGCATTTTCACCAGGGCCGGAATCTCGGTCCCCTCTTCCACGTCTTCCCAGAAAATCGACATAGTCACTTTCTAATCTCCAATAGGTCCGGTCGGATTATTGACATACTTAGAGCGTTTAACAAAAATCTTCTGATGCATCACAGCCTAAAGGCTGTGGCATATCTGTCCCCTCCTTCAGACGGAGGTTTTGATACGTCTTCTCAGTTCACAAAAGACCCGACTAAGCATACAGCCTCATAACTACGCTAATACCTGATGCTAGTGCTTCGCCGAGTAGCTACCAGCTCGCCCAGTTGGTTGGTGAAGGAGGTCTCCGCCACCATGAAAAGCATGAGTCCCACCCGTCCTGTCCGCTCTGTAACATCGACTATGCGGGCCACGGCGGTGATGCGGTCTCCGGGTCTGACCGGTTCGAAAAACTCCCATTCGCTACCGCCGTCTATGAGGAGGCTAAAGGGAGTTTCGAAGGTCAAGTCTGGCCGGTCATCCGGTACCGAACGGAGAAAGGTGGGCGACGCGACGATTCCGCCGTACCGACCCTTGCGGGCCTTGGCTTCGTCGTTCCACAAATGGTTGGAGTCACCCACCGCTTCGGCGAATCTCTCGATGGCGCCCTTTTCTATCTCCGTCGTGATTGCCTGGCCCTCCAGGCCGATAGCCTTCCGACGTATCTCTTCGATAGCAATGGGACTCTGAGTACTCAAGACGAAACCTCCCTATAACTGCATCGCCACGAGTTTACAAATACCCAATGGAGGTGTCAAGCTCAGCTCCGGTGCACTTTACGCCAACCCGTTTAGCATAAGCTGAACAGACATTACGCGACAACCGTTGGGCGACTTCCATAGCATTCGACGACCGAGCGCGGTCGAAAGTCGGGTGTCAATGCTATCGTCAGCATCATTGTAACGGCCAGCGTTCGCCCCAATAAGCATTCCAAAACCTAAAGGGTTACAAAGGAATGTGGGTAGGTCCCCTTTACCTTAGTAGCTGGAACCTGTTATCCTTAAAGTACAATAATTCGGCCAGCAAAACCGCCGCGGTTATAAAAGAAAGGAGACCCAAAACTTGGCGACAGTAAAGAGCCCTTCTCTGACAGAAGCTCTTAGCCAGTATCTTGCAAAACCTAAAACCGACGAGCAACGAGACGGTCAACAAGAACTCAACCGCTTTATTCAATGGTGCGGCAGAGATCGTTACGTCGATAAGCTGACACCTTCTGACGTGGCCGAATATGGAGAGTCGGCCGGTATGTGGGGGGCAGACCCCATCAGACAGCTCAAACCTGTTAAGGCGTTCCTCACCTTTTTGAAGAAAGAGGGCCTGGCCGCAGTCAGCCTTGCTCCCCATATGAAGGTTTCCAAGGCCAAGAAGAGTTCAAGGCGAGTGTACTTCAAGTCGGCAACGGAGCAGGCTCAGCTTAGCGCCGAAGGGTATGCTAATTTAGAGGCCCGCTTGGTGATCCTCAAAGAGGAGCGAATAAAAGTGGTGGCCGACATTCAACGTGCTATGGCCGACAAAGACTTCAGAGAGAATGCTCCCCTGGATGCGGCAAAAGAGCGCCAGGGCTTTATCGAGTCCGGGATTAGAGACCTTGAGTCCATACTTTCCAACGCCGTTGTTCCCAGCGCAGAATCGGAAGTTGCCGATGATCGTATCAAAATTGGAAGACGGGTTACCCTTAGGGACGTCAGTAATGGTAAAACCGTCCGCTACCGAATCGTAGACTCGAGAGAAGCAGATCCCGTCACGGGCAAAATCTCTACAGTCTCCCCTGTTGGTAAAGCTCTATTAGATCGGGCCATCGGCGAAGAGGTACATATCAGCGTGCCACGGGGGACGATGCACTACGTCATAGAGCGAGTAGAGCGGTAACGCTGAAGCCAACACCTGTCCGGCAACGTAACGGTCTGGTAATGTAGGCGTGGACTCTCCTATGAGGGTCTTAGCTGTGACCGCGAGTTGCTCCCCTTGATAGTGCATCCAGCCGAACTCCCACTCTGGACCTGAAGGGTCGCACCCGGTTTGGCTTGCCCGTATTCCCGACGGCAACCACAAAAATTGCGCTTTTTCCATGGGAATGGGGCTCGAAAAACTCGACGACCTCGTCATCATAGAAAGTTAACCCGGTGGCACCCACACCTACAGAGTTGGCGCTGAGGTATATCTTACCCCCCATGATTCCAGCCTCCAACTGCGCTGCCCGATAGCCACGGTTTCCGAACCGTCCCATAACCTTCTGCAAATCGGCCATGACAAACACCACTACACTGGCATCAGCTCCCAGGGCCTGCTCGAAGGCCAGATGCCCAGCCTCAGAGCGAAACAAGCCTTCCCTAACCAACTCCAGGCTATTGTCGTCAGGAGAGTAGAAGTAGGCCCCTGGAGGGACTCCCTCTACCTCGTTCACGATGACGTAGAGGTCCAGCAGGCTCATCCCTCCGGGACCTAAAAAGTCCGCCGGCACTCCTCCGGTTGAGGCATGCAATATGTCACTAAACTGGGATCGCGAGATAGCCTTTCGATCAAAACGTCGTGTGGAACCACGCTCTAGAATCACCTTCCCCAGTCCAATTGATCCTTCCCGTTGCTCTTCGAGAGGTACAAGGTCATGAACGACTGGCTGTCTAGGCGCTACTTGATGAGGCAGAACGCCACGCCAGGCCAACACCTCTTCATTGGAGCCCAGAGACGAATCACTATGCAATTGCGTTATCTCAGGGTACTCCAGCTCCTTGTGCGCTGGCGTGACCGCCTCCACTGATAAGAGCGCCACGGAAGATGGCTTGATCAAAGGCTCTCGGGCTTCTTCATGACCGATTGGGAGCAGGCAGATCGAGGCCTCGCGCTTCCCTTCAAGACCCAGCAAGCGATTTACCTTATCATCTACGAAGCCCATAACCACTCGTGCGGGTAGACCGGACGCGGAGGCAGTCGCCAGCATGTTGGCGGCTATGGTGCCTCCGTCCCAAAAACAGTAGCGGTAGGAGCGCGCCCTGTACTTCCAGGCACTTCTCCAGAAGATCGACGAAAAAATGAGTGTTATCGGCGAGGCAGCGATTCCAGAATCATCCCCGGCTGCACTGGATAGCTCTCCGCGATAATCCCCTTTACGCAGCTGGCACAAGGCAAAATCTAATGGAGAGAAGTGGTATACCCCCGCATCCAGACCAGGAATATCTTTGCAAACGAGATAGACCTCTATCGGGTACAGTCCTCCGGCGGAGGCGGCCGCGCGGAAGTGGACCTCCCCAGCCATAGGAAAGACGCTCTTCCTTACCAGTCCAGCAGAGAAGAACAGAAGCCTGGCAATCATATCTATGTTAACCGGGGGCCCACCTTCGCTAACCGTAGCGACCACTGCTTCGAGGGTAGGCATAGGCGGTGGATCGAAATCCTTGGGGAGGTGGACCAGAGGGAGCCCGGGGTAGGCCTTGTAAATTGGCGGCTTGGTACTCAGGTTTATATAGGACAGCTTGGTGGCTTCGTGATAGGCCCACGCAGACTGGAGGTACTCATTGCTCACAACACGGGTCTCCTCAAGACACATTAGGCCGGGATCCTATCATGAGACCTTGGACAACGAGATAGGAGCCGACCACATGCTTATCCCCTTTGGCAAGCCATTAACAGTCTCTTTACCATCGTCTAGTTGTCGCATCAACTCCGCAACCGTCAGCTTCAGGACGGGATGGCGGAACTGCCCTGCTATCTCTGCCAGAGGCGCCAGCACGAAGGCCCGCTCCTCCAGCCTGGGATGAGGAATCACCAAGCCTTCTTCGGTAATCACCTGGTCTCCATAGAAAAGAATATCTATATCTATGAGCCGGGGGCCATAGAGGAAGGTGGGCTCCCTTCCTAACGTCGACTCCACAGCCTTGGCTGACGTAAGCAGGTCGCTGGGTTGAAGCCGAGTAAGACCCTGGCAGACACAGTTCAGGAAAAATGGTTGGTCAGCATAACCCCATGGCTCTGTTTCATAAACAGATGAAACCTTCTCCACATCCATGTGCTTACTCAGCAGTTCCAGGGCATGGCGCAGGTTCGCCTCCCTGTCACCCAGGTTGGAACCCATACCGAGGAACACTGTTTCTTTAGGATTTGAAGATGCGTTCAGCGATGCCATCCCTCAGGCCTCCAGCCACGGACTATGGCGTCACTCATTCGAGCCACTCTGACCATGTCCTTGACGTCGTGCACCCGCACGATATCGGCGCCACCGGCGATGCACAATGCCACAGCGGCAGCTGAGCCCTCCAGCCGGTCCTCTGGAGGGAGTTCTCCCAACACCAGTCCGATATGGGACTTGCGCGACGGACCTACCAGCACAGGCTGGCCGATCTCCTTAAACTCCTCCAGCCTGCGCTCGATCTCCAGGCTCTGATCGGCAACCTTGCCGAACCCGATGCCTGGGTCGATGATGATGTTCTCCAGAGATACGCCATGTTCCAAGGCCTTCCGTACAGACCTACAAAGGGCCTCTTTGATGTCGCCTATTAAGTCCTTATACTCATGTCCAAGCTGGTTGTGCATCAGAACCACGGGCACACGGTGCTCAGCCACCATTTCCAGCATGTCCGCCTCGCTGCGACTTCCCCAGACGTTGTTTACCATGCTAGCGCCTGACTCGATGCAGCGATGAGCAACCTCCGCCTTATACGTATCTACGCTGATGGGAATACTCAGCACACTTGTCATCCGTTCGATTACCGGAAGGACCCGCTTCAGCTCGTCGTCGGCAGCCACAGGAATCGCCCCAGGTTTATTGTCATAGCGACGAGTGGACTCACCCCCGACATCGATGATGTCGGCGCCCTCCGACTCCATACGAAGGCCCAGCTCTACCGCCGCATCCACGTCACGGCCCAGACCATCACCGGAGAAGGAGTCGGGAGTAACATTAACGATTCCCATCACGTACGTACGCTCCCCCCAGTGAAAAGTCTTATTCCCACAGAGGGTCACTTGAGGGCGTTCCTTGGCAATCATTATATACGTAGCCTTTGAAAGGAATGTAGAGGCTAATGGTGCTAACTCATTGTAACACCACGCTCAGCCAGCTTGCACCGGCTATGCTCATCTGCTAGCATGGAGCCAATTCACGCCGCGACCCCGGCTTGCGTCAGGGGAAAGGGAAGATGGGGGGCACGCCATGGCCGTTGTAAGAAAAAAAGACGAAAAGCTGGAGCGCCTGGATCAGCTGAGGCAAGAGTCCCGCCTGGGTGGCGGCCAGAAGCGCATCCAACAGCAGCACGACAAGGGAAAACTGACGGCTCGCGAGCGAGTGAACCTGCTGCTTGACCAAGGTACCTTCGAGGAAATAGACCCTTTCGTAACCCACAGAGCGACCGAGTTCGGTATGGCCGATAAGAAGCTGTTGGGTGACGCGGTGATCACCGGCTACGGAAACGTGGACGGTCGCCAGATATTCGTGTTCGCTCAGGACTTCACCGTCTTCGGTGGCTCGGTATCAGAGGTAGTGGGCCAGAAGATCTGCAAGGTTATGGACCTGGCGGTGAAGACAGGACGCCCCATCGTCGGAATGAACGACTCCGGCGGCGCCAGGATTCAAGAGGGTGTTATGAGCCTGGCCGCTTACGGCGATATCTTCTTGAGGAATACCCTCGCCTCAGGGGTCATTCCCCAGCTGTCGGTGATCCTCGGCCCTTCCGCCGGCGGCGCCGTCTACTCCCCTGCCATCACCGACTTCGTGTTTATGGTACAGGACATTAGCCAAATGTACATCACCGGCCCCGACGTGATTAAGGCGGTCACCGGAGAGAATGTGACCCACGACGAGCTAGGAGGGGCGCTTACCCACAGCACTAGAAGCGGCGTGGCCCATTTTGTCCTGGAATCCGAGGACGAATGTTTGGCTCAGGTGCGTCGACTTTTGGGCTACTTCCCCCCCAATAGTATGGAGGAACCACGCAAGAGCCAGACCAGCGATGATCCAGAACGCACCGATGAAACCCTCGCTGATATAGTGCCGCTGGAGCCCAACAAGGCATACGACATACGCGATGTAGTGTTACGGGTGGTGGACGACGAGGAGTTCACGGAGGTGCACCAGGACTTCGCCCCCAACATCGTTGTGGGGTTTGCCCATCTCAACGGCAGGTCTGTAGGAATTGTTGGCAATCAGCCAGCCTACCTGGCAGGCGTACTGGACATCGACGCCTCAGTAAAAGCCTCGCGATTCGTACGCTTTTGCGACTGTTTCAACATTCCACTCATCACCTTCGTGGATGTTCCAGGCTTCTTGCCCGGCACCGACCAGGAGTACGGGGGGATTATCAGGCACGGGGCAAAGCTGCTATACGCCTATGCCGAGGCTACCGTGCCCAAGATCAGCGTGCTGACCCGGAAAGCATACGGTGGCGCGTACATCGTCATGAGCAGCAAGCACCTGCGCGGGGACATCAACCTGTCCTGGCCCTCGGCAGAGATCGCAGTAATGGGCCCTGAGGGAGCGGTTAATATCGTATTTCGAGAAGAGCTGGCAAGCTCGAAGAATCCCGAATCTAGACGAAGCGATCTGATAAAGGAGTATCGGGACAAATTTGCAAACCCTTACGTAGCTGCCAGCCAGGGTTATCTTGACGACGTGATAGACCCTTCGGAGACCCGCCCGCGAATTATAAAAGCCCTAAATATGCTTCATAGCAAACAGGAGCCCCGGCCTCCCAGAAAACACGGCAATATACCGCTATAGCGCCCAGTTTCCTACATCCTCCTCGTATCTATCCAGAAGGTCGTTGAACTCTTACGTCCAATCGACCGAAACCCTGGTCTCCTCTGCCTATCATTGGTACACTATGTAAACCCTTGCTGGAAGAGGAGAGCTTGATGAAATTTGGGCTGTTTTACCAGTTACCCTGCGCGGACTGGCAGTCTCCCGTTCAGAGATATCAGGACACGCTGGAACAGATTCGGCTGGGGGACGAGTTGGGCTTCGATCACGCGTGGCTGGCCGAGCTTCATTTCTACTCCAGGATGTCTATAACTCCATCGCCTCTAATGCTGGCCTCGGCAGCTGCTTACACCACCAAGCGAATACGCCTGGGTGTGGCGGTCAACGTGCTTCCCCTTCAGAACCCCATCCGCGTGGCCGAGGATATAGCAACCCTGGACATTCTCTCCAACGGAAGGGCCGAGTTCGGAGTCGGCCGAGGGGCGTTGCCTGTCCATTTCCAGGGATTCAACATACCCCAAGAGGAGAACCGGGAACGTTTCCTAGAATCTCTAGACTTCATAATCAAGGCCTGGACCCAAGACGAGCTATCATACGAGGGCAAATATTACAGCGCCAAAGAGCTACACCTCGTGCCCAAACCCGTTCAGAAACCCCATCCTCCAATTCGCGTCGCTTGCAACAGCCCCGACACCTTCGAGCTTGTGGGCAAGCTAGGCTACACCATGTTCACCACTCCAGTGATCGTCCCCATGCCCATACTAAGAGAGGGGATCGAGGTTTACAGGCGGACTCTGACGGAAGAGGGACACACATTCAATGGGGACGAGTTTGCCATGGCCGTGCCGGTCTACATCTCAGAGGATAAAGAGGATGCCAGGGCCACGCCGGAGGCAAGCGTGATGAACTATATGAGCGGTATTTTATCCGAGTTCGACACGCCGTTAATGGAGAGGGCAGCCAAGGCCAATCCGACCCTGAAACGCACCCAAGCCCGCTTTCAGCAGATGACCTACGATGAGTGGTGCAACAACACCGCCATCTTTGGTGAAACCGGCCAGTTCATTGAAAAGCTTCATGCTCTTCAAGATGATTTACAGCTGGGAGAGCTGATCTGCTGGTTTAACCAGGGCGGTCTGATTCCCCACGACAAGGTCATGGACGCAATGAGGCTGTTTGCCAAAGAGGTTATGCCGAAATTCCGGTAGTACGATGTACCGCAGCCTAAAGGCTACGGCATATATGCCCCCGCCTGAAGGCGGGGGGTTTTCGTCTTCAATTTTTTTGCCAACCAGATAGGGACCAAAGGTGAGGAAAGACTATCCTTTGCCGCCGAACCGGCGGCGATGCTCCCGAAGGGTTCAGTTATCCATTACCACCGAGAGCCCGGCGTCCAGCGCGGCTTTCGCTGCCTCCTCGTGTATGACACCGTCCTGCATCCATATGTATTTGGCTCCTACCTGTATCGCCTCGTCTACTACAGCAGGAACGTACTCGGAGCGCCGAAAGATGTCGACCATGTCGATGGGTTCTGGCACAGACCGCAGGTCAGGATAGCTTTTCTCGTCCAGCACCCGGTCAATCGTGGGATTAACGGGGATAATTCTATATCCCTGCTCTTTCAGATATTTTGCTACACGGTGGCTGTCTCTTTGCGGATCAGGCGAAAGACCAACTACGGCAATTGTCCGGCTCTGAGAGAGCTGCTCCTCGATGCAGTGCATTTACACCCTTTCATGACAAAATTCCCGATTGCGATGAGCTTCCGACCAGGGTATCTACTGTAAACCGCAGGAGCAAATCAGTGGGGCGACGCGGCAGACCGGTCCAGCTTACCCAGAGCTGAGGCGATGGCTTGATAGCAGGTCCACTCTCCGGCGGATGGAAGGTGTAAAAGCCCTCCCTTGCCTACTGTGAGAAGCCAAAGACCCTGCCCTGGTTGGCTTTTGAGCTCCATGTCTTCACTTAGATGTTCAATCATGAGCTGTTTCAGAGTAGCATCTTCATTCAGATGCTGCAGTGCTTGAGGTAACTTCATATAGGACTCCCACCGCACACCCACGACCTTGCCTACTTTTGGAATCCGTTTCACTCTTATCGACCACAACAGCAAGTCACCAACCCGTGAGATGCCGGATGCCGGAATGCCGTAAACAACGCGTCCCAACCCCGAATCTCTGCCGGCAGTCACCACGTTAATCCAGCTTATGGGACCGCCCGATACATCTATTAGTCCTCTGGACCCGTGATCGCGCGCACCCAGCTGTTCCTGGGGACGTCCCCTTTCAGCTTTGGATACGGGAAGCCCCAGCGACTCCAGGTGCGCGAAGAGCATATCCCTGGCGTTGACCTCCATGGAAATACGGGGGCGTCGAAAGAGGTTTACAACCCAATTCATCTTGCCTCCAGGGCCACAACGTTAATAGACAGCTACCGATTCACCCTTAATGCCAGTTGCAACTGGCGGTGCAGGTTACACCAGTACCATTGATTTTACATGAAAAGCCCAGTATATATTACTACGCGAAATTCGCTATACACCGGTTCTCGCCATAGGTATAATTCAGGGCAGTTTCGAAATTATTAGCAAGGAAGATGATCATGATAAGGGTAACCCTTGACCTGGAAAACCCAACGGACCTGCAGAGCGCACAAGGGCAGTGGAAGTTCGCTCAAGGTTTTGTACCCGGAGAGCCAAACGAGGGGCTGACGGCTCAAGTGAGTGGCAGCCCAGCGCGCCTGCCCGACTACGACGATTCAGGCTGGGAGGTGTGTGAGAACATTCAGGAAAGTCGCTCCAAAGGCTTCACCTTCGGATGGTACCGGATCACAGTGACGGTGCCAGACCGTGTCCAGGGCGTAGACATAAAGGGCGCCCAGATGCTCTTCGAGACCTGCATAGACGACTATGGCGAGATCTGGATCAACGGGGAGTGTGACAGGGCCAAAGGCGCGGTAGCGGGCTTTAACGTACCGCAACGGGTCCTTATGTCCGCCGAAGCTCACCCGGGCGCCAAGTACGTGATCGCATGCCTCGCCGTCAATGGGCCCCTGGCTTTACCAGGCGGAACCATTTTCGTCCGCTATGGACGCCTCTCCTTCGAGAAATAGATGCCACTGAGCGGCTTTAGAAGATATATCAAAACCCCCGCCTGAAGGCGGGGGCATATATGCCGCAGCCTTTAGGCTGTGGTGCATCCAACGAGATTTGTTATCGGCGAACTAGCAACGGTAAGGAGGTATCCCATGTCCATCGTTCACAGAAGGACTTTTTATGGCAAGGTTGGCACCGCCGACAAGCTGGTCGCGGTACTGCAGGAAGGATATGAAAAGCTCCATCAATTTGGTGGGACAGATATCAAAGTCCGCATCCTCAGCGACTTCATGAGTGGCCGCACCGACCGGGTGGTTACGGAGGACGAGGCCGAAAGCTTTGGCGCGATAGAGGCCGCATATGGCAAGGCGATGAGTGACCCCGAAGGCCAGGCCTGGTTCAAGCAGTGGGAACCGAAAATTCAGGAGTTGATTCAATACGCTGAAGCTGAGAGCTGGACGGTCCGGTAAGAGTTAGGTCTGGTCGCGGCGTGCTGCTAGAGCCGGCTGTCTATTCAGCCTTGGTCGTCACCCAGGCGCCGGTTCATCTCTTGAAGGAACTGCTCGACTTCAGGGGCAAGGGACGATGGGCTCCCGTCGCTGGTTCCTGGGGCATTGGCATCATAGTTGGATTCCAGTTGTTGCACCAAGTTCCTTGCCTGAGGGTTCCGCGCAATGGCGGCGTCTAACTGCTGGTACTGGCGCTGGCCACGTTCGCTGTCAATCAAGTGAGATGGCAGTTGGTACAGCTCACACAGGATTTCCAGCAGCCTGGCCACTCCTGAATAGTCTTCGTCAAGCTGAGCGTAATGAGGGAGACGTACCAGGAAGTTCATGGTCTCGATCTCCAGCTTAGGCGCCTCCTGGGTAACCAGGTATGTGATGCTGGTCGGACCCTCATAAGTGCTCTGCTGTATGCCGAAGCGATTTCTTGTTTCCTCGGGTACAACCCCGCTCACAGTTAATGGCCTGGAATGGGGCACGGCATCGGACACTCCACCTATTTGAGTATACCGTTCGACCTGGAAATACTTCAGCAACTCTAGTACCGAATCCACGTAATCCTCGCCGAAGGCATGGGGCTCCAGAAGATGCAAGAACAGGAAGTCGGGAGGTTCCTCCCGTTTTGCATATAACACTGTTGTGTTTGGGATAGTTATGCGGCGTTCAACTCCTACGTTCATCATCCTGGGTCGATAGCGAGTGAAATCGTAGAATGTACCGGGTCTCCCCAGTTTGCCGAACTCCTGGGCGCCCATGTGCCGTTCTAGCCGGATAAGGGTTTGGCGTCCGACTCGACCCACATCCACCCAAGGACGTAGTGTGACCAAGGCATGGGGCCTGTTCAGCTCAGGCACCGGCTCATCTAGCTCGAAGCAACCGACTCTCATACCCCTATTTTGTCAGGAACAGCAGCCAATTTCAAGGCTTGATGTCATTAGCGGTCCCACCAACAGAGATCGGTGTCATGTTCCACCCTTAAAGCAGTCTCTTACGACGGTCATTACGAGGGGCCGAGCCCCGAAGCAATCCCACTGGAACGGATGAGATTGCTTCGCGGAGTTTATCCTGAACTGAGTGAAGGGCTCGCAATGACCGTATGGTAGAACTAAAAGTCCCTGACCCTTGAAGACGGTCTTGCTGACATCCAGCTAACTCTGTAGTAAGATTAGCCTTGCGTGAACTCCTACCATTCCATGCCTAAAACCACTTGGGGAGTAGTGATTCCTTGAGCCTAAAGAGACAAGGACAATGGCAATAGAAGTCGAAGACAGAATGCACTCTGTTTCTAAAAGAAATAAGCGTCTTGTGTCTCTGGCTCTTCTGAGCATTACGGTCGTGTTGAGTGCATCTCTGCTTGTTTCTTGTGGAGGTGATTCCGCATCACCTACCCCATCTGTCTCTGAAAATACTGGACTAACGGACATCAATGAAACCTTGGTCAGGCCTCCTACAGTGGTCGATGTCAAGCCCAACTCAGCAGCCCTTGTCGCCCTCACGAAACAGAATGTGGTATGTGCCGTCTCATATGGCTCCGCGAGCTCATACGGCAGGATTTCCGCCGACAGTGTCATGTCCCCGGAAGGGCATACAGAGCATCACCATCTCCTAAGAGACCTGCAGCCGGACACCGAGTACCATTACAGATGGTCGCTGATTGGCCCCGACGGAACGGTGTACCGCAGCGAGGATTTAACCTTTCGCACGGCACTGATGGATACCAGCGGCTCACAGCTGCCGATCACTGAAAATCTAGCCCTTCTAGGAAGCGGCACACGTATCACTGGTACGAGCAGCATCTTCGGCGGTGGCGAAAACGATAGTACTTGGGGCGCCAATCGCGCCATCGACGGTGACAGGGGGACGGAATGGTCGACCGACGGTGACGGGGATGGCGCATGGATAGAGATCGAGCTTCCCACCGAGACTCATGTAACGTCCCTGGGATTTTGGACGCGGACAATGGGCATGTCGGCGGAGGTCCTATCTTTCCAAGTGGTCACCGACAAAGGTGAGGTCCATGGCCCCTTCGATTTGGATGGCGCATCGAGCATTCACTACTTCCCCACCGACCTAACGGGAAAGCGTCTTCGCTTCGAAGCCATCGATACCAGCGGAGGCAACACCGGAGCAGTCGAGATCGAGGTCTACGGGGAACCTGCTCTGTAACTCAGATTAGACTTTTAGCACCCTGAATTGGAAGGTCCGTCAAAAGAGTTCTGTTAGAGGCTCGTAGAAGTTGCCAGGTTGTGCAACTTGGCAACCATACGCTGTATAAAACGAAAAGAGAAAGGAATAAGGAGGAGAAATGCAAGCACTAGTTGTCACAATACAGATCAAGCCGGAGCACAAAGAAGCCTTCATGGAGGCAATGCTGGATGACGCTCGGGGTTCCGTGGGAAACGAGCCGGGCTGTCTGAGGTTCGACGTGCTCCAGGACTCGGAGGACCCCAATCGCATACATCTATACGAAGTGTACCGTGACCAGGCAGCTATCGAGGCCCACCGCCAGGCACCCCACTACCTGAAGTGGCGCGAGACCGTCAAAGACTGGCATGCCGCGGACCCAGTCCGCCGTGGCTGCTCCACCATCTTTCCCGCGGACTCGGCTTGGAGTAAATAAGTCAAGAGTTGATAGCCTGGCCCCCTTGACCATAAGGGCGGAGGAAAGCTTGGAAGGGAAACCGATAGATCTCACACCGGCAGAGATTGAGGGGCTTGAGCAGGTGATCTCTGCGGGACACAAATGGATGGACGGCTCAAACCCCGCCTATCCTGCTCTAATATTGAAGATTGGCAGGGCCTTCCTGAACGCTCAGCGAGAAGGGATATCTCAGGAGCTGTACTTGAGCGAGGTCGAGGCCTGGTACCTCAGAGAGATCGTACCGACCAATATGAGAGTAAGAAGTGAGGCGGTCGGCATTGCCATCAAATCCAAGCTGTATCCCATCCTGCTTGACTTCGAGGCGGAGAAATACAGCCAAGCGGCCGGCAAAAGATACGGGTTCTCTCCAACGGAGGAGCCTCTTACCAAAAAAGATGCTTTGGTTGAGCGAAACGAGCAATTTGAGGAGCCAGCTACAGAGCACAGGGATGACTCGGTGGACGCTCTAGCTGAACAAAACGAGCAATTTGAGGAGCCGGTCACAGAGCACAGCGACGACTCAGAGGGGACCACTGATACTGTAGACGTCCAGTCACCGAACGATCTTGATAGCGCCCAGGACGCCGAAGAAGGCGTGGAGGAAGCAGAACCTAACAGAGAGCAGCCGGGCTCCTAGTACTCGGTCAGCCTTAATATCTAATCGTCGTTTCACCCCCACTCTAACTCTCCCCCATCGAGGAGGAGAGAACAAGTCCCTTCCCCCTCGATGGGGGAAGGCTAGGATGGGGGTGAAAGGCACCTATCAGATCTTGGTTGACTGACTCCCAGGTCAATCACCGTCCTCGTTTACTGTTCCAATAACGCAAACACTCAGCGCCGGCCTATCCGTGGGCCGCCGCCAACTCTTCCTCAATGTACTCCTGAAACAGAGCGTAGTTGGACGGGTAGGGCCGAATCTTGTGCTCATTCACAAGCGTAGCAACTCGCACAAGTGCCTTGTTGTACGGCACGGGTACCTCCAGGTCGTCCGCCTGACGTACCAGATAGCCATTTAGCTCGTTCACTTCCATGGGAGTGCCTCGGAGGGAGTCGTGAAGGGTTGATGGGCGAGTCACAACGTCCATCTTTCTGGCCTGATCTATTACCTCCTGCTCCAGCTCGGGACGCTCGCCCCTGGCCGCCTGCTTGATATCCTCAGGCGTCATGATTACCCCAACACTGCCACCGAAACTGCCGAACTTGATCCCCAGCTGCTCACCGACCATTATTGCCTCGTTCTGCAGGGCGAACCTCAGATGGGGCGAGGTGTTCAGGCCCACCTCTCTGGAGTCCCAGGAGGTGACGGCGCTCAACATATTGCTGCCGCAGTTGACAACGAACTTGGTCCAGACCTCATCCATTACATGGTCTGACACGCCACAGGTACCTACATTGTCCCTGATTAGCTGGCCGAGGTTCTCTGCCCTGGAGGTTATCCCACCTGTGTACTCTCCGACCATGTAATCTGGCAAGGCCGACGTGCCACCCAGAATACGGTGGATGTGGCCTGGCTCCCAGGTCTGGCCTCCCATGAGGGTCTCGCAACCGATGGTCCGCTCGGGACCCACAACTTCGGCGATGGTGGGCTCGTTGACACCGTTTTGAACGGAGACCACCATGGAATCTTTTTTCAAGAAGGGCTCGATCAGTCCCGCGCACCAGCGCGTGTTGTATCCCTTCACCGACAGAAACAACACGTCCAGCTTGTCTTTTAACTGATCAAGCTCGTCGGTATGAATAGCAGGCATCACGCCGCGCCATTCGATAGGCTTGCCAGCGTAGTAGCCTGTCATCTGAAAGCCAGTCGTGCGAATGGCTTCAACGTGGGCCTTCCATGGATCGATAATCAGAACATCTTGGCCACCCCGGTGAAGCCCGATGGCAACGATCCCACCCATGGCGCCGGCGCCTAGCACTGCTATCTTCATGGCGACCTATCCTCCTGATTGTTCTATTTCACCTGGCCATTTTCTTATTTTGGGGGATTATAACATAGCCAACACTTGACTACAGTTCAGATTTTGCTGGATAGAATAGATAGGAGACCAACAATATAAAACTAACAGGAAGAAAGACCCTACGGCCGAGTCCCGCCGTACACTGGGGCCCGCCAGTCAGAATATCCCGGGTCCACGCCACGGACTAGTTTATGGAACAGCTCCTTCAGTCTGGTGACTATCGGGCCTTGCTCTCCATCACCTACCTTATATTTATCCACGGACCCGATGGGTCGGATTTCCACGGCGGTGCCACATAGGAAGGCTTCGTCGCAAATGTACAGTTCCGTTCTCTCCACATCCCGCTCCACCACGGGTATTCCTAGCTCCTGCTCCAGGAGCTGCTTCGCCACGTCGCGGGTGATGCTCTCCAAGATTCCAGCACTGACGGGAGGGGTAATAGCGACTCCGTTTCGCACGATATAGAGGCAGGCGTAGGCAGCCTCCGAAACCTTGCCATCCTGGTTCAGGATTATTCCATAGTCATAGCCGTTCATACTGGACTCGGTGGAAACATACCGGCTGTTCTGATAGTTGGTGATTGCCTTGGCCCGGGGTGGCATCACGTTGTCCGAGATGCGGTTCCAGCTACTTATGTTACAGTGGGCCACCTTATCGCTGCCCAGATTCGATGCTGCCGGCTTGGCGGTAATGACCAACTCCCCAGGCCCCTCCAGCACCGCCCAATAGCCGGGAACGTCTTCTGAGAGATAGGCCAGCGGTTGAATATAAGTATCGCTACGGTACTCGTTGGCCTTGAGAAGGGATATGATGGCCTGCGCCAGCTCATCTTTGGAGTAGGGCGATACCATGCGCATGATTTTCATGGATTGAAATAAGCGATTCAGGTGCGCATCTAGCTGAAAGAGGTATAGCTCCTTATGGTCCGGATTCCAGTAGGCGCGGATACCTTCGAACACTGCGGAAATGGCACTCCAGCCTAGCATGGACACGTGGACAGTGGCTTTGTCCCACTCCACCAACTCTCCCGAATACCAGAGGTATTTGGGAGAGGCTTGTGCTTCGGACTTGTTTTGCTCGCCTGTTTTCTGTCGAACCACGGGTAATATAGACCTCTATACTGGTGTATTGGGCTCAATCTATGAAGTCCGCTTGGGGCAGTCGGTACAGCCGAAGAAGATTCAGGCCACTAGCTACCGTTCACTTCATCGCGTTAAGGGCGAAGTCCGGCCTGACGATGCTCTCGTAGGACTGGCGAGACTTGACCAGCCCGGCCTCCACCAGCACATCCTGCAGAGCGTTATAGCCATCCTCTCTCAGCAACGGATCATCGGACCAGGTATTCTGCTCCTTATACCGAGCAATGGATTTTGTGACTACATCCTTGGATACATCTGGGAAGAACGAGCCTACGGACTCCGCGACGGTCTGGGCGTCCGTCTCGGCCAGCCATTTCTTGGCGTTGTAGAAACCTTGAGTAAATCGCTGGATTATCTCAGCCTTCTCCGCAGCCATGCGATGAGTAACCGCGAATGAGCTGTAGGATATATAGCCGTTGACGGGCCCCATAGCGGCGGCCAGATGTCCGGAGCCCTCGCTGATCAGCTGTTCCATAAAGGGTTGTGCCACATGTATAAAGTCGGCCTCGCCATTTCGAAATGCGTTCATTGAATCAGGAATCGAGAGTCCTTCTCTCCTGCAGATATTCGCCAGATCCACCCCTTTGCGTTTTAGGCCGTATTTAAGGGAAGCAACCGGCATGACAGTGAATCCTACTGGTATCAGGGTCGCTTGCTTCAATGACTCCCATTGGAAGGGCTCGTGACGCTCCCGGCTAACTAAGAAAAAGCCATCACGGCTATTTATTTCGATGATATGGAGTGGCACTACCTCGGCGCCCCAGTCAGCGGCTATAATACTGCGCATGGGCCCACTCTGCACTATGTCCGCGATCCCACTGTTCAATGCGCTAAGACCATGGTGTCCAGGCGGGCATGTAGAGAACTCTACATCCAGACCTTCATTTTCGAAGAAGCCTCTGGATACGGCTGCATAGATCGGCGTATAGAATAGCGAGCGCCAGGTTTCCATAAGCCGAACAGGCTCTTTCTTACTGCTTGAACTCATTTTTGTTAACCCCACCTTCTTGTGATCTTAATGTCGGAGGAAGATGACCTAGTACTTTGTCAACAAGATTTCGATAGGGTGTCATTCTGAGGGAGCGGAGCGACCGAAGAATCTAGAAGGGCGGGGACACCCATCTCCCACCAGATTCTTCGCCTCCGGCTCAGAATGACATGCATCAATTTTTAGGTTGACTGAGCACTAGCGAACGCCTCACCGGTGAGGTTAAGTGTACCACGGTGATGAAAAGGAGAATAGAGTGAGGCGTAAATTGCCACCTTTACTAGATTGCAAGGCCATTGGGTCTATGTTATAATCCCGCTGAAGAATAAGAGGAAAAGGAAAGGCCCAGGGAGGCATGATAGATAAGGATACGAAGTCCCAGATAATCAGGGACTTCCAGTTAAGCGAACACGATACAGGGTCTGCAGAGGTCCAGGTAGCCATTCTAACAGAGCGGATAAGGGAGCTCACGGAGCACCTTAAGCAGCACCACAAGGACATCCACTCAAGAATCGGCCTCCTGAAAATGGTAGGGCAGCGAAGAAGCCTCCTGAACTACTTGACCCGAGAAGACGTAACTAGATACCGCACCCTAATCACTCGACTGGGACTCAGAAGATAGCCCCGAGCATTCGGGGCTATTTTATTTCCCCCTCCTTCGCTACATCCATAGAGAGGTCGGTTTACCCTTATTATGCATTACCGCGTTGAACGTCAGATTGGCGACAAGACCCTAACCATAGAGACAGGAAAATACGCACAGCAAGCCAACGGCACCGTGACGGTGCGGTGCGGTGACACTATATTGCTTGCCACGGCAGTTGTTGCTCCCCAGCCCCGGCAGGATATAGACTTCCTGCCACTCACCGTGGACTACGAAGAGCGGCTATACGCCATGGGCAAGATTCCCGGCAGCTTCTTCCGCAGGGAAGGCAGGCCCGGTCAGGATGCCGTCATATTCGGAAGACTCACAGATAGGCCGATGCGGCCTCTGTTTCCCAAGGGGTTCTACAACGATGTACAGGTTGTCATCACCATACTCTCCGTTGACCTGGAGAACCCTCCAGAGGTATTGGGCATCGTCGGAGCCTCGGCAGCCGTCTCCATGTCGGAGATACCCTTTCAGGGGCCCATAAGCGCTACCAGAGTGACCCAGATAAACGGCGACTACATCATCAATCCCACTTATGATGAGATGAATCAGGGCAACCTAAGCGTCGTAGTCGCCGGCACACGAGACGCGATCATGATGATTGAGTCGGAGTCCACCGAGGTATCGGAGGAGATAGTACTTGCCGCCATTCGGCGAGGCCAGGAAAACAATGTACATGTCATAGACATGATAGATGAGATGGTCAACGCTGTTGGTAAGCCCAAGATGGCCTTCACCGCGGATAACTCCCACCAAGCGCTGGACGGAGAAGTCAACACCATTCTCAACGGCAGGCTGTCCCAGATACTGGATAATGGATGGGACAAGGTTCGGCTAGAGCAGGCATTACACGAGTTGGAAGCCGAAGTGCAGGAGAGGTTGGGCGAGGAGCATCCTAAAAACAAGGTTGCGGCAGCATTCGAGTCAGTCATCAAAAGAGAGACGCGCTCTCGAATCCTTGAACGGGGTATACGGCCCGACGGGAGAGGGCTCGCCGACATCAGGCCGATAAGCTGTGAAGTGGGTGTCCTGCCCAGGACCCACGGCTCCGGGCTTTTTAGCCGGGGCCAGACCCAGGTGTTGAGTATCGCTACCCTCGCTTCCACCGGGATGAGGCAGACCCTGGACAACCTGAGCCCACAGGGCACCCGACGATACATGCACCACTACAACTTCCCCCCGTACTCCACAGGCGAAGTGAAGCGAATGGGATCCAGCGGCCGTAGAGAGATAGGCCACGGCGCCCTGGCAGAGCGGGCCATAGAATCAGTGGTCCCCAGTGAAGAGGAGTTTCCATACACGATCAGGGTCGTTTCGGAGGTCCTGAGCTCCAACGGCAGTACGTCGATGGCCAGCGTATGTGGCAGCACATTGGCCCTAATGGACGCCGGTGTGCCCATAAAGAAGCCAGTGGCTGGTGTAGCCATGGGCCTGATAATGGGCGAAGACGGCAACTATGCGGTGCTTACCGATATACAGGGTATCGAGGACCACCTGGGAGACATGGACTTTAAGGTGGCGGGCACGTTGGATGGAATCAACGCCCTACAAATGGACATAAAGGTCAAGGGTCTCACCTACGATGTGCTGGAGCGGGCACTGCAGCAGGCTAGAGACGGTCGGCTCTTTATCCTGGAAAAGATGCGCGAAGCGATCACGGAACCCAGGCCGAGCCTCAGCCCCTACGCCCCGAAAGTGTTCCGCATGGTCATACCGGTAGACAAAATCGGCGCATTGATCGGACCCGGCGGACGCACCATCCGGGCCATCCAGGAAGAGACTGGTGTATCGATAGATACTGAGGACGACGGTACCGTGCTCATCGGCGCCAGTGACGAAGATTCGATCAAGAAGGCCAGAGACCGCGTCGATGCCCTGACTCGAGAGCTAGCCGTAGGGGACATCTTCACTGGAAAGGTTGCGAGGCTCACCAGCTTTGGGGCCTTCGTGGAGCTGTTGCCGGGCAAAGATGGCCTGGTCAGGATGGAGGATCTGGGAGATATAGAGAACGGCGTGCAGGTTGGCCAGGAGATAACGGTGATCGTGCAGGAGATAGACCATCTGGGCAGAATCAACCTCTCGCGAAAAGCCCTCTTTGGGAATCAAGACGGCCCTCAGGGTGAGGGGAATAGACCACCCAGGCCGCCCCAAGATCGAGGCCGCCCCGGTAGTTCCTTCGGATCGAGGGGACCCGGAGCAGGAGGCGACCGGCGTCCTATGCCCGGACCTCGCGGCCCCAGGTCTTCCGCGGGGCCTGATAGAAGACCGCCGCCCTCGGGACCAGGCAATCGTAGTTTTCTCAGATAGATAACAGAACCTGTACACTAATGGTCCGGCCAAGATACTTCTCTGGCCGGACCATTGTTTTAATAGCGGTGTTGACGGTGTACCACCCATCATCTCATGTTACGTGCTATCATCCATTAGCCTAACTCAGAGGAGGATGAAATGGCCTCAATTACTGTGGCAGTACATGGAGCCATGGGTCGGATGGGACAAGAAGTAATTAATGCACTATGCCGCGAGCCGGAGATGGAGCCGGTGGGTGGCGTTGACGCGCTTAAAGCGGGCGACAAAATAGACCTCCCCGACGGCTCGGGAACCATTCCCCTTTCTACAAGCTTGGAGGAGATATTAGCCTCCACTAGACCTCAGGTGCTGGTGGATTTTAGCGTTGCGGCTGCGACGATGTCTGCGGCGCCGGTGGCTGCCAAACACGGGGTGAACATGGTCATCGGCACGACGGGGCTTAGCGAAGAGAACCTTCAGGGGCTGGACCGCATCTCGCGTGAAGAGAGCATGGGCATTATAGCGGCACCCAACTTCGCTCTGGGAGCCGTAGTACTCATGCATCTAGCCAAGCAAGCCGCACCCTTCTTCGAGTACGCTGAGATCATTGAAGCCCACCACGAGAATAAGATCGACTCCCCTTCCGGTACGGCCCTAGCTATCGCCAGGGCTATCTCCCAGGATAAGCAATTCAAACATAATGACCCCGAAAAAGAGACTCTACAAGGCACTCGGGGTGGGGAACACAAGGGCGTAAGCGTTCACAGTGTCCGAATGGCCGGCCGCATCGCCCACCACGAGGTGGTCTTTGGGACCGCCGGCCAAACCGTTTCCCTTCGTCACGACACCATAGGAAGAGAATGCTATATGCCTGGGGTGATGCGGGCCGTGCGAGAGGTTGTGAACCTCAAAGGTCTTGTGATAGGCTTAGATAAAATTTTGGGCCTGTGAGCCTGGGGGCATCTCATATGAAGGAAGTCAGTATCGCCGTCGTAGGCGCCACCGGTGCCGTGGGTAGAGAGTTTATAAGAGTCCTCGAACAGCGCCAATTCCCCACCAGCCACATCAAGCTGCTTGCATCCCATCGCTCCGCCGGTACGGTTATCCCTGTCAACGGCCAGGAGTTGGTAGTGGAAGAGACCACCTCCAGCTCATTCAAAGATATCGACATCGCCTTTATATCGGTAAACAGCCAGCTCAGCGCGGAACTGGCGCCTATAGCCGTAGAAGCTGGCGCTCTGGTTATCGACGATAGCTCCCAATTTCGAATGCAGCCCGAAGTGCCCCTGGTCGTACCCGAGGTAAACGGGCAAGACGTGGAGTGGCATAACGGGATTATCTCTATACCCAACTGCTCGACGACGCCCATGGTGATGGTGGCCCAACCCCTCCACCTCATAAGTCCCGTAACACGGATCATCGCCGACACCTACCAATCGGTGTCGGGCGCCGGCGGCGCGGCCATGAATGAGCTCCGAGAGCAGAGCCGTGCCCTCCTGGATGGACAAGAACTACGTCCGCCGGAGGCGCAGCCTCATCAGATCGCCTTCAACGTGATACCACGAATCGATAGCTTCCTCTCCGATGGCTACACCAAAGAGGAGCAGAAAATGCGGGACGAGACCCGTAAGATTATGCATTCGCCCGACACTTCTGTGTCAGCCACCTGCGTACGGGTGCCTGTGTACATATCCCACAGTGCGGCATTGCACATGGATTTCGAAGGTGCTATTTCTCCCGAAGAGGCGAGGGATGTCTTGAGTCGAATGCCAGGAGTTAAGGTGTTAGACTCACCAGAGGATGGTATCTATCCCATGCCCCGGGACGCGGCAGGTACAGACGATGTATTCGTGGGGCGAATCCGCAAGGATGGCTCTAACCCCAACGGCCTGGCTATGTGGGTAGTAGCCGACAATCTCAGAAAGGGCGCGGCCCTGAACGCGATACAGATCGCCGAAGAAGTGCTGAGACGAGATTGTCTGGCAAAGTCACGCTCAGCAGTGCTGTGATACCTGATTTTGTTGCATTCAAAACATATTTATAGATACAGTGTTGCTTGAGGATGCCTGATCTCAAAACGATATTCTAGTAATCGATAGACCAAAGCGAGAGGAGATATTGCATGTCAACTGTACCAGGGTCTCTCCCGCTCCCTCTAGAATGCAACATCATTATCAACGGTGAGGAAGGCAAGTCCTCCAGTGGCAAGCAGTTCAACAGAGAGAATCCTGCCGACTTCCGGCAGATTGTAACCGTCGCCGAGGAAGGCACTCCCAGCGACATGAAGGCTGCCATAGACGCGGCACGCCATGCCTTCGACAGCAACACGGATAACTGGGTGAACAACTACAAGCTGAGGGAGCGAGTGCTGTTCCAGACAGCAGAGCTCCTGAGGGCCAACGCGGACAGGTTCGCTACTATAGTGAGTCTGGAAGTCGGGATGCCCGTTCGGCAGGCCAGGGGCCACGTAGCCGTTGCCGCGGATATATTCGACTTCTACGCAGGATACGCCGGCAAGCTATATGGTGAGTCCTTCTTTCTTCCCACTGGCTCCATGATCAACCTGGTTAAGGAACCGGTGGGTGTCGTGGGTCTCATCACTCCCTGGAACTTCCCACTAACCCAGGCAGCCCGCAAGGTGGCTCCGGCCCTCGCCGTGGGATGCACCTTGGTGCTGAAACCCGCTAGCTACACTCCCGCAGCGGCCTATGAGATGGTCAAGCTGTTGATGCAGGCAGGCATCCCCAAAGGTGTGGTCAACTTCGTCTCAGGACCCGGCTCCAGCATAGGTATGGAACTGGTACGTAACCCCAGCGTCGACAAGGTGTCCTTCACAGGTGAGACGGGTACCGGCAAAAGGATCGCCGCCGAAGCAGCCTCGGAGGTGAAACGAGTCAGCTTGGAGCTGGGAGGCAAAGCCCCGTACGTGGTGTTCGAGGATGCCGACTTCGATGCCGCCTCCAAGGCAGCCATCTTCGGCATGTTCCGTAACGCCGGCCAGGCCTGCGGCGCCACCACCCGCCTTCTCATCCAGGACAGCATACACGATGCGTTCCTGGAGCAGGTCGTGAAAGTAGCGAAGGGCCTCGAGGTCGGCCATCCCTTCAAAGAGTCCACAGACATGGGACCCGTGATTTCCCGCTCTCAGGAAACTACGATACAAGAATATATCAGGTACGGAATCGATTCCGGGTTCGACCTGGCCATGGGAGGCAATAAGCTTAATGGCGGAGAGTTCGAGCACGGCTATTACATAGAGCCGACCATCTTCGATAATGTAGACAACTCCTCGAGACTGGGCCAGGAGGAGATATTTGGGCCTGTAGTGGTGGCCACCTCGTTCAAAGACGAGGAAGAGGCCATTCATCTGGCTAACGACGTGCCCTATGGCCTGGTTGCCGGCGTCTGGAGCAACGACTATGTAAGGTCCATGCGCGTGGCACGACGCATCCGGGCCGGCACAGTATGGATCTGGGACAACTATGCCCAACCCGTGGAGGGCATTTGGGGTGGGTTCAAGCAGAGCGGTATAGGCCGGGAGCTAGGGCCTTACGGGCTTGACGACTTCGTGGAGGTCAAGCAGATATTCACCGACGGAACGGGCGCCGCAATGAAACCCGCATACAGGTCAGTCATCAAGGAGTAAGCAGAGTAGTTTCCTTTTTTAATAGGAAGGCTGGCCTTATCTTGGAAGCGATCTGGATGGTCGAACAGGAGGCATTTCTATGAGTATGGAAACAGCCGAGGAGATAGAGGCAGTAGCGATGAAGCTGAGTCCTCCCGCACGAGCACGCCTCGCGACACGGCTTCTACAAAGTTTGGAATCCTTGTCGAAAAAGGAGAATGAGGCTCTCTGGATGGAGGAAGCCCAACGACGTAATCAAGAGCTAGACGTAGATGAAGCTGTAATACGACCAGCCGAGGAGGTCTTTCGGGAGGTGCGATCGAGTCTGTCGTGAGGCGCAGAGTTTCTTTTCATCGCCTTGCTGAGAACGAGTTAAACGATGCTGCGCAATATTACGAGCATGTGAGCCCTGGCTTAGGAGTCGCGTTTCTTGACCAAGCAGAACGCTCTGTTCAAGAAATTCTGGAGTTCCCGGAATCTGCTCCTGAGGTGAGCCATGGCGTGCGCAGGAAACTGCTGTATAGATTCCCGTTTGGTATTCTGTATGTAATCCGAGAGGACGAGGTCCGCATATTGGCAATCATGAATCTGCGACGACGTCCTTCCTACTGGCGTAGACGAGATTGACGGACGAATAAGAGGTAGTGGCGTAGACGGTCAAATAAGACACGACGAACCTATTCGGCTACAATTGAGCGTCAACTCGACAACACAATAGCACCGGTAGAGGACAAACCCTATCAGTAAGGAGGCCCGAAATGGCAGAGGTAGGCAGACTGATCACCGCGATGACCACACCTTTTGATGAAAAAGGAGAGGTGGACTATGATCAGGCCAAGCGCCTGGCCAATGCCTTGCTGGATTCGGGTAGCGACGGTGTGGTCGTTTCGGGCACTACCGGAGAATCGCCCACCCTCACCACCGAGGAGAAGATACATCTATTCGCGGAGATCAAGAGCGCTCTGGGAGATAGAGGGGCCGTGATAGCGGGCACCGGTAACTACAGCACCGCGGAGAGTATAGAGCTCAGCAAACAAGCAGAGAGAGAAGGCGTAGACGCCCTTCTGCTGGTTGTCCCCTACTACAACAAGCCGCCCCAGGAGGGCCTGTACCAGCACTTCAAGGCGATAGCCGGCAGCGTCCATATCCCATGCATTGTCTACAACGTTACGAGCCGGACAGCACTGAACATGACCCACGAAACTACGATTCGCCTAAGTCACATCGACAACATTGTGGGAGTCAAAGAGGCCGGGAGCGATATGGACCAAATAGCGCGAATCATCGACGGCGCTAGAGATGGTTTCCGAGTCTGGAGCGGCAACGACAACGAGACCTTTTACATTATGTCAATGGGCGGATTCGGAGTGGTCAGCGTGGCGTCTCACGTGGTGGGCAATCAGATCAAGCAGATGATGGGGCTGATCCTGGAGGGCGACGTTGAGAAGGCCGCTGCGGAGCATCGCAGACTCCTCCCTCTGTTCAAGGTGCTCTTTATCGTTTCCAACCCCATTCCCGTGAAGCACTCGCTCAACAATGTAGGATTCAACGTAGGCATGCCCCGCCTTCCCTTGGTGCCGGCCGATGATAAGTCGGCAGCAAAAATAGAAGAGGTGCTGAACAGCTACGACATTGACCTGCCTGTATGAGGCTAATTGGAAGCGATAGTGGTGGCAGTCACAGAATAGGCTGCAGCGAGATCGTTTCCCATCTGCGCGGCCCGGTGGAGATGAGATGGACCGGGCACCGCACCAGCTCTTCGATGCGTTTCACGTAGGCCCCAGCCTCTTTCGGTAGCTGGTCTATGTCGGTAACGTTTGCAGTGGGCCGGTCCCAACCGGGCATCTCCTCGTACACTGGCTCACACTTCTCTAGTAGAGAGATACTTGCAGGGAAGTGGTCGACTTCCTTGCCATCCGCCTTGTAGCCTACACACAGCTTTATGCTCGGGAAACCGTCCAGCACGTCTAATCGAGTTAATACCAAAGATGTAAAGCCATTGATGAGGGCGCTATACCGTCCGGCGACCGCATCGAACCAGCCGATACGCCTGGCCCTGCCGGTCGTAGCGCCGTACTCGTAGGCCTTTTCCCTCAGGCTGTCTCCTATCTCTACGGGCATTTCGGAGGTCAGAGGGCCGCTCCCAACCCTGGTGGAGTACGCCTTGAACACCCCCGTGATGCCGCTAATATCCCTTGGACTCAAGCCTAGGCCGGTGCACGCCCCTCCGACGGATGGCGACGAAGATGTGACGTATGGGTAGGTGCCATGGTCCAGGTCTAACAACGTGCCCTGGGCACCCTCGAGCAGGACGTTTTCATCCTTCGCCAGAGTGTCTCGTATTACCAGTTCCGCAGGGCAAAGATGGTTTTTGAGACGCTGTGCCCAGGCCATACACTTATCGTACACTTCCTCCACCGAGATAGGACTTTCGCCGTACACTTTGGTAATTATGGTGTTCTTGAGCTCAAGCGCCTGCTTCAATCGAGGCAAAAGCAAAGACGGCTCCAGCAATTCCCCCGTCCGTATGCCCATGCGACCGGTCTTGTCCATGTAGGCGGGACCTATTCCTCTGCCGGTAGTACCCAAGGCTCCAGAGCCCCTCGCTTGTTCCTCAAGCCGGTCCAGAAGAATGTGGTAGGGCATGATCAAGTGAGCGCGCTCACTCACATAAAGACGGCTTGTGTCCACCCCTCTAGACTCCAGGCTGTCCAACTCTTCAAGGAGAACGTCAGGGTCTACAACCACGCCATTGCCTATGAGGCAGATGGCCTGGGGACGAAAGATGCCACATGGCACCAGGTGAAGGCTGAACTCCCCCTGCTCGTTGACTACCGTATGTCCGGCGTTATTGCCGCCAGCATATCGGACCACACAATGGGCCCTTTCGGCCAGGTAGTCAACCACCTTCCCCTTACCCTCGTCCCCCCACTGGCCACCTATTACGGCATAAGCCGGCATTCATCCTCCGTTAAGCAGCAGGCCCCAACATGTGTGAGCTCCTAAACCTGCCTGGCGAAGCCCATAACTATCCCAAATCGTAGACTGCCTAAAATCGAACCTTGGGGAGTATATCAAATATCATGTTCATTGGGAAGGTAGCCCAAGGTCAGAGCGCTCATGGAGCCACTTTGCTTTCGTGGATTTATGGGGCTGTGCTATAATCCGATTAGAGCCTTGGCATCGTATATCACGAGGGAGTACTGGTTGAGACGGGCCCTTGGAAAGTCCTTGAGGACCCCAAATATGCTAACCTAGTGGGAGAGCACCAAATCCTGCTGAAAAGGAGAGATGATGGGTCCTTTTGATGAGTTAGCGGTGTTTAGTGGGAATGGCCATCCTCATCTAGCTCGCGCAGTATGCAACTATCTGGACATCCCAATCGGACAGGCCGAAGTTTTCAAGTTCAGCAATGACAACACGTTTGTCCGCATACTGGACAACATCCGCCAGCGTGACGTGTTTATCATTCAGCCCACCTGTACGCCGGTCAACGACAACCTGATGGAACTGCTAATAATGATCGACGCAGCCAGACGAGCTTCCGCTGGGCGGGTAACGGCAGTAGTCCCATATTACGGTTATGGTCGCACTGATAAAAAGGATCAACCGCGTGTACCTATCACTGCTCGCCTGGTGGCTGATCTTTTGACTGCGGCCGGAGCGGACAGGCTCCTAACCATAGACCTGCACGCCGGCCAGATTCAGGGTTTCTTCAACATTCCGGTAGATGAGCTGACCGCTCTCACGATATTAAGTCGATATTTCCAAGACAAGGCCCTGGAAAACCCGGTGGTGGTGGCCACCGACATCGGTATCAGCAAGAGGGCCAGGGACATGGCTGAGCGACTCGGTGCACCGCTGGCTATTATAGAAAAGAGACGCACCGGAAACGACGATCAAGCGGAAAGTCTCAATGTGATAGGCGATGTCGATGGGAAGGTCGCCTTAACCTTCGACGACGAGATCGATACTGGGGGTTCATTACTAGCTGCGGCGAAGGCTCTTAAGCAACAAGGTGTTGAAGATATCTACGCCTGCGTTACTCATGCCATGCTCTCCGGAAACGCCGCCAACAGAGTAATAGAAAGTCCCCTCAAGGAGCTGGTGATTACAGATTCCATTCCGGTGGCGGAAGAGAAACGCAACGGAAAGATAACCGTACTATCAGTGGCGCCCTTACTCGGCGAGGCCATACGCCGAATTCACGAAGGCCTCTCCGTCGGCGAGATGTTCGAGTAGGCCGTCCGAAATTAATTAGAGCGAAACATATTGGAAACTGTCAATGTCTTAAAGGCGGAATAATTCCATGGTCAACCTAATAGGCAAAATAATCGGTGACCAAAACGACCGAGTCACCAAAAAATTCAAGCGAACTATCAAGGAGATCGGAGCCTTGGAGCCGGAGTTCGAAGCGCTATCCGACGATCAGCTTGCGCCCACAACCCAGGAGTTCAAGGATCGTTTCGCCGACGGAGAAGACCTGGATGATCTGCTCCCAGAAGCCTTCGCCCTGGTCAGAGAGGCCGGAAAGCGTACCTTAGGTCAGCGCCACTACGACGTACAGATGATGGGTGGCATTGTCCTCCACCAAGGGAGAATAGCCGAGATGAAAACCGGTGAGGGAAAGACTTTAGTGGCTACCCTTGCCGTTTATCTCAATGCGGTGGCAGGCAAGGGTGTCCATGTCGTCACCGTCAACGACTATCTAGCCCGACGTGATCCAGTCTGGATGGGCCCCATATACGATCTCTTGGGCCTCTCCTTAGCTTGTCTGCAACACGACTCCGCCTATATGTACGACCCATCCCTTGAGACCGAAGTCCCCGGCTTCAAGCATTTGCGGCCCATATCTAGGGCAGAGGCCTATAGGGCCGACATCACATACGGCACCAACAACGAGTTCGGCTTTGACTATCTTAGAGATAACATGGTCGTAGACCCGGATATGGTGGTCCAGCGAGAGCTTCAATATGCCATCGTCGACGAGGTGGACAATATTCTCATTGACGAAGCCAGGACACCTTTAATAATCAGTGGACCAGCAGAAGAGCCTGTCCAAATGTATCACACCGTTGCACGTCTCGTTCCCCGGCTTTTGGAAGAGGACTATAGCGTAGACGACCGTACCCGAACTGTGAGCCTCACCCAGTCAGGCATTGCGAAGATGGAGCAGTGGGCCAAGGTGGGAAATCTCTACGACCCGGACAACTATCACTTGGTCCACTACATAGAGAACGCCCTCACTGCTCACGTGCTGAGGAAACGCGATAAGGAATACGTGGTGCGTGACGGCCAGGTGGTCATCGTGGACGAATTTACCGGACGTCTCCAGTTCGGACGGCGTTGGGCCGACGGGCTACATCAGGCCGTAGAGGCCAAGGAAGGGTTAAAGGTCCAAAGGGAAAGCATCACCTACGCAACCATCACCCTTCAGAACTATTTCCGCATGTACAAAAAGCTGGCCGGTATGACCGGTACCGCCGCCACAGAGGCCGAGGAGTTCTTCAAGATCTACAAGCTGGACGTCGTCGTGATGCCCACCAACGTGAATATGATTCGGGAAACCTATCCTGACATGATCTACAAGACCGAGGAAGGCAAGTGGCGGGCTGTAGCATCGGATATCCAGGAGCTTTATCAGACAGGGCGACCGGCGCTGGTGGGGACCACGTCCATTGAAGCCTCGGAGAAACTGAGCGGAATGCTGAATAGGCTCGGAATATCCCACGAGGTGTTGAATGCCAAGCAACATGAGAGAGAGGCACACATCGTGGCTCAGGCAGGCCGTCCGTATGCGGTGACAGTGGCCACCAATATGGCAGGCAGAGGTACTGATATTGTATTAGGAGGAAACCCTGAGGCCCTGGACACCACCAACGAAGAATGGCAAAAAGAGCACGAGCTGGTACTGTCTCTTGGCGGTCTTCACGTAATCGGCACGGAACATCACGAGGCGCGACGTATAGATAACCAGCTGCGGGGCCGAGCAGGTCGCCAGGGAGACCCGGGTAGCTCGCGGTTCTATTCCTCTCTAGAAGACGACCTTATGCGACGATTCGGTGGCGATCGTATCAAAGGCGTCATGAACTGGGTAGGGCTCGACGACGAAACCCCTATCGAGAACCGTATCGTCACTAAATCTCTGGAGAGCGCTCAGGTCAAAGTAGAGGGCCACCATTTCGAGACTAGAAAACATCTTCTCGATTATGACGACGTGCTCAACAACCAGCGGCAGATTATTTATGCCGAGCGGCATAGGGCGTTGATCGGCTCTAACTTGAAAACCCAAATTTCGGACATGGTCCATAAAGAGATCAAAGCCCTCCTTACAGCCAATCTGCCTACCAAAGACCCAGAAGACTGGACCCTCAAAGAGCTTGTGGGGCAGCTTGGAACCATATTCTCTCTACCTCCGGAATTGGGGAACGAAGACCGTCTATTGCTGTTGAGTCGAGATGAAATCGAACAGAAGGTGTACCAATACGCTGAAGAGCTGTACGAGACACGAGAGATCCAGATGGGCCCTGATGACATGCGCAAGCTGGAGCGCTTGTTGATGCTCAGGACGGTGGACATTCACTGGGTCAACCATCTGACGTCGATGGACAACCTGAGACAGGGTATTGGTCTTCACGCTTTCGGCCAGAGAGACCCATTGGTGATGTACAAGACCGAGGGCAGCCGAATGTTCCAGACCCTGCTGGACCGTATGCAGCACGACATAGTGCACAGCATTTACCAAGTAGCCTTGTCTCCCCAGAATGGGGCCAGACGGGCCGAGTCCAGCACCAAGGGCAGCGCCATGGCAGCCGCCTCTGGGCGGCAACGAGAGGCAGTAGCCGTGGGTGCGCGTAAGGTAGGTCGCAACGAAGCTTGCCCGTGCGGCAGCGGCAAAAAGTACAAGCGATGCCACGGGACCGGCTTATGAGGAGTTCTAGGAGCGGAACCCGCAGTGAAATGAAATCCTCGAACTTCCACCTCACTGATCGGGAGTTGGGCATTCTTCGGGAAATGGTTAAAGGGCTGTCTATCAAAGAAATCGCGTCCAAACTGGATGTCTCCCAGAGCACACTAAAAGTTTCACGCAGTCGTATATATAAAAAACTGCAGGTATCGTCAGCTACTCAAGCAGTGCGACTTGTTAATGAATTTAATCTGCTGACAAACCCACTACGACTCGATATCCGAGAAACCAATGGTCAGACTTCGCCACAGGCCGGAAGAGCAGCTTCATGGGTCTGGGACTCGCCGAGAGTCAAGGCAATTCTGGAGCAGCCTGAAGGGACTCCGATTGACCTCTCAGCTCTAACCGAGGATGAAAGAGATGAACTCGCGCGAGACGCGAAGGGTATGTGGGCAGATCACCCTTATATTAAAGATTCAGTCGAGTGGGTCAGGGACTTACGAAAAAGTCTGTTCAAAGGAATTCCTGAGGAATGACCAGATTCCTCTTCGATACAACTGCTCTCATACATTATCTTAACCGTACAAACCAGAGGGCCATTTCCTACGTCGAGGCTGTTCTTGACGGTTCGGAATCGGGATGTTGTTCCGTAATAACTGAAGCAGAAATATGGACAGGAGTTCGAAACAGGAAAGAAGAATTAGATGCAGCGGCTCTCATTTCAAAATTAGATGTAGTTTGCCTGACAAGTGACTCTGCTAGACTTGCGGGCAACTTGCTCAAAGGCAAAGGTACAGAAGAGATAAAAGCCCATTTCGGCGATGCGCTGATAGCCGCATCCGCTAAAAAGAGTGGAGAGACCATTCTTACCGCAGACAAAAAATCTGAAAGGGTGTTCGGAAACCGGGCCAAATATCTCGTGTACGAGTAGGGCACTTTCACCATGTCTACTACCAATGCCCAAATAGCCGAGTTTTTCGAGAATCTGGCCGTCCTTCTGGAAATGAAGGGCGACACCGTATTCAAGATTCGCGCCTACCAGCGAGCCGCCCAGACTATAGAGCAGCTTCCTTTACCCCTGGAGAAGGCCGTTAAAGATGACGTGGATTTGAAAAGCATCCCAGGCATTGGGGACGCTATCAGCAAGAAGATTCAGGAGCTGATTACCACCGGAAAGGTAGGCACTTACGAACGGATTAAAGGCGAGATCCCGGAGGGTGCTCTCACGTTGATGAACGTTCCCGGCATTGGGCCCAAGACTGCCATGCTTATCGCCAAAGAATCTGGTGCAACTACAATCGAAGAAGTGGAAAAGGCAATTGAGGAAGGCCGTCTGGCAAGCCTACCCCGCATGGGAAAGAAGACTGTCCAGAACATTCTGCGCCACATTCGCTCGTACCGGCCTAAGGACACTAGAGTGCCCATAGGCCAGGCAATGCTGGTCGCCGAGCAAGTCATCTCGACTCTCAAAGAGCAGTGCCCCAGTTTAACAAATATCAGCCCGGTGGGCAGCCTACGCCGCTGGAAAGAGACCATAGGCGACGTAGATATCATTGCGACAACCCATGACCCATCTCAAGTGATGGACACCTTAGCTCAGTTGCCCATGGTGTATGAGGTGCTGGGCCACGGGACCAAAAAGTCTAGCGTCGTTGTGGAGCCGGGCCTGCAGATAGACGTGCGCACTGTTGAAGAGGGCTCATATGGAGCGATGCTCCAGTACTTTACCGGTAGCCAGCAGCACAACATCCGTCTCCGCGACTATGCCAACCAAAGGGGTCTCTCCCTAAACGAGTATGGCATTACCACCCTGGATACCGGCAACCTTGAAGAGTATGCTGACGAAAGGGCCTTCTATCAACGCTTGGGCCTTCCCTTAATACCTCCAGAGTTGAGGGAGGGTCTCTGGGAACTCGAGTTGGCTGAGCAGAATGCCTTGCCGGAGCTAGTGCAGGTCTCTGACATCAAAGGCGACCTCCACGTCCACAGCGATTGGAGCGATGGCCACGACCCACTGGAGCGGATGGTTGAGGCGGCTGCCAATCACGGATATCAGTACGTCGCGTTAACCGACCATTCGGCGGGGCGAGCAATCGCCAACGGACTTTCAGAGGAGCGGCTGCTTCAGCAGATTCAAATTCTGCGCTCCCTGGAAGGCCGTTATCCAATAAAGGTCCTCTGTGGCTCAGAAGTCGATATTCGGGCTGACGGTTCCCTGGACTATCCCGATGAGATTCTTGAGAAGCTGGACATAGTGGTTGGGTCCGTGCACTCCTCAATGGGGCAGGAGTCAGCCAAGATGACTCAAAGAATTATTCAGGCCATGCATAATCCATACGTCACAGTCATCGGCCATCCCACCTGCCGCTTGTTGGGAAGCCGCGATCCCGTCGCCGTGGACATGGAGGCGTTATTCGAAGCCGCCATAGAAACAGGGACCGCACTGGAGATAAACGGTGCGCCCGAGCGCCTTGACCTGAAGGATACCCACGTACTCAGGGCTCGAGAGAAGGGTGTCCCCTTAATTATTAGCACCGACTCTCACTCTCATACCAATCTGGGCAACATGCGTTTTGGCATTGCAGTAGCCCGCAGAGGCTGGTGTCAGGCCGAGAACATAGTGAATACCTTTCCCGTCGATAGATTCCTGGCTTTTATAAACACTCCAAAATCCCAGCGGATGAACGTCTTTGCCAAACGGAGCTGACACAGGGGAAACCGCTGATATGACCAACGGTGAAACCGCGGGAACGGATGGCTGGCAGTGGAATGCCACCGAGGGCGGCCAGGACTTAACGTCGCAGGAGCCCGAGGCCATTCACCATTTGCGAGAGGCGGTGCGGTCCGGCAAGGACTGGCATCTGGCCCTTCTCGAAGCCGTCGGCATGTGGACCATTCCAGAGGAAGAGCACGACGAGCGTCACTATCAATACGTCGTCCAAGGAGAGGCGTTTGACTGGCTACTCCTGGCGGAGCGTCTTTGTGGTGCAGTGGATGGTCTAGTCCCATTGGAACAGAAAGAGGAGCTGCTGTTCAGTGGCAAACTACCTGAGACGATTACACCCAAGGACTTTCAGGAGCTCATAGGCTTTAACAAACATCGGGCCTATCTAAACTATTGGTACGGAGTAGTAGTAGAAGAGGCCCTTCAGCTGGCCGTCGAAGAAGAGGTGCGAAAGCAGCACCGGGCCAGAAGCTTCCCCGACAGTGAAGACCTGGTAGAGCAGGCCTATGTCCGGCTGTACGAAGACACCCGCATGAGCCTTATGAAACAGTTCCTCAAAGAAAAAGGAATCCCTCCAAGAGCTTCCCATAGCCTCACCGAGATGAAAGAGTTCAGCTACTGGTTGTTCAAGAGACGACTCAAGATATGGGACCCAGCCAGAGTTGCCAGCGACACCCGCAAGGGCATCAACAAACTTAACAGCCTACGAGCCCCCGACCCGTTTATCGGTAGCTAAAGGGCCCGTCGGCTTCCAGATTGCGGATTGACCGACTCCACTCGACTTTGAGCCACAATGGTCCTTGGTAGACTAGGACTCCATCACGTAGCCAGTTGCGCCAGTATCTCCTCCAGGCGCTCTTGCCGTTCCTGGAGAGACTGAAGCCGCTCCTGCTCCCGCTCCACCACCTCTTCGGGAGCTCTGGATGCAAAGCCTGGATTTGACAGGAGATCCTGTACGCGACCCAGATTTGCGGCGCACTCCTCAAGCTCCTTACCCAGCCGCTCTCGCTCAGCAGAGATGTCAACGACGCCACCTAAGGGAAGCATCACTACCATGGGGTCTACCACCAGGGTAATTGCCTGGCCAGGAGGCAGCCGGTCCCCGGAGTCATCAAGAATTTTCAAAGGGTTCACTCGTGCTAACGCAGAGATGGACTGAGACTCCTCTTCCACGATGCTTTTCAGTCCATTGGCATCCACCATGGCCTCCAGGTGCTGGCCCGAAGAGATACGGAGCTGAGCGCGGGCGTTTCTGATGGCACGGATCATCTGGATAAGGGAACTCATCTCGTCCTCAGCTTGGGGATCGAGACGGCTCGGCTCGAACTCAGGATAGGACGCGACCATGATCGACTCTGGTAAGCTGCTCTCTTTGGGGAGCCGCCTCAGGAGGTTCTGCCATATCTCCTCGGTGACGAATGGCATGAAGGGGTGAAGAAGACGCAGAGTCCGCTCCAAAACATGCGCCAGCACTCGCAACGGCTCCCGATCTCCACCTCTCAGCCGCAGCTTGGCCATCTCTATATACCAATCACAGAAATCTCCCCACAGGAACTCGTAAATAGCGCGCTGTGCCTCTCCAAGCTCGTAATCCTTAAGGTAGCCGCTGACTGTGTCAATCACCAGATGCAAGCGGTGAAGGATCCACCGGTCCTGGCGATTCGTGGGGCTAGGCAGCTCATACCAGCCCGCCAATGATGAGGCATCGGCACCCTCCAGCCCGCTCATCACGAACCGGGCAGAGTTCCAAAGCTTGTTGGCAAAGTTGCGGCTGGACTCCAGTTTGGACTCTCCCAGGCGCATGTCATTGCCCGGTGCCGTGCCAGTGGTTAGGGCAAACCGAAGGGCATCGGTGCCATACTGTTCGATGAGCTGAAGGGGATCAAGGACGTTTCCCTTGGTCTTGCTCATCTTCACGCCCTCGGTGTCCCGAATAAGGCCGTGGAGGAATACAGTGTGGAAAGGCGCTCTGTCCGTATTGGCCAGACCCATCATGATCATCCGGGCCACCCAGAAGAACAGAATGTCGTAACCTGTCTCCATAACGAAGGAATCGTACCCATCGACGGCTGATTCGTGCCCCGGCCTGGGATAGAAACGTTCCATGTCCGTATCGTCAGCAGGCCATCCCAGGGTTGAGTGGGGCCAGAGCCCGGAGCTGAACCATGTATCCAGTACGTCCGGGTCTTGCAGGATTTTTGAAGACTGGCAGTGTGCGCACTCCGTCGGGTCTTCGACTTGTACAGTTTGTTCATCGCAATCCTGGCAGTACCACACAGGAATTCTGTGGCCCCACCAGAGCTGACGGCTGATACACCAGTCCCTAATGTTCTCCAGCCAGTTGAGGTACACCCGGGTAAACCGCTCAGGTACGATGCGGATCTGCTTATCGACCACGACGCTATAGGCACGACCGGCTATAGAGTCGGGATCGTCGTGATTACCCACATTCATAAACCACTGGGTGCTGACTAGGGGTTCCACCACGGACTTGCAACGCTGGCAGTGGCCCACCGCGTGGCGATATGGCTCGCTTTTTTCCAGCAGTCCCTCAGCTTCAAGTTGCTTAACCACGGCTTCACGGCACTGAAAGCGTTCCTTGCCTTGGTATTGCCCAGATTCGGAGGTCATTTTACCGTCCTGGCCGATGACTGTGACCACTGCCAGATCGTGTCTCTGTCCGATCTCGAAGTCCACGGGATCATGTCCGGGCGTGACCTTTAATGCCCCGGTACCAAACTCGGGATCGATGGCAGAATCTTCGACTATGGGGATTACCCGGCCCACAATAGGCAGCACCGCCTTGCGACCCACCAACTCAGCATACCGGCCATCACCAGGGGCAACGGCCACGCCCGTGTCCCCCAGCATGGTCTCCGGCCGGGTAGTGGCAACAGTTATATGTCCATCTCCATCAGCGAGAGGGTAGCGTATATAGTACAACCCGCCGTCCGTGTCTTCTCGCTCAACCTCCAGGTCAGACAGGGCTGTGGAGCAACGTGGACACCAGTTTATGATGCGCTCCCCTCTATAGATCAGACCTTTGTTGTACAGGTTCACAAAGGTGGTACGCACCGCCTTACTGGGACCGGGGTCTAGAGTAAAGCGTAGGCGAGACCAGTCACAGGAAGCACCAAGACGCTTGTGCTGCTCGTCGATTCGGTTCCCATACTGCCCCACCCATTCCCACACGCGCTCAAGGAACTTTTCGCGTCCTAGCTCCTGGCGGCTGGTACCCTCTCTAGCCAGCTGCTGCTCCACGACCCACTGGGTAGCGATTCCCGCGTGGTCTTTGCCAGGGAGCCACAGGGTTGCATCACCCAACATCCGGTGCCAGCGGCACAACACATCTTCGACTGAGGCGGTGAGGGCATGTCCCAGGTGGAGCTCTCCCGTCACGTTGGGCGGCGGCATGATGACTACGAAAGGACGTCTGTCCGATTTTGCGGGAGGAGTGAAATACCCTTTGTCCATCCAGAAATCGTATATCCGGCCTTCCACGGCTGCGGCGTTGTACGCCTTGGGCATCTCATCCATAACTTCTAGGGCCATATTATGCGTCCTTAGCGGTTCTATCTGTAGCTGGGCTTATTTTAGTCTGAGCGTCGCGCCAGAGTCAACGAGGCGCAAATGGGCGCACGTAAGTGAGGTGCCATTGTGCGGGAGGCCTTGGGGTACAGCGAATTCAGTCCGCCAGATGCACGACGACGAAGTAACGAGGTTCGGCGCTCACCACCTTTGTGGTGTGGCCCCGGCCTGTCAGGTCTTCGGCCAGAATCACCGAGCCTGGACCGAACCTTCGCACAGTACCGTCCTAGGTCTCTACTTCGATCTCCCCGGAAAGGGTAATCGTATATTGGCGGCGAGGCGCCGTGTGGTAGTCTTGAAAATTTCCCGGAGGAGACCGGCGATATAGGATTCCAGTGGCCCCTTCGACCGTTGTGGTGTCCATCGCTCCTTCGGGGTTCGCGGATGGATCAAAGGGCGGCGCCATGTCTTCGATGTGAGACTGGCCGTCATCTCCGGTATAGATTCTCGCGAAAGAGGGCATCGCATCCTGTCTCCATTAGGAGTTGGTAATTCACTCGAATTCCGTGCCTGTCAGGTCAGCGGTATGGCGACGGAAATGCGCGTCTCAGTCCCCACGACTCTTGAAGTGTGGCCTTTACCCGTAAGGTCTTCCGCCAGCAGCACATCGCCTGGACCAAACGGTCGAACTGTGCCGTCCCCAATTCCTATCTCTACCTGTCCAGAGAGAGTGATGACGTACTGTCTCCTGGGCGCGGGATGCCAGTCGATAAACTCGCCGGGTTCAAAGCGACGAAAGGTGATCCCACTTGCTGGCTGCATGGGAGGTTGCTCTACAGGTCCAGTGGGAGGGCTCAGAACTTCAAAGTGGGACTGGCCATCCTCTCCGGAGTAAATTCTGACATATATCATTGTGTTCCTCTTCCAGGCTGTCCCTCACCCCTAACCCTCTCCCAGCGGGAGAAGGGGGTTCGATTCGGCAGCCAAAGCCTTCTTGATTTTGGCCAGGACCCCTTCTAAATCTTGAATCACCTCTTCATTCTTGAACGTTAGAATCGTGATGGTTTGCGACTTGATTACGTCCTGCCTAACGGCATCATATTGTATCTGCTCGTGATCGTCATGAACGCGGCCTTGAAGTTCAATTACTAACCGTGCTTTATGGCAATAAAAGTCAGCCACGTACCTCCCAAGGGGGTGCTGACGCCGAAACTTTGCCCCGACGAGGCTTCGATCCCTCAGACAGGCCCATAGCATTTGTTCGGCTGGTGTTTGCCTTCCCCGAAGCTTGCGCGCCAACTCCACAATATAGTGGGGAGTATCAATCTTTTCCATGATCACTTACTTATTATTTAGCCCTCTCCCCATGGGAGAGGGTATGGGTGAGGGTCTACTCAGCCATGGGCATCGATACTGAAACGCTGTCGCCCACTATCAGCGAGGTGTGACCCTGACCTGTCAGGTCTTCTGCCACCAGCATATCGCCAGCCTTGAGACTCCGAGATGTTCCGTCAGCCACATGTAAGTCCAGTTGACCGGAGAGCATGATCAGATACTGACGCCGAGGCGCATTGTGCCAATCACCAAAGTGGCCGTCTGGCAAACGAGTGAAGGACAGATCAGCGCCGGACTTGAGGGCCAAGACCTGGGCCTCGCCTTCTGGTATAGTCAAGTCCTCGAAGTGGGACTGGCCATCATCACCGGTGTAGATACGAACGATCATATGGATGCTGCCTTTCTGGCCCTCACCTCTCTCCCAATTAGAGATAGGTCTATTCGGCCATGGGCATGGAGACCGACACGCTTTCGCCCACAAAAAGCGAGGTGTGGCCCTGGCCTGTGAGGTCTTCCGCCACCAGCATGTCACCAGGCCTGAGACTGCGCACGGTACCGTCACCGACCTGTAAGTCCTGCCGGCCAGCGAGCATGAAGAGATATTGGCGCCTAGGGGCATTGTGCCAGTCGGCAAAGTGGCCGTCGGAGAGGCGCATGAAGGTCATGTCAGCGCCTGACTTGAGAGCCAGCACTTGGGAATTGCCCGCTGGGAACGTCACCTCTTCGAAGTGGGACTGACCGTCGTCACCAGTGTATATACGGACAATCATTCTGGCGTTGCCTTTCTGGCCCTCGCCTTTAGCACGCGGGTCGGTTGCGTATGTCCGCGTCGATTTTCCTGGGAATAAGCTGGCCACTTCCCAAAGTCCCGGAAAACTGGCCGTTCTCCACCACGACCTTGCCCCTCAAGATTGTGGTCACCGGCCAGCCCTGAATGTCGCGGCCCTCCCAGATACTATAGTCGCCGATATGTATGTCATCCATGGACAGGGTCTTACGTATGCTGGGATCAATGAGCACGATGTCGGCGTCACTTCCAGGGGCGATGGCGCCCTTTCGGGGGTAGTATCCCATGATCTTGGCGGCGTTGGCGGAAGTCACGTCCACAAACCGCTGGAGAGACATCCCTAGTTTGGACACCCCCTCACTGAAGGTGATTCCCACCCGGGTCTCCGCGCCGTTGTGGCCGCCCGTGATATCCTGGATCGTCCTTCCCTGGACCTTGACAGAGTAGTCGGTGCAGTATTCATCGGTGGCCATGGAGCTTATTCCACCCTTGATCAAACCATCCCACAGCGCAAGCCTATCCTCCTCCGACTTCAGGGATGGATAGGTGTGATATTTCATGCCGTCGGATTCCTTGTAGTTCTCGGAGTTAAACGTCACATAGTTATGTAAAGTCTCACCATAGATTGGCATTCCCTTTCCTCTGGCCTCTCTGATGGCGTTCAGTCCTTCCTTGGCGCTCACATGAACGAAGTAGGTTGCGGCTCCTGTCCACTCGGCTACTCGCAGAACACGGCGATAGGACAGGTCCTCGGACATATTGTTATGCACTTCGGCGATGTTGAACCACTCGGTGCGCTCCTCCGCAGTGAGCTTTTTGTACATGAACTGGACAATGTCGTCATCCTCCGAGTGGATGAACATGAGGCCGCCGTGGGCTGCAGCTTGCTCCATAACGGCAGACAGATGGCCCATACCGACGAGGCGAAGCTCATCGTGGGGTATCAGGTCCACTGGACGTATGTTGGTGGTGAATATCTTGAAGGTAGGAAATCCCTCTTCGATGGTCTCTCTCATCTGACCTATAACGCTGGAAGGGACCTCTCCGTACAGCATTACGTGATGAGAGTAGTCACAGTAGGAGTTGCCCTTCCAACGAGAGGCCCTCTCTTCCAAAGCATGAGGAATGTCTACCCCTCGCTTAGAAATCGCAAAGTCGGTTAACGTCGTGGTGCCACCGAATAGAGCTGACCGGCTTACTCGCTCCGGCGGCGCTGTCTCCAATCCCAAACCGGCTACAGGAGCAGACACATGGGAGTGGGGTTCGATGCCCCCAGGCACCACTATCTTGCCCTGGGCATCGAGGACACGTCCCGCTTCGGCCGGCAAGGTGCCTGGCTGGGCTACGGCAACAATTTTCTCGCCTTCCACGGCCACATCCCATCCACCCACTCCCCATGGGGTCACAACCTGACCACCTCTGATAACGAGGTCAATCATCCCCTACCTCCTTAGAAATGATGATATGAGAGTATAGCATAGAGGGACTAGCGACGCACTGAGCGCCATGTGGAGTGCTATAATCGGCCTTGAGATTTCTAGAAGAGCGGCGTACAATTACCTGAAATCTCTCTCAAAATCCCTACTTTTAGCTGTGAGAGGGCAACACGAGCGCAAGGGAGGCAACTTCATGACAGCTGTCAATTCCCCCCTGGAAGGCATTCGAGTACTTGACCTTGGAAGACATCAGGCTGGGCCACGCTGCGCCCAGGTTCTGGCACGCCTCGGAGCCGAGGTGATCAAGGTCGAGAGACTGGGCGGCGAGGAAACTCGCACTCATGGCCCCTGGGTACGGGGTCAGAGCGCCTACTTCGTACAATACAACAGCGGCAAAAAGAGCCTCTGCATGGACATGAGGAAAGACAAAGCCAAGGAAATACTCAGGGAGCTCGTCAAGGTTTCAGACGTCTTTCTTCAGAATTTCAGGCCTGGCACTATTAAAAATATGGGATTCGGTTACGACGTCCTGCGTGAGCTTAATCCCAAGATCATTATGGTAAACGTTTCGGCCTACGGTCAGTTCGGTCCTTATAAAGACAGAATAGGATACGATCCGATAGGACAGGCCATATCGGGCATCATGATGGTCACCGGAGAAGAGGGTATGGCCCCGATGAGGGCGGGGGTACCTATCATTGACCGAACGACTGCATTGCACGCAGCAATCGGTACTTTGGCCGCTCTGCGAGAGCGCGATATCTCAGGCGAAGGTCAGACCATAGACGTTTGCCTGGCGGACAGTGGCTACAGCTACACTGAGATACCCATCACTGGCTACACAGGCGGAGGAGGACTGCCCATTCGAGGGGAAGATGGCGGAGGAGCACCTCCTCGCGGCGCCTACCCCTGCAAGGACGGATGGATGCTGGTCTCTTCCGGTGACCAGCATCACTGGCCCCGCGTATGCGAGGCGCTTGGTAAGCCGGAGTGGCTGGAAGACGAGCGCTTCGATGAGCTGCATAAGCGGACCCAGAACCGCCAAGCCATTGACGAGACCGTGAAGGAGTTCCTAGCAGACATGACCGTAAAGGAAGCCGTCGACCACTTTACCGCCCATGACCTCACGGCGGTGGCAGTGAACACTATTGCTCAAGCTTCAGAAGACCCTCACCCCTGGGAGCGACGCGCCCTTGTTGAGGTACCAGACCCCATCGCCGGCACCGTGAACGTATCTGGAGACTTCTGGCACTTTAGCAGGACCCCGGCTGTCATCGGCTCCACTCCCATGCCGGGGGAGCATACCGACGAGATACTCACCGGGCTCCTCAATCTTTCCGAGGAAGAGATAGGAGACCTGCGAAAAAGTCAGGTTGTCGCGTAGTTAGTTTCCCCTGTTCCTGGTTCCCTGTTCCTAGTTCTTAGTTCCGTGAGAAACCTACTGTACGCCCATCACCAGGACTCCGCTGATCACGCAGGAGGTGACACATCTACGACCTTTTGCTTAAGAACGGGACCGTAGTAGACCCGTCTCAAAATCTTAATGGCCCCCACGACGTCGCGGTGCAAGATGGGAAGATCGCCAGCATCTCGCTCGACATTCCGGCAGAGCAGGCCACCAGGGTCATCGAAGTCCCTGGAAAGGTCGTAACGCCAGGCCTCATAGACCTCCACACCCACGTCTTCGATGGCATTAACGCCAACGGGGTAAACCCGGACTTGGTGGGTGTGCACGCTGGAGTTACAACCTTGGTGGATGCCGGAAGCGCCGGCAGCGCCACATTTCGTGCCTTTCCAAAGCACATCATTCCCAACTCCTACACAGAAATCTTGCCCTTCATGCATATTTGTCAGACCGGGCTGGCCACTCGTCCAGACATCTTCGCGGAGAGCAGCATAGACCTGGAAGAAACGCTGAAGGTAGCCGATGAGCACAAGGGGCTCATAAGGGGCATAAAGGCCCGTATGGTGTGTCCCGCTCTGGAGATCTTCGGCATGGAGATGCCCAGATTGGCGAAAAGGGCCGCCAAAGAGAGTGGCATCAAGCTGATGGTGCACATCGGAGACACGGAGGGACGATACGACCCGAGTGTCATACGCGAGCTACTGCCAATTCTAGAAGAAGGCGATATTCTGACCCACTACTTCACGGCGAATCCAGGCGGAGTCTTGGACTCCAACGGGAAGCTTGTCCCGGAAGCCAGAGAAGCCGCCGACCGGGGTGTGTGGCTGGACACAGCCCACGGCCGCTTCAACTACAGCTTCGACGTGGGTAGACGCATCCTGGACCAGGGTCTAGCACCCCACTGTATAAGCACCGATATCACTGTGCCAGGTCGGCTCCAGACTGTGCACAGCATGACGGAGATCATGACCCGATTCCTGGGCTTGGAGTTCACGTTAGAGCAGGTAATAACCATGTCCACTGCCAACCCGGCGAAAGCTATCGGTGAAGAGAACCGGCTTGGGACTCTGGGAGTTGGACGTCAGGCGGACATATCAGTGTTAGAGATGAAAGAGGGTAATTGGGTCGTCTATGACTGTCTGGGCCAAGGAGTCCAGGTGGACAAGGCGGTGATACCCGCTTTGACGGTGAAGCGAGGGCGAGTCTTTGAGCCGGACTGGGGTCCTCGACCCTGGGGCTGGGAACCCGATCGGGCTTAGATTTCACTCGCAGGGGCGGAAATCCACCGCCATAGGATAGATAGTGATAAATGGCGCCAGAAATGTGTTGTGTTCGCTTAACCTTGAAAGGATAGTCCACCGACGATATAATCAAAGCTAACACTAACTGCCAATAATATTTATGGCATCCATGACGCCAGGGGCTTTCCCCGGTCGGTTGTCTGCCCGCCCAGGCAAAAAGTGCAACAAATAGATAACCCTTACGTTCTCGCGCTGCTCATCGCAGCCGCCCTTTCGGTTACCTTCGCCGGCATTGCGTGGAGACGCCGCGGCTCGCCGGGCGCAATTCCTCTCGTATTCCTTGCAGTCGCAGTTGCCGCTTGGCAATTAGGCTACGCGTTCGAGTTAGCCAACGATGACCGTTCTACCAAAATCCTGTGGGCGAAGATTCAGTATTTTAGCATTGTCACGATAACGACCTCGTGGCTAGCGGTCACTCTTCAGTACACCGGCCGGGGCAATTGGCTGACGCACCGCAATCTGGCCTTTCTAGCTGTAATACCCCTGGTTACCGTCATTCTGGTCTGGACCAACGGTGTCCACAACCTGATCTGGACAGACATCAATTCAGAAGTCCATGGCTCACTGGTTGTATTGGAGCTTGTTCATGGAGCATGGTTCTGGCTGTTCGCAGCCTATTCGTACCTCTTGCTCATAGCGGGCATCGTCTTTTTGGCAGTGGCGCTTCTCCACTCTTTCCGCCTTTATTGGGAACAGGGACTGGCTCTGTTCATCGCTGCCTTAGTTCCATGGGCCACGAATTGGGCGTATACAGTTGGTCTAACGCCCGTACCAAACCTGGACCTGACGCCTTTGGCGTTCTTCGTTAGCGTTATAGCCATTGCCTGGGCATTGCTTCGCGTGCGGCTTCTAGACATTACACCCGTGGCTCGCGAGGCCGTCTTCGATAACATTAGCGATGGGGTACTGGTTCTGGATGCGCTAAACCGTGTAGTGGATATCAACTCTGCGGCGCGTGCGATTCTTGGGGAACCAGCCGCCTCAGCCATCGGTCGCTCGGTCAAGGAGGTCTGGCCCGATGGACCTGACCTTACTCAATCGTCCGCCGGTGTTGCTGCAGATCACCTAGAGATCACGCAGGACCGTGATCATGAACAGAGAACTTACGATGTGACTGCCTCACCGCTTTTCGATGGACAAGAACATTTAGCCGGACAACTTATATTGCTTCATGACACCACCGACCGCAGGCAGGCTCAGGAGGCTCTAAGACAGTCGGAGGAACGACTGAGGGCCGTTCTAGATAATACTCCGGTCATTCTGTTCGCGTTGGATAGCGAAGGCGTATTCACTCTGTCAGAGGGTAACGGCTTGGAAGCTCTGGGACGCAAGCCAGGCCAAGTAGTAGGACAGTCCATATTTGACGTATACAAAGATGTACCACCCATTCTCGACAACATTCGCCGGGCGTTGGCTGGCGAGCCACGTAGTTATGTTGTGGAGGTGGAAGGCGTGACCTTCGACGCACGGTACCGGCCACTCTGGGACACGAATGGCCAGGTCACGGGAGTTGTAGGAGTAGTTCACGACATTACCCAGCGCAAGCGGGAAGAGGAAAATCTTAGAGAGACTTCCAGGCTCATATCGGTGGGGGAGCTGGCTGCAGGAGTGGCCCACGAAATCAACAACCCTCTGACTGCGGTGGTAGGCTTTTCCGAGCTTGTAATGAAGGAGTCCTTACCACCGTCGGCTGAAGAGCGGATGAAAAGGATACGCTTTCAAGCAGAACGTGCGTCTAGAATAGTCAAGAACCTCCTTTCATTTGCAAGGAGAGTAGAGCCTGAACGACGATACGTGGACGTAGCTTCCATTCTTGCACGCTCATTGGAGCTTAAGTCGTATGACCTCAAAATCAGTAACATCTCCGTGGAAACTCCATGGTCCGAAGAGCTACCCCTAACCATGGTGGACGACCACCAGCTAATTCAAGTCATGGTGAACATCCTAAACAACGCAGAGCAAGCAATGATAGAGGCTCATGGCAAGGGGAAACTTATCATCGATGCCAAGGAATCAGAGGATCACATAAGAATCACCGTGTCCGACGATGGGCCCGGCATCTTGCCAGAGCATTTACCGAAGATCTTCGACCCGTTTTTCACTACCAAGGAGGTGGGAACCGGGACGGGTCTAGGCCTGAGCACATGTTATGGAATAGTCCGCCAGCATGGAGGTAAGATTTGGGCCGAAAGTATTCCAGAGCGCGGTGCAACCTTCCATATCGAACTCCCAATCGTAAGCCACTTGAAAGAAAATGATGGTAAGAGCCAGACCACATATCAGCCGAACGGCACCACCAAGCATATCCTGGTAGTGGACGATGAACCCGACATTAGAAACTTACTCGCCGACGCACTTTCTTCGGAGCGGTATACGGTGGCCATGGCTGAAGGCGGGAAACAGGCTTGGAACATGCTCCAGAGGGGTAGTTACGACTGTATTCTCCTGGACTTGAAAATGCCTGAAATGAGTGGGCAGGAACTCTACAGGCTCATCATGGACTCAGACTTGGACTTGGCAAAGAAGGTGGTGTTCATAACTGGGGATTCGCTTAGCCCTGATACCCGGTCTTTCATCGCTGATGCAGGTAATGTCTGCTTGAACAAACCGTTCAGCCTGCTCGAGTTCCGGAGAACGATCTCAAGTCTCTAAGGGTCACTTGGCCTCCCGGCCCACGTCTATTCTTTTTTGTATGAACCATGAAAAGTAGCCGTCATACTTTTTCTGAATCTGTCTATTCTTCCAATCCAGGCCAGTTACAACTCCCCGGCAGGCCTGTGCACCGCAAAGACACTCCATCTCGTAGTGCTCGTCGTCGGTCATCGCATAGTCAAAGGTCAACTCTTCGTCCTGCATGACGTTCCGCATCGCGACGAACACTATTTGGCCTTGAAGCCCCAGGTTCGGCTCACAGGAATGGTTCAGGTGCATCATGCCACCCTCTCGCTCCCGTGGGTTAGTCGGCCCTATGAAAAGCTCTTCGGTCACTTGTATCTCGGCGGGTCCCAGATGCTCCTCGACGCTGTCCCTCTGGGCCTTGGTCATGACTTAGCCGCCCTTTACCACCACAATCTCGCCCTTGGAGATTGGCGCCCTGGCAAAAAGACCTCGCCCTTCAATAGAGTTTTCCCGTTTTTCTGTTTTCGGAGAAAAATAGGTTAGATCCATATCATTTGACCATGTCTAAGAAACTTGTCGGCAGACTATAGACAAGCTAGAGTCTGCACAACCGCTAAGTTAACCAATCAGAATAGCCAGCGGGTGGCACACCTGGGAAAGTCCTTCTCTACCCATGCCAGGGCTTTGTGATGAACCAGACGATATAGCACTGGCCCATTACTATCCACGGTTACGTTCAAGTCGTACTTATTTTCGTACTCGGCCCCTACTGTCTCGATAGTCGCACGAAACGTAACCGCTTCCAGTCGCCCTTCCAGGATCACGACGTCGTCTCCGCTTTCCAGGTGAACCACGGCTCTGGAATTGAGCTCCAGATTACGAGCCTTTTTAGAGTGCCTGTCTGTGAAGAAGTAGAAAGTGTCGTCGATCCAAACTCCCCAGACCGGTATTACGTGAGGTTGCTCATCGGAGCCAGTGGAAGCAACCCAGTAGTTTCGCGAGCTGGCCATTTTCTCGCCCAGCCACGCCCATGAGAGGGGCGCGAATTCGACCCCTGAATCGCTGAGACCATATCCCTTGGGCATCCTCGGCCTGTCCGGCGGTCCTGGATCGTTGTCTCTCATCAACACCTCTAACCGAAATTAGGATTGTGAGCCGTTATCAGCGGTTTTACCCGAGTGCTCCGACACCTATGTCATGACACCAGGAAAGCACCAAAACTATCAGTATCATGGTTCGTAACGGTGGACTGGACCCAAATAGGCGATTACTTGCCCTTATTGCTTCTGCCCACGATACTCTTCACAAGCCCTACCGCTCTCGCCGGTAAAGAGCGGCGCCTTCGCTGAAGGTTGGCCGCCACGAAGCTCGCTACCCGCTCATTGCCCAGGACCATAGGCGCCGACCAGCCACGGACTTCTTTCAGAGTGGGGGCACCTGCCTCCCAAGAAGGACCTACCACGTCAATGGGCTCCCACTGCCGGCTTCGCCTGGGCCTAACCAGCACTGTTCCCCCCGCCTCCGCCACTATCAGCACGCCCCCAGCTACGTCCCATATACGAGGCCCTCCAATAATAGCGTATTGTAGCTGGCCGCAAGCCGTGAGAGCCAGCTCGTAGACGATGCTACCGGTTATTCTGACTTGGCCCACCCGTCCTCGCATCTCTTTTCCGACACGGAACTGGCCGCCAAAGGAGGCTGGAAGACCGACGGGGCGGTTGGCCTCCGGGCCGTCGGCATTGGGAATGGTTAAACGCTCTTCGCCGATCCATGCCCCGCCTCCCTTTCGAGCGTGTAGCACCACGCCACGGTTTTCTCCAGGCCAGGGTATGAAGAGGGCCCCGGCGATGGGCACACCTCTATGCAAAACTCCGATGGATACCCCATAAATGGGGAGGCCGTTAAGAAAGTTGGTGGTGCCGTCCAGCGGGTCCAGGACCCAAAGGAACTCAGAAGCCGTACCCTCACTCTCCTGAGTGTCCTCCTCGCCGACGATACCATGCTCTGGGTAGCTATCGGATATAGCTTTGCTCAGATAGTCCTGGCTCTCCTTGTCGACTAATGTAACGGGATCCTGCTTCTTGTCGTCCTTGTACTCCACCTCTAAAGGTCGGCCAAAGTGGCCGGCAAGTATCGCACCTGCGCCTCTGGCCAGTTCAGCGGCTTTGGTCTCTATCTCGGTAATTAGGCGTGCGTCGACAACAACTTCCAAGTAACTCTCAGTTCCGCCGGCCAGCGATGATAATCTGAGACCGCAATCTAAGATGAGGGTGGCGATCAATCGTAGATACCAATTATAGCAGCCTTTGCTTCACAGGTTGTAACCCTATGAATGTTGGTTTAAAATATCGCCTTAGATAGCCGATGGAAACGGGCTTCCATGATCTAGAATGCTCCGTGGCGTGTTTAAGGGGGTGTCACTGAATGGCCAGTCAAGGTAAGCTAGCTCCCGGTGCCGCGGTGCGTCGCTCCTGGCTGCTGGTTCCGTTATCCGATGAGGCTATGATTGAGCAGGCGTGGTCCTTCGGAGCTGACGTTGTAGTTCTGGACATGGCGGAGCTGGTGGCCGAACGGGACAAACCTCATGCGAGAAGTCGAGTCCGTGATGCCATTGGCTCGGTCGGTCGCGGAGGCGCTTTGGTTTTCGTTCAAATAGACGCGAAGCTGCTCTATGCCGACCTAATGGCATGCGTATGGCCGGGCCTCAACGGGATAATAATTTCTAGGATCGAGACTCCTCAAGAGATGGCCGAGGCCGATGGCCTGATCTCCCGGCTGGAAGGCCAGCGAGGACTGTTGCCCGGAACGGTGCAAGTGGTGGCTTCCATCGAGACAGGCAAGGGGAACTATGGCGCGATGGAGATAGCTCGCTCCAGCCCGCGCCTCTGGGGCCTCACCCTTGGTAGAGCAGACCTGGTGATGGACCTTCGACCGGAGCCGTCAGGAGAAATCTACCTGATGCCCTACCTGATGCAGCGCATCATCACGATAGCAAACGCCTCAGGCCTGGTGCCCTTCGGAGCCTGGTGGCAAGCCCCCGCCAGGGGCCTCTTAGCCGGCCCGGAGGACACATATCAAGCAGCGTTGAGGGGGCGGCGTATCGGTTTCAAGGGCTCCATGTGTATCCGCCCCAACCAGGTGGAGCCGCTAAACCGTGGATTCACGCCCGAGGCATTAGAGGTGGACGCCGCGCAACGCCTTGTGGATGCTTTCTCCCATCAGAGAGAGGCTGAAGCAACCATCGTGCATGTCGATGGCAAGATTGCCGAATTGTCCACCCTGAAGCAGGCAGAAAGTCTAGTCGCCCATGCCCAGGCTTGCGCAACTAGGGACGAAGAAAAGGCCACCGCCGTGGCGCTGGCCTCTGAAGACGACTGATTTCACAGTGGAAAACTAATCTGATTTTCTCAACAGTGCCTCCAAAATTACAGCCTCACATTCGAGATAGCAGGGAGGAAAACAATTGACCAAGCGGGCTGTCCGTCGCTCAGGAATTTACATGCCAGTCAACACCGCCCGGTTCGTGAACCGCGCCTGGAACAGGGGCTGCGATTACATAGTTCTGGACCTGGAGGACTCGGTGCCGGAATGGCAAAAGCCTCACGCCCGTACCCTCATAAAAGACGCTATCAAGAACGTTTCGAAGGGCGGCGCCAAAGTTTACACCAGAATCAATCACGACTATGTAGAGGCCGATCTGGAGGCGGTCATTTGGCCCGGCCTCACGAGGGTGAACTACCCTAAGACTGAATCGGCGGAAGAGATAAAAAGAGTTGATGCGCTGATCACGCGCCTTGAAAAGGAACGGGGTATCCGACCAGGCACTGTAGAGATCGGCGCCAATATCGAGTCCGCTAAGGGGATCGCCAACGCCCACGAGATCGCTGCTGCCAGTCCCCGTATCAAGGACTACGGCGGTGGAGCAGGGTACGATATGTCCAGAGACATCGGAGTTGAGATGTTCGTGGGCTTCGATCAGTTCGTCTACGGCAAGGGCGAGATGGACCTGGCGGCCTATGACCTTGGGCTAGAGCTTCTTGCTACACCCTACACCCCCGACACCACCGGGAGTGTAAGCGACCCAGACCGCGCCTTCGAACAGGCCGAGGCCGCTCGCAAGTGCGGTTTTCGCCACGGCAGCGGATTGCATCCCGCGATAGTTGAGCCCCAGGTACGAGGCTATACCCCACCCCAAGAGGATGTAGACGATGCTCGATGGGTACTGGAGCGATACCGGCAGCTCGAGGCTTCCGGCATTACCTGGGAAGAGGTGAATGGCAGGGTCATCGACCGCTATGAAGCCGACCGAGCCGAGGAATTGCTGGACTGGGCCCAACTTTGCGCCGAGAGGGATCGAGAAAAAGCCGACGCCGTAGCCCGCACCCGAGCCGCCGAAGAAGCAGACGCAACCTCTTAAGAAGAGCAAGAAAGGTAGGCCCCAACCTGGAACGAACCACAAATGACCTCGTACGCCGCTCCAACTTGATGCTGCCGGTAACGGCTGCCGAAAGGAAAGCCGGCACAGGCAAAAAAGATGAGTGGCCCCATGTCCCGGACGCGGTTACCCTGGACCTGGAGGACAGTGTACCCGAATCGAGCAAGCTCGAAGCCAGGTCTGTGGTCAAAGAGGCTATTCCCATGGCCGCCTACGGCGGCGCAGAGGTGTTCGTGCGCGTTAACAAGCCCTATCTCCATGCGGACCTGGAGGCCTCGATCTGGCCTGGCCTCGATGGCATTATGTTGCCCAATACTGAACGCGCTGAAGACGTAGTACAGGCCGCTGGTTTGATGGAGGATATGGAGCACAAGCGAGGTATTGAGGCAGGCTCTTTGCAGATCATCGTTCTGCTGGAGTCCGGCTTAGCCGTGTGGAACGTCCGCGAAATAATCGCGGCAAGCCCCCGAGTCAGCCAGTTGGCCCTGGATGAGGGAGACCTGTGCTACAGCATGGGGATCAGCCCTTCAGAAGAGTACGACCCATTGGTGTACGCGCGAGGCCGCATGGTCATCGAGGGAATCGCGGACGGCGTTCAGCCACTGGGCATGGCCCATCCCTTGGGCTCTCTCTTGGGCACTCCTTCTCGGGACGAGGTATTGCGCTTGGCAACGGTGGGCAAAAACCTGGGGACCAAAGGAGTCATCTGCCCCGACGCCACATGGATAGAGCCGGTCAACACCGCTTTCACTCCAACCGAAGGACAGGTGCAGTACTACACCCAGGTGCGAGAGGTGTTCGCCCAGGCTGTGGCGGCAGGCACTGCAGCTGTGCCATTCGCTGGAAGAATGATCGACGTACCCGTGGATGTTTGGGCCAAAGCGGTACTGGAGCGAGCAACGCAGTGTAAGGCGCGGGATGAGGAGAAGCGAGCGGCGCTGGAAGGGTCACGTTAAGGCATCATGAAAAGAGACTGGGACAACTAGTAGTAGTCAATCAACCAAGATTTGATAGGTGCCTTTCACCCCCATCCTAGCCTTCCCCCATCGAGGGGGAAGGGATTTTAGTAGCAATAACGACATTCGAGCACCGAAAGTCCCTGGTATACCACCGGCTCTCCTTGACTAGGTATCGGGGCTGTAGCCGTAGTCCCGGATGGCGCTTTCCCTAGATATGTAGCCGTTCTTCAAGTCCGATTCGATGAGCGTAGGGTCTCGTTCAGAGGGGTCGCCGCAGCTACCGCCTCCTGGTAGCTGCAATGTGAGGGCCTGGTCGCTGCGGAAATGTACCTCGGGAGAGTTACCCAAAGTGGCTGGGTCTGCCTGCACACCGTCGACTAAAATCCGTGCGATTGTGCCTGGCCTCCCCCCCGAAATGCCATGGGGAGGTTCTCGATACCGGCCACCGGCGCCGGAGAATATGATGAGCTTGGACGGGTCCACGTCAACGCCCGGTACCGCTCTCATGACCAGCTCTTCGCCGGGCCCACCACGCCACTGGCCTGCTCCTCCGGAATCGCACAAAATTTCCCGTTTCTCGTAGAAGAACGGAGTCTCGATCTCAAGTCCCTCCGTGGACACCTGGCGAACACTGTATGGAAAGCTCACCGAGGCTAGTCCATCTCTACCTGGTCGGCCTCCCATACCGCCATAAGCGTGCTGGTGAAGCATGAATGTCTCCCCGGACTTGCGCTGGCCGGACATGTAGAACTGGCATATCGGTAAGGAGCCTGACCCGGCCGGGGTCCTGCCCGGTGCGGCTTGGCTGAGGGCTTGGAATGCCAGGTCCGAGACCTGGGTGCCCGTGGCAATTCTCCAGAAAACCGGGGCTGGATAAGTGGGATTCAGCAGGCACCCTTCGGGAGCGAAGGTACGTATGGGACGTTGGGCCCCTTCGTTGTTGGGAATATCGGGAGCGCATACCATCTTGATAGCCTCGACGAAGAAGGCCCGGACGTGGTTCAGAGGGTCATTTATGGGGCGGCGCACCTGGGGAGAGGTGCCGGTGAAGTCGGCGTGCAGCTCGTCTCCCTGGACCGTGAGGGTCAGGGCCAGCTTGAGGTAGCCTCCAGAGTCGTCGGGCATATCCAGACTGAGGTCGGCTTTATAAGTACCGTCGACCAAGGTCTGGATACCCCTGCGCATGGCCGCCTCGCTACGGGATACGATCTCGTCGGCGGCCTGCTCCAACGAACCCAGGTTCTGCTCCATAACCAGCTCGGCCAGCCTTTGAGCGCCTACGTAACATGTGGCCACCTGAGCCCGGAAGTCGCCGATAACCTTTTCGCTGAACCGTACGTTGCGCCTCAGGATATTGAAGAACTCCTGATTCGGTTTTCCTTCCCTCATTATGGGCAGGATGGGTATAATCAAGCCTTCTTCATAGACCTCTTCGCTGAGTCCAGAGCCGGCCCTGCCGCCGATGTCCAGATGATGAATACTGGATATGGTGAACCCGATGACCTTGGAGTCCAGGAATACCGGGGTTACTACGAATGCATCGCCGGTGTGCCCCGATTGAACCCAGGGGTCGTTGGTCACATATGCGTCACCTGGACGCATCTGGTCGATGGGAATCTCTTCCAAGATTGTCTTTACCAGAGGTGGCATGGTGCCTGTGTGGCCGGTGGCCCCGAGCGCCGTCTGGGCAATCAGGAAACCACGGGCATCACTGATGCCTGTGGACATATCGTGGACCTCGATAACGTCGTGGGAGAATGCGGTGCGTATCTGAGTAACCGCCATCTCATCGGCTATGGAGATGAGGCGAGGCCAAATGATGTCCAGGTTAAGGTCTCCTGAGTCGGCCATATTCCCCTCTGGCTGCCCCACCGATATGATCAGAGTCCCATAGTCGTCGACCTCCACCGTTCCGCCCGAGTCCACAACCGTGGTGCACTCTCTTTCCTCGATGATAGCCGGTCCCTCGATGACCATTCCTGAGGAGAGAAGGTAGCGGTCGTAGACCCCGTAAGGCACCATGGATTGTTGAGCGGAAGAGTAGGCTGGCCGATGGCCCTTTAGTGCGTCCTTCAATGTATGCTGGCTTCTGGGTATGGGTTGGAGCTTCAGGGCACGATCGGTGATGCTGCCCCGCACCTTGAGGTTGACTACCTCTGCGGGCACATCGTCATAGAAATAGCCGTACTTGGCTCGATACTCGTTGGCGAACAGTTCCCAGAGAGCCGCTGCGTCCATAGTGGCTAGCCCATCTTCCTCGAGGTCCACCGGAATCTGGTAACCCTGCCCGATGTAGCAGATATCCAGGGAGCGGTCGAACCTGGATTGGCCCTCCGGGTCCACTTCTTTCAGCAGACCTGCGACCTCTTTTTCCATCTCTTGAAGGGCTTGCTCCATCGCCGCAAAGTCCAGGTCTTTGAAGGGGATCTTGTACGTCCGACTCAGGTCAAATGCGGGTGGCGCTGCAAGAAGGCCCAGAGCAGAGGTTACCCCTGCCTGAGGTGGCACCAATACTTTAGGAACGCCCAACGCGGCGGCCACGTGGTAGGCATGCACCGGCCCGGCGCCTCCGAAGGCCACCAAAGAGAGACGGCTGGGATCGCCCCCCTTCTCTATCACATGCATCTTGACTGCTGCGGCCATGTTCTCGTTTACCACCTGGTGCACCGTCCACGCGACGTCCAGCACCTCTCTACCCAGGGGCTCGGCCAGACGCTCCCGCAAGCCCTTAGTGGCTTTACTGTCATCCAGCTTCATCTCCCCGCCCAGGAAATAGTCAGGGTTCAGGTAGCCGAGGGCCAGGTCCGCGTCGGTAACCGTGGGCTCCTCTCCACCGAAGCCGTAGCAGATGGGGCCCGGGCTGGCTCCAGCGCTGTCCGGCCCAACCTGTATCAGACCCAGTTGGTTGACCCGAGCGACACTGCCACCACCCGCTCCCACTTCAATAAGGTCTACTGATGGGATGGCTACCGGGTAGCCGCTGCCCTTTTGCGATCGCTCTGAACGGGCCACCTCCAGCTCCGAGGTCATGGGCAAGGCGCCGTCTTTGATTAAACAGGCCTTGGCGGTCGTACCACCCATATCCATGGATAGCACTTCGTCGAGGCCGGCCAGCTTTCCGTATATTTGGGCGGCCACGGCTCCCGCCACAGGCCCGGACTCGATGACCCTCACTGGAAGATCGCTGGCGGCGCGGACCGATGCAAGGCCTCCATTGGACAGATTGACGAAAAGATTGCCCCCGAATCCCTCGCTGTTTAACCGGTCTCCCAGGCGTTGAAGGTAGCGCTGCATGATGGGCTTGACGTATGCGTTGATCACTGTAGTGGCCGTACGTTCGTATTCACCGAATTTGGGGAGCACCTGCGAAGAGGGGGATATAGCGATGTCCGGCGCCATCTGATGCAGCAGGTCTGCCACTTCTCTCTCGTTGGTGGAGTTGACGTAGGAGTGGAGGAAAGCGATTGCCACCGACTCGATCTCCTCCTTTTGTAGAAACTCGGCTATCCGCCTGATCTCGTCGGGACTTACAGGGGTAAGAATGCGTCCGTCGCTGTATGTCCGCTCGGTCACCGGGATGCGGAGATAACGGGGCACTAGGGGCGCAGGAGGATCATTCCACATTTCGCTGGTCTTCACCCTTACATGGCGACGTAGCTCCAGCAAGTCTCGAAACCCTTTGGTGGCCAGCAGGGCCGTTTTTACTCCCTTTCGCTGAATCACGGCGTTGGCCGCCAGAGTGGTGGCGTGGACGAACTCCCGGGTGTGATGAATGTAGTTAGGGTCTTCGTTTGCCAGAGCTCGGACCCCGGTAATGACCGCATCTGAAGGGTCGTCAGGGGTCGTGACCACCTTCGTAATAACGATCTCTCCGGAGCTCTCATTCAGCAGCACCAGGTCGGTAAATGTGCCGCCGATGTCGCTCCCGACCAGGTATCGTGGATTCGGTTGTGCCATGCTTGTGGTTCCTCTCTTGCTGCCCTTTGTCAGCCTCTAGCTATCGAATATCAAAAGTATCTGGACATTTTTGCCGCTAAGGCCAATGGTTATTCTATTATTAGTATCCTAGTCTGTGAAGTGCTTAGTGTGCCATGACTAGCTGTGGTAGCGTTATAAGCCTTGCTGGTATACCGTGAGGTGGCTATAATACTCCCATCTTGTGGTTTCGATGCGGTCTGTTTAGACATAGACCCCAAAGATGTGCCTAAGCCTAAAATGTAGATTTCTTTTGAGGGAATGAGCTCATGCAGTTAACAGGTCAGGTTGCCCTCGTGACAGCGGCGGGTCACAAAGGAATAGGTAGGGCCATAGCCAAGACCTTCGCGCGGGAGGGAGTACGGGTTGCAGTGACGGGACGCAACAAGGAGCTCCAGGAGCAAGTGGTCGCAGATATCGTTGCCGATGGTGGAGAAGCCTTGCCCTTTGTACTGGATGTGAGCAAAGAGGACCAAGTTAACGATGTGATCAACGGCATGCTATCCACCTGGGGGCGTATTGATATCCTGGTCAACAACGCCGCGAGAATACATTGGGGTGTCGAGGTTTGGGAGACGACGATAGAGCAGTTCGACGACGTCATGAACGCGAACCTGAAAGGGCCGTTTCTCACTTGTCGTGCCGTGATTCCTCATATGATGAGTAGAGGTAGTGGTGTCATCATCAATATAGGCACTCTGGCTGCGCGGATGTTAACCACGAAATATGGGCCCGGCACCTATGCCGCTTCCAAGTTCGGACTGATAGGCTACACCACCTCCCTTGCCCGCTCCCTCCGTCCCTATGGTATTCAAGTTAACGGGATCAACCCGGGCGGCGTGGACACCGAGCAGAACAGACAAGATATGCCGGAGGGGAACCCTGATTGGAGCACACCGGAAGAGATCGCGAATGCAGTGCTTTTCCTGGCTACCAGGGCCCCAAAGGACATGACCGGCCAGTTTATCGACCTGTTTGGCTCATAGGTTGATAAGGGAACATGGAACCGGGAAGCTCTAGAGTTCAGAGCTCAAGTTCAGCGGCAACGCCTGTCGGCCATCGCGGTGATGACGTGGATGTCCTCGCGCCGGATGGGTCCCAGATACGACTACTGATCGATCAGAGACATTTTGCCAGTCAAGCAAGCCTGTGTGAGGTTTCGTTAGAGGCCGGCCAGGTGTCACGCCCCGTGTGGCACCGGCGCGTGGAAGAGGTCTGGTACGTTTTGGAGGGGCGTGGTGAGGTGTGGCGGTGCCCGCTCGACGTCGACCCTTCGAGCGTTGCTCCGGTAGATGTTGAGCCCGGTGATAGCCTGGCGATACCACCACTCTGGAGGTTCCAGTTCAGGGCACTGGGGAATGGCCCTCTCCGCTTCCTCTGCTTTACCACTCCACCATGGCCGGGACCGGATGAGGCTCAGCCGTCAGAGTACGGCGGCTTGGGGCCATCGACGGTGTGAAGTCGTTTCTCCTTAGCTGTCCGACGCTCGCTCGGAGATAGGTCGGTTCGCCTGGTTTTCCTCGATCTCCTTGGTGTCCCAGAGGCGTGAGAACTTCAGAGCGCGGGGACAGTGCCCGAAGGACTCTTCGATCTTTATGATGATACCCTGCAAGTGTTTGGAGTTATCGTCAAGCTCGTAGAGCGAAAGCTCCACATTGCGCCGGTCTAGTTCGTCTTTCTCCACGACTGTTGCTTCGCCATTAATCCGCACCATGTCGTTGATTCCGGGAATGAAGAAAATCAGCCCAACATGGGGATTGCTGTCCATGTTCTGGTAGGACTGAAACAGCTTATTGCCGGCGACGTCCGGAAAAAGCAGATGTCTCTCGTCCAGAACTCGAACGAAGCCGGGCTTACCGCCCTTCGGAGAGGCATCGGTATGACCCTCGAAGTCGCTGCTGGCCATAACCACAAATGGTGAATGGCTAATAAACTCCTGGACGTAAGAGGTCATGTAGTCCTTGACCTTTGTCACAGCCCTCCCTGTGGGGTATCCAAAGGTGTCGGCAAACCGGTTGGATTTTACTGCTTCGGGAGAGATCATGACGCCTCCTTGCCAAATTGTTACGGCCATTATATCGTGCATCGGCGCATATAGTAAACGAAAGGTTCGGGACGTGGAGGGTCTTTTCACTGTCATTGCGAAGGGCAGAGCCCTGAAGCAATCTCCCAACGCAATAAGAGATTGCTTCGCTGCGCTCGCAATGACCGTCGGGGAGAATGAAAAGAACCTGTAGGAAAGTGGGTTGCTTCTCGATGTGGAGTAGTAATCAAGGGACCAGTGGAAAACCGTCTTGCAGTAGAAAAAAGAAAGCTGGGCCGCTAGTTATCCTGGAGGTGAATAATTGTGAGGGGAGAAGACCATGTCGCGGCCCAGCAAGGTTACTCTAAACCATGTCAATATCTAATTTCAACTATTTTGCGATCGAACTAGAGCCATTTTTAACCGAATTTCCACTAATGTCCCGTGCTTTTATCTGGCGACAGTAGAGTTTGTGGCAGGGGCTACTCTTTGGGTGGGGCAAGGGTTAACGCATCTTTCGGGTTTTCGACCAGGATATGGCGTACAGTCTCCTCGCTGAAACCTCGGGACCGCATTCGAGGCATGATATGTCCCAGAATGTAGTGGTATCCATGACCGCCGTACCTCTGCAGGCGGTGCTTGGAGCAAATGTCGTGGGCCACCAGGGTTTTACCGCCATACCCCTGGGAGTCTATCCATGCGATGTCATCCATGCGCTTGGCGTCGCTGGGCATATCGATGTTCGGGTTCAGGAAGTAATACGATTCTTCCCTGCCGAACAGGTCCCACTCCATAAAGCATCCGCTCTCGGCGATTTTGGCCAAGGTGTCATGGAGGAATACGGTGCGGTCCAGGTGGCCCATTATAGTGCGGCTCAGGTCCGCACCGGCCTCCCGGAGCACCTCTATGATTTCTAGAGGTGCTGTTTCATCCCTTCCGGGGTGTATCAGCAAGGGCGCCCCAGTCTGCCGTTGAGCGCTTGCGGACGCCCTGAGCACCTTACGCTCGTTCTCCCTGAGAGCCCACGAGCATCCGATTTCGCCTATCACTCCGGCTTTAATGCCCGTGTTCTCCACTCCTACGGTCACATCTCTGACTATCTCAGCAGCAATATCGTTCTCACTTCGGCTCCCCATGTCCGCCGGATGAGTACCGGCCACGTAGTAGGATGCGCCCATGACCACGTTCACGCCGGTGGCACGGGATATGCGGGCAAGGCCCAAGGGATCGCGTGCTATGCCTATGCTGGTGGCATCGACCAAGGAGTCTCCGCCATACTGTTTGAATAGATTGACCTCATCGATGGCCGTGGGAACGTCAAACAGCTGGAAATTGTCCCGGTTAGCGGCAGAGTAGTACCTGATGGGCCCCAGAGTTTCTAGTGATACGGGCTTCTCATAGAAACCCTTGTCACTAGATTTGGCATCTGGGCGCTGCTGCGACGACAGGTCGATCAGCAGATGCTCGTGGGTCAGGGTCATCCCTAGTGTTTAGTCAACTTAGATTTGATATGTACCTTTCACCCCCATCCTAGCCTTCCCCCATCGAGGGGGAAGGGACTTGTTCTCTCCCCCTTGATGGGGGAGAGTTAGAGTGGGGGTGAAACGATGCATCGGTTTTATGGTTGACTGAGTACTAGTCTGTCCGGCTCTATGGGGCCAAGGACAGTCTGTACTTTGCCTGTCAAGCTGTTATTTGTCATTGCAGACTCCTTTGGCGAACCTTGTTGGCTCCTCGCAGAAGCCATGTTAATTACTCCACGACCCATTGTCAAAATGGGTCCTGTTTGTGCTTTAGAGGAAGTACCGATAGAATTAATCCCATTCCGCGCCACATAGGAGGCTATATGGAGACGATAGGATTTATCGGGCTCGGCACGATGGGAATGCCGATGGCCATTAACATCCAGAAGGCCGGCTACCCCATGGTGGTGTACGACATTAGAGAGGGAGCCACGAAGCCCCTGCTGGAAGGAGGGGCCAGTCTAGCGGACTCACCTGCCGAGGTAGCCCGACGCAGCGATGTGACCTTTGCTTCAGTGCCGGGACCCAAGGAGGTGGAAGAGGTAGCTATGGGCCCCCAGGGGGTCGTCCAGGGGATCAAACAAGGGGCTATTTACGTAGACCTTTCCACCAGCCGGCCGAGCCTCATTCAGGGCATAGAACCTGCGTTCCGCCAGAAAGGGGCACATTTGCTGGACGCGCCCATTCTGACCAGTAAGACTGACGCTGTCAATAGGAATCTGATACTGATGGTGGGTGGAGAGCGGGAGGTCTACGAACAGATATATCCTATATTCGAGGCCTTCTCCGACAAGATCGTGTACACAGGCAGCTTGGGTATGGGTAACATCTGCAAGCTGGTAAACAACATGGTCAACTTTGGTGTCAGGCAGGTCATCTCCGAAGGGTTGACCTTAGGAGTTAAAGCAGGACTGGACCTGGAAGTGCTACTGGAGTCGGGGAGCCGGGGAGCGATGGGGACAATGGCGCCGGGATTTGCTGAGACGGTGTTTCGAGGCGAGTTCGAGCCTCCCAACTTTACTTTGGCGTTGGCCCGCAAGGACATTGGCCTTGCTACGGAGTTAGGCCGTGACTACGGCGTGCCCATGCCACTATCAAACCTCACCGAGCAGTTCATGATCCAGGGCATGAATCGAGGTTGGGCATCCAAGGACCGTATCGTGACCTTTCTCTTGCAAGAGGAGATGGCGGGAGTGGAGGTCCGTGCCAAGACTAAGGATACGTAGGCCGAGGCTAGTTGTGCGCCGATCAGCTTGGTGATTGGGCCGACAATTCCACGAATACGCCGCCATTGGCGGCGTATTCGTCAGAGATGATAGGTGTATACCCCCATGATCACCCTGGCTATCACCATGGTCATGTTGAACCCAGTTTTGTAAGCTAAACGTAAGAAGTTGTATAGAGGACGTCAGGGCAGGGGGTGTATCATGACCAGCCTCGGCTTAGTGGATTCTCGGGATCTTATGGCCAAGCACCGGTCAGTACTCCGGAGATACGCAATGCGCGTAATTCTGCAAGGAGAAACCCTCGATCTTCATGAAGAAGAGGATAGGGCCAATCGTATGCAGGAGTTCGCGGCGATTGCTGGCTCCATGCAACTTACCGACAAGGAAATGGTGGACCTGATCTACAAGGGCACCGTAGTGGAGGGCCGCAGATGTGGCTGTCCCGGCTGCCGTGCCCGCCGCGTCGACGTCTAATGCTGCCAATCAGGCAGGGTACCTTTGCTGATAGGCTGGACGAGGGAAAATCGGCTACTACAGTTCAAGCCACCGGTCGGACTGGGCCAGCCGCAGCAACAGGAACGGAGAGGCCCAGACAATCGGGCCAGAACCCTGTACTGCGCTTACTAAATCGTTGCGTCCTTAGCGTTTGGCCGCGCCTGCGTAGCGCCGGCACCAGCAGCTAGCGGACCGGCTTACTATCCACTCGACCCCGCTGCCGCACCCACCAGTACCTTGAGCGTGTCTCCTACAGAGACAGTGCCAGGAGTTTGCACCACTCCGTAAACTCCGAAATAGGCCTTGCGACCGGGCCGATAGCTCAGAATGATCCGCTGAGTGTCTACGTCCCGCTCTCCCGTATCCGGGTTCTGGGTTGTTAGCACGCACCGAGGGTCCTTGGCAACCACCGTCAGACGAAGGTCGTTGCCTATCTGCACTTCCTGGTCCATCCAGGTATCCTCTTCGTTGGGCTCGCAGCCGTCTAGCAGGAACGTGGGCCGAAACCTTCTGCTGTCGATGGGTGCGGTGGCGTCTGGATGCTCGCTCAGCTTTTTCACCGATGCTTGGGCCATCAGAGAGATAGGGTATTCGTCCTGGCAATCACCCGGCTCGTCCGACATCACCAGTCGAATGGGTTTGTGGCAAAACTCGGATATCGCCTGGTTCCAGTCACCCTTAACTAACTGTCCAGGGACGTAGCGCCACCAAAATTTGGTGTTCACTGACTCGCCAAGCTCCAGTGGTCCTTCTAAAATGTTTCCGTCGGAGAAAGTCAAACGCAGTTTCTCAGGCTCGAGCTCGTATTCCGAGCTAATTCTGCCGAGCAGCGGCACCTGTCGTTGGGTTAATAGCTCACCCTTGTCGTCGATCACATAGAAACGGCGGTCCTCAATGATCCCCTTGTAGTCGACGTGGACAGTCTGGGCCAGGACCAGTCTTAGGGATTTAACTGCTGAAGTGTGGATACGCTCGACAGTTATCATGGAGCCTCCTTGATTCGATGGATGGCCTGAAAGTGACCACTGTTAAGGCTGTCCGATTTTCCGATATTTTAGCATAGCGATCAGCTTATATGTGGATACATCCTAGTCCACTTCCCAGTCCGAATTGATTTTTCCTCGTGCAGATATTACCATATCTGCTTAAGAGACACTCCGGCGTGGAAGCATTCTAGGGGTCTGAGGCAAAACCTGGGGAGGAATGAATGGCCGACAATGATATCAGGCTGATGGCCCATCTGATGCGCCGAGCCGGATTCGGAGCAACTCGGGATGAGCTTGAGAGCTACGTGGCCAAGGGATACGAGGCCGTGGTTGAGGAGTTGCTACATCCCGAAGATGGTCCACCGTCTCTGGACGACGAGGACCTGGTCAGGCGTTACCACATAACCGCCAACACCTTGATGCAGATAGACAGCGCCCAGGCATACTGGATGTACCGCATGGTCAACACGCGGCGGCCACTGGAAGAGAAGATAGCCCTGTTCTGGCACGGGATATTCGCCACTGGCTATACCAAACTGAATCAACCCAGGTGCCTGTCGAGGCAGATTGAGATGTTCCGGCGCCATGGCTTGGGCAGCTTTCGCACTTTGCTCGTTGAGCTGTCCAAGGATACGGCCATGATCTTCTGGCTGGACAACAAGGACAACCATAGAGAAGGAGTGAACGAGAACTACGGTCGGGAGCTTCTGGAGCTGTTCTCCATGGGCGTTGGTCATTATACCGAGGACGATGTGAGACATGCCTCTCGCGCATTTACCGGCTGGACCATACGCAATGCTGGTTATCAAACGGCGCGCGCCGCCCGGGACTCTGTGTGGCCCTATGGGCGTCTGGACTGGCAGTTCGAGTATAGAGAAGAAGACCACGACGATGGTGATAAGAGATTTCTTGGGCATGAGGGCGCCTTCGACGGTGAGGACATAATCGATATTATTTGCGAGCAACCGACCACGGCCAGATTCATCGCCCGACATCTCTACAATTTTTTCGTGGCGGACGAGCCTCAGGTGCCAGCGTGGCAGACCGTTCCGCCTCGCGATCCTGCGGCTATCGACACTTTGGCAGAGGCCCTTGAGAAAAACCAATATGACATTCGCTCGGTGCTGAGAGTGCTGTTCAACTCCGATTTCTTCAAGAAGGCCACATTCGCCAGAGTGAAGAGTCCGGCGGAGTTGGTGGTGGGGAGTGTGCGTCTTGCCGGGGGTCATCGAGTGCCCCAGATGGACGATGTACGGCTGGCTCTGGAGGCGGGCTACATGGGTCAGCAGCTTCTGGACCCGCCGAGCGTGGAGGGTTGGCACACCGGTAAAGAGTGGATCACCACCGGGAGTTTGGTAAGCCGGATTAATTTCGCGGCCAAGCAGTTCGATGACGTTGACAGCCCCGGTGTCCGCTCTATAATCGATCGACTTCGGAACAAAGGGAAGTCTCTGTCACCATCGGAGCTTGTAGAGACATGTCTTGAGCTGATGGGTCCCATTGAGGTGTCAGAGAATACGAGCCGGGAGCTGGTCGCCCATGCCGATGCCAGTGGAAATCTTTCCTTCGAGTCCGAGGAGCAGTCACTAGACTCTGCCCAACGGATTAAGGAGATACTACAGCTTATTGTGGCCACGAGGGAGTTTCAACTGGCCTGATTGGACGCACGTGTGTCGAGCGGTTTCCATGATTCATTAATCATTGAGTAAGGCGAAGAATATGATTACCATAGCTCCATATAGATACAGCAATACCATAGGTGTGGACGCCAACAACGGCCGCGGCTTCAAGGGGCCGGTGGATATGGTATTCGGTCTTAATGGCATTATCTATGTTCTGAATCGTGGGGGGGCCGAATCGGAGACGGTAGCTGAATGGAAGCGCATCACTATGTGCACTCTGGACGAAGACTATCTGGGAGAATTCAGCTATGGTGGCACCGCGGATGGCCAGATGATGTGGCCTACAGGCATCGCCGTCGACGGAGAGGGTAACCTCTACGTATCCGACGAAGCCCTTCATCGCATCTCCATATTCAGCAAGGATGGGGAGTTCCTCAGAAAATGGGGTGTGCAGGGAGCGGGAGATGGCGAGTTCGACCGGCCGGCCGGTATCGTCTTCGATTCGGATGAGAATCTGCTAGTTGTAGACGGCATGAATTGCCGTATCCAGAAATACACTAAAGATGGGAGATACCTAAGTGGATGGGGCCGTTCAGGCTCTGGAGATGGAGAGTTTAACGTTCCATGGGGGATTGCCATCGACCATTCGGAAAACGTGTACGTGGCTGACTGGCGCAATGACCGTATACAGAAGTTCGATAGCAACGGCAATTTCCTGTTGACCTTGGGCTCTTCCGGCGGAGGCGACGGGGAGTTCAACAGGCCCGCGGGAGTCGCCGTCGACAGTGAAGGCAACATCTATGTGGCGGACTGGGGCAACGAGCGGGTCCAGGTGTTTGACGTTAACGGGAAATTCATCGCCAAATTCATGGGTGAGTCGGGGTTATCCAAGTGGGCTAAGGACTACTTTATCTCTAACCAGGATGAGCTTGAAGAACGATTGAAGTCCGACATGGAGCCTGAGGTGGACTCTTCCGACGACTACCTTCGTGACCAGTCGGCGAGCGTAGAGAAACTGTTCTGGGGACCGACCAACGTGAAGATAGATGCCCAAGGCAAGATTTATGTCTTGGATAGCTGCCGGCAACGTATTCAGATCTACGAAAAGACCGGCAACTAAGTCTCAATTTGCCTCATATATCCTTTAGCAGGGGGTGCCCGTGCGTCCTATTGTTGATGTGGCGGATGACCTGGGTCTTCAAGCCGACGATCTAGAGCTTTACGGCCGATACATAGCGAAGGTTCCTTTGGAGTCTTTTCCAGCCGGTGACTCCAAAGCCAAGCTTGTAGTAGTGACTGCGATGACCCCTACACCCATGGGGGAAGGCAAGACCACCACTTCCATCGGGCTGGTGCAGGGTCTGGCCCGTCTGGGAAGACGTCCCGTGCTAACAATAAGAGAGCCCTCCATGGGGCCGGTGTTCGGTATCAAGGGGGGTGGCACCGGGGGTGGGCAGTCACGAGTACTGCCGGACACGAATATCAATCTGCACTTTACAGGCGACGCCCACGCGGTAGCCTCGGCCCATAACCTGCTGGCTGCTCTGGCCGACGCGGCGGTGTACCATAAGACAGCGCCGGACCTGGATGCCTCGGGGCTGCAGTGGCGTCGGGTCACCAACGCGGGGGACAGGACCCTCAGAAACATCGTAATTGGACTCAATGGCAGAGTCGATGGGCCCCTGCGAGAGACCGGCTTCGACATAGATGCGGCATCGGAAATCATGGCCGTGCTTGCGCTGTCCACCGGCTATGATGACCTTCGGGTCAGGCTTGGCCGTCTGCTGGTTGGGTACTCCAGAGACGGCAAACCCGTAACGGCTTCAGACCTGAACGCCGTGGGCTCCATGATGGCGCTGCTGAAAGACGCTCTGAAGCCCAATCTGGTACAGACCCAGGAGGGTCAGCCGGCCCTCGTTCATAGCGGGCCATTCGGAAACATCGCTCATGGCTGCAGCTCGATTCTGGCCGACAGGTTAGCTATGGGATGTGGTGACATCGTAGTCACGGAGGCAGGGTTTGGCGCCGACCTGGGACTGGAAAAGTTTGTCCACATCAAGACCCGGTCAGGAGGATATCCGCCCTCCGCGGCAGTCGTGGTGGTGACTGTAAGGGCGTTGAAATGGCATGGCGGCGCTGCTTTGAAGGAGTTGACCTCCCCGAACCTTGAGGCGCTGCGTAAGGGGATAGCCAACATGGAGCACGCCATTGGCGTCGTTGGGCTCTTCGGCCTCCCCGCGGTGGTGGCGATCAACCGGTTCCCCGACGATAGTCCCGAAGAGGTTGACGCGGTTAAAAAAGCAGCTCTAGCGGCGGGGGCTCACGGCGTAGCTGAGAGCCACGTGTTCTCCAAGGGTGGCGAAGGGGCCGAAGAGCTGGGCGCGGCTGTCCTATCGGCGTGTGAGCAACCCTCTGAGCTGAGGTATCTTTATCCGCTGGAGGCGTCTATCGAGGAGAAGGTGGAAAGCCTGGCACGCAATATCTATGAGGCAGGAGAGGTGAATTGGGAGCGAAGCGCCCTGCGCCAGGCCAGGAGGTACACGGAGCTTGGATGGGGAGCTTTGCCCATATGCATGGCCAAGACCAATGCCTCAATATCGGCGGACCCGAAGCTATTGGGACGTCCCCAAGGTCATACATTTCCGATTACAGGACTTCGAATCTCGGCTGGGGCCGGGTTTGTATACCCGCTGGCGGGAGAGATACGGACCCTACCAGCGCTACCTCGAACCCCCAACGCCTTCAGGATCGATGTTGACGAGAAGGGCGAAATCGTCGGAATCCTGTGAGCATAGCTGTGGCGCCCGCGCACCCTCACCCCGACCTTCGGTCACCCCTCTCCCACACTGGGAGAGGGGCTGGGAGTGAGGGCTATTTCCTTAGAGCTCTATAGGAACGGTCACTGGTTTGGTTGCAGGCCAGGTGGGCAGCCATGCCGAATGTCTGCCGTCTCCGCCCGCAACTACGATTATGATGTCCTCGGGGTCTGAAACGGGCGGGACCATGTAGCTGTCGTCCTCGGCGGCGACCCATTCAGGCCAGGTGCGGCTAGACCAGTATCCCCGGTCTCGCATCCGACCCACAGCCATGCGTGCGTTCTCGAAAATGTATCGCTTGACGTCTGACTTGCTCAAGCCGTCGGCGGCCATCTCGCTGGCGTGTTCCGGGCCCAATACTAGCATTACCGGGTTATGCCGGCCGATAATGTAGTGGGTAAAGGTTGCCGGTAAGGTTAGCGAGTCGCAAAAGGTGTTCAGCACCTCCAACCCCGATGAAGCAGTCATCTCGCTGAGCTGAATTGCACCCGTTACTCCCACTACCGTTACGGTGCTAGAGTCTGGAGGGTAGCCCCGCTCCACATGTAACGGTTCCCACGGACTCCTGCCTTCGTTCTCAGCGATGCACATGGTGTACTTTCCGGCATGGCCCAAGGTCGACTTGTCCATCTCACCGGGGATGGCCTTGCCGATATTCCGCATGACGAGGCGTACGGCTCGACCTATGGTGGCGTTGGCCCGGTAGCCGTGGCCGAAGGCGCCCGTGTCAGCATTTATGTTGAGCCTAGCCGCGATTGGCCCATTGATTATTATCAGAGGAGCGGCACCCCCGGTGGTGGCCTGGATGCCTCCGACGTTGAACGGCTCTTGGCATATGGCCTCGATCGCCGCAACCACCACGGGGAAATGGTCGGGCTGACAGCCTGCCATAACCGCATTAATCGCTACCTTTTCAACGGTCGCCGTGCCGTTACCCGGAGCGATCTTTCCAAGCTCTTGGCCCGGGTCCTTCCGGCAGGTGCGGACCATATTCCAGACCCGGTCTTCCGTTGGAGGTATGATGGGCAGGCCATCGGTCCAGCTCCGTTGGTAATATAGGTCGTTTATTGCCTCTAGGGAGTTGGTGGCCTCTACCCTTCGAGCCTTTAGGCCTGTCTGTTGAGTCATCTGGCATTTACCTCATGCCGTGATGGCGCTGACTATCTCTTCTAACGCATCGTGAGCTATTTGGACCACCTCATCCTGCTTCTTGCTGGCTAGAGGATGAGGTATTACTACTACAGGGTGGGCCGGCATTCCCAGGGTCTCGCCCCGGGCTTTAGCTAGCCGGGTAAACGCGCTTGTTATGACCGTCACTGATGGTACGGCCCTTTTCTCAGTTTCTATTCCGTCGTGGAGACCCCACGCTGTGCAGGAGCCTCAATCGGCTACCGCGTGAATCACCGCATCGGAAGGCCTCACGACCTGATCCAGCAGCTCGGGTGGCGCGGGAGTGCTGGCGTTGGCCTTTCGGACGTAAACTACCTTGGAGACCCCATAGCGCTGTTGAAGCTCGTCTCCTACTTGCCTGAGGAAGAGGTCCGAGTTGTGCTTGGTATTGTCTACGAGCCCGATAGTGGCGCCTTTGAGTGAATTGATACGCTTGGCCAGCGCGTGCTCTTCAGGCACGTCTTCGGCTGACGGATCAAGAAGCACTATTTTGTCCGCAGAGACCATAGTGTTCTGGCCCCCTTTCCTGCATTTCAATCAGATACCAGACGAGACACAGGAATTATACTATGTTTCCAGATTGGGGCAAAGGGTGAGGAAGAGAGGTACTTCGGTGGGGTTGAGACGTTTAGGCAAACTGTGGCCCATGAGGACTCAGTGGGAGTACCGGAGAGTGATTCCCGTGTTGAAATGGAGATAGGTTAGCCCGGAAGTTACGCTATGGGAGTAGTCAGGCCGCCTTTTGAGGGCAAGTAAGAGAGTTCATTGGCTGTATGGGAGATACCAGTCTGCTCGTTTGAGCCATGAGGAGATAGGAAAGTATCAGAAGATGCTGGAGATACGTCCGCATCATTGGTGGATGCCGCCACTGACCCGCTGGTGACGATTTCTTGGGGGACAGGGCCTGTAAATGCCATCTGGCTCAGAGAAGCCAAAACCAGAGTGAGCAGCGCAACTGCCGTGAGCAGCGATATAGACAACCGTCGCCTCAAAAGCGTCGGCGACGACTGATGAGGAGTGCTCGCTACGTAATTGTTCTCAGAGTTGATCATATCACCACCTCGAATTGGTGTTCCTAACTTAATGCGTTCTAATTATCCCAGCCAGAATTAGACATATCCATGGGGGTAACCCCCAACCATACCATGGAGTGCACACCATAATTAGCTCACACTAAGACCAGGGCCCGGACTCCATTGATCACTTAGTCACTCCTGGTTCATGATCTGCTGTAACATCGGAGCAGTGAAATCCTTCTTTGGTATGAAGGCTCGCGCACCTACTGTTATGGCTAACCGGCTGTATTCTTTTTCATCGTAGATGCTCATGAGCACAACCTGCACCGCAGGGAATCGGTTTCGGATCAGATGAGTTGCCTCTAGTCCATTGATCCCGTCCATCTCTACATCCATCAGGACGATATCGGGGTCGAGCTCATTAATGAGCTCCATAGCCTCCTGGGCACCGTAGCTTTCACCAACGACTGAAAATTGCGGGCAATTACTGAATATTTCCCGGGCCATGTGGCAGAAAACTGCCTGGTCATCTACTATTAGGACCTTTTCCAATCAACCAACCTCCCATCCAAGTCTGATGTCTTGTGCCGGGTCAAGGATGAATATAAATAATGACTCGGCGATTTGACCATCCACATTCAGAGTTGATCTACTTTGCATTAGCTTTATTGAATAATACAGTGGGCGTGGCTGAGACGGGAGGGTGTTCCCACCCAAACGCCCGGCAGCTATCACCTTATATATTAAATGGAAGCCATGGCCTATACGGGGGCTCACCCTTATGAGGTATGGGTACTAGGGACAGCGCCTAATAGCTTCATCTATTTAAAGTTGAGGCTCGATACCCGACAGGAAGCTCAGTTGCGTCGCCCATACCAATCCGCTAGAATACCCCCGACCTTGGCACCGGGCCATGGTCATTACCCCTTGGAGGTTTCTATATGGTAACTGTCGCCGATCAGGCAATGGGCTCGATTCATCGAATGCTGAACCCCAAATCCATCGCTATCGTGGGCGCAACATCACGGATGCAGTACGGAGGTCGCTTTCTTCGGTCTGTCCTCAAGGCCTCTCCCAACGTGAATGTGTATCCCGTAAATCCCAGATACGATGAGCTTATGGGAGTGAAGTGCTATCCCAGCCTCAAGGACCTACCGGAGAGCCCGGACTTGGTGGCGGTAATCGTTTCTTACGACCGCGTGATGGGTGTGCTGGAGGACTGTGCGGAAAAAGGGGCAGGCTCTGCCGTCGTCATCTCCGCCGGGTTTGCCGAAAGAGGGACCGAGGATAGGGGCGACCTACAGCGTCAGCTAGGTGAGTTCGCCCGCCAGTCCGGGGTGCGAGTCTGCGGCCCCAACACGTTGGGCGTGGCTAACGTTAAGGACAACATCTGGGCCTCCTCTTCCGCTCTGGACAGCGAGGGTCTTAGCGGGCCCCTGGCCCTGGTCTCTCAAAGTGGCGGTAACTCCTTCGGACCCCTACTAAGTAGAGCTGTCGAGCGGGGAATCGGATATACCTACATTATCAGTACTGGCAATGAGGCCGATCTGGAATCATCGGATTTCATCCGATATCTTCTGGACGACCCTGATACGAAGGTGATTACCTGCTTTATAGAGGGGTTCAAGGACGCCCGTAAGTTTCTTGATGTGGCAGCTTTGGCCCAAGAGCGAGGCAAGCCCATCGTGGTTATCAAGGTTGGCCGGTCGGACGTGGGTTCAAAGGCCGCCAGGTCTCACACCGCTGCCCTGACGGGCTCCGATGCCGTGCATGACGCCGTCTTCAAGCAGTACGGTGTCCTTCGAGCGGCGGACTACGAAGAGCTGCTGGAGATATCTCAGCTTCTGGCCTATAGTCCCGAGCCTTCCGCGAAGGGCCTGGGGGTGGTGTCCCACTCTGGAGGCATCAGCTCCCTCGCTGCCGACCGGTGCGGGGAGATGGGCCTGTACCTGCCTGAGCTTACTGAGTCAGCCGAGTCCGGGCTGAATGACATTCTAAAAGGCTTCGGATGGGCCGCAAATCCCGCGGATGTCACCGGTCTTGCCAACACGGAGTCCCTTTCTCGCATTATGGAGCTGATGGTCAACGAACCCGAGGTGGGTGCTCTGGTAGTGGCCAGCGGTATGGGTGACAGCCAGGCTCAGCAGGTTATAGAGCTTCGAAACAACACATCCAAGCCCGTCGCTTTTCTGTGGGTTGGAAGACGGTCGGCCACAGAAGGACTTCAGGCACTGAAAGAGGCCCGAGTTCCCCTGTTCTACCAGCCCGGTGAGCTGGCCCGGGGTATCAGAGGCCTGTTCGAATATCACCATCGACGAAAGGATTTTCTGAAGGATAAGCCGACTCCACCTTCGAGTATGTCACCGGATCAGAAGGAGGAAGTAGAGCGGCTTTCGGCTCAAGGTCGTCTAACTCTTACAGAGTACGAAGCCAAGAAGTTGCTCTCCCAATGGGATATTCCCAGTACTCGTGAGCAGCGGGCTTCCACCTGGGAGGAAGCTGCTTCCGCGGCCAGGGACATAGGCTATCCGGTAGTACTAAAGGTGGAGTCCCCCGACATCTTGCACAAGACTGAGGCTGGGCTGGTACGTGTCGGCGTACGAAATGAAGCAGAGCTGCGGCAGGCCTACGACGGGATAACGGGCAACGCAAGTGAGAGCTTTCCCAATGCAGAGGTCATGGGTGTGCTGGTACAGGAGATGGTAGAGGGTGGCACTGAGGTGATCGTCGGAGTGTCCCGAGACTCCCAGTTCGGTCCTGTTCTGTTGTACGGCGTGGGTGGCATTTTCGTGGAGCTGTATCAGGACATAGCGATGCGGGTTTGCCCGATTACTAAGCGAGACGCCCTGGAGATGGTCGACGAGGTGAAGGGCTCGGAGATTCTCCGTGGCTTCCGGGGGCGACCGATTGCGGATGTGGATGCCCTACTGGATACATTGATGCGGGTATCCACCTTGGCAATGAACCTGGACGATAGATTAACGGAGCTGGATATCAACCCGCTGGCAGTGCTGCCCAAGGGTCAAGGAGTAAAAGCTTTGGATGCGTTGGTGGTGATTAGCAGGTGATATACTGCTTAAGAGTCATCTTAGATTTTGAAAGTTAAAAAGGTCGTCAAAATTCGGAGTCACTGCGGAGAAAACATGACGCTGAGGCAGTTGATTTTGGAAGAGATGGATAAAATGCCCGACACCTTCCTGGAGGAAGTGCTGGATTTCGTGCGCGCTTTGCAAGCCAAGAATTTGACTCAGAAGGCTGAAGTAGCCATGGTTAGTGAGTCGTCGCTGAGAAGAGACTGGCTAAAACCCGAGGAAGACGAAGCTTGGCGCAATTTGTAAAAGGGGAACTTAGTGCTTAGTCAACCTTAAAATTGATGCATCGTTTCACCCCCACTCTAACTCTCCCCGTTAAGGGGGGAGAGAACAAGTCCATTCCCCCTCGATGGGGGAAGGCTAGGATGGGGGTGTGATACCACCCACCTCAATCCTCTCTCACAAGGGGGAGTAGGTTGGCTCTGCCTATTTTCGCGGGAATGACAGTCGAAAAGGCCGGGTGCTATTCAAGACTCTGTCCCGCTCTCTAGGCTGACGATTCATGGCTATAAACGCCGCGGCTCAAAAATTGACGAGTGTGATGTCCTGAGTTATATTATGCCTGACATTTAGCTCTAGTACTCAGTCAACTCGGTTTTGGTAATTGTTTAAGAAAACGTCTAAGGTTGCTACCCTTTTTTAGGAGTGTTGACGTAGGAGGGTGGCAGCCATGGGACGAGAACGGTATGTGGTCCGGTTGGAAAGGGAAGAACGAGACCAGTTGGAACGACTGATTCGCGGGGGAAAGAGCCCAGCGCGAAAGGTTGCCCGGGCCCGTATTCTGCTAAAGGCAGATACGGGCTGGGGGGTGATGCGCATCGTGGAGGCGCTGGACACGTCTGCGGGTACGGTGTGCCGTACCAAGCGGCGGTACCTGGAGGGAGGACTGAAGCGGGCCTTGGAGGAAGATCCTCGGCCAGGACATCCGACCAAACTGGATGAGCGGGGGGAAGCGCACCTGATTGCCCTGGCGTGCAGCGAGGCCCCCCCAGGCCATGACCACTGGACCCTGCGGCTCCTGGCAAACAAGGTGGTGGAGTTGGGGCTGGCGCCCTCCATGTCCCACGAGGGAATTCGCAAGCGGTTGAAAAAAACAGTCTCAAGCCGTGGCAGAAGAAGGAGTGGTGTATTCCCCAGGTGAGCGCCGAGTTTGTGGCGTGTATGGAGGATGTGCTGGACCTTTACGCGGAACCCTATGACCCAGAGCGCCCGGTGGTCTGTTTCGACGAGACCTCCAAGCAGTTGCTGGCGGAAAAGAGGTCTCCGATCCCGCCCAAGCCGGCACGACGGGAGCGATACGATTACGAGTACCAGCGCAATGGCACCCGAAACCTGTTCATGCTGTGCGAGCCCCTGGCGGGCTGGAGGCATGTGGCAGTGACCGAACGTCGTACCATGGTGGACTTCGCTAAGCAGATGCGGTGGCTGGCCGATGAAGCTTACCCAGCGTCCGAGAAGATCCGGGTGGTGCTGGACAACCTCAACACCCACAAACCAGCTTCCCTCTACGAAACCTTCGAGCCCAAGGAGGCTAGGCGAATACGCAAACGCTTGGAGTTTCACTACACTCCCAAGCACGGTAGTTGGCTCAACATGGCAGAGATCGAGTTCAGTGTCTTGGCCAGGCGAGTCCTGCGCCGGCGTATTGCCGATGAAGAGACTTTGAGTGGCGAGATCGCGGCCCTGGAGGCAGAACGAAACCAAGCCGGAGCAACCATTGACTGGAGATTCTCCACTGTGGACGCCCGAGTCAAGCTTCACCATCTCTATCCTGCCAACAATTAGGTTGACTGAGTACTAGCTTTTTTTGATATAGCCTAAAACCGTTCACAAGGAGTAATAGAATGTCCGCCTCTAAAGCCCATCCCCAAAACATTGACCGCGTTCTCGGCCATGCTCCAGGCACTATCATTACGGACGAAGTCGTAGAGTACCGGGTGGTGCGCGCCGCACAAAAGGTCATGCTACACCGCTACGAAAAGCACGGTCTTGAAGGGTTGCACAATCTAATGGGCTTAGTGGACGACTGCACCGTACCCGACTTTTTCGAGGAGCCTGCTTATCAGGAGCGGTACCTGGGCACTGCCTTAATGGAGGAAGAGCTGACCGATCTAGCCAGGCAACACCTGGGAGGCGACGAAAGCTACAGGGCTCAGGTATTCAACAGGGTCACCGCAGGCACTATCACCGTGACACAGGCGCTGGTTCCGCCCAACTCGGTGGTGCCTTATGTGGTGCCTCCATACCCAGGAGTCGGAGGCCATGGCCATCCCTCAGTGCCTCGGGCTGTGGAGCTCGCTCGCTCCCGCTGGATTGAAGTGACCAGTCCCGAAGAGCTGAGGTCTTTGCTGGCCGAGGAGCAGAACGTACCATTGGTGATAGTCTGCTCGGCTTACAGGGGAGTATTGACGGAAGAAGAGTTGCAGAAGATTTGCGAGGTGTCCCACGATCGAGGAGTCCCGGTGTATGTGGACGACGCTTCCGGAGCTCGCACTCGAACAGCCTTCTATGAGCAGCTACCGGCAGGCGACCTGGGAGCGGACCTGGTGATGACGAGCTGCGAAAAGGCTGCCTTCTATGGCCCAAGGGCAGGATTACTCGTAGGTCGCACGGACCTGATGGACCAGGTCGGCGCCAAGGCCAACATGATGGGCACCGAAGGTCGCCCGGCTATCGTGGCGGCAGCGTTGCGCACACTCCAACAATACACACCTGAACATGGCCGCGAGCTCTTTTCTCAGTGGCTTAACCGTCACCACGATCTATGGGAGCTGGCCAAACCCATCCTTGGTGAGAGCCTTCAGTACGGCGCCTACGACGGCATTTACCTCTCGCTAAATGACTTCACCGAGCTAGTACTCTCTCGCGCGGGCCTGGAAGAGACAGACCTCGCGCCAGTAGACCTTAGCGTAACCCACTCCATGCTCATGCTCAGAGGTTTCGGTTTCCTTTGCGTGGCATCGCTACATTACCCCGGTGCATCCAAGATGATGAGCGTCAAGGTGAACTCCTTGCGAGAGGGCGACGATATCAGTAATGAGGGGATCTTAGAGGGAGTGGACGCCTCCATAGACGCCCTGGCCCGAGTTATTTCAGACCGCAGTTCCTTGGAGAAAGTGCTCTTCGGGCCACCAGAATAGAAGTTGAGCACTTCTGGGGTGTGCAAGAAACGAGCTATCCATTAAGTTAATTTAGCCAGTTTTCGTAATTTATGCCCAATTATCAATCGATATTAGACGTCAAAGCCCTTCCGACTTTATTGACAAACCTTATGGCTGATGCTATATTTGGAACGTTATGTGACCGACTAGGCTCATCGTTGGAGCTAAAAGTATGCGTCCCGAATAGCGATCGTCCGGAGCAATGGTCGCAGTATCTAACCCCAGATTTTTAGAAGATGCAGATTCAATCTAGCCAGTCGGCATCTAAAAAAGCCACAGGTCGCTGCCAGCGCTAATCCAGCTTAACTCTCCTATTAACCCAGCTTGTCCCAAATCAACTGACAGACGAAGAGCGCACGAACACCAAACAATGAAGGTTCCATAGGAGGAACTCGATGCAGACGCAGGATTTCGTAGTCCGGTTCGCGGGGGAGGGTGGCCAAGGTGTAGTTACCGCGGCCGAGATGTTAGCCCGAGCTGCTGCTTCTGTAGGTTATCATACCCAGACCTTCGCGACCTTCCCCTCTCAAATTATGGGAGGGCCTACCTGGACCCAGACACGCATCTGTACCACGCCCGTTCTAAGCCCAGGCGATGACCTGGACGTACTGGTAGCCCTGAACCTCGAAGCCTACGAGACTCACCGGGATGAGGTCAGGGACGGCGGCGTAGTCTTACACGATTCTGCCTTCGAGATAAGCTCAGACGGCCGGGCCGTAGGGATCCCTTTCGATACGCTGGCTAAGGAAGCGGGCGAAGCTCGATCTGCCAACATGGTAATGATAGGCGCCCTTGCCCACCTGGTAAATATGCCGTTAAGCTACTTTGAGGAGTTCGTAAGAAACCGCTTCAAGGGACGCGATGCAATCGTAAACTCCAATATCAAAGCACTGAGTCTTGGCTACGAACACGCGGCCACCGGCGAGATGCAGATAGGGGAATTGGCAACTCCGATCAAGCCCGACTGGGAACAGCTCATGGTCAAGGGTAATGAAGCCATCTCTCTCGGAGCGCTAGCAGCGGGCCTGGACTTCTACGTGGGATATCCCATATCCCCGGCCACCACAATCCTCCTGTTTATGGAACGCCACCTGGTGCAGCCAGGCAAGTTCGCCTATCAAGTGAGCTCGGAGATAGAGTCCATTACCGCACTCTTGGGAGCAGGTTTCGCCGGCAAGAAGGCCATGACAGCTACCGCTGGGCCAGGGTTCTCCCTTATGAGCGAGGGCCTAGGCCTGGGATGGATGGCCGAGATTCCCCTTGTGGTAGTAGACGTTCAAAGGGGCGGTCCGGCCACAGGGTTGCCTACCAAGACAGAGCAGTCGGACCTCCTGTCCTGCCTACATCCGGCGCACGGCGATGTGGCACTGCCTATCATAGCGCCAGGATCCGTGGAAGAATGTTTCTACGCGGCCATCAAAGCATTGAATTGGGCCGAGACGTATCAAGGCCCGGTAATCCTCATGACTGAAATGTCATTGGCTGAGCGAGCTCAGAACATCGTCAAGCCTGATCTGTCGAAACTGGAAATCAAGGATCGAAAGGTGTATCAGGGGAGCAACGGGTATTTGAGATACGATGGGCTTGAGCTGTCCCCAATGCCCATTCCCGGCCAGCCGGGCTCCTACGTAGCTAACGGCAGCGAGCACGACGCCATGGGCGATACCACCCACTTGCCCAGCAGGCACATTCAGATGACCCAGCGCCGCTTCAGCAAATTGAAGCTTCTGGAAGACGATAACTACGAAGCTGAAAATCAGTCGGAGCCAATAGCGGTCATGACCTGGGGAGGCTCAAAGGGTCCGACACGGGAAGCGTATCACGCGCTGCTATCCCGGGGGCAGCGCATCGGCTGGTACTATACGATGCAGCTACACCCGATGCCACCCAAATTGCTGGAGGAGCTACGGGAGAAGGAGCTGGTTATAGTTCCTGAGCTCAACTATCAAGGCCAATTTGCCAGCATACTACGCGCTCAGGGCATCCGCACCGAGTCCATTACCCAGTACACAGGACTGCCGTTCAAGGTCAGTGGATTGGTAAAGAACATAGAACAGATAGTTGATTCACAGAGGAAAGGGGTCGTTTTAGCATGACCACCAAGAACCCCGAGTATGACTTCAAATGGTGCCCAGGCTGTGGTGACTTTGGTGTTCGCCGGTCCCTGGAGTTCGCCGCGGCAGACCGAATCGAGAAGACCGCCCTCCCCATGGAGAACAACGTGGTAGTGGCGGGAATAGGTTGTTCCGGCAACCTGGTTCACCTGTTGCAAGGACCCCAACCCTATGGATTTCACGGCATCCATGGCCGCTCCCTGCCCATAGCCATGGGTGTCAAAATGGCCCGCCCGGATTTAAATGTAATCGTCGTTGCGGGCGATGGAGATTTTCTGAGCATAGGAGCGGAACATCTCTCTCCACAGGCAAGTCGAAACCTGGATATTTGTGCAGTCATCATGGATAACGGTGTCTATGGGCTGACAAAAGGCCAGAGCTCCCCGACCACGGAGCTGGGCGAGACCACGAGCTCGACACCCTATGGCAAAATCGAGGACTCGTTAAATCCCCTGGAGCTGTACCTCACATTGGGAGTGTCGTTCATCGCTTCCGGGTTTTCCAGTCAGCCACGAGTGCTGGCCAAGCTCATTAGCGAGGGAATGGAGCATCCTGGGTTCTCCATAGTTCACGTGCAATCTCCATGCACCACCTACAATGACACCTATGAAATAATCAAAGGAAACCCCAAGGCGGGAATCGAGCCCACCATATGGGATATACCAGAGGACCACGACCCGTCCGATCGTAGAGCTGCCTACGACATAATCCAGCAGGGCGGACTACCGGTTGGCGTGGTATATCGAGCCAAAGGCCGCCCCTCCCTGACCCAACGGCTTGACCAGATCCACCAAAAGGTCCCAGCTATGAATATGCAGAAGCTGATGGACTCTTTCCAGTTTTAGCCATAATGCCCTTGCTGTATCCAAGAGCTTAACCCGCCGTCCTCACATCAATAGGGTGAGTAAGTCCTAACCCAGTAGGAATACGGGCCTGTTCAGTTGCGTCCAGGAGGATTATAGTTAGTGCAGGTGCTAGACTGGCTGAAATAGCTGAAGCTTGTTCTGGACACCCCAAGCCCACTGAATGAATCCAATTGGTTATAGCGCAGATACTCGCTATACCTTGCACTTTGACTGCTTTCCACACCGTCCGTATCATCACCGTCATCAGAGATGATCCACTTTCTGGATGACCCGATCTGATATAAGAAATGCCAGTCTACACCTTCCTGTTCAGCGATATCCAAGGCAGTACACGGCTGTGGGAGGCTTTCCCATCTGCTATGGATGGCGTCGTTTCACGACACGACGAGCTGGTGCACGGAGCTGTGAGAGACTGCGGCGGCGAGGTCTACAAGCACACTGGTGACGGCATGGGAGCGGCTTTCTCGACGCCCTCCGCAGCGATCGAGGCTGCTTTGCAGGCCCAGCAGGCGCTGTTCAGCGAGGACTGGGGCGCTATCGGACCGTTGAAGGTACGGATGGGGGTCCATGCTGGCGAAGCCTATGAGCGCGACGGCTATTACTTCGGCTCCTGCCTCAATCACGTAGCCCGACTGATGTCCGCCGCCCATGGCGGACAGATACTGGTATCCAAAACGGCGGCTCTCCTGTGCTCCGAAATGCCTTCTCAGGCGAGCCTGTTCGACCTGGGTGTTCACAGGCTTCGTGACTTATCTAGAGCCGATAACATTTACCACCTTCGCCACCCGGCTCTACCCAGCGACTTTCCTCCCATCAAGTCCGAGGAAATTGGCAATCTCCCGGAGCCGCCCGACAGCTTGCTCGGGCGGGAGACCGAGCTCGAACAGTTGGCTGCGTGGCTAAATGATTCCCGCTTGATTACCCTGACGGGGTTCGGTGGGACGGGGAAAACTCGCCTGGCCCTGGAGCTTGGCCGTCTCTCCGCCGGGCATTTCCAGGACGGAGTGTGGTTCCACGGGTTGGCGCCCATCGCTGACCCGAAGGTCCTGACCAGGGAAGCCGCCTCCCTTTTCGGCGTCGGCGAGGACGGTCTCGCCAGCTACCTCTCCGACAAGCAGTTACTGTTCATCGTCGACAACTGCGAACACATCCTTGCTGGAGCCGCGTCGCTCATTCAGCGGTTGATTTCTTCCTCCGGTGTCACCGTAATTGCCACCAGCCGAGAGGCCTTGAACCTCGCGGGCGAGCGTACGTTTCAGGTGTTACCGTTATCCACCCCGGAAGACAACGCCGACTGCGGTACCATGGCTGATTTCTCTTCAGTGCACCTCTTCCTGCAACGGGCTCGAGCTGCAAGTCCTGGGTTCGAGCTGACGGCAAATAATGCAGCTTCCGTGGGCCAGATTATACGAAGGCTCGACGGGATCCCTCTAGCGATAGAGCTGGCGGCGTCTCGTGTGAAGTTGTTGCAACCGGCAGATATCGCCCGCCGGCTCGATGAATGCTTCAAGTTGCTCAAGGGCGGACCGGTTGACGCGTTGCCACACCACCGTACTCTTGAGCTTGCCATCGACTGGAGCTACGACATGCTGAGCTCCGAGCAGCAGACGCTCTTCCACCAGCTATCGGTGTTCCGAGGTGGGTTCACTCTCGCTGCTTTGGCCGCCGTCAGCGGGACCGATGATGAGTATGAGGTCATAGATTCACTGGGCCAGCTAGTGGACAAATCCCTGGTACAGACTGTGCACACAGGTGAGGATGTCAGATACCAGCTGCTGGAGCCGTTACGACAGTACGGCGCCGACCGGATCACAGCAGACGAGGCGTCGGAAGCGGGTGGTCGACACGCCCGGTACTTTCAGGACCTCGCCGAGCGGGCTGCACCGGAGCTTCGCGGTCCAGGCCAGCTTGAATGGCTGGCGAGGCTGGAAACAGAACACGACAATCTCCGCGTCGCGCTAAAGTGGGGTGTCGACGCTGGAGATGCTGGTCTCGCACAGCGCACCGCGGCCGCCTTGACCTGGTTCTGGATAATACGCCGGCATGTGGCTGAAGGCACGGAATGGTTCGACCTGGTGCTAGCCGTCGAAGGGGGCTCGTTAGAGACACGTGCATTAGCACTCGTCCAGGCCGGCTTCTTTCAATCGATGCTCCGGCAGGATGACTTGGAAGGGTGTCTTGCGAGAATAGGTGAAGGATTAGCGCTCTTTCTTGATCTGGGTGACGAGCAGGGGATTGGTACGGCTAAGACCTACGATGCTATGATCCGGTGGTACCAGCGGGAACTGGACGCTTCGAGTCGAAGGTTCACCGAGATTCAGGAAGCAATGCGAGCCGCCAGATTCGAGTGGGGGGACGCCTTTTGTGGCTGGTTCCTGGGTTCTACTGCTTGGTTTTTGGGAGACCTGACTCGCGCGCACGACCAGTATACCCGAAGCTTGGAGATATTTCGGCGCGTCGGCGACTTCACTTTCATAGCGTGGATCCTGCTCCCTCTAGCAAACATCGCTTTGGAATCCGACGAGTTGGATAGAGCTACAGCGCTATACGAGGAGAGTCTCTCGATAATGGGCGACCTAGGAGACCGTCACGGTGTGGGCGCAGTATTGTTGGGACTTGGGATGGTGACGAATTTCCGTGGCGAGATTGACGAGGCCCGGAGACTCATTGTCGAGGCGCAGACGAACCTGCGAGAGGGGGGCGGCGGCCAAGGACTATCATGGCCGATTTCGAACGTTCTAGTGGATACCCGCACCCATGATCTGCTGGTCGATGCTACGCGCCGGTATCAGGCTGGGCTCGACCTTCCGGCCGCTGAGTGGACACGCATGGTGCTTGCCGATGGAGAGGCCTGGCGGGCACGCTCCAGATCTAGGCCCTAGTCTACCTCTAAAGCACAGGTCCAAGGATGACCTGCCTTATTGTCTGTACCGGCCGCAACGCTAATTTGCGGAAATATCGCCCTGTTGACCTCAGAGCCTCGTGTGTGGCACAATCGCCATCTACTACAGCGCAGTTCCCCTATCTAAACTTACTCTAGTGACGCCACGTGGGCCAACTTCACAAAAGGAGATAGACTGCTATGGTAACGCCGCTTGATGCTGTACTTTCCATTCACCGAGCATTGCGCAATGACATGCGAGCTATTGACGATGCGGCCTACAAGGCTGCGGCAGAGGACGGTAATTTGTCACCTGCCGTGGAGCGACTTCGCTTTTTCAGCGAGCTTTTAAAGTGGCATGCAAACGGCGAGGAGGAGCTGGTGTTTCCGGCCATGGATAGAGTGGCACCGCTGGTGGCGCAAGGCTATCTCCACGATCACCATGAGTTCGACACCATGACCGAGGGCCTGGCCAAAATCAAGGCCGCATCAGACGCTCTTGTCGCAGCCAGGGAGACGGCGGCGCTGACTGCAGTCCTGAGGATTCATCTGGACAAAGAAGACGTGTATCTCTATCCTATCCTGCGTGAGCGCACCTCGGGGGAAGAGCAGGCCTCGATAGTCGGCGGCATGGCCCAAAAAGTGCCGCCCGAGCGCGTGCCGGAGTTCATCCGCTGGATGTTCCCTCTGCTGGGACACGATGACCGGGAGGTCTGGATCAGGGTCGTGATGGGATTAATGCCCGAGCAGGTGTTCGCAGGGCTCAAGCCCCTGATCCGCGACACAATCACCGGTGATTGGGCTGAGTTGACGCGGCGAATCCCCGAATTAGCCTCCTAGCCTGACGGGCGAGACTCAATGGCGCTGCCTCACGTACTTGTCCAGGTGTTGTCGCAATAGGACTCTGCCCCGATGGAGCTTCGATTTCACGGAGGGAACGGTAGTCTTGAGGACCTGTGCCGCCTCTTCATTGGACAGCCCCTGCACATCCCTCAGCACAACTGTCGCCCTAAGCTGGGGCGGCAGCAGTCCCAGACCCTCCTCAACCTGCTCCCTTAGCTCCGAATTCAAGGCCGCCTTCTCCGGCCCTTCCGTCCAGCTCACCAGCTGGGCATCGTCGTAGCCCGTTTGAGTCAGGTACTCCTTACGTCGGTCCCTTCTGAGTTTCATCAGAGCGGCATTGACTGCGATTCGGTAGAGCCAGGTAGTGACAGCCGAATCGCCTCTAAACTTGTGGAAATTCTTATAAGCGGAGATAAACGCTTCTTGGGCAGCATCCTCTGCGTCGGGCTGATTTCCTAGTATGCGATACGCCACGTTATAGACGAAGTCGGCATACTTCTCTACGGCATCTTCAAACTCGTGGTGATTCTCGCTGCCCATTCCCTAATTCAAACGTCCATTGTTGCATCTTCCCGTATTGACCTGCATCAAAACTGATTAGAAAGCCAGAACTGCATTGTGATGTATTGCTGTCCTAAAGAAGTTAGTTTAGAATTGTTCGCGGAGGAAATCAGGTGATCGGTCTGGACAGGATACTCGATCTCTTCAGGAAACGCGAGCTGGACTGCGTGGAGGTACGGAAGCTTTCCTCCGAGTACATTGAAGGGACTCTGGCGCCCTCAAGGATGCAACGGCTACGGGCCCATCTTTCGAAATGCTCGATATGCCAGAGCTTCGTCGACAGCCTTGCTTCGGTAATGAATATGCTCACCGGCCTCCCCCCGGTACAGGCGCCTTCCAATCTTAAACAATCCATATTGCAACGTATCGAGGAAGACACTCAAAATCGAGGTAGGTAGCCCACCTCGATTCCTAATCCCTCAACCTAATTATTGTCCACCAGCATCGGCCTCAGATAGTCTACTGAATTCAGTAACCCTTCAAGCCTCTTCCGCCAGAGCCTGATATTTAGACGGGCATTTCACGATCACCATGTCCGTGTGGAACACCTGCCCATCTCGGTAGCTACCCTCAAGAACGATCTCAGAGTGCTCATTAAAGAACAGGTCGGGCAGCACTCCATCGTATGTGCCTTTGATTGCATTCCCCTTGTGTGCAATGGCGAAGTTGGCCTGAGTCGTTCCAGGCACACGTTCGAATGAATCAGGAACAAGCCTGCCCACCACTCGCACGTCCTTTCCCAGAATGGCTTCCTCATCCGCCAGGAACTCGCCCACGGTCAAGTAGTAGCGTGTATTACCGGGGAATGCGGCGTATATCAGGTATCCCAGAGCCAGGACAAGGACCAGCCCCACGACCACCAACCGCGTCTTGTTGTTAAAGACCCGGCTATTACCAGCAGGGATGTTGGTCACCGGCTCCGGTTGTTCCTCTAACATGCTTCAACCTTGATCAGAACAGATTTCATTTCGCGGCCTTTGCCTTTTGCTTGGGTATCGGTTCGGACTTCTCCGAGAACCAATAGCAAAAGCTACTATACAATCCTGGGCGAGAAGGGTCAATCGCTATTACGGGATTAGTCCTCGCCTGGATTCTCCCTGATTTCCAACACATGCCTCAGTTCCTTTACCTCTCGCTCCAGCTCCCTTTGCCGCCTGGACACGAAAAACACGTAGATGAAAAAAACCACCCACGTAACCGCGTAGGCAGCAAAGAGATATGGCAGATTATCCGAGGGCATAGCCTCACCACCTGATGTTTGATGATTATTGCTTCAATGCGGTTCGTGCGAAGAACCTAGCCATTCGCAGAGAGTCCTCCATCGTCCTCATGTTAAGCCTCTCCCTGAGCAAGAAGCCGAACAGTAGCGTAAAGGTAATCAGAGAGAACATTAGAACGGTTCTCATGTCGGAGTCAAGGCTTCCGGGCTCTGCTAAAGGCCCCACCACAGACTCGGGATGCACCGAGCGCCACCATTGTGCCGCAAAGTATACTATCGGTACGTCGACGAAGCCGATAATTCCCAATACAGCAGCGAAGTTCGCCCCCTGGGAACGGTTCGGGGCATAGTTTCTGACCATCAGGTAGACCAGATATATCAGCCAGAGTATTACCGAGGTTGTTAGTTTTGGCTCCCAGGTCCACCACACCCCCCAAACCGGCCTCATCCATATGGTACCAGTTATGAGAATCAGGGTGGCGAACACCACGCCGATCTCAGCAGCGGACTGGGCCAGGGCGTCCCACCAGGGATTCCTTTTCCACAAGTAGACGACGCTGCTCACGAACACGATGAAAAAGGCTAGAAAAGCCACCCATGCAATGGCCACGTGAAAGTACATGATGCGCTGGACGTGGCCCATAACTGCTTCGGTTGGCGCCCACATAAAGATCAAATACAGGTTCACGACCATCAGTGCCGCAATTCCCACCAATGCGGCCTCTCTCAGTGCCCAGACCTTCTCTTTGGACTGGTGGGCTGGTTGCTGGATTATTCGCTGGTCACCGGTGCTGTCCAAGTCCGCTAGTCCTCCACAACCATACCGAATACCCAGGGACAGATCACAAGATAGACGGCGTCGAATACCGCGATCAAACCGAGCCAGCGCGCCACGCTAACCGGACTGTCCTCGTTTATAGAGCCGATCGAAGATTCCACCGCACCTATTATCACAGGTATAATCACCGGCAGGAACAGCATGGGCAGCATTATCTCTCGTGAGCGGGTCTGAACGGCTATCGCCGAGAACAGCGTTCCCACGGTGGCAAAACCTAACGTCGCTAAAAGGATAGCTGCTATGAGTCCTGGCGAAATAGCAGAGAAGTTGAAAAGGACCGCGAACACGGGCAGGAGCACTATCTCTATCACAACCATAAACAGGAAGGTGCCCAACATCTTTCCAAAGTAGATGGCGTCACGGCTAACTGGAGTCAAAAGCAGGCCATCCAGACTCCCCCTGTCCTTCTCCAGCACAAAAGCGCGATTCATGGCCAGAACCCCGGCGAAGACGAACGCAACCCATAGAATACCAGGGGCTAAGTCTTTAACCACGGTTGAGGTCACATTGAGGGCGAAGTTAAATACCACGATCACGACGAGGGCGAAGACCAGCACTGAGACCACTATGTCACGGGTGCGGATCTCCAAAAGTATGTCCTTCCAGGCCAGGGCGACAACAGGCCCAATGAACTCTCTCACGCGGTCGCCTCGAGATACTGACGATAGGTTCCCCTGAAGCTCACCTCATCCAGCGAACGACGGGACTCTTCGAAAGCGATTTTCCCTCCGGCTAGGATGGCCACCTGCTCTCCCCATTCCAGACCATGCTCCAGATTATGGGTGGTCATTACTACGGACCGACCCTTGGCCTTCCATTCGCTCAGAAGCCAGCCTAGCATCTCCAAAGCTTCCTGGTCCAGCCCCGCCTCGGGCTCATCCAGTAAAAGGATAAGGGGATCGTGGAGAACGGCCCTGGCGATGGACAGCCGTTTCTGCATGCCATTAGAGAGGGTTCCCACCTTATGGCCACTGCGACTTTCCAGTCCAACGAGCTGAAGCACCTCCTCGACCCGATGCTGCAGCTTTTTTTGGCCGAACATCCGGCCGTAGAAGATCAGGTTTTCCTGGCAAGTCATGTCTTCGTAGAGCAGGGGTTTGTGGGCCACTACGCCTATCCTGCGGCGTATGGCTGCTGAGTTCCTGCTCCTCTCCGCTCCGCCTACCCACACCTCTCCATCGTCCGGGCGAGTCTGGGTAGAGAGGACCTTAAGCAAAGTGGTCTTCCCTACCCCGTTGGCGCCAAAAATCACAAGGAATCGTCCCCAGTCCACCGTGAGGTCTAAATTCCACAATACAGGCCACTCCCCAAAGCTCTTGCGGAGACCCCTGACCTCTATTGCGTGTGACGTTTCCTGGCTAACCACAACCCAATGATAACGCTAATCGGAAACGTCACGCAAGTATGCCTGTTTGAATCTTAGGGGCACGGAGCAGATAGCGCAGCCCGGGATGTTTGACAGGCCACCGCGTTGAGCTTAATAATAGCTTGGTAGCTGCCGCAGGCAGGAGGAGTTTATCGATGAAAAGGCCAGACCAGATCAAGGTGGCGCCCGACCAGGGGCTCGGGGAACGGGTGCCCCCCGGACAGTTTGTTACAAAGAAGTTACCGGTGCTCAGCTATGGACCGACACCCAAGATCGAGCTTGATAGCTGGCGCCTCCGGGTATTCGGTCTGGTCGAGAAGGAGCTGGAACTGAACTGGGAGCGGTTCAAAGCCCTGCCAAGGAGCACCGTAGACGCGGACTTTCATTGCGTGACCCAGTGGAGCGCCCTGGATAACAGCTGGGAAGGGGTGCTTCTGAGTGAGCTCCTGAGTCTGGTGCAACCCAAGCCGGAAGCCAAGTACATCATGGCCCACTGCTACGGGGGATACACTACAAACGTGCCTCTGGATGCGATGCAAGAGGGTGAGTTTATTCTAGCAAACAAACGAAACGGCGAGGAGCTGTCACCGGACCACGGATGGCCCGTTCGCTTGATAGTGCCTAGCCGCTATGGCTGGAAAAGCGCCAAGTGGCTGAATAGCATTGAGCTTATGGCCGAGGACAGGCCTGGTTTCTGGGAAGAACGGGGCTATAGCAACAACGCCGACCCCTGGAAAGAGGAGCGCTTCTGGCCCGAGCTTTCTTAAATTAGTGCTTAGTCAACCAAGATTTGATAGGTGCCTTTCACCCCCATCCTAGGAGCCTGAGCAATTAGTCGTGTGGTGCCGGGGCACTGCTGTACTCGCGCGATTTCCGCAAGGAGCGACGCTTGGGTGGGGACAGGGAGTTCTTGTAGACTGGAGGTCCACGCTACGGAGGCGCCAATGTTTCGATCGTACGATCAAAGCCAACCATTCCTACTGCCCCCGAGTTTGCAGGACTTCGTGGATGAGAATCACCCTGCTCACCTGATCAATGACTTGGTGGACCAAGTGGATCTGAGTGCCCTGGAAGCGCGCTACGGAAACCTCGGCCAGCCCGCCTACCATCCGCGCCTGATGCTGAAGGTCATCCTGTACGGTTTCACCGTTGGGATATTCAGCTCTCGCAAACTCCAGCGGGCCTGCCAGGAGAACCTGGCCTTCAAGTACCTGGCGGGCATGGAGACCCCGGTGTTCAGGACCTTCATCGAGTTCCGGCAGCGGCACCGGGACGATATGAAAGAGGTCTTCGTACAGACGGTGAAGCTGGCCCGCGCCTTAGGGCTGGCGCGGCTCGGTGCGGTGGCACTGGATGGTTCCAAGGTAGAGGCCGACACTTCCAAGCATAAGGCCATGAGCTACGGCCGCATGCTGGAGGAGGAATCGAAGCTGAGGGTGGAAATTGAGCAGTTGCTCGAGGCGGCGCAGGCCACCGACGAGCAGGAGGACCAGGAATGCAGCCCCGATTCGGATGGCTACCGGGTGTCGGACGAACTGGCGCGGCGGGAACAGCGGCTGGAGAAGATCGAAGAGGCCAAGGCCGCCTTGGAGGAGCGGGAGAAGAGGGAACACCCCGACGAGCCGATCGACCCGAAGAAGCAGGTCTCCTTTGCGGACCATGATGCACGGTGCTTTAGCAAGCCGGGGGACGGGACTCGATACGTCTATAATGCCCAGGCCGCAGTGGACATGGACAACCAGATCATCGTGTCGAACCATATCGAGGACTCGGTCAGTGACGCACACGCAGCCGAACCGATCCTGGCGCACATGGAGCAGGAGCTGGACCAGGTGCCCCGGGCGTTGGTGACTGACGCGGGCTACGGGAACCAGAACACGCTGGACAGTTGCCGGAAGCGGGGCGTGACGCCGGTGTGTGCCACGACCCGAGAGGGAAAAGAAGGTCAGGAGGTAGGCAAACTGGACCGCCTCAGCTACGACCGGGATCAGGACAGGTTTGTTTGCCCCCGCGGTCACACCTTCGCCTTTGCTCATGAGCATCCCACCAACGGGGCGAGAACATACAAGACGATGGAGCCCGTGGCCTGCACGTGTGGCCAGTACGAAGCCGCTGATGGTCGTGAAGTGATCAGCGTGGGCCAGGGTCACCTGGCCAAACGCGAACTCAAGCGGATTATGGACGGGACGGGCCATCGAGAGCTCTATCGTCGGCGCAAATGTACGGTAGAACCGGTGTTCGGGCAGATCAAGGTCGGCATGGGATTCCGGCGGTTCTGGTATCGGGGTAGGCAGAACGTGGGCAGCGAATGGAACCTGGTGTGCGCCGCGTTCAATGTTAAGAAGATCGCGGCCTTGCTGCCCATCCAGCGTCACCCGGTCAACCCGGAGCAGGCCGCTGGCGACGAGGGCGCGAACCGGTCCATTTCGAAGCTGCGACCGCTCATCTTCCTCTTCTTCAGCGGTCCCGTGGCGCGATTCATCCGATCAATCCGTCCACGGCCATCCGCGCGGTCTCCCTATTGCCCCACGCTGCTCGAGGCTCCCATGACCGGCATCACTAATTGCTCAGACTCCTAGCCTTCCCCCATCGAGGGCTCACTGGGGTAGGCATTTGAAATTATGAGCTTTGGGAACCGGTTTATGGTAGGTAATTTGCAAACCAGGGAGTGGGTTTGGCCAAGGTTCAGGTATGAGCCACAGGCGAAGCCAAGGCCTACCCTGGAGCAGTTGCCGAGTCATACAGCATATGCCCTTCTTTATCACGCTATCCTTTCGGGGTCCAGAACAGCTAGGAAGTGGATGAGGGCTTCTGACTCTCTGGGGAGGTACTCCAAGAGAAATAGCGTCTTCTGCTCTGGTCCCATAGGCCGTGGCCCACAGGGTAGCCACCGCCAGAACGAGCCAGTACCGGGCCACTCGGTCCGGGTCAGTCCGTCGAGTGCGTTGCCATTGCCAACCCACACTCTTGAGAGCGCGAAAACCCAACTCGATCCAGAAGCGCAACCCATACCAGCATACCCCCACATCCTCGGGAGGCAAGTCGGTAATCACTATCCAGGGTTCCTTCTGGCCTTTATCCCAAACCACCACCAAAGTACCGAAGCGGTGGCGCTTGGGATTATAAAAGGCACTGCCCCTTCCTACCCAGGCGTGGCCTGGTCCGGGAATCAGCGTCCTGGCTTGCCGGCGTTGCCCCTGCAACGGTTGAAAGCTGGTGTTGTTTTTTACCCGCATCAGTGGATGCCATCCCAAGGCCCGTATTTGCTTCCAAAGGCGGGGGCTCCACAAGCCCCGGTCAGTCATCACCAGCACCTCCATGCTTTTGGACACTTCGGGAGCAAGCAGTTGCAAAAGCCGGAGGATTTCGGGAATCCAAGCCCCCGACCTGTTAGCAGGGAGTATGGTCCAGGCAATGGGAATGGCGCTACCCCGGTACAGCACGCTTACTACCAGGGCGACCACGCGGTCTTGGTGGGCTGTTGCGTCGACGGCCAAGGCCAGTTGTTGACCTTTCCACAAAGACAGCAGCCAGCGGAGCAAAGGCGCAAAACAGAGGGTTACATCCAACTGGATGTTGCAGGGAGTGGCCTTCTCCGAACCATCCCGAAGGAACTCTCTAAGGTATTGTCGCAGAGCATGGAAGGTGGCGATGGAGGATAGAGCATCAATCACCGCGCTTTGGCAAGCACTCTTAGCCATGATTGCCCCATACACCCATAGCGCCAATCCACGTATTTGGCTGGATCTTAGGTCAGGAAAATACTGTTCAGTTGAACGTAGCAAGTGGTACCATTCTCTCGGAAAGCGCATGAGTCACCTCCCCACATCCCAGTTGAGTGATACTTCTAGGATGACGGGAAAGCTCGGCGCTTTCCTAGCTGTTTTTAAACAAGTTTTAGGATATGCCTACCCCAGTGAGCCCTCGATGGGGGAAGGGACTTGTTCTCTCCCCCTCGATGGGGGAGAGTTAGAGTGGGGGTGAAACGATGCATCGATTTTAATGTCGACTGAATGCTAGCCCAACGTCTACGGGACGGGGTCCTCACCGGGCTGACGCCAGGGCTCCCTCCTCAGTATAGACCACCTTGCCGTTACTGAGAACCATACCGTCCTCGCAGCGGCATTCCACCCTTCCGCCATCGAACTGCTCGTTGTAGAGCTGTGCGTAAAGACCATCCTGCGACAGCAGCTCGTCATGGGTGCCATTTTCCACGATCTTGCCCCGATCGACCGCGTAGATCACATCGGCCGCCATAATAGTTGAGAGCCGATGGGCGATCGCGACGGTAGTGCGACCCTTCATTAGCGGCTCCAATGCGGACTGGACGTAGCGCTCACTCGCTGTGTCCAGCGCGGAAGTCGCCTCATCGAGGATTAACACTTTAGGCTGGTGCAATATAACCCGGGCGATCGCCAGACGTTGCCTCTCTCCACCCGATAGCCGGTAGCCACGCTCACCAACTATCGTTTCGTAGCCCTCTGGAAACTCCACGATCCGCTCGTGAATGTAAGCGGCCTTGGCGGCGGCTTCGATCTCCTCCTGTGTGGCATCCGGCTTTCCGTATAAGAGATTGTCCCGTAGGCTGGCGTGAAACAGGTAGCTGTCCTGGGTCACGAACCCGACGAGCTCGGACAATGACGAAAGGCTGAGCCTGCGAACGTCTATTCCATCAATGCTTACCATGCCTTCGGTTGCGTCGTAAAGCCGGGGGATCAGATAAGCGATTGTAGTCTTTCCCGCACCGCTGGGACCGACCAAGGCAGTAAGCTGACCTGGCCGGATTGCCAAGTCGACTCCATCCAGGGCCCACCGTTGCTCTGAATCCTCGATAAGTTCCCCTTTGAGTCTCTCCGGTCCGGTTAATCCGTAATTCACTCGGACCGATTCAAATTTAACCGCGCCTGAAGCCTGTTGAGGGTCAAGCTTGAGGGCGTCGGGAGACTCAACGATCTCCTGCTTGAGGTCTAGATAGCCGAAGATACGCTCGAACAGCGCCATGGATGACTGCAGCTCCACCGATACCTCCAAAAGCCGTCCAATGGGAAAGTACAGGCTGCTTTGCAGGGTCGTAAAGGCTATCACTGTTCCTGCGGAGATGCCACCCGGTCCGCCTCCCTCGATCAGATAGCCGGCTAGGAGGTAGATGAATGCCGGCGAAATGGACATGAAGGTCATCACCACCGCGAAAAAGGAGTGGCCGATCATCTGTTGACGTACTACTAGCTCAGATAGCTGTTGATTGTGCTGGTGGAAATGGCCCATTTCCTGACTTTGCCTGCCGAACAGCTTGGCCAGCATTATCCCTGACACCGAAAGGGTCTCTTGAGTGATCGCTGTCATCTCCGCCGTTGACTGCTGTGCCTGGGAGGTCACAGCTCGGCGTCGTGCACCTACTATCCTGGTCAGAATAAAGAACACCGGCACGGTACCAATGGCGACCAACGTAAGCTGCCAGGACAGGATCAACATCGCAACCAAGGTGCTTAGAAGGATCACGGTGTTGGATAACGTGTCGGAGATTGTGCTGGTCACCACCGTCTGAACCCCAACGACGTCGTTGGAGACCCTTGATTGTATCTCTCCGGTACGGGTCCCAGTGAAGAAGCCCAGCGACATGCCCTGCAAGTGCCTGTAGAGGGTGTCGCGCAGATCGCGCATCACGCTCTGGCCCACCTTGTTGGTCATGTAGGTCTGCACAATTCCCAAGCCACCTGTGGCGATGGCTATAACGGTCATAGACCCGACGATCACCCATAAGAGATTCAGGTCGGGGCCACCGTCGGAAGGGAACAGAGCGGAGTCGAACACAACCTTGATAAGCACCGGATTGATGACCCCAAGACTGGCCGTGACCAGAATCAGGAGTCCGACGACGCTTACCGTGGGCCAGTAGGGCCGGAACAACCGGATAATGCGAGGGGTCAGGCGACGATTGCTCACGTTAGGGGCGGTAGACGCAGGCGTTTTTCTTCTGAACGGAAGTCTGAATAATCTTCTGAACATTTGACGCAATCTTTCTCGTTGAGACCCTACTATTGAACTATCTTAAACGCCCAATTTAAATGATCCAGGTCTGGCTGACTCCCGAACATGATGCCACATCCGTCAACTCCAGAAAACCCCTTCAATGTTTTTGACCAGCCTCGCTTGCGGCAAGATCGTGAGGAACTTCGACTGGGAGTCCAGTATTTTCGGATCACTGAGCCAGTATCCAATAGCATATCTTGCGTTCCCAAATATTAAATGGCGCGACTCTCACGCCGCGCCATTCTCGAATGATAACCTGGACGGAAACCCGTCTCACTGCGGGATGTTTACAACCATGCTATCCGAACCCATCCTGCACACCCCAGTTTACATTAAGCTCAGGGCGGTACTCTACCTCTACGCTGCTTCCGCTTGCTTGCCAGCCTCTATTTCAGCGGCGATCTGCTTATCATTGTCTACAACGTCCTTCAGGAAGCCACACTGAAGACACTTGATGTACTTCCCGTACATATCGCTGTCCAGAAGGACATCTCCACCGCACTTGGCACACCCTTTTAAGAAAACCATGATATCATCTACTCTTGTAAAGAGCCTCCCTTTATTTAGCTTAACTAGATTATATGGCTTGACACGACTTGTGTCAAGTGTTAGTATACAGACAAGCTTAATCGGAGTCCTACATGTCAAGTCAGGGTGAATCTGGAACCAAAAATCAAAGGGTACGACAGGTCAACCCCTTACGGATACGTATCCGAAAGGGCGATCTCCCATTGGCCCGTAGAGAGGAGCGAGAATCGAGGCCCGCTGAAGCCGATTCGTCATATGAGGTCGGAGAGCTCAAAGGGGTCTACATCATCAGCGTGGCCGCCAGACTGCTGGCCATGCATCCTCAAACCCTGAGAAAATATGAGCGCCTTGGCCTTGTAACGCCCTCTCGGACTATTGGTATGCTAAGGCTCTACTCGGAAGAGGATATAGAGAAGCTTCGTCTGATCCGGCACCTGGAGTCAAATCTGGGGCTGAATCTAGCGGGTGTGGAATTCACGCTGAACCTGGTAAACCACCTCTTCGATATGCGCCGAAACCTTAGCAAGGCTAAAGAGGCAGAGCAATTTTTCAGCGTAATCGAACAAGAGATATCTCGACTCTTTCAGAGACTTAACTTGCCTTTACAAGACCAAGAGCCTGTAGAGAAGAATGTTGATGGAAGAACAGAATAAAAATGGGCCTCGGCCCTCCGACGAACATGGAATCCCGGATGAGGGACCAGAAGCGCAGTCGCCCCTTAACCTGGAGGACCAAGTCAGTGCAGTAGAGACTGAGGAAGAAAACCCAAACAGGGAGATGAACCAGTTGCGAGACAGCTTGCAGAGAGTCCAAGCGGACTTCATCAATTATAAACGCCGCACCGAGGAAGAGCGCGGAGAGATCGAGAGGTACGCCAGTTCGAGGCTGATCCTCAAGCTCCTACCCGCGCTGGACGACTTCGGCCTTGCCATTGACCATGCATCTAAATCAGACGCCGAAGCGTCCTGGCTGGAAGGGATAAAGCTGGTGCAGCGAAAGCTGTCGTCTCTTCTGGAATCCGAGACCGTAACCAAGATCGAGGTTGAAGGCAAGGAGTTCGACCCCCTCGAGCATGAAGCAATGGCATATCAAGAGAGCACCGAGCACCAGGAAGGGCAGATAATCGGCGTAGTCCGAGAGGGATACAAGCTACATGGTAGAGTGATTCGCCCAGCACTCGTGATGCTAGCCAAAAGGCCGGCCGACATTCAAGAAGAAAATGGCCCTGGAACGGAAAAGGAGACCTAATATGGCTAAAGTGATAGGAATTGATCTAGGCACCACCAACTCGTGTACTGCGGTCATCGAAGCCGGTGAGCCGGTGGTGCTGGAGAATGCCGAGGGCGGCAGGATTACTCCGTCCGTGGTGGCTTCCAACCCCAAGTCTGGTGAGATATACGTAGGTCAGATGGCCAAGCGCCAGGCCGTTACGAACCCGCAGAACACTATCTTCTCTGTAAAGAGACTCATGGGCCGCAAATTCGACGACCAAGAAATCGGGAGAGCGCAGAAAGTGCTGCCTTATCAAATCGTAAAGGCGGCCAACGGGGATGCCCACGTGCAAATGGGAGCCAAGACCTACGCTCCTCCTCAGGTTGCAGCCTTGGTACTTCAGAAGATCAAGCAGGACGCCGAAGCCAAACTGGGAGAGAAAATCTCGCAAGCCGTCATTACCGTGCCTGCGTACTTCAACGATGCGCAGCGCCAGGCGACCAAGGACGCCGGTCAGATCGCGGGCCTAGAAGTGCTGCGAATTATCAACGAGCCCACTGCTTCCTCCTTGGCCTACGGGCTCGAGAAGCAGACTGCTGACAGCACCATAGCTGTTTTCGACCTGGGCGGTGGCACCTTTGACATATCCCTGCTGCAGATGGGGGACGGAGTTTTCGAGGTCAAGTCCACAAACGGTGACACATTCCTGGGAGGAGACGATTTCGACAACCGTATCATCGACTGGCTGATCAAAGAGTTCAGACAGGAGTCAGGAATAGACTTGGGTCAAGACCAGATGGCCCTGCAGAGACTGCGAGATGCCGCGGAGAAAGCCAAAATCGAGCTATCCACCGTCTTCGAGACCGAGGTCAACCTTCCCTTCATAACCGCCGACGCCAGCGGACCCAAACACATGGTCATCACACTCAGTCGGTCAATGATGGAACAGCTTGTGGCGGATTTACTGGACAAGACCGTGGGACCGTGCAAACAAGCGCTTGACGATGCCGGTCTGACCGCTCAGCAGATAGATGAGGTGATTCTCGTAGGGGGCATGACTCGCATGCCCGCCGTGCAAGAGAAGGTGAAACAGATATTTGGCAAAGAACCAAACAAAAGCATTAACCCCGATGAAGCAGTAGCTCTTGGCGCAGGCATACAAGCAGGAGTGTTGGTGGGCGACGTGCGAGATATCCTTCTTCTAGACGTGACATCCCTAACCTTGGGACTCGAGACCTTGGGGAACGTTTTCTCGTCCCTGATTCCCAGGAACACTACCATCCCTACGTCCAAGAGCGAGACCTACACCACCGCCGCCGATGGCCAGACCAGCGTGGAGATACATGTCTTGCAGGGCGAGCGGCCAATGGCCAAGGATAACAAGTCCATAGGTAAGTTCATCCTGGACGGCATCCTACCCGCACCTAGGGGTATGCCGCAGGTCGAGGTGACCTTCGACATAGACGCCAACGGCATCCTCAGCGTATCTGCCAAGGACACGGGCACGGGTAAGGAGCAGAAGATAGTCATTCAGACCAGTTCAGGCCTCTCTAAAGAAGAGGTAGAGTCTATGGTACAGGAGGCCCAACGGTACGCCGAGGAGGATGAAAGAAAACGCGCCGAAGCGGAGACACGTAATCAGGCAGACAGCCTGGTGTACAGCACTGAAAAGCTGTTGAAGGAGCAGGCTGAAAACGTACCACAGGACCTCAAGGAAGAGGTCGAGGCTAAGATAGCCACTCTGCGCACCGCCATTCAGCAGAACGACGTGGCCCAGATGCAGGCCGCCATGAACGACCTGAATGAATCGGTGCAGAAATTGGGCCAGGCGGTGTATAGCCAGACCGGAGCGGGTCCCCAGGCAGGCGGCACCGAAGGAGAACCAGGCCAGGCGCCCCAAGGTGATCAACCGGAGGATACCGTTGAAGGTGAATTCCGAGAGGTTTAATACGAAATCCTATTAGCTGAGGGCGTATGAGTACAAACAAAAAGCCAGAGAATAAACCGGTTATAAATGAAGAAATTAGAAAGCCAGACCTAACGGACTCTGAGGGGCCCACTCCCATTCAGGTCTATTACCTGGACAGCTTGGAGCGGCTGATACAGCTCAAGAATAGCTACCACGAGGACCCAGGGAGGGAGGAGTGGCTCATCAAGGCCCTGAATAATGCTGCCTATTCAGCCTACCGTAGTTGCCTTAAGCACGGCGCTGAGGATGAAGCAAAGGCTCTGGTTACGTCCGGACAATAGACTCTCTGACGATCCACTGTTTCGCCCTCACCCTAACCCTCTCCCATCAAGGGAGAGGGCATTTGGTCGCTGGCTCATGGCATTAGCGCAAGTCATCTATATCAGCTTATTTTGTGAATCGGGAAGATTAGCTGTTTCACCATGTCCACGCTCTGGGCGGCGAAGCTCTTGACATCCTTGGCCACGTCGTCGGGCACAACGACGGATATATCAGCATCCCGCAGGCGCTCGAACCCGTACTTCTCTCGGTATTGGGACGGGATTGCGTCAGGCCACTCCCTTCCCAGCATCACTCCGTAAGCCAGGGCCCAGCACCGGGCCACTCCACCCAGGTCGTATCCTCCTCCACCCATAGCCAGCCAGGGTAGACCCATCTGAGAGAACTCTTTCACCGCCTCCACGAACCCCTCGGAAGAAAGCAGCAGGTGGGCCAGGGGGTCACTGTGGTAGCTATCGATACCCAACTGAGTGACCAGCACGTCGGGATTGAAGGCTTCCACCAAAGGCGGCACTATCTCCCGGAACGCCCACAGGTACGTGTCGTCGTCGGTGTAGGGATAGAGAGGGACATTCACTGAGTAGCCGTTGCCGGAGCCCGTTCCCATCTCCTGCACAGACCCGGTCCCAGGAAACAGGAACATGCCCGATTCGTGGATCGAGATAGTGAGCACCTGGTCGGTGTCGAAGAATGCGTTCTGGACTCCATCTCCATGATGAGCGTCAATATCCACGTAAACCGCTTTCATCCCTTTGGCCAAGAGCTGGTTTATCGCAACAACCGGGTCGTTGAACACGCAGAACCCGGAGGCGTTCCCGGCGGCAGCATGATGCAGCCCACCCGATATGTTGAAGGCCACACTAGTCTCTTTATCGCCTATCAATCTGGCCATTTCGACGGAAGCCCCGGTACTCAGAGCCGCCGCCTCATACATACCGTCAAATACGGGATTATCTCCACCCATGCTGAAATTGAATCGCTCCAGATCGTGTCCCCTCTCCCCCAGGCTCAAGCTTTTTACCGCCTCCACGTATTCCGGATCATGGAAGGACTGGATTTCCTCATCCGTGGCAGGCCGGGGTTCTATAAGAACAGCACCCGATTCATCAAAAGCGTGGTACGCCTCCAGCAGCTCATAGGTGTAACGCAGGCGCACAGCCTGCAAAGGATGGTCCGGTCTAAGGACGTGGCGCGATAGGGCGTCATGATAAGCGAAGGCAGCTTTTCTGTTCATACTTCTCCATTCCTTCGACGATGCTGAGGACAGGCCTTTGGGCCGACTTACGAACAGGCCCTTCGACTACGCTCAGGACAGGCCTGAAGCTGCGTTAGCTCCTTGTCCATGTTGGCCCAATGAGTGCCCCTCCAGTATACCCTCTGGCAGATGGGGTAGCGCATGAACTCTTGTTGGGTACGGTAAACGTAGGGAGGGACCTGCTCCTTGGCTAGCTCTCTTGAAAAGTCTATCAAAAGCTCGTTGCAGCGGATGCACCGCGAGAACCCGTTGCGATTGCTGAGGTTGAAATATTGGACGACCTGACGAAACTGGCTCCTCAGATCATCGTCCCGGATCAAGAGTACCTTTAAACGACCGGTGGTGACCACCCACCGCTGCATGAATCCGCTGTCGCGGGTGAGAATAATTCTACTGTCTCGAAGGCCGATGCGGATAAGCTCGTTATCTTCTTCATGGGCCGGGAACAAGGTATCGTAACCCAGCACTCGAAGCCATTTCGCAAGCCGGCCCACATTTACGTCAACTAGAAACCGGGGTTCTTCCGTAGCCCGGTATCCCATTACTTGTGATTCGGATAACATCATTTCCGGCCGGCCACAACCAATGTGAATACTAAACCTCTACACGCATACCTTCCCGCGCTAGGGCGATCTCTACCCCCAGCTCAGAAGCCACGGCTGCCAACTCTTCAGCAATCTGCTCTTCATGATCCGGATCTCTGTGGACTACCATGATCCTCGGTACAACTAGCTGCTGGCTCAGCGCCTCTTCTATCTCCCTTCGAAGCAGAATGGGAGTCAGATGGCCGCTCAGCTTCGCCCTCTCCTCCATCTGTCCTGGATAGGTCACCTCCACAAAGAGAGGGTCCGGCTTAAGATCATCCTGGAAGAAGGGCAATAGACCCCCGCCGCAGTCGCCACAGTAGGCGAAGCTCCCAGCCCCAGGCTCATGGACAATGTATCCCACAGTGGGCGCACCATGGGGAACGGCCAGCGGCCTTACGGTATATCCGTTGATGGAAAGTGTGTTCCCTGGAGTAACCGGACTAAGCTTGAACTTGGGTGCATCTGGAGTCGGCCGCTTGGTAAAGTCGGGGTAGAGCAAGCCATCCATCAATCGAGAGGATATGGCGTCGAGGGTCTCTGTAAGGGAGTACAGAGATATGCTGCCGTCACTGTCCATGGTAGCAAGACCCAGACTCGGCAGGTCACGCACATGGTCGAAGTGACGGTGGGTCAGCAACACGGCCTGGATATTCTTCTGCTCCTTCGAGCTGAGGGATCGCGTAAGGCTACCCGCGTCGATGGCCAGCACTCCATCCACCAGGAAACAGGTATGTCTTGTACTCTGTGACTCAAGGTTATGGACCCCGAGCACCCTGACCTTCACTAGACAGGCTCCTCATAATGACCGTATAAGTTTACTACCGCCAAAAGCTTGGAAATAGGGATTGACACTCTTCTGGAGCCCTAATACACTCAGCCATGTCTTGAAATGCGTTTCGTATGAATCATTAGAGCATTCAAACAGATGCATTTTGTCTGCAGCAGGACAAACCAAAATCTCACTTAGATAGACACAAGATATAGCAACTAAAAAAGGATATCAAGATGAAATACGACGTAATTGTAGTTGGCGCCGGTTCCGCAGGCGGTGTGCTGGCCACTCGCCTCTCCGAAGACCCACACCGCTCGGTGTTACTTCTGGAGGCAGGTCCCGACTATCCGGACATCGAGCATCTGCCTGACGACGTGAAGATCAGCTATACCGATGCCGCCATGGCGCACGGTGCGCCCCATAACTGGTCCTTCGTAGCCATCGCAACGCCTGAACAAACAGAGCTAATGCAGGTGCCCAGAGGGAAGGTCATGGGCGGCTCAAGTGCCATCAACGGGCCCGGCCCCGGCTTCATGCGTGGCATGCCGGAAGACTTCGACAGCTGGGCTGCCATGGGAAACGACGAGTGGTCATACATCAAGACATTGCCCTATTTCAGGAAGATGGAGACCGACACAGATATCCAGGACGACTTTCATGGCACCGATGGACCCATCCCTGTCCGCCGGCACAAGCGAGAGACCTGGTTACCGGCCCAAAAGGCTTTCTATCAGGCTTGTATAGACGCAGGATTCCCGGAATCTTTTGACATGAATAACCCCGATTCCACGGGCATCAGTCCCAGGTCGGAGAATAACGTAGACGGCGTCCGCATGAGCACTGCCCTTACCTACATAAACCCAAATCGCCACCGCCTCAACCTGACCATCAGGTCTCGGGTGCAGGCTACCAAAATTCTGTTCGACGGCAAAAGAGCGACCGGTGTGGAAGTGGAGAGCGACGGCGAAAGATTTACGGTTGAGGGAGATGAGATCATACTCAGCTCTGGAGCGGTCCAATCACCCCAGCTCCTATTGTTATCGGGTGTCGGGCCAGCAGACCACTTGAATAGCAAGGGAATTCCATTAGTACACGACCTGCCGGGAGTGGGACAGAATCTGCGGTCCCATCCAGGAGTAAGCGTCGTTTTGCGGGTGAAGGACGATTTCCCCATGAACCCCTTGGCGCCAAGGTTTCAGACCGGCCTTCGTTTCACGGCTCAGGGTTCCGATGCGCGCAACGACTTGATGATCACACCCTGGTCCTTCGCGACTACGGTGCCCTTCGGCGGCGACCCCATGGAAGCCGAAGGTATAGGCTTCGCCTGCGGATTGTACCTGGCGGTGGGCGCTGGGGAGCTTCGGTTGCAGTCCACGGACCCCTTCGTACAGCCCCACATCGACTATCGATACCTGGAGGACCCTTGGGACCGGCAGAGGCTCCGTGAGTGTGTGAGGACCTGTGTCCGACTGGTAGAAGACCAAGCTTACAAAGACATCGTGGCACAGCGAATCAGCCCCACTGACGAGGACCTGGCATCCGACGACGCGCTGGATAATTGGTTGAGGAACACCGTGAGGTCTCCTTACCATATCTCGGGCACCTGCAAAATGGGACCGGCGAGTGATTCTATGGCTGTAGTAGACCAGTACGGCCGAGTTCATGGCATCGAGGGGCTTCGTGTCGTGGACGCATCCATAATGCCCGACGTAGTTCGAACACCCACCAACGCGTCCACCATTATGATAGGCGAGCGGGCCTCCGATCTCATCAAAGAGCAGCTATCGGCCCGTCAAGTGGGACGATAAGCACCGTCGATCACGGTTTTTCGGGACACCTCACCTCAGGGTGGTTAAGCCAGGGTCTTTCGATTCTTGCTCCGAAGAAGGTAGTTTCCGCTCGCCTTGAGCTTGTCGAAAGGCGCCGCCATGGTTCGACAACCCTTCGGCTGTGCTCAGGATGTAGCTCACCATGAGCGTTAGTTTCCTCCCATCTTAGATAATCAAAAGATCCTAGTAATGCAGCATCACCGCTGGATTTCCATTGCCGACACCCATAGAATGTAACCATTATCCAACTAAAAAAGGAGGCGCCATGACCACAGCGGAACAGCAAGCTTACCTGGACAGGATACAAAAGGACCGGGGCTACGTCCTGGAGATGCACAGAATTATGGTGGAAGAGGACCTGGACTGGGTTAAGGCCTACGACCAGTTCATAACTGCAACTTACACCGGCCAGCGCATGCTGGACCGCAAGACCAAGGAGCTACTTCAGATAGTGGTGGAGGCTGCCCTTCGCGCGGACGTAGGCCAGATCCAGGCCCATGTACGAGCGGCCTTGGACCACGGCGCCACACCACGGGAGATAATAGAGGCCCTTCAAGCGGTGGTAATGCCCATGGGTGCATTGGCGCTACGTAGAGGCCTTCAGGCGTGGGCAGCCGAGGTGAAACCAGAAGCGCTTACTTAAGCACGCCCTACTCTTCGGCCACGACGTAGTTTCTGAGAGTGCCGATACCGCCGATCTCTATCTCTATTACGTCACCGGGCTTCATGTCCAGCGTGGCGCCCTCAGTACCCATCCAAAGCACGTCGCCTGGATAAAGCGTAATATACCGGGTGATCTCACTGATAAAGGTAGCGGTGTCAAAGATCATCGTGCCTGTATTGAACTGAGACACTATGTCCCCATTTAGCTTTATGGTCGTATCCAGGTTGGTTGGGTCCAATCCAGTAACGATCCACGGCCCCATAGGCAGAAAGGTATCAGTGTTTTTGGCACGCCACAGTGTTCGATCCTCTCTCTGCCAGGCGCGCTCACTGACGTCATTGCCAATAGTGTAGCCCAGCACACAGCTCAACGCTTCTTGCTTTGAGAGGTGCTTGGCTCGACGCCCAATAACGGCGACCAGCTCCCCCTCATACTGGAACTCTCCGCTGGAGTCTTTGGGCATAACAATATTTTCCTCGTGAGCGATAAGCGCGTTGACGGCTCGATACCCCACGTCGGCTTTCTTTGGTATATTGGGCTCTCTTCCCAGCTTTTGAGCCGCCCATGTCACGTGCTCGGGGTAGTTAATACCAGCAGCATAGACGGTAGGCGGATTCACAGGCACTAGTAGCTTGACCTCATTCAGCGCGTAGCTGGTAGGGCCGACGGAATGAGTCTCAAAGGGAGTTCCCAATACCTCGGTCACCTTCCCATCCTCCATTAGCCCATAGCTAATCTGCTCACCTCTTTGAAACCTACACCATTTCATAAATATCTCCTTCATGAAAATATGCTCGGACTTTGCGAAAAAGAAGAACTACTCATTATTTTACCTCAGAAATTTCGAGTACTTACCGGGCCCACCATTGATTCATGTAAAACCGCCAAGGACATGTTGAACAAATGGGGTACGGTAACGAGAATCGTCGTTCCTTCCGGAGTCAGATTCCTACGTGTCAACTCAAATAAGAATGTTACTGAAGGAGGAGTGAATACGATTGGTTGACGGTGCTCTAACCCGTTGCTATACTCGCCCTACGCAGAGCAGCCCTTACTGTGTAATGTCCTGGCCACGGTCATGATAATCCGCCTGGCTTTGAGTTCTGTGGCAGGGATAGAGTTAGCCGATTAGGGACAATGTGCCGCCTTCCAGTATCAGAATCCATCCAACGTGCAGTTGCGTAATAACTGTTGGGCCTAGCCCAGGACTCGGAAGTCGCTAGGTTAGTGGACCCACATCTTTTAGGGTGTGCAAAGATGAAGAGGTTGAGCATCGGAACCGGCGCATTGTGCGGAGCGCTGCTGGCCGCGCCGTTCATAGGAGTGATGTACCTGGCGGACAAGCTGGCTGGGCTGCCGTTCGTTCCCTTCGATCTGTTCGACTGGATAGCTCGTGTGCTACCGGGCCCGGTGATTACCTTCGGCATCGACTTGATGATAGACGCTATGCATCTGGTTGGGGTAAGCGTAGCGGAAACCGCCAAGACGGCTGAGCGGGCGCTGGCGATATTGCAGTTCTTCTTCATGGGAGTGGTCGGAGGGGCGCTCTTTTTCGCGTTTATCAGGTTCCGTGGCGCGCCGCCAAACCTCTTGACCGGGCTGGTGGTCGGCGCCCTCGTCGGTCTCCCCATGATAGCCATAAGCATCTCGATTGGCGGGTCCGACGTCGAGCCGATCCTCGTGGTGCTGTGGCTGGCGGTCCTTTTCCTGGGTTGGGGCGCAGCACTAAGGGAAACTTACGTCCGCCTGAATCCGCATAAGGTCGTGCCGGAGCCGTCCGAAGGGGAGGTCGGCGCCGTTCAGTCGATCGACCGGCGGAAGTTCCTTGTCCTCATGGGTGGCGCCGCGGCTGTAATTACCGTCGCCAGCAGCGGCATAGGCAACTTGCTCGCCGAGGCCGCGCGCCGCGAGCTCGAAGAAGAGCGTGCCGCGTCGATGGCCCATCAGTCGCAGGGGAGCGCCAGGTCACCCTTTCCGAATGCCGGCGACCCCGTAATGCTGGCGCCAGGCACTCGGCCCGAATACACTCCCCTTAAAGACCACTACAAGGTATTCCTCCGCCTAGAGCCCACCGTCATCGACGGGAAGACATGGTCGCTGCCGATTTCCGGACTTGTAGACAATACCGTCTCACTGACACTCGACGATATCCGAAACAACTACGAGCCGCGCGACCAGTACGTAACATTATCGTGCATCTCCGGTCGAATCGGCACGGACCTAATCAGCACGACCCAGTGGACCGGCGTTAGCGTTCAGGACATCCTCGCCGACGTGAAACCGAGCAAGGACGCACGTTACCTCCATATCACCAGCGGCGACGGATTCCATGAGACTGTGGACCTAGACCTGATCGCCTCGGACGAGCGGATCATGCTTGCCTATGCGTGGGACGGAAATCCAATTCCGATCGACCACGGGTTTCCACTACGGATCTGGCTTCCCGACCGCTATGGCATGAAGCAGCCCAAGTGGATAACGGGCATCGAGGTGGTGAAGGACTACAAGGAAGGCTACTGGGTCGAGCGGGGATGGGACGAGGTAGCTAAGGTCAAGGCCACCGCGGTTATAGACACCGTGGCCAATGACGCGATTTACGAGAGCGACGGGAGGCAGCTGGTACCGGTGGGCGGCATAGCCTTCGCGGGTGCCCGCGGAGTCTCCAAGGTCGAGGTGCGCGTGGACAGCGGCCCGTGGGAGCAGGCCAGTTTAAGGGCCCCGCTGTCCGAGACGACCTGGGTTATCTGGCGTTACGACTGGCCATTCGTCGCAGGAACCCACCGGTTTGAGGTGCGCTGCGCCGAAGGCGACGGCACTCCGCAGATCGAGGAGGAGCAGGGAAACCGCCCGAGCGGGGCTACAGGCATCCACACCCGAAGTGCCAAACTCTAGCGCTGACGTGAACTGGCACCGCTAGCGGGTTCTAAGAGCCGCTAACCGTATTAAACCCACATCCGCCTTCTAGGCTGAACCCGCGTATGAGCACCGAGGGATGCCCTAAACCCTCTCCCACGCGATTACAAGTTAGAGCAGGGCGCATTGCTCCCCATCTACCCCGTGAGCCCGGACGGTGATGAGGCCATTACTCCAGAGACCGGTCAGCTATCTCCACTCTTACCCTACCGCCGTTTACAGGATTAGGCGAAACATTCAGCTCATCTAACCCCTTCGAGCTATCCGGCACGGTCATCATCTATTCACCCAGGCCCGAAGATCCCAATTCTTATAGGGTGGAAGTCACCACACCCCGGACCACGGTTATAGGGCGGGTGCTGGCACCGGACGGGCTGACACCGGTGGCCAATGTCGGCGTTCGGTCGGTCTCTCCTGCAACGGAAGACCCTGTTAATGACGCATGCGAGATGCCTAACGCCGGCATCCCCTGTGACGCCCGGACCATCAGCGACGGTAGCTTCGCACTCAATAACGTACCAGCTCAAATCCCCACGAATGTAGTTGCCTCGGTCTTAATCAATGGCGACCCATTCTTCGGCGTCTCTGAGACCTTCGTGAGACAGGATGCAGGCTTGATCAATCTGGCTCCCATAATCCTGCAGCCGGTGCCTCAGCCACCCCAGGCGCAGTTCTTCTGGCCTCCCTTCGGAAATCCCTTGTTCCAGTTCGACGACGACTTTGACTGCGTCACGATAGAGTTCCCATTCCCTTACTTCGGGACGACCTACATAGACGTATGTATAAATTCCAACGGCAACCTGACATTCCTGTTCGGTGATACCGACTTCAGTGAGAACCTCGGCGAGTTCCTGGCTGATCCGCCGCGTATCGCTCCTATTTGGGACGACCTTAATCCGGGCCACGGCAGATCCCCGTTACTCGGCGTCCACGACTGCCGATGCCAACGGCTGGTACTCCGTGGACGGTGTCCTTTGGCCTGGCGACATCCGCGTGGTAGCGTTGGACGCCTCTTGTGACGCCGTCGCCGATGGTGATGGATACCTAGCCGCTGAAGGCGAGATCATCACTGTAGACCTTCAGCCTATAGCAATACCAGCAAAATAGGCCCAGCGTACGTACAGGTTCGGAATCTATCAGGCCCCCGTGGTGTCACAGGGGCCTGATACTTTTAACGAGATGGCAATAAACCGCCGGCGAGAACGGCCGCCAAACTCCAGGAATTCTCCCGTAAGGTCTTTCGATTGTCTTTTCTGGGCACATATTCCCGCTCGTCTTGAGATTGTCGAAGGGCGACCCGATGGTTCGACAATCTCACCATGAGCGTTAGTTTCCTCCCATTCCAGATAATCGAAAGGCCCTGAATTCCCTTATCGATGTACTTGACAAATTTGATTTCCTGGTTATAATCAAAGGTTACAGGATGCCTCACCACAACGACCAACCCAATTCCTCAGTACAGCCAGGTTCCTACACCCTGTTACCTCATTTCTAGCAGTCTAGACTTGTCTTCCTCATAGGAGAGTGAAAGTATGGCTCTGTCCTTGTCCCAAGGTAGCTCTACGTCTTTGGCCGCCAATCGTTCCTATTCTCGCATTGCCCAGGTCCTGGACATACCAAACCTGATTCAAAGCCAGATTCAGTCCTTCGGATGGTTCAAGGCTGATGGCCTGGGAGAAGTCTACCAGGAGATATCACCCATAAAGGATTACACCGGTAACAAGTACGAGCTCTACTTCCTGGACCATTATTTCCGGACCGCAAAATACACTCCTGAAGAGTGCAAGGAGAAAGAGATCACCTACGCTGCTCCGCTGTACGTAAAGACGCGGCTTGTCATGCAGGAAACAGGAGAAATCAAGGAACAGGAAATCTTCATGGGCGACCTGCCTATGATGACCATCAACGGCACTTTCATCGTGAATGGCGCCGAGCGTGTAGTGGTGAGCCAGCTGGTGCGGTCTCCAGGAGCATATTTCGTTCTCGATAAGGACATAGCTAGCGACAGGGAGCTATGCTCCGCCAAGCTGATACCTTCCCGTGGTGCATGGCTGGAGTTCGAGACCAGCTCTAAAAATGTCCTTTCGGTAAAGGTGGACAGAAAGCGTAAGGTTTCGGCCACCACTTTCCTTAGAACCATCGGCATCGCATCAGATGAAGAGCTTTTAAGCTTGTTCGAAGATGTCGATACCAATGAATACCATCGCTTTATCAAATCCACTTTGGAACGAGACCCTCTTCAAGAGGAAAAAGATGTCCACTTCAGAGAGGACGACCTAAAAACTCTATGGCAGTGGCTCAGACCCGGCGAGGAATACGACAAAGCCAAGGTGAGAAAGATTGCCAGCGCCCAGATAGAGTTCTATCGGCGCCTACGCCCAGGAGAGCCTCCAAGCCTCGATAATGCACGAGCCTTGGTCCACGACCTGTTCTTCGAGCCGCGACGTTACGACTTGGGAAAGGTTGGGCGTTACAAGCTTAACAGTAGATTCGGGATCGAAGAGAATTCCGGCACCCGTATTCTCACGAAGGACGATCTAATCGCGGTGTTCCGCACAATGATCAAGGTGAATAACGGTGAGGGCACCACCGACGACATCGACCACCTGGGCAACAGGCGAGTCCGATCGGTAGGCGAGCTGGTTCAGAACCAGATGAGAGTCGGTATGCTTCGCATGGAGCGGATGGTCAGGGAGCGCATGACCCTAATCGACCCCGAGCAGGCGACCCCTCAGGCCTTGGTCAACATAAGACCCGTCGTTGCGGCCGTGAGAGAGTTCTTCGGCGGCTCCCAGCTCTCTCAGTTCATGGACCAGACCAACCCCCTGGCCGAGCTGACCCATAAGCGGCGCCTATCGGCCCTGGGCCCAGGAGGTCTCTCAAGAGAACGAGCCGGATTCGATGTACGAGACGTCCACTTTTCCCACTATGGCCGTATATGCCCCATAGAGAGCCCTGAGGGCCCCAACATCGGCCTCCTTAGCTCTCTAGCGACCTATGCCAGGATTAATCCCTTGGGATTCATAGAATCGCCGTACCGGCGAGTGATCAAGGAGCTCCCAAATACCGACCCTGATCTCGTGGACCGCTCCGTGACTGAGGGAGTTGTAGACGAAGAGGGCAAAGTTATCGTAGCCAAGGGCAAGGTCATTTCGAGCAAGAAGCTGGCGGAAATTGCCGCGCTTCCTCCAACAGCCGTTCACGTTAAACCATTCGTTTCCGCAAAAGGCGAGGTTACTACATACCTTTCAGCTGACAAGGAAGAGAAGTACATCATAGCCCAGGCAAACGTCTTGCTGGACAAGAAGAACCAGTTAATACAGGAAAGGGTTGAGGTAAGGATCGGCGAAAACTATTCCGAGGAGCCGCCAGAGACGGTGGACTACATGGACGTCTCACCCATGCAGATCACCAGCGTTTCGGCCTCCCTGATACCCTTCTTGGAACACGACGATGCCAACCGGGCACTTATGGGATCCAACATGCAGAGGCAGTCCGTACCGCTTCTCAGGCCCCAGGCGCCCCTGGTTGGGACAGGAATCGAGAGCAGGGTAGCAAGGGACAGTGGACAGGTCATCTTGGCACGTACGAGCGGCATGGTGACATCGGTCAGCGGAAACCAAATCATCGTTACCAACGGCGAGGGTGAGGAGCACGTCCACAGCCTTGTCAAATTTGCACGCACCAACCAAGGCACCTGCTTTAACCAGCGTCCCACGGTCCATAAAGGAGATATTGTACCGGCAGGTGGCATACTGGCCGATAGCTCTTCAACCGAACGCGGCGAGCTAGCCCTCGGTCAGAACGTGCTTGTGGCCTTTATGAGTTGGGAAGGATACAACTACGAAGACGCGATAATCATTAGCGAGCGTCTAGTGAAGGACGACTGGTTCACGTCGGTCCATATCGAGAAATACGAGATCGAGGCTCGAGAGACCAAACTGGGACCAGAGGAGATTACCCGCGATATACCCAATGTGGGTGAGGATAGCCTGATGGACCTCGACGAACTTGGGATCATCAGGGTCGGCGCCGAGGTAGGTCCTGGAGATATCCTGGTTGGCAAGGTCACCCCCAAAGGCGAAACCGAGCTGACCGCTGAAGAGAAGTTGCTGAGGGCTATCTTCGGAGAGAAGTCTCGCGATGTAAAAGATACGTCCCTCAAGGTACCCCATGGAGAACGGGGTAAGGTCATCGAGGTCAAGGTGCTAACCCGATGGAACAAGGACGAGCTTCCACCTGGAGTCAACGAAGCAGTAAGGGTTTGGGTAGCTCAAACACGCAAGATATCCATAGGCGACAAGATGGCGGGGCGGCACGGCAACAAGGGAGTCATTGCCCGCATTTTGCCGGTGGAAGACATGCCGTTTCTGGCCGATGGGACATCAGTAGATATAATCCTCAACCCGTTGGGTGTGCCTTCTAGGATGAACTTGGGCCAGGTACTCGAAACTCATCTGGGATGGGCGGCGAAACTGTTGAACTTCCGCGCTGTCACTCCAGTGTTCGACGGCGCCAGGGATGTTTCCATCGAAGACGCTCTCTCCAGAGTTTGGTTCGCTCAAAAAGCAGGAGCCATCGACGCGGCCCCGTCAGCTACCCCACCAAAGATAGACATGGGAAAGGTGGAAAAGTGGCTAGGTCAGCGCGGATATGATGCAGAGAAACTCTACGACGACTCCACGCCTAGCCAAGCCAGGGAGGCATGTCTCAAGCTTTGGCTCGAAGAAGAGGCAAAAATAGACACCACCGACATGACCGTGGAAGAGCTAAGGAAGGAGACCATCAGGGTCCACACCGAAGATAAGCTCGCTCCGCCCATCTTCGGAAAGGTGATCCTCTACGATGGACGGACCGGCCAGGCCTTTGATCAACCCGTCTGCGTGGGTTACATATACATGCTAAAGCTCATTCACCTGGTAGAAGACAAGATCCATGCCAGGTCCACTGGACCCTACTCCCTCATCACCCAGCAACCTCTGGGAGGTAAGGCCCAATTCGGAGGACAGAGGTTCGGGGAAATGGAGGTTTGGGCCCTGGAAGCCTACGGAGCCGCCTACAACCTTCAAGAGGTGCTTACCGTCAAATCCGACGACGTTGCTGGACGTGTAAAGACTTATGAAGCGATCGTCAAGGGAGACGATATCGTCCAACCCGGCATTCCTGAGTCCTTCAACGTCCTTCTAAAAGAACTTCAGAGCCTGGGGCTGGCTGTGGAGCTTCTAAACGAAGAGGACCGTAGCCCAATGACTCAAGAGTTATCTACCGAGGCCCTGGAACTGGAAGAGAGCCTGTAGAAAGCATAGAGAGGATGACGATGCCAGACAGGATAGACGCTCAGGCTACAAATTTCAATGCGATCAGGATATCCATCGCTTCACCGGAGCAGATTCGTAGCTGGTCGCACGGCCAAATAACTAAGCCTGAAACGATCAACTACCGTACCCTCAGACCTGAAAAAGATGGGCTCTTCTGCGAACGCATCTTTGGGCCCACCAAGGACTGGGAATGTTTCTGTGGCAAGTACAAGCGTATACGATATCGGGGCGTTGTATGTGACCGCTGCGGAGTAGAGGTCACCCGTTCAAAGGTACGAAGGGAACGAATGGGACACGTCAACCTCGCATCCCCCGTGGCCCATATATGGTTTAGCAAGGGCACACCAAGCCGTCTCGGGTTGCTTTTGGACCTCTCACCCAGGAACCTCGAACGTGTGTTGTATTTCGCTCAACACATCGTCGTATCTGTGGACAACGAGGCTCGTCAGAGCGCAATTGAAGAAGAGCACCGCAAATACGACCAAGACGTAGAGAAGATTAAGCAAACCACCGAACAAGCTATCAGTGACGTACGACAACGCTTTGAGGCCGCCACTGACTCGAAGAGCGAAGAAGAGCTGGAGCTGGAACGGCTGGGCACCGAAGTTGAGATAGGCGCTATCAAAGACAATATGGTCGAAAGCGGAAGTAAGCTACACGAGGAGATGCAGACCAGAATAGACGAGCTGGAAGACTTGCGGGTTTGCAAGCTGATAGCCGATAGCCGCCATCGTGAGCTGAAGGAGCATTACGGGAACGTGTTCAAGGCCATGATGGGGGCTGAAGGCACCTTGGAGATACTACGCCAGACGGACCTGGAAGCTCTGCGTGAGCAGTTGCTACTGGAAATGCGTTCCACATCGGGCCAGAGGCGCAAAAAAGCCATCAAACGCCTGCGAGTGGTCGAGGCCTTCCGGAGAAGCGGGAATAAACCCGAGTGGATGATCCTCACCGTACTACCCGTGCTTCCTCCGGACCTGAGACCCATGGTCCAACTGGACGGTGGCAGGTTCGCGACCAGCGACTTAAACGACCTTTACCGTCGTGTGATCAACCGAAATAACCGACTACGGAGGTTGCTCGACCTCGGCGCTCCGGAAATTATCGTACGCAATGAGAAAAGGATGTTGCAAGAGGCGGTGGACGCCCTTATCGACAACGGCAGAAGAGGCCGAGCAATTCAGGGCAGCCACAATCATAAGCTAAAGTCCCTCTCTGACCTGCTCAGAGGCAAACAGGGCCGCTTCCGTCAGAACCTCCTCGGAAAACGAGTGGACTACAGCGGCCGGTCTGTGATCGTGGTGGGGCCGGAACTAAAATTACATCAGTGCGGCCTACCCAAGCGTATGGCTCTGGAGCTGTTTAAACCCTTTGTTATGCATCGCCTCGTGGTGCTGGGCATAGCTCCCAATATAAAGAGTGCCAAGAGAATGGTGGAGAGGATCCGACCAGAGGTATGGGACATCCTCGAAGACGTGATCAAAGAACGCCCCGTGCTTCTGAACCGCGCGCCTACCCTTCACCGGTTGGGAATCCAGGCTTTCATGCCAGTGTTGATCGAGGGCAGCGCCATACAGATTCATCCCCTCGTGTGCTCGGCTTTCAATGCCGACTTCGATGGCGACCAGATGGCCGTTCACGTACCTCTCTCGAAGATGGCGGTGAAAGAAGCCAAGGAGACCATGCTGAGCATGCACAACATGCTATCCCCGGCGTCAGGCGAGCCGATGGTAGCCCCCACCCTGGACATGGTGCTGGGCTGCTACTACCTCACCGATCTGCCAGAAGGCTCCAAGGGCACAGGCAAGCGTTTCATAGACCTGGACGAGGCCCGTATTGCCTACGACTCCGAGCAGTTAGCCTTAAGGGCTGAAATAGAGATACGAGATCCCAAGCAACCAAACGGATGGCTCAAGACTACCTTAGGACGAATGATCTTCAATGAGGTATTGCCTCCGGAGATACCCTTCAAAAACCAGCTAATGGACAAAGCAGCACTCAAGGACCTCACGTCGGAATGCGCCCGCACACTAGGAAACTCAGAAGCTGCCGAAACTCTCGACAGGGTAAAAACGTTAGGATTCCATTACGCTACAACCTCTGGGATAACAATTGCCATCAACGATATACAGGTGTCTCCTAAGAAGGAGCAGGTCATTGCAGAGGCCAACCGCAAAGTCGAAGAGTACGAAGATCAATATATGCAAGGACTGGTTACCGAGGACGAGAGATACAGCCAAACCGTAGCGACATGGACCCAGGCCAGCGACAAGATGGAAGACATTGTCAAAGAAGACCTGGCCAGCTACGGTGGAGTAGCTTTGATGGCCGTGTCCGGCGCCAAGGGAAACATCGCCCAGATCAAACAGATGGCTGGAATGCGCGGTCTTATGAGCAACCCCAAAGGTCGCATCATAGACCTCCCCATCAAGTCCAGCTTCCGCGAGGGTCTTACCACTCTCGAATACTTCATATCCACCCACGGAGCGAGAAAGGGTCTGGCCGACACTGCTCTTAGGACAGCCGACAGCGGTTACCTGACCCGACGTCTCATTGACGTTTCCCAGGAGGTCATTATCCTGGCAGAGGACTGCGGAACACTCGATGGAATAATGCTGACCTCCAGAGCAGATGATCCCCTTGTCTCCACTCTGGAAGAGAGTATGGTGGGAAGAACCGCGGCGGCGCCGGTGGCCCACCCCAAAACCGGCGAGATCCTGTTGGAGCAGAACCAGGAGACGGACGAAGATATTGTTAAAGTCATGATGGAAGCGAACATAAGCGAGATCTTCGTGCGTTCACCTCTCGTATGTGAAGCAAGGCGTGGAATATGCCGATATTGCTATGGTCGCATACCCGCAACCGGTCAGCTTGCAGGGATCGGCGAAGCAGTAGGAATTATCGCTGCCCAAAGCATCGGCGAGCCCGGCACACAGCTCACGATGAGAACATTCCACACAGGAGGAGTCGCAGGTCTGGACATCACCAGCGGCCTACCTAGAGTTGAAGAACTGTTTGAGGCGAGGGTACCTAAGGGTTATGCCGTTCTAGCCGATATCGACGGCATAGTCATTATTGAGAACGATGCCGAAGGGCGCAGGCTAAGAGTTATCAGCCGCGAGGAATACCGTGAAGATTACTCGCTGCCCGCAGGATTTGAACTGCTGGTAGGCGACGGCGATCAGATTGAAGCGGGAGGTTCTCTTGCTCGAGCTCTACCCGACCCCGATGCCCAAGAAGAGAGCGGAGAGGAAACTCCCCAGGAGATCGTAGCCAACATAAGCGGTCGCGTGGAAATGGGCCAAGAAGGTCTTTCCATAGTTTGGGAAGACATCGAGGAGAGGGACCATATCGTGCCGGCTTCCGCCTACATCCTGGTGGAGAACGGCTTAACGGTCAAGGCGGGAGACGCTCTTACGGCGGGCCCCATGAATCCCCACGACATTCTGAGGATCCGAGGCAAAGAGGAGTTGCAACGCTACCTGATCGGCGAGGTACAGAAGGTGTATCGGTCCCAGGGCGTCCGTATCCACGATAAGCACATAGAGGTGGTTCTCCGCCAGATGCTACGCCGCGTGCAGGTCGACACACCAGGGGACGCCGAATTCATACCCGGTCAGGTAGTGGACAGATTCGAGTTCCAGGAAAAGAATACCAAAGTCCTTGCCGAGGGTGGAGAGCCGGCTACTGCCAAATCGGTGCTCCTCGGAGTCACCCGAGCATCCCTTATGACCGATAGCTTCCTGGCTGCGGCTTCATTCCAGGAGACTGCCCGCGTACTCACTGAGGCAGCTGTATCGGGAGCCCGAGACCGATTGTTAGGCCTGAAAGAGAATGTAATTATCGGCAGGCTAATCCCTGCCCGGCCCAACATTCTGGAAGAAAAGGTTCAGCAACAGCTTCCACCTGCCGATGAAACCGATGGGTTCTCCAGGTCGTGGTTCAATCTCGTGGAAGCCGCGTCTAATAGCGGTCAAGGAAATGGGCACGAAAACGGCCACGAAATGAGCGACGAGCTCTTCAAGGAGTCCTCTCCAGAGGAGCAAGAGAACCCCGAATAGCTTACAGTCATCGCAGACCAGTGCCTAGTTAACTTAAATTTGATGCATGTCATTCTGAGCCGAAGGCGAAGAATCTGGTGGGGATGGGATCCCTGCCCTTCCAGATTCTTCGGTCGCTTCGCTCCCTCAGAATGACAGTTTATCGAACCTACAGTAGGGCGGTTAGCTCAGCTGGTTAGAGCACTGCGTTGACATCGCAGAGGTCAGTGGTTCGAGTCCACTACCGCCCACCATGTCGTACCACTTGTTCTGGGATCCCAATATACTGATGTAACATTCGGTTGGCTCTCGGCTATTATATACCTGGAGACACAATGGCAGGCGAAGATATAACGGTTATCCAGACATGCGGAGTGTGTGGAGTTGAGACGGGCTCTTTCTCCGTTAAGAAAGATAACTTGATGTTGTCTTCAAGAGCCCGCGTCTGGTGTGATAAATGCCAGGCTTCCACCCCCGAGAAACGGGACATCGCTGGAAGGCTGGACTCAATCCGCAAGGAAGTGGACAGTTTACCGCCGGCCGGCAGCCGCTAGGCGGCAGCGCATTAACGATCCATTTAATCTGGATATCCGTTCCAGGCACCGTTCCAAGCTCATCTGCGACTAACTTCATCCAGCGGATCCCAACCGAACTAGACCCGAAAAAGTCATCGCCACATCCCATCCACAAAGGCTCTTCAGTCAACCAACCTCGATTTAGCCCATTTCGAGAGCGAATCCAGCCACCTTCTGGGAACATCTAACTATAGAATGACCCAGAAGAAGGCGGTGCATGGATATGAAGGTAAAGCTAGCCGAACCCACAGCCCATTTTAAGGCCCCACGACCCCTGGTGTTCCAGATGCTAAGCGCCATCGGCAAAGGAACGCTGCCAGGCGCCCAAGGAGAGTCATCAAAAGTCTTGGAGCGCGACGGCGACACCATAATCGCTGAGTTCATGACTCCCTCTGGAAAGCGTACATACCGTACCCTTGAAGAGGTCCAGCTATACCCACCTGAACGAATTACATTTCGACATCTGGAAGGGCCTCTCGTCTTCTCGGAGGAAGAGTTTAACCTGACAGAGCAGGACGCCGGTACGGAGCTACGGTACAAAGGAAAGATGGAGTGCAGAGTTCCATGGATGCCTGGAATCGGGTGGCTAATAGCCATGCTGTACGTCAGGCCCAAGTATAACAAGGTCATACGAGACCACATGAAAGACCTGAAGGTCGCTGCGGAAGCCCGGGCCGCACGTAGCCACGTCTTCCGTCAAGCCGCGGAAACTCTCCCCAACGAGACCACTCCCTGATGGAACCCGGGCTGATCCCGGTAATAGCCATCTCCACATACCTATTGGGGTCTATCCCTTCTGCGTACATAGTCGCACGTCTTGCCGAAGGTATCGATATTCGAACCGTTGGCAGCCATAATGTAGGAGCACTTAACACCTACAATCAGGTCGGATTCAAGGCCGCTGCTGTTGTCCTCTTAGCTGACACACTGAAGGGAGTCCTCGCTATAGCTATAGCCATGGGGATAGGTGAACCTCCCTGGGCTTGTTTATACGGCGCTCTTGGTGTAGTCGTAGGCCACAATTGGTCAGTGTTCATGGGATTTCGTGGTGGCAAGGGTGCTGCTACCGTTCTGGGTGTGTCTCTAGCGATCCTGCCCCTATTCACCTTCATTGCCCTCCTTTCCACTTTCGTCATCGGGCTCATGACACGTAATGTAGTTTTGGGAGCTGCTGTGGGATTCGTCCTCATCAACATCCTCACGGTGTTTACGGACCAGGGGTGGTTTCAGGTAGCCCTCTGCCTCTCGCTGACGGCACTTGTAACCGCAACGTATTTCAGTCGATCATGGCGAGAGACCATCGCTGCCGTACAGCAGGGGCGTTGGCTGGACCTGTTTGCCTTTGAATAAAGATCGTGGGCGCGCAATATCGACTCTGTTCTCGCTATCGCCACCGGCGAGCTGTGGCCTCCGGTATTAGTATGTCTGGGTCTAACTTTAGGTGTGGTAGGCAAGCACATCAGTGATGGCTTCCAGCAGATGTTCACTGCAATCAGACAGCGCCACTGGAGCCAGGGTCTTTTAATTGTCTGAGGTGAGAGGAAACTAACGCTCATGGTGAGCTTGTCGAACTATGGCGGCGCCTTTCGACAAGCTCAAGGCAAGCGGAAACTACTTTCTTCGGAGCAAGAACTAAAAGACTCTACTGCGGAAGCAGCATAGTGTTTCTGGAGTGAGGGCTGCATGATATACTGCTGTGAGGCGATTTGCCCAATTGATCGGGGCGATGCCACACGATATTGCCCTCAGCAAACGTAAAGGCGGGACATGGCAAAAACTTCTTTCAGCAAACAGCAAGACCAAGAGCTGGCGGCGCTGCGCCAACGTATGCGACACTCCACAGCCCACGTGATGGCGGATGCAGTGCTCCAGCTATTCCCCGAGGCCAAGATCGGCATCGGCCCACCCACCGAGGACGGTTTTTATTACGACTTCCAGGTTGACCGTCCCTTCACTCCCGAGGAACTGGAACGCATAGACGCGCTCATGAAAAAGACCGTTGCCGAAGACCTCCCTTTCCGGAAGGAGATCACGAGCCGGGAAGAAGCCAAGGATCTCCTCAAAGAGCAACCCTATAAGGTAGAGCTCATCGACGATATACCCCCCGACGAGCCCCTCAGCGTATATAGGCACGGAGAGTTCGTAGACCTATGCCAGGGACCTCATGTCGAGTCCACCGGTGAGATAGCCGCCTTTAAGCTTCTAACCGTGGCGGGCGCTTACTGGCGAGGCGATGAGAACCGGCCCATGTTGCAGCGAATATATGGCACCTCTTTCGAGAGCACTGAGGCCCTGGAAGAACATCTCCAACTCCTCGAAGAGGCCGAAAAGCGAGACCACCGCCGCCTGGGCAGGCAGCTTGACCTCTTCAGCGTTCACGAGGAGGTTGGGCCGGGACTGATTATCTGGCACCCGAAAGGGGGCCGAATCCGCACCATTATCGAGGACTACTGGCAAGACTTGCACTACAAACACGGCTACGACGTCGTTTACTCGCCTCACCTGGGGCGTTCCCGCCTCTGGCAGACCAGTGGGCACCTGGACTTCTATAGCGAAAGCATGTATTCACCAATGGACGTGGACGGACAGGAATATTACATGAAGCCCATGAACTGCCCGTTCCACATCATGATCTATCGCTCAGCTCTGAGGAGCTACCGCGAGCTTCCCCTACGCTACGGAGAGCTGGGAACAGTCTATCGCTACGAGCGCAGTGGCGTGCTTCACGGACTCATGCGAGTTCGAGGATTTACGCAAGACGACGCCCACATCTTCTGCAGACCTGAGCAGGTGGAGGACGAAATCCTGGGCGTGCTGGACCTGACCTTCGAATTGCTGGATACCTTTGGATTCAGCGATTACGAAATATCGCTCTCCACCCGCCCCGACAAATTTGTGGGCGACGAGGCCATGTGGGAACACGCCACCCAATCTCTGGCTAATGCCTTGAAGATAAGAGGTCTGGATTACGATGTGGATGAAGGTGGTGGCGCATTCTACGGGCCCAAGATTGACATCAAGATCCGGGACGCTTTGGGACGAGAATGGCAGTGCACAACAGTGCAGTTCGATTTCAACCTACCCGAGCGTTTCGACCTTACGTTCCAGGGTTCCGATGGAGGTCAGCACCGACCCTACATGGTCCACAGAGCTATTATGGGTTCCATGGAACGCTTCCTAGGTATGTTGATAGAGCACTACGGCGGCGCTTTCCCCCTCTGGTTGGCACCTGTCCAAGCGGTGGTGATTCCCATCGCGGACCGGCATTTTGAGTACGCCGATCAGGTTGCCAACGCATTGCGAGAACGCAGCTTCCGAATAGATGTGGATTCCCGAAAAGAGCGCATGAACCACAAGGTGCGAGACGCTCAGCTTCAGAAAGTGCCTTACATGCTGATAGTCGGTGACCGAGAGGCAAGTGAAAATGCCGCATCTGTCCGGCTGAGAAGCGAAGAGAACCTGGGCTCTACGCCCCTTCCTGCCATCTTGGAGATGATGGAGAAGGATCTTCACAACCTAAGTTAGTGGCTAATACGCAATTGACTTGCTTTTCCCCCTATGGTATATTCACAAGTGAAATTCTGACGCTAACAGCGTCGAAATCACACCGGAGGTAGAGGGCATAGCTAAGGAATATAGGGTAAACGAGAGGATCCGTGCACCGCAGGTGCTGGTTGTAAACGATGCAGGAGAGCAGTTTGGGACCATGACCGTGCCCCAAGCCCTGGAGATCGCAAGAGAACGTGGCCTGGACCTGGTAGAAGTAGCCCCAAATGCCACACCCCCCGTTTGCCGAATCCTTGACTACGGAAGACTCCGCTACCTATACTCCAAAAAGGAACGAGAAGCTAAGAAGGGTCAGAAGAACACAGCCCTGAAAGAAGTACGGTTCCGCCCGAAGATTGGAGACCACGACTTCTTTTCCAAAGTGCGCAAAGTGAAACAGTTCATAAATGATGGCTCCAAGGTAAAAGTTGCCGTCGTTTTTCGAGGCCGTGAGGTCACTCATCCCGACAGAGGCTACACCCTACTAAAACGTGTGGCTGACGAGGTGCATGAGGAAGCGAAGCTGGAAGGCCCACCCGGTATGGAAGGCAGGGCCGTGTCTATCATGTTAGCGCCGGCACCTAAGAAGGCTGAGAAAAAGCAGCCTGTAGAGGTAGGGGATGCCCAAGCAAAAGACGCATAAAGGCGCCAAGGCCCGGTTTCACATCACCGGCACCGGCAAGATCATGAGGCGGAAACGGATGAGCAGCCATCTCCGCCGCAAAAAGCCAAAGAAGGTTCGCCGCCAATTCGCAATTGGGAAACTCCCTCTATCTCCAAGCGATGTCAAACGTATCAAACGGCTGATTCCCCACGACGTTTAGTTATAAACTGCATTCCGGAGTGAATCTGTGGCGAGAGTAAAGCGCGGCGTAACCAAGCGCCGCCGACACAAGAAGGTCCTGTCCTTAGCCCGAGGATTCCACGCTTCCTCCCATCGTAACTACAAATGGGCCAAGGAAGCCTTAATTCATGCGTGGAGCCACGCCTATCGCCACCGCAGGGAGCGAAAAGGCGATTTTCGCAGGCTGTGGATACTGAGAATCGGCGCAGCCAGCAGGCAACTGGGTCTCAACTATAGCCAACTAGTCTACGGCCTGAAGATCGCGAACGTACAGATCAACAGGAAGATTATGGCTGATATGGCCGTCAAGGACCCCCAGGGCTTCGAAAAACTGGTGACCGTTGCGAAGGAACACCTGGTAGCCGTAAGCTAAAGGATATCCCCCTTGAATAAAGGCATCTACCGTGTGACGGCAGATGCCTTTTCATTTCTAGGAAGATTGCTTTATCAGGAGCCGTATATCGTGTACTAGCTGATGAGGCTCCATGGATAAGCTGGTAAATATAACCCGACGTAAGCCCTGCCGGTCGATCAGGAAGATCGGAGCTGTATGGCCAATCAGAATTTTCTCAGCGGTTAAACTTGCCTTAGCAGAAATCCTCTCCTTCGGCTCTCCATTACCGATTGCGCCATCACCTGCATCGGGGTCGGGATCATCTTCATGGCCTGCGGCGTCCCGGATAGGGTCCAACCAGTAGTCCTGCCAAACGGGTTCTAGCTCCTCTTCATTCCCTACCAAAAACCGCCACCTATCTTGCATGCCCATCCTTTGAGAGTATTCAAAGGCCCTCTCAGTCGAGTCCCGGTCGGGGTCCACGCTAATAGCTACGAACTCCGTCTCCTCCGAGTCCTTTCCCAATAGCACATGGGTACGTCTCAGAGTCTCAGTAACTATTGGGCACACGTCTGGGCAGCTGGTGTAGAGGAAGGTGAGAACCACAACCCTGCCTGTCAAGTCAGAGAGCTCCAATGGCTCTCCGAACTGGTCGTTTAAACGGAATTGGGGCGCAGGGTCAGAGAGATCAAGCTCTGTTCCCACAAATGAAGCTGACGCCGAACATGCAATGGCAATTATTGCAAGAGTAGCAAGGAGAGGCGCGACTGAAATTCTAGCGAGGGCAAAAGAGATCATGACGGCGTGGCCCTAACGGGCCTCGATCAATGCTGCTTTACCGCTTGGGCAGAGTTAAAAGCGCGGCGACGGTCGGCACTCCTAACACCAAGGCCATCCCTATAATCACGGCTCCCCACTGCTCGATCCCCGTCTTTCCCAGAAAAATAAAGCTGGCGCCGAGACCGCCTCCCCAGACTACAACGAATAATATAGCGACAAGTGGCAAGATAAACGGCAAGGGTGGTCGAATCATTCAGGACCTCCTTAGGTTCTTATAATACCAGTTAAGCTCAACGTTCGCCACGGTGTGTTACCTTGCTCGGAGATTCCGCTCCGGATCCCCAAACCCCAGACTCCTGCTGACTAGCCCAGACCAAGAATACGACCGCTAGAGTTATCAAAAATGCTAGGCCGCCCGGCAGCCACATTATGATTCCTCCGAGCTGTTGGTCGGTGTGAGCGGAGATTCCCCAAACCCTGGGTGCAGCCTCATACCATTTATACAGCACTCCATTGGAAAAGGTTATCACCGCACCTAGAATCGATGGCACCGTCGGCTGTAGGAAAAGGTAGCCCATCTGAACTAGATAAGGCGCGCGAGGTAGCTCGGGAAGGGGGCTGAGGATCGGCCACCACATTATCACAGCGGCGACCAGGAACATCACGTGCTCCAGGATGTGAATATCGCGCTCGCGCAAGGCAAGATCATAAAATGCCGGCATATGCCACAAAGCGAAAACGAGACTGAACAGAACGAACGCGACGACGGGCAAGGTCAGAATGCGGGCCACTCTCATAACTTTAGGCGGACTGAGCAAAGGCCTAACCAGCCATGGAGGAGTCCCCAATAATAACAAGGGCGGTACAACCAAGGTCAGTAGGAGATGCTGTGCCATATGGGCACTGAACAGGTAGTTGTCGCCCAGCTCGTGAAGGGGTGAGAGCAGGGCCAAGAACAGGACTAGGACGCCGGTCAGGAACAGGGCTACTTTGCTGCCGTCAACACTCTCAGCCCACAGGTATCGCCGACGCAGCGGACCCACCCCATATAGATACAGCCCTAACAATAGGAAGAGCCCAATGATCACACTGGGATGCCCATGCCAGGCAGTCCATGAGAAATCAGCCGGATGTGTGGGAATAATCAACTCCTAGAGCGACAACGAAGGAAGGAAGGTAGGCAATTAGTGGTCTAGGGCTGGGGAGACTACAGGACTCCTCGTAGTGCATTACTTATGGGTCAGCAGAAAAGCTACTAGGGCGTTTACCTGATCGTCGGTCAGCTCCTTGGTGATGGCCGTGGTCATCAAGCCTAAAGTGGCGCGTTCAACCCCTTGGGCCACATGCGCCTCCGGTGATCTAATGGACTCTCCAAGGTATTCCTCAGCCGACATGCCGGGCTTTCTAGTAGCCGCGTCCGTACCTATATGAGTAAGGTCCGGGCCTATGAGGCCTGCTGCCATACCCTCAACGAGATGGCATGTAGAGCACCACAGAGGCTGGGCCCCGGCATTAGCCGGGGCCGTCATGAATAACTGCTCTCCCAACGCGACTAGGTCTCCTTGCGGAGCGGCCACAGTAGGAGCTGCCTGAGTTACCGCGGGAGGCTGGGTAGCCTCGACTCGATCCGGTTCTGTAGTAGGTGCGACCGTGGTCTGAGGGACGGAAGTAGGGATAAGTGTGGGTACTGTTGGCGGCTCGCCAGCGCCTTCTACTTCGGTGACCAACTCCGAACCCTCAGTCTGGCTAGCCGTGGCCGATAGCACCTGGAACAAGGACATTAAGGCGATCGATACTGCGACCGCCAACAGAAGGCCTCCCACAAACACCCAGGAAAACAACCTGTGATCGAACTTCAGGTGCATGTAGAACATTACCACTAGGGCAAACTTGACCACGGACAGTATCACAAAAATGGCCAGGAAGGCGGATTCGAGTACGTCTATATAGAAGACGCCCACCTCTATACCTGTCAGGACTGCAAGGGTAAAAGCTACCTTCAGATAGGTAAAGGGAGTGGGATGCGCTGCTTCACGGCCATGCGACACATCAGCCATGCAAATCGACTCCTGGGTAGCACCAGTTTAGGACCGAATTTTGCGAACGAAATTGGAAAATCATTTGACTCCAATGCCGATGAGATATACGACAGCAAATATGACTATCCATACAATGTCCACAAAGTGCCAGTACAGAGCGGCTAGGTCCACGCTGAGTGCTTGTCGGTCTCTCAGGATTCTCTCAGATTTTCTACCCCCCCAGAATGAGTACCCGGCAATGGACAACAGCCAGATAACACCTATAGTTACATGGGCACCGTGGAAACCTGTCAAAGTAAAGAAGGTCGTCCCGAACAGGTTGGTTTTCGGGGTGAGGCCGTAAGATTCCTCATATTCCGTGGCGCCCTGGAGGCACTCTTCAACCTGAGAAGCAGGTGTACACTCTATAACTCTCTCGTGGTTAGCAAACTCGTAGAACTCGAAGGTCTGGAATCCCAGAAATGTAGCGCCCAGAAGACACGTACTCAGAATCCAGACCCTGAAGCCTTTCAAGTCTCCCCGGTTTATCGCGGCGTAGGCCAACACCATGGACAAGCTGCTCATCAGCAGGACAAAGGTGCTTACCGAGGTCGTGGGTATATCAAAGACATCATCCGGGAATGGGCCTACAAGACTCTGGCCACGATATACCAAATAGGTGGAAATAAGGGAAGCAAAAAAAAGGCAGTCCGAGCCCAGGAACAGCCACATGAGCATCTTGCGATGGTTTAAGCCTGTTGTTGTCTCCTCCACCACCTGGTGGCCGGCCGCCGACGAGTCGTGCAAAGTCCGCTCCTTGTCTAACTGATGAGGCTCATCACTCTTCAGACTCCGGCTCCTCCGAAGCTGGCTCGAAGCACCAGGCATAGGCAGCGATCATCCCGAAACCTATCCCCACGGCAGCGAACGCCCACGTGAGGGTGCCATGGTAGATAACCCCATAGCCCGCCATGGTCAGGCCTGCAGCCACCAATATTGGGTAATATGACAACCCAGGCATATGAATCCCGCCATGACCACCTTCCTCGTGACTGCCATGCTGAGCTGTGGCAGCGGCGTGGCCCACCTCGCGCGCGTTTGCCTCGTGGTCGCCATTCGAGATCGCGCCTCCTGCAACAGGTACAGGAGCGGGATAGTGTCCATCGCCATACTTGGTTTCCCAGTGGGCGTCCCTGCCGTGAACTGTGGGGATCTCCGCGAAGTTATATACCGGCGGCGGGGAAGATATTGACCACTCAAGGGTCCTGCCGTCCCATGGATCATCAACTGCACGCTTGCCCTTACGGAGACTCCGAAAAGCGTTATGGATGAACAGGAGCATGGATGCGCCGATCATAAACGCACCCACCGTGGCTACTATGTTCCACAGGTCCCATCCCATACCGGAGTCATAGGTGTAGACGCGACGCGGCATCCCATTCATCCCCAAAAAATGCATGGGGAAGAACGTAACGTTGAATGCGGCAAAGGTCAGCCAGAAGTGGAGTTGGCCCAATCTTTCGCTCATCATACGCCCAGTCATCTTCGGCCACCAATAATAGATTCCGGCGAAGATGGCGAATATGCTCCCGCCGAACAGAACGTAATGTATGTGGGCCACTATGAAGTATGTGTCCTGCTGCTGAGCATCTGAGGGCGGTGCGGCATGCATCACGCCGCTCAGACCCCCTATGATGAACATAGCAATGAAACCTATCGCGAACAGCATAGGTGTCGTCAATTTGATAGAACCACCCCACATCGTGCCGATCCAGTTAAACACCTTGATACCGGTGGGAATCGCTATAGCCATGGTACTCACGGCAAAGGCAGCGTTGGCGATGGGACCCAAGCCCACGGTAAACATATGGTGGCTCCAGACTCCCCAGCCCATGAAACCGATGATGACGCCGGAAAGGACAACCACCGGGTAGCCGAACAGGGGCTTTCGAGAAAATGTGGGCAGTATCTCCGAAACTATTCCCATGGCCGGCAATATCAGAATATACACCTCTGGGTGGCCAAACACCCAGAACAGGTGCTGCCACAGCACCGGATCGCCACCTGTGATTGGTAAGAAGAAGTTGGTGCCGAAGGTGCGGTCGAGCAGGAGCTCTATAAGACCCACTGTTATGACGGGGAAGGCGAGGATGATAAGGAAAGAGGTCACAAATGTCATCCAAACGAAAATGGGCATCCGCATCAGGGTCATGCCCGGGGCCCGCATATTGATGATGGTGACCAGGAAATTGAAGCCCGCGGCCATGGAGGCCGTTCCTAACACCAGAAGTCCCACTACATAGAAATCCATACCATGGCCGGCGTTAAAGGTCGCGCTCGTCAGGTTTGCGTAGGCGAACCACCCCGCGTTAGGTGATCCTCCTAAAAACCAACCGCTGTTGAGTAAAATCCCGCCTCCGAGAAATATCCAGTAGCTGAGGGCGTTGAGGCGAGGAAACGCCACATCGCGTGCGCCTATCATTAGCGGTATCATGAAGTTGAAGAAGGCAGCACTGAGGGGCATGATGGCCAGAAAGATCATGGTCAAGGCGTGCATGGAGAATAGCTGGCTGTATACCTCGGGGCTCACGATATCCTGGCCCGGCTTCGCGAGCTGAATACGCAACATTAGCGCCTCGACACCGCCAAGCAGGAAGAAAATGAAGGCGGTGACACCGTAGAGAACGCCTATCCTCTTGTGATCAACAGTGGTTATCCAGCCCCATACTCCCGCATAGCTGGTGGGCCGGCGAAACGCTCCTGTTATGTTTTCAGTTAAAGCGACCATAGCTTACCCCCAATGTCGCCCTTGAACCAATTGCTTTAAGATTATAACTCAGGTGAGGGAGTGAATTCCTCACTTCAAGCTCAGTAGATAGGCCGCCAGAGCCGATATGTCCTCTTCGCTCATCTTAGCGGCCTCATCGTTATACACGGTAGCCAGCTGGGCCATGCGGTTTCCGGGTTTGACCTCGTCTGGGTCTCTCAGCCATTTCATGAGATTTTCTTCATTAAGCTCCATCATACCTGCGGCCATAGTGGTGCGTGACCCGAAATTGGTAAGGTTTGGCGCTGGAAAGCGCAGCTCACCACCCTCGAAAGACTCCCTTAAAGCTTGTCGAATCTCCTTTGAAGCAGGCCCGTCGGCCTTATGACACAGAAGGCATCCGCGAACCGCAAATTGAGTAGCACCTTGCGCTGCCTCACCGGTAAGGGGGCCAAGAGGCGTATGATACGCCGTGACCCACTTGTCAAACTCGAACTGAGATTCGACAATGACCCGGAACCTCATATGGGCGTGGGCAACTCCGCAAAACTCGGCACACTGCCCGAAGTAGGTGCCAACGAAATTGGCCGTAAATTTCAGGGGATTCACATTGTTGGGCACTACATCCTGCTTACCCGCCAGTTTTGGAACCCAGAAACTGTGAATCACGTCGTCAGACATGAGGTTGAGCTTCACCGGCGTGTCAACAGGAACATGCATTTCGTTAGCGGTAACCACGCCCTGCTCGGGGTATTCGAACTCCCACCACCACTGATGACCGATAACATTGATCTCGATCGCTTCATCAGCAGGCGGGGTCTCGGCAATGTCGAAGATGTAGATTATGGTCGGCACCGCAATGATGGCTACTATGACCACTGGAAACACGGTCCAGCCGATTTCCAGAGCAGTGTGACCGTGGACTTGCGGTGGAATTTCATCCTGACCGGGTTTCCAGCGGAACCGAAATACTGCGTAGATCAGTGCGCCTTCAACTACCACAAACACGAAGACCGCAGCCCAGAAAATAATGTAAAACAGAGTGCGCTGCTTCTCAGCTACCGGCCCCGCGACACCGAAGGTGGACTGAGGGTCGTCTGGAGTACATGCCAGGAGAAGCAGTACTACCATGCCTACCAACAACGGTTTGATTTTAGGCCAACCCCGACTCACCGCACTCTCCAATTAACCTGGGATATACGCAAAGAAGAAGCGAAGCACCATATAGGTGTCTGATTTGCCGCAAGGAGTTTATCAGAGCCGAATCGAGTATTCAAGGGATATAGTAAACCTGTACCATGTTGGCTAATGTGATTCACAGACCCACCACGCTATCGATCATTACGGCAATGAACAACATAGCCAGATAAAGCAGCGAATATAGGTAGATGGACAGGGCGGCTTTCCTACCCAGTGGAGTCTCTCCGGGCGAGTCGATCGAGACAAGGCGCCACGCCTTGTAGATGAACACACCTCCCAGAACCAGAGCGGCGGAAGTATAAACCCAGCCCAGAGAGCCGGTGGTGAGGAAGAGCAGAGAGATTGCCACAACTACAACTGTATAAGCCAATATGTTTCGGCGGGTGGCCACCACGCCTTTAACGACGGGCAACATGGGGATACCTGCCCGAGCGTAGTCGTCCCGTATCAGGAGCGCCAGAGCCCAGAAGTGGGGAGGCGTCCAAAAGAAAACTATCGCAAATAGATAAAAAGCCGAAATCTCCAGTCCACCGGTGATAGCAGCCCATCCCGCCAAGGGAGGCACCGAGCCTGCGGCTCCCCCTATTACAATGTTCTGGGGCGTCGATCGCTTCAGCCACCAGGTATACACGAAGACATAGAACAGAGTCCCGCTCAAGGTAAGTATTGCGCTTAACAGGTTTACATTAGTGAATATGAGCACGAAGGCGAAAAGATTGAGAAGCACTCCGAAGGTTAACGCCGCACTTGGAGAGATGCGCTTGCCCGGCAACGGGCGTCTGCTGGTTCTGACCATGAGCCCGTCAATGTCCCGGTCCAGATAATGGTTGATCGCACTGGCCCCTCCGGCAGCTGCGGCACCACCCACCATTAGCAACAGAGCTATGGATACCGAAGGGACTCCCTCGGCAGCCAGAAACATTCCCCCTAATGCCGTTACCAGTAGCAGTAGTATTATGGGGGGCTTGGTCAGGGCGACGTAATCGGCGAGCACGCCAAAGACGGTGGTCTGCAGGGGATTGGCTCTGGGCCATGATAAGGAGCTAGGCTTGAGCACTTCTAACCCCCTGCTGCCTGAACACGACGGGAGCGTAGGCGAGAATAGCCAACACCGCTAAGCCCATCCATACCACGGTAGCCATCGATAGATGTATAAGCCGGGCGGCCATTGGGAACCCCATCCATAGTATTGTCGCGCCTATTACCACCTGGGACAGGAATAGTCCGCCTATTAGAACAGCCCACCAACCTAAAGCAGTCTTCTCATTTCGGCGCCGCCAGGCGAGCACCAGCACGGCCGCGATGAACAACCCAACTAGCAGCGCCACCAGCCGGTGTAGCATATGCATCATAGGATAATGTCCTTCAGGTATGAGCTGTCCACTACAGAGGGGCCACCCCTGCCCACAAGCGGGAGCCGCGCCCGAGGCAGCAACGTAAGACCCGGTCAGCATCAGTCCATAAGCCGCCAACGCTGCTACCAGAGCCAATATCGGTAATGGGAGCCACCGTCCGTATGTGTCTTCTCTCGAACCTCTTAACGAACTGCCGAACAGGGCTACCATGCACACGACCACCATGGCCGCCATTAGAGCTTCGGCGGTCGCCAGGTGTGCGACGACAATCTTGGGAGACAACTCTTCCAACACGGTCACTCCCCCAAGCAGTACCTGGCCGATCAAGAGGATCAGGCCCAACGTGGCTGGAACAATCATCCATGGCCAACGTCTATAGCTCCTCCACACAACAAAGACTGTGACAAGGATTAGGCCCCCTACCACCGTCGCCATCAGCCGATGAGAATATTCTATTAGTGTCGACGTTTCAAGGGGAGGTATAATTTTACCATGACAGAGGGGCCAGTCGGGACAGCCCAGACCAGAGTCCGTCAGTCTCACCACCCCTCCCAAGGTCACCAAGATGAAAAGGCCGCAAACAGTGACAACGGTAAGCGCACGGAAACGCACACCGGGCGCCTTCAAATCCCGAAACCCCTGGGCCTCTACATCGGCGCGCTCATCCTCGACTGATGTGCTAAGGGACCGCGCTTCAGCGGCAAATGCCGTCTTTGGCCGCGCCAGCAAAGAAGGTACGGACGCAATCAGGCCCCTTGATACCCTTCTAAGACTACGCCGCATCAAGCTGAACCATGCAAGTTACTTGTCTCACGATCATGGGTAAGTTCATGTTAGCCCGATGGCACATCAATCGCGAGACCAATCACTCTTTTCAGAGTGCGACGTTGCTTAGCGAATTACCGTTCCGTAACATCCCTGCGTTTGTGTAAATTTTCACTAGAGCACGCTAGCAAACTACCATAGGAACAATGGATTGTCAATCTGTCCCACGCACGATTCAGAGTCTTTTGGATTGTCTTTGCGAGGGGCAACGCCCCGAATCAATCTCTTTTTCGTCGTCAGAGATTGATTCGCTGCGCTCGCAATGACCATAAGGAAAAATCAAAAGACCCTGACAAATGACTTCACTGGCTTTTCGGGAGTAAACCAGCATCGTAAAGACCTTTTCGCGTAGTAGTGTAAGATAAATCCCGGCAACCAAATCTTTCCACTTCATTCCCCACTTGAAGATTGAGGGTGTTTAGCATGGCTAGTCAAGGACCCAAAACTGTACTAATTACTGGCGCCTCTGCCGGCATAGGTTACTCAACCGCCGTCTATCTGGCTAGGCGGGGGTATCATGTGCTGGCGACCAGCCGGAAGCTCAGCCGGCTTGACGAGCTAATAAGCTTAGCTCATACCCGCTCTCTGTCCATATCTGCCTATCAGCTGGATATCAACGACCCATCCTCTGTGACAGAAGTGGTACCGAGAATTATTGAAGATACAGGCAGCCTGGATGCTTTGATAAACAATGCTGGATATATTCTCAGGGGTTGCCTTGAAGACCTTACAATGGAGGAGCTGAAGGCCCAATTCGAGACTAACCTGTTCGCGGTGTTACGAATGTGCCAGGCCGTACTGCCCCACATGCGAGAGCGGCATACCGGCACCATAGTCAACGTAGGTTCAGTCGCCGCGCACATAGTCAGCCCAGCAGGCGGAGCGTATGGAGCCAGCAAGTTCGCCCTGACCGGGCTGACAAAAGCCTTGCGAATGGAAGTGGCACAGTTCGGAATTCGGGTAGTCCTGGTGGAGCCGGGTCTCTTCCGGACCAAGTTATTCGAGAGCCAGGTTACAGGCAGACAGGCCCTGGATTCCAGCTCTCCTTACCATATATATAATAAGCGGCTCAGGCGGAACTCAAGCGGCAATCTTAGATGGGCTAAAAACCCTGAGCAGGTAGCCAAAGCCATCAGTCACGCGCTGTCAGCCAGGCACCCCAAGCCTCGTTATCTCGTGGGACTCGACGCGAAGCTGGGGGCACTGGCTGCGAAATTCGTTCCGGAACGTCTTCTGGAATACTTGGTCAAGAAGGTGGTCGCTCGGTAGGCCAACGAAATGACTTTACACGCTCAGCATCTCGGCTTCGTAGCCGCTCTCCTTGAATATCGTCGAGGCCTGCATACCCACCAACGCGGCCGGTCGGGCTGAGGGGTGAGTGCTCAGGTAAGAGCTGACGATGCGATATCCCAGGCTGTATCCCGTCCACTGGGGAATTCGGTCCCCGTCTCCGGACACGAACCGCCGGACCTCATTAGGGTCGCTTACCCTGAGCCGACGCAGCACCTTGGGCCAAATCTGCGCCACATCGTTGTCGTCCAAGGCCCGCAGCCAGCGCGGCTCCTTATCTGGATAGACCTGTCTGGCAAAGCTATCCGAGATTCCTTCAGCCACCATAGCGTCCAATAAGGTTTCCGGCTCCTGGGTCTTCAGGTACACGGGCCTGCCGCTGGAAAGACCCCTCGGAAACAGGTGATTTCTTACGACATGGGCATATTCATGAGAAGCAGTGTAGGACAGCCAGGAAATCCAGTCTCCGGACGGCCAAAAGAAGAGCAGTGTAGCCTGGGAGCCCAAACTGATACCCATTACCCCTTGCATCACCTGGGTCATAAGCCGGCTTTCGCCGTCCCCCGGAAGCAGCAGGAACCGGGCTGACAGGTCCGGCCTTGGTAGTAACTGGGTACTTTTCCTTAATGCATCCTCCACGGCTTGCTTGGGCCCTGTCTTATCCGCAAGTTGAAGCGCCTCACCGAGAACTTCGAGGTCTGGATCACCAAGCTGGGTCACGGCCCAGCGCTCCCCTATATCTGAATAAGAGCCATGCAGCGCTGAAAGGGAGCTACGGACGTATTGGCGGACTTTCTGCTCCAAGGAGTCGAGGGGGTCTGCCTGGGGTAGCTTTCTGACCTGCTTTACGAAATGGGCCACAACCCGGTAAGCCGGCACCACCGTGAGGCCCGTTACACTGGTCGTGGACACCATTCCCCCTTAAAAGGCCCAACCTCGCTTAAGGCTTAATCATAAAAGGAATTTGCTTCCCGCCACTGAAGATAGTCTTTGAGGCCGGATGCAAGGTCGAAGCTGGCGGTGAAGCCCACATCCTCTCGGAGACGGGTCACGTCCAACACGGCACGCGAGGCAGCCGACTGAGCTATCCCAACCTCCACATTCGGATCATCCACTACCTGGATGCCGGGCCGTAATTGCTGTAGTGCTTCAACAATGTCACCCAGACTCATCCATCGGCCATTGGAATTATTGTACTCTTCAAATGATAGCTTCGGCGCGTCGAGAATAGCGCAGATGCCAGCGGCGATGTCGGCCACATAGGTGTAGTCCCTCCCCGCTGTGCGATCGCCTACTCTAACGGGTTCTCCGCGAGCTACGTTCCCGGTCCACTCCTGGAGCACGGACATGACGGCACGATGCCCGGTAGTCCGCTCCATGGGACCGTATGGCGAGCTCAATCGCACACTAACGGTCGGGAATCCGTGAAGCTCCCCGTATCTGCGGGTCAGAAGCTCGCTGGCGTATTTCGTAGCCGCATAGAGGGTTCGAGGGTACAGGTGGGTATCCTCTTTCAGCACCCCACTAGGGCTGCGGCCCTCGCCATACACAGAGCCAGAGCTAACGTAGAGGAACCGGTCCAGGGACAGGCCAATTGCCATATCCAGAAGGTTTGCCGTTCCCGCTACATTTATGTCAACTATAGAACGGCTTCGCCCCACCTCAATATCGGGACGGATAGCAGTATACACCGCCGCGTGCACTACTTTCGTGATGGTATGCTGAGATACCATTTTGTCCAGGTCCGACTTGTTGAGGATGTCTCCCTGGATAAAGGTGACCTGCTTCCCCAACGGCTCCATGTGTTTCCTGACCAGATCATCGGGCGGGGTCAGGTCGAAGCAGACAACCTCATGTCCCCGTTGTGCCAAGGCTTTGACTATGTTGCTGGCAACGAAGCCGGTGCCTCCGGTGACCAGAGTCGCCATAGTCCACCCCCTTCACTAACAATATTACCCGCAACTGGGAAATAGGAATGGGGCTATTTCCAGTCGTTATCCGGTGGGAAAATGGAGACTGCTCGGTGGACGACCGTAGGCGCCGCATACCAGTCTTTAACGGTCTCTCGCCACTTTATAAGGTGGGGCGCCTTACCGTGGGCCTCGAACGCCGCCTGGTCCGTATAGACCTCGTACAGGTATATCCGGTTGGGATCAGTTTCGTCCTGAAGCACGTCGAATCGAAGGCATCCAGGCTCGTCATTCACAGAGCCCCGAGCATCGTCGAGCATGGCGTCTATGAACTCCTGTCGATGGTATGGCTGTACTTGAATGTTTACTATCAAAGCTATCATTGTATACACTCCTTACCTGAATTTGCCATTCCGGAGGGCTTTGGAAGCCATCCCACATTCACTTTAACCTGAAGCAAATCTTTAGCTATGCGCAGGGACCACCTGCGTTGCCTCTACCTTGGACAGATAATTCCTGGCTCCCTGAGCTACCCAGTCCCGCCAGGTGGTCAGGAAGAACCTGGCGCCCACGTCCATGTATCTCTCGACGTTATTCTCGTTCACCAGGGCACCCGCTACCCGTCCCGCGGCAACTATTTGGGCGATGGAATCGTCAATCACTCGCAGCACATCCGGATGATCAAGCTGACCCAGATAGCTCATGTTCTGGGACAGATCACCGGGACCCATTAGAAAGACATCTATATCGTCCACCGTCAATATTTCCGGCAGGTTATTCACCGCCTCCATCTCCTCGATGATCACCATCACCATGCTCTGTTCATTGATCTTGCGAGGGGCATCTTCTACTCCATAGAATTGGCGGCCCGGGCAATAGCCACGGTAGCCTCGCGGTCCGTACTTCGCCGCTTTGGCAGCACGTTCAGCTTCGTCCTTTGTGTTGACCCTGGGGATAGCCACGCCGGTAGCTCCCACATCCAGGGCGCGGCCTATCAGCGATGGCTGGTTGCTGTTGACACGGCACAATGACGTCATATCCCAAAGGTCACAGGCCCTGGTGATATTCGCCATTTGCTCCCAGCCAATGTTGCCATGCTCCATGTCAATCCAGATGGCCTCAAAACCGAACTGGCCCAGAAAGTCAGTCATGTCCGGACTGTTGATGCCGGTAAGGCAGGTAGCCCACTGCCCTTCTCGAAGCCTCTTTTTGACCCGGTTCTCCCTTACATTTGACACCATTTCCCTCCTACAGCCGAGTATGTCTAACGTCGTTCAAGCTGAAGAATCGCTGCCTTTTGGATAAGGTCGAGGCACTGGGCAAAATGGATTGACTTATTACCTGAACGCTGGAGTCGGAGCCTGGAATCTATTGATGGAACACACAGAGATGGGGGACACCTGACATGCTACCATCGCCTCATGGGGCAGTCAAGTTTGAAAAGGGTTTGAGGGGCAGTCACTGACAACAGATAGGTGCCCCCACTCCCCACAATACTGATCGATAGATATATTATTGATCTTAAGGTGAAATGGGCTTGATGCGCCCCTATAGGGCCAGAAGAATGAAAGTAACGTATACATGAGGAAATTACAGCCGAAAATTCACGAAATCCCGTCAAGACACCACTGCGGTTGGCAATAGTTGTGTGTGATATGGTATCGTTGCTGTCGAGCAATTTAGACTGGGAGAGGGAATAGGAGGAATAGTTGGTACAGAAAGTCGTCAAACCAGACCAACCGATCGTCACCTATGATACCATTGCTGGCGAAAACGGTAGCCACCCTGCCGCGGAAGTTTCAGTCAACGGCAATGGAAGGGTTGAATTGCTCCAGAACATCAGCGTAGGCGCCCAGTCCATAGACTCCTACGCACCTTTCGTGGGCAAGGAGACGATAGATCGACTAGTCTCTCTGGCCTCGGAATTGAAGGGTGCACGGGTGCTTCATCTCAACTCCACCGCCTATGGGGGAGGCGTCGCCGAGCTCCTACGGTCCCATATACCCCTTCTACGAAGCCTGGGCATTGATGCCGACTGGAGGATAATCCGAGGAGACGACGCGTTTTTCAACGTGACGAAAGCCTTTCACAATGCTTTGCAAGGTGGAAGCTATCACCTGGACGGGCACGCCAAGGAGACCTATCTGGCAAATAACTCTCGTAACGCTCGCTATCTGGATGGCGACTACGATTACATCGTGGTCCACGATCCTCAGCCGGCTGCCCTGAAACTCCTTGCAGACAAGCCCAAAAGCACGACCAAATGGGTCTGGCGCTGTCACATAGATACCGCAAACCCAAACCCCGAGGTATGGGATTTCCTGAAACCCTACGTCGAGACCTACGACGCTATGGTCTACACCATGCAGCAGTACGTGTCGCCGGACTTGCCGCAGGAGAAGGTGGCCATCATGCCACCCGCCATCGATCCGCTGAGTCCCAAGAACATGCCCTTGCCGAAGGATTTCTGCAAGACAGTCGTGAGCTGGGTCGGGATAGACACGGACCGTCCGCTGATAACCCAGGTCTCTCGTTTCGATCCTTGGAAGGACCCCTTGGGTGTAATCGATGTCTATAAGGCGATCAAACAACACATACCAGAAGTGCAGCTAGCCATGCTTGGGCATGTGGCAATGGACGACCCCCAGGGATGGCAGATGTACGAGGAAGTGTTGACTGCCAGCCGCGACGACCCGGATGTTTACCTTTTTACCAACTACACCGCAGCAAGCAGCGTAGAGGTAAACGCTTTCCAGCAATTCTCGGACGTGGTGATACAGAAGTCCATCCGAGAAGGGTTCGGACTAGTGGTCGCCGAGGCATTATGGAAAGGGACACCTGTTGTGGCCGGTCGAGCCGGCGGTATCCCCCTTCAGCTGGAGGACGGCAAGGGAGGATACCTGGTGGACAGCGTCGAAGAATGCACAGAAAAAGTGCTCTACCTGTTGCAGCATCCGGCCAAAGCTGAGAAGATGGGCGAGACGGGACGCCAGTTCATCCGCGCCAACTTCCTTACGCCTCGCTTGCTCTCCGATGAGCTCACCCTGTTACGCAATCTAGCTAACCACGGTTAATTCTGAAACCACACACCTATTTCTTATAGCATTCACTGAGTAGGGCCTCGAACATGTTCGAGGCCCTACTTGTTTATTATATATGACCCCTTATGCATCTACTTGTCTTGGGACACCTTGCGTGATAACATCGCCTTGTACAAACTCTGAGACACATGGTCACTTCTATCCTACCGATGGCTCCACTCCCCCAATATTCTCAATTGCATTAATACAGATGACTAATTACCAAATCCATGACACCTAACCAGGATTCGTTGGGAACAGGTATGAACATACCCATCGTGTATACCCTCACAACCTGACCTACCTGCGATAAGCAAAGAGAGTCGTGGACTCTGCAAGGTATCACGTTCGAGGAACGTCAGGTGGACGAGAGCCAGGAATGGCTCGATGAGCTATTCCAGTACTCTGACGTTACCCCCACCACAGTCTATCCCGACGGTCGGATTGAGGTGGGCTTCGCAGGGGAGGTCGGTTGAGTCCTAGCGTAAAGGTGGCGTCGCCGCCTTCCACACTCCAGCTAACCCAGGCGGGTCGAGTGAGAACATCACCCAATACCCCACCAAAGCAGCAGACCCAACCAGTAGTCAGGAGGAGAGATGGTACGCGAGACCAGTGTCGTCACCCCGGAGAGATATGCCGCCGGATTTACCTACTATGAATACCTGGCGCAGATCAAAGTAAACAAGAACTGGTTTCAGCAGATCTATGATGAGTTCCAGATCCAACCTGAGGACGCAGAGTTTTTCCGCAAGGTTGCCCAAGACCCGAACGGTCCTGCGAAAATGATGGTCATTGGAGAGGACTGGTGCCCAGATGTCTACCGCGGCATGCCGGTGATGGCAAGAATCGCCGAGGCATCAGGAATGGAGATGCGGGTTTTCGCCAGGGACTCCGAGATGGACATCATGAACGAGTTCCTGAAGGAAGGAAAATGGGCATCAATCCCCACCGTTGTCTTCTATACCAAGGACCATCAGTACATCTGTCATTGGATCGAGCGCCCGGCTGTAGCCGACCGTGAAATGGAAGAGATCACAGCCAAGGTCCAACAGGAAATGCCCGATGCTCAAGACCACCAGATTAGAGCTGCCGCCCGGCCCTATAACCAAGAGCGCTATCCAATCTGGCAGCAGGAGAGCGTCCGTGAAATCCGTGAAATGCTGGCGTCCAAGCTCGGTAAATAGCGCTTTGAGGTTTTGCCATAATATAGTATACTGTCCATGGAAAAGTCATTGACTAATGAATGGCACACACTTAAGTCGATTACTAGACCAAATCACGCAGGTTGATTCGCATAGGAGGAATTCCCATGGGTAAGTACAGGGTAATATCATCGGATAGCCATGTGGTTGAGCCAATGGACCTCTGGACCACACGAATGGACTCTAAGTTCAAGGATCGTGCGCCAAACGTCGTCGCTGAGGAAGACGGTGAGTGGTGGTTCTGCGACGGTCTACGCGTAACGGGCGTAGGGCTGGTTGCCCAGTCGGGAGTACGCTTCGACGAGCCTGAAAAACTCAAGCAGGCCGCCAGCTACGAGAACGTTCGAGTAGGTGGCTGGGACCCCGACGAGCACGTAAAAGATATGAAAATGGACGGAGTGGATGCCGAGCTTCTGTTCCCAAGCTTCGGTTTCATGATGTACAACGTAGTACCAGACGGGGAGTTGCTCTCGGCGGTCTTCTATACCTACAACGACTGGCTCACGGAGTTCTGCAAATCTCATCCCGACCAGCTCAAAGGTGTTGGGCTGATAAACCTGGACGACATCGAGACGGGCGTAGCGGAAATGAAGCGGTGTGTGAAGAACGGTATGTCCGGGGTCATGATCCCGGCTTTCCCACCCGAAGGCCGTCCCTATAGTTTGCCAGATTACGAACCTGTCTGGGCCACAGCTCAGGACTTGGGCATTCCCCTTCACCTACACGTCGCCACATATCGCCCGGGCGCTCGCCAGGAGCTAAGGCATACTCTCACCACCAGCAAGTCCTTCGTAGCAAACCAGGACCACTGGGTGCGAATGTCCCTGGGTGACATTATCTTCAGCGGCGTGTTCGAGCGCTACCCGAAGCTAATGGTCGGCTCAGTTGAGTTCGAGCTGTCCTGGATACCCCACTTCTTGGACCGCATAGACTACACCCAGACCCAAAGGGCTCCTAGGCAGGAGTGGTACCAGTTCAAGGAAGATATGCTTCCCAGCGACTACTTCCACCGCAATGTGTTCGTCGGCTTCCAGGAGGATTCCTTGGGCATCAGCATGAGACACATCATCGGGGTCGACAATCTGCTTTGGGGGTCGGACTACCCCCACCCGGAAGGCACCTTCCCAAAGAGCCAGGAGATACTCACGGAGATTCTCACTGACTGCACCGAGGAAGAGAAAGTTAAGATCGTAGGCGGCAATGCAGCCAGGATATACGGCCTAAACTAGAACACCGAAGTAACTAAACAGAAGGGGAATGTCTGCGGATCGAGACGCAGACATTCCCCTTCTGTTTTGCCAAGGAAAAGACTGAGCCCACCGCTAGCCATGCGCCATCAATGGGGAAGGGACATCCAATGAAATCTCTTTAAGAGATCGACTCAACAGTGAGGGTGTAGCTAGCATCCAGGAGTGTATCGCTGCTCGTAGGCGCGACTATAACTATAACGTCATTCAGGTCTTCCAACCCCAGTACCTCAATCACACCAGAATTGTCCTGGTCTATGACCATCTCTCTTACAGTGTTCGCGTCGCCTATCTCGACCACCTGAACAATGTACTCCTGAGGTACCACGTTATCGATACTCAGAAACCCCTGTGCCTCCCAGCCACCATCATCTGAATCGCCATCTGAAAAACCTATCTCTGGTACGGAGATATCATCGAAACAGAGTCCAGTGCCATTGATCGCATCGTCGGTGATGTAGTGAAACCGAAGGTGCACACGACTCCCTGCGTAGGGGGTCAGGTCCACCTCCTCCTCCATCCAGCCATCGCTCGTGCCGGTATATCCTGGCCCGTAACTATTACCCACCGGATTTCTAGGAGACGTCCCCGGTGCCTGGATTATATCCCAACTTAACCCTCCATCCGTTGATATCTGCACGTAGGCGTAGTCCCAGCTCTCCTCGACGTCGAACCAGGTTCGGTACCTGAGAGTAGCCCTATCCACTCCGGTCAAATCCAGAGGCCGTGTCAGAGTGGAGCTGATGGAGTCGCCTCGATTGCTCCACCAACAGCGTCCCTCTTCGAGAGCGATCGGCAGCACGGAGTTGTCAATTTGCCCCTGAAAGCCAAGCCTTACATTCCCTTTAATCAAGTCGAGCCTGACATATTCTGCTGAGAACTGAGCTACGGATTTCTTCCGCTCATCACCGTCCCGAACCCTAGAACCTATCCGCACTCGCACTTGATTATCCGGGTAGCTGTAACGCCCGTCTTCCGGCTCGTCCAAAAGGTTAGCAACAGTCCAGTCTCTGAACACGTCCCTGAAAGTCACATCGAAGCCCAAGCGGGACAGGTACGCATTTATTCCTGCAATATCGTCCAAAGGTTCCTTTACCAGCATCTGGATATCTTGAAGGTTACCGTAGTGGGAAGCCAGATAGTCGAAGAATAGAAAGGAGCCGCCATAGTAGATTGAGGTCGGGGCATCCACCGGCCAATTAATCAGGGATATAGTGGGTGAGTTAAGGAAGACATCCTGGCTTCTCGGTCGGTATCCCGCCGCGCGGGAGGCCAGCTCAGACAGCCCTTCGTTAACCCAGGTCTCCTCAGATGAGTCGCCGTTCCAGTGAACCGCATGCTGCAGCTCGTGGGCCAGGACAGACAGATACGACGGAGTGCCTACTCTAAGGGAGCTGGCCATATAGATCATCTCTCGCTGGTTGCTGAACTGGTGGACTTGGGTCGGATACTCATCAACCGAGCTGAAGTAGCCGGCCACTCCCCTCAGGCGAGCGTGAAGTATAGTGAGATGAGGGTCATTGTCTACACCTGGGGTCCACTCGGTACCAAAAGCAGCAGTAACTCTTGGATATATTTCCTGCTCAAATACGTCAGCAGACTCCTCTAAATTCCGCTGAGTTATGTCAACTCCATCCTCCACATACCAATAAGCATGGGGGCTCACCAGGCGCAAAGTGGCCTGGGTTGTGTAGGACCTGACAGCCTCGATGTCCGTAACTGAGAAGGTCTCTTTGTGCCCTATCTGATAGCTAACGGGCTCGGGGTTTACAATCCTTGGAATGGGCTCCGGACTCTTCAGCACCAGTGTTTGGGCCAGTTGGTACAGATCCCGGTCGGGTGCCGCACTAAACGGCGCATGCTGAGGTAGGGTGGCTGTGGGATCAACCTGGGTGGGAGCAGGTGTTGGCTCAACGGTAGGCGACAATTCAGGCGTCGGTATATCAGTCGAGATTGGAACTGAGGTGGGCGTGTCAGGACTTTTCGTGACGATCATCGAGGTCGGTGTGGGCGGAGACGTTGGAGTGGAGGTAGCTGTCGACGTGGGCTCACTTGTGGTTTCCAGTGTCGGCTCTGGGGTGGAGGTTGAGTCTGTAGAGCAACCTGCTACAAGGACAAACAAAGCTACCACGAGGAAACTGGTACCGAACGCCTTCCTCGGGATGCAAATCAGCTTACTCAATGACAATATCAGCTACTCCACCACCCTTGTTGACCTAGATCCACTTTAATTTGTCCACTCAACATATAAACCTCTGTAGCGCGACCAGTACAGGTTACTGGATGGGCTTGAAAAATGCTAGCCGAACCTAAGGTACATCTACCGACCCATTAGACATTTAGAAACTATCTCAAAACGGCCGAGATTGGCAGAACCTGTCCTTCGACAAGCTCAGGACGAGCGGGTACGATGATCTGATCCGCTCGTGGTGAGCTTGTCGAACCACCTTCTGAGATAGTTACTTAGTTATACCTATTCATGGCTGCGTCCACACCCTCATGAATAATACATTCCACTGCCTCGGCCACAGTCTCAACCGCTGCAGTCATGATGGACTTCGCTTGTGGCGAAAAGCCCCCTAGCACATAGTCAATGGTATCCACATCATCTAAAGGTTTTCCGATGCCCACGCGTATCCTGGTAAACTCTTGAGTGCCCAAGGCCGAAATGATCGATTTCATCCCATTGTGCCCTGCGGAGCTCCCGCCAGGTCGGATGCGAATTTTCCCGATGGGAAGGTCCATCTCGTCGTAGACCACCACCAGACTCTCAGGCCCGGCAGCAAAACGGTCCTGCAAATAGACAATCCCTTCTCCACTACGATTCATGAATGTTCGAGGCTTGGCCAACACCACGGGTGTCTCTCTCACATGACCCTGACCGAGTACAGCCTTTGCACGCCGGTCAGACAGTACGATATTCCACTTGCGGGCCATGTGGTCAACGCATTCGAAGCCTATGTTGTGTCGTGTTTGGCTAAACTTCGTTCTAGGATTCCCCAGTCCGACAATCAGCTTCATCGACTGTTTAGAATCTATCATGCTGGTGGCCACCAGCACCACTAAAGCTGAAAATGAGCCGGAGCACAATCCCTTCCCCCTCGATGGGCTCACTGGGGTAGGCATATCCTAAAACTTGTTTAAAAACAGCTAGGAAAGCGCCGAGCTTTCCCGTCATCCTAGAAGTATCACTCAACTGGGATGTGGGGAGGTGACTCATGCGCTTTCCGAGAGAATGGTACCACTTGCTACGTTCAACTGAACAGTATTTTCCTGACCTAAGATCCAGCCAAATACGTGGATTGGCGCTATGGGTGTATGGGGCAATCATGGCTAAGAGTGCTTGCCAAAGCGCGGTGATTGATGCTCTATCCTCCATCGCCACCTTCCATGCTCTGCGACAATACCTTAGAGAGTTCCTTCGGGATGGTTCGGAGAAGGCCACTCCCTGCAACATCCAGTTGGATGTAACCCTCTGTTTTGCGCCTTTGCTCCGCTGGCTGCTGTCTTTGTGGAAAGGTCAACAACTGGCCTTGGCCGTCGACGCAACAGCCCACCAAGACCGCGTGGTCGCCCTGGTAGTAAGCGTGCTGTACCGGGGTAGCGCCATTCCCATTGCCTGGACCATACTCCCTGCTAACAGGTCGGGGGCTTGGATTCCCGAAATCCTCCGGCTTTTGCAACTGCTTGCTCCCGAAGTGTCCAAAAGCATGGAGGTGCTGGTGATGACTGACCGGGGCTTGTGGAGCCCCCGCCTTTGGAAGCAAATACGGGCCTTGGGATGGCATCCACTGATGCGGGTAAAAAACAACACCAGCTTTCAACCGTTGCAGGGGCAACGCCGGCAAGCCAGGACGCTGATTCCCGGACCAGGCCACGCCTGGGTAGGAAGGGGCAGTGCCTTTTATAATCCCAAGCGCCACCGCTTCGGTACTTTGGTGGTGGTTTGGGATAAAGGCCAGAAGGAACCCTGGATAGTGATTACCGACTTGCCTCCCGAGGATGTGGGGGTATGCTGGTATGGGTTGCGCTTCTGGATCGAGTTGGGTTTTCGCGCTCTCAAGAGTGTGGGTTGGCAATGGCAACGCACTCGACGGACTGACCCGGACCGAGTGGCCCGGTACTGGCTCGTTCTGGCGGTGGCTACCCTGTGGGCCACGGCCTATGGGACCAGAGCAGAAGACGCTATTTCTCTTGGAGTACCTCCCCAGAGAGTCAGAAGCCCTCATCCACTTCCTAGCTGTTCTGGACCCCGAAAGGATAGCGTGATAAAGAAGGGCATATGCTGTATGACTCGGCAACTGCTCCAGGGTAGGCCTTGGCTTCGCCTGTGGCTCATACCTGAACCTTGGCCAAACCCACTCCCTGGTTTGCAAATTACCTACCATAAACCGGTTCCCAAAGCTCATAATTTCAAATGCCTACCCCAGTGAGCCCATCGAGGGGGAAGGCTAGGATGGGGGTGATGCCCCCCACCTCAGTCCTCCCCCACACAGGGGGGAGGAGGCTGGTCCGGCCTATTTTCATAGCAATGCCTCGAATGAACAGCGTACAAATCCGATTCAAGGTGTTGGACATGGCGGAGAGCTTGTGGACGCTGACGGAGCTGCTCACTGAGCCACCTCTTGGCTATCGGACCCCAGCAACGCCAAGAACTGTTCCTCGTCCAGCACTGGAGTACTCAGGCGTTTCGCATTCTCAAGCTTCGAACCCGGCTCCGCACCAGCTACCAGATAAGCGGTCTTTTTCGTTACGTTGGAAGAAGTCGAACCCCCCAGCTGTTTGATCATCGCCTCAGCACGAGATCGGCTCATGGAGCTCAGCGTTCCCGTGATGACGAAGGATTGCCCCGAGAGGGGCAACTCCCTTGCTTCTCCTGACTCGTCGGCACTGGGCAACTCTTGGTACAGCTTGACGCCGGCCCGGCCCATCTTCTGAATGACCTCCCCATTCTGCCCCACTCCGAAGTAGGATACGATGCTGGCCGCGATCTTGGGGCCTATCCCAGGGACAGAGGTAAGCTGTTCCAGGTCCGCTTTGGCGATCTGGTCTATGCTGTTGTACCGTTGGGCCAGGAGATCCGCCATCTCAGAACCAACGTGTAATATTCCCAGGGCGAAGATGATCCTGGACAGGGGCCTCTTCTTGCTTCGTTCAAGATTCTCTAAAATCCTGGTTGCCAGTTTGTCCCCCATCCGTTCCAACTCCAGAAGTTGCTCCTTCTTCAGATAAAACAGATCGGCAACGTCTTTGACCAATCCCTTATCGATAAGTATTCGGCACCACTGCTCGCCCAATCCGTCGAGGTCCATTGCCCCTTTGCTCACGAAATGCTTCAGTAGCTCGAAGAATTGGGCTGGGCACGCTGTATTGGGGCAGCGGTGCATAGCTTCCGATTCGGTCTTTATCACCTGGGTACCGCAGACCGGACAACTCTCAGGCATCTGGAAGATTTTCTCTTCCCCGGTACGGCGACCTTCAACGGGTCCCACTACCTGGGGTATTACCTCTCCAGCGCGCTCCACTACCACCCAATCGCCAATACGCACATCCTTGCGATGAATATCCTCCTCGTTGTGCAGGGTCGCCATCTTGACCGTAGCGCCACTGACGTTCACCGGTTCAAGGATGGCGAATGGGTTCAGGCTTCCCGTGCGTCCCACGTTGATGCCGATGTCCAGAAGCCTGGTGATCGCCTGCTCCGCGGGGAATTTATATGCGATAGCCCAGCGAGGCTCCCGGCCAACGAAACCCAGAATATCCTGAAATTGGAACGAGTTGACTTTCACAACGAGCCCATCAGCCCCGTAGGGTAGCTGGTGCCGCTCCTCCAGCCAGACGCGGTACATATCCTCTACCTCATCCACGCTATTGCAGCGGGTGTTGTGAGGGTTGATCTTGAACCCCATCTCTTTAAGCTGCTGAAGCACATCCCAGTGGTTGTCCGCCATGAATCCATTATCCGAGTGCCCCAGCGAGTAAACGTATATATCCATATTGCGGGAGGCCGTAATTCGAGAGTCGAGTTGTCGGACGGTACCTGCACCCGTATTGCGAGGGTTGGCATAAAGGGGCTCACCCTTGGCCTCTTGCTCCTCGTTAAGCTTGCGGAAGCTCTCCTTGGGCATAAATACCTCGCCACGGACCTCGAGGACCGTAGGGGTGTCTCCCAACGTCGTAAGGGGAATACTCTTAATCGTTCGCAAGTTCTGAGTTACATCCTCACCTCGATATCCGTCACCTCGAGTGGCCCCCTGGACCAGGCGGCCATTCTCATAAGTAAGAGATACCGCCAGGCCATCTATCTTGAGCTCACAGATCATGTCGAACTCGGCGCCTTCCAGGAGGTTGGTCACACGACGATGCCACGCCTTGAGTTCATCAAGGCTAAAGGCGTTGGCCAGGCTGAGCATTGGCAACACATGCTGTACCTCGGCGAAACCCTCCGCCGGCGCCGCGCCCACCCTCTGGGTAGGAGAGTCAGGGGTTACCAGCTCTGGGTGCTTCTCCTCTAAGTCCATGAGCGCTCGCATCAGATGGTCGTACTCGGAATCGCTGATGACCGAATCGTCCAGCGCATAGTAGCGATGGCTGTGGTAGTTAATTTCCTTTCGGAGCCTCTCGATAGTTTCTATGGTTTCGTTGTTCTCCATGAACTAGCCTCTTTTAGAAACTATCTCAAAACGGCCGAGATTGGCAGACCCTGTCCTTCGACAAGCTCAGGACGAGCGGGCGTGGTGATCTGATCCGCTCGTGGTGAGCTTGTCGAACCACCTTTTGAGATAGTTACTTAGTGCTGCGCCGGATTAAAGTCTCCTCTAATGCGCTGTATATTAAACCAAATCAATCTAAACGCTGGGCTTTGAGTAAATCCCTGTATGAGATTATCATATCACTCCTCAAAGCCGACGTGAGTCGCTTCGGCGTACCGGGTCTTTCGATTCTTGTTTATCGTAATTGCTACAAGAACGCCCTCACCTCCGGCGTTCGGCCACCCCTCTCCCAACGAGAGAGGCCGGGGGTGAGGGGGAGAGCACTTCACTTTCCGGACATCCCTGAACTCGTTCATAATGATGGATGACAGTTAGAATAGTGTCATTATGAAGATAATAGGAGCGAGAAAATCGGGGTCCAAAGTCATAAGCAGGGTCCAGGAGATTAGCAGGTCTGCCAAGGCGAGATTGAAGTGGATGGATTACTACCGAGCGCATGAGAACAACGCTTCTCTGACTTGCCGGTACTTCGGGATCAGCCGTCAGACCTTCTATCGATGGAAGCGACGGTACAATCCCAGGGATCTGAGGAGCTTGGAAGAGAGGAGTCACAGGCCAGCCCGCCTACGGCAGCCCACCTGGTCCCGGAAACTGGCTCTAGCGGTGTTGCACCTAAGGGAGCAGTATCCCAGGTGGGGAAAAGACAAGCTGGTAGTGCTACTGAGGCAGAGGGGGTGGCAGGTATCCACCTCCATGGTGGGACGGATCTTGGCCCAGCTGAAGCTGCGTGGGGTGCTCAAGGAGCTTCCTAGGACAGGCATCTCTACCCGCAAGAGGCGATGGCAGCGTCCCTATGCCGTCCGTAAGCCCAAAGGGTATGAGATAAAGAGGCCGGGAGATGTAGTTCAGGTAGACACTCTGGATGTAAGACCTCTACCAGGCGTGGTTCTCAAACACTTCACGGCCCGTGATATGGTCTCTCGATGGGACGTGGTAGAAGCTCACACCAGAGCTACTGCCACCACAGCGGCAGGCTTCTTGGAGCGCTTACTGCAGAGGATGCCCTTTCCTGTGAGAGCTATACAGGTGGACGGAGGCTCAGAGTACCAGGCAGCCTTTGAGGAGTCCTGTGAGCAACGAGGACTTAAACTATTCGTTCTTCCACCTCGCTCCCCCAAGCTTAACGGCTGTGTAGAGCGGGCACAGCGTACCCACACCGAGGAATTCTATGAAGTCACTAATTTCTCTCTAGATGTGGCCTCCCTGAACCGGGAGCTCCTGGCTTGGGAGAATATCTATAACACCATTCGCCCTCACCAAGCCCTGGGCTATCTTACTCCTCTGGCCTTCTGGAAGCGCTGGCAGGAAGAACATCCACCTGACAAAGAAAACGGAACGCCGGACAAAGCGCCCAACATTCCGTCTGCCCCTTGCAACTCTAGCGTACCATACTCCAACCAGAAGGAGGTCAAGTGTCACTAATCTACTGGACGAGTACAATCCCTTGTCGATGCATTGGGGAGACAGTACAATGTAGTCGGCCCAAACCGGCTTGTGGGAGGTGGTGATGTACGACAGGCCAGCCCTGAGTCTTGCCCAGGTTCAGGCTGCCATGGCAGCGATGCTTAAAGAGGCGTCCAAGCACCCCGACGCGCCCGTGGCTATCGCCATGGTGGACGATGGGGGAGACCTTATCAGCTATTCCCGGATGGACAACTGCCGGAAATTTCCCCAGCGCCTGGCAATCAAGAAAGCTTACACGTCGGCCATGCGTGGTATGGACTCCCAGGAATTCGTGGACCAGAACAAGAGCCAGGGCAGGTCCGTCTCTGACTTCGGTGACTCTAATTTGGCCGCAGTGGGCGGCGGAGTCGTTATTCGCCGACCCAGCGATGGCACCATCTTGGGCGGAATCGGAGTGAGTGGACTACCTAGCGGCGAAGCCGACGAAGCGATCGGTCGCATCGGCATTCAGGCGCTGGACCTGTAAAAATAAGTCGGATAGGAGACTGATTCATGAGAGTAGTTGACGCAATCGCGCAAATACTAAAGCAAGAGGGCGTGGAGTACCTGCCCGCTTATCCAACCACCTCGACTATAGAGGCCTGCGCCGCAGCGGGCATAAGGCCAATCATATGCCGTCAAGAACGGGTAGGCATGGGTATCGCCGACGGATTCAGCCGCATCTCCAACGGACGGCCCGTGGGGGTGTTTACCATGCAGAACGGCCCAGGTGCGGAGAACGCCTTCTCCGGAGTCGCCACGTCCTATTCAGACTCGGTGCCGGTGCTTGTGCTTCCCATGGGCCACCCACAGAGCCGAGCAGGCATCCTACCCCACTTCAACTCTACCGATGCCTTCGGGCCCATAACCAAGTCCGTTGAAGCCATCACGTCAGCAGACCAGGTCGGTGAGGTTATGCGCCGCGCATTCGCCAACCTCAAGATGGGACGCCCAGGGCCGGTTATGGTAGAGATTCCCGAGGACATAGCATTGGAGGAGGTTGATGAAGCAGCGGTAGCCTACAAACCTATAAATATCGCTTCAGCCGTCGGCAGCCCCAGGGATGTGGACGAGGCGGCCCGAGTCTTGGTCGAGGCTCACTATCCGATAATCCATGCGGGTCAGGGAGTGTTGTACGCCGAGGCCAGCCAGGAGCTGGTGCAGCTAGCCGAGCTGCTTCAAGCACCGGTAATGACCACCATGGTAGGTAAGAGCGCTTTCCCAGAAAACCATGCCCTCTCGCTAGGTGCGGGCGGGGCCACCATGACGGGGCCAATCGTTCACTTCCTGCAAAGGGCGGACGTCATTTTCGGTATCGGCACCAGCTTCACGCGCCACAACCAGACAACGACCATTCCTCCGGGCAAGACTATCATTCATGCCACCAATGACCCCAGGGATATCAACAAGGATTACGACGTGAGCTACCCCATAATCGGAGACGCCCGCCTGGTGTTGCGCCAGTTCATCGAAGCCGTCAAAGACCGCCTTGGCGACGAAACACACACTGGCAACGGCGCCATCTCCCGAGAAATTAAGGCCAAAAAAGAAGAGTGGCTGGGCGAATGGATGCCCAAGCTGACCTCCGACGAGGTGCCAATTACCCCATACCGGGTCATCTGGGAGCTGATGCAGACCGTGGACCCCTCAGACGCCATAGTAACCCACGATTCAGGCAGTCCACGAGACCAGATAGTGCCCTTCTATCGGGCAACGACGCCCCGAGGCTACATCGGCTGGGGCAAGTCCCATGGTCTGGGCACCGGGCTGGGTCTAGCCATAGGCGCCAAGCTGGCTGCGCCCGATAAGCTGGCTGTTCACTGGATGGGCGACGCCGCCTTTGGCATGGTTGGCCTCGACTTCGAGACGGCAGCCCGATGCGGCATACCAATTCTGGCCATGGTCTCTAACAACTCAACGATGGCCGCCGAAACCAAACTCATGGCCGTTTCCCATGACCGATACAATACCCGAGACATTACCGGTAACTACGCCGATATGGCCAAGGCTATGGGAGGCTATGCCGAGCGCGTGGACAAACCGACGGAGGTTGGGCCCGCGATCAGACGAGCCAGGAAGGCCACGGAGCAGGGTCAAGCGGCACTTCTGGAGTTCATTACCTCCGAGGAGACCGCAGCATCTCATCGAAAAGCGTTCGGCTAAATCCGGCGTTGCATCACCAAAGAGCTGGCTCAACCTGAGCCTACCGCTAACCAAGACTTAACCGGGCAAAAAGTGAGGAGGCCTCCTGTGAAAGTAATCGATGCCATCGTCCAGATCCTAAAACTGGAAGGGGTAGAATATCTCCCCTGCTTTCCTACTACTCCGGTGATCGAGTCCGCCGCCGTAGCGGGTATCAAGCCCGTGATTTGTCGTCAGGAGCGCGTGGGCGTGGGTATAGCCGACGGATTTACCCGCGTCAAAAACGGGCGTCCCCCCGGCGTATTCACAATGCAGTACGGCCCTGGAGCGGAGAATGCCTTCGCGGGAATAGCCACGGCATACTCAGACTCGACTCCAATGCTGGTGCTTCCCCTGGGCCACGCTAGGGACCGGGCGGGTCTTCCACCATACTTCAACTCGGTGCGAGTTTACGGGCCTCTTACCAAGTCGGTAGAAGCGATAAACACGGGAGAGCGAGTATCCCAAATCATGCGCCGAGCCTTCAGCAGCTTGAAGATGGGTCCTCCGGGGCTTGTCATGGTGGAAATACCAGCCGATGTAGCCATGCAAGAGGTGAGTGAGTCGGCTTTGGACTACCAGCCAGTCAAGGTGACAAGAGCGGCCGCCAATCCCAAGGACGTGGATGATGCGGCAGCGGCATTGGTAAATGCCAAATGCCCTTTGCTCCACGCAGGCCAGGGAGTGCTGTACGCTGAGGCTACGGAAGAGCTGGTGCAGTTGGCCGAGCTACTGCAGGCGCCGGTCATGACCACCTTGGTAGGGAAGAGCGCCTTTCCGGAGAACCATCCCCTATCCCTGGGCTCCAGTGGGCTAAACATCAGTGGGCCTCTAGCTCACTTTCTACGCAAAGCCGACCTGGTGTGTGGGATTGGATGCAGTTTCAGCATTCATAATATGAACCTCACTATCCCGCCTGGCAAGATAATGGTGCACGCGACTAACAATCCGGGAGACATCGACAAACATTATAACGTGGACTATCCCATCATAGGGGATGCCAAATTGGTGCTGCGACAGCTCATCGAAGCCGTCAAAGACCGTCTCGGGAGTAAGAAACGCGACGCAAACGGCCCCATGGCCCAGGAGGTCAACGCGGTGGAATCAGAGTGGCTCGGCACGTGGATGCCCAAGCTAACCTCCGACGAGGTGCCCATAAACCCTTACCGTGTTATATGGGAGCTGATGCAAAATGTTGACCCGGCCGACGCCATCGTCACCCACGATTCCGGCAGCCCACGAAACCAGATGATTCCCTTCTACCGTTCCGCCGGCCCCAGAAGCTATCTGGGATGGGGAAAGTCCCACGGCCTGGGTACCGGGCTTGGCCTGGCCATCGGTGCTAAGCTGGCCGCCCCGGATAAACTGGCGGTCCATTGGATGGGAGATGCCGCATTTGGCATGGTGGGACTTGACTTCGAAACCGCAGTCCGGTCTGGTTTACCCATCCTTGCTTTGGTCTCCAACAACTCCAGCATGGCTGTCGAGACTCCGAGTATGGACGTATCCCATGGGCTCTACAATACCCGGGACCTAAGTGGCAACTACGCGGATATGGCCAAAGCCATGGGCGGCTACGCCGAGCGTGTTGAGAATCCGGCAGAGGTGGGACCCGCAATCAAGCGCGCCAGAAAGGCCACAGAAGAAGGACAAGCAGCCCTGCTTGAGTTCATTACCTGCGAAGAGACCCACTATTCTCCTAGACCTCCTTTTGGATAGACTCTGAACATAGTGTCTGACCAGCTTACCCAAGGCTTGTAAAATAGCCAGACGGATAATATGATGGGGTTGCTATGGACGCAAGCAAGGCAAGATACAGGTTGGGCGCCTTATCCCGGGTCACTGCGGAGGCTGTAGGCGAACCGGGCAAAAGGACGTTCAGGCTAATCCTGGAATCGGGCGCCGCTTCGGCATCATTGTGGCTCGAGAAAGAGCAGCTTTATCAGCTAGCCCTGTACATCCAGGAGATTATTAATTCGCTATCGGAAAACAATAAGTCCATTCAGGGTGATGCGCCGGAGCCCGAGTGGAGCGGAGCTGTTACAAGGATGGACTTTAAGGTCGGAAAACTGGCGCTTGGACATGACAGCGCCAGCAACTGTATGTTGCTTCTTACCCACGACGTAGAGGAAGCCGAGGCGGAGACCGCTACGCTGAGTTCCTGGCTCACTCTGAGCCAGAGCGAAGAGCTGGCCAAGGAGGCCGTCAAGGTTTGCGAGGCGGGAAGGCCCAGATGTCAGCTCTGCGGCCAGCCCATCAATCCAGATGGGCACATGTGTGTTAAGGCAAACGGCCACGCCCCCTTGGAACCCTGAGCCTACTTGTTCGGCCCTATTAGGCCCCATGCCAAGTGTGCGTCTTTTTTCCAAGATTCAATAAGCTCACAAGGTTTAATACACCCAGGTTTAAGACTTAAGTGAGATCACAACAAGAAACTCTCCAGCTGCTCCAGCAAGGGGAGATCGACTCCCTGGAACTGTCTCCCTGGGGTTCCAACTATACGTTCCTGGTCACAGTGCATGACGACTCCAGAGAGTGCAAGGCGGTCTACAAGCCCAGAGACGGTGAGGTACCGCTCTGGGACTTCCCCAGGGGCACCCTCTACATACGGGAGTACGCCGCTTACCTGCTCAGCCAGATCCTTGGGTGGGACTTCATCCCCTTGACCATAATTCGGGAGGGGCCCTATGGCATAGGCTCTCTGCAGCTATACATGGAGCATGACCCCCGGATCAACTACTTCGGCATCCGTGAATCCCATTGCGATGCTCTAAGGGCCATCGCCTGTTTCGACCTTGTGAGCAACAACACCGACCGCAAGGCATCCCACTGTATTCAAGCACCCGATGGAAAGATATGGGGTATAGACCACGGGCTTACTTTCCACTCGGTGATCAAGGTACGAACGGTAATATGGGACTTTGGTGGCCAGCCTATCCCCCAGCCCTTTCTGAATGATCTGCGTGCCTTACAGGAAAAGCTGCGAAACCCCGCCGGGCAGGTACAAGAGCTCGTAAGCATATTAGACAAAGAAGAGGTGGAGGCGCTCGAACGTCGCATAGAATGGCTGCTCGAAGTGCGGAAATACCCCGGACTGGGCCGTCCCAGGCGACTGCGGCGGTAGCTATCTGTGGAGGACCGAACATGGGAACATTCTCAGTGACAATTCAACTTAGCGACATGGACGGCCAACGCAGGGAGACCTCAGAAGCCTTCGTGGACACGGGCTCCAGCTATACCTTCTTTCCGCGGCCTACCCTGGAACGTCTCGGGATCGCTGTCACCGGACAACGCCCCTTCCGATTAGCCAACGAAGAACGAGTCTTTTATGACATTGGATGGGAGATGGTACACATCAACGGCTCTGAGGGCATAACATTGGTAGTCTTCGGAGAACCTGACGTGATGCCCCTTCTCGGAGCTCACGCATTGGAAAGTCTCGGGCTGGGCGTCGACCCTGTAAACCAGCGGCTTGTTCCCGTGGATGCGATGCTTAAATAGCCAAAACGCTGCCTTGCCTCTGGACCTGTCGATCCATGGATCCTACGATTCTTTAGTTTCCTCACGCACTTGTGAATCGTAGCCACGGAGAGCCTCGGCAAGCTCTTTCAGCCTGTTGTTTACCATGTAGTTGACCGTTTTCTCTGGATAGGAGCCATCTGGCTGAGGTGCCCCTGCAGGGACTCCTGTCAAGATCTCGATCCCTTCGTCTATGGTCTTCACGGCGTTGATGTGAAACTTGCCCTCTTTCACCGCATTCACCACGTCGTCTCGCAGCATTAGGTTCTTGACATTCTGATGGGGCACGATCACGCCCTGCTCACCGGTAAGTCCCATAACACGACAGATATCGAAGAAGCCTTCCACCTTCTGGTTAACGCCGCCGATGGGCTGAATCTCCCCCTTCTGGTTCACTGAACCGGTGATAGCTATGCCCTGCTTAATGGGCAGCTCCGCCAGGCTGGAGAGAATGGTATACAGCTCTGTCGAGGATGCGCTGTCGCCGTCCACTCCCTCGTAGGACTGCTCGAAGGAGAGGCTGGCTGAGAGAGATAGGGGTTTGTCCTGGGCAAACTTCCACCCCAGGTATCCACTAAGGATGAGCACCCCCTTATCGTGGATTCGACCACTTAGCTGGGCCTCCCGCTCGATATTAATAACGCCTCGCCTTCCGGTGAAGGTCTTGGCGGTAATTCGGGCCGGTCTCCCAAAGCTGAAGTCTCCCAGGTCGTAAACCACCAGGCCATTGGCCTGTCCCACAACCTCACCCGTCATGTCCACCATGAGGGTGCCTTCAGCCATGAAACTGCGGAGTTTCTCTTCCACCAGGTTCAGGCGATGTATCTTTTCGTCGAGGGCCTTCCGGACATGCTCTCCGGTGATGAGGAGAGCATCGCTCTTTCGGGCCCAATAGTCACTCTCTATGAGTAAGTCCTGTATCTGGCCAAATCGTGAAGTAAGCATGATTCTCTCGTAAAAACCCCTTGCCATCCTGGGGCAAGGTGGGGATAATGTAATAAAAGGTCGTGGGCGCTGCGTCTGGGCGAGGGAGGGGAGGATGTTCCGAATACGAGACCCGCAAGGGAGCCTCTGGCAGTCCCAGTTCCTGGTGACGCCGAAGAAGGCTAAGCGCCTGGAGAGAAGTTGGGCCGAGGTTTTCCGAAACGAGGCGCTCCCCCTGATTGACGAGGAGCGCTTTGCTCCCATGTACTGCGCCGACAACGGCCGTCCCAACCGGGCGGTGTAGACCGTCCTCGGGGTCCACCTTCTCAAAGAGATGTTCAACCTCACCGACGATGAAGCCCTGGAACAACTAGAGTTCAACCTGCTCTGGCACCACGCCCTGCGGCTGGACATCGAGGAGACCCACCTGCCCCAGAAGACCCTCCACAACTTCCGAGTTCGCCTGATGCAGCACGACGGTGGCCGGCTGGCTTTCCAGGAGACCACGGACCGGATCATCCAGGCGCTGGGCATACGCACCGGAAAGCAACGGCTGGACTCCACCCACATCATGAGCAACATCGCCACACTCACCCGGCTGGGCCTGTTCTGTGAGACGATGCGGTTGTTCCTGCGGACCTTGCGCCGGGAGCACCCAGAGCTTCGCCCTGTGGTTCCGGAGGGCGTCCTGGGGCGCTATTTGAAGGAAGAAGACGAGGCGACCCACTACGAGGACGCCCGCTCGGGGGAGGGTCGGCGACGCCTTTCGGTCTGTGCCCGGGACCTCTACCGGCTGGTGGACCGGTTCCGTGGCACGACTGCTGCCCAGCTGGAGGAGTACCGGCTGCTGGAGCGGCTGCTGCGGGAGCAATGCCATGTGGGCAAACACCGGGACGGGCGCCCCGGGGACGATGACGACGATGCTGGGGAAGGCAAGGCGCCCGTGGTCCTGAAGGACCCGAAGCAGGTGTCCGCCGACTCGCTGCAATCGCCCCACGACCCGGATGTGACCTACAGCGGCCACAAGGGGAAGGGGTACGAGGTGCAGGTGGCGGAGACCTGCCACGAGGAGAACGCCACCCAGCTCATCACCCACGTGGAGGTGACCCCCTCGAGTGGGAGCGACACAGACGTGAGCGTGCCGGTCGTTGACGGGCTCGCGGAGCGGAAGGTCCGACCGGACGAGCTCTTCGCCGACACGGCGTATGGCTCGGGCCGCAACGCCTTCGAAGCCTCGCGCCGGGGAACGGAACTGGTAAGCCCGGTGGCGGGGTCGGCGCCGGGGAACTCGCACGAAGGAGAGCGTGACGGACCACCGCCGCTCACCGGACGAGCTCTTCGCCGACACGGCGTATGGCTCGGGCCGCAACGCCTTCGAAGCCTCGCGCCGGGGAACGGAACTGGTAAGCCCGGTGGCGGGGTCGGCGCCGGGGAACTCGCACGAAGGAGAGCGTGACGGACCACCGCCGCTCACCGCCGCGGACTTCCAGATCGACGTCACAGGGGAGCAGGCCACGGTGTGCCCCGCCGGCCACCCGTCCACCTTAGAGTACGAGCTGGAGGATGCGCCGGAGCGGGTAGAGGTCCACTTTGCCAGGACAACATGCGAGCCCTGCCCCTTGCGGTCCCGTTGCCCAGTGAAGCTGGACCGGCGTGCGGGGGCCTACGTCCTCAAGGCGGACCTGGTGAAGGTGAACATCGAGCGGCGCCGGAGGGCCGAGGCCACCGTGGAGTGGCGCAAGCGGTATGCCATAAGGGCCGGGATCGAGGGAACGAACTCCGAGCTGAAGCGCGCCCACGGGCTTGGGCGCTTGCGGGTGCGAGGGGGCCGTCGGGTGCGGCTTGCCGTCTACCTGAAGGCGTTGGCGTGCAACTTCAAGCGGATGGTCCATGCACGCCTAGTGGAGATGGAGAACACGGCTCAGCGGGCGGTCGGGACGATACCTGCGGTCGCGGCCGCATGAGGGCGCCGCTCCACAACTTCCACCGGGTGCCCTGAGCCACGGAAGGGGTACCCGCAAGGGATCACGCTTGTCCTGAGGGCAGCAGATGGGGCGGTGAGGCAGCAGCCGGCATCTCGTGGACTCCTCCGCTCCAGACCACCTTCGCACGCCAGGGCTCATCTCAAACAGGCCTTGTTACGAGGGAATCAAACTTGGTCTGGTCTGTCACCAGTCTTGCACCATGCTCGACGATTCGGGCCACCGCACTGCGATCACAGTGCAGTAGCTTCTCCGTTTGGCATATGCCAGAGATGAAAGCGCAGTAGGCCGATACGCTTTCGGGTGTCAGGTCTATCTGAGAGTCGAATTCGGCCTTTACCTTGAACATCTCCCAGAAGTCCTCCTGATCATATTGAGAGAGTTGCCTGTAGAGGGTTTCATCGCCCATAACAATTACCTTGGCATCCCAAGGAACAGGCTGGGGGCGCAGCCCTTGAGGCGCCAAAACCCCGAACTGTGTCATGGGGTCTTCGAGTCTAGCCTCCTTATCTCGAATCGCTCTCTTGAACCCTTCCCACACTCCAGCATTTAGCAGAAGGTCTCTGGCATTGAGCACCAGATAGCCACCGTTGGCCTGATGAACGGACCCACCCTTTAGCATGGTGTGGTCGCTGAAATAGGTCCCCATGAAGGCCCGTCGCTCTATCGTGCCGAAGAGGTTTTCCCAGGTCGGGTTGGACTCGATAACGATTGGGGCCACCGTTACGCTTGAGTTGTCAACAATAACGTTAATCTCGAATGGGAGGAAGGGGTCACGTTGAGTTGAGCCCGAACCCTGGGGCCTTCCCTGGCAGGCGGCTGGTCTCCATCGCCAGTAAAGAGGTTAAGATTGTTTAGCGTATACTCCTTTAACCCCCTGTTGAACTCAACAGCATCCTGGAGGCCATCGCGGTCTTCAATCAGGTGCCTAAACGATTCGGCCAATATCGCCTCTCCTGCTTCCCTGTCCAGCGCCCTCACCTTCTCCAAGGTCTCCTGTTCAATGGCCTTCAGCCTGGTCATAGTATCCTGTACCGTCTGTAAAAGCTTGTTGCGCTTTTCGTCTATGTCGTCTCGCTCTTGCTCGGGGAGCCTCATGAACTCATCGGGCTGATATGGCTTCCCCTCTTCTGTGAGGGGGAATAGATTTACTCCTGCGGGAGAAAATTGTAAGCCGAACTGCTCTGCCCTGACGGTTCTCTCCAGCTCTTGCAGCACCCTCTGGTAAGTAGTGCGTCCCTCATCTTCGAGCTGTTTTCGCTGGGCCGAGTATTCCTCGGCGGCAAATACCTTGGGGACCTCCTCTCGCAGGTTTCTCAATAGCTCTTGGAGTCTCTGGTGCAGTAACCTGCCCTGGCCTGGGGGCAGACGCAACATATGTGGCCTGTCGGGATCGGCGAAGTTGTGCACATAGCACCAGTCATACAGGGGAAAACTTGCTCCCCCGGCATTGCGCTCATCTATAATCGACTGCAGGTGATTTTTGATGGCCGACGCCTTGCCCGTACCCGTAAGCCCCGTGACGAATAGATTGTAGCCGCGCTTATCTACCTCCAGACCGAACTGGATCGCCCTGAGAGCCCTTTCCTGGCCGATAAGGCCTTGGGGAGGAGCTAGCTCATCGGTGCACTGAAAATCAAAATCTCTCATGTTGCAGTGCCAGCAGATATCTTCGACAGGGACCGCGTATTTCCTGGTTGAGTCCATATCCGACCTACCTCTCCTAGACGGAGATATTCTTATTTCCATCGCGCGTACAGAGTCAATTATAGCAGCCGTAGGAATCCCCATGGATTTGCCCGAAGCCACTTTCAGTTCGCAGAGTATCAAAGATGTAGCCAGAACTATCATTCAATTGCTTTGCAGTGCTCCGCCCACGAGTGTAAACTCTGTGGTAGCAGAGGAGGATACCATAGAGCCAACTAAGACGAGATGCCCCACCTGTGGATCGGAGAACCTACCTGAAGCCCGCTTTTGCGGCACTTGCGGGGTCCTATTGGATGCCGTCGTCCCTCATGAGGCGGTCAGGGCAACCACCGGCAATCTGGTGCCCATGGACCTGGGCGATATTATCAACGAGACCTTCAAGGTGTTCGGCAGAGGTATATGGGTATTCGTAATCATCACCGTCATAGCCCAGATCCCCAACTTGGTAGGACTGTTCATCCCCAACTTCGCACTATCGGTGGTGTTCATACTGGTGGGGATTGTGGCCAACGTATTGGCTGAAGGAGCGATCATCCAAGGGTTGTCTCGCCAGTATCTGGGAATAGAACCCAGAGTCGGTGACTGCTACTATGCGAGCTGGAAACGTGTGCGACCCCTATTCGGCGGCCTGATTGTGTTGCTAATCATCCTGGCTGTATGTGCCGCCCTGTTTTGGACAATCATAGGCACAGTCGCCTTCCTTTACATCCTGGTGAGCCGCTTTTTCTTCCCCCAGGCGATAATGCTGGAAGGGAAGGGGCCTTTGGAGGCCTTGAGTCGGAGCAGGGAGCTTGTTAAGGGTAGCTGGTGGAGGACTTTCGGCATTGGTATTGTTTTCATAGTCATTCTTTTGATACTGAATTTCGTCGCTGGCATACCGGGTTCCATTGCCTCCGCGGCCAGTGGTGAAGCTGGAGGTATTCTGCTTATCATAGGTCAGAGTTTAGTGATGCCCTTGGGCTTTATCGGCGCAACGTTGGTCTATTTCAACCTACGGATCAGAAAAGAGGGCTACACATTGGAGACCATGGCATCCGAGGCGGGGATCTAAATGAGGAAAGTCTTTTCATTGTCACCACTTCGGCAAGCCCAGTGCAGGCTTTGAGCCCCTTCGTTCCTCAGGGTAAACTCGACGAAAGGTCTGGCAGGGCTGGGTGCTCATCCCAATAAAGCATGTTCGGACGCGGAGAGACCACTCCCAACCAGATACTTTGTCGTTTCACTCCTCAGTATGACAAAAGATTAAAAAGACCCTAGGAGTCTAAGCAGTTTGGTGTGTCGGAGGGTCGAGGTAACCAGGGGAATCATCCCAGTCTCGATGACGATCAACCTTCTTGACTTTGCAGCCCCTCAGGATTGTCACGCCGAAAAGAGTCCAGGGCGTTTTGGAATCTACTTTCGAACTCCTCCGCATCCCTGGGCTGAATGAATAATGGACGGGCGGACCGCATGTGTATTCGCACTCTGTTGCCAATGGCAAACTTTATCAACTCCGCACCTTCAACCTGCTGGAAAAAGATGTGCTTTATGCGAGGCCTGCCATAGGATATCACCAGACGGTCCTGGAAGATCATATATTGAGCTGGAGTCGTTAACCAGGTGAATGCCGCCACTACAAGTCCAACCACCACCAACAGAGGCGATCCGGTGAACAGACCCACGACGGCTACGGCAACTGAGAGAGCAAGAGTGAAATTGAAGGCGGACCGATGTTTGTCAGCGTGTAGGGGAGCCTCGTATTGTTGCTGCTGCATATAAATATTGTAGCACACATCGCTCCACCCGTTGCCACCCCAAAACCCAGAATTAAGCCGTAAAAGTGGGCCTCATACTAATCTATCGAAGAGGTCTGGTAGTGGTGCGATAGGGATTAGCTCGGGATCAAAGAGCTACAGAGACACCGGCGACCACGGTTTAGATGTCTTCGGGGATAGGTTCTCCGGAAGCCATTACGTCTTCCAGATAAAGCTCGATCGCCTCCTGTGCCATATGTATGCCTTCGGGAACGTTCTCACCCCAAGTGGAACAACCAGGTAGGGCTGGCACAGTAACGCTGAACCTCCCGTCCGGTTCCTTCGTCATAATAACTGTATATTTGGGCATAGTTTCCTTCAACAACGAATTCATTTCCAGTTTACATGAATAAGTTTTAAATTGATATTAGATTTGGCAGCAGCTATAATCGCCCTGTGGAGACCTCCAGTAACAGAAAACAGGTACGCCTAATTGTGTTTGAAGGTGAACCTCTGGCTCGTCTTGCCGAACAGCGCCTCCAACAAGAGGAGATCCCCTGTGTGGTCCGCTCCTTAGGGGCCGGACCGGGGGGTTGGGGAGCCGCCACCAATCTGCCCCACGCAATCTACGTCAAGGGCAACGACGAAATGCGCGCCCGCCAGGTGCTGGACCTGGAACCCTCGGAGATTGCTGAGAGGGAAGGGCGGGTAAGGCAGCAGCCCTATCGCGTCTCTATATTCATCGTGTTCATGCTCATAGTCACCGTGGCAGCACTGATATTCGGTATGATCGAGCTAGTTGTCCAGCGAATTCTCCGCTGACATGGCCCCACCGCTGCCATTCGAGGTCAGCGCGAGGAGCGGCCCAGCCCGCGCCGGCATCCTTTCCACCCCCCATGGAGTCGTGCCTACCCCAGCTTTCATGCCCGTGGCCACCCAGGGGAGCGTCAAATCCCTTACGCCTGAGGAAGTGGAAAGCCTCGGCGCCAAGATAATCCTCGCAAACGCCTATCACCTGTACCTACAACCTGGCGTAGAGTTGGTTAGAGAGCTAGGTGGCCTTCATAGATTTACCGGCTGGAATGGGCCGATGCTAACCGACAGCGGCGGATTTCAGGCGTTCAGCCTGGGCGCCCTCAAAAAGATCAGCGACGAGGGCATCCAATTTCGCTCCCATATTGACGGGAGCGAGCACTTTTTTACCCCAGAGTCCGCCATTCAATACGAACATGCGCTGGGCGCTGACATCATAATGTGCCTTGATCAGTGTATCGCCAACGGTGAGAGCCGTGAAACCGTGAGATCGGCCATGGAGAGGACGCATCGGTGGGCTGCTCGATGCCTGGACGTACATAGAGGCGGCCCAACCGTCGAGAAACAGGCCCTGTTCGGGATTGTACAGGGTGGGATATTCCACGATCTGCGGGACGAATCCGCAAAACACATCATGTCCTTGGGGTTCGATGGCTACGCAGTCGGAGGGTTAGCTGTAGGAGAGGGAAAGTCACCCATGTACGACGTGACAGAGCAGATGGGCAGGCTGCTTCCCGACGACCGCCCAAGATACCTGATGGGTGTGGGCTCACCTGAAGACCTGCTGGAGTGTGTGGCCCGGGGGATGGACCTATTCGATTGCGCGCTACCTACGCGAGTGGCCCGCAACGGAGCCCTGTTCACCAACAAAGGACGCGTAGACATTAAGAACCGTAGATATCGTGAGAGTTCAGGGCCTTTGGAGGAAAGCTGTGATTGCTATACTTGCCGCCGCTTCTCCGTGGCCTTTCTTCATCACCTTTACAAGGCAAAGGAGCTACTAGGGCTACGGCTGGGCACCATACACAATCTGAGGTTCGTTCTACGATTGATGGAAGAGATGAGGGAGGCGATATTCGCCGGGACTTTCGAGAAACTCAAGGAGAGATTTCTTGGCTCTTACCAGCTTACCGACCAATCGGCCAGGCTATCCCAGAAGGAGGCTTGGATAGAGGAGAGGAAGATCAGAGAGCCGAATACACTCTAACAGCCTCCGGCGACGGCAGGCACAATGCTTATCTCATCTCCAGCCTTGGTCCCTGTATCCAGCCCCTGGAGAAACCGCACATCTTCACCATTCAGGTAAATGTTAACGAAGTAACGGAGCTCACCCGCTTCGTCAACCAGCCGCTCTTTCAAGCCGGAGTACTCCGAGTCAAGGCCGTCTATTATTTCTGTTAGGGTGGCGCCATCAACCTCGACCTTGTCTTTGCCATTGGTCACACGACGCAATGGGGTGGGGATGCGAACCAGGACATTGCCCATCTCTATGCCTCTCCTTAAAGGTAACGGGTGCTGGGTTTAGCCTTCTATGACGTCGCCCGCCACGGGATCCACGCGAACGCCCAAAGAGCTTACCCAGCTGACACCCTTCTCTATCTCGTCGTCAGCGCCTTCCAGCTCCAACACCACCCAACCCATGTTCTCCCGCACATCAGCACGACGGATGTTGGTAACCACCTGATATTTGTGGCCTAGCTCGTAAATGATGGATTTTCTCACTAGCTCCTGTGGGAAGGTGAACTTGACCCTTTGCTTTCCCATGACTGAACTACCTCCCACCATTGTTGAGTCCATTCAGGGCTTGCTCAAAGGAGCTCATGGTAGGGGTAACGGTCAAAGGATGCACCACATCCTCTACCGCTTCCTGAGTCTTGAGACCGTTGCCAGTTATATAGGCTACGGTGACTTCGTCTCTTTTTATGACTCCGGTCTTGGCCAGGTATTTCAATCCAGAAACCACGACGCCGCCGGCCGTCTCTGTGAATATACCCTCGGTTTCCGCCAGCAACTTCATCCCCTCTACCACCTCGTCCTCAGGTATGGCGTAGGCCGAGCCGGAGGACTGGCGAAGGGTCCGCAGTGAGTAAATCCCATCTGCGGGGTTTCCGATGGCCAGGGATTTGGCTATGGTATCAGGCTTAATCGGCCTTATGACATCGTCCTCGCTCTTAAAGGCTTCGACTATGGGAGAACACCCTACCGCCTGAGTCAGATGCATCTTGGTGTTTACGGGTCCATCCACCAGCCCGAGGGAAGCCATCTCGTTTAGCCCCTTCCAAATCTTAGTGAACAGAGAGCCGGAAGCCGACGGTACGACCACATGTTGAGGGAGGGTCCAGTCCATCTGCTCGACGACCTCGTAGGCCAAGGTCTTGCTCCCCTCGGCATAGAAGGGACGCATGTTGATATTTACGAAAGCCCACGGGTAGTTGTCCGCCACCTCACTGCACAGTCTATTCACTTCGTCGTAGCTGCCCTTCACCGCCACTACGAGGGGCGCATAAATGGCGGCGCCTATAACTTTCCCGTGTTCGAGGTCGGCTGGGATGAAGACCACCGCTCGCATACCTGCCCGCGCCGCATGGGCAGCAACTGCGCAGGCCAGGTTTCCAGTGGACGCACAGGCAAGGGTATCGAACCCGAACTCCAGGGCCTTCGTAGCCGCCACAGATACCACTCGGTCTTTGAAGGAGAAGGACGGGTTAACGCTATCGTTTTTGATATAAAGGTTATCCAGACCTAGAAGCTTGCCCAGGTTCTTGGACTTTATCAGCGGGGTGAACCCTGCGTTTATGTCTACGGCATCCTCGCCATCGACGGGCAGCAGGTCCTGATACCTCCACATAGTGAGTGGCCCGTTGGATATACGCTCACGGCTGATTACACGGGCAATAGCATCGTAGTCGTACACCGGCTCAAGGGGGCCAAAGCAGAAGTCGCATACGTTAGAGGGCTCTATGGGGTACTCTCTGGCGCACTCCCGGCACCGGAGAGCTGTAACAAACGCCAATGTAGTGAGACCTGTTTCCTTAGGCTGAGGCCGCTATTCAGGCATGGGCCTTAATAGCTGATGTTATCAAAGGCCCCATAGGTTGTCAAGCAACGTAAGGCTGCTTGAAACGTGCCCACGTATATGCTACGCTTCCGATAAGTTGCGCAACCACCAGATGGAACTTTTGCATGAACGAGATATGGCGCAGAGCATCCGCTTTTCTCCAAGACCCAACAGAGCCCACGAAATAGGTTGGTTCGAATGGGGTCCGGCCGCGTTCCAAAAAGCGCAGTCGGAGGACAAGCCAGTCCTTCTATCCATATCCGCGGTATGGTGCCACTGGTGTCACGTCATGGACGAGACCTCGTTCTCGACACCCAACGCTATCAACGCCATAAATCAGGGTTTTGTTCCCATAAGGGTGGATAGCGATCAGAGGCCGGATATAAACTCCCGCTACAATATGGGAGGCTGGCCCACCATCGCATTCCTCACCCCCTTCGGTGACCTGATCACGGGCGCTACATATATGGCGCCTGATGAACTTGCTGCTGCGTTGACACGGGTATCCCAGGCCTACAAAGCGCAGAAAGACAGCCTTTTAAGACGAAGTCAAGAGCTAAATACCAACCATGCGGAAAGGACAACTCCGGCCTGGTCTGGACTGCAGATTGACGACTCGGTAATGGCTACGGTCTCCAGACAGGTCGTAGAATCCTACGACTCAGAGTATGGGGGCTTTGGTAGCCAACCCAAGTTTCCCATGGTCTCCGCCCTCGAGCTTCTGCTCAACATGTATCAGTTCAGTGGCGAGGACAGCTATCGCCATATGGTGGGAAAAACCCTAGATGCCATGATGAACGGCGGACTCTATGACCATGAAGAGGATGGCTTTTTCCGCTACTCCACAACCAGGGACTGGTCCGTGCCCCACTTCGAAAAGATGTTGGAAGATAACGTTAGCCTCCTGCGGTTATACCTTCACGGTTCTTTGGTCACGGGTAACGACGCTTACGCGAAAGTCGCTACCCGAACAATATGTTATGTAAACTCTAGCTTGTATGACCCGACTGCCGGTGCCTTCTACGGTAGCCAGGACGCCGACGAAGGGTACTACGCACTTTCCCTTGGGCAGAGGCAGCAGAGTAAACCGCCCCTGGTGGACAGAGTTCTCTACACTGGACTTAATGCTATATGCAGCTCTGTCTATCTCCAGGCTGCCTGGGTACTCCACAGGCCTGAGCTACGTTCTATCGCCCTTGAGACTCTAGACTACTTCCTGAGAAAGTGCGAGTCCGAGCCATTAAAGCACAGTTACACCACGGACGGCATTGTAGGTATACCAGCGCTCCTTGCCGACTATGCTAATATGGTCATTGCCTTGGTGGATGCCTACAAAGAGACCTTCGAGCAGCGTTACCTCGACGGGGGTCAGCGGTTAGCAGAGGAGATGATCGAAATATTCTGGGACCAGGAGCATGGCGGCTTCTTCGACATTCCCGCCTCCCCGGAAGCCCTGGGCGGCCTAAAGGTCCGAAAGAAGACGTTGGGTGATAATGCATTGGCGGCTCAAGCATTGATTAGATTGTTCAACGCCACTCTAAATAACGAATACAGAGAAAAAGCCAAGGCTGCCCTTGATGCTTTCGTAGACGTGTATAAGGAGTATGGAGAGGCCGCAGCCGGCTATGCCCTGGCAACCCGAAGTTTCCTACACGCACCCATAGAAGTGACGATAGTGGGGAAACCGGAAACCGCTCAAACGAAATCACTCCTTACATCAGCGTCCACGATACCTTATCCCCATACAGAGCTAAGGTTCCTGGACTCCGCCGATACTGATAGACTCCAGCAGGCGGGCTATTGGGCCACGGATGAGGCCCAGGCATACGTGTGTATGAACACCGTGTGCCTGGCTCCAATGAGCGACCCAAACACCCTTCACCAGGCAGTTCTCGATTTGATAGCGCCCGATACTCAGGAGATCGGAGATGTACTGAGGACCCTATGAGCCGCGCGAAATGAGGGATAAACCCTGCCCTTCGCTCAGCTCATTGAAGAGTGGTAAACCGCCTCCCATCTCCATAGGACAATTCACCTCGGTTAATCGAATTTCTACATACTCAGCGGAGGACCTGTGTGCTTAAAGACGTAAGCTGTGGAGAGCTTAAAGATACGGATGAGGGTCGCCGGGTTACCCTGGCCGGTTGGGTAAATCGTCGTAGGGATCACGGTGGGCTCATATTCATAGACCTAAGGGACCGATCAGGACTGGTACAGGTAGTGTTCAATCCGGAGCTGACACCAAAGCCATACCATGTGGCAGAGCAGGTCCGTTCCGAATGGGTACTGAGAGTAACCGGGACTGTGATGAAAAGGCCGCCCGAGTCCAAGAACTCCAATCTCCCCACCGGGTTGGTCGAAGTGGTGGCGGAAGAGGCTGAGGTGCTGAACTCCTGTCCCACACCACCCTTCTACATAAATGAAGAGTCGGAAGTGGAAGAGAGCCTTCGGCTAAAATATCGGTATCTAGACCTGAGAAGGCCCAGTATGCAGGAAATACTGAAACTCAGGCACCGCTTGGTCAAATTTATACGAGACTTCCTAGACGAGAGAGACTTCCTGGAGATAGAGACACCCATCCTCATCAAGAGCACCCCCGAAGGGGCCAGAGACTTCCTCGTGCCCAGCCGCCTACAGCGTGGCAATTTTTACGCCTTGCCTCAGTCGCCTCAGCAGCTAAAACAGCTACTTATGGTGGCGGGGGTCGAGCGCTATTTTCAGATAGCAAAGTGCTTCAGAGACGAGGACATGAGGGCGGACCGCCAGCCTGAGTTTACCCAACTCGACCTGGAAATGAGCTTCGTGGAGGAAAATGACATACTGACGCTCACCGAGGACCTATACACTTCCATGATAGAAACCGTAACCCCTAGCAAGAAGTTCACCAAGCCCTTTCCTCGCCTTACCTATGACGAAGCCATGTCGAAGTACGGCAGCGACAAGCCGGACCTACGTTTAGGCATGGTAATGACTGACATCACGGACATAGCCCTTGAGACAGACTTCCGTATTTTCCACAGAGTGGTGGATGAAGGTGGCATTGTAAAGGGATTCGTGGCCCCGGGCCTATCCCACTACAGCAACAGCGTGCTTCGAGGACTGGAGGAGTTCTCCTGCGAGCGTGGCGCTAAAGGGCTGAGCCATATTCGCATCGGCCCCGCACACCCGTTGGACCAGCTAACAGAAGAGGACCTCCAATTCGCCCAAGGCCTGAAGATGTCTCCCGATCTGGTGGCCACAATGGCCCAGCGGATGGGTGGGCATCCCGGCGACTTGATTTTGCTCATGGCCGGCAATCCAGACGAGATACACCCACCCTTGAGCGTTCTTCGAGGTGAGATGGGAAGCAGGCTGGGACTTGCCAATTCCGACACCTTATCTTTCGCCTTCGTGACAGACTTCCCCCTTTTCGAATGGAGCAAGGAGGCGGGGCGTTGGGACTCTACCCACCATCCCTTCACATCCGCCAAGGATGAGCACCTGGGAATGCTGCACTTCGACGTTAGCACCAACGATAAACAAGGACTGTTGACCAAGACAGCTTCTCCGGACTCAGGTTCGATAGAAGTCTCTTCAGGCGGATCTGAAAATTTAACCTTGGGAGATATCAGGTCCAAAGCCTACGACCTTGTGTGCAACGGTAATGAGCTTGCCAGCGGCAGCATCCGTATCCATCGCAGAGAGTTACAGGAACGAATTTTCCACATCCTGGGCTATTCTGATAACGAGATACAGGAGCGTTTCGGGCACCTCCTGGAAGCACTGGAATACGGCGCGCCACCCCATGGCGGCATTGCGCCGGGAATAGACCGGTTAGTGGCAATTCTGGCCGGCGCATCCTCCATCAGAGACGTTATCGCTTTTCCCAAGACACAAAGTGGCTCCGACTTACTGTTCGACGCACCCTCACCCGTAAGCGAAAAGCAGTTGAGAGAGCTGCACCTCAAGCTGCTGGAGTAGCTAGTTGGAGGTGCCATCGATCAACTCCAGGCTAGAGAATCTTTTCACAAGCTACGCGGTATGGTATAATTTCGATTGTTCCACTTCTACCGGAGAGAGGCGCTTGAAAGTTTCCAGCGAAGAGACCTCCCCAAGAGAGGTCGTACTGAATGTAGAGCTCGAACCTGCCGACATCGAGCCATTCCTAGACAGGTCCTATAAACGAGTATCGAACAGGGTGCAGATTCCCGGGTTCCGACCGGGCAAGGCGCCAAGATACATCGTGGAAAACTACGTTGGCAGGCAAGCGCTGATCCAGGAAAGTATCGATGCCATGGTTCAGGATGCCCTGGACAAGGCCATCAAAGAACAGGAGCTGGAGACCTTCGGTGAACCTGACGCAGAGCTTCTGGAGATAGATCCCCCTTCTTTCAAAGCCACAGTGCCCCTTGAGCCTATCGTAGACCTGGGCGACTTCCGAACTCTAAGATTAGAGCCCGAAGAGGCCGAGGTAACGGATGAGCAGGTCGATCGTGTTATTGAGCAGATCCGCTACGATTCCGCGCCGTGGGAGCCGGCGGAAAGGCCGGTGAAGTTCGGAGACATGATAACCTTGAACGTGGAGGGGTCCATCGAGGGCAAAAAGGTGGCTGACGACAAAGGGGTTGAGTTTATCCCCGACCAGGATAATCTGGCGCCCTTCCCAGGCTTCTCCGTGTATCTGGAAGGAATGGATAAGAACGAAGCCAAAGAGTTTACCATTACAGTACCCGAAGACACCCCCGACAAAAGTATCGCCGGCAAAGAGTGCCGCTTTAACGTAAAGGTCCTAGAGATCAAAGAGAAAAACCTGATGGAGTTGGATGACGAGTTCGCCAAGGGGGTAGGCAACGGCTACGAGAACTTCGAAGCCCTGAAAATCAGCATTCAAGAAGACCTTATTGAGCAGACTAAAAAAGCAACCCAACAGGCTTTTCAGAGCAAGAGCCTGGAAGAGGTGTTAAAGGGCGTTTCCATAGAGCTGTCCGATCTCACCGTCAAGAGAGAAATCGACCACCTGCTAGACGAAAGGTTCCAGGACCGTCAAGGCCGCCGGATAGACATGGATGCCTACCTGCGGGACGCGGGCAAAACCCAGGAAGAGCTACAGGATGAGCTGAGACCCGCTGCCATAGAACGTCTTACTCGCTTCTTGGTTTTACGTAAGCTGGCCAAAGATGAGGGTATTGAGGTCGCCTCCGAAGATATAGACGCAGAAATAGAGAAAATTAGCTCGCGCTCCAGCGACTCTAAAGAGGCCATGCAGCAGGCCTTATCGTCCGAAAACGCGCGAACCTCCTTGAGCTCTGCTATTATGAATAGGAGAGTTCTTGAGCGGCTCGCCGAGATAGTCAGTGGTGAAGCGGTCGCGGATGACGTCGATACTGAAGACACGGAAACCGAAGAGGCGTCCGAAGACACTATGAGCGTTGCCACATCTGACGCGGAGCCTTCCGAAGATGAGTCAGACCAAGAGGTGACCCCAGTTACTGCCGAAAATATAACTTCTGATGAGCCCAAGGACAGAGGAGGGAATCCCAGTGACGATTAACCCCCGTGATATCATACCCATGGTGATAGAGACCGGTCCCCGGGGAGAGAGGGCCTTCGACATTTACTCCCTCCTGCTTAGAGAGAGGATCGTGTTTTTGGGCACCCCCATAAGCGATCATGTTGCCAACGTTATCATAGCCCAGCTTCTATACTTGGAGCGAGAGGACCCGGAGCAAGACATTAGCCTCTACATCAATAGTCCGGGCGGAATAATCAGCTCAGGGTTGGCCATCTATGATACTATGCAGCTAATAAAACCCCAGGTATCTACCATCTGCGTGGGTATGGCCGCCAGTATGGCCACCGTGTTGTTAAGCGGTGGAGAGAAAGGAAAGAGATTCGCTTTGCCCAACTCCACCATACATATGCACCAGCCCATGGGGGGCGCCCAGGGCCAGGCCAGTGACATAGAGATAGCCGCTCGTGAGATAATTAGGATGCAGGACAAGATTCGGCAGGTACTTTCCAAACACACCGGCCAGACCTACGAAAAGATATCACGAGATACCGACAGAGACTATTACCTCCCTGCGGATCAGGCCTTGGAATATGGTCTCGTGGACGAAGTACTACTAGGTTCCCAGAGCCAAAATAACAATAACAACTCAGAAGCTTCCACGACAGAGGAAGAGAAAACCACATCTTAGTGGAGAGGCGCCGTGCCCAATACTAGGGGTAGCACCAAGGCTTACCAATGCTCTTTTTGTAGAAAAGGAGAGAGCGGGTCCAACCGACTCGTTGCGGGCCCAGGCAGAGTATTCATCTGTTACGAGTGTATAAGGGCCTGCAAACAGGTCATAGACCAGAATAACAGTGCAGATCCCCCCAAAATACCCGGGACCAAGCAGCGCAGGCTCCCGATTCCCAAGGAGATTTATGAGGCCCTGGATAGCTACGTAGTTGGGCAGGAAAAAGCTAAGAAGATACTGAGCGTCGCGGTTTACAATCATTACAAGCGTATCTGGAACGGCAACCACGACTCGGACGTAGAGATCCAGAAAACCAACATCCTTCTGATGGGCCCCACCGGCTGTGGAAAGACCCTCCTCGCTCAAACCCTCGCCAAAATACTGGACATGCCATTTGCCATTGCCAATGCCACATCTCTGACCGAGTCCGGCTATGTGGGAGAGGATGTCGAGAACATCCTGCTAAGGCTGATCCAAACGGCCGACTGGGACATTGGCAAGGCGGAACAGGGCATTATTTATATAGACGAGATAGATAAGATAGCCAAGAAAGAGGGCCCCAATCGCTCGATAACCAGGGACGTGTCCGGTGAAGGTGTTCAGCAGGAGCTGCTCAAGATCGTGGAAGGATGCGTGGCGAATGTGCCTCCCCAGGGCGGCCGCAAACACCCTTATCAAGAATTTCTACAGATAAAAACTCACGGAATACTCTTCATATGCGGTGGGGCTTTTGACGGGCTTGAGACCACCATAGAACAGCGCATCGCCCGTAACGGCTCGAAGATCGGTTTCAAATCCAACTCTTCTTGGTCACCATATGGAGCTAATGGTAACGGAAACAAAGAAGGCAGCGTACTTCCACACCTTATTCCGGATGACCTACTTGAGTACGGCTTTATCCCGGAGTTGGTAGGACGTCTGCCTGTGGCGGCTCACCTGGACTCTCTTGACGAACCGGCTCTGATAAGGGTGCTTACCGAGCCGAAGAACGCCATAATACGGCAATACCAGCAACTCTTCAGCATGGATAACGTGGAGCTAGTCTTTACTCCCAAAGCCCTTGAGGTTGCAGCCGCCGAGGCGATCAAACGCAATACCGGGGCGAGAGGACTGAGGAGCATCATCGAAGAAACTTTGCTGGACGTGATGTACGAGCTCCCCTCGCTGAAGGGAGTGGAGCGATGTATAGTCGACGGTGACACCATAAGGGAGAAAAGGCTTCCCGTCCTTCTGGAAGCCTCCGGCCAACGAATGGAACCTCCTATTGAGGTCAAACGCTCGGCCTAATCGGAAGCCATCGCACTCTCGATCTCTTCGGTCAAACAGAGCCCTGCTAACGCCTCACCATTCGGTCCAAGTACCTTCCCCGCCTCGACCTTCAGCAATCCCTGAGCCAGCGAGTTTAAAGTAGCCGCCAACAAGTAAGGCTCTCGTTTATACTCTTGCTGTCTAATAAGCTGAAACAGGGGCAGGTCCTCGCCAAATGTAGCCTTTAGCTCCGATGCCGATTGCATTTCTATTCTCTCCCACTCATTATCAAAGACTCCTCCCAAGATGGGAAGGCTGAAATAGGCCACCACCGGACCCCTATCCACATCCTCGGTAACCATATGAACCATCGCGCCGGTGCTGTCGGCTTTGGACTCTATCAAGCTCCAGATGACCTCCTGCCATGTCCCAATAGGACCGGTTGGCAAAGCTGGGTGGAGATTTAGCATCGTGTAACGTTTACAGGCCTCGGCTCCGACTATAAGCATGTATCCAGCCAACACGCACACATCGGGCTCAAACTCCTGGGTCCGAGCCATCACCTCTCTGTCATACTCAAGCCGATGATCGGCGAGCGGACCACCCACGGACTTGCGAAATTTCTGAGACGAGAAATTCACCAGTGGCAGTCCGTAGTCATGGGCCTGCTGAAAAAAGCGGTCACTCCCCTCGCCTTCTCCTTGCTCCCGATTGCTGAACACGAATCGAATACCAGCGTCCAGTTCTCCCCTTAAAATCCGCTCCTGGATAAACCGAAGGAGACCCAAGGACCCCTCACCTCTGCCCGTGGAAAACCATCCAACGTTAAGCATGGTCAGCGAAACAGCCTAATCATCTTAATGTAGACCGTGGTCAATCGCAGTATCCGGTTGGCACGCCGGGTGACGAGTCTGGCCTTCGACAGCGCATCTTTAAAACCTTGGGGCGTGCCATCGAACTCAGGGACCTCCATGTAGGTGCGACCGAGCTCTAAAGGGGTATGGGAATCGCTGACGGCCGACGCCACCAGGTTGTGGTCGGTGGTAAAATTTCTGGCCCTTTCATTGTCTCGCATGAGGAGGTTGTGGGCATTGAAGGCCTCCATGATATCCACTTGGGGCAGAATCTCCTTCAAGGCCTCGTATTTTAACGCCGATGGCCGCAGTCGGTCGAAGGGATGAGGCACCATCACGAGACCTCCCTGCACCTTGATGGCCTCTACCGTATCCAGGGGAGACAGGCCTTTTGGCACCGCCTCCTCCAGGAAAAGCCCAATAATATCCCCTTCCGAGCTCTTTACCTCTTCCCCAATGATCACCTGAAATGGGGCCATGTTGCGGACTTCCAGGGCGCCCTTGATATTATTGTGATCGGTAACGGCAATACAATTCAGCCCGGTTTTAATGCACCTTTCCACGATAGACTTTGATGGCGCACCGGAATCATGGGAGAAGTGGGTGTGCATGTGCAGGTCTACCTTCAATACTCTATTCGTCTTCCTCTAGAGGACTTGGAGGTTGATAGCCTGCATAGGCGTCCTTGAGCTGGGTCACCTTCAGCTCCGCACTGGTGAGAAGCTGGTTACAGAGCTGGACCAGGCGCATACCCTCCTCGTAGAGGCTCGTCGCCTTCTCCAGAGTAAGGCCACCTGACTCCAAGGCCTGCATGGTATCATCCAGACGCTTGAAGGCCTCTTCAAAGGAGAGGTTGTCCAGATTTTCTACGATTTCTAGGTTTTCTGTCATGGCAATATTGCCCTAAAGCACGTTACTTGGCTGAGTAAGTTATGTCAACCGGAAATTCTATGAACCCCAAGTGATACGGTGACTCTACGATGATCATGCCCCTGATCTGAAAGTGACCTTCATTCTGGGGTTTGTTACGCAACTCCTCAGCAAGTGTGGGATAAAGTTCCTTCCTCATCCGAATTTCTACTGGCTCATCTGGCTCGGTAATTTCGTAAGGTCGCGTCAGAGGTGGAATAGGCCCTACCTCCTGTTGGTTGTACCATAGGGCGAGATCTGCGGACGAGACCCGCACAGGCTGCTTTCGTAGAGACTCAATACTAATCTTTACCTCAAGGTGGGGTTGCCACTTATAGTCCCGAAAGATCACATGGTCGACTTTTACCCTAAGGCCGCGCCTTAGGTCTTTTTCGACTTCCCCGATCGACAGTGTCTCCATGAGAGGCCTCCTGAGTCTTTTGCTAAGGCTCCTGTGGTGCCGGCTCGAACGTGACGGATGAGACCGAAATCTTGCGCTGACAATCTGGACAATCCCATTCCCACTGATTCAGACTTCTTATTCCTTTTCTGCCTCTCCATCCACACTTGCAAGCTAATCTTATCTGGTTAGTCCAACGATTGTCATCTTTGGCGTACTCCATCAGCGTGCGCAGAAGCTCTCCAATGCCATCCTGGGGTTGGCCTGGAGCCAAGTCCAAAGGGTCATTTAGTTCGGCAAATCCGAAGTACGGAATACGGCGTCCTCGAATCGACGTTACTTCGACTAGTACTCAGTCAACTCGGTTTTGGTAATTGTTTAAGAAAACGTCTAAGGTTGCTACCCTTTTTTAGGAGTGTTGACGTAGGAGGGTGGCAGCCATGGGACGAGAACGGTATGTGGTCCGGTTGGAAAGGGAAGAACGAGACCAGTTGGAACGACTGATTCGCGGGGGAAAGAGCCCAGCGCGAAAGGTTGCCCGGGCCCGTATTCTGCTAAAGGCAGATACGGGCTGGGGGGTGATGCGCATCGTGGAGGCGCTGGACACGTCTGCGGGTACGGTGTGCCGTACCAAGCGGCGGTACCTGGAGGGAGGACTGAAGCGGGCCTTGGAGGAAGATCCTCGGCCAGGACATCCGACCAAACTGGATGAGCGGGGGGAAGCGCACCTGATTGCCCTGGCGTGCAGCGAGGCCCCCCCAGGCCATGACCACTGGACCCTGCGGCTCCTGGCAAACAAGGTGGTGGAGTTGGGGCTGGCGCCCTCCATGTCCCACGAGGGAATTCGCAAGCGGTTGAAAAAAACAGTCTCAAGCCGTGGCAGAAGAAGGAGTGGTGTATTCCCCAGGTGAGCGCCGAGTTTGTGGCGTGTATGGAGGATGTGCTGGACCTTTACGCGGAACCCTATGACCCAGAGCGCCCGGTGGTCTGTTTCGACGAGACCTCCAAGCAGTTGCTGGCGGAAAAGAGGTCTCCGATCCCGCCCAAGCCGGCACGACGGGAGCGATACGATTACGAGTACCAGCGCAATGGCACCCGAAACCTGTTCATGCTGTGCGAGCCCCTGGCGGGCTGGAGGCATGTGGCAGTGACCGAACGTCGTACCATGGTGGACTTCGCTAAGCAGATGCGGTGGCTGGCCGATGAAGCTTACCCAGCGTCCGAGAAGATCCGGGTGGTGCTGGACAACCTCAACACCCACAAACCAGCTTCCCTCTACGAAACCTTCGAGCCCAAGGAGGCTAGGCGAATACGCAAACGCTTGGAGTTTCACTACACTCCCAAGCACGGTAGTTGGCTCAACATGGCAGAGATCGAGTTCAGTGTCTTGGCCAGGCGAGTCCTGCGCCGGCGTATTGCCGATGAAGAGACTTTGAGTGGCGAGATCGCGGCCCTGGAGGCAGAACGAAACCAAGCCGGAGCAACCATTGACTGGAGATTCTCCACTGTGGACGCCCGAGTCAAGCTTCACCATCTCTATCCTGCCAACAATTAGGTTGACTGAGTACTAGAGGGATAATCTGCTTTTTCATCGCGGCCGCAAAACCAATTTCCTGGTTAACCCGTTGTGAGCTGCGTGCATTCTTAGTTAACAGAAGTACAAAGTACGGACATTCTGTGATCCTGTCTCTGATGACTTCAAATCGATTCTGGCCGCCCACACGGTATTTCTCATACACGAAAGCCCTTAGACCTATGGAATCCATTATCTCTGCAACCCGTAATGCTAATCCGTTGTCCTTTGACGCGTGGCTCACAAACACGAAAAACCTGTCCAGTTTCCTTGTCGTCATAACACGCGGCTCAGGATGACATCCTCATCATCTAGCGGTTATCTGCCGAGTCTCGATCGGTCTACAGAAGCCGCGCCCCAGCCCGAACTAGTGACTTCTTGGAACGCGGTTTTCTAGGGCCGTTACCGACCGTAGCTGGGAATGAGCCGTCACTAACTCTTACGCTTATCCCCTCGCCTACGTTCACGTCTGTCTGACTGGAGACAAGGGTCACCTGTCCATCGGGCAGCTTCTGCACTATTGCATAGCCACGGTGCAAGATGGACACCGGATGGAGGGACTGAAGGCGCATCTCTGCGCCCACCGTCCGATCCTGCCACCGAGACAGCAGGCTAGACAGTGCTAGAGACCCAGCCTTCGCCATGTCATCCACCCGGCGCCGTAGGGTATCGACATCTGGAGCACGGCCTTTAAGTTGGCGGGCCAGACTATTTACATCCTGACGTTTGGCACTGATATTGTAGCGGACTGATCGAAGGATAGTCTCCTGGAACGCACGGACTTCTTGTAGCAGGTCCATCCTATCGGGCACCACCAGCTCCGCAGCCGCTGAGGGCGTCGGCGCTCTGAGGTCGGCCACGTAGTCAGAGATGGTTATATCCCGTTCGTGGCCGACGGCACTGACCACCGGAATCCGGCTGGAATATATTGCCCGTGCCACGATCTCCTCATTGAAGGGCCATAGCTCCTCTAATGAACCGCCACCCCTGGCTAGGATTATAAGGTCTGCCCTACCATCTTCGTTCAGTGCCTGAAGTGCGGATACGATGGCAGGAGCGGCGCTATCTCCCTGGACTAATGTTGGGGCAAGCAGTATCTCCACCAATGGATAACGCCGACCTATAACGTTAGTTATGTCGTGGAGCACCGCTCCAGATGGCGAGGTCACCACGCCGATGACGCCTGGGAAATCGGGCAACGGCCTCTTGCGGGAGGGCTCGAACAGCCCCTCCTCATCCAGCCGCATCTTGAGCCTCTCATACTCGAGGAAAAGAGGGCCCGTTCCTTCGGGCATTACCAGATCGCTCACCACCTGCACATCTCCCCGGACCTCGTAAAACGAGATGCGCCCGTGGGCAGTGACCAGGCTGCCTTCGGACAGCAGCTCTGCGCCTTTGCCACCCTTGAACATCACGGACCGAAGCTGGCTTTGTGCATCCTTTAATGTGAAGTAGGCATGTCCAGAGGGAGCCACTCTGAGATTGGAAATCTCGCCACTTATCCACAGGTCGGCCAGGAGGGGGTCCTGCTCCAGGGACTCCTTCAGGTACTGGGTGATCTGGCTTACCGTGTAGACCGCCATGTTTGGATGCTCTCCATGGGTGCTAATTTGAAGAGAAGTAAGACAACTCCAATTTCTTGGTGCCGATATCCGGTAACTTCCTCCCCCTAAATATCGGGAGGGCCGGAGTGGGGGTGAAGCTCCATGGTAACAAGAACGGTGGAATTGTGTGCTAAACCCATTTCGGCCAAGTCTTCACCTTCGAGGTGCAAGGCTACTGCTTCTTGTAGGTTTGCCAGGGTCTTATCAAGGGTCTTACCCTGAGTCACCACCGCAATTTCCATGCATTCCGCTACGTAGTGATTGTCTCCTTTGCGGATGAAGGCTTTCACTGTGTGCTGTAAGGTCATGGAATCCTCTCTAGTAGGCAGTCAACTTAAATTTGATGGGAGCTCCACCACCATCCCAGCCTTCCCCCATCGAGGGGGAAGGGGCTTGTTCTCTCCCCCTTTACGGGGGAGAGTTAGAGTGGGGGTGAAAGATTCTATCAAAACAAAGTTGGCTAAGTACTAGTGGTATTAGCACTGTGTCTCCAGAGCCAAGTAATCAGCCAGAGCGTTCTATGTAATCACCGCTGCGCGTGTCTATCTTGATCTTCTCCCCGTTGCTTATAAACAGGGGCACATGTACTGTGAGGCCCGTCTCCACAGTGGCGGGTTTTGTTCCTCCTTGGGCGGTATCTCCTTTAAACCCCGGGGGGGTATCGACTACTTTCAGATCCACAAAGGTAGGAAGCCGAACGTTGATGATGTCCTCATTATAGAATACGACGTCCACGACGGTCTCTTCTTTCAGGTAATTCACCGTATCTCCCAGCTGATCCTTGCTGAGCTGGTACTGGTCGTAGGTCTCCATGTCCATGAAGGTGTAGAATTGGCCGTCGGTATATAAGAATTGGGCTGGTTTATCCTCCACCTGGGCAATCGAGAACTCGGTAGTGTAGTTCTGAAAAGTGCGCTCGATCATCTTGCCGTCTCGCAGGCTACGAAGTTTCAGTCGGGTCACGGGTGCGCGCTGTTGCATCTTGTGTCTCTCATAATCCACCACCTCGTAGGGGTGGCCATCCACCTCAATGCTAACACCTCGTCGCAGGTCTCCGAAGTTAATGGTCATTCTAACCTCCTCTGGGTACCGAAGGCGGCCGCAAACTAGGGTAAAGGCTACTTCGACGCCTTGCTGAGCACCTTGGCGCCACTGCTCTCTAAAAGCACCACGTCCTCGATCCTGACTCCTCCCCATCCGGAGAGATAAATCCCCGGCTCTACAGTAAACACCATTCCCTCTTCCAGGGTGTTCTCGGCCTTGGGTCCCACTCTGGGGTACTCATGCACTGCGAGACCAACGCCGTGGCCCAGACTGTGGCCAAAGTCGTCGCCATACCCTGCCTCTGCTATCACAACCCTTGAAAGATCGTCGGCGTCTCCGCCGCTCATACCGGCCCTGACAGTAGCTATGGCAGTGAGCTGGGCTCCCAGCACTATGTCGTAGATTTTACGAAAGGTCTCGTCAGGTTCCCCGACACAGAATGTGCGGGTTATGTCGCTGCAATAGCCGTCCACCTTAGCGCCCATATCGATCACTATTGGTTCACCTGCTTGTATGGCCCTGTCCGACGGCCTGTGGTGGGGCATGGCGCCATTAGGGCCGGCAGCTACGATGGTATCGAAGCTCAGGGAGTCGGCACCCATCTCCCGCATAGTCTTCTCCAGACGCCAGGCAACCTGTTGCTCCGTTTCGCCGACCTGAATGGTGGGAGATACGGCGGCCATCGCTGCATCGGCCACGTCAATAGCTCTCTGCAAGGGTGCAAGCTCATCCGAATCCTTGACGGTTCTTAGCGACTCCACCATACCGGTGCTGGCAACCAAGGAGGGATTCGCGTCTGAAGAAATCTCTTGTATGGCCTTGGTGATCTGCCGATAGGTGGACACAGTTACGTGGTGGCCTTCAAAGCCCATCTTCTTTACATCGGAGGCCTTGAGTATATCAAGAAGCCACGACCACTCGCCGCCTATCTTCACGACCTCGAAGTCGGGTGACTGGTTCTGGGCCTGCTCTGTGTAGCGAAAGTCTGTACCGAGAATAGCCTTTTCAGGGGACACTACCAGGTATCCCGCGGACCCGGTGAAGCCCGATAGATACCGGCGATTCTCGGGGTTGGATATAAGTATTGCGTCCAGCTCATTCTCTTCGAGTTTTTTGCGGAGCTTCTCCACTCGGTCGTTCACGAACCTTCCTCCTCAATCAGTGCTGTCAGAATCTCCACAGCCGCTAGATAACCTCTCCAACCCAGGCCGGCGATTTGGCCTCTGGCTACATCGGCGATCACCGAGCGGCGTCGCCAATCCTCTCGGGCGTGGATGTTGCTCAGGTGCACCTCAACCACCGGCAACCGGCTGTCCACCAAGGCATCCCGTAACGAATAGCCGTAGTGGGTGAGTGCACCGGGGTTGATAACTATTCCCTGAGCATCCGAGCAGTTATCCTGAATATAGTCTATTATTGCACCCTCGCTGTTGGACTGGAAGAAATCTACCTTTGTCCCCAGGCCTTCAGCTTTCTGAGATATCTGAGCCTCAATCTCTGCCAAGGTCTTGGCGCCATACATCTCCTGGCTTCGCTTGCCAAGGGCATTGAGGTTGGGCCCGTTGATCACCAGCAACCTAGCCATCCCGCTCCTTCAGTCGCGCCCCGGGATGGGTAGTCATGTACTCGGCCCGTGCTTCATTTTGCGTCACGTGAGTATAAATCTGAGTGGTAGCCGGAGTGGTGTGGCCCAGCAGCTCCTGCACGACCCTCAGGTCGGCTCCTCCCTCCACAAGATGCGTGGCAAAGGTATGTCTCAAGGTGTGAGGATGCACTCCCGGACGGGTGCCAGCCAGCATCGCATACCGGCTCACTATTTTCTCGATGCTCCTACGGGATAGTCTGCCACCGTAGCGATTCAGAAATAGGGTCTGAGTGCCGTCGCGCTCTAGCTGGGGCCTGCCCACCTGTAGATACTCGGACAGGGCCTGCACCGCTGCCGTCCCCATAAGCACCACGCGCTCTTTCGAACCCTTACCCGTAACGCGTAGCTCTCCAACGTCTAGATTCACGTCTCCTAGATCAAGCCCATGTAGCTCGGACAGGCGCAGCCCCGAAGAGTAGAGTAGATCCAGGAGTGCCCTATCCCGTAAGCCAAGGGGTTGGTCTCTTTCGGGTACGGACACCAACCGGGCGACCTCATCTCTACCGAGGAATATCGGCAGACTCTTCTTCACCTTTATGTTGAAGGTCCGCCCTTTGGGTATGGGATTCGCATCCATGTAGCCTTCCTGTACCAAGAAGCGGTAGAAAGAACGCAGCACAACCAGTTTCCGGGCCACGCTCACCCGGGCGTATCCTCCGCTCTCTCCTCTGGCTGACGTGGACAGCCATGCCAGGTATCGTCGCAAGTAGCGTCGGTCCAGGTTCTGGGGGTCCAGCCCCTCACTGAGCAAAAACGCCTGGAAGGGACGAAGATCGGTAAGGTAAATCCTTACAGTATTCTCAGAACGGCCCCTCTGACCCCTGAGAGATTCCTGGAATCGCTGAAGCAAAGCCTCTATGTCAGATCCAGCTTGCCCTTCCAAAGCGCTGTCCATTATGCCTCGACGGCTACCGGCTCATCCGCAGGAACGTCTCCCTTCCAGGAGCACCTGGTACACTTTGAGCCATTTTTCCCAGCTGTAACCATCATCCCACCGCACTCCGGGCAGGGCTCCTGCAATGGGCGCTGGTTTACAATGAAGTCACAGTCAGGATACCTTGAGCAACCGTAGAATACCCTGCCCTTGCCACGCCCCCTGCGCTGCACCAGGTCGCCTCCGCACTTGGGACATGCCACACCCACCTTGTTAAGAATGGGTTTGGTGGTCTTACATGTAGGATAGTCGGAGCAAGCGATAAATTTTCCGAAGCGTCCACTCTTCATTATCATAGGCTGGCCGCACTTCTCGCAGTTCTCACCTGTGGGCTCATTGGCTGCGGACTCGGACCCATTCTGGTCACCAGTGGCGGATTGGCCGTCGGCCTTGATCTCTTTAGTGTTCTTGCATTTGGGGTAGTTGGAGCAAGCCATAAACTTTCCGAAACGGCCGGTCTTAATCACCATGGGCTCGCCGCACTTCTCGCATAGTTCGTCAGTGGGTTCCTCAACCTTAGTCCTAGGCATGTTCTTGGTTGCCGCTTCCAGGTCCTTCTGGAATGGCCCATAGAAATCTTCGAGCATGGGTATCCACTTACGCTCCCCTCGAGCAACCTCGTCTAACTCCTCTTCCATCCGTGCGGTGAAGCCGGTGTCCATGATGTTGGAGAAGAACTGATTAAGGAGGTCACACACCGTATTGCCCAAGGAAGTAGACTTGAGTCTGCCCTCTTCTTTCACAACGTAATGCCTGTCTATAATGGTGGAGATAGTAGGAGCATAGGTGCTAGGTCTGCCGATACCCAACTCCTCCAGTGCCTTGATCAAGCTGGCCTCGTTGTAACGCGCCGGCGGCTGGGTGAAATGCTGCTGGGGGTCCAGTTTGAGACAATCAAGGCTTTCACCCTGAGCAAGCTCGGGCAAAGCACTCTTGGCCTCCTCTTCCTCGGATTCGTCCACACTCTCCATGTACAGTATTCGGAAACCGGGAAACTTGAGCACGGAGCCGGTTGACCTGAAGATGTAGACCTTGGGCACGTTTTTGCACTTCGCCTCTGTGTCCACAGTGGTGGCGTCTGAGCGAGCGTCGGTCAACTGGCTCGCCAACATGCGCTTCCAGATTAGGTCGTAGAGCCTGAACTGGTCTGAAGACAGGTGTGACTTCAACTGCTTAGGCTCTCTGAAAATAGAGGTCGGTCGAATGGCCTCGTGGGCTTCTTGGGCACCCTTGGATTTTTTCCTGAACACCCTCGACTGGCTCGGCAGGTAATCCGGCTCGTATCGCTGGCTAATATATTCCCGTGCCTCTTGCAGGGCTGAAGGAGCCACGTGGGTGGAGTCTGTACGCATGTAGGTGATTAGACCCACGGAGCCTTCCTTCCCAATGGACAGGCCCTCATACAGTTGTTGGGCTACGAACATCGTCCGCTTTGCCGAGAACTTGAGCTTGCGCCACGCATCCTGCTGCAATGTGCTGGTAATGAAGGGCGGCGATGGCGACTGCTTCACCTCCCGCTTCTTGACCTGGGCTACGCTGTAGTCGGCCCCTTGCAGGTCCGTTTCGATCTCCTTCGCTACAGCTCCATCAGGTATCTCTATCTTGCCGCGCTGGCCCTTGAGTGATCGAAGGACAGCGGAGAAAGGCTCCCCTCTATCTGCCTTCGTACGCCCCTTCTTCCGGAGCTGGGCCTCCATTGTCCAGTACTCTACGGGAACGAAAGCCTCGATCTCCCGCTCTCGGTCGACCACGATTCGCAGGGCCACGGACTGCACCCTACCGGCGGACAGCCCCCTCTGAACTTTTTTCCACAAAAGAGGGCTGATCTGGTAGCCCACCAGCCGGTCCAGGATACGACGGGCCTGCTGGGCATTTACCAGCTCCATGTCTATCTCGCGGGGATGGCTAAAGGCCGCGTTAACAGCCTCCGGGGTTATTTCGTGAAACACAACTCGATGAAGAGCTTTTGTCCCTTTGTCCCACTCGGCAGCCTTGACCAGGTGCCATGATATGGCCTCCCCCTCTCGGTCCAGGTCAGTGGCCAGGAATATGGAAGAGGCCCGATTCCCCAGTTTTCTGAGCTCCTGTATCACCGATCGCTTGTCGTCTAACAGATGGTAAGAGGGTAGGAAGCCTGCCTCTACGTCAACTCCCAGCTTGTCCTTGGGCAGGTCTCGGACGTGGCCTTGCGAAGCCTTAACCACGAAGCCTTTGCCCAGTATCCTCTCTATGGTCCGGGCTTTGGCAGGAGACTCGACTATCACAAGGTTCGCGGCCCCATTACCGCTCGGCGACTTACGTTTCGAAGACACAGTTGCTGCTTTGCCCTTGCCGGCCTTTTTGACTCGCGTTGCGGCTTTGGCAGATTTGGTAGGGGCTACTGTTGTAGCTGAACTCACCTTGGCGGCCTCAGCTTTTGACTTAGTTGCCATATTCCGCTACCGCCTCCCGAACACGGATGTAATGCATGCCGCCCACCTGTTTAATCATCCCTTTCAACTCCATCATGGCCAGTGTACTGCTCACCACAGTGATGGGCAGCTGACTGCGCCGCAGGATATCATCTATATGTACTGGCTCGTGGCTGACCTGCTCCATGAGCAGTGACTCATTTTCGCCTTGGGGCTGGACTATGTCTCGCATCTCAATCTGGTAAGCCACGGCGGTAAGATTGAACTCTTCCAAAATATCCTTATGGTCCAGCACCAGCTTCGCCCCCTCCTGGATCAGGGAGTTGGTCCCCCTGCTGGATGGGGAGAAGATGCTGCCGGGCACACAGAAGACCTCGCGGTTTTGCTCCAGCGCAAATCGAACCGTCAGCAGGGCGCCGCTGCGCTCCCCGGCCTCTACTACCAAGGTGCCTAGAGACATGCCGCTTATCAGTCGGTTACGCCTGGGGAAATTTCGGGCCTCCGGCCGCGAACCTAAAGGAAGCTCGCTAACCAAGGCCCCTGCCTCCGCTATCTCCTGGGCCAACCGTGCGTGCTCAGAAGGATAAACTATATCCAGCCCACATCCAAAGAGGGCGACGGTGCGGCCTCCGGCGTTCAACGCCGCCCTGTGGGCTATGCCATCTATCCCGCGAGCCAGTCCGCTTATGATTGTGACGCCACTTCTCGCCAGGTCTTCGCTAATAGCGCTGGCAGCCTCGCGCCCGTAGGCCGAGGCCTTTCTGGTGCCCACCACAGCAACCGACCTCTCGTCTTCGGGCAGGATTTCGCCCTTCACATACAGCACAGGAGGTGGGTCGTGAATCTCCTTGAGCCTGGGCGGGTACATGGAATCGTGCCAATTTATGGCCCTGATGCCGGCCCGCTCCAGCTTTTCCATCTCACCATCGGGGGAGATACTGGCACGATGGGTGACGATGTTGCGAGCCGTCTTGCTATCTATGCCGGCGGCCTGAAGCTCCCCCGCACCCGCGATCCAGACGGGCTCAAGGGTGCCAAAATGGGCCTCGAGAAGCCTATATTTGACCGTCCCCAGGTTGGGGACACGGTTCAATGCAATCCAGTATTTCAAATCAGTCATGGAATCAAATTCTAGCATAAGGGTAAAGTAGCAACAATGTCACTGTGCACAAGTGCGAGATTTAAGTGTCTTTCTGGTTGGATGCGTATCCGCACCGGCAGGCTATCCTTATTGATATGTCATCCTGAGGCGTAAGTCGAAGGATCTAAACGCGGATAGTTAGATGCTCCCATCAGGGCTACAGAAGCAGATATGGCTTAATTACTGATAGCATTAACGACGTTCGGCAAGAAGGAGCCTGAGTACCATTGAATGGCGGAGAGGGTGGGATTCGAACCCACGAGAGGCTTAACGCCCCTACGCGCTTTCCAGGCGCGCCTGTTCGACCACTCCAGCACCTCTCCCAATAATCATGATACTCCAAGGGGTTGTCTTGTGCCAACCAGGGTGTTACAGAAGCGACGCTTCCGCAGAGACTGAGGGCTGGGCAATGGGCCCTGATGACAAGGTTTGCGGAACAGAAGCTTTGGATTCGATCCCCGGAAGCACCGAGAACCCATCTGGCACGAAAATGAGACTCTAAAAGAAGGTGCCAGTCGCCGCCCTAACCCTGGCGCACGTACTTGTCGATCTGGCGGTTGTCGGAGAGGGAGATGTAGATGTCTCCATGAGAGTCCACCCATATTCCGTGGGGAGAGCGAGACTTCCAACTGGTCAGTACCTTACCCTCTTGGTCTAGGATGCTCACCTGGGCCTCCCCTCCTGGGAGAATGGTGCGACGACCGGCGGAGTCGGTGATGGCGCTGCCCGTGCCCACCGGGGCTGGATAGCCATCGTAGCGATGAGTAGCGTTGAAGGCCAGCTGGCAAACGTAAAAGACATCGTCTTTGTCCACGGCAATATCACAAGGGGACTGCATATCCGTCCACATGGTTATGGGGCCACCGTCGGCTGAGAAGACCTGGATGCAGGCGTTTTCCCGGTCGCACACATAGACCCGCCCATTTCGGTCGACCATTAAACCGTGGACCATGTGGAACTGGCCTATGCCCTTCTTGCCGGGCTCACCCCAGGAAGCGATGAGACGTCCATCACTGGAGAACCGGTGCACCCTGGCGTTGCGTTCACCGTCGGCGATGTACAGGTCCCCCGAGGGTCCAGGAACCATCTCGGTGGGGTGATTGAATGGCCCCGCCGCCCTGGCCACCAGGTCGCCATAACCCTCAGTCCCGGTGTCCGAGTGAACTCCCCGCTGTCCCAGTATCTGCAGAGGCCTGCCATCCAGAGTGTATTTCATGGCCACCGAGTCGTTGGTATCGGTGAGATATGCGATGTCGCCAGCAATGTAGAAGCCATGGGGGCGCACGAATGCCCCGTTGCCCCACGAGCTAAGATAGTTGCCGTCGCGGTCGAAGACGTGCACAGGCGGGTCCTTCTGCTGGAAGGCGTACACACGGTCCTGAGAATCAGTGGCCACGGCGCTCACGGGCCCCATTTGCTCTCCTTGGGGAAGCTTGGCCCAGTCCTGTATTAACTCATAGGTGTATTTGCCAGTGCCTACCGTGGTCATGGGAACCACCCTTCTCCCAAATTCAATATACGTCTAGGGTAAACCTGGGGCCATTGGGATCATATTTGAAGTCCAAAACGGCGGAAGGTAGACGTTTCTTCAGATCGGCGTCTACCAACAGTACCTTGGAACCCTCCCAACATTCGGCATGATCATCCGGAGACTCTTCGTCGATTACTATACCGAAATCGCCTTCACCGACCCAGACGGGAGGCGTAGCAAGCCGAAGATACTTGCCAGGGTCAAGTTTGGTTACATCGACGAGCCGCCTTAGCTCTTCCTTTGCTGTATCGGTGACCGTTACCATTAAGCCCAATCCAGAGACTAGTACTCAGTCAACTCGGTTTTGGTAATTGTTTAAGAAAACGTCTAAGGTTGCTACCCTTTTTTAGGAGTGTTGACGTAGGAGGGTGGCAGCCATGGGACGAGAACGGTATGTGGTCCGGTTGGAAAGGGAAGAACGAGACCAGTTGGAACGACTGATTCGCGGGGGAAAGAGCCCAGCGCGAAAGGTTGCCCGGGCCCGTATTCTGCTAAAGGCAGATACGGGCTGGGGGGTGATGCGCATCGTGGAGGCGCTGGACACGTCTGCGGGTACGGTGTGCCGTACCAAGCGGCGGTACCTGGAGGGAGGACTGAAGCGGGCCTTGGAGGAAGATCCTCGGCCAGGACATCCGACCAAACTGGATGAGCGGGGGGAAGCGCACCTGATTGCCCTGGCGTGCAGCGAGGCCCCCCCAGGCCATGACCACTGGACCCTGCGGCTCCTGGCAAACAAGGTGGTGGAGTTGGGGCTGGCGCCCTCCATGTCCCACGAGGGAATTCGCAAGCGGTTGAAAAAAACAGTCTCAAGCCGTGGCAGAAGAAGGAGTGGTGTATTCCCCAGGTGAGCGCCGAGTTTGTGGCGTGTATGGAGGATGTGCTGGACCTTTACGCGGAACCCTATGACCCAGAGCGCCCGGTGGTCTGTTTCGACGAGACCTCCAAGCAGTTGCTGGCGGAAAAGAGGTCTCCGATCCCGCCCAAGCCGGCACGACGGGAGCGATACGATTACGAGTACCAGCGCAATGGCACCCGAAACCTGTTCATGCTGTGCGAGCCCCTGGCGGGCTGGAGGCATGTGGCAGTGACCGAACGTCGTACCATGGTGGACTTCGCTAAGCAGATGCGGTGGCTGGCCGATGAAGCTTACCCAGCGTCCGAGAAGATCCGGGTGGTGCTGGACAACCTCAACACCCACAAACCAGCTTCCCTCTACGAAACCTTCGAGCCCAAGGAGGCTAGGCGAATACGCAAACGCTTGGAGTTTCACTACACTCCCAAGCACGGTAGTTGGCTCAACATGGCAGAGATCGAGTTCAGTGTCTTGGCCAGGCGAGTCCTGCGCCGGCGTATTGCCGATGAAGAGACTTTGAGTGGCGAGATCGCGGCCCTGGAGGCAGAACGAAACCAAGCCGGAGCAACCATTGACTGGAGATTCTCCACTGTGGACGCCCGAGTCAAGCTTCACCATCTCTATCCTGCCAACAATTAGGTTGACTGAGTACTAGTATCGCTTAGTCAACTTAAATTTGATGCATGTCATTCTGAGCCGAAGGCGAAGAATCTGGTGGGGATGGGCCCGACGCCCTTCCAGATTCTTCGGTCGCTTTGCTCCCTCAGAATGACACTGTGTCGAAATCTTGTTGCCCAAGCACTAATATCGCTTAGCCCGCTTCCTAGCTCCGTTACTCGTACGGCTGCAGCGGAATCTCGTGTAAGGCCGGGATCACCTCTTTACCCAAGAGCTCGATGGAGCGCATCACGTCTTTATGTGGGATAGGGCCGTCACTGCCGATAAGGATAAGGTAGCCGGGGCTTAGCCGTTCCACGGTAGTCCTCAGCTTCTTGATAACCGTATCCGGACTTCCAACTACGATGGTATTCGATTCCTGCATCTGCTCGTAGTTGGTCTTCTGCCCACTGGGCCCAGGTCCGGACCGGCGCTTCATCACGGCACTTCCCCTTCGTGTCTGATACCCCGGCGGGTTATTGTGCTCCATCGGACCTCTCATGCGATGGTCCATCGTCCAAAGGAAATTCTCTCCAAGCTCCTGTGCCTTTTCGTCGGTATCAGCCACCAGCGCAAAAAGCTGATACCCGAAATGCTCCGGCCCAGCCTTATACCCGACCTCTTTCGCCGTCTCAATATAGGTCTTTTTCAGCTCTTCAGTGAGACTTATCAGGGAGCCCAGGTTCATATAGGGATAGCCGTGGCTGGCGGCCCAGATTGTGCTTTCCGGGCTGGCGAACCCCGGAAACCAGATGGGAGGATGTGGCTTTTGAATCGGCAGCACCCAGGGGTTTACCAATCGATAATGGTAATGGGTGCCCTCATATCGGAAGGGGCCGGGAGTGGTCCAACACTTAATTATAAGGTCGTGGGCCTCTTCAAAGCGCTCTCGGTTCTCGGAGGGGTCCAGGCCTGACAGCAGAGTCTCGGTGGCGCCGCCCCGAACAAAGCCAGAGATCAGCCTGCCACCCGAGTAACAGTCCAGCATGGCAATTTCTTCGGCCATCCTTATGGGATCGTTGATGGGCAGAATATTGCCGAGGATGGCTATCTTCACCCTTTTGGTGATTTTGGAGATTACCGCTGCATCCAGGTTTGCCGACGGCTTCATGTTCCAGTAAGAGGCGTGATGCTCGTTGGTTATGACTCCATCAAAGCCCATCTCGTCCGCGTGGGAGTATTCCTCGTGGTACTGGTTGTAAAGCTCATGGGCCTTCCAGCCATCGAAATAGCTGTTTGGAAACTCTAGTCGAGATTCGTATTTCTCCAGGTCATCGTTGTTGACATATGTGTACGGTTGCTGTGTGTGCCAATAAATGTCTACCTTGTCCTTCATACAGGCCTCCGTCTAGATAAACCGCAAAATTGGTGAGAAGGTTATGGCTCTTCTTAAGTGGGAGGGGAGGATTTCTGTGCTCCCCTATTGCCGGGCCAAGTCATGCCCCAACGCATCAAGGGCATTATATTCATGAATCGTCGCTCTGTCTATGCCTCGGCTTAGCTGGTATCTGAGCAGGACAGACAGACAGGTCTGCCCCTACGGGCCACGGGCAGGTATTTTGTGCGGTAGGGGCGACCCTATGAGCCTGTCCCAGAATGATGGATTATTGACGACGAGTCAGTCGATAATGCTAGGTCCGAGTCTGTTTGGCGCAGTGGAAACGATGACTCGACAGCGATCGGATCTTGCGGATGGCGCGGTTTACACGCCGTAGTCGGTCATCTCATCATGGCCCTGCTATCGCCGGCGGCGCCCAGCTCTGGCTCCACCTAAGTCTGCCCCAGTCGCGCCATATACGCCACAAGGTGCGCAGGTTGAAGCTTGTGGCCAACAAGGTCCACTCGGCCGACACATTGACAACGCCACGGAGCAAGAACCCCCGAGCTCTTTGTTGCTCTTTGAGAATCCCAAAAGCTGGTTCCGGCAGTTGCATACGCTGCTTGTATGCCTTTTTGGCCTCCTCGGTAGACATCCATACCCGATGAAGACGCAGGACGGCTTCGTAAGGTCCTACCTCCAGCCCACGCCCATGACGCCCGTCCTTGGTGCAAATGCCGAAGGCCGGACACACCCGGCAGATGGCTCCGGAGGCTCGATACAGCCGCATGAGCGTCCCCCTGGTCCGCTTAACTCGGGTGAAGCGGAGTCTCTGGCCCTGTGGACAGGTGTAACTATCCGTCTGCTCGTCGTAGCAAAAGCGGTCCTTGTGGTACGGGTGCTCCAGGGCTTTGTGCTGGGACTCTGGCATGATCACCTGTTGTTCCCGTTGGGCGCACTCCTCCAGGTTGGCGCCGGAGTGATAGCCCGCGTCGGCCAGCGTTACTTGCGCCTTGTCTCCGGTCATCTCCTCCGCTTGTTCCAGCATCGGAGTCAACTGGCCATAGTCGTTGGCGTCACACACTACGTCCGCTGCGGTGATCACCAGCCCAGTGCCTTCGTCGGTGGCCATCTGCAGTGGCGAGACCATCACTTGGGCATTGTACCCAGCCACGATACCCTGTCTACCCTTCATCAGCCCAGCATCGCTATCGGTAAGATTGATGCGTTGCTGTTCCTCTTCGCCTGCAAGCTGTTCCATTGCCTGCCGCACCTGTTCTCTCAGCGCCTCCTTTTTGGCCAGTTTCTTTGGAAGCCGCGTAGGGACAGCGCCTTCTCCTGCCTCGTTCTGCGCTTCAAGGTCTCTAATTGCCGTCTCCACCCGCTCCAGCAGTCGCTGCAGCCCTTCAGCATCCTGGGTCCTGTCCTTCGCTGCGTTGGCAACTATCTTTGTCCCATCCACCGCCTGCACCGCCAAATCCACCAAGCCCATGGCCACCGCCATACGCACCGTCCGCTTAAAGAGCTTCCTCATTGCTCCACGATGGTCTCTGTAGAACCGCCACAAGGTATTGTGGTCCGGATGCTGCCAACCTGTCAGCCAAAGGTACGGTATCTGGTCTCGGCAGGCCGCCTCCAGCTTGCGACAGGAACGCACCCCAGTCATGAACCCATACAGCCACACGCTCAACAGCCCACGAGGGTGGTACGCCGGCGCTCCCAATGCCTCTCCATCTACCTCAACACCCAACTCAGACCATCCCCAACGGTCCAAAGCATCCACAAACTCTGCCACAAACCTCGCTGGATGGTCTTGCGGCACTACTTCGTCCAGAGTCGGCGGAAACAACCATGTCTGCTCTCGATTCAGCGGGCGAAGCGGCATTGGACTCTCCCTTGCTCAATTCTTGCAGACAATTCTAACCTTTTCTTTCTTATAAGAGAATGCATACACCTTTTGAGACAGGCTCCATGCGTCGCCCAGGTTGCCTTGGCAAACACGTAGGTCTGCCCCTACCTGGATGGACGTCGGATAAAGGCTAAAAGCGAGGTGCCAACGCCAGCTACCCCTGCCATCATCCACCAGCCCATATCGTATGATTCCGTTCTGTCCACAATCAAGCCAAAGAGAGGGATAAGCCCGAAGGCGCCTATATACTGAATGGTGGCGGCAAAGCCGATGGCTGTTCCGGTTAATGTCGGACCGACCAGCTCGGCCAAGAGCACGGCGTACAGACCTCCCCAGGCCAAGGTAGTGGCTCCCACGAAGAGGACAAGCAACAAAACTACCCACGTAGAGGCATCAGACGGAAGCATTGTCATGAAGGACATGGCCAACACCGAGAGCCCACCCACCATGGCCAGGACAGGTATTCGTCGTCCACCCATCAGGAAATCCGTGACCAGCCCCCAACCGACCCGAGCTACCGCATCGCCTGCGGTGGCCACGGATAACAGGCCTGCAGCTTTGACCGCCGACATACCCTGTTCCTCTTTCAGAAAGAGCACCAGGTAGCTCACGACCACGCTCCAAAGAGCTCCGAAAGCAATGCCAAAGAAAGCGGCGAGCCAAATGTCTCGATTCTTGGCCACCAGTGGCACCATCATGGCTAATCTACGACTTGTCCCTCCCTCGGCCAAATTGGCCGGCTTGTCCCGATAGAAAGCGAAAAATATCAAGCTCGATACAGCCACTATGACGGCCACGACAATCGTAGCCGCGCGCCAGCTATAGGTTACTGATATGAATGCCAGGAGCACCGCCGCTATGATGCCACCTAGGGGTATGTTGGCTTGTGCAAGGCCCAGGGCTGCGCCACGTCTCTGAGGGGCCACCCAGTCCATGATCGCCTTCGTGCTGGCAGGGAAGGACGCAGAGAGACATATACCTAGAAGAAACCCAAATAGCACACCCTGCACCAACGACTGCATTTGCGAGAACAACAGAAGCCCCAACACCACGCCAGCCAGTGCAATCGTCTGCAGCTTGCGCACACCAATCACGTCTGCCAGCCAGCCAACCAGGAGCACCGTAACACTCTGACCGGCCACCAGTCCTGAAACGATGAGTCCCAGCTGGGCCCGGTTAGTCTGAAGGTCCTCCTGTATGAAGGGCAACAAAACCCCCAATCCCATATAAATAAAGGCAACGGCCATGGTCGTCAGCATGCAGAGGCCGACCACAACCCAGCTACGGGGCACAGCTGACGGAGTTGGGATACGCATCATACGGTTTAACTCGACCGGTCCAGCTGATCTAGTAGACGTGCAGTTACGGGGTAACTTTGGGCTCAGCAATGGTACTGGAATGGAGCGTCTACCGTCAGCATGTTAACACGAAGTGTGTCTCGAACAGGCGTCCGAGCAATACCAACGACGGTTTGTTTCAGCTTATCCGGTACCCATGGGAGATGAGGTGGTGAGCTTGGGGACCCACCGGCGGCCTATCTGACAGGCTCGAAAGGGTTGAACTGCCTCTAGGTGCCTTTCCATCGAGGCCTACGGTTCTCTAGCAGTGCTTTAGTGGCTTCTCTAAGATCGGGATGATTGTTGAAATGCCTCTGCATATAGGAGTCTAGCTGCATGGCGTCACGAAGGCCCAGGCTCAGGCCGTTCCAGAGAACCTCCACACTCCCCTGCACAGCAGTGGGCGAGTTAAGCATGATGGTTTTGGCTATTTCCGTAGCCCGTGGTATGAGCTGCTCCGGGGAGGTCACCTCTGTGACAAGGCCGATTTCGTACGCCCGCTTGGCATCGATAACTTCGTGGGCGCCCATGAGGGCCATACGGATGACGTGGTTGTAAGGTATCCTCTTGGCGAGGGCCACAGCGGAATGGACCAAAGCGCCATAGGAGACATGATTGTCAAAGAACGTGGCATTTTCCGAGCAAATGACGATGTCTGATTCGGACACTAGCTCCAGACCCGAGGTGGCACACACGCCATTAACCGCGGCGATTATCGGCTTATACACGTCATGGGCCCTGGGGCTAACAGGGGTGTTCCAGCTATATCTGAACACCCTGGTAGGAGGCCCGGGGGCCTCTTCTAAGCGGCCGGCAAGGGCTTGAGTGTCCCCTCTACCTTGCATGAAAGCCTCGCCTGCTCCGGTTATGATCACTACCAGAATTTCGGGGTCTTCTCGCACATCCTGCCAAACGTGAACCAGCTCTTCCACCATGCGAGGGTTCTTCGCATTCAGAACCTGGGGCCTGTTGAATGTGACGAATGCGATACCCTCTTTTTTCTCATAGACTATCATCTCAAGCTCTCCGGTTATCACAGAACACCTCCTTAAGATAAGGCACAGCCCATCCGACCTTGATACTCCATGAGGGGGGAATACCAGTCGTGCCTCCCGCGAGTATCAATTAAGGATTTTACACCACAAAGAGGTCCGAGCGCCTTTCCCATTTTGCTGGACAGCAGTAGAATATTCGCAAAAACGCTGGCTAAAGGAAGTCCGACACAAAAGAATCCCACCGATGGAATCGCCCACCTGCATATCCCCTTCGAGGAGTTGAACGGTTCCGATGGCGTTGCCGATATAGGCCATATTCTGTGATCCTACACGTCGATAGGAAAAATGTGCCAAGAGCAATGATGACATTGCTCGTCGACTAGTGAGAGTAACCTGACGGAAGGGATGATACTATAGCATTTGCGGGCATAGGAGGACTGGTATGGCCGGCGTAATCATTGGAATCCATGGACTGGCGAACAAGCCAGAAAAATCACTGCTTTCGACATGGTGGGAGACTGCATTAAGAGAGGGCCTGTCAAAGAACTGCGGGATTCACGACGCCGAGTTCCAATTTATAATGGCCTATTGGGCCGACCTTCTATACAAATATCGGCTGCACCAAGACCCGGACTTCGATTACGACGCACTTTATAATGATCAACCCTACTTGGAGGCAGCGCCGGGAGCCCTGAAAAAATACGAGTAAGGCTGGCTGGACAAAGCCCGGTCGGCCCTCGGACGGGTCGGGGAATCCGTACTGAGTAAGGTCGGAGGAGCAATAGGGCTGGAAAAGGCGGCGGACTGGCTGCTGGAGCAGAAAGTGAGGGACCTAGCTTACTATTACGACGAGAATCGCAAGATAAAAGATCGCCATGATCAACAACGACAGGCCCGCCAAGTGATCATGGATGAACTGCTGGATGCTCTCATTCCTTTGGAAGGGCAACGCATCATGTTGATAGCACACTCAATGGGATCGATTATCGCATACGATGTGCTGAGGAATTTGGGTCAGCGGAATCCTGATTTTCCTGTCCACCACTTTATCACCATTGGATCGCCCCTCGGTTTATCGCACGTAAAGGCAAATATCCACAGCGAGCGCAGCTATGCCAAGGTGCCTGTACGCACACCCACCGTGGTCAGAGAAAGATGGGTGAACTATGCGGATCGAAGGGATATGGTGGCTGTAGACTCCCACCTGAGGGACGACTTTGCTGCTAACGATGCCGGTGTTCGCGTTGAGGACGATCTCATAGTCAACTACTACGTTGACCTTAATGGCAACAAAAGTAGCCACAAGTCTTATGGGTACCTAAGAGCTCCCGAGCTTTCTGAGCATGTCCGTGACTTTTTACAGTCCTCGTGAGTCGCGGAGATTCGATGAATTTCAGCAGTTAATTCCAACTCGATTCTCGGTGATGGTGGCCGTTAGAGCCTCGACAGAGCGGGAGGTCAAAAAATATCTAGCACTGAGGACATTGGCGATCAGCGGTGGATGGCTGCCAGAGACCAGGGCATCAGACTCCTGAGAACCGAGACTATGCGGAGGCCTTTAATGCTCTGAAAAATGCGATTGCGGGCGATCCGAGTGGCGATAGCCTTGCCTTATTGGCGCTCGCACATTTCCAACTAGAGGAATATGACTTAGCGGCAAATCACTACGAAGCTGCCTTGAAACATGATCCGGACAACCAAGAGTGGAAGGAGATGCTAGGGTCGGCAAAGGCCAACGTTGTTGCCGAAGTTCACGTGCCGGTACCTGACATATCATTCTTTGATCGGGACAAACTGTTGGCGAAGCCAATGGTGCCAGAAGGCGCGTTGCCTTCGCCGCCGCCTCACAAGGAGCCAGGACTGCTCAAGCGACCGCGTTTAGCTGCCGGGAATGTACTTGGGGCAATCATCAGCCTCGTTATGAGCGTCCTGACGGAACTGGTGGGAAAGCTGATGGGCTATCGAGATGAAGTGTGGACGAACTGGTACCGTAGGCGGTTTACGCTTTGATTAAGTCGCGGATATCCCTCTTTGTTCGACGAGACCCATCCACGTCCATCCTCCTTTCAGATCCACATTTACGAGATTCTCATAGCAGCGGTCAGGTAGTAGACCATTGGAAGAATTGGGCCTTATCTCAGGTCGTGGAACGTTTACAAGTCTAGTGGAAAGCTTTAGGGGGTTTCAACAACTCCCACTCGTCTATTAGATAGGTGACACTTAGATAGGTGACACTGTTCTCAGTGTCACCTATCATTGTGAAGGAGTTTAGGCACAATGCGGTTCAAATGGAGTCCCTGAGCGGGAGGTAGTGACGTTACTTCAGATGCAGATTTGTGTGGCTATTTCAAATTCAGTCGATTCATCTTATCTGTTCGTTATTTCGGTGTAATGAAAGCTCGGTTCTGAAATAGGCAATCGTCTCCAACAGCCCATCTCGGAGGGAGACTCGTGGCTCCCATCCCAGCATTTCCCGTGCCTTGCTAATGTCCGGGCGCCGGCGCTGTGGATCATCACCAACGGCAGGTTCAGAGAAAACAAGGCACGACCCTGAACCCGTCAGCTCGGTGATAATCTGGGCGTATTCGAGTATCGTATGCTCTTCTGGGTTACCGAGATTGATAACCTGGCCCCTGGCACTCTCGCACTCCATCACCTCTACCAACCCATCAACAAGGTCCGAAATAAAGCAGAGCGAGCGTGTTTGAGTGCCATCGCCGTAGACTGTAATTGGCTTACCCAATATTGCCTGGGTGATGAAATTAGGCACCATACGGCCGTCAAAGGGGTCTGAACGTGGGCCGTGGGTGTTGAATATGCGGACGATGCGCATGTCGACATCCTTTGCCCCGGCATACGCCATTGCCAGGGCCTCTCCGTACCGCTTACCCTCATCATACATCGAACGTGGCCCAGTTGAGCTCACGTTACCCCGATAAGATTCCTTCTGGGGGTGATCGAGAGGGTCTCCATATATCTCGGATGTGCTGGCGAAGAGAAAACGGGCGCCGCTTTTGTCAGCCGCTTCGAGCAACAGCCGGGTTCCCTCTCCGTTCACGCGCAGGGTCTCGATAGGGAAACGTTGATATCCAGGTGGGCTTGCGGGACTGGCCAGATGGTAAATGCGATCGACTTGAAGCAGCGGCGGCAACTCCTCCACGATATCGTGATTCTTGAACGTGAACGCCGGATGGGCTATCAACGTTTCAATGTTCGCCCGACGGCCGGTGCTCAGGTTATCTATGCAGATTACATGGTGTCCCTGACTCAGCAACCGCTCGCATAAATGCGAACCAATGAACCCAGCTCCACCCGTGACTAGGATGCGCATAAATAAATCTCCTTCGAGGTCTAGTTGTCACCATTGATGCTTAGTTTACGCCGAATCATCTATCAACGTAAGGTCGAACACTACCATGAGTCTGTCCGACGATTCTTGAGGAGACGTTGGAGCCCGGGCGAGGAAAGACTTGTAGGGACTCGAAAAGGCCGTTGTTTACCTGGAATTATTAATAGCCGTGGATCCAGCAAACCCAGCAATAGGAGGCCACTGGCCGTTTTGGGTCTCAGAAGCCTATCGGACTTGTCCAGTTGGCTCCAGTCCCGCTCGCGAGAATTTCAGGAGACTATGAGTCAGAGCCACCAGAGTGAACTCCCCTGACACCTTGTTCAGCCCCCTCAGCGGGTCTGAGATAATCACTTAACACTACCTTACAAACTCTTCCGTACTGAGGGCGTAGTGTGCCCACACCATACTAGTCTTGGTAGTTTCTCTCTAGGATTCTTGAGCGCTTCTACTACGAAATTCGATGTGTTCCGCCCCTTAAATTGGCAACCTAAGTAAGGCATAGTTAATTGTGGATAAGCATAGAGAACTAAGAGCGTCTAACAAAACCTAATAAAAGGGGTTAGAATCTGGACATTCTCTGGAGGAGGATGACCTAATGTCTAAGCCCCTTGTAAGCGATGAATTCTGGGAACTGGTGCAACCTTTACTGCCGCCACAACCACCGAAGCCGAAAGGAGGAAGGCCCAGGATACCTGACAGACAGGTCCTAAGTGGGATACTGTTCGTGCTAAAGACAGGCATTGGCTGGGAAGACCTACCCAAGGAGATGGACTGTGGCAGTGGGATGACCTGCTGGAGGCGCCTCAGAGATTGGCACCAGTCGGGAGTCTGGGAGCGCATCCACTTGGTATGCCTTGAGCGCCTGCAAGCAGCTGAGCGCATAGACTGGACTCGCGCAGTGCTGGACAGTGCTTCAGTGCGAGCAGTTTTTGGGGGCAGAAAACAGGCCCCAACCCCACGGACAGGGCGAAGGCGGGTAGCAAGCATCATATCATAACCGATGCCCAGGGCATTCCACTGGCGGTCAGGTTGACTGGCGCGAACGCTCACGATGTCACCCAAGCCCTTGAGTTGGTGGATGCCATACCTGCTGTCAAGGGCAAGCGAGGCAGGCCTCGCAAGCGTCCTCTTCAGGCGCAGGGAGACAGAGGGTATGACTCTGAGCCTGTTCGCAAGGAGTTGAAGAAGCGACATATCTGGCCGCTGCTGGCCAAGCGAGGTGAGCCGCATGGCAGCGGGTTGGGTGTGCATAGATGGGTGGTTGAGAGAAGCCTGAGTTGGCTTCATCAGTTCCGACGCTTACGGGTTCGATATGAGCGCAGGGCAGACATACATGAGGCTTTCTTGGCCATAGGTTGTGCCATCATCTGCTCTCGCTTTCTGTTCCAATAATGGTTTTGTTAGACGCTCTAAATAGAATCAGCTCCGCTAGGTTCGAGAATTCACCTAGTACTCAGTCAACCTAATTGTTGGCAGGATAGAGATGGTGAAGCTTGACTCGGGCGTCCACAGTGGAGAATCTCCAGTCAATGGTTGCTCCGGCTTGGTTTCGTTCTGCCTCCAGGGCCGCGATCTCGCCACTCAAAGTCTCTTCATCGGCAATACGCCGGCGCAGGACTCGCCTGGCCAAGACACTGAACTCGATCTCTGCCATGTTGAGCCAACTACCGTGCTTGGGAGTGTAGTGAAACTCCAAGCGTTTGCGTATTCGCCTAGCCTCCTTGGGCTCGAAGGTTTCGTAGAGGGAAGCTGGTTTGTGGGTGTTGAGGTTGTCCAGCACCACCCGGATCTTCTCGGACGCTGGGTAAGCTTCATCGGCCAGCCACCGCATCTGCTTAGCGAAGTCCACCATGGTACGACGTTCGGTCACTGCCACATGCCTCCAGCCCGCCAGGGGCTCGCACAGCATGAACAGGTTTCGGGTGCCATTGCGCTGGTACTCGTAATCGTATCGCTCCCGTCGTGCCGGCTTGGGCGGGATCGGAGACCTCTTTTCCGCCAGCAACTGCTTGGAGGTCTCGTCGAAACAGACCACCGGGCGCTCTGGGTCATAGGGTTCCGCGTAAAGGTCCAGCACATCCTCCATACACGCCACAAACTCGGCGCTCACCTGGGGAATACACCACTCCTTCTTCTGCCACGGCTTGAGACTGTTTTTTTCAACCGCTTGCGAATTCCCTCGTGGGACATGGAGGGCGCCAGCCCCAACTCCACCACCTTGTTTGCCAGGAGCCGCAGGGTCCAGTGGTCATGGCCTGGGGGGGCCTCGCTGCACGCCAGGGCAATCAGGTGCGCTTCCCCCCGCTCATCCAGTTTGGTCGGATGTCCTGGCCGAGGATCTTCCTCCAAGGCCCGCTTCAGTCCTCCCTCCAGGTACCGCCGCTTGGTACGGCACACCGTACCCGCAGACGTGTCCAGCGCCTCCACGATGCGCATCACCCCCCAGCCCGTATCTGCCTTTAGCAGAATACGGGCCCGGGCAACCTTTCGCGCTGGGCTCTTTCCCCCGCGAATCAGTCGTTCCAACTGGTCTCGTTCTTCCCTTTCCAACCGGACCACATACCGTTCTCGTCCCATGGCTGCCACCCTCCTACGTCAACACTCCTAAAAAAGGGTAGCAACCTTAGACGTTTTCTTAAACAATTACCAAAACCGAGTTGACTGAGTACTAGATAACGCGGTATCTTGCCGCTAAGTTTGTTCCCGTCTAGAGCGATTCTGATGACCCGTTCGCTTGAATCAGTGGTGACGCCGACCCATCTACGTATGGGCGATTCGCTTAGCCAGGTCTTATTACTGCTCTAGTTGGGGCCGTCAGTGGCGTTGTATAGGGCAACCAGTGCCTTCCTGTCCGTTTCGGGCGGCCCATTCTGCTCGCCCGGCTCGCAGGCGAGGAGGGCCATCAGATGAGACAACGCCACTGTAAGGATCAGGAGAATTAGCCATCTTGTCATTCTGGGCACTCCAATCACCTCCAGCTTTGGTTGACCCAGAGGACTCGACGGTCGCGCGGCATCTTGGAGAGTATAGATGATTGTGTTAACGCGGACGCTCGTGTCACTCGCTCGCTGCTGCTCTGTCCGAGCCTGCCTTCGACTTGTTCTGCAGTGCTCCCCTAACACGTCTTCTTGACATTCGGGGAAGGATGCGAGATCAGATACGATCCATGCCTAAGAATACACGCGGTATCGCCAAATGACTCAGTTGTTTCTCATACCACGTGACTTCCTAATAGGAACCCTTCGGGTCCGGCCAAGGCAGCGGCGCTGGTCACCGGCTTCTCCATCTGGCTAAACGCACCACCGTCCACGATCTCCCGGGCCGCGCCGTCGGCTGAAGTAGCGTCGAACATGCTCCAGTTTGTATCCTGAATGTCGTTGGCTTCGTAGGTGGCCAGATAAGTGGCCTTGCCTGCTTGAAGTAACACCTGCTTCACTACCAGCGCGTCTCGCCGCACAATGCCGAGCCAGCCGAAATCCCCGAGGAGTGGTACCGCCGCAGCAATCCGTGGGGTATCGTAGGCGTCTTTTTCATAGTCGAGGGCCAGCAGCGAAAGCACCAGGGCGTCTCGTACCGGCGTACCGGCGCTTATCTTCTCGGCGATGGCGTCGGTGTGGCTCCCGTTTGCAGCCACGGCCCAATCTCCTGCTAACCTTAGTGCGTTGTACATGATGTAGGGGCTTCTAGATAGGTCCCCTTCGTGCCCCTCGCGTGGTACTACAACCAGGGATCTATTCCTTTCGACCACTTCTCGGTTCGGAAACGACCGGCTCGACACCCGGTAGAGCACGGCGTTGTGCCTATCCTTGGTCTGAGCTACTGCAACGATTCGCCCTACATACATTGCTTAACCAAGCCAGACTGACACTACCAGCACCTTCGCCATTGCTGAAGTGAAAGACGTAAGCCTCGTGCCTCCTCTTCATTGTCTTTGATTCGGGACGTAGGGGCGATTTCCAGGCAACTCTCCGTTGCCTCATGGCGATCCCTGGGCGCGTACACTACGCCCTTAAGCTCCCGAAAGTCAATGAGCTATCCCCCATAGCTCAACTGGGGCGCATCCTGACTTATGCTTTGTAGGAGGTCTGGATAGTCAAAGGGGCTGGAAGTGTCCACACGAATGACCTTTGAAGGAATATCCAGGGGTTCCCAATTGCCAGCCCTGATACCCCCCAACAATTCTTCGGAGGGCATAGCATGGTGACCAGGGCGCAGTTTGGAAGGTTCAAGGCGACTCGCATTTCTTTCCACCAGGACCTCTGGAGGGGCTGTGCAATGAACTTGCACGATCCTCGGATTCACGTCGTTGGCGACTTCGGCTGCTCTCTTTGAGTCGAACTGTCTGTAGAAATTGCTCTCGGTGACGACAGATGCGCCCTTCTGCAACAATTGATTGGCGGTGACAAACAACAAGCTGATCGCGCTCACTCCGATTCGCCGGGACCAGTCTTTATCTCCAAAGCCCAGGGTCTGATAAAGGACGTCTTTAAGGATATCCTTTTCGAATAGGGGAATCCTCAAGTCTTGGCAGCCAGCAAAAGTGAGACACTTTGAGACCCGAGAGGTCAGGGGTCGGATTGAGGTCTCGTAAGCTCCCTGATGGCCCTATTGTGCTGTCTTCGCCGTTCGATCGTTTGGGCCTGCACCTCCTTCCTGCGTCGTAGTATCTCCTTCCACCTTCCTTTGAGAACATCCGAGGGCGTCACGTTGCCGAGGACCTTGTGATAGCGCCGGTAGTTGTAGTAGCTGACGAAGGCCACGATGGCCGCCTCCAAGTCTGAAGGCATCTCGTACGGCAGTTGGTTCACATCACGCTTGAAGGTCTGGTGGTAGCGCTCCAGCTTGCCGTTGGTCCGAGGATGGAAGGGCGTTGCCAGGATGTGCTTGATGCCCACTATACCCAGGTAGTCTCTGAAGGCTCTGGAAACATAGCCGGGGCCGTTGTCGCTCAGCAGCCTGGTCTGGTCTGTTATCGGGATCTGGTCCATGCCGGTCCTGTCCACGGCCTCTTGGACCACCTCTATGAAGGAGTCGGATGTCATATCCCACTGAAGCCTGTAAGCCAGGATGAATCGTGAGTAGTCGTCCATGACGGTGACCATGTAGTAGTAGCCCCAGCCCACCACCCTGAAGTAGGAGGCATCGGTGGCCCACATCTGGTGGGGACCGGTGGTCTTCCGACGGTACTCCTTACCCGCATCCAGCTGCATCTCAGCCCTCTTCACCAGACCCTCCCTGCGCAGGATGCGGTAGACAGTAGACTCTGATACGGAGAGGCCCTGGTTGTCGGTGGTCCATGCGGCCAACTGCCGGCAACTCAACTCCGGCATCTCCATGGCTGCCGACAGAACGTAGTCGATCTCCTGGGAAGTCAGCTTGTTCCATGGGGGATTGCCACCTCCCACGTCGTCCTCAAGTCCTTGCTGCTCCTTCCGCTTCAGCCACCGGTAGTAGGTGCTTCTGGGGACTCCTAGGCCATCCAGGATCCCGCGTTTGGGGAGACCGGAAGAAGCCACCTTGTCCAGCACCTCCGCCTTCTCTGCGCCACTCATCCGCTGATACTGCCGGCGCCCTGAGGCATTGGTATGAACGTTTTTTTGAGACGATAGACCTCAAGGGACAGATCGGCGACCAACTGCTTTAGCTCTCCGTTCTCCCGCTTGAGCTGATGGACCTCCTCCCTGGTGGCATCTCGCACGCTCTCCCAGGTAAGCCTCTCCTTGCCCGCTTCCATGAACTCCTTGGTCCACGAGTAGTAAGAGTGAGGCTTGATGCCCTTCTGCCTGCACAGGTCACTCACGGTGACCTCGCGGCGGAAGCCCTCCAGCACGATACGAATCTTCTCTTCCGGGGTGTACTTGCGCCTAGTAGCAGCCTTAACCGTTCTGATGCATGACCTGGCCGCCTCTGTGCGTTCATCAGCGGCCGCTGTTCTACCTGTTTCTGTCTGGGACATCTTTGGCTCCTCTATCTGAAGTGCTCCACCTCATCACGGAGCTGACACCACCTCAAATCTCTCGCGTTTTTCTACCCCCTCTCTTGTCCCATTATCGCTGACGGTCTACAGCCGAGGGACTGCGTGGGTTGTTGGAGCGTTGGGAGAGGGCGATAGAGGACCTTGAGGCTCAGAACGAGGCGGGAGAAGAGGCTGCCGTTGCCCGTCTGCCTGAGAAGTTGGCGGACAAGGAGGTCTTGAGAGAGCAGGTGAAGCATGCGATGGCCGATCTTGCGAGTCAAAAGCGCCACAGGCGTATCAACCTGACCGACCCGGAGGCCCGGCTGATGAAGGGCAGGCAGGGCATCGTGGCTGGCTACAACGCCCAGACTATGGTCTCACCCATGGAGACCGATGGGGGAGCGACAAGCATGCTGGTCACAGCCGTGGACGTGGTTGATGCGGCCAATGACAATGCCATGTTGGTGCCGATGATGGAGCAGGCCGAGGAGACTACGGGGACGAAGTCGCAGATGACATTGGCAGACGCCGGATACTTCGTCGCCAATCACCTAGCTGAGTGCGACCGTCGAGGTCAGAATGTGGTGCTGTCTGTCAGGCATGCCCGGCCTTCAGAGCCTGTACCAGAGCCAAAGAGATTGGGCGGAGCCTGGCCATAGGACCGCACGATGAAGTGCTACGTCGCCATCGCTCCTGGATGTCCACCTCAGCAGCTCAAGAGGCTTACAGGCTGAGAAAGCAGCTGGTCGAGCCGGCCTTCGGAATCATCAAGGAGCAACAGGGGGCACGGAGGTTCCTACTGAGCGGCCTCGCCAACGTGGCGGCCGAGTGGACCATGTTGGCCACCGCCTTCAACCTGCGCACTCTCTATCGGGTGTGGAGCTCCTCCCGCCCCTTCAGCCATACGTTTCACGGTCCGAAGCCTTGTCCTGTCTCGTGAACTGAGACGGTGACAGCACTCCATCGTCTTGCATCAGACCTTCGCGTCAGGGTGAACCTGTCTATAAATGCCCTTCTGAGACAGGCTCAGTACAGTACACTCCGGCCCACCAAACTGGACAAAATCAAGAACTTTCACCTTGAGGTTCAGGTTAGCAGTCTGACATGGACCTTGGGCTAGGAATGCCCTGATGATCCCAAGAGAGGAAGCCGCGACGTATGACGGGATGCCCCGCCAACGACTCTCCCGTAGCCCGCGCATTGGGGGACGACTTTATCAATCTACACACGGCGGTGCGTAAGCACTACTCTGAACCAACGGTGGTTTTGAGTGGGGTCATGGACAGTATCAATGTTAAGACGGCAATCAGGCCAGTAGCATTGCTCTCATACATGCTGTTCCGTGCCCCGGTCCCGCACAACGGAGAGAATGTTGAATTCACCGTGCACAGCCGAGTCGATGGTTCGGGCGTGATGCATTGGCTTAGGACCTTCTTCGGCAACGACGGCTTTCGTAGGGACGTGACGTTCTCTTCTCACATGGTATTTTCAGGCGACCATAGAATCATCGAAACTACGAGATGGGGTCTGGGGGTAGAGTCGGACTTGCGAGTTGACGACGTAGGAAGCTTGGTCTATGACATCCGGAAGTACGTGTTAAGGGTACCTTTTCTTGGGCTGATTATTGGGTTCCCCACCTGGGTCTCGCCTTTTGGAGGTGGCTGCACCACCGAAACCGGCGAGAATGAAGCCAGTTTCAGTGTCAACTTTGAGATGACCCATCCGGTATTCGGACGAACTATCGGCTACTCGGGTAGGTGTCGGATGTCGTCCTCTTGAGCTAGCCAAGACTGGGCAGGCGGCAAAAGACATGGCCAAGGGCCAGCCACTGCCGCCGGGGTCGCCGTTGCAACTGCTGGGGGTTGCAAAGGGCGGGGGCATAACTAGAATTGGGCTATCGCTCGGTCCCTTCGGGCGACATCGCCAGGACGAGGCCAAATAGGAACCCCGCTAACGATTCTGAGAAACTAATGGTTCAGGCGCTGGGGCAACTGTAAATTCGAGAGGGAAATCGCTCTCGATGACCTGACGCGCCCGGTCGATCTGTTGCGCCGAGTCAAGCCGCGCTGTGGTATCAATCCCGACTCCTATTCCTGAGAAATCAGCAAGAGGTCTGCCTCAGTGACATTGACGCCTGCCCCGGAGAGATCAAGTTCGACAAGCCGCCTTGCTTCCCGCTGAAGCTCTACGAGTGAGTAGGGTCTTTCAACTACTCGAACTGGGGCGCTGGTCCGCAACGTCCGCACAAGCGTGACCATCCTGTGAGGGACTTGTCCCTTCCAGTAGAGGATTACTTCCCCCTTGTCATTGTCAAACCGCATCCCTGTGAAGCCTTGCAAGCCTTCTCTCCGCCAAAGCTCGTAGATTTGACTCGACGCGTCTGCTAGAGGCATCTGCCTTGCAACGATCCTAGGGTCTATTGTTGGAGGAGCGGCCTCGTGGGATATCTTCGATTTGTGAGCAGATGCCGATTCGTAACCACCGGTGTCTCGGGCATACAAAATCCCCGCAGCGGCAATCAACGTCAGCGCCATTACTAGAATTGCAGAGCATGTGAATCTCCGACTCATACCAACGCTTCTTCGTCTTCACGAATGCAATTACTACAGCAATGTCGTCAAAGCCGACGAACCCTACTAGAATAGAGAGGCATCTAAGTTTCGATTTTACCACGCCGGGGTTTAGCCATCTCAACTCAGGCGCTTCGTGATATCCGGGAGCCCGGTGCACGAAACGTAGTAGCACTTGGTACGGAGGGACATCTGAGGTCTATCGGCGTAGCGGCAGTATCTGCATGGGTCGCCCATGCCTTTGCTTGGGCTGCCGGTATGTTCTTCGCATTCGGACCCGTGTACCAGGGTGAATCAGTAGCCCCGGCACTCCCTGGTGAGCCTGGAGGGGAGGTGACTCGGTATAGCGCTACGGCAATAGAAGCGAATGGCCTGCATGTAATCTTGTTGCTGCTAGCGCCCATTCTGTTGACCGGCATTGCTTTGTTGGCCCTTCGGCTCACCGCCAAGAGCCAGACGGTACGAAAAGTGCTTCTTTGGGGTCCCGCCATCGTGCTTCTGGGATTCTGTGCGGTAGCGATATTCTCTATCGGTTTGTTCTATTTGCCAGCGGCGCTCGCGCTCCTTGTTGCAGCCATTGCTGTTCTCGGAGGTCAGGAGGGCAATGAGCCAATCTAATCGCAGCGTCGTCACGGGAGCCTTTGGGCACACGGGCAAATACATCGCGCGGCGGTTGCTGGAACAGGGTGGCATTGTGAAAACGTTGACCCGTACTCCCGCCTCCCGCAGCCCCTTCGGTGATCGGGTGGAGGCTCTACCTCTGGACTTCGGCGACTTTAACGGTTTGGTGGAAAATCTCCGGGGAGTTGACACTCTGTACAACACCTATTGGATTCGCTTCGCCCGAGGCACGGTTACTCACGACATCGCCGTTCAGAACTCCCGCATCCTGATAGGAGCGGCGGTCGAAGCAGGCGTTAGACGCATCGTCCATATCAGCATCACCAACCCCTCGGAAAACTCGCCACTTCCTTACTTCCGGGGGAAGGCGCTGGTGGAGAAGGCAATCCACGAGTCTGGGTTGTCCTATGCCATCCTCAGACCCACGGTGCTGTTCAGCCCCGAGGATGTGCTGATAAACAACATCGCCTGGTTCCTGCGTCGGTTTCCAGCGTTCCCCATCGCAGGGTCTGGGGACTATCCGATCCAGCCGGTGTTCGTAGACGACCTGGCACAACTTGCCGTGAATGCCGGAGCGGGAAGTGAAGATGTCGTATTAGACACGGTGGGACCTGAGACATTCACGTTTGAGGAGCTGGTACGGCTCATAGCTCGCCGAGTGGACAGCCGAGCCCGACTGATACACGTACGGCCTTCGGTGGCGCTGCTGGCCGCCCGAATGGCGGGTTGGTTGGTGCGGGATGTGGTGCTGACCAGGGATGAAATCGACGGACTGATGGCGGGCCATCTGGTGTCGGCTGACCCACCCACCGCCTCCACCGGGTTCACCGAATGGCTGACGGCCGAGGGCGCCACGTTGGGACGGCGCTACACCTCGGAACTGGACCGCCACTACCGCCGCCCGTAAGGTCGCACATACTTGTTATCAAATAGACACCAATAGCTCAGATACTGGTGGGCGGTTGACTTAGCTTCAGTCGGAGGTAGCAATACCAAAATCTCCAGCTAGTAGCATAGTGGGGCCGGAGCGCCAATCGGAAATTCGTTTACGTTCTGTGTAGAGTGTCAACCGGCCCAATACGAATCGGATGTTGACGCTGAAACCGTAGAGATATGCTGATTGCCGCCCCAGATTCGGGAGCACTACAGCATTAGCCACATGGGATGTGCCGGTTCGATTCATATAAGGACATGCTCCCTAACCGGATGTCTTCCTTGTGAGAATGGCAAGCTGGGATTGACCGTAGTTCCTATGGGGACTACTCGCTGTTCTGAGAGAGCCGAGCGACATCGGCGCGGACGCGCTCCAAGTTAACACCCATGCTCTCCAGGACCCCAGCCGCCACACCCTCGCCCTCCCGCATGATGCCGATGAGCAGGTGCTCGGTGCCAACGTATTGGTGACTCAGGCGCCGTGCCTCATCCACTGCCAGCTCGATCACCTTCTTGGCTCGGGGCGTCAGCCCTATGTCGCCGGGGCCAGGGCGCTCGCCACTTCCAATGATGAACTCCACCGCCGACCGCACCTTGGAGAGTTCCACGCCAAGGTTGGTCAGGACTTTGGCTGCTACGCCTTCAGGTTCCCGTACTAGTCCAAGCAGGATGTACTCGGTCCCGATGTAGTTGTGGTTGAACCGCTGGGCTTCCTCCTGCGCGTGGGACAGAACGCTACGCGCCCCTTCTGAGAACTTCTCGAATCGCCCCTGAGGCGCCTGCGTGGGAGCCCCTTGGATGTTCGGTCCAACTAGAGAGGATCGGCGGTGAGGAGACGCGCCGACCTGCCAGGACTTGGTTCGCGAGGGCCAAGGTATAGTCACCAGTAATGCGCCGAGTAGAGCTGCGCTGACCAGGGAGGCAGGGGAGTCTGCAAAGAGGCTCACGATGAGCAGCGGCACTCCCATAAACATGAGCTGAAACGGAACCATGGGCTGTAACCGATTGGGTAAGGCGAAGAGACGTCGTTCCTTAGAAGGCAGGAAAGGGGTGCCCCGGGCCACCGACATCGCCCCTATGACGACGGCTCACGCCAACATGGCCAGCACCACCTGGACTGCGACTTGGGACGCTAGTTGAATCCCCACCAGTGGCGCCAGCACCAGGATTGATGTAAGCGCACCAATGGCGACGCTCATCAGGCTCTGACTGAGTTGGTTCATCCACCCTATTATAGCCCCTCCCAGACACAGCATAGGGACGTTGTTTTTTACTCGACGGGCCGGTCCGTCTAAGGGTCTGCGTGCGCCGGCTGCGGCTGTCCCAGCGGACCGTGTCGGGAGGCATGGTCAGCTCGTGTTCCCTGATCAGCCCCTCGACGAGGTTGCTCAGCTTGTCCCTGGTATCAGTGAACTCAACATTCCCCTTCCGCCGCAGGCCTTTACCACAAAACCGTTCCCAAAACAATGGCTTGCAGGGCATTACCTTCAACGTTCCCGGCCTTCACAATGGACTATTGGGCCATTGCCGCCGGGAAACAGGATGAACACGCCGAAACACGGAACGCGAAACCAGACAAAGCCTCTTCCGAGGGGCCGTAATCTAACTGGCCTATCGGGGCCTCCCTACGTGCCTCTGGGCTAACTCCGAGCCGAGCGCGTGGGAGGTAGCGACATGGCCCTCTCCGGACGACAGATCCTGCACTCCCTCAGCCGGATGCCGTTCATTGATTCGACGGAACTGGCGCTCATCCTAGGCGAGCCCCACGCAACCATCCATCGCGGGCTGATCAACCTGCTGACCAATGGCATGGTTGGGCGCATCAGCCATGGCACCGCATATCTGCCATCGAGTCAAAGGTACTACCTGACGGCCAGCGGCATCGGAGAAGCCACCTCGGTCCTCGGCTTCGAAACGCCCTCGGACTTCGTGCGGGCCTACCCCGTGTCCAGGGAGTGGCTGGCGCTGCTCATCCGCCGGATGGACGCAGTGGCCACAATCTACCGGCTCGCTGCCTCACTGTCCCCCGGGGTCGACGGGCTCCGTTCTCACGCGGAGTTCCACCGCAGGGGCCGCTTTGACGCAACAATCACACTTCACGACGGTCCCAGTTTAGGCGTGGTCCGCCAGGGCCTTGCCTTGCGCCGCCGTTCCCTCTACGACCGGCTTAGGGCCATAGCGGAGTACGACTACACGCGCCGCCCCGACGCTGTCCTGATACTGACGCCCAGCATCTGGGAGCAGAGGCTGACGACGAGGTTCTGCATGGAACTGAATCTTGAAGACTCATACGTCGGTGTGGAGTCTCGGGACACACTCGAAAGACGGAACTACCACGTCTGGCAGAAGACCTCAGGCCTGTTCAGTGGCACGTACCACACCCTCAATCACGTCAGCTCCCAGGGCAGCCCCGGCGGAGCGCTTCATACCGAGTCGCCGGAGCGGAAGCGGGCCTCGATACCCCATCCTGAGCGGATGGTGCGGGCTGCGCCTGCCTTCGGCATCAGTCCATCGGAGAAGCAGACGCTCAACCTTATCGCTGACCACCCGATGATCCCCCGTGAGCACCTGGCCCGCTGGCTCGGCGTCTCGGAGGGGCGGGTCAGCCAGATGATGCACAACCTCGTGGATACCTGGGGCCTGATCGAGCGACGAGGAACACCCGGAGACACGCGCTACACGCTGTCCGCCGAGGGCATTCGCTACGTCACCCACAGGGACCGCGCCCAGCTCCCGACGACGAGGGGCATATGGAGCACCGCCCTCACGACCGGCCGGCAGGGTCGCAGGCGGCATGTGGGCCACAGGATCGACACCTGGGCGCGGCAGACGAAGCACGCCGACGGCGTGACATGGTTCCTCTCGAAGCTTGAGGCAGAGGCCAGAGCCATGCCGGGAAGCCGACTCCTGTGGTCGGTCTCGACTGCCCGGTCAGACCGGGCCTTCAACTGGGGAGATGCGGCCATCGCCCCAGACGCCGTGGGAAAGATGACCGCAGGGGGCCTCCAGATACCGTTCTACCTCGAGTACGAGCTGCGCGCCCGTCACCCCAGGGGAGTGATAGCCCGCTTGAGTCCCTACACGAGCTACTACTGGCCCCCCGAGCATAAAGACGACCAGCCGCCGTTCCCCACCACGCTGTTCGTAGTGGACACCGAGGATGTCGAGGACACCTACGTGCGCACGGCGTGCCAGTTGGCCACCATGTCGCTGCCCATCCTCGTGTCGTGCATTACAGTGCTGTCCGCCACAGGGATACTTGGCCAGTCCTGGCGTCCACTGTGGGCGCAGGAGTCCCCCAGACTGGCGCTGTGCGGCCTGCGGGCCTACCGATGGGACTCCCTCTACCACCGGATGCGTCCTGTAGGGGGTGACACGTAGATAGCGCTGATGCATCGCTATCTGCCCTCCATGCCGGTTGGGGGCTGCAAAGTTGCGTCGGCGGGGCGAGTTTCAGGGTCCGCCGATGCTCATTTCACCCCTGTTTTAGCTACGAAAGGGGGTTGACGCATCGTATGACGTATCAAGGTCCAAAGTGGGACGCCATGCTAAAATATGTGGCGGGTCCGAAGACACCTTGATTGCACGTTTGCACCCCTGACGTGTCAGCCTAAAGGGAGGAGGCAGCGATGGACGAGCCTGTCCGATGGGTGCCGAAAGCGGAGGCGGCGGAGGAATTGGAGGTATCCTTGTCAACCCTTGACCGGATGATCGGGAGGAGAGATGTCGAGGTCCGCAGGGAGGGCCGCCGGGTGTTCGTGCGGATGCACGGGCCGGAGCATCTGAGCGACGAGGAGCTGCTGCGCCGGGCCATCGTCAGGGAGGACGAGCTTGAGCGGACCGTGCGGGAGTTGGAACAAAGCGCCTCGGAGTTGCGGCATGGAGCATCCGAGTTGGAGCGGGAGCGGGACGAGGCCAGGGAGTCCGCATCCGCCAGCAGACAGGCGTATGCGGAGCTTGAGGAGGCGTACCGGAAGGAGACCGCCGCGCACAAGGAGACGAAGCAGTTGTTTACCATGCTCCGCGTGACCGCCGTCGTGCTGCTCGTCATCTGCGGTCTGCTCACGTGGCGACTGTTCACCTGAGAATTGACCGACGAGCCTTGACCCGCGCATGGGGTGACGGATATACTGACTCGTAGCGCCTCTATTGATGACTCGCAAGGAGGTAACACGACATGAACCAACTTACGCTCAGAGGATTCGACGACGAACTGAGCACCATTATGCATAGCCTCGCAAGGCAGGAGGGAATCTCTCTGAATCAAGCTGCGTTGAGGCTGCTCAGGAAGGGTGCCGGTATAACGGACCGCAAGGGGAATCCGAACGCGATAGGGTCTTCGTTAGACGACCTGTTCGGCGTATGGAGCCGAGATGAGGCAGAGGGTTTTGATGCTGCCCTTGAGGTCTTCGAGACTGTGGACGAGTCTGCGTGGACATGAGGATTCTACTGGACTCCAACGCCTACTCCGCGTTCATGCGGGGCAACCATGAGGTGAGAGACCTGATACAGGCCGCTGAGGAGGTGCTGTTCTCGGCTGTTGTGGTGGGTGAGCAGCTATTCGGCTTCCGGCAGGGAGCGCACTTCGAGCAGAACCTTGCGGAACTTCGCTCCTTCCTCGAACGTCCCTACGTGTCCTTTGTTCCTGTGGGTCCGGTGACTGTGGACCGCTACTCACGGGTAATGACAGCGTTGAAGGCCAAGGGGCGGCCAATTCCGACAAACGATGTCTGGATTGCGGCCCATGCCATGGAAACGGGCGCCGATCTCGTTTCAGCCGATGGGCACTTTGAACACGTTGACGGGATTGTTTGGGTCCGGGTGGCGGGAGGTTGAATTCGAAAACAGCGACCACATGCCAGATTGGGAGGACAGCATGAAGAAGCACCTACAGCCGCTCACACCGGCGGCGCTGTACGCGAGGGTCTCCAGCGACAGGCAGGACGTTGACCTGTCCGTGTCCGCCCAGCTGAGGGCGCTCAAGGACTACGCAGAGAAGAACGGCTACCAGGTAGCCCGCGAGTACGTGGACGAGGCCGAGAGCGGACGCGTAGCCGACCGGCCACAGTTCCGTGAGATGATCGAGGAGGGGAGCAGGCCTAATGCTGCCTTTCAGGTGATCCTCGTTTGGAAGTTCAGCCGGTTCACCCGCAAGCGGGAGCACGCAGTCGCCTTCAAGTCGATGCTGCTGGTGCAAGGCGTTCAAGTGAGCATGGACGGCAGGGGCCGGTGCATGGACAACGTCTTCGTGGAACGGCTGTGGCGCAGCATCAAGTACGAGGAGGTGTACCTGAAGGCATACCAAAATGGGACTGAGGCCAGAAAGGGGATTGGGGCTTATCTGGCCTTCTACAACCAAGAGCGGCCCCATTAAGCCCTGGGCTATCGGTCACCGGGTCAGGTGTTCCATGCAGTGAGCTCACAAAGGTGTTTACTGGAACATCCACGAGCCTTACCATCGGATGAAGGTTTACGAGACACCCCAGCGGTAGACTCTCTTATTTTAGCCTCACCGCTGTCCTGATGATGGGGTCCACTTGATTCTACTGAACGGAAAGGCTAGACTCCCGCATGGTCGAATCATCCGAAATATTAGCCGACCGTCTTCTGCATCTTTTGGGGTTGATTCAGCCCTCAGATTGTTTGGAGTTCTTTAGGGACTGGCGTTCCGAGGGAATTGTGAAGACGAAATGCGAATGAGCGGACCCGACATCGCAACGCAGATAGTTGGCCTTACGAAAAGTTTACGCGCGTTCAAGCACGGGAATTCCGTATGGATACTGCTAGCGGCGGTGCTATTGTCGATGGCAGCCGTCGCAGTGTTATTGATAGCCGTGCCGCAGGTGGGTAAGGCCCAGGGCACTGTGCCCTCCAAGCCCGGCGATCTTACAGCCACCGTCAAGAGCACACAGGTCACGCTGGGGTGGAATGACCCATCCGACACCAGCATCACCGGGTACGAATATCTGCAGGCGCAGATCGCCAAGCTGACCGCCTCCGACGGGGTGGCTGGCGACCTATTCGGGCATTCAGTGGCGGTGGACGGAGACACCGCGGTGGTGGGCGCCTACGAAGACGAAAGCGAGAAGGGCGCGGCGTACGTGTTGGCCAAGGATTCGTCGGGAGCGTGGAGCCAGGTCGCCAAGTTGACCGCCTCCGACGGGGAGGCTGGTGACATCTTTGGTTGGTCGGTAGCCGTGGACTGGGACACGGTGGTGGTGGGTGCCCGCTATGACGATTCGGCCTACGTGTTCACCAAGCCCAGTACGGGATGGGCCACAGCCACGGAGACGGCCAAGTTGACGGCCTCCGACGGGGTGGTAGGCGACTGGTTCGGACAATCGGTGGCAGTGGACGGGGACACTGTGGTGGTGGGCGCCAGCGAGGACGATGGATCCGGGTCGGCCTACGTGTTCACCAAGGCCGCTGACTCGGTATGGACCGATGCCACGCAGACGGCCAAGCTGACGGCCTCCGACGGGGACGATTTCGACGAGTTTGGGAAATCTGTGGCGGTGGACGGGGACACGGTGGTGGCGGGCGCCCCAAACAACGATGGTTACGGCTCCGCCTACGTGTTCATCAAGCCCGCAGCGGGATGGGACGATGCCACCCAGACGGCCAAGCTGACCCCCGGGGCCACCGACGACGGAGCCGCGGGCCTAGCCGGCACTTTTGGCGCTGCGGTGGCGGTGGACGGGGACACGGTGGTGGTCGGGGCCTCCGCCTACTCTGGCAGTCAGGGCCGCGCCTACGTGTTCACCAAGCCCAGTGGGGGATGGGAAGATGCCGAGAGGACGGCCGAGTTGGCGACCTCCGATGCTGAAAAAAACCAGTTTGGGTGGTCGGTAGCAGTGGACGGCAACACTGTAGTGGTTGGCGCTCACACGGATGATGCCAGTGACTCTGTTAACGATTCCGGGTCGGTCTACGTGTTTACCAAGGCCACTGACTCGGTATGGGCCGATGCAACGGAAACGGTCAAGCTTACCGCCACCGACGGCGCCAGCGGCGAGCAGTTTGGGTGGTCGATCGCGGCGGGCGGGGGCACGGTGGTGGTGGGCGCCCACTGGGACGATGACAAGGGCGCGGATTCCGGCTCGGCTTACGTATATGGCGTCTCGGGCTGGACCGCCATACCCGACAGCGAGGCCGGCGCAACCAACGCAACCTCCTACACGGTAAACGACCTCACCAATGAAGAAGAGTACGGCTTCTGGATTCGGGCGAGGAACACCGTGGGCGCCAGCGAGGCCAGCGATCCCGTGACCGCGACGCCCGTCAACACCACCCCAACGGCGGTGGACGACGCCACTACGATTGCAGAGGGCACGGCGGTCGACATCGACGTGGTGGCCAACGACACGGACCTCGAAGGAGACACGCTCCAGGTGACCTCGGTGACCATGCCCAGCAACGGCACGGCGGTGATCAAGCCGGGCAGCGCCACTACGATCACTTACACCCCCAACTCCAGCTTCCACGGGTCCGACTCGTTCACCTACGTGGCGTCGGACGGGAACGGGGGTACGGACACCGGTACGGTCACCGTCATCGTCACTGCGGTGGACGACGAACCTGCCAACCGCTCGCCTAGGTTCAACGAGGGCCTCAACACCACTCGCACCGTCCCGGAGAACGCAGAAGTGGGCATGGCTGTGGGGGACCCAGTGAACGCCAGGGACTCGGATAATGACCGGCTGGAGTACTGGCTGTGGGGAATGGATCGAGCCTCCTTCGACGTGGACCCTAGCACAGGGCAGCTCACCACCAAGACAGCGTTGGACTACGAGGTCAAGAACGAATACTCGGTGCGGGTGAGCGCCCGGGACCGCCGAGGGGGTGTCGATGGGATCATAGTTACCATCAGCGTTGAGAACGTTGATGAGCCACCGGCACGTCCAGCAGCACCCGACCTCAAGGCCACCAGCCACTCTACCCTGGCAGTAAACTGGACGGCGCCCGACAACCAGGGACCGGAGATCACGGATTACGACTTGCAATACCGTGAAGCTGACGGGGAGTTCAAAGACGTCGGGTACGGCGGCACCGGCATATCCATGACCCTGAGCGATCTTAAGCCTGAGACCGGCTACGAGGTGCAGGTGCGGGCTATCAACGCCGAGGGAGTCAGCCCTTGGTCGGAATCAGGCAGAGGCGAGACTGAAGAAGCGCCGCCCCCACCTACTCCTACGCCTACACCCACGGCGGAGCCAGCGCCGTCCGAGGCGGACGGCGGGGACGAAGGATTCCCCTGGCGGGCTATCGTCGTGGTAGTGATTGGGGTAGTCGCTGGAGTGGTTCTCATAATTGTGGTGCGACGTAGCCGGAGATAGGAGAGGAAGCTACTGTCGCATCCGTCGGAGTGAAACTACGGAACAGGAAGACCTTGGTGACAAGTTGTAACATACCTACCCTCCCCGAGTTTGGCCTCGGCAAACCCAACCCCAGCCGGGGACGGGTCTTGCTCATCGCTGTTTTCTTCCTGACATTGGCGCTTGCCATTGCATCACCTAGTACGGCACAGGCGCAGTCGCGGTGCGACGACAGCGTTGCCGTACCCGACCCTTCCGCCAATTCCGGCCTAATCGCCGATTGCGAAGCGTTGCTTGACGCCAAAGCAACTCTTGACCCAGGCAATGTGTTGGACTGGAACGTCAACACGCCTATCACTGACTGGGAAGGCATCTCCGTCTCGCATGGCCGGGTCACTGGACTCACCGCCAATGGGAAAGGGCTTGCAGGTTCGATCCCGTCGGAGCTGGGCAACCTCACCGCATTGACGCTTCTCAACCTCTCCGGCAATAAACTCGGCGGCCCCATCCCTGCAGAGTTGGGCGACCTCACCAACCTGACGATCCTCTACCTTCACAACAACGAGCTCAGCGGCCCCATCCCCGCCGAGCTGGGCGACCTCACCGACCTGACGATCCTCTATATTTCCAACAACAAGCTCACCGGCCCCGGCCCCGCTGAGTTGGGCAACCTGACCGCGTTGACCCGCCTCTATCTTCATAGCAACAAGCTCACCGGCCCCATCCCTGCAGAGCTGGGCGACCTCACCAACCTGACCGCGTTGACCCGCCTCTATCTTCATAGCAACAAGCTCACCGGCCCCATCCCTGCAGAGCTGGGCGACCTCACCGACCTGACGAGCCTCAACCTCGCCGACAACCAACTCACCGGTCTCATCTCCCCAGAGCTGGGCGATCTGACCGCGTTGACCCGCCTCTATTTCTATGGCAACGAGCTCACCGGCGAGATTCCGGCAGAGCTGGGCAACCTCACCGACCTGACGAGCCTCAACCTCGCCGACAACCAACTCACCGGTCTCATCCCCCCAGAGCTGGGTGACTTGAACGTCCTGACGGAGGTCTACCTCAACGGCAACGAACTCACCGGCTCCATCCCACCAGAGTTGAGCAACCTCATCAAACTGTCGGTTCTCAATCTCCATTGCAACACGTTGACGGGCGCTGTCCCACCTGAATTGGGTAACGCTGCCTTCCTCACTACACTGACCATCGCTGGAAACCACTTCACCGAACCCCTGCCGGCTCTTGGCGGAGTCACGGTTACCTCGACCGATGAAATGTGCGGCAGCGCATTCAACGCCAGTCCCACCTTCAGTGAAAGTGACCCTGCTACCCGGATCGTTGTCGAGAACTGGAACACCAACCACGACATCGGAAACCCCGTCGAAGCGACCGATGCCGACAACGACTCACTCATCTATTCTCTCTTGGGGAATGACTCGGCATCCTTCGGAATCGACTCGTCGACCGGGCAGCTGAAGAAAAAGGCTGCACTGGACAGGGCGACGAAGGACTCCTATTCGGTGACCGTGAGGGCCGATGACTCCTACGGTGGTTCCGCCATCATTTCGGTCACCATCAGCGTTATCGCCTTACCCTCCGAGCCCATCATCGGCACGATCACAATAGGGAATGAAGAATTGACGGTGCCGTGGAGCGCGCCCACCAGAGACAGCGGCTCTGCGATCATCGCCTACGACCTGCGCGGCCCAGCGGAGGCGCGGAGTGGGAGTTAGTGGACGACGCCTGGACTCGAGGGACAGGAACGCCGCCTTTCAGATACAAGATACGGTCGCTCACTAACGATACTGTGTACGAGGTGCAGGTACGAGCGGTGAACGGTGTCGCGGAAGGCCCATGGTCCTCTACGGAGGCAGGGACGCCTGTTGCTGTGGCGGAACCAGCCGTGAACCCCAGGCCCCCGGAGACGGACAAAGGAGGGGCACAGCTTTCGGCCCTAGCAGTGGCGCTGATGGTTATTGGAGGGTTGGCGATCGGAGCAATCGCTGGAGGCATCGTAGTAGCTGGAGTATACCGTCGATGGGGCTGGACGAGCTTCTTATGGGGGCCGACAGTCCCCCAGCAGTGATCGCCCGGGGCGTAGCCACGGCAGTGCGTTGGCTGAATAGTTCGCTCACATCCATAGCCCGCACCGTAGCTACAGCCGTGCGGACAGCGGTGCGATGGGCGTTGGATAGTGCGCTCACATCCATAGCTCACGACGTGGCAACCGTAGTCCGAGGTGTGGTGCGAATGGTGAGGCGAAACCACTAGAGGCACGATTGGCGTTAGGAGCCTTGAGCTGAATGGACGTGGCTCCCACGCCCTGCCGGTGTCGATGGGCGCTGCCCAGGGTGTACAAATTAACCCTCCGATTTCGGCCGATTCGACGGATGCGGACGACCAGAGCTCCTCCAATGCAGTAGCCACAGACTCCGGTAGTTCAATGTCCTCTACCGACGCTCCTTCAAGACACGAGCCCAATACCGACACCGTTCCGGGGGTGATGGTCGATACCAATCGGATAAGGGATGTGTCTGCCGGAGAACCAGATGCGGGAAACCTCACGACTGAAGTCGACACTAGTGTCTCGACGTGGGTTATCGCCGGTGCTGCCGGAGGCTTCTTTGCCCTCGTCCTATTGGGGGTTAGGATAGCGTTGACCGGAAGGTTGCGGCGACGGCATGCCTGATGTGTCGTTCTCTGAGACAGGCTCAGTCTCAGTACAGTACACGCAGGCCCACCAGACTTGACGAAATCAAGAACTTTCAGCTTGAGATTCAAGCTCGCCATATAGTAGGTGCTCGGCCTCCAGCAGCAGTAGTGCTCCGGGGCCACGTCCCCAACCAACCTTCCAGTCGGGCACGGATCTTGCCATTGACTTCGGTCGGTAGTATGTGTAACGATATTACACACTCACCTTAGCCCGGTTGGAGGTCGATATGGCCAGAGTGCAGTTGGTAATGGCGGACAATGACCGAGACCGCTTTGTTCACCAGGCGCGGCAGGAGGGCATGTCCCTCAGCGCCTGGCTGCGTGAAGCTGCGCACGAGCGCCTCGAAAAGCGCCAGATCGTCAAGCTATTCCAGTCACCTGAGGACGTTGAGGAGTTTTTCAGGTCATGCGCTACGCTGGAAGGCCCAGAGACGGAGCCGGACTGGGATGAACACTTGCGCGTCATGAGCGAGTCGCGCGGCCGAGGAGTTGCCAGAACGTGATTTTCGTCGACACCAACGTCTTCATGTACGCCGTAGGACGCCCCCACGTTCTCCAGACAAATGCCCAAGGATTCTTCGTCGAAGCTAACCGAAGTGGCACACCGCTGTGCACTTCAGCAGAGGTCATGCAGGAACTGGCCCATGCGTACTTGCCCATCGGAAGGCTGCAAACCTTCGATGCAACGCTGGACTTGATAGCAAGCGCCGGAGTTGAGGTTTGGCCGCTGGAGGAGGCGGACGTGGCTCTGGCCCGTCAACTCCATGAGCAATATCCCGCGTTACAAGCCCGAGACCTCTGCCACCTAGCCAGTTGTCGAAGGCGTGGAGTCCGAGAGGTCAAGACCTTTGACCAAACATTCGCGGCCGTATCCAGCAATCCATCAATCCCATAGAGGAGAGAGAAACAGCGTTGGCCGCAAGCTAACTGCCTGAATGTAAGTATGCCACGCCAGACCGAGCCGAACGCGAACAACGCACTGGGCGACATGCTGCGAGGCATGATGCCGGGCTGTGAAGTCCGCTCCGAGAACACCCAGACCTTCACCGACCATCCGGGCCGCCACGCCGATGTGCTGATAGTCGCGCCGGGCCACTCCCCGGTGGTCGTAGAGGCTGAGTATGAGCCGGCTGTCGAAGTGGAGAAGGATGCCTCCGAACGGCTGGGGCTCCGCGTAAGAGGTGCCCCGCGCACCGTCGAGGCTGCCATAGCCCTGCGTTATCCCAGAAGCGTCGAAGACGCCTATGACCTGCGCTTGGCTCTAGTCGAGACACACCTAACCTACTGCGTCCTTCATCAGGACGGCAGCCGATTTCCCGAATCGGGATGGCTGGGCGGCTCAGTGAGCGATCTGGCTGACATAGCCCGTTTGGTGTCCGTCCCACAGAAAGCAGTGGAGCAGGCGGCTGACACGCTTGAGCAAGGTATTGGGCAAGCCGCCAACCGTTTGGAGGAAATGGCGAAGCTGCGTCCCAATGTAACCCCTGTTATTGCCCGGTTGTTGGGAATGAGTGACGTTCCTCAGACCCGCCGCATGGCCTGTGCCATCATCGCCAACGCCATGGTCTTCCACCAGCGCATCGCGGGGATGCACCAGGAGGTGACAACTCTGCGCTTGGTGTGCGGTCCCAATGTTGCAAATCCCCAGAGTGAGGTACTGGCGGCCTGGGAAGATATCCTGAAGATCAACTACTGGCCCATCTTTGCCATAGCCAAGGACATCTTGGAGCAGCTTCCCGGAGACGTTGCCACTAGCATCTTGCGGGAGTTGCTGGAGACCGCCCAGGAAGTTGAAGCCACCGGCGTCGACAACGCCCACGACCTGACCGGACGCATCTTCCAACGGCTGATCGCCGACCGGAAGTATCTGGCCACCTTCTACACCCTGCCAGCGTCCGCTGCGCTTTTGGCGCGTCTGGCCGTTGCCAAGATGGATTCCGTGGACTGGTCCGACGCCGGGGCCATCGGCAGGCTGCGCATCGGAGATTTTGCCTGTGGCACCGGTGCCCTGCTGTCGGCGGTGTACGAGCAGGTTGCATCCCGCCATGAACGCGCTGGTGGCGACTCTACTTCGCTGCATCCGGTGATGATGGAGGAGGTCCTGTACGGCTGCGACGTCATGCCTTCGGCCATTCACATCACCGGCTCCACCCTGTCCGGTATGCGGCCCAACGTGGGATTCAATCAGTCCCGTCTCTACACCATGCCCTACGGAAAGCAGAAGGACAGCACGGTGAAGATAGGTTCCCTGGAGTTGCTCCAAGCCTCCACAGCCTTGACCTTGTTCAATACCAGCGACCCAGCTCTGCGCACCGGCAGCGTGGGCGAGGAGACTGCTGCCCAGATCAACGTGGATATCCCGGACGCGAACTTTGACCTGGTGATCATGAATCCGCCCTTCACTCGAAACACTACCAACGAAGGACAATACGCCAATACGTTTAACGCGGCCTTCGCCGCCTTTGAGGCTAGCGACCAAGACCAAAGGGACATGGGCAAGCGCATGGATATCCTCAAGACGGGCACTTGTTACCATGGCAACGCGGGAATCGCATCAGCATTTGCGGCGTTGGCCCATAGGAAGCTCAAGCCAGGCGGAGTCGCTGGACACGTCTGCTCGTACCAAGCGGCGGTACCTGGAGGGAGGACTGAAGCGGGCCTTGGAGGAAGATCCTAGTCTTGCCCCTCGCGGCAGCCGCCGGTCTATCCTGGCAAGGGTTCAGGGAGATGCTCGCCAAGAACTATACCAACCTTACTGTGCTCAGCATCGCGGCTTCGGAAAACGACCATCTGTCGTTCTCAGCGGATACGGGCATGGCGGAGTGCCTATTCATAGCACGAAAGTGCAGACCCTCCGAGTCATCATCTCGGCGAGTTCAATTGGCGTCCCTGACTCGTCGGCCATCGGGGTTCATCCAAGCGAGCGAAGTGTCTAGGACCATGGCCACATTAGGCCTAGTGAGGCGGATTGAAGATGGCCCCTATGGGGCCACGCCCTTGATTAGCGGGGAGGAAAAGATAGGAGAGATCATCTCTGCCCCATTTCCGCAAAGCGGGGACCCGTGTGGTGCAGTGCGGCTATCTGATGCCTCCCTTGCTCAAACTGCATTCGCCCTCTCTGCTGGCAAGCTATCGCTTCCGGGTCATGCTTCTAATATCGGGATCAATATGACATTGCTGGGCGTCTTGGCGCGAACCGGTCTGCATCACCGAGACATCACGGGACCACGACCCCGCGGCCCTTTCGACCAGGCAGCACCAAGCCCGACAGCCACGTATCCAGCGCTATGGAGCCATAACGCCAAGAATGAAACCCTGATGGTTTGCGAGGTTGATTCACAACTCGTAGCCCGACAGGGAATGGAAGCGAAAGCCCAAACACTTTGGGAAACCTCCAGTCGGTCCCATCTCAATCTTGATTTCAGGTTCAACTCTCAACCATTGGGGGTGGCTTTCACCGAGCGAGAGAGTATAGGCGGTCGGGCGTGGCCAACTGTGAAATTCGAGGACAGGAGGTTTGATCTTATGCTCTCTATCTGGAGCAACAGCACGCTGGGGTTCCTAATGCACTGGTGGCATTCCAACAGACAACATGCCGGTCGTGGGACCACTACAAGTCGCGCCGCCGAATCCCTCCCAGTACTGGACTTCCGTGCCCTGAGCGATGAGCAGTTGGTGATGGCGGAGATGATATTCGACTCGTTCCGGGACAAGGAATTGAAGCCCGCCTATCTTGCCGACGCCGATCCCAACCGCGCCCTCCTGGACAGACGCGTCGTCTGCGACCTACTTGGCTTCGACGAAGGCGTGTACGAGGGAGTGCGTAGGCTGGCGGCCAAATGGTGTGCGGAGCCCTCGGTGCACGGCGGCAAGGCGCGTCCAAAGGCTGCCCAGCTCGTGCTCTAGTCTCGGCGCTCCCGCCGAAGCCAGAGAAGGCTCTCTCCATTCACCGGTGCTGACATGTAGTGGCTGCGCACCGTATCTGCCCGTTGCTACTCTTGATGCATGGCTCTCACCGAACGACAGCTATTATACTTCCTCAGCCGGATGCCCTTCGTCGATTCGACGGAACTGGCGCTGATCCTAGACGAGCCTCACGCGACTGTCCACCGAGTCCTGACCGGCCTGCTGGCGGACGGCATCGTCGGGAGGGTGAGCCACGGCACCGTCCAACTGCCGTCGAGCCAGAGATACTACCTGACAGCCCAAGGCATCAGCGAAGCCGCCGAGACTCTCGGCTTTGCGACGCCCTCGGACTTCGTGCGCGCCTACCCCGTGTCCAGGGAGTGGCTGACACTGCTCGTCCGCCGGATGGACGCGGTGGCTGCCGTCTACCGTCTCGCCTCATCACTCTCCCCCGGCATCGACGGGCTCCGCTCGCACGTGGAGTTCCACCGCAGGGGTCGCTTCGACGCAACAATCACCGTCCACGACGGCCGCAGCTTCGGCGTAGTCCGCCAGGGCTTGGCCCTGCGGCGGCGCTCGCTCTACGACCGGCTGAGAGCCATAGCCGAGTACGACTACACTCGCCGCCCCGACACCATCCTGATCCTGGTTCCCAGCGTGTGGGAGCAGAGACTGACAACGAGGTTCTGCATGGAGCTGAACCTTGAAGGCTCTTACGTCGGCGAGGAGTCTCGGGACGTACTCGAAAGACGGGACTCCCACGTCTGGCAGAAGACCTCAGGCCTGTTCAGCGGCTCGTACTACAACCTTGGTTTCGTGAGCTCACAGGGTGGCCCAGCCGGAGCGCTTCATACGGAGTCGCCGGAGCGGAAGCGGGCATCGATACCCCATCCTGAGCGGATGGTGCGGGCTGCGGCGACCTTCGGCATCAGCCCGTCGGAGAAGCGGACGCTCGACCTGGTGACCGACTACCCGATGATCCCACGGGAGCACCTTGCCCGCTGGCTCGGCGTCTCGGAGGGACGAGTAAGCCAGATGGTGCATAGCCTCGTCAACACGTGGGGCCTCGTCAAGCGCCGGGGCAAACGTGGAGACACTCGCTACACGCTTTCTGCCGAGGGGATCCGCTACATCACTCACAGGGACCGTGCGCAACTGCCGACCACGCGGGGCATCTGGAGCACTGACCCCACCACAGATCGTCAGAGCCGGAGACGATATGTGGGCCACCGTATCGACACGTGGGCCCGGCAGACGAAGCACGCCGACGGGATCACATGGTTCCTCTCGAAGCTTGAGGCCGACGCCAGGGCAGACCCTGACAGCGAGCTGCTGTGGTCTGTACCCACGGCGAGGTCTGACCGAGCCTACAACTGGGGCCAGCCTGCCATCGCCCCCGACGCCGTGGGGCAGATGACTGCACAGGGCCTCGACGTACCGTTCTACCTCGAGTACGAGTTGCGGGCCCGTCACCCCGAGGGAGTAATAGCCCGCCTGAGTCCCTACATGAGCTACTACTGGTCCACCGAACCAGGGGAAGACCAGCCCCCGTTCCCCACCACCCTGTTCGTCGTGGACACAGAGGAGGTCGAGGCTACCTACGTGCGCACATCGGCCCGGATGACCCGGATGTCGCTGCCCATCCTTGTGTCCTGCCGGCCCGTTCTGTCCACAACAGGGATACTGGGACCCTCCTGGCGTCCTCTCTGGGAGCCGGAATCCCCACGACTGGCGCTGTCCGAACTGAGCGCCTACCAGTGGGACTCGCTCTATCACCGGATGCGTCCTGTAGGGGAGAATAGATAGTGCTGTTTTGTCCCTATCTCCCCGCTATGTTGTTTGGGGGCTGAAAGTTACGTCCGACGGGCTGCTTTTCGGGGATCACCGACGCCACAAACCGGCTCATTCACCCCTAAATCAGCTACGAAACGGGCCAAAAGACTCACTGACCGGTCAACGCCTGAAAAATGCAAGTGATTGGGAAGCCATGCTAAACTAAATTGCCTCTCCGACGACAGTTTGTTTGCACTCTTGCAACCGTTGACGTGTCAGCATGTAGCGAGCAAACAGCTACGGATGGGCCTGTCCGGGGGAGCCGGAGGGTTGATGCGGACAGGATTTGGCGTGTTGGCGACGATTGCGGCCCAGTTTGGTCCATCGATTTTGGCGCGAAACGATGTCTGGGTGCGTGACATGATTTTGGGGCATGGGTAGGAGCGGACATCCTGGGCCAGCCAGCTAACGCTTTCTGCCACATTCGGAGTGTATTGACCGAAATCTGTTAGCAGTTCCTGTAAAGGGATGGTTCCACCGAAAAATGGATGAAATTGGAGAAGCGGGCCACCCCCTGTAGAAAACGGAAATGACTCCTGGGAAGCCAAAGAGCAACGGAGGGCCAGCATCGCGGGCCGACGACAATCAGACCGACTTCAAATGGGTCGTGGAGTTGCTCGTCGAGCGGGAGGGCCAGCGCCGGACGGCGGCCCTTTTGGGAGTGAACCGGAAGACAGTGGCGCTGACCCTGCGCCGGGAGCGACTGACGGGCAGGATGACCCTGGCCGTGCAGCGACTCATGGCCAACCTGGACGACCCCGGATGGGAGAAGACGACGACGCTGGACAGGTTGGAGGCGAGGATGAGGCTGGCGATTGAAGCCGTGGACGATCTTGCTAGGCTCGTGGAGCGTCTGACCCGGCGCGTGGAGGCCCTGGAGGCGGCTCGGCAACCCGAAGACGACGTTGGAGACTAGGCGGCGAATGCGCCCGAGTCCGAGGGTCGGGTTCTGCGTCTGTTCAACTGGAGGCGGAGGCGCTAGCCACGTAGCGAGGAAAAGAGAGATGGATGAGCACGTCCGCTGGGTGACGAAAGCGGAGGCGGCGCGAGAGATGGAAATATCCCTGTCCACCCTCGACCGGAGGATCAGGAGTGGAGAGGTCGAGGTGGTCAGGGAGGGGCGTCGGGTCTATGTGCGTATGCACGGGCTAGAGTACGTGGGCGACGACGAACTGCTGCGTCGGGCCATCGCCAGGGAGGAAGAGCTTGAGCGGACCGTGCGCCAGTTGGAGCAAAGCGTATCCGAGTTGAAGCTTAGAGCATCTGAGCTGAAGCGGGAACGGGACGAGGCCAGGGAGTCCGCATCTGCCAGCAGACGGCCTTACGAAGAGCTTGAGGGGGCGTACCAGAAGGAGATCGCCGAGCACAAGGAGACGAAGGAAGTGGTCATCGCAGTCCGCGGGACCGCCATCGTGCTGTTCGTGCTGCTGGTCACCAGCGTTCTGGTCACGTGGCTACTATTCTAGTAGGAGTTGGTAGGTACTATCTCGCGGCCAGGAAGTTCGCCTAAGCCCTCAAGGAGGTTCCCAGGGCTCGCATCGCCGACCATACGCCCCTCAGAAGCCCTGCCGCCGCAACGAGAACCAAGAAGCCAAGCAGGCTGAATTCAAACGATATAGCCCAGTCCGTCTTGCTATCGAGGAGCATCGTGTAGCCCAAGAACGCCAGAGGACCGGACTCGATGGTGAACTGATACCAGCCCGTTACCAGCGACACAAGACCTGCGGTCAAGACCACCGCAGTCGTAGCCATGTAGAGCGTGATCGCTCCCACCAGAGACCAGAGTAGGAATTTACCCGAACGGACGCCAACTCTCTTGACCCGTAAGCTCTCTAACATGACGCCCTCCTTATGCTCCCTGGATGCTGAACACACGAGATCGAAGATCATCTGCACCCACACAATCGGGGTTTTGACTCCACCCCCGTCACGTCGCATTCAGTCCCGAAACAGTTGGACCATAGGCTCGCCGTATTCCCGGCGGTGTTCGCTCGGATAGACCACTAGCAGTGCGCGGTACAGCTTCTCGGAGATCATGTCAGCCCTCCAAGCCCAGCCTGCGTTGTGCGATCTGCCGCCGCGAATGGGCGGTGCGGGCGAGCTGCTCCATGCGTGCGACCTCAGCATCAAGAACCAGCGCACCAAGAGCGGTGAGTCTGTAGTAGCGCCGACGTTCGTCGTCCAGCTCGGGGTCCGGTCGCTCGTCCGTCTCTTCGACCAACCGTGCCTTCAGCATTCGTTTGATCGTCCCGTACAGAGTCCCCGGACCCATCGTGACCGATCCTTCGGTCAGAGCCTCGACTTCGCTCATGATAGCGTACCCATGCTTGTCACCGGTTACCAGGGCCAACAGGATGTGGACCTGCGCGGTTGGAAGGGGAAGGATGTCCGTCGGAACTGAGCTAGTCACTGCAAGCGGCCTCCATTAGTATCGTGCCCATTATATCGTAGGCGGATATAATGTGTCAAACCCCGTTCGATAGTTTTTGTGACAACGGGGGGTTGCCTCCATTTGTGATTAGTCATATAATTAGCTAAGATAGTCTAACCGGGGAGCAAGTGATGCCAGTTGTCAATGTCCACGAAGCGAAGACCCACTTGTCCCGCCTCCTAGCGCAGGCCGAAGCTGGCGAGGAGGTCATCATCGCCCGCGACGGCAAGCCGGTGGCCCGCCTTGTTCGCTGCCAGCCCAGGGGAAAACGGCGATTCGGCGCCTGGAGGGACCGCCTGGTCGTCGACGACAGCTTCTTCGATCCGCTTCCAGAGGAAGAGCTATCTGTCTGGGAGAGGTGAGCGTACTGCACTGCGACCTTTCGGTGGGGGATTTCCATATAGGGAGACGGAATACAGTTAGGTGACACCGGTTTAGACCCCACGAGCCCTCTGACCGTCAGGACTTACCGGGCTCTTCATCCAGTAGGATCCTGCGCTATGTTCACCCCTTAAGAAGTAGCAATGCAATGACATCAAAGATATCGATCAAGCAGGAGTTCAAAGGATCGATTGAGAAGACTTGGAGTAAGTTGATCGATTCGGATCTGTACCCCAGTCGAGCAAAGTCATGCGAAGCGATCGAGTGGCTGACCTCGGAGAAGTTCGGAGTCGGCGCGAAGTGGAAGCAGGCCCGGTGGGCCTATGGAAAGAGTCACACGCAAACTATCGAAGCTGTTGAGTGGAGGGAGCCAAATTCGTTTGCAATGACTGCGACCGAGGCCGGAGCAACCTATCTAACCCGTTACAGCCTCGGGGAATCCAAAGGTGGCGAGACCACAGAGGTTTCGGCATCTTTCGAGGCCCAGCCCAACAACCTGTTCATTAAGGTATTCGTCAAGCTTATCGGCAAGAAGTTTCTGGGTTCAACCCGCGAAACCTTGCGGAACGATCTCTCATGTCTGGCCAATGCCGAGGAAAAGGCATGAGCGAGTCGATGCGAGTCGGCGACACCAGTCCGGACGCCTACCTAGCGTCGCTTCCCGACGAGCACCGCGACACCCTAATCTCGGTCGACAGGGCGATCCACGGTGCGCTGCCTGACCGCCAACGGGTGCTTTGGCAGGGCGTCTTCTGGGGCGGCACACACCAGTCAATCATCGGATACGGCCACATCGACCAGACAGGCTCCTCGGGAGATACCGTAGAGTGGTTCCTCGTCGGCCTCGCTCGCCAGAAGAGGAACTACAGCATCTACGTCAACGCTACGGCCGACAACGCCTACCTTGCCCACCGCTATGCCGATCGCCTCGGAAAGGTGAAACTCGGCGCAGCAAGCATCGGGTTCCGACGCCTCGAGAACCTCGACTTGGTCGTTTTGACCGAGCTAGTCACCGAAGCGGATAATCTGACACCACCTGACCCCTCTCGATAGGCCTTGCCGGTCGAGCTGGATTTGCTGTGGAAGGAGGCTGCGTTGTTACGGCCGCACACGTCGCCTGAACGATGAGGGTATTGCTCGACACCCACGCCTTCCTCTGGTGGCTCGCCGGAAGCGATAGGCTGTCGGACCCTGCCCATCAGGCCATTGAAGATGAAGCCAACGACATTCTGGTAAGCGCGGCGTCAGCCTGGGAGATAGCCACCAAGCACCGCCTGGGCAGGCTTTCGGGAGCCAGCGAGGTGGCGCTTGATATTCCCGGTGCGATAGCGGACCAGGGCTTCGAAGAGCTGGATATTACCGTCGACGACGCTGGGAGGGCCGGGGCGCTCTTGGGGTCCCACCGCGACCCGTTTGACAGAATGCTCATCGCTCAGGCGCTGGCGCGCAACCTTGCTCTCATTTCCAGTGAATCACTCTTCGACTCGTACGGCGTACGGCGTCTTTGGTAGAGGATTCCTTGCGCGAAGTCCTAGAGGAGTAATAGATATCCAATCTCCACGTTTACTGCGCCACCAAAAGGAGGACAACGCATGAAGCAATATCAACCCCCAACACCGGCGGCCCTGTACGCCAGGGTGTCCAGCGAGCGGCAGGACGTGGACCTGTCCGTGTCCGCGCAACTACGGGCGCTCAAAGACTACGCCAAGGCCAACGGCTACTCCGTCGCCCGCGAGTACATAGACGAGGCCGAGAGCGGCCGCGTCGCTGACCGGCCCCAGTTCAGGGAGATGATCGAGGAGGGCAGCAAGCCGAAGGCCCCCTTCGACGTGATTCTCGTCTGGAAATTCAGCCGCTTCACCAGAAAGCGCGAGCACGCCGTCGCCTTCAAGTCGATGCTACGGCGTAAAGGCATCCGTGTGGTGTCCATCACCGAGCAGGCCGAGGACACCGCCACGGGCAGACTGCTTGAGGGAATCATCGAGAGCGTCGATGAGTTCTACAGTGAGAATCTTGCCCAGGAGGTCGTCCGGGGGATGAGGGAAGCGGCATCGAGGGGCTTCTTCCTCGGCTCCAAGGCTCCCTTCGGCTACAAGAGGGTCAAAATCAGCGACGGAGCCAAGGAGCGTCCCACCCTGGAGGTTGACCCTGCCACCGCTCCAATAGTGAAGGAGATATTCGAGAGCTCGCTCAGCGGCTACGGCCTCAAGGAGATATGCAGGACCCTGAACGACCGGGGCATCACCAACAGGGGCAAACGCTGGTACAAGGGAGGACTCCACTACCTGCTGACCAACGAAGCCTACACCGGAACCGCCGTCTGGGGCAGAACCACCAAGGTAGAGAAGGCCCAGGACCCGGTGCGAGTGGAGGGAGCATGGCCCGCGCTGGTGTCTAGGGAGCTGTTCGACGCCGTTCAGGAGGCAATGCGGGACCGAGCACCGAAGGTGCGAAGGCCCGCGAGAGTGGGGAGCAGGTTCCTGCTGAGCGGTCTGCTGAAGTGTGGAGTGTGCGGCAGGCCCTACTCCGGCCAGGGGGCCAAGAGCGGTCAATACGGCTACTACATCTGCGGCACGCTGTTCAGGGAAGGTGCAGGGACATGCAGCGCACGCTACCTGAACGCTCCCAAGGTGGAGGAGTTCGTCGTCCAGAAGATCAGGGAGCGGATTCTGACCGAGGAGACCATCGTTGAGTTGGTGACGTTGGTGGCCGAGGAGATCGACGCTATGGCCGGTGAGTTGGCCGGCAGGCTGGAGGTCATCGACGCCGAGCTAGGGGACGTGAGGAAGCGGCTTGAGAGGCTCTACGAGGCTCTTGAGACGAGCGAGCTGACGTTGGAGGTCCTGTCGTCCCGCATCTTCTCGCTGAGGCACCGTGAGGAACAGCTGGAGGCTGCGAGGGAGGACGCCGAGACCCAGCTTGAGCAGAGGAGAGTGGAGCTTCCCAACACCGAGGAGATAGCGGAGTACGTTGCGGACTTCCGGGACTTCCTGAAGGATGGGACGTTCCCTGAGCGCAAGGCGCTCATCCGCAACTTCGTGGAGGGCATCGAGGTGGTTGGAGACGAGGTCGTTCTGACGTACACCATCCCCATGCCAAACGATGGGGTGACCTCGGAATCGGCCTCAGTTCTTGATTTTGTCCAGTCCGGCCCACGTATTGAGACTAGGACCCGTCATCAGGCCGTTCGGCGTCAGATCAACGAGCTGGCGACGCCAAACCAGCTAGGATATGCGACCGTCTCCGTTCGCTGCATCCAAATCGACCGCCCAGGAGTACCGCAGGTTTTTGTGTCGGTTGCATCTGGTCCATGCTGCTGGCGCAAGGCGTTCAAGTGAGCATGGACGGCAGGGGCCGGTGCATGGACAACGTCTTCGTGGAACGGCTGTGGCGCAGCATCAAGTACGAGGAGGTGTACCTGAAGGCATACCAAAATGGGACTGAGGCCAGAAAGGGGATTGGGGCTTATCTGGCCTTCTACAACCAAGAGCGGCCCCATCAAGCCCTGGGCTATCGGTCACCGGGTCAGGTGTTCCATGCAGTGAGCCCACAAAGGTGTTTACTGGAACATCCACAAGCCTTACCATCGGATGAAGGTTACGAGACACCCCAGCGGTAGACTCTCTTATTTTAGCCTCACCGCTGTCCTGATGATGGGGTCCACTTGACGCTGAGGCACGGTCAACTATCCCAGCGGTACGAACGGATGGCCTACGACAGGAGTGATGCTGTTGGCCAATTTGAAGAAAGGAGATGCCTTGGAAAGGAAGAGATTATGAAGAATCGATTGAATGTTCCCAAAGAGGTCATCGCGATCCGCCTAGTATTGTATCAGAGTCGGAGGGAGAACCCGAAGCTTATGATAGAGCGATCACAGTGGGATCCTCGACGGTGACTTACTACTCCAACGTCGTTGGTGCCAAGGTGCCGGAATTCATGCCTGGTCTCCCGCCGCTCATAGCCACGCCCGAGGCGTTGACTCCGCTATGCTTGCCGAAGTTGAGTCACTCAAAATGAGGATGCATGGCAAGTGCGGATCAACCGCCTCCATGGCGGTCCTGTTCGTGCTGACGCTTCTCTTGCCACTGTCCGCCTGCACCCAGCGAAGCCCGTCCTTCGACTACCCAAGCGACGCGCCGGTGCTTCAGATCAACCTCACCGGGGGCATGGTCGCCTACCCGCACGCCGCGGCCTGGGTGCCGCTCGTGACCGTCTGGGGGAACGGACGGGTCGTGTTCGTGTCGCGGGAGGAGCGTTACGAGCCGGAGCGAGCGCTGATCCGGGAGACCCAGCTCAGCAAGTCAACGGTGCGTCGCCTGCTGGCCGAGGCGGACATATTGCACGAGCTGGACGACCGCTACTTCGCCTTCAATATGACGGACGTCGGCACCACGACCTTCAGCATTCAGTCGGCCGGCGGACGCAAGACCGTTAGCGTCTATGCGTTCAACCCGGAGCTCGCCCCCGCCTTCCGCGACCTCGAGCAGCACACGGAAGTCATGGACATGCTGCGAGCCCTCTACCGCACCGTGGTCGACGCAGTGCCACGGGACGCGTCGGCCTTGCTTCCGCGAGAGGTGTCCGTCATAGCCAGGCCGGCCGCTGGGGAGGCGGAGCAGGAGTGGCCGGCGGAGCTGATCGGGCGCCTGACCGGCGAGGCGGCCCAGCAGGCCACGGAGCTGCTCCCGCCCGGCCCCGCCGCGACCTTTCTGTTGGATCGCATCCCACACCAAATCACGGTGATGCCGGTACTTCCCGTCCTGTCAGCCCCCAGTGCGATTGGGCCGGAGAGCGGGCTTCCCCGGCACCCGGCGGCCACCGCTTACCGCCTCCCTGACAGCCTGCCCTACCGCTTCGGCGGCGTTGACCAGCCCGAAGTCGCCGCCTGGTACCGGAGCAACATGCCGGGCGAGGGCTGGCGGCTGGCAAAGGAGGAGGCTGGGCTCCAGGTCTGGGTGCGCGTGGACCCCGCCCGCCATCCCATCGCTCGGCTCCACTTCCGGCCGGACCATTTCACTATCGAGGTCCTGCTATTCTACGATGACCTTCCCCTGCATCCCGCCGGCGCTACGGGGGCATGCAGCAAGCCGAGATGTCAGACCGTGTCGGGCCTCTCGCTCGACGAGGTAATAGACTGGTTCGCCGAGTACCTGGGCTACCTCGGCTGGCGGGATGGCCCCTACCTGTTCCGCAAGGACCGAGAATCGGACGCAGGCCACGACCTGCTGCAGTTGACTTACGAGGAGGTTGAGGGTGGCATCGTGGTGGTGTCGGAGCGCACGGTCTACCAGCCGCCGGTCTGGCCATACCTTCCCACGCCCGAACCGCCCACACTCACGCCGTCAAAGGCTTCGCGTTGAGACTTGCCGCATGCGGTGGTCCCCTATGCCGTCGGTTCGGTCTCACCTTCCCACGCCGGCGCCTAAATCATCTCCACCAGCAACCACCAGTCGTGGCCGGGGGAGGGTGTAGGAGGATCACGAGTGATGCGTGCTCACAGGTGAGCGTGGGGGTTGTGAACGAGTTCGCAGGCGGTACGGGCGACCGGGCAACGACCGGTTGCAAGCCTGCTGTTCTTGCGAGGTGGGGATGTCTATACGCCCAAAGCTCAGGACTTGGACAAAGTGCTCGAGGCCACTCATGCACGAGTAGACGCAGGCCAGGTCGTGGAAACGCTACCATCATCAGCATTCGACGACACCTCAGCGCGTCACCTCGACCCATGAAACGGCGGAGATCTAGCAGGCCGTTGGTAGGTCTGAGCTAAAGCGCCAACCTGAACCTCAACGTGAAAGTTCTTGATTTTGTCCAGTTTGGTGGCCCAACCCGGATTCGAACCGTTCGGCTCCTCTCTCATCATACAGCAGTTCCGGTGAAAAGTGATTGAGGGATCTAGAGCCTTCCAACACCTGCAATGCTGAGCTGGGGTGGTTTGCAGAGGTAGTTCCCATGCCGAGCTTAAGCAACCATAAGGGGGGTTGTAACGCTCCAAGTGCTTGCTCTAGCCAGCTCAATCATTATCGTCCTCTGCCTCGGGTGAGAGTCCATAACCGAGGTCAACTACTTGCTTGCGCCACCGTAGAGCCGATGATACACTGCTACGGTGTCAAAACTGGGCATGTGGAGTTGAAGGAACATGGCAACGTTAACTGGTAATCGTAAGTACGATGTTATTGTCGTGGGGGCCGGCAACGGCGCCCTTACAGCGGCCCTCTCGGCCCGCCAGCAGGGTGCCAGTGTACTGGTTCTGGAGAAAGCGCCCGAGGCCGAGCGCGGGGGAAACAGCCGTTTCAGTGGCGGACTGTTCCGGTTTGCCTACGAGGGTATCGAAGACCTTAAGCCTCTCAGGCCAGACGTTTCCGGAGCAGAGTGGGACCGGGTTGACGTTGGATATTACGATTCCGACAAATACGTTGGCGACGTCATGCGCGTGACCCAGGGCCAGGCCAATAGCGACCTGATAGACACCCTGACAAAGCAATCACACCCAACCATGGTATGGATGACGGAGTTGGGTGTTGTGTGGGAGTGGACATTCCTCTGGTCGGTGGACTCGGGGGATCGGCTGCGCTTCAATCCGGGCAGCGTCCTTGGAGCCAAGAACAAGGGTGTGGGCCTGATGAAATACCTGTACGCCTCAACGAAGCGAGCTGGGATAGACGTCGCGTATCAGGCCAAGATGATTGGATTTGTTCAGGACGGCACGGGTCGAGTGACTGGAGTCAAGGTGAGGACGCCCTCGGGCACGGAGGACGCCCTGGCAGGAGCTGTGATACTGGCCTCCGGAGGCTTCGAGGCAAACTCTGAAATGAGGGCTCGCTACCTGGGATCTGGATGGGACCGGGTCAAAGTCCGGGGCACCCGATTTAACACCGGCGAAACCTTGCAGATGGCATTAAACATAGGGGCGATGCCCGTTGGCCACTGGGAAGGCTGCCATGCCACCCCAATCGACGGCAATGCGGCCGCCGTTGGCCAGCTTCACCTCACCGACATGACTAACCGGCTCTCCTATATCTACTCCATCATGGTGAACTCCCTGGGTAAGAGATTCGTGGATGAAGGTGAGGACCTGGGTGCCTATACCTATGCCAAGTTCGGCCGTGCCATCATGGTCCAGCCGGGAGGGATCGCCTACCAGATCTTCGACCAGAAGACGATACACCTGCTGGAAGAGCGCTACTCGACGGGCACACCCGTGGTTGCAGATACTATCCGGGACCTTGCCGGGAAGTTGGGTATCGACGCCGATGGTCTGGAAAAGACGGTGAAAGAGTTCAACGCCGCCGTCCAGCCGGGAGAGTTCGACCCCGCGATGAAAGATGGCAAGCGCACCAGCGGCCTCGATCTACCCAAGTCCAACTGGGCCCTGCCCATAGACACTCCTCCTTACACGGTCTATTCCGCGGCCTGTGGTATCACCTTCACCTTCGGCGGCATCAAGATTGACACCCAGGCGCGGGTAATCGATACAGAGGACATCCCGATCCCCGGCCTCTATGCCACGGGCGAGATCGCGGGTGACTTCTTCTACCACAACTACCCCGCTGGTACAGGACTGGTGAGGGGCGCAGTGTTTGGCCGGATAGGCGGCGCCAATGCGGCCGCCGAGTCCCTGGGCAAATAATCGTCGCGTTTTTGCTGCGTGTATGGCACTGTGAATAGCGGGATTTCTGCGCTGCCTTCAGATTTTCATGCCCGTTTCAGCTAGTTCTTTTCATATGTGGTGTACTTGATTCCTCGCCGCTTTGCCTCATTAAATCCTATTGTTAGCTATTAGGGAGGTTGATCCATGGATGAGACACGACGTCTCGCGCAGTTCGTCGCCGAGACCGGATACGAAGACCTGCCACAGAGTGTTATAGAGGCCACACGGGTCTATATCCTGGATAATCTGGCCAGCGGGTTGGTGGGATCTGGCACTCCATGGGCGGACATGGTAGGCGAGTTGGCCCAGGAAAGCGCCCCCAACGGTCCCTGCTCCGTTTTTAATCGTCAGTGGACTACATCACCGTCCTACTCCGCTTTGGTCAACGGCACCATGATAGGCGGCTTCGAGACCGATCATGCGTTCTTTGCGGGGTCATGCCACCCCAGTGCGGCCGTATTCCCGGCTGCCCTCGCCGTCGCCGAGAGGGACCACCTGAATGGAAGCACGCTCCTGGTATCGGTCGCGCTGGGTTACGAGGTAGCCTGCCGCGTAGGCCTGGCAGCCACCCGAGCGGTGGAAGACGTAACGGGATTTCATGGGCCCGGTACCAATGCCTCCTTTGGTGGAGCGGCGGGCGCCGGGAAGGCCTTAGGCCTGACTGCAGACCCTCTGGTGAACGCCCTGGGCATTGCCGGCTCCCATGCTGGTGGCCTTCTCGAGTTCGCCAAAGAGGGTGCGATGACCAAGCGAATCCACGTTGGGCGAGGCGGTCAGATGGGTCTGGAGTGCGCATTACTGGCAGCGAAGGGTTTCACGGGACCATCCACTGTCTTGGAGGGAGACCGGGGTTTTCTGAAGGCCTATTCTCCTGAACCTCGTCTCGAGCTACTAAACGAAGGCTTAGGAGAAAACTACGTCATGATGGACATGACGGTGAAGGCCTACGCTTGCCACATCTCCTTCCATCCGATAATAGAGGGTATCTGGAGGTTCCGTGAGAATCACTCCGGCGAAGGAAATCTGCCAGAGAATGTGAAGATTGTAGCCACGGAAAGAGTCGTCAAGCGCCATGGCCAGCGGGAGCCGACCAGCGTTCTCGGAGCCCAATATAGCCTGCCTTTCTCAGTCGCAGTTGCCTTATGCCGCGACGTTACCAATCCCCTCGTCTATAACGAGGAGACACTATGGGACCCTCAGGTGCGTGGGCTGGCCCAGAGTGTGGAGCTGAGTACCCACGACCGGTTCGGCGAAGCCGGTGGGCCATCGGCGGAGATAGAGGTGACATCGGCAGGCGATACGGACACATTCACCGTAACCGGTTGGAAAGGTCACCCGTCCGACCCCTACTCCTACGATGAGATGGCGGACAAGTTTCGGCGTTACGCCGGCCCTTTCCTGCCTGAAGCTTCGATCGAACACGTCATCCAGAAAGTTCGACGCTTGGAAGAGGTAACGGATATAGCCGAGCTGACTCAGTATTGCCGGTCAGGCTAACACGAGGATTGGAAAGGTCTCGAGTGCTATTGGGCCAACGCCGCATCGATAATGTTGGCGAAAGAAGCCAGGGGCTGGGCGCCCACTAACTGCTGACCATTGATGAAGAATGTAGGAGTACCTCGCACCCCCGCGTTTTGACCCGTCTGGAAGTCGCTAAGGACCTGCTGCGCCTTCTCCCCGGAATCTAGGCATGTGTTGAAGGTATCGGTGTTAAGGCCCAGGCTTGTGGCGTATCCCTTCAAGCTTGCCGTATCCAAGGCCTGTTGGTTGTTGAACAGCAGGTCGTGATACTCCCAGAATTTGTCCTGGTCGTAGGCGCATTCGGCTGCCTCCGATGCCTTCTGAGCCAGAGGGTGGATAGTGGAAATAGGGTAGTTGAATATCACGTACTTGACCTGGTTCCCGTAGTTGCTCAGGGTGAGCTGAGGAAGGGTCTGGCGGAAGTGGAGGAGGAATCGAAGCTGAGGGTGGAAATTGAGCAGTTGCTCGAGGCGGCGCAGGCCACCGACGAGCAGGAGGACCAGGAATGCAGCCCCGATTCGGATGGCTACCGGGTGTCGGACGAACTGGCGCGGCGGGAACAGCGGCTGGAGAAGATCGAAGAGGCCAAGGCCGCCTTGGAGGAGCGGGAGAAGAGGGAACACCCCGACGAGCCGATCGACCCGAAGAAGCAGGTCTCCTTTGCGGACCATGATGCACGGTGCTTTAGCAAGCCGGGGGACGGGACTGCCGCGCACAGAAGGGGCACTGGTAGTCGCTGAACTCGACTAGGGTGACAGGGGCATCCTCGGGCCCCGAAAAGGGGCGGCCGGCTACTGATATCTGTACTAGGTTGGGTTGCTGAGCAATGGCGTTGCTTGCTTGCCCAGCAGAGGTGGGCGCCGACCGGCCCGTTTGAAGCCCTGTCTGCTGAGAGCCAGATGCTACCCCATCTGCGGTCGATGAGTCGAAAAAGGCTTCTGCTATCCCGAATCCGCCCGCCAGGCCGATTATGAGAGCAGCTACCACATAAAGGTGGGTCTTCCTAATGACTAAGGTTATCGATTCCTTTGGTCCGTTAGATACGGGGTAGTCTGGCGAACTGGTTACGGCCTCGGTGAGCTCGCCAGGAACTGAGTCATCGGGTTCGTCGGTTACGCCCTCATCGAGTTCCTCGATTATAGATCTCTCTGGCTGGTCAGTTGCGGAGTCCTTGGGACCGTCCGGTACAGAGTCCTTAGGTTCACTGGTAAGGGGCTCCTCAGGTTCGTTCTTTAGGTCGTCATTAGGCTCTTTCGATTCATTCATTTAATAGCACCGCTAGGGTTTCTATGGCGCTAGTCTACACAAACGTCGCCGAAGTTTGAAAGTGGCTGAATTGTATGGGTGACCTGCTAGATTGTCAAGCACGTTAAACTTATCTAGAAGTTTTCAGCCAAGCATTGGACTGTAAAGTACGGTTTTCGGTGCACTGCTTGTTGCAAGGATCGCCTGCTGATATACTTCCCTGCACATATTCGGGAGTTCCAGACTGAGAAGCAGCGACCATGAGCAAACGCATCGGCATTATCGGCTATCCAATCCGGCACTCCATCTCCCCTATCTTCCAGCAAGTGGCCCTTGACACATGTGGCATCGACGCCAGGTTCGAGGCCTGGGAAGTGGAGCCAAGCGCTTTGCCGGATTTCATAGATGGGCTGCGCTCTCCAGATACCCTAGGCATCAACGTGACCGTTCCCCATAAAGAGGAAGTGATTCCACTCCTGGACCACATCGACGACTGGGCCAGTACCGCCGGAGCGGTTAACACCATCGTGAACGAAGGTGGCAAGCTCTCGGGGCATAACACCGATGGGTCGGGCTTTCTTAGAGCTCTGGAAGAGCACGGCCATTTTTCGCCCCAGAGCCGGAGGGTGCTTATCCTTGGCGCCGGCGGGTCGGCCAAGGCTGTGGCCCTAGCCCTAGCTCGTAGTGGAGCGGCGGCGATAACGATAGCCAACCGGACCCTCGAGCGGGCGCAGAGGCTGGCCGAGATGGTGGAAAAACATGGGGCGGTGGACAGTCGCAATGGCGCGCTTGCGGTTGAGGCCATACCGTTGCTTGCTCAGTCAGACAAGCTTGAGCGCGCAGCGGCCGATAGCGACCTGCTGGTCAACTGCACCAGCATGGGGATGAAGCATGGCCCAGACGAGAGTGGCAGTCCCCTCCCAGCCCGTCTCATCCCGCATCGTGCCCTGGTATATGACCTGGTGTATAATCCACCTATGACACCTTTGCTGCAGGAGGCCAGAAAATCCGGTGCAAGTACCTTGGGGGGTCTTCCGATGCTGGTGTACCAGGGCGCAGCCGCCTTCGAGTTTTGGACCGGCAAGACAGCGCCCGTTGAGGCGATGCTGAGGGCGGCGGAAACAGCACTGGCGTAAGGGGTTCTGCCACAGAGTCACGAAGTCACAGAGAAAACCGAGAAACGCTCTGTGTCTCAATGCTTCCGTGGCTAGCCCGGAGCTGTGAGGAGAATGTCATGGTTCGCTTTTTAACGGCGGGAGAGTCCCACGGCCAAGGACTAGTGATCATCGTGGAAGGCATTCCCGCCGGGCTTCCTATAACAGAGGAGCAGATCGCGACTCATCTCGCCCGCCGACAGCGTGGCTATGGACGGGGCGGCAGGATGCTCATCGAGCAGGACAGGGCGCGAATAATGTCTGGTGTGCGTCACGGCCTGACCTTGGGCAGTCCGATAGGTATGACCATCGAGAACAAAGACTGGGTGAACTGGCAGGATTCCATGAGTGTTGGCCCAGTGGATGCGGAGATTGAACGGGTAACGCGCCTCCGCCCGGGCCACGCTGACCTGCCGGGTACCATGAAGTACGGTTTCCACGACGTACGGAACGTGCTTGAAAGGGCCAGCGCGAGGGAGACGGCCGCTCGTGTTGCCGCTGGCGTGGTGGCGATGAGGCTGTTGGAGGAGTTCGGCATTGAGCTACATAGCCATTCGGTGGCCATAGGCGGCCACTGGGCCCAAATAAATGGACCTATCGAGTGGAACCAGGTAGAGGAGTCCCCGGTTAAATGTGCCGATACAGAAGCCGGCCAGCGCATGATTGCCGCCATCGATGAGGCCAAAGAGGCCGGAGACACCGTCGGTGGCGTGGTGGAAGTGGTGGCCACGGGGGTGCCTATAGGCCTGGGCTCTCACGTCCAATGGGACCGTAAGATAGATGGTCGAATAGCCCAGGCACTCATGTCAATCAATGCAGTCAAGGCAGCCTCTATCGGAGAGGGTTGGGAGGCTGTAGACCTGCGGGGGTCTCAGGTCCACGACGTCATCGAGCCTGTGACCGACCCGGACAACCCCTGGCAACGAAAGACCAACCGTGGTGGTGGCACGGAAGGGGGCATGACCAACGGCATGCCTTTGGTGGCCCGTTTCGCCATCAAGCCAATCTCTACCTTGGTCAATCCCCTGCCCTCGGTGGACCTGGACACGGGAGAGCTGGTCCAGGCCCACTACGAGCGCTCCGATGTCTGTCAGGTCCCTCCGGCGGGGGTCATCGGCGAGGCGGCGGTGGCCATGGTGCTGGCCGATGCCTTTTTGGAGAAGTTCGGCGGAGACAGCATAGATGAGACCCGGCGTAACTACCATGGCTATTTAAAGACCGTGGGACCCAGGAAAACGACCTCGGGCGCTAAGACGTAAAGGGAAGGCGGAATCACAGGAATAGGATCTCGATGGGTATGCCCGACAACATAATCCTGGTGGGCTTCATGGGAACCGGGAAGTCTTTGGTTGGACAGCGAGTCGCCGAGCTTCTCGGTTGGGAGTACGTCGATACGGATACGGAGATCGAATGTAAGACGGGCAAGCCTGTGCGTACCATATTCTCCGAGGATGGGGAGCCAGCCTTTCGTGCGATGGAAAAGCAGGCGCTGCAGGAGGCCTGCTCCCAGGAGCAGGTGGTAATCTCCACAGGTGGCGGTGCTATCTTAGACCCGGATAACCGGGAGATCATGCTCAATCAAGGTATTGTTGTGTGCCTGGATGCCCTCTCCGAAACGATTTACAGGCGACTCATGGAGGACAAAGAGGTTCCAGTAGAGGACCGCCCTTTGCTTGCGGGCCCCAATCCCCTGGAACAGATACAGGAGCTGAAAACTCGCCGCCACGATTTCTATGCCGTGGCCCATCGAACTGTGCATACCGATGAACTGACCATAGAGCAGGTGGCCCAGCAAGTGGTAGCCTGCTTAGATTTGCCACGGAGTTACAGAGACGCTGAGAATATCGAACTAAACAAAATCACAGACAGGTTTATTGGCTCCTGAAAGATGGAATCAAGAGATTTATCTTATAACTTCTCTCTCTGCCTCAGTGTCTCTGTGGCTAAAGGCTATACTAGGATAGAGCTATGAAAGACCCGAACCTGGCGGCAACTGTGACCCATCCCACCGGCAGCTACCCAATACTGGCCGGTTGGGGGCTGCTTGACGAGCTTGGGGAGCGTTTTATAGAGCTGGGATTGCGTGGCCCCGCTTACATCATTAGTGATGACCAGGTATTCCCCTCTTACGGGCGTCGCGCCCAGGTCTCCCTACATAGAAGTGATGTGGAAGCCCACTGTTTCATCATCCCAGCCGGTGAGCAGAGCAAGAGCCTGGAACAAGCTCAGGCTATATATCAATGGCTGGTGAGCCGGCGTGCTGAGCGCCAACACGTGATTGTCGCGGTCGGTGGCGGTGTCGTTGGAGACCTGGCGGGTTTCGTCGCCGCTACTTACCTCCGTGGCATGCCATTCATACAGGTGCCCACGAGCATGGCTGCCATGGTCGATGCGTCCATAGGCGGTAAGGTGGCGGTTAATCTAGCCCAGGGCAAGAATCTGGTGGGCGCATTCTATCAACCCCGTATGGTCCTTGCGGATGTATCGGTGCTAGGTACTTTGGGCAAACGAGAGCTGGCTGAAGGCTGGGCCGAAGCCATCAAACATGGTCTCATCCTGGATGCGGGCCTTTTCGATGTCTTTGAGGAGCACGCTGAAGAGCTAATGGAGCTAGAGCCCGTCATCTCGACGGATGTCATCCGCCAAAGCGTGGCCATAAAAGCGCAGGTTGTGAGTGAAGACGAGCGAGAGACCGGTGGCCGCCGCATTCTCCTGAATTACGGACACACGATTGGCCATGCTATCGAGACGGCAACAGGATACGGTCAGTACTTCCATGGAGAGGGTGTCTCTGTGGGTATGATGGGGGCCGCGCGAATCAGCCAAAGAATGGGTATGATATCTGACGAGATTGTGGAGCGCCAACGCCGCCTTCTACGAAAGTTCAGCCTTCCTGACTCAGCACCCGGCTTGGACTCTCAGCTACTATTCGAGGCGATGTCCCTGGACAAGAAGATGGAGAGTGGCTCCATCCGCTGGGTGTTATTGGAGGAAGTGGGAAGGGCGGTGGTCAGAAGGAATGTGCCCACCGAGGTGGTAGAGGAGACCGTACACAGCCTTCTTGAGTCTGAACATTAAGGTCGGCCCCACCGGATAATGCAGTCGTAGAAGTCTCTCCATCTTAGGCCAACTATGAGATTTCACTGGATACTCTGATTCGCTGACGTAGCACCGCGCTCACGGGTTCGGCTGTTGATCAGGTTGACTCGGTTCAGAGCGGATGGATCTCAGTATTCTCGCAAACTCGTCCTCTAGAGATGGAATGTTCTCTACTATGGAGCCTAGATCTTCTTCGCCGAAGGCCTTAAGGGTGGTGCTACGCAGGTTACCGAGGCTACATAGGCCCAGAGCGATAGAGACACAAGCCTCGTCGCTGGGCGCCTCGATAATTGCTACCAGGTCATACTGACCCATGGTCATATAGATGGCCGGCATTCGACCGCCGGCGTACTCCACGGCCTGTCGAAACGCCTGCACATGCTCGGGAGAGTACTTGATATTCTGCATCCCCTCGTCGGTGTAGTTCAGCAAAAGAACGTAGCTTGGCACGTTAGCCTCCCTTCCTTGATCCCTCTCTATAGGTCTTCGAGCATAATCAGAGTTGTGGTGACTGAGGTTGGCCGCTTCGTTTCTTCGTCACTATCATACCTCCAATGATGAGACATATCACCCCAGCCACACCCAGGAGTACAACAGAGGCGATAGTAGAGAGATACTCAGGTCCGGAGCTCACCGAGATCTGTTGCAATGCGACCGATATGCCAGCGCTGAGGATAGTAATCCCGTACAGAGAGCGAATCCTTGTTCCTTCTATAAACCGAGTGGCCAGGACTCCCAGCTGGGAGCCGGCGGATGCGGCAGCCAGCATGATCACAGCCATCAACAGGTCCACATTATTGGATAGAGAGTAGACCAAAGATCCGACAGATCCGGTGATAACTACCTGGAACAGGCCGGTGCCTACAGCCACGGTAGTGGGTACTCCAAGCAGAAACACTAAAAGGGGCATGAGAATGACCCCACCTCCCGCTCCAAGAAGGCCGGCGATGAAGCCCACCCCGAATCCAAGTCCTATAGGCACCCATATGGATAGCTGCTGTATCTCGGAAATGGGCAGATGTACATATGTGGCCAGGGACATGCGTCCGGGGAATCCTATGGAATGGGGAGGAATCCGCAGCTTTTGGACCCTTTGGGACAGTTCGTAGGTAGAGACACGGTATCCATTGGTATCGGTCTTGTTACGGATTTTAAGATAATCATAGAGAACGATTGTGGCCAAGGTCGCCAGAAGGGCCACGTATGTATAGCTGATAACAGGGCCTGCTACACCCCAATCCTCCAGCTGCGAGTTCACCCTCTCTGCCAAGACCACCGCTGGGATGGCGCCTAGAATCATCAGACTTCCGAGCTTGAAGTCCACGTTTCCAACCTGGCGGTGTTTCAATGTGTTGATCAACGAGGAACTCATAATCAAAGTAAGACCCGTGCCCACCGCAAAGAGAGGCGGGACCCCCAGCACGAGTAGGCCACTGGTAATGAGAAAGCCACCGCCTACTCCGAAGAAGCCGCCCAAAGTGCCGACCATTAACCCCAGTAGGAGCAAGAGGGCCGGATTTACCTCTACTCCGGCGTTGGGAAAGAGCATCTTTTACCGTCCCCGTGGACTCGGGTTTCCAAGTAACGACTCATGCGGACAGGAGTTTAACATTCTTTGTCTGGGTCAGCGGCGGCCTTTTGAATCGCGATGAGTGCGGTGTCTGGCGTCTCTAATAAGTGCAAATATCGTTTCCCAAAAGATGTACAATGCCAGGGAAAGGACAATCGTTACGCCCAAAACAAAAACCGCCCATAGGATGGTGCTATCGGCGGCAAGGTCGCTCAAGAATTCGTTCATGCCTCTCTGGTCTCGTTGCCTCCCCTGTTATTCACAGCTATGAGCGTACTCATCTTAACACTGGATAATTGGCTTGTAAAAGCTGCCGTCGATGTTCCGTTGAAGCGTTTCGTGTGGCAAATATAGGACTGACACAAGGATGCTCCTTATCGAGTAATTAAAGGGAGCTTGCAGGGAAGGCCCTAATCTGGACAACGTCGGTGAGTAGGGCTATACTTTGCATCGAATTTTCCTTACATTCATATACGTAGAATTGCAACACAAGTAGAATTAGGCTTGGTGACCTGCGAATCTAGAGCGAGGTCTGAGTATGCCCAGCTACGTCGACCCGGATGCCTGCAACGCTTGCGCCGGCATGGACCATGGCCCTCTTTGCGTATACATTTGTCCTAATGACCTGATCGTTCTTGACTCAGGCAGCATGAAGGGCGTTAACCGAGAGCCTGAAATGTGCTCCGAGTGTTACGCCTGCGTGAAGCTGTGTCCCCAGGAGGCCATACGGGTCCGAGGATACGCCGACTTTGTGCCATTGGGCGCATCGGTGCAACCTAAGAGGGATGATAAAGAGATTACCTGGGAGGTCGCCTTCAGAGACGGCCGAAAGACGCAATACACCTACCCCATAAGAAGCACCCCGGTCGGTTCCACAGACCCGTATAAGGGGTTCTCGGAACCCAGCGATGAGGGCTTGAGAGGCCTTGGCCTTGCGGGGGACGAGCTCTGGCTAGGCGTTAGTCAGATGCCCGGACTTGAGAGATAATATACATCCACAGAGCGGACACACTCGGTAGGCCGCGACTTTCCGTGGGCTGCCATGTCTGCAGCCAACTGACCACCTGAAAGACCGTTCATGGTGTCTAGAGGTTCCCTTGACTGGCTCGCTATAAGGAGGCACAGCTAATGTCCGTGCCCGGTGTCGAGATCGTCGATTGTGACATCCTGATCATAGGTGGGGGTATGTCGGGCTGTGGAGCCGCCTTTGAAGCCAATTACTGGGGTAAGGGACTCCGGGTCGTCATGGTGGAAAAGGCCGTTATCGAAAGAAGTGGCGCCACTGGGGAGGGCCTCTCTGCTATAAATTGCTATATGGGCATGAAGTGGGGCTGGAACACACCCGAGGACTTCGTCAAATACGTGCGCAACGACATGATGGGCCTGGCCAGAGAGGACCTGGTGTATGACGTAGGCCGCCATGTGGACGCCTCCGTCCATATGTGGGAGGACTGGGGACTCCCTATCTGGAAGAAGCCCGACGGCACCTATGAAAGAGTCGGACGCTGGCAGATACCCATCCATGGCGAGTCCATCAAGCCTATAGTTGCCGAGCCCGCCAGAAAACTCCTCGGCGAAGAGAATCTGTACGAGAGAGTCGTCATGACTCATCTACTCGCTGATGCAAGGGATCCAAATAGGATTGCCGGGGCTATAGGTTTTGGCGTGAGGGAAGAAAAGACCTACGTTTTCAAAGCCAGAGCTGTCATCTGTACTGCCGGAGGAGCCTCCAACGTATTCAGGCCCCGCTCCGTGGGGGAAGGTCTTGGCAGGAACTGGTACTCAGTATTCGACACCGGCTCGGTATACGGCCTGATCATTCCCACGGGCGCCGAGATGACCCAGATGGAACACAGGTTCGTCCCCAGCAGATTCAAGGACGGCTACGGCCCCATCGGAATGTGGTTCCAGTTCTTCAAGGCCCGGGCCACCAACGCCGCTGGTGAAGACTATACGGTGACGAGGGCAGACGAGCTAAAGAAGTATGAGCCCTATGGCTCGGCTATACCAACCCCTACCCCTCTGCGAAACCATCAGATGTACCTGGACATCAAGGAGGGCAAAGGCCCCATCTACATAAGGACCGAAGAGGCTATCGCAAAGCTCGCTGGTGGGGACGCGGCTCGCCTCGAACAGGTGAAAAATGAGGCCTGGGAAGACTTCCTGGACATGACCATATCACAGGCTTTGATGTGGGCGGCCCAGAATATCGCGCCCGAGGACACGCCTTCGGAGATAGTCCTGGCGGAGCCTTACATTATGGGGTCCCATTCGGGCGAAGCGGGAGCGTGGGTCAGCGGCCCAGACGACTTATCTCGTCCAGAATACCGCTGGGGCTATAACAGGATGACTACTATTAATGGCCTGTTTGCTGCGGGCGACGGCGTCGGGGCGGCGCCCCACAAGTTCTCTTCGGGCTCCTTCACCGAGGGCCGGATGGCCGCCAAGGCGGCCGTGGCCTACGTACACGATGTGGCAGAAGCACCAAGCGTCGATAATGCCAGAGTTGAGGAGCTAAGACAGGCCATCTGGAAGCCTATGGGCACCTTCGAGAGTCATAAAGGGGCGTCCACCAACGAGGAGATCAACCCCAACTACCTGCTGCCCAAGGCGGGGCTGGTCAGACTTCAGAAGATCATGGACGAATACGCCGCCGGCGTTTCCGCACAGTACGTCACCTCCGAGCCGGTGCTCACCAGAGGGCTGGAGCTCCTCACAATGTTCAAGGAGGACCTGGAGCACCTGGGCGCACGGGACCCGCATGAGCTGCTGAGGTGCTGGGAGCTGGTGCATAGGGCGTGGGTTGCCGAAGCCCATGTGCGGCACCTACTTCACAGAAAAGAGACCAGGTGGCCCGGCTACTACTACCGTGCCGACTACCCGGACCTGGACGACGCCAACTGGCGTGTATTCGTCAACTCCCGCTACTACCCTGACACGGGCCGCTGGGACACCTTCACCAAGCCCTATCAGCCGCTGGTGTGAAGCCCGGCTGTCTGACAGTACCCTCCTAGCTGATTAGTCACTGTAGTGAAAACGGTCTTTACTGGGAGGGGCGTTTTCCATTGTTGGGTACCTGTCGTTGCCTCAAATTCGCTAGATTGTCACGACATCATATGGGGAGTATAATCCTCGCTATAACGAGGTGGTCTTGATGTCGAGAAACAAGACGTTATTCATATCAGTAGCTGCCGCCATCATCGTCGTTGTCTGATACTGGTGATGAAGCCCAATGAACAGCAAGAGGCGGTTGCAGCCCCTCCCGGGCCTAAGGTGACGATTTGTCACACTCCTCCCGGAAATCCCATCAACGGTTACGGCGTTGCCCCTAAAACAATCACGGTGGGGGCGAGAGCTGTGCCAGCCCACCTGGCTCACGGTGATAGTCTGGGACCTTGTCCATAGTAAGCGGTGCCCAAAGAAAGAAGCCGCATCTCCTTCATAGAAAAGAGACCAGGTGTCCCGCCTACTACTACAGGGCCGACTACCCTGACCTGGACGACGCCAACTGGCGCGTATTCGTCAACTCCCGCTACGATCCGGATACCGGCCATTGGGACACCTTCACCAAGCCGTACCGACCGCTGGTGTGAGGCACCACTTATTAGCAGGAGTCCTATTCTGATCACCCCACTTTGACTGATGCTAGTACTCAGTCAACCTAATTGTTGGCAGGATAGAGATGGTGAAGCTTGACTCGGGCGTCCACAGTGGAGAATCTCCAGTCAATGGTTGCTCCGGCTTGGTTTCGTTCTGCCTCCAGGGCCGCGATCTCGCCACTCAAAGTCTCTTCATCGGCAATACGCCGGCGCAGGACTCGCCTGGCCAAGACACTGAACTCGATCTCTGCCATGTTGAGCCAACTACCGTGCTTGGGAGTGTAGTGAAACTCCAAGCGTTTGCGTATTCGCCTAGCCTCCTTGGGCTCGAAGGTTTCGTAGAGGGAAGCTGGTTTGTGGGTGTTGAGGTTGTCCAGCACCACCCGGATCTTCTCGGACGCTGGGTAAGCTTCATCGGCCAGCCACCGCATCTGCTTAGCGAAGTCCACCATGGTACGACGTTCGGTCACTGCCACATGCCTCCAGCCCGCCAGGGGCTCGCACAGCATGAACAGGTTTCGGGTGCCATTGCGCTGGTACTCGTAATCGTATCGCTCCCGTCGTGCCGGCTTGGGCGGGATCGGAGACCTCTTTTCCGCCAGCAACTGCTTGGAGGTCTCGTCGAAACAGACCACCGGGCGCTCTGGGTCATAGGGTTCCGCGTAAAGGTCCAGCACATCCTCCATACACGCCACAAACTCGGCGCTCACCTGGGGAATACACCACTCCTTCTTCTGCCACGGCTTGAGACTGTTTTTTTCAACCGCTTGCGAATTCCCTCGTGGGACATGGAGGGCGCCAGCCCCAACTCCACCACCTTGTTTGCCAGGAGCCGCAGGGTCCAGTGGTCATGGCCTGGGGGGGCCTCGCTGCACGCCAGGGCAATCAGGTGCGCTTCCCCCCGCTCATCCAGTTTGGTCGGATGTCCTGGCCGAGGATCTTCCTCCAAGGCCCGCTTCAGTCCTCCCTCCAGGTACCGCCGCTTGGTACGGCACACCGTACCCGCAGACGTGTCCAGCGCCTCCACGATGCGCATCACCCCCCAGCCCGTATCTGCCTTTAGCAGAATACGGGCCCGGGCAACCTTTCGCGCTGGGCTCTTTCCCCCGCGAATCAGTCGTTCCAACTGGTCTCGTTCTTCCCTTTCCAACCGGACCACATACCGTTCTCGTCCCATGGCTGCCACCCTCCTACGTCAACACTCCTAAAAAAGGGTAGCAACCTTAGACGTTTTCTTAAACAATTACCAAAACCGAGTTGACTGAGTACTAGTGCAGGGCCTTTGCGTACCTCAAACCCTCCAGGTTGTCATGGCATCGAGTCGTGGGTATTATGGCTGTATCGAGGGTGGTACGTATGCTGCAGATTGGCGTCAGCATTGTAGGCATACTAGTATCTGCAATAGGTATATATTTGGGTGTGGCTGCTACGCAAGACTTGCCGCCGTTCGGAGACACGGCACCCCCACCCACGGCAACATCGATAGTTAGTACCCCACGTCCGTCTATGGCCACTCCAACTCCCACCTTCTCCCCTGAGGCAAAGGTATCTGCCCAGCAACATCTAGCTTCATTCAATTTAGGTAGGAACTTCGCACTTGCAACAGTGCCCCAGCTCATAGGAGACTCGCTCCACGAATACGACGCTTTGATAAAGAGAGACTTAGCAATATTACAGATCAATATTAAGTATCCCCCAGAAGATCTCATTAGAGGCGATGTAGAACACAATCTGAATGTAGTGGAACTGATACAAGCGGAACTCATAGGTAATTTGATATCGAGAAATTCCTCGCTTCTGCTGTGGTACGAATATGGATTGTTCTATTCCGCTCGAATAGGTGCGATAACGATGATCTCTTTCGATATTGAAGCAGGTATACCTATCAATAGCATTCCGATAGCTAATCATTTTACAGAGACAGAGAACGTTAAAATCGATCTGTTGGAGGAAGACCTTCAACTACAGCCTTACTTTGTCGAGAGGTCAAATGAGATTAGAGAGGAATTAAGCGCTTTAGGTAGGCCCAAGAACGTTATTGACAGGGATGCTGTGAATGAACTGTTAGCAGAAATCGAATCCTATTTAGATGATGTTGGTTCGTGGCTTAACGATGCAACTATACAGTAATCTGATTCTCAAAACGAAGAGAACGTTGGGGCATCGTCTTGGCAGAGAATCTTTGAGGTACTCGGGGCTCCAAAGACGAGCCCCTTATATTTACCAGAAGACCCACTTGATGCCATGAAACGCAATAAAAATCTCAAGTAGTAAGTTTCACGAACTTGCCAAGGCCCCCACATGTAGTGGGACTGTTCGTCAGGTCTGCTATTTTGTCGAATCCTGGACCCCTCCCTAGATTTACTGGCCTTTGCTAACTATAGGCTCTATCCCCCTGTGCCTTACAGAGGAAGACCGGGTTCCTTCCCCCTTTCCCAGGCGATTATCGCAACCACGCAAACCCCTCAAAATCCATTGGTCAAAACCTTGAAAAAGTCTTATATTTGTTGATATTATCATTGGTGTGCCTTGCTGTGAGGGGCAGACACGGCTGAGACCATGTATTTTTTCTTTTTGAGAATGTTCCGCATTTTGTCCTCGTTCCAGCCGTAGCTGCGCCCCGCGAATAGAATACTCGTCTCTGGTAATCGCTATGTAGCTTGCCCGGGGATGATAGTGCACACGGGGCTGGTGATGGGTAGAGTAAAAGAACTGGATGTCCCCCCTGGCAATCCCCTGTTGGATAGAGGGGTGGTCAAAGTAAGCGGTCGCGGCTGGGGCGTAGACTTCACCATCGACGACGAAATCTCCTTTTCCCAGGTGGAAGACGGCCTGCGCCATTACCTCAGGGATAGTCAAGGCTGGTTTACAGGAAGCGCTGTCACTCTCAACGTGGGTCGTAGAGCACTGAGCTTCGAGGCGTTGGTGCGTTTGAAGCGACTCTTCGAGGACGAGTTCCAGATAAAGATCGCCAAGGTCTGGTGCCCTCAAGAAAATCTGGAACTTACTCTGTCGGGAGATGTCGAGGTTCCGAGCTCTTCGACGCCTCAGCAGCTTGGTCCTGTAAATACGACCGAGGGCCATCAAGGGCCCGTGGCGCCGCTGGTGCTCAAGGCTACATGCCGTTCCGGTACGAACATAGATCACGATGGTGACGTGGTTGTTCTCGGCGACGTTAACCCCGGCGCCCATATCACTGCTTCGGGTGACATCATCGTGTGGGGTGCGCTGAGAGGCATTGCCCATGCAGGGGCCAGCGGAGCAGACGCGGACAAGGCCGTGATCATAGCCAGCTCTCTCAAGCCTCTGCAGCTTCGCATCGATAGACACATCTGTATCGCGCCTGCCGGCAAGACTAAGCGTTCACGCACCGCACAACCTGAGATTGCCTACGTGAGTGAAGGGACCATAGTGGTGGCACCTTTTACCGGTAAATTTCACAGGATAGAGAGGGAGGACAATCAATGACAACTAACGGGAATGGTTCGCATTCAGCCAAGCCGTCGAAGAACGGAAAACCGGGAGCCGGCCTACCAGGAAAGTCACTGGTTATCACGTCGGGCAAGGGAGGGGTCGGCAAAACTACCGCCACGGCCAATCTGGGGACCGGCCTCGCATTGCGGGGCCATAGAGTGGTGGTTGTCGACACCGATATCGGGTTGCGTAACCTGGACGTGGTGTTGGGGCTGGAAAATCGCATCGTCTACGACCTGGTAAATGTGATCGAGGGGACCTGCAGGTTGAACCAGGCAATGATTCGCGATAAGCATGTCGAGGACCTGTACCTCATCCCTGCGGCGCAGACTCGCGATAAGAGTGCCATCAAGCCCGAGCAGATGAAAGAGCTGGTACAGCAGTTGAAGCAGGAGTTCGAGTACGTGCTCATAGATTGCCCCGCTGGAATCGAGCAGGGATTTCAGAACGCCATAGCGGCCGCCGACCGTGCCATCGTGATCACCACTCCAGAGGTCTCCGCTATTCGAGACGCGGACCGGGTGATCGGCTTGCTGGAGGCTGCGGAGCTGCCCATCCCGGATCTGGTCCTGAATCGTCTGCGGCCGGGTATGGTCAAAGAGGGAAACATGATGGACAAGGAGGACATCCTTGACCTCCTTTCGGTCCGAATGCTGGGTCTGGTGCCAGATGACAACCAGGTAATAGTAGCCACCAATCGGGGAGTTCCGGTTGTACACGACAAGCAATCTGTTTCGGGGGAGGCCTACCGGCGCATCGCGGCTCGAATCGACGGGGAGCAACTTCCCTTCCTAGAGTTTACTAATGGCCATGGACTCTTTTCACGGGTCAAGCGATTTCTTAGTGTAAGTGGGAGGAATTACACTCATGCTTGATCTTCTAAAATGGGCTCTCCAGAGGCACGAGCGCAGCAAAGATGCTGCGAAGCAGCGGCTAAAGGTCATACTGGTAATTGACCGCATCGGGATAACGGCCGAGCATATGGAGACCATGAAGAAGGACATCATCGAGGTGGTCTCCAAATACCTGGTAGTCGATGAGGAATCGATTGAGATGGATATGCGGCGCTCAGAGGACTCCATGGTCCTGGTGTCCAATATACAGATTAAAGATGTAGTCAGGAGCTTCTCAGCGTCCTAAGCCGCAACATCGGCATAAGCGTTGCGACACGACGAGGGGTCGGCTGAAGCTCCTCAGCATGCTTCTCTCTAAATCAGTAATGAATGAGCAGATATGTAACGGAAAGCCGCCATCTTATCCTACTAATGGATGAGCGACGTCCATTTCCTGGTCGACGTTTGGTGGCGTATTAAGGAGTATGCGGAGCCATGACATGCTCTAAAAGCTCCATCTCATACCCTGTAGATAGCTTGAAGCGCTTGACAATAGCCGCACATTATGACATTATGGCAATGTAGACATCAAATACTACGGATTTAGGAAAGAGACGAAATGGTACAACGGCAGGGTCCCCCAGGAAGTGGGAAGCCTGAAAAGAGCCTCTTTGAGACACTTTTCCCCTCCATTTACTCCTTGTATAAGATGGTCAAGAAGGACCGTCCCTCTCCCAAGAAGTCTGCTAAGGGCCGTGAGGCTAGCTCCCAGCCAAATCGTAGCCGCCCAAGCCAGGGTGCCGATGGACAGCAGCGTCGCGGCCGGCCGGTTCGTGCCCCTCAGGTTCAAGAACAACTGGTCCAGGAACCCGAAGACGACTCGCCCTTGATAGTTGCGGACTCGCCCCAATCGGTGGAACCAGTTTATGAGCCGCCGCCTATTTTGGACTTGCCGGAGAGCCCATCGGAGCCTCGGATTGCCCGAGAAGCGCCTCCGACTGTGCTCCCGGACCCTGAGAGAATATCAGAGCAACCGCTGGAGACCGATTATATTCAGGATGTGGCTGAACCTACAAGAATTCCAAGAATAGATGAGGCTCCTCCACCGCAGCAACGTCCACGTCAGCAACCTCCTCCGCAGCAAGAGGAGGCATTGGCTACAACCTCACCGGCGGTCACCGACATAAGTGGCTCCTGGGTCGAGATCGAAGGGACCACCGACAAGGCATATGAAGAGCTAAAGGGGGCACAGAGTCTCAGAACTCAGGCGCAGAGTATGAGGACACAAGCCGAGCAGATCCTCGATGAAGCGGACACAATCCAACAAGAAGCAGAGAACGTCATGGTCCAGGCGCGGGAGAGCTTCAGCAAAGCTTTGGCGCTGAACCCCAGCGCCTTGAAGACAATGGCGGATAACGTCAGAAGTTTGGAAGAGGCCATCAAGACAGAGCGCTATCTGCGGCAAGGGACTCGCCAACAAGCTGAGGAGGAGGCCGATGGGGCCAGGCAGAGGGCCACCGAGGCTATTCTCAATGCCTTAAGTGCAGTCCGTAAAGCCACCAGCTATGTGAATCGCGAGTTGGAGGAGGCCAGAAGGACCACCTCTTCGGCTCAGTCTCTCAAGGAATCATCTCAAAATGATTTGCAGCGAGCTCGGGCCATGATGGGCCAATCCGCATCGCTGATGAGACAAGAGGCTCAGAGACTGCTTTCCAATCCCTCGATTGGACAGGTTGGTGCGTCAGAAAAGGCTGGTGTGCCACCTGCCTCCAGTCCTTCTAGCCCTCTCGAAAGCTGGTCACCCATGGAACCTGAATCCAGCAGTGAAGCTCAAGAAAGCTCCCAGCCCATCCGCGATGATGTACCTGTGATCCCCTTGTTTAGTGAATCCTCTACAGCGCCAGGTGTGGCGGACACTGGTGCTCCGGCTGTTCAGACAAGTGGTGAATTGGACAAGCAACAGGAGATCCTTCAAGTTGGTCAGGCCGCAAATTCACCTGCGGCGCAGGCTGAAGAGCAGCCCATACAGGCCCCTGACCCTCAACCGTTCGTATCCGCTGCTGCGGAACCAAATCCGGCCGTTGAAGGCCAGCAAGAAGTTGATCGGACTCAAGGTCTGGAGTCGGCTTTAAACGAATTTCTCCAGTCCACCGACCAGTCAAAGCGTGATCTGGACTCAGTGTTAAACCAGTTTCTCCAGTCTGGAGAAGAGCCTGATGCACCCGCTGAACCGGAAAATCCAGAGCCATTACCATCGGCGCCGGCAGCGCCTGAAGTGTCTTTAATTGAAAGCCTAGACTTTCTCGATTTGGGAGTAGAGGAGCCTCAGGTTGGGCCGGCTAGTGGGATTGAAGGTGCGCCTGCGCAACCGGTGGGAAATGCGATCGTGAGTCCTGGTAACGAAGATCCCGCTGTTACTGTCGGAGGAGAAGAATTCGGCGATGACTTGCTGGCAGAGCTGCAGGAGTCTCTAGCCAATCTCACCTCGATCGAAGGTGCGGCAGGAACCGGTCTTGACACAAGCGTTACCGAGGTGCAGATGCCGGTAGAGCCTCCCGTAGCTTCACCACCGCCTCAAACGGCAGCTCCATTGGTAGGGTTTTCCGGAATTCTCCGCATAGTGGTCACACCCGTTGCCAACTCGGACACGCTATCATCCTTTGGGAGGGTGATAGATTCGGTAGTTGGGGTTGGCAAAATCGTCAATCAATCATTGCTGCCAGACGGCTCTGGCCATGAGTTCACACTGGATTTGGGAGAGAATGTGCTGACGGTGGGGCAGCTGAAATCAGGCTTACCAAACGGAGAGATCGCAGCCTTAGGTTCAGACCGGCTGCATGTACATTTGCGCCCAGTTATGGGCTAAACTGGTTTAGATCGGTCCTGGACCTCTTCTTTAGCGCCAGGACTCCACAAGCCCGGATTTCTTCCGTCTCTACGTGCTATAGCTGTCTTGGATGTAATTCAGCACCGCAGACACCCGTGGATGTGTGTGGTCGCCTTGGTTTAAATTCAGCTCCTGATAGATCGCATTAATGTAGTTCTCTACTGATTTGTGCCCCAGAACTAGCTTCTCTGCTATGGCTGCGTTGTTATAACCTTGGGCCATCAATGATAAAACCTCTTGTTGTCGAGGCGTTAAACGGGCCGTAAAGGAACCCTGTCGAGGTCTTAGGCCGCTGACCACATCAGGGTCCATAACGACGAACCCGGAGGCAGAACCCTCGATGGCCCGCATCAGTGCTTCGGTATCACCTACGTTCTGCTTGAGGAGATAGGACCATCCTGAAGCCTCGTCCGCCGACAGGTTGGTGATATACTCCTTGTCTTTGTGGACCGACAGGATCACGATACCTACCTTAGGGTCCTCTTCCTTTATAAGTCTTCCAGTCTCAATGCCGTTTGGTTCGCTGCCCAGCTCGATGTCCATAAGTATGACCTCTGGTTTCAGCTCTCTGGACGCCCTCAGGGCGGCAGCTCCGCTCCCTACTGCTGCTACCACCTCGATACCGGGAGAAGAAGCCAAAGAAATCTTAAGCATGTCCCGGAACAGGCCCTCGTCTTCGACGATCATAATCTTTGTCATGTTCTAAGCTTCCTTTTCTGGCTGGGGCATACCATCCACCAGCCCATCGCTACCTAAGTATTCTCTATTGGGGATTTATCCGCTTCCGGCAGACGACACAGCTGCCCTGCAGACAAATGTGAACAAGACCATTCTATAAAGCTCCTCTCGGAAAAGCAATCGTCTACTCACAAATCTCTTCTGCCCGTCAATGGTCAGTGGCCCAGGAGATGTGGATTAGCCGTTCCCCAAGTCTAGCACCAAGTCATCCCCATAGCGATATGGGAGATTCTCCTTTAGTAGATGGGTGCTTGCCCCTACTCTTCGAAGGAAAATCTACATGCCAGAGTGTTTTACCTAAAGCCATGGTACTCCGCCATCAGATGACTGAGGTGGTAGTCCTGTGTGTCTTCAACTATCGGCTCCCTACACTTGTAACAGGTGAATATGGATGGCCCTAGAAGGGGAAACAAACCGGGGCATTGAAAGGAGGATTTGATGTAGTGGCTCAACGAGAAAGCCCGCAAGGGCTCCCAAAGATACCAGAGATCGACACCGGGGCATTTAGTACCAAAAAGAAGGAGCAGAATCTCATGCAGAATCAGATATCGAAAGTAGTTAGGATGGCACCGCAGGTAAGGCGAGATTCTCGAGGGATAACCGGACTAGAGACAGCCATCGTATTGATAGCCTTCGTAGTAGTCTCATCGGTGTTCGCTTTTGCCGCCCTATCCACGGGCCTCTTTCCCAGCGACAAGTCCAAAGAGACTATAAACGCTGGCCTATCCGAAGCCAGGGGTACATGGAACTTCGTGGAGCGGTCATCGCCAAGGCCAACGGCGGTAAGACTGCCATAGACGAGATCTCCTTTCAGGTGGCCAACGCTGCGGGTGGCGAGGCTGTTGATCTGACTCCCAGTGAGACCATCATCGTATACAGCGACGTAGACCAGACTTATAACCTTGTATCAGGCGACTTTACAGTCACTGGACTGGGTAGCGCCGATAGCGACAAACTGGTCGAGCCCGGCGAGATGTACGAAATTAAGCTCACAGCGCTGGAAGCTAAACTCGGTACGGACCTTCCCAAAGACAAGGCATTTACTCTGGAAGTGAAGCCTCCGACAGGGGCCGTGGTTTACATCAACCGCACCACCCCCGTAGTCCTAGAAGCCTATAACGATCTTGGCTAAAGACTTCCAAAGATCCGGTGAGCCAGAGGCAGATCCTACAAATCGGATACTTTAAAAGAAAGGAACCATTTAGAGGCAACGATATGAATAGTATAGCTAAGCTGGGCAGAGAACAGCGAGGAATCACCAGACTAGTACTCAGTCAACTCGGTTTTGGTAATTGTTTAAGAAAACGTCTAAGGTTGCTACCCTTTTTTAGGAGTGTTGACGTAGGAGGGTGGCAGCCATGGGACGAGAACGGTATGTGGTCCGGTTGGAAAGGGAAGAACGAGACCAGTTGGAACGACTGATTCGCGGGGGAAAGAGCCCAGCGCGAAAGGTTGCCCGGGCCCGTATTCTGCTAAAGGCAGATACGGGCTGGGGGGTGATGCGCATCGTGGAGGCGCTGGACACGTCTGCGGGTACGGTGTGCCGTACCAAGCGGCGGTACCTGGAGGGAGGACTGAAGCGGGCCTTGGAGGAAGATCCTCGGCCAGGACATCCGACCAAACTGGATGAGCGGGGGGAAGCGCACCTGATTGCCCTGGCGTGCAGCGAGGCCCCCCCAGGCCATGACCACTGGACCCTGCGGCTCCTGGCAAACAAGGTGGTGGAGTTGGGGCTGGCGCCCTCCATGTCCCACGAGGGAATTCGCAAGCGGTTGAAAAAAACAGTCTCAAGCCGTGGCAGAAGAAGGAGTGGTGTATTCCCCAGGTGAGCGCCGAGTTTGTGGCGTGTATGGAGGATGTGCTGGACCTTTACGCGGAACCCTATGACCCAGAGCGCCCGGTGGTCTGTTTCGACGAGACCTCCAAGCAGTTGCTGGCGGAAAAGAGGTCTCCGATCCCGCCCAAGCCGGCACGACGGGAGCGATACGATTACGAGTACCAGCGCAATGGCACCCGAAACCTGTTCATGCTGTGCGAGCCCCTGGCGGGCTGGAGGCATGTGGCAGTGACCGAACGTCGTACCATGGTGGACTTCGCTAAGCAGATGCGGTGGCTGGCCGATGAAGCTTACCCAGCGTCCGAGAAGATCCGGGTGGTGCTGGACAACCTCAACACCCACAAACCAGCTTCCCTCTACGAAACCTTCGAGCCCAAGGAGGCTAGGCGAATACGCAAACGCTTGGAGTTTCACTACACTCCCAAGCACGGTAGTTGGCTCAACATGGCAGAGATCGAGTTCAGTGTCTTGGCCAGGCGAGTCCTGCGCCGGCGTATTGCCGATGAAGAGACTTTGAGTGGCGAGATCGCGGCCCTGGAGGCAGAACGAAACCAAGCCGGAGCAACCATTGACTGGAGATTCTCCACTGTGGACGCCCGAGTCAAGCTTCACCATCTCTATCCTGCCAACAATTAGGTTGACTGAGTACTAGAGACAGCCATCGTACTGATAGCCTTCGTGGTGGTCTCATCGGTGTTCGCTTTCGCTGCCCTGTCCACCGGCCTCTTTTCCGCCGACAAGTCCAAGGAAACCATAAACGCAGGCCTATCCGAAGCTCGAGGTACCTTGGAGCTCCGCGGAGCGGTTATCGCCAAGACCAATAGCACCGGCGATGCCGTGGACGAGATCTACTTCCAGGTGGCCAACGCCGCGGGTGGAGAGGCCGTCGATCTGACTCCAGGTGAGACCCTCATCGTATACAGTGACGTCGACCAGACTTATAACCTTGTGAGCGGTGACTTCACTGTAACTGGGTTGGGAAATGCGGACAGTGACAAACTGGTGGAGCCAGGCGAGATGTATGAAGTGAAAGTAACCGCCTTGCAAGCCAAGCTTGCTACAGACCTGCCCAAGGACAAAGCCTTTACTCTCGAAGTGAAGCCTCCGTCAGGCGCTGTTCTGTACATCGCTCGTACCACTCCCGTTGTCCTTGAGACCTATAACGATCTTGGCTAAAGACAGTCCGAGATCCGGTGCGCTAGAAACAGAGTCTACAGACCAGATACTTTGAAGGAAAGGAAACAGTGGGAGGTCATAACATGAGATATACGTCCAAGCTGGTGAAGAACCATCGGGGAATAACCGGACTGGAGACAGCCATAGTGCTGATAGCCTTCGTGGTAGTCTCATCGGTGTTCGCCTTCGCCGCCCTATCCACGGGCCTCTTCTCCAGCGACAAGTCCAAGGAGACCATAAATGCCGGGCTTTCCGAAGCTAGGGGCACTCTCGAGATCCGCGGTTCAATAGTAGTGAAGACCACTACAACTGGTGATGCGATCGACGAGATGTATTTACAGGTAGCAAATGCAGCGGGTGGAGAGGCTGTTAACCTGACACCAGGCGAGACCATCATCACATACACAGATGTTGACCAGTCGATAACCTTGGATAGCACTGCCACAACTGGAGGGTTCACGGTAACTGCTTTGGGCAGCGCGGACGCCGACAAGCTGGTTGAACCAGGAGAGATGTATGAGGTGAAAGTCATCGGTCTGGCGGCCAAGCTTAATCCGGACCTTGGGAAGGATAAGACATTCATTCTACAGATAAAGCCGCCCCAAGGCGCCGTCGTTCAGATCTCTCGGATGACCCCAGTAGTACTGGAAACCTATAACGACCTGGGCTAGTTGATCCGTAACACATCAGCCTAATGGTTTACTCAAATAAACAAAATACACTTATCGGAGGGTTAAAAAATGAGAAATATATCTAAGCTGGTGAGAGACCAGCGAGGGATAACCGGACTAGAGACAGCCATCGTGCTGATAGCCTTCGTAGTAGTCTCATCGGTGTTCGCTTTTGCCGCCCTATCCACGGGCCTCTTTTCCAGCGACAAGTCCAAAGAGACTATAAACGCTGGCCTATCCGAAGCTAGGGGTACATTGGAACTTCGCGGAGCGGTCATCGCCAAGGCCAACGGCGGCAAGACTGCCATAGATGAGATCTCCTTTCAGGTGGCCAATGCCGCAGGTGGTGAGGCTGTGGACCTGACTCCCAGTGAGACCATCATCGTATACAGCGACGTAGACCAGATTTATAACCTTGTATCAGGCGACTTTACAGTCACCGGACTGGGTAGCGCCGATAGCGACAAGCTGGTCGAGCCCGGCGAGATGTACGAAATTAAGCTCACAGCCCTGGAAGCTAAACTCGGTACGGATCTGCCCAAAGACAAGGCATTTACTCTGGAAGTGAAGCCTCCGACAGGGGCCGTGGTTTACATCAACCGCACCACTCCCGTAGTCCTAGAAGCCTACAACGACCTTGGATAATCCATAGGTGAGTTCAACGCTCGGTAGCTTGCCGGAGGGGCAATAGCCGGCAGGTAGCAAGCCAAAGAACCGAGAGCACCATCATAACTGAATTAGAATTAGAGCTGATTCGAAGCTCTCTCCTGAGCCGGCCCTGGAGTGGGAACCCTGTGCCCCGGGGGGCTATATCCAGGGCTGGCTCTTAGATACCTTACAGACTGGGAGGAAACAGCAGTGGCGGACTCAGATAGGCGTGTAGAAGTCCTCGAAGAAGAGCTGAAGCTATTAAAAGGGGAAGTCAAGCGCACCTTGGTGGACCTTCGAGCCTTCGTCATGCGAGAAGACTCTCCTCTAAACGAACGGCTAGAAGTAGCTCCAGCGATAAACGAAACATCTGTGAGCGAGCGGGTTATAAAAGAGACCACCGTAGATGGCGAAAGTGAGAGAAGGGTGGATGCGCTGGAAGATGAACTAAGGGTCATGCGGATAGAGAAAGCGGCATCATCGTCACAACAGGCGTCTCCCGCCGCTCAGGCTCCTCAACAACAGGCTCCCGCTCCTCAGCAGCCATGGCCTGTCCCAGCTTACATACCCCCGCCCCAGCAGGTCATGGGTTATCCACCTCCCCCTGTTGCTGCCCAAGCTCCTCCGCCTCAGAATGAACCAGCCAATCGAGCTCCTGACCGAGATATTCCAGATCACTCGTCTAATGGAATCAGTCAGGATCTGTCCGATAACGGCAGGTCCTCCGAACCAACTGAGTACAACACTTTGTTAGACGAAACCAAGGTTCAATGGAAGGAGGAAAGACACGAAACTCCAGAGCCTATAAAGCCATCTACCCGTAAACGGCAAGAAGAGCGCTCTCAAGAAAGGCCCCCCAGTTCTTCCGAAAGGAAGCGAAGGCGACCTACAGTTGAAAAAGAGACCAAGCGTCAGCCTTCCGTTAGGCAGATAACTCGGTCCTATTCTGGGGAAATCTTACCCGATCCCTCTGAAAGGAGGCGTATACCCTCAATGAACGGAAAGTCGGTGGAACAAGAAGTCATGGAAGATACCTACGATTGGGAATATGAGGACGAATCCGAAGAGAACGGTTGGGTTCTACCATCCGATGACCCGGAACAGCACGTCGATCAGCCAACTGCATCTTATGAATTCCTGGACGTCAATTTAATCGCGAACCTGGTTCGTTGGGCGCTTCAGGCTAAAGCTCGTATGGGACAAGCGAAGCTCAGCCACCTTCTCGAGGTATATCTCAGGTCGGGACATTGCTCAAAAGAGCTTAGTGAAATTATCAGCTACGTATGCAATATGGTGGAAGACGAACCATCCTGCGGAATCGATCCTGCTCAGGAGTACATGGAACTCATTCATCAGCTCGACGGAATCCTGATAGCAGGAGGAATCTTCTCAGTAGACAGACCTCGCGTAAGGGTCGGGGGAAGTGCCAACGGGCGCATCAGGTAGATGAGGAAGAAGGAACGTAGACAGTGAGGTCTCAACGTGGAAAAAACTATAACTACAGCACTGCTGGTCATTGCCAGCATAGTGGCTACCATGGCCCTGATAAATGCTGTAATACCAGCTGCAGGGAAGGGATCAGGAGCTTTAATAGCCGCCAACTCCGACGCTGCGGATCGAATTAAAACGGACATAGAGATCGTATTTGCTTCGGGAAACTCTACCGGCGATGAAATTACCTTCTGGGTTAAGAACGTAGGATCAAACACTATCAACGCCATAGACAACTCAGACATATTCCTTACTTCTCCTACAGCCATAATCCGCATACCCTACGATGGTGGAGGGTCCCCGACCAAACCTTACTGGAAGTACACTGTCGAAGGAAGCGCGACAAACTGGAGCCAAGCGGTCACCACAAAGATCGAAGTGTTCCTTACCAGCGGAGAAACAGGGCTTCATACGGTCAAGATGGCCGTATACAACGCAGTGACCGCGGAGAAAGAGTTCAGTATCTAGCTAGGTCATAATGTGCATCTCTTGTGGTGTGAATAAAATTAGCGAACACTGTGATGGTGATGAGATGGAGCACAATCGGACCAGCAGGTCGGCAGATAAGTTCAAGCAACGGAGAAAGACCCGTTGAGCATCGTAATTTCAGGCGCACTCATCATAGTTACTTTCTTATTGGTATCGATGCTCATCTTCAACACGTTTTTAGGTACAACAACCACCCAGGGTGCGTCGTTAAGGGACGCATCGGAGTTCCAAGCGGCTCAGGTTGCAGCAGACATATCGATAACATCTACCAGTGCTTCCGACTCGGGAGGCGGAACTAAAATAACGGTGACAGGAGACAATGACGGATCGGCGTCTTTCGGAGTTTTCTCTCAGATGGACCTACTCACGAAATACACCAATTCAACAGGGGACCAGGAAATCAAGCGCCTGGCCTACGTGTGCAAGGAGCTGTGTGGAGGTACCGGAGACCCTGGCAACGATCAATGGACGATCTCGAGCATCAGCCCAGATTCCTACAATCCCAAGATGTGGGACCCCGATGAGGTAGCGACGATCGTGATGAAGGTTGTTCCGGTGGTTAAGAGTGGCACATCAGGCACCGTGGCGGTGGTGGTGCCGGGAGGCGTAACGGACTCCGCATATTTTACTAACTAAATGGCTCAAGTTCCTTTATCCATGAGTAAAAGATGAATATTATGGGCCCCCATGATCAGGGGCAGCCACAAATACCTAAACTCGATGAAAGGAGGATTGAATGACAACATCTATACAATCTACAACTACAATCTCGACTTCCAACACAGAGATCGACAAGAAAATGGGAGGAGGCATCCCAATAGGCTCCCTTTCATTGATCGAGGGACAGTCCGATGCCGGTAAAAGTGTACTCTCTCAGCATCTCATATATGGCGCGCTTAATTCGGACGTGGGGGTAGCTTGCTACACCGTTGAGAACACGGTTAAAAGCCTTATCACCCAGATGGCCTCTCTTGGCCTGGACGTTACGGACTATTTCCTTGTGGACCGGCTGAGGATTTACCCCCTGCAGATCTCTACAAAAACTAAGAATTCTGAACTGATCTTCGGGCGATTGGCGAAACATATCGAGACTCTTCCCGAGTCCTTTAAAGTCATCGTAGTTGACTCTGTCACTAACATAGTCACCCATAGCAAGGAATCCAATATCATAGACTTCTTCATTAGCTGCAAGGAGCTATGTGACGAGGGCCGGACTATATTCGTTGTGGTCCATTCATATGCGTTCGATGAGGGGATGCTCATCCGGGTCAGGTCCCTATGTGACGCCCATTTGAGGTTGAGGTTGGAGGAGGTCGGTGATCGGCTGGTGAAGATGATGGAGGTGAGCAAGGTGCGTAATGCAGAACGAACGACGGGTAACATCATAAGCTTCGAGGTGGAACCCGGACTGGGAATGAGAATCATACCGATAACAAAGGCGAAGGCATAATCATGGCGACCCAAACATTACCCTTGGCAAAACCCGGAGAGCATGATCACAAAAAAGGCGCTACAGAGTGCCCCCTGTTTCGCATGCTTCCCAAAAAGCTGCGGAAAGAGTCCAAGAAAAAGGTACATCTGTGGGACTACCTCCACCTCTTGCCTATAGAGAAGATAGGCGTACCTGAATACCATGAAACATTGAGTAGAGACATGGGGGACCTCCCCAACCCTAACCTCATCTACCCCGTTAGTGACGACATATTTATCCACATCTACCCTGATCCCGCAGATGCTCGGAACTATTACATAGCAATTGAGCCAGGGATGTTGGAGGACGTATCAAGCATCACGGATCAGGTCGAGATTCGTCTGGTGGATTACGTCAATGACCTGGATGAAAACAGCGGAGACGGCAAACAGCGCGCAGAGCTGCTGTTGAAAATACTGGATAAAGTGTGCACGGTTCGTAAAGACGACAACAAGGGCTCCAAGGCTTCTAAAAAAGGCAAAAAGAACGGAACAGGGGGCAAGATCTACCTCACTCCTAGTCAGTATGGGGCGCTACGTTACCAGATGATCAGGGATAAAGAAGGTATGGGGCCACTAGACCCGCTAATCCATGATCCTAACATCGAAGATATCAGCTGCAGTGGTCTGGGGACTCTTTTCGTGGAGCACAAGATATTCAAAAGTTTGAAAGCCAGTATAACCTTCACCAGTTTTGAGGAGCTAGACACTTTCGTGATCAGGATGTCAGAGAAGATCGGCAAACCCGTGACGTTTCGGGATCCAGTGATTGATGCCACCCTTCCAGACGGCTCTAGAATTAACCTGGTGTTTGGCAGCGACCTTTCCAGGAGAGGGAGCAACTTCACCATACGAAAATTCGCAGTAGACCCCATGAGCATTCTTCAGCTAGTCCAGTTTAAAACTCTAACATATGAGATGGCAGCCTATTTCTCCCTGGCACTGGGCCATGGAATGAATATGTTTGTGTCGGGAGAGACGGCATCGGGTAAGACCACGTTGCTGAATGCTCTCACTGCCTTCATACCTCCCACCGGGAAAATCGTAAGCATTGAAGACACGCCCGAGCTACAGGTGCCCCACCCTAACTGGATCAGGGAGGTGGTGCGTGGTAGCACCAAGTCCTCCAGCGATTCAGCGGTTACCATGTTTGATCTGCTCAAAGCCGCTCTTCGGCAACGCCCCAACGAGATCATAATTGGTGAGATACGGGGAGAGGAGGGAGCCATCGCGTTCCAGGCTATGCAGACCGGCCACGCATGCATGGCTACCTTCCACGCCGCCTCTGTGGAAAAGCTGATCCAAAGGCTAACGGGTCACCCCATTAACATACCTAAGACCTACATAGACAATCTGAACCTGGTGGCTATTCAGAGCATGGTCCGCTTGCCGAACGGCAAGGATGGCAGACGGGTCATCAGTGTGAATGAGATCATTGGCTACGACTCCTCTAGCGATTCATTCTCCTTCATCGAAGTATTCAGGTGGAACCCTGCAGACGACGCTTTCGAGTTCAGCGGGTACATGAACAGCTACATGCTAGAAGAGCGTATTGCCATGCAGCGGGGGCTTCCACCAGCCAAGAAAAGGCAAATCTACAACGAGCTAACCCGCAGGGCCAATATTCTCAAGAAACTACATGAACAGAAAATGGACGGCTTCTATGAACTCTACCAAGTCCTCTCGCAAGCGTACAGAGAGGGTGTCTTCCGATAATGCAGTATTAAGTTTCGATCTTTATTCGAACCTTACCTACATGGCTGCTCTATCGTCCGGGGACGTCCCCAGAGATGTGATATTTCGGAACGCCATAACCCAGTCATATAAAACGGCCTTGTACTTCAAGCAGGTCTACCTACTGACCAAGCGACTGGGATTCGAGTACGGGCGTGCTTTCCAGCTTGTCTCCAAGAGGGCGCCTGCCGCATCGATCAAGAGCCTGCTCTTGAGATTCGCCGGATCCATAAACTCAGGTGAATCGGAGAACCAGTTCCTGACCCAGGAAGCCAGAGTAGAGAGAGACCAGTACACTAACATGTACCAAAGAGGGCTGGAAACCCTTCAGAAGTGGGGAGACGCCTACGCAGCCCTCATGGTCTCTGTCTCCCTGATTATGGTGGTGTCTATGATCTCCACCATGCTGTATGACATCGGTAACGCATTTGTATTCATGCTTACCGGAACCATGTTCGTGATGTCATTCTTCGGGGCCTATATCATCTACAAGGCGGCGCCTTTCGAAGTTAAGACATTTAAAAACTATAAAGGTCCCAAGGAACGACAGCGGGCGGCCTTTTTGTTTGTATTACTGGGTTCAGTTGGAGTCCTGGCCGCAGTATTCATGCTTTTCACGTCGGGACTAGGAATGGCATTTCTCATTTTGGGCCTGTTTCTGATGCCCTCTGGTGTCTATGCCTTTATGGACGATTCGAAGGTAAGCAAGATCGACGAGGAGACCGCCAAGTTCCTCCGGTCTTTGGGTAATGTAGCAGAGGCCCTTGGATCGACCCTTTCCGCCGCCATGGCTAGGATTGACAGGCGCTCATTGGGGACCCTGGAGCCTTACGTCAGGAGATTACAGGTCCGTCTTCGTAGTCAGATCAGCCCGGCGATATGCTGGGACAGGTTTATCGACGAGACTGGAAGTGAGCTGGTTAACCGGTCTGTCAAGATGTTCGTGGATGGCACCAAGGTGGGTGGAAGCCCTGACAAGGTGGGTGAGGTTGCATCCGATTACGCCATGAATATAGCGTTGTTACGAGCCAAGCGTTATGTTACGGCTACTCCTTTCGCCTACCTTGTCGTACCCCTTCACGGTGCTATGTCCGCATTGCTCATATTCGTCATGGAGATAATGGTCGCCTTTAATGACAAGCTGGCGGTAGCGACTACAGAGCTAATAGCCCAGGGTGGAAGTGCCGCTGCAAAGATACCTGAGCTACCTGTATTCCAGCCCAAGGACATGTCGCAATCATCGATGTTAACTATGGGCGCGGTGGTTGTTCTTACGATAGCTAATACGATGGCTCCCAAGTTTGCCACCGGGGGCCATAGCCTAAAGCTGGTGTTCTACGGCAGCGTGATGTGTACTTTATCAGGAGTTAATATGCTCCTGATTCCTCCCATAGCTCATAGCTTGTTGGCATAACGGGCGATCGTGCTTCGCTAAACAGGTCCTGCGGAAGGCGGGCCAAAGGTCTCATACAGAGCAAGCAACACATCTACACAGGAGGTAATCAACATGGGATTAATGGGAAAGTTCTTGAAGAAGGGCTCTAAAGAAGATGAGGAAGATGATGACGATGATGACGATGAGTTAGTAGACTGGGCAGCGTCCGTAGAGTCGGAAGAGAATGCTGTGGTGGCAGACGATGATGACGACGACGATGATGATGATGATGAAGCCCCGGTAGCGGTTCCCCCAGCTCCAGCTCCCAGACGAGCGTCTAATGATAAGGACGGTGATGATGGCGAGGATGACGAAGATGAGACGCCCTCCATTGCCGGCCTAGTACTCAGTCAACCTAATTGTTGGCAGGATAGAGATGGTGAAGCTTGACTCGGGCGTCCACAGTGGAGAATCTCCAGTCAATGGTTGCTCCGGCTTGGTTTCGTTCTGCCTCCAGGGCCGCGATCTCGCCACTCAAAGTCTCTTCATCGGCAATACGCCGGCGCAGGACTCGCCTGGCCAAGACACTGAACTCGATCTCTGCCATGTTGAGCCAACTACCGTGCTTGGGAGTGTAGTGAAACTCCAAGCGTTTGCGTATTCGCCTAGCCTCCTTGGGCTCGAAGGTTTCGTAGAGGGAAGCTGGTTTGTGGGTGTTGAGGTTGTCCAGCACCACCCGGATCTTCTCGGACGCTGGGTAAGCTTCATCGGCCAGCCACCGCATCTGCTTAGCGAAGTCCACCATGGTACGACGTTCGGTCACTGCCACATGCCTCCAGCCCGCCAGGGGCTCGCACAGCATGAACAGGTTTCGGGTGCCATTGCGCTGGTACTCGTAATCGTATCGCTCCCGTCGTGCCGGCTTGGGCGGGATCGGAGACCTCTTTTCCGCCAGCAACTGCTTGGAGGTCTCGTCGAAACAGACCACCGGGCGCTCTGGGTCATAGGGTTCCGCGTAAAGGTCCAGCACATCCTCCATACACGCCACAAACTCGGCGCTCACCTGGGGAATACACCACTCCTTCTTCTGCCACGGCTTGAGACTGTTTTTTTCAACCGCTTGCGAATTCCCTCGTGGGACATGGAGGGCGCCAGCCCCAACTCCACCACCTTGTTTGCCAGGAGCCGCAGGGTCCAGTGGTCATGGCCTGGGGGGGCCTCGCTGCACGCCAGGGCAATCAGGTGCGCTTCCCCCCGCTCATCCAGTTTGGTCGGATGTCCTGGCCGAGGATCTTCCTCCAAGGCCCGCTTCAGTCCTCCCTCCAGGTACCGCCGCTTGGTACGGCACACCGTACCCGCAGACGTGTCCAGCGCCTCCACGATGCGCATCACCCCCCAGCCCGTATCTGCCTTTAGCAGAATACGGGCCCGGGCAACCTTTCGCGCTGGGCTCTTTCCCCCGCGAATCAGTCGTTCCAACTGGTCTCGTTCTTCCCTTTCCAACCGGACCACATACCGTTCTCGTCCCATGGCTGCCACCCTCCTACGTCAACACTCCTAAAAAAGGGTAGCAACCTTAGACGTTTTCTTAAACAATTACCAAAACCGAGTTGACTGAGTACTAGATAACGCTCAACCCGAAGCGAGTGACGCTGCCACCGATGCACTGATGGGTGTATTCGAGGAAGAGATGGAGATCGACCATACATTGGAAACGCTGGCTTCATGGGTGGAAGAGGTTGAGGCGGCAGAGCTGGTGGAGGACCTGCGCGGGTTGATGGTGGAGCTGGAAAGCCTGTAATCTGTACCCAGCCAAATCCCTAACCCATATTTGACAACCATATACCCTGTCGATAGACTTAGCCCAGCTTGAATCATTGTCTGCATTGGATGCCTGTCGCGTTCCTCCAAAGCGTCGCTACTGCAGGTAACGTTCTCCCTCATCATTCGCCGTGACAGGAAATCTGGTGTAGCCCGAAGGAAGGTGAATCTTGCTGGACTTGCTTATCGAAAGCGGGCTCATCGTAGATGGTACCGGCAGCCCCGGATATGGCGGTGCTGTAGGGGTTGAGGGTGACACGGTGCACGTCTTCAGAGGAGATTACTCCTCAGTCGAGGCGGCCAGAACCATAGATGCATCGGGGCGGGTCGTCTGTCCGGGCTTCATCGATATGCATGCCCACTCGGGTCTGGTTATCCTGGCCGAGCCTAAGCACGAACCCAAGGTGCGCCAGGGTATTACCACTGAACTGATCGGAATTGACGGAAACTCCTACGCCCCTTTCACCTCTCACGACGATTTTCTTCGTTTCTTCGAGCTGAACTCCGGCCTGGATGGGGCACCCTCCCTGCCTGGTCAGTGGTCCACCGTGGCAGAGTACCTATCCATGTTCGACAACAAGGTAGCGGTAAACATTGCCTATATAATCGGCAACTCTCCGTTGCGCATCTGTGCCATCGGCTGGGATGACAGGCCTGCAACTGGTGGAGAGCTGGAAAATATGAAAGCTCTGCTGCGAGAGGGGATGGAGGAGGGAGCCTTTGGTCTTTCCACCGGCCTAGACTATCCACCTGGAAGCTACGCTGACACCGCTGAGTTGGTGGAGCTAAGTAAAGAGGCGGCTCGATTGGGTGGTTTCTACCACACCCACGTGCGAAATACTCTAGGCGATCGCTTCTTGGACCCGTTCAAAGAGGCTATAGACATCTGTAGGGGAGGAGGCCTCCCCTGCCACCTCACCCATCTCTATAAGCGGGTAACCCATCCCGGAGGCGGCCGGCAGATCCTGGACTTGGTGGAAGATGCCCGCGGTGGGGGAATGGACATCACCATAGATACCTATCCGTATCTTTTTGCCAGCACCCGCGTACTCATACTGTTCCCCCATTGGGCACATGATGGCGGTCCGGAGAAGCTAAAGGATGTAATGCGTTCGCCGGAGGGCCGGGAACGGCTGCGCAAAGAAGTGGTACCGCGCAGCCAATCATGGAAGGAGATGTGGTTAACCTATTTCAAGCATGCACATAACCGTCGTTACGAGGGGCGCTCCATTGCCGAGGTGGCTGAGATGATGGGCAAGCACGAGGTGGATGCCCTGTGTGACTTGTTGCTGGAGGAGGACCTACAGACTTCATACGTAGCCCCCGGCGCATGGGGGCCATCTTTGCCTGATTTCATCAAGCACCCGCTGTCCATGTTCGGCACTGACGCCCTTCTCCTGGGAGACTACCCAAGCCCCCGTACCTATGGCACATTCCCTCAGATTCTCTCGGAGTATGTTCGAGACGAGCGCTCGATGACCCTTGAGAACACCATCCGAAAGATGACATCCTTTCCTGCTCAGCGCCTCGGCATACCCGACCGAGGTATGCTGCGAGACGGCATGAAGGCGGATATCGTGGTGTTCGATCTCAACACTATCAAGTCGCCTGCTACCCGCCACAACCCCAAACAGTTCCCCATAGGGATCGATCACGTCATAGTGAACGGACAATCCGTGGTCGATCAGGGCCGACATACCGGCGTTCTGGCGGGTCGAGCAGTGAGGCGGGGTCGCGCGTCCACGTAGGAATCAGGGATGGTTCATACCTGAGGTGAGTTGAGCACTCTCACGGGCTTTCCGGCAAGGAAAGCCCTTACGTTTTCCACGGCATCTGCGTAAAACACCTCATAGGTCTCGACGGTCACGTACCCCGTGTGGGGAGTGATAACCGTATTCTTCAGTCTTCGCAGCGGGTGGTCTAACGGCAACGGCTCCTGATCGAAAACGTCTATGCCTGCTCCAGCGATGGTCCTGTCCTGCAGTGCAGCGACCAGGGCTTTTTCGTCCACTATGGGCCCCCGGGACGTGTTTATCAGATAGGCGGTGGGCTTCATTAGGCCTAATTCCCGGGCTCCGATTATCCCACGAGTTCGGTCGCTGAGTACCAGGTGGATGGTCACGATGTCGGAGCGGGAGAGCAGCTCATCCTTTTCCACCAAAGAGGCGCCGTATTCGGCGGCCCTTTCAGGAGTCAGGTTCTGACTCCAGGCGATCAACGACATTCCGAAGGCCTTGCCGATGATTGTCACTTGGGAGCCAAGGTGTCCCAGGCCGATTATCCCTAACACCTTTCCATTCAGACCGATCCCAATGTCGGTCTGCCATTGGCCATTTCGGGTGGCCGCATCCTCTGTGGGAATCCGTCGCAGCAACCCTAGAATCAGTCCCCACGTCAGCTCGGCCGTGGGATATCCCAACCCTCCGGTGCCGCACACAGTAACGCCCAGTCGGGCGGCGCCCTCCATGTCGATGGAAGCGTTGCGCATCCCGGTTGTCACCAGCAGCTTTAACGCCGGCAGCCTTTCCAAGAGCTCTCTTCGGAAAGGCGTCCGCTCTCGCATGGCCACTACTATCTCGAAATCCTTCAGCCGCTCCACCACGGCATGCTGGTCGGATAGGTGGTCGTTGAACACTTGTATCTCGGTACTGGACGGCAAAACGCTCCAGTCAGCCATCTTCATAGCGACATTTTGGTAGTCATCTAATACCGCGACTCTTACCAATACCGTACCTTCAATACTGGGTTCGCCATAGACTTTTAGAGACTAGCTCAGGTACTCTCGCTGCCAGCGAGAGTAGTCGTGTCTATTTTGAGCGATGTCCAGCAGTTCTTCAGAGGCGATTCTGTCTTTCAGATCAGCGGGGGAGCCACCCTCTTTAAGGTGCTTGAGGGCTTCGTAGACGGCCTTGGCGCCCACGTAAAAGGGCATATGGCCCTGGAGGGCGATTCGCACTCCATTGGCCGCCAAAACCTCTCGCCCGCCGAGAGATGATGGGGCGTTTCCCAGGATCAGCGGAACCGTGGCAACTCTATTCATGGCTTCCAAATCTTTTTGGCTTGAAGCCCCCACCAGAAAGATGGCGTCAACTCCCGTTTCCTGGTAGGCTTTCACCCTCTTCTCAGCTTCCGCAACACCGGCCTGACCCAAGGCGATGCTCCGTCCGACAATCACAAGAGATGGGTCTTGTCTTGCCTCTAGAGCGCCCTTTAGCTTGCCGGTCATCTCCTCGATGGAGATTAGCTGGTCGCCTTTGCTACCAAAGGGTTTGGGAAGGAGCGTGTCCTCGATGGTAAGGGCCGACACACCCGCCGTTTCCAGCTCTTCCACCGTCCTCATGACGTTGAGGGCGTTGCCGTAGCCGTGGTCGGCGTCCACCATCAGGCTAAGATCACTGGCCCTGGTTATCCGACGAATTTGTTGGGCGAATTCTGTCAAGGTGAGCACTACCAGATCAGGCGCTCCCAGGACAGTTGCGGAAGCAATCGACCCCGCGAACATGCCGAGTTTAAAGCCAAGGGACTCGGCCATTCGGGCCGACATGGGGTCGAAGACTGAGGCTGGGTGAATACATTCATTGCCTGCAAGTACCTTGCGAAATCGATTTCGGCGTTCAGACAGTAGCATCCCTCTCCTTTTTGACTTGGTGTGTTGGAAACCTGATTTTCGGGCCTGGATAAAAGACGTGTGCATTGTATCATATTGAGATTGTCCAGCTAATAATGAGGCCGAAGATCTGCCGAGTGTCGTCAAAATCACAGGATTCTTTTTCTCGTCATTCTGAGACGAAGTCGAAGAATCTCTGTCGCCTAGGGGAGACCCTTCGCTACTCTCAGGGTGACATAGAAATGTGGGTGGGCTGATGCTCTGTGGAATTTCCATGGAGCCTCTGGTAACATGTCTCAAGGCAATTTAATCGTCGGCAGAGGAGAGAAGAAATGGTAAGCAAACAACATCTTAATCCCGATACAATGGCTAAGCCCTCTGGCTACTCCCATGTAGTCAAAGCGGGCAACACGGTATACATAGCAGGCCAGATATGCGTAACCCAAGACGGCACCGTAATGGGTAAGGGAGATGCAGAGGCGCAGACCCGGCAGATATGGAAGAACATAGAGGCTGCGGTCAAGTCCGTAGGGGGAGACCTGGGAAGCGTCGTCAAGACCACCACATATGTTACCAGCATCGCCCATGCAGCGGGTGTGAGGAAGGTGCGTGAGGAGCTTTTCAAGGCGGGCAACCCCCCAACCAGCACGCTAGTAGTGGTGTCAGAGCTGGCCAATCCGGACTATATCGTCGAGATAGAGGCCATCGCAGTAGTTTAAAGAAATCGTTTAGTCGCTCCTGGCTGTATCTAGTGCTTAGTCAACTTAAATTTGTTGCATCGTTTCACCCCCACTCTAATACTTCCCCGTCAAGAGGGAGAGAACAAGTCCCTTCCCCCTCGATGGGCTCACTGGGGTAGGCATTTGAAATTATGAGCTTTGGGAACCGGTTTATGGTAGGTAATTTGCAAACCAGGGAGTGGGTTTGGCCAAGGTTCAGGTATGAGCCACAGGCGAAGCCAAGGCCTACCCTGGAGCAGTTGCCGAGTCATACAGCATATGCCCTTCTTTATCACGCTATCCTTTCGGGGTCCAGAACAGCTAGGAAGTGGATGAGGGCTTCTGACTCTCTGGGGAGGTACTCCAAGAGAAATAGCGTCTTCTGCTCTGGTCCCATAGGCCGTGGCCCACAGGGTAGCCACCGCCAGAACGAGCCAGTACCGGGCCACTCGGTCCGGGTCAGTCCGTCGAGTGCGTTGCCATTGCCAACCCACACTCTTGAGAGCGCGAAAACCCAACTCGATCCAGAAGCGCAACCCATACCAGCATACCCCCACATCCTCGGGAGGCAAGTCGGTAATCACTATCCAGGGTTCCTTCTGGCCTTTATCCCAAACCACCACCAAAGTACCGAAGCGGTGGCGCTTGGGATTATAAAAGGCACTGCCCCTTCCTACCCAGGCGTGGCCTGGTCCGGGAATCAGCGTCCTGGCTTGCCGGCGTTGCCCCTGCAACGGTTGAAAGCTGGTGTTGTTTTTTACCCGCATCAGTGGATGCCATCCCAAGGCCCGTATTTGCTTCCAAAGGCGGGGGCTCCACAAGCCCCGGTCAGTCATCACCAGCACCTCCATGCTTTTGGACACTTCGGGAGCAAGCAGTTGCAAAAGCCGGAGGATTTCGGGAATCCAAGCCCCCGACCTGTTAGCAGGGAGTATGGTCCAGGCAATGGGAATGGCGCTACCCCGGTACAGCACGCTTACTACCAGGGCGACCACGCGGTCTTGGTGGGCTGTTGCGTCGACGGCCAAGGCCAGTTGTTGACCTTTCCACAAAGACAGCAGCCAGCGGAGCAAAGGCGCAAAACAGAGGGTTACATCCAACTGGATGTTGCAGGGAGTGGCCTTCTCCGAACCATCCCGAAGGAACTCTCTAAGGTATTGTCGCAGAGCATGGAAGGTGGCGATGGAGGATAGAGCATCAATCACCGCGCTTTGGCAAGCACTCTTAGCCATGATTGCCCCATACACCCATAGCGCCAATCCACGTATTTGGCTGGATCTTAGGTCAGGAAAATACTGTTCAGTTGAACGTAGCAAGTGGTACCATTCTCTCGGAAAGCGCATGAGTCACCTCCCCACATCCCAGTTGAGTGATACTTCTAGGATGACGGGAAAGCTCGGCGCTTTCCTAGCTGTTTTTAAACAAGTTTTAGGATATGCCTACCCCAGTGAGCCCTCGATGGGGGAAGGCTAGGATGGGGGTGAAGGGCGCCTATCGAAATTTTGTTGAGAAGATACTATTATCCCTTACTCTGTATCAGGTTGGGATGCCAGCCGGAGTCGTAGGTTTACATAAGGTTATAATGTCCAAGGACAGGCCGCCCATCGTCCAGGTTGCAGCATCCGAATTGACCAAGGAGGTGCCATGGCAGACCTCAAAACTGGCGTAATACAGGCAAACGGCCTTAAGTTTCATTACCTGGAGGCGGGTGAAGGTCCCTTGGCTCTGTGCTTTCACGGCTTTCCAGACCACGCCTATTCCTTCCGCCATCTGCTCCCGGACCTGGCAGAAGCCGGTTTCCGAGCGATCGCGCCCTTCATGAGGGGATACGCTCCCACCGAGGCACCCAAGGACGGTCGCTATCAAACGGGGCTACTAGCCAAGGATGCGCTGGGCCTGATAGATGCTATGGGCGCCGAAAAGGCCGTTCTCATCGGCAACGATTGGGGCGCCCAGGCAGTTTATGGAGCCACCATACTGGAGCCCGAAAGGGTCACCAAGATGGTTAGCATCGCCGCATCTCACCCGGCCACGGCCGAGAAAACGAACTACCAGTACTTGAAGGGGATATGGCACGCCTTCTATTTCCAGCTCGAGGCTGCCGAGGCGACCCTGGCACACGACGACTACGTTTTCATAGAGGACTGGTGGCGGGACGCCTCCCCCGAATGGGATATACCCAAGCCCATACTGGACAGCGCAAAGGAGACCTTCCGCAAACCCGGCGTTGTGAAAGCAGCACTGGACTACTATCGCCACTCCTACCAGCGGGAGTTTCACGATCCGGCGCTCAAAGAGGTCCAACAGAAAGTGGAGACGGGCACCATCTCGGTGCCTACCTTGGCCATTCATGGCACCAGAGACCGTCCACGGAGGTTGGAGGCCTTTCAGGCGATGGATTCCTACTTTACAGGGAAACTGGAGAAGGTAGTGATTCCGGGCACGGGCCACTTCATGCATCAGGAGAGGCCTCAGGAGATCAATCCAATAATCGTGAAGTTCCTCAAGGAATGAGAGTTCGATCCTAGCAGGAATTAAAAAGAGGAGGACCAGCCGTGATTTACCAGCTTCGTGTCTACACCATTAACCGTGGGATGATGGACCAATGGGTCAAGCTCTTCAACGAGACTATAGTTCCCATACAGAACAAATATGGGATGACGATCGATGGAGAATGGGTCAACGAGGACAAGAACCAATTCATCTGGATACGCAGCTTCGCCGATGCGGAAGACGTGAAAAAGAAGGAAGCAGCCTTTACTGGTTCACCTGAGTGGAAGGCAGTGGTGGACCACTCCCGCAGCCACCTGGCCAGAATCGATGTCCAGACCATGGAATCGGTCATGGCGTAACACCGGCGGCTCGATCATCCATCAAATAATTAGGTCAAAAAGTGGTTCGACAGGCTCACCATGAGCGGATCAGATTACAGCGCCCGCTCGTCCTGAGCTTGTCGAAGGACAGGGTCTGCCAATCTCGGCCGTTTTGAGATAGTGCCTAAGGAGTCCTGCGGCTAGGTGGGGTACCATAGGCTCGTGGTACTATGCTGACCTGTTTAGTGGACTCCCTTCGGCTTTATATTTCTGAAGGACGCAGCCTATCTCGCCCATGCGATGTGTACTTGAATTGGCTTTTATCGGCCATTAATCCCTATCTGGATAACGTTGAGATGATGTCACCTGGTGAGTAGAGAATCCGCGAAGGGCTTGCTGAAAAAACCCGGCAAGATTTTCTATGGCTGGTGGATTGTCATTGTCAGCCTGGTGGTTGATGCTATCGGCCAAGGCACATTCCAGAAAGGCTTTACGTTATACTTTCTTCCCCTCCAGAGAGACCTGGGCCTAACTAGTGCTCGATACTCCATGGCCCAGCTTCTAGGCAGGCTCGAAGGTGGCTTCCAGGCGCCCGTGGGTGGTTTCCTAATCGATAGGATAGGTTCTGGCCCCTTGATGGTAGCCGGCGGCGTACTGATGGGGTTGGGATTTATCACGTTGAGCTTCAGCAACACCTACCTGTACTTCGTGCTCGTTTACGTTTTGCTCCTCTCCCTTGGCTCTCGTGCGGGTTTCAACAATGCGTCCACAGCAGCGGTGAACCAGTGGTTTCGCAGGAAGAGGGGAATGGCCATGGCGTTGGTGTCCACTGGAAACGGTGTAGGAGGCGCAGCCATCGTTCCCTTGGTGACATTAATGGTGACAACCTTGGATTGGCGCACCTCGGCCATGGTCTCTGGCATAGTCATGCTGGTGACCGTCGTTCCCCTATCACTCCTGGTGCGACGGTCACCCGAGAGCATGGGACTGCTTCCCGACGGCGATCGTGTCCAGCCCTCACGCGCCGGCTCCAGGGATAACCCGCAGGAGTCATCTGAGTCGAGTTCGTCAAGCGGCCAGTCGGTTATCGAGACTGACTACACAGTGAAAGAGGCGATGAGGACACCGTCATACTGGCTTTTGGTCTTCTCCGTGGGACTGAGAGACGTGGCCCATTCGGGGCTTCAGTGGCACATTGCACGTTTACTGGTAATGAGCGGAGTTGGCTTGAGGACCGCTGGATTCCTTATCGGCTTCCAGTCTTTCAGCACCCTGATCTTTAATCCTTTCGTGGGTTGGCTGGGCGATAAAGTGTCCAGGCAAAGAATCAGCGCGTTTGCCATGTTGTCTGGCACCGTAGCCATGGTAGTCTTACTTTCCAACAATGGCCATGTCTGGGAACTGGCCATATTTGTTGTCTTGTTAGCCTTCTCGGACACGGCCAACCCCCTTGCATGGGCCATCATGGGGGACTTCTTTGGCCGTAAGAGCTACGCTACCCTGAGAGGTTGGCAACACGTGCCCAACCAGCTCATGTCCATGAGCACTCCCGTATGGATGGGACTGATATTCGATCGCACCAATGACTTTTTCTGGGCGGTAATTCCCCTGGCAGTGGTGTACGGACTGTCGGCCTGTTTTTTCTGGACCCTTCCCAAGCCCAAATCCCCGGCCAGGCTATTAGCACCGAGTGTCCCTTCCACGGATTAACCTGCTTGAGCCTCGATGGGTTAGGCTTTATAATTTCCACCGTACTGATCAGGGCGATTTACTAGTCCAGGTAAACCTTAACGCGGAAGTGGCATGATGCGAGACATACCTGCAAATGTATTGGATTACGAAGAGGCCCGGAGGAGTTTCAAGCTGGATGTTCCCGAGTACTTCAACTTTGCATTAGACGTGGTGGATAAGTGGGCCGAGGACCACACCAAGCTGGCCCTTATCTCTGTAGATTCCTCGGGAGAAAGTGCTCAGAAGCATACTTTCTGGGAGTTGAAGGTACTGTCCAACAGGTTCGCTAATCTGCTGATGAGCCTGGGCGTCAGCAAAGGAGACCGAGCTTTCCTGATGGTGCCCAGGATTCCAGAATGGTACATTGCAGTGTTGGGGATGATAAAGCTGGGGGTGGTGCCCATGCCGGCAACCACCCTCTGCACCGCCCACGACATCGAGTACCGGATTAACCGAGCGGAGGCCTCTTTAGCCATCATAGATGTGGAGAACGCGGCCAAGTTAACGGAGGTGATGGATAACTGTCCGTCTCTAAAGCATGTCGTCGTCGTAAATGGAGAGATGGCTGAGGGCGGGAAAAATTGGGTTAGCTACGGCGAAGAGATGCCCAAAATGTCCGGCCGTCTAGATGGCGTGAAGCAGACCCGCAGTGATGATCCCCTGCTGATTTACTTCACATCCGGCACAGTAGGACCTCCTAAGATGGTGCTTCACACCCAGGCATCCTACGGGATGGGACATGCGTCTGGCATCAAGATATGGCAAGATACCAAGCCCACCGACATTCAGTGGGCCATCGCCGATACTGGATGGGCCAAGACGGCTTACGGTAAGCTCTTCGGCCAGTGGACTCATGGGGCTGCCATACTTCAGCACAACGCCGTAGGGAGATTCGATCCAGATCTTACCCTTAGGATTATCGAGAAGTACGGTGTAACCACCTTCTGTGCACCGCCCACAGGCTACCGCATGTTGGTGCTTGAAAACTTGAAGAAGTACGACCTGAGCAATGTCCGCCACTGCACCGGTGCCGGTGAGCCCCTCAACCCAGAAGTGATGAAGACCTGGGAGGAGGGCACCGGACTTAACATCTACGACGGCTACGGCCAGACTGAAACGACCCTTCTCGTAGCCAACTACCGATGTGTACCCATCAAGCCGGGCTCCATGGGCAAACCTGCCCCCGGAGTCCATGTGTCCATCGTCGATGAGGACGGCACCGAGCTTCCTCCGAGGGAGGAAGGGCAGATCGCCGTCAAGGTTAAGCCCCACAGTCCAGTGGGAATGCTCAAGGAGTATTGGAAAGACCCGGAAGCGACGGCAAACGCCTTTCGAGGAGACTGGTACTTTACGGGCGACAAGGCATATAAGGATGAAGACGGATATTTTTGGTTCGTGGGCAGGGCTGACGACGTCATAATCTCCGCCGGTTATCGCATAGGCCCCTTCGAGGTGGAAAGTGCCCTTGTGGAGCACCCAGCCGTGGCCGAGTCGGCGGTGGTGGCCAGTCCGGATGAGATGCGTGGTAACATCGTCAAAGCCTTTATCATTCTGGCGCCGGGCTACGCTCCCTCCGAGGAACTAACCAAGAGCATCCAGGAGCACGTGCGGCAAGTCACTGCTCCCTTCAAGTATCCCAGGGTTATCGAGTACGTATCGGAGCTTCCCAAGACCATAAGTGGCAAGATTCGAAGGGTCGAGCTCAGGGATATGGAGCGCAAGGGCACGCCATGAGTGACATCATCCTACCCGACGATCCAAACCGTCTGCCCTGGGCCATGACCATCGGCGAGCTGTTGGATCGAGCGGTCTCCCTTAATCCGTATAAGGTATACCTTTACTATCACAACTACCAGGTCACATATCAGGAGCTGCTGTACGCTAGTCTGCGGACCGCCGGATTATTCTCAGAGCTTGGGATAGGCCATGGTGACAGGGTGTGCCTTTTCCTGCCCAATGGCCGGGAGTTTCTTTATATATGGATGGGGCTTTCCCGCCTGGGCGCCATATGCGTTCCCATAAATACCGCCTATAAGCCGGATGAGATGTCCTACGTGATAGACGATGCAGAGGCCAAAGCCCTGGTGAGCCACGAGACCCTAATGGACGTGGCCCAAGAGACGGCGCCACGTTGCGACTCCCTAGAGCACAAGCTTGTCGTTCACGATGGCGTGGCTCGACAGCCTCAACTTGAGCGTACCAAAGATGAACGGAGCCCTGCTCTTGCTCGTCCTGAGCCGAGCATCAACCCCGCTCATCCTGAGCCTGTCGAAGGACCGGACCGAGCTAGTAACCACCCCCCAGGCTGGCAAAACTTCTGGGCCTTGTTGGGCAAAGCATCCCCGATCCTGCCCCAAAACGAACAGGTCAGTCCAGAGGACGTCTCCATGCTGGTTTACACCTCCGGCACCACTGGAAACCCCAAGGGCGTCATGATAACGCACCAGATGTATGTAGCTGCGGGCCAGGGATTCGCCACCTGGACAGACGCCACCTCTGATGACCGCTTCTTCACCTGCCTACCCTACTTCCATGCCAATTCCCAGTACTACTCCACTATGGGCTCCATGGCCGCTGGGGCCAGTCTGGCGCTGGCGGACCGCTTCAGCGCCTCCCAGTTCTGGTCTCAGGTGCGCGAGTCCAAAGCCACCATAGTCAACTTCATCGGTATGATGATGCCGGTGCTGTTGAAGCAGCCCACTTCTCCGCAAGACCTGGACAACATGGTACGCATTTTCTATGGCTCGCCCGCCCTGGCTCCGGAGCTCCTGCAGGAGTTCGAGGAGAGATTTGGTGCTCAGGTGCTTATCGGCTTCGGCCTGACCGAGACTTGCTATGGCACCATCGAGAGGCTTGGGAGCCCGCACCTTCCAAGCTCCAGCGGCAAGCCTCGATGGCACCCGGACCCGCGCTTCCAAAACGAACTACGAATCGTGGATGATGGAAACGTGGTGCCTGCCAACAAGGTGGGCGAGATCACTCTCAAGAACCCCGCTGTCATGCCCGGCTATTGGCGCAACGAACAGCGGACCCGCGAGTCACTCCGGGACAGTTGGCTCCATACCGGCGACCTTGGCTGGCTGGATGAGGATGGAAACCTGTACTTCGTCGATAGGAAGAAGGACGTGGTGCGCAGGCGTGGGGAGAACATCTCTTCACAAGAGGTCGAAGACGTGATAAAGAGGCATCCGGGCGTACTGGACTGTGCCGTTATAGCCGTGCCCGCCGAGCTGGGTGAAGAAGAGGTAAAAGCCTACGTGGTTCCCAAAGATATCCCGCCCATTAAATCTCCCTCCCCATTGATGGGGGAGGGTAAGGGTGGGGGTGAATCCCCCTCTCCCTCGATGGGAGAGGGCTGGGGTGAGGGTGAGAACGCGCGGCTGACGCCCGAAGGCATCATATACTGGTGCGCCAAGCGGCTGGCTTACTTCAAGGTGCCTCGTTACGTAGAGCTTCGGGATGAGCTGCCGAGGACTCCCAGCATGCGGGTTCGCAAAGACGTTCTCCGGCAGGAACGGGAGGACCTGACCATCGGCTGCTTTGATAGAGAGAAAGCGGGCATCCGCCTGAGGTAATACTACGGGTTCTGTACCCAGCCCTCGTCGCCCGGTAGCGCTACGTGGCTCCTGGTAATCTCCTGAACGTTGGCCACACCGCAGTAGGCCATGGCCACGTCCAACTCATCCCTCAGGATATCAAGAACAGATTTTACTCCGGCCTCTCCATCGGCGGCCAGGCCCCAGAAGATAGGCCGACCGAAAAGGACGGCCTTGGCGCCCAGGGCCAACGCTCTGAAGACATCGGAACCCCGGCGTATGCCCGAGTCCAGGTATACTTCGGCCCGCCCTTGGACCGCCTCTACTACCTCGGGCAGGGTCTCTATGGATGAGAGCATGCCGTCGAAGGCGGTGCCTCCATGGTTCGACACTATAATGCCGTCTACTCCGTGCTCGACACACAGCCTGGCGTCCTCCGCCGTCGCGATGCCTTTTATTACTAGAGGCAAGGAGGTCAGAGAACGCAGCCAGTCCAGTTCTGCCCAGGTAAGGGGCCTAATGTGGGTAGGGTTCCATTGACTGGCCTCGGCGCTTCCAGACACCATTCCCAGACCTGCTTCTTCGCCCACGAAGTTGCGTAGTTCCAGACCCGGTGGGCGCACGTAAGGGTTTCGAACGTTTACGAGGTCCATGGAGGCGGCCGCTGGTACGCAGACGGTTAGCGCTATCGCCTCGTATCCCGCCTCCTCGGCCCTGCGAACAAGCATCTCGGTCGTCTCGTGGTTTACGCGGTGAAATAGTTGGAACCACTTACGTCCCGTGGAACCCCGCGCTACTTCCTCAATGCTGTAGGTGGAGTAGGTGCTCAGCAGCATGACGGTTCCCGCGGAGGCAGCTGCTCTTGCCGTTGCTATCTCTCCGTCGTGATGGGCTACCCTGTGCTGCCCCGGTGAGGCCACCATAACGGGCAGGTCGACCTTCTTCCCCAGTACCGTTGTGGACAGGTCACGGTTCCAGATATCCACCAGGTATCGGGGCCGTAGGGCCACCGCATCCAGAGCCGCGCGATTTCGCCTGACGGTGATGCCATCGAAGGACTCCATCTTGACGAACTCCCATATGCTGTCGGGTAAGACCTGCTTGGCGCGGGCTGCGATGTCATCTATGTTTAAGGGTCTCATTTCGATTAGCTCCTGCTGGGTTGACTTCTTACGTTCACTTTGTGAACAATAGCTACTTTTCCCACGAAGGCTCTAACTAACATTGGTTACCCAGCCGCGTTCACCGGGCAGCGACACGTAATCGCGCGTAATATCCTCGATTTGGGTAACGCCGCAATAGGCCAATGTCGTGTCGAGTTCCTGGCGCAGGACCTCCAACACCAATCGCACGCCATCCTCTCCGTCCACTGCCAGACCCCAGAAGATGGGCCGGCCGAAGAGTACGGCTCTCGCGCCCAGGGCCAGTGCTCTGAAGACGTCGGCGCCACGTCTGACCCCGGAATCCAGGTAGATTTCGGCGCGGCCCTGTACTGCCTCGACGATGCGAGGTAGGGTCTCGATGGAGGACAGGGTGCCGTCGATCTGGAGACCGCCGTGATTGGACACAATGATCCCGTCCACCCCGGCCTCCACGCACATCTTTGCATCCTCATGGGTGCCTATTCCCTTTATGACAAGAGGAAGAGACGTCAGAGAGCGCAGCCATTCCAGATCGGACCAGGTAAGGGGTGCGGTGCCTGATGGAAACCAGGAGTTGGCTTCGGGGGTTCCAGTTACAAGGCCCAGGTTGGCCTCCTCGCCGACGAAGTTTTTTAGCTCCACTCCAGGCGGGCGTATATAGGGATTCTGAGTGTCTTGCCGGTCCCTTGGGCCGGGGACTGGGATACAGACGGTAAGGCAGATGGCTTCGAATCCAGCTTCTTCTGCTCTGTGTACGAGCATCTTGGTTACGTCATGGTTCACCTGGTGAAAAAGCTGAAACCACTTTGGGCCCGGTGTAGACCTGGATACCTCTTCCATAGTGAACCCGGAGTAGGTGCTCAGCAGCATGACGGTTCCCGCCCCATGGGCCGCTCGGGCGGTAGCCAGCTCACCGTCCGGATGAGCTGCTCTGTGCTGGCCGGGTGACGCCGGCATGACGGGAAAGCTGATCTTTTTCCCCAAAACTGTGGTGGACAGGTCTCTTTCCCATATGTCCACCAGGTATCGAGGTCTCAATGCGATGGCATCGAAGGCTGCCCTGTTTCTCCTGGTTGTGATGCCATCATAGGCGCCGTCGGTTACGAAGTCCCACACGTTTTTGGGCAGGATCTGCTGGGCGCGTTGTCTGATGTCGTCCAGGCTTACTGGGTTCATGTACATCCCCCTTTGGCGGAGTCCGAGGAACAGTTTTTATCGAAGATTCTCTCGAGATGTAGGAAGAGGTGGAAATTTGCCTTAGTTTACAACACGAGTTAGGCGTGGTCAAGAACGGCCGGTTGGAGGTTGAAAGCGACCGAGTATTGACCTCAAATGCCAAAGAAGGTAAAGTACACACCAGCAACGAAGGGGAATGTGGAGTCCTAACCCCCTTTCGCCATAGAGGAGGGAGAACACCAGTGAAATTCGGTATGATGTATGAGATTCAGATACGGGAGCCCCACTATCCGGGCATCGAGCAAGAACGATATAAGCAGGTGATGGCCCAAGTCGAGTTGGCGGATGACATCGGCTACGACTACTTTTGGACGGTGGAGCACCACGGTTTGAAGGAGTTTTCTCACTGCTCGGCCCCTGAGGTACTTTACGGAGCCATCTCCCAGCGCACCAAAAGGATTCGCATTGGCCATGCTGTGGTACTCCTGCCTCACAGGTACAACCACCCCATACGTGTGGCCGAGCGTGCGGCCGTGCTAGATATCATCAGCGACGGTCGTATGGACCTGGGCACCGGACGGTCCACTACCCTGATAGAGATGGGAGCTTTCGAGATAGACCCGGAGGAGACCAGATCCCAGTGGGAGGAAGCCATCTCAATGATTCCGCGCATGTGGACGGAGGACCCCTTCTCCCATGACGGCCACTACTATAAAATCCCGCCTCGGTCAATTATTCCCAAGCCGGTACAGAAGCCTCATCCGCCCTTGTGGGTGGCTTGCAGCCAGCCAGCCAGCTTCAAATCAGCGGGCCAGATGGGGTTGGGTGCTCTGTGTTTCAACCTCGGTGGTTACGACCAGCTGGCGGAGCGGACCCAGATGTACCGCGAGGGGATAAGTGAGGCGAACCCCGTGGGAGCCTTTGTGAATAACCAGATAGCCGCTCTCTGTCTTATCCACTGTGGAGAGAACGATCAGGAAGCCAAAGACGTTGCCGGTCCCGAAGGGGCATGGTTTGTGCAAAAGGCCTACGACCTGTACCGACCATGGCACGAACAGGGAGTAACTGTGCCTGACTCTTACAAATTCGCGATAAATGCTGCCGAAAATGAGAGGACAGAGGTGACCGTCGAGGAGCACATGCGAAACGGGGCATTCGCTTTTGGAGGACTCCATCATCAAAACCATCAAGCAGTTCGCTTTTGGAACCCCGACTTCATCAAAACCATCAAGCAATACGAAGCCGCCGGCGTAGACCAGATACTGTGTTTCATGCAGATGGGGAATCTCCCCCATTCCAAGGTCATGGACTCCATCAAGCTCTTCGGGAAATACGTGATTCCGTATTTTCAATAGACCTAGCTAAGAAATCCTAGCCCTTGAAGCGCCACCCTGGCGCCTAACGGGCTAGTACTTAGTCAACCAAGATATGATGGTGCCTTTCACCCCCATCCCTTCGGCAGGCTCAGGGCAGGCTCTAGCCTTCCCCCATCGAGGGGAAAGGGAGTTGTTCTCTCCCCCTTGACGGGGGAGAGTTAGAGTGGGGTGAAACAAGGCATAAATTTTAAGGTTGACTGACCATAAGCTGCCGTTCATATGTCCTGGGAAACGACGTTTTGGCCCTTCCCATTTTGTGGGAAGGGCCTTGCTGTGAGATTGACTGGAGGCACTCAAGCTAGACATACCGGGAGCCAAGCTTGCCAACACAGTCAATCTCGGATGCCGTCATATATTTTGTCTATATTCACATGGGTTAAGATGTTACTGATGATAAGAGAGTATCTTTATGGCGCATGAAGCTCAGCCGGCCGATCCATTAGTGCGAAAACGCTCCCCCTTCTACGGATGGTGGATTGTGGCTCTTTCGATGACGATGATTGGCGTGACCACCGGACCGACGTGGGCCGGGGTTGGCGTATGGGTAAAGGCGCTTGAAGTGCAATTCGGCTGGAGTCGCACCGTGCTATCGGGGGCATTCTCCCTGTCCCAGCTGGAGGGGCAGATCATGGCCCCCCTCATCGGATACCTGATCGACAGATTTGGCGCACGGGTTCTGATATTCATTGGAACGGTGCTATTGGGACTAGGTTTCCTGATGTTCAGCCAGACCACCAACATCTTCTATTTTTATCTTGCCTATGCTGTGATAATGGTAGGCTCGTCGATGGGCACCTGGCACCCTATTATGACCACTGTGAACCACTGGTTCGTACGACGGCGTGGCACCGCCATGGCCATTGCAGGGGAGGGGAACTTCATCGGGGGCCTCCTGCTGGTGCCTCTGCTGGCATGGGCCGTGGAGCCGGGCCGCCACGGTTGGAGCATAACGGCAATGGGAATAGGGATAGTGTTCATTGCCTTGGCCTTCCCCATGTGGCGATTGTTCCGCAACAGTCCCGAGGAATACGGCCAGTATCCCGATGGCGATACACCAAACTCTCGATCAGAAACCCTGTCTCAAGAAGAGCAGACTCAAGAAAGCGAAATTAGTGAAGGGCCTGCCTTTACGGCGCGCCAGGCTATGCGTACGAGGTCCTTCTGGTATATCACTTTCGGGCACGCCTTCTCATCGTGCATGTATGTCACTTTAACCGTCCACTTCGTTCCCATGCTCACGGACAAGGATATTTCATTACAGACTGCGGCATTCGTGTGGGCAGCGGTCAATGCCGCAGGCGCTATATTTCAGCTGGTAGGCGGCTATGTAGGTGACCGGATGCCGAAAAACGTGGCCCTGTTTATCTTTTCCGCTTTCCAGGTGGCGGGCCTTGCACTGGCCGCTTTCATCCAGAACGTGCCAATGGCATTTCTCTTCGCCGTTGTGTTCGGCATCGGCCACGGGGGACGAATTCCGATAGTCACGGCTATTCGTGGCGACTACTTCGGACGTAGAGCGTTCGCCACTATCGTCGGAATCTCGATGGTCCCTATAGGCATAACGAACCTGGTGGCGCCCCTGTTCGCGGGGGTGATGTTCGATCTCAAGGATAGCTATGAAATTTCTTTCATCACGATCGCGGCCCTGGGGGCCGTAAGCAGCGTCCTCTTCCTGCTGGCGAAAAGGCCGCCGGCGCCCGTAACCAGATAGTTTCGTTCGATTCCCTTAAGGGATATTGGTTGTAACCTCACAGTCCGGTGTCGCTGTGTCTCCTGCTCCAGGCCCACCATTCGCGAAATCGAAGTTCGCTCCGCACGCGATGGTGTCGTCTCCAAAGCCCCCCAAAGCTACGTCGTCGCCGCCTGCGCCGAATATCCGATCATTGCGGCTGCCCCCGTCCAGCACGTCATCGCCCGCATTGCCTTTGAGAAAGTCCCTGCCCGAACCGCCACGCAGGTGGTCATTCCCAGGGCCTCCGCTGATCTTATCCCGTCCTGGGCCGCCTCGCAAATCGTCATCGCCCTCCTCGCCGAATATCCGGTCGTTGCCAAGGCCGCCATCCACGAAGTCATCTCCCGGCCCGGCGCAAACTACATCGTTGCCCCCTAACGCCAGGATAACGTCGTCTCCGGCTAGCCCGACCATCACGTCGTCATTGGGGGTCCCGACCAGAATATCAGGCCCATTGGTGCCTATATGAGTGGCCGCTAATCCCCGGCAGGTGGGCACAAAGGTGGTAAAAGAGTAGCTGTCGGTGGGCATGACGTTGGGTGGAATGGCCTGGTCGCTGGCATCGACCGTTACATCCACCACCTGGCCGTAGCCGAAATCGATGGGAGGGTCGTAGCAGACCGTATAGTTAGCGGACGTGCCTGTGATGACGGACTGGGCCGTCACATCCAGACCGTCTACCGAAAGGCCGATGGAAGCCATATCCACACCGGAGTCGTCGTCCCTGACCTGTAGGCAGATGTCTGTATCGACCGGTACTCCAAAAGCGTTCTTGGCAGGCGCGTGGCCGGCGGTGTAGGGAGGGGTCGTGTCCACACCGGGCTGTAACGTCACCACCTGTTCCTGCGAGTACCAGCTCTCGTTGCCGTCAGCGTCGACGGCAGTGATGGCGATGTGGTGTGCGATCCAAGGAGTCAGACCGGACAGAGTAAATCCGATCACGTTGCCGACGTCGATGGGCGAGTCCCCCTGAGCGGCCCCCGTGCCGTCGTAGGGGAACCCGGACTCGTCAGTGTCGTAGTACACGTTGTACCTTGCTACGTCCGACTCCGGGTTGGTGCCCCAACTGATGTCGATGGACAGGGCGTTGGCGTCGCCGACCGCGGCCACGTTCATAGGCGGGGAGACGGGAGCGCCCGTGTTCGGTTGGAGCAGGAAGGGGGTGTAGTCCACGATCGCCAGCGTAGCATTGTCGTTCCAGTCGTATATAAGAGCTTGGATCTCAGAGTCACTCGTAGTTCCCCACCAGTTGTGTGTGGCAGTTGCTCCTGCGATTGTGTCATTCTGCAGATAGAAATCGTAGGACACGTTATTGGAAAGCATGTTGTTGTTGCTAACAATTGGCCTGGCAGGATCGTTCCATTCCTGATATCTGGACAGAAGGGAGTTCCCTGTATTCCCCGAGAAGGTATTACTAGTAATGGTGGCCCCGCGCCAAAGGACGATTGCCACACCATTTCCAGAGCCTGCATCGTTCCCGTGAAACTTGTTGGTAGAGATGGTGGGATTAACGGGACCTTTCATGCGAATGCCACAACCAGCACCTCTGTTATTATTGTCAAAGCATGTGTTGTTGACAAAGGAGTTATTCGATATTGTGACGCCCCCATCAAGGAATGTACCTTCACTGGAGTCAATAGCCCAACTGGTATTGCTATAAAATAGATTGCTATCAATGTTAAATGTACCGTTTCCTATTTCCATAGACCTACCATTGTTGCTCACTTCGTTTCCAATGAAGTTGATAACACTCTGGGAAGAGCCACCGTCCTTGTTTAAATTTAGAGCTGATGACGACCCTTGTCCCTTCTTGAAGATGTTGTTGGAGATGACGACTGTAGAATTACCTGCTTGAAGTTCTACAGCCTCATAGGCATTGCCATCGAAAGTGTTGCTGCGTATGATGATTTCACTGCCGCTACCCTGAATATCTAGCGCCACCCGGTTGTTATTAAAGGAGTTGTTAATTATTTTGAGTGTGTTACCAACTGGATCGAATTTAAGAGTGTTGGCGGTGTGATCAATTTGGCTTCCTAACTGGGTTAAGCTGTTGTTTTGAAAGGTGCACGAACCAATGAATGGAGAGGAGGAAATTGCCCAAATTGCACCATCTCCAATACTGTTGCCATACTCGACGACGCAATGCTCTAGGATAGAACCAGAGAGGTAATCGCCGTTCACATCGTAGACGGCGTCAACGGCGAAGTCGGTGAACTGAATGAATCCCCAGTTCCCTGAAGCAGGGTTCGCTTCGTTGGAGGTGAACACGATCGGTGATGCCTCCGTGCCCCTGGCGATGAGTCCCCCGTTCACTTGGAGAGACAAGTCCGAGTTAAACTTCACCTCTACGCCCGGCTCGATTGTCAGGGCCACTCCTTGCTGGACCAGTACATTGGAGGTGACGATGTAGGGGCTGTTGGCCTCCGTCCATGTGGTGTCGGCGCTAATTATGCCGCCCACGTTAGTGTTCGCGCTGGGGCTCGCTCCCACCGTGAGGCTGAACGTGCCCGCAGCGAGAATACCAAGTACCACAATCGCCAGAGTTGCGATTCCTAGATGAGTCATCCTTCGCCGTAGCGTCATATTGTGCCTCCATTTTTCAGTTGTGCCCACCCGGACTACTAAACCCTCAACGTATCATCTGTACATCCACACCCAACTCCAACGTCGACCAAGCCCTGTCGGCGGTGAGAGCTGGCAACCCAAGGCGTCTTGCAAGGCTCAAGCAGGCCCTGTCCCCCATGGATAGACCCGCTGCCCTGGTCAAGGAACGCAGAAGCCCTGCATCATAAGCCTGGCCGACATCAAAGGGCACTATATCCAATCCCAGTCCCTCGATAGATTCTTGGACGGCGTCTTGGGGCACCTCGGCGTCGGTAAGTTTGGCCACTACCTCGGATAGATTTACCGCACTTACCAAACCACGGGGAATGACCGACGCGACCGTGTTCGCGCCGGGCTCCGAGCTTAGCAGGGCCAGAATTGCCGAGGCGTCCAGCACCACTCTCCTAGCTCGGCCTGCCAATGGTGGGACTTCACTCACGTGCATTCTCGGATCTGCGCTCTCGAATCAGCTCTTCAGAGAGACTTCGACCCTCAGGAATGTATTGTGTTATCCTGTTCTGGGCACGTTTGACCGCCTGGCTGGGTGTGAAAATCCGTAGCTCGCCTTCCTTCAGCACCATGATTACCTCGTCACCGACCTCGATCTCAAGGGCCTTACGGCATTCTGCCGGGATTACGATACGGCCACCTTCTGCTACCTTTGTCTTGTATTCAGACATATGTCACCTCAAAATTATCGTACCATATTTACTAATATATGGCAAAATAGGATAATCTGTCTGGTTCGAGGCCCTTACCCTTTAACCTCTCTCCCACTCGGAGAGGGGATGGGGTGAGGGACTAAAGCCCGTACAGCCGGGCGCAGTTGTCCCAGAGTACCTTGCGTTTCGTAGCTTTGGAGAGCCCTTCCAAGGCCAGGAACTGGTCGGTGGCGTGGGGGTATGGGGAGTCGGGGTGAGGGTAATCGGTGGAGAAGACCAGGTTATCGTCGCCCAGGCGGTTCACCATGTCCTCGGCCAAGTTCTCGTCGGCGTCCACTGAGACGGTGCATTGACGAAGAAAGTAGCTGGACGGCGACTCCGAGAGATGTACCGACTCTCCAGGCCCGAACTTCTCCCACTGATCATCCAGACGGTATAGCCACCAGGGCAGCCAGCTACAGTTGCCCTCCAGGAAAGCCACCTTCATGTGGGGGAACCTCTCCAGCACACCACCCAGGACCATGCTCCCCATGGCCAGCATAAGCTCCAGAGGAAAGGTGGATGCGTGGAGCAAGGTACGGTAGCTGGGGTGTCCGGCAAAACGACCGCCTATATAGTTATTGGAGACAGCGCCCGAGGTGCCGTGGAAGCAGGCGGGGACACCGAGGTTCTGAATCTCTTCCCATAGAACGTCGAACTCGGGATCATGGATGTGATGGCCTGCTATAGGCATGGGGAGCAGAACGATGGCCGTCGCTCCCAGGTCCGTCACACAACGATGTGCTTCCTCTGCCGCCAGCTCTGGGTCCTGCTGTGGAACTATGGCCGTTGACATGAGTCTCTTTGGGTCTTCCTTGCAATAGTCGGAGACCCAATCGTTGAAGGCACGGCACAAGGCGAGGGCGAACCGGGGCTCCAGCGAGTCCAGGGAAGCCAGCATACCGGCGCTGGTGCGGAACATGACCGCTATGTCAACGCCCTCCGTGTCCATGGCCCTAAGTGACGAGGACGGGTCGAACTGGCTGGCCCAGCCCTCCTGCATGCTCTCTTGGGCCTTGGTGTCCAGCATCTCGTTGGCCTTGAGCACCTCTGGAGTCGCCGTCCAGGGAGGAATGAGCTGCCCTTCGAGCATCCACCCGGCATAGTGGCCGGCCCGATTGGACGTGGGAGTGGGCGCCCGATCTTGGTACGCGGGGTCCAGGTATCTTTCATATAGATCGGGAGGCTCCATCAGATGAAGGTCACTATCAATGATGCGAAAGCCTGCCTTGGCCATGGTTCCTCCTCGGTCTTGTTCTATTTAGATTAGATGTGGGCCCGCTGAATAATTGGGCAGGCTAACACGCCACGATTATATCAAAGGCCCGTCACCGGGGTCGGATTTCGACTGATCAGGGCAATCCAGGACAGCGTTATTGACATTCATAAATACCCTCATTTATTATTGCTTATATGCTAATAGACCATCTCTGCATTCCACAGCGAACCCATACGGGCTTTACCTGAGTGGACGCCTGGCTCGGGGCGGGCGACACCTCAGGGACCCTTTAACCTGGATATTCTACAGAATCCTCTGTAATCTCCTCTAGGTTTCCCGCCCTCCAGGCTTGCACACCGTGAGTGCTGCATACGACGCCGGTAGTCGTCAAGCTTGCATTCCGACGTTCCACTAAGAGATTAATGCCGTGGAGGGCATTTTTGTGAGTCTCCTCTTCAAAGACCTCATTGCGAGATTGGGTCCAACCTGGTCTGTCCTTCTCCTTTTCATGATGATGGCGACGTTCCTGTTGGTCTCCTGCACTGATAATTCCTCGTCGGATAGAGTGCTGTACATAGGCGGCATCCCTGACCAGGAGGCTGCAAAGCTGAATCGCCGGTTCAGCACCGTCGCTGACTACATCAGCAAAGAGCTGGGCATCAAAGCCAAGTATGTGCCTACCGTGGACTATGCCGCCGTCGTAACCGGCTTTAAGAACGAAGACATTCACCTCGCCTGGTTCGGGGGCCTTACTGGAGTACAGGCACGGGTGGCGGCTCCTGGAGCACAGGCCATCGCCCAGCGGCCCAGAGACTCCGAGTTCCACTCGGTCTTTGTAGTCCAGAAGGACTTAGACGTTGAGGAGATGGAGGACCTAAAGGGGCTGACGTTCACTTTTGGCAGTGCAAGCTCGACCTCCGGCCATCTGATGCCCAGGCATTTTCTGGTTCAGGCGGGAGTGGATCCAAAGACCGATTTTGAAGGCAAGCCGAACTTTTCCGGCTCCCATGACACGACCTGGAAGCTGGTGGAGAGCGGTTCTTTTCAGGCGGGTGCACTGAACGAAGCAGTCTGGCAAAGAGCTGTGGAGGACGAGAAGGTGGACCTTTCCAAGGTGCGGGTCTTTTATACCACGCCTCCTTACTTCGACTATAACTGGACCATCAGAGGGGATATGGACGAACGCTTTGGCGATGGGTTTACCAGCAAGCTCCAGAATGCCCTGCTGGAGCTAAACCCCGCAGTCGCGAAGGAGAAAGAGATTCTGGAGCTGTTCCAGACCGACAGTTTCGTCGCCAGCCATAACGACAACTACAAGGCTATCGAAGTAGTAGCCCGCAGCCTGGATATTATCAGATGACCGGCCCCGTTTCGATAAACGGCAACGCACCTATGTTCGTACTCGACCGCGTGGCCAAGTCCTATTCGGGTATCATAGCTCTCGCCCCGATCTCGCTAAAGATCGAGTCTGGCGAGAGAGTAGCTATTTTAGGGCCCAGCGGCAGCGGCAAGACCACCTTGCTCCACCTGATGGCCGGAGTCATTCAGCCGGACGATGGGAGTATCTTCATAGACGGTCAGCGACTGACGAGCCTAACACCCGGCCGCGAGCTTGCCAACCTAGTGGGCGTCATGCATCAGCAGTTCGACCTGGTGCCCCATCTATCTGTGGTGCATAACGTCCTGGCGGGCCGGCTGGGCCAGTGGAGCACCCTCCGCTCCCTCGTCTCACTAATGTTCCCCAGGGAGCGTAATCTGGCGGTAACGGCTCTGGACAGGCTAGGTATCGGCCATAAACTCGGTGAGAGGACTTCCCGGCTGTCTGGTGGAGAGCAGCAGAGAGTGGCCATGGCGAGGCTGCTGGTGCAGAAGCCCAGGGCTATTCTGGCCGACGAGCCGGTAGCTTCCCTGGACCCCGCTCGCGCTGAGGACCTGATGCGTCTGCTAATCGATGTGGTGAGTGAGTCTGACAAGACCTTGGTAGCCAGCCTTCACTCCGTCGAACTAACCCGTGGGTTATTCTCCAGGGCCGTTGGTCTTCGGGGTGGTGAGCTCCAGTTCGACCTGCCCGTCGATGAGCTAACGGATGACCTGTTGGAAGGGCTTTACGACATTACAGGACTAGAGGCTGAAGACTAAGCTCGCATTCTCTTCGACTACGCTCAGGGCAGGTCCTTCGAACAGACTCAGGGCATGCCTGGAAAGCCGCGGCCTCCTCTCTATCTTACTGGTGGGAGTCCTGGCCTGGAGCCTGTCGTCGATCGATTGGGGCGGTCCTCTGGTACACACTGGGGGCGCCCATGCCGCCAAAGAGTTCTTCGGCGCTATGTTTAGCCCCGATCTCTCTCCCTCCTTTTTGACGCTGGCTCTGGAAGCTACCTGGTATACGATTGCTTATGCCGTGGCTGGAATCACCCTGGCCGTCTTGTTCGGTCTGCCTCTGGGCATCATCGCGTCGGGTAGCCTAACTAGGTCGGCCCGTTTACGCTGGCCAGTGGTTGTCATAACTCGGGGTTACCTCGCTGTCAGCCGCTCCATTCACGAGCTGGTTTGGGCGTGGCTCTTCGTAGCCGCCGTCGGCCTCTCTCCCATAGCGGCCATCCTGGCCCTGGCGATCCCCTATGCGGGAATTCTTGGTCGTATCTACGCTGAGATACTCAACGACGTCCCCGAGCAACCGTTACGCTCCTTAAGGACCTCCGGCGCTTCCCAGTGGAAGGTATTGATCTACGGAAGGCTGGTCATGGCCCTTCCCGATATGTTGAGCTACACCTTCTACCGCTTCGAATGCGCCATTCGTGCAGCGGCCATCATGAGCTTTGTTGGCATCGCCGGTCTGGGTTATCAGATTCAGCTTTCCTTGGACGATCTACTGTACGGTCAAGTGTGGACCATGCTGTTCTTCATGGTGCTCTTGATTCTGGTCGTGGACGTGTGGAGCACTATGGTGCGGCGACGGCTGGTGGGATGAGGATGAGACTCGGTCGTACGGGCATTGAAGAAGGAGTTACTCCCGCCCAACGCTTACAGAATGCGAGACCTCGCATCGGGTTCGTCGGCCTGTCCTTTATCGTATTCGCGATTCTGGTGGCTGCATCCTGGGGATTCATCATCTTCGGCGACGACAGCGGCATCGGAGACCTGTTCGAAGCCGCAACATGGGACAGGGCCGGAGATTTCATTGGCCAGCTAGCCGGGAAGGGTGTCGCCGGCCAAACAGCGTTTCTTCAACTCAGCAGATGGGCAGACATGGGAAAGCTGGCAGCCGAGACCCTGGCCATGAGCATTCTGGCCATCACATTCGCGGGTGCAGGTGTGCTGCTCACCTTCCTACCAGCGGCACGCAATGTCGCCATGGGAGAGCTGGCCCCTGCCCGCCCGGGTCCGCGCGTGGTCTCGAAGGGGCTCTATTTTTTTCTCAGAATCGTCTTTATCTTCACCCGTGGAATCCCCGAGCTGGTCCTGGCCATGATTATCATCTTCTTCCTGTCTCCGGGAATACTGCCAGGGGCTCTGGCCTTAGCTCTACACAACTACGGAATATTGGGCAAGCTCTCCGCCGAGGTTGTGGAGGACCTGGACACCCGTCCGGCCAGGTCCCTGCGGGCGGCAGGAGCCGGGAACTTTCAGATGCTGGCTTATGGAATCCTGCCCCAGGCCCTCCCCCAGTTTGTCACTTATATGCTGTACCGCTGGGAAGTGGTCATACGAACGACCATAGTGGTGGGGTTCGTCAACGCAGGTGGCTTGGGGAGGGAGTTCAGCCTGAGGATGAGCTTTTTCCACTACACGGACGTGGCGTTGCTGCTCATCTGGTACGTTATCCTGGTGATCGCGGTGGACCTGCTGTGCGGGTGGCTGCGTGGCCGTGTGCGGGGGTGAGATCGGCCTGGCAATGACAGGACCTCGTGGCTTAGTATGCATAAGGGAATTGCTACCTGAAGGACAAATCGAGTGGGCTCAAAATCCTCCGCTGTCGTGGCTTTTCGGGTCCCACCTGGATGTCATGGTTTGCACCTCAGCGGATCTTTAATCTTGGGTATCTGCACACCTGGGCCAAAGAACATGACCTCGAAGCCCGAGTATTGTTTTTGCGCACTATAGCTGATTCTATACTCAAGACTTCGAAATGGGCTGTATAGACGATTGACCTCCGGGACGGAATCGTATGACACTATCCATGGCTGTTCGATTTCAGCTACCAAGTCTGCGATACCCGCATGGTCGTCTATATCGTAATGATCCTCATATAAATCCTTCCCTTTACAGTAGTACGGAGGGTCTAGGTACACCAAGGTATTATGTGGCAGTTTTGGAAGTTGCTCCTGTATAAAATCGGCCGCGTCTCTCTGGTATATATGAACTCTGTCGCGGTACCTGGCGATTCGTCTAATTCTGGCGACCAGGTCTGCTTTATTGAACCGGGCGTTCAGCTTCCACTTTCCGGACTGTTCTTTTCCGCCGATCATTCCCCCTTTTAGAATCCCGGAGCGGTTCGTACGGTTGAGGAAAAATGTGCTAAAACCGACATCAAGTAAACTATGCTTTGTGGAAGACGCCTGAATCTCGCGATGCCGGTGCCATTCCTCCATTGTTACATCGACGGCTTCAATGAGAGCGCAGAGTTCGTCAGTTTGGTCGAATAACGATCGCCAAAATGCGTAGATTGACGGGTTAAGGTCATTGATATGGACATCCTGAGCGTACTCACTAAAGAGCAGAGACCACGCGATAGCCGCCCCTCCAGCATAAACTTCGACGTAATGGCCATCAAGCAGTTCGTTTTCTCGAGTAACTAGTTTCATGAAGTCGGCCAGTACGCCCTTCCCACCCGGGTACCGCAAAGGGCTTCTGAAGTTGTGAGGGGGGAGGTGAGCAGTTGAGCTCATTCCTTCCAGATCTCCTCGATGAATGGTTGGATATTGTCCCAATTGATGACCAGTTCAGAAGGAATCGGGTTGTAGTGCTGGTTGTGGATGTAGGCATGCCAACTGTCGATAGAGAGGACATGGTCTTTGTTATTTGCTATTGCCCGAATTCCGTGGAGTTGGGATCTGTCGCGGAGGTTGTGGTCACGCATGTAGTTGGTTAGTGTTATGATCTTCTTCCTTAGGTTGAAGTCCCGGTCTCCCTTCTTTTCTTTAAGCGAAATTTCCTTCTGGGCCGCGTAGTCGTCGACGCTCATCTCGACAAAGACCCGTAACAAGACTGCTGCGGCGTTAGTGAATTTGCTGACATCGAGCTTCCGCAGCTCATCATAAATCTTGGCGATGCGGGTTCGCGAGATTGCGAGCTTGAGATTCTTGGGTGCTAATGTTGTGCGCTTAGGGATTACCTGCCCCTTTTTCTGCTCTTGCCGTTTGCCCTCCTGTTTGCCGCCGGTCTCCTGGGAAGCCACACTTGGTAGCTCCCTTGAAAGCAGCTCTTGGGCATAAGACACTCGGTCCTCTTTCGTTCTCAGTCGGTTAACGTTTATTCTCCTCGTTAGGACATCCTGCACCAGCAAAGCGAGCCGCCCCACTGCCTCCTCTGAGTCAAACGCAACGGTGTTGTCCTCCACAACCACACCGATCATCTGTCTCGCTTCGGGCGTAATTAGAAAACGAGACACGTCGGGCGTAATTAGAAAACGAGACACGTTCGTAATGGGGATATTCGGATGTTCAGCTTTCATCTGTTCCGTGATGTAGCCATGCTTTTCGACTGTAGCTAGAGCCTGCAAGGCAGGTGATCCACCGCGAAATCGGTCTCTCGATACTGTGGTCCACGGAACGACTCCAGCACCCTCGTTTTCACCCGTGTGCTTGAGCATCATCCAGTGCTCTGCATCTTCTGGGCTGACTACAGCACACATGATCTCCTGGGGTAAGGAGTCCTGAGTTTGCTCCTGCAAGTCTTTGTACTGCTTGGTCCTGGGCTTACTTAGTTCGAGTGATGCCAGCAAATCGGGGTTGCCCAGTAACTTAAGAGCCGCGACTCTTCTGTTCCCTTCTACGACGACGACCCTGTTGTTTTGCTCAGTTGGGATCACCATTATCAATTCCATTGGATTCAGGCCATTTTCAACTATGTCTTTAGCGAGGTTCACCAGTTTTCTACCTTGAGACTGCGCGATCGTGCGAATAGCATCCACTTGGTTCGTAACGGGTTCGTGCCGCGGATTCTCGCTGTTCAAAAGCAAGTTTTCCAGAAAGAACGAGCGCACACCGGTCTTTGTTGCCTGAACCATCTTACCACCTCCCCTTTGTGGGTCCCGTCACCTGCAGGTCGTGTGTGCGGTCTTGGCCAATTCGTGCAGAAGGTTACTAGAACTACAGGATGTCTACGAGTTCGAATTATGCTGTTGGGCCAAACCGGATTCGAACTTTGTAGACTATTCTATCTGGGTCTACAGTTCCACTCAAGCTAGTTGTCCAGGCTTTTCACGAGCTGTGGAGTTTACGGGGGAATAACCTCGACTCTTCTGAAAGGCCAGGCCATGCCGAGCATTGATAAGTATGGGGTATATTTTCTAGGGGTAAGATATGAGGAAATGCTAAAGGACGCCTAATACGTCTTCATACCGGGGACGTTGCCCTCGAGGCTGTAGACGGAAGTTCGGGCGGTGATGTACAGGGTGCGGTTGTCGGGGCCGCCGAAGGCTATGTTAGATGGTATCTCAGGGAGTGGGAATGTGCCCAGATGGTTGCCGCTGGGGTCTATCACCCACAGGCCTCCGCCGCCAGTAATGTAAACGTTGCCCTCCACGTCGATCTTCATTCCGTCGGGATTGCCCTGGGCCTCCACGTCCATGTCCATGAAGAGCCGGCCATTGGCCAGAGAGCCATCGGACTGCAAGTCGAAGACACGGGTGTGCCGGTGCTGGGAGTCATCGATGTAGAGAACCGACTCGTCAGGAGAGAAGGCCAGGCCGTTGGGTCGGACCATGTCGTCCAGCAACAGGTGTAAGCTGCCGTCGAGGTCGATGCGATAGACTCCGAAGAAGCCCAGCTCACCCAACTCGGGCAGGCGGCCGTAGGGCGGATCCGTGAAGTAGATACTACCGTTTGAGTGCACCACGACGTCGTTGGGGCTGTTCAGCTCGGTGCCCTGGTAGCTGCCAACCACCGTTGCCATCTCGCCGTTGGAATCCATTCGAGAAACACGCCTGCCGGCGTGCTCGCAGGCTATCAGCCGTCCTTGTTTGTCGTAAGTGAGGCCGTTGGACTGGCCGCTGGGGGTGATATGAGGCTTTGCCGATTCTCCCTGGGCCCAGCGGTAGATGATGTTGGCGGGAATGTCGCTGAACAGCAGATATCCTTCAGGATTCCACACCGGTCCCTCAGTAAACTGCAGACCGGTAGCGAGCCTCTTGGGCTCCTGGTCTGGAATCAGGTCAGACAATTTGGCGCACATATCTCCCTCTTAACTTAAAAGTGGCTTCCCTAATGCGGCAGCTTCCCTACTCGTAGGGCTGTAGCTTGACCTCGTGGAGAGCTGGTATGACCTCTTTGCCCAGCAGCTCGATGGAGCGCGTCACGCCCTTATAGTCCATAGCTCCCTCGTTTCCGTATATATGAAGGTAGCCGGGACTCAGGCGCTCTATGACCTCTGTCAGCTTCCTGGTCACGGTATCAGGATTGCCTACGATTATATTGTTCACCTGCTGGAGCTGCTCGTTGCTCATGATGCCATCGAAGCCGACCTCATCGGCTTGGGCGTACTCCTCGTGGTACTGGTTGTATAGTACGTGGGCTTTTAATGGGTCGAAATGGCTGTTGGGAAAGCCTAGGCGTCCAGAGTCGTACTTCTCAAGGTCTTCATCGGTGACGTGGCCGTATGGCTGCTCAGAGAACCAGTAGACTTCCACCGTATCCTTGGGTCTGGCTAGCTGCTGGACCATAATCGGCTCCTAATCATGGGTGGGTGGGCTACACGTCACGAGAGCTCTTATAGCTTCGATAGGAAGGCCAGGCTCGCGTCCAGGAACTCCTTGGGCGTCTCTACCTGGGGCGAATGGCCACACTGGTCGATAATATGTAGCTTTGAGCCTTCTAGTGCATCGTGGTAAATCTCGCCACAGTTCAAAGGAACTATACCGTCCTCGCGTCCCCATATGATGAGACTGGGCACTTTCGTGAGCTTGAGGTATTCGGGGAGGTTGGGATTGTGCATGTAGGGCTTCCACAGGAGGCGTGATGCCATGGCCCTATTGGACCACCGCAATGCCTCATCTTCTGGGCTGAGCTCGTCGAGGTTGGGCGCTTTGCTCTGGTCGTAATAAGCCAGCTTCTGTGTGTCTTTCGGGGACACCATAAGAGTCTCGGCAATCTCACCCACCTTGGGCCTAATGCCAATAGCGTTCACGAGTACAATGCCCTTCAGTCGATGGGGAGACATTGCCGCAATTTCAGCTGCGATCCAGCCACCCATGGAGAAGCCCATCAGGGGCACGGGGCCCTGTTCGAGATTATCCAAGAAGCCGAGGTAAAAGTGGGCCATATCATTGATGGTGCTAATCCAGGAAGTGCGGTCAGATTTGTCATAGCCGGGATGGGAAGGCGCATAGACAGTGAAATGCTCTGACAGGGACTGATGGTAGGCCATCCAGCCGGGATTGCCCCCCGCACCGTGAAGTACCACCAGAGGCGTACCGCTGCCCCCCTTCAACACCTGGATTTTCGCTCCCGCGATGGTGACGAACTGTTCGGTCCAGCTTTGGGTAGTAGTCATGTTGCATGTCCTCCGTAGATGGGTTAAGAACGCTCTTTCAACTTGCTGCAGGCGACTCCAGTGATTTATGGCTGTAGCTATAGTTAGGAAGCCACGTTAGACAGACTGAAGTTTGGCAAAGCGAAAAGGGTTTGTCAAGTGTGTTCGGTGGAATCGGGGCAGAAGCCAGCTTGCGAATCGTAGGCAAGGATATTAGGATAGGGCTGTCTACCGACTTCCTTGAACAGGCATCTGGTTGACCGGACGCGCAGTGAAGTCACCCCAACGGCGTGACATGTTGCGCTATCGACCGGCATCATGGGTGATTGGCTAAGAGATATCAATGAGAACAGCACTGGTGCTCGCTCATGCAATTAAGTGATCTGATAAACCCATTTAGACACATAAAGGGAATGTTCTACGGCTGGAAGCTGGTGGTAATAGGTGGCTTTGTTATGATGCTGGCCAACGTGCCCCTATTCTTTGGCATGACGGCCTGGTTTCCTGTGTTGGAAAGTCGCTTTCAATGGAGCCGGGCACAGCTTTCTCTGGCGTTCTCCCTTACCCGGGTTGAGGGCTCGATATCGGGTCCTCTGGGAGGGTACCTCATAGATAAGCTGGGGCCTAGGAGAATGACGCGCATCGGCCTATTGATTATGGGAGGAGGCTTCCTCCTATTCAGTCAGATCCAGAACCTGTGGCAGTTCTACTTAGTGTTTGTAGTTATGAACTTGGGAGCCGGGCTTGGCACCTGGCTCCCTATGATGACCGTGCTCAATAGCTGGTTCATCCGTAGACGGGCCACGGCGATGTCACGGGCCGCAGCCGTTTCAACGGCAGTGGGGGTGCTGTTGGTGCCTGCCCTCGCTTGGTCCATAGATCCCGACCAGTTCGGCCTCGATCGGTGGAGGACCGTAGCTGTCGGAATAGGAGTAACTATTCTAATCCTGGCATTTCCTCTGTCGCGGCTGGTGCGAGATAGGCCCGAAGATTACGGACAGCGTCCGGACGGCGACTCGGAGGGTGCGGTATCCGTTGAGTCCTCAAGGCCTGGAACCTCCCAACCGGTCACCGAAGAATCTGGTCTCACATGGCAGGAGGCGATAAGGACCCGGGCGTTCTGGCTGATTACGTTGGCACATGCCTGTTCCTCTTGTGTCATCGTGACAATAACGGTCCACCTGGGTTCCATGCTCTATCTAGACCGGGGGCTCTCCCTGCAAACGGTGGGGCTGGTCGTAGCTACGTACACGGCCGTTAGTGCCGCATTCAACCTGATTGGGGGTTACCTAGGTGATCGGGTGCCGATCCGGTCGGCCCTGTTCGTATTCACATCGATTCAGACTGTGGCGGTGGCTGTCCTGCTGTTTACGGAGAGCGCTCCCGTAGCGTTCATCTATGCGGTAATCATGGGTGTGGGCTTCGGTGGACGAGTTCCGCTTACAACGGCCATCCGGGGTGTCTATTTCGGCCGACGAGCCTTTGCTAGTATCACGGGCATCTCCATGATCCCCAACAACCTTCTCATGTTCATCATGCCTGTTTTTACGGGCTATATGTATGACACCTTTGATAGCTACACCATACCGTTCATTATTCTCGTGGTTCTTAGCGGATTAGGAGCTGTTGTTTACCCCGTGCTTGGTGGTCCGAGGCCTGTTCCTTCCTATCCTCGATCCTTGGGGGGAAGTAGGAAGCGGGAAGTGGGAACTGGGAAGTAGGAACGGGGAACGAGGAGAGGGGAATGGGGAACTAGGAGCAGGGAAATAGCGAGGCCGATTGGCTACATGTAGTCAGTTTTCGACTGCCAGGCTGCGGACGGTGGCGAAGACTTGCTCGAACATCTCCCTGGTGAGGCGTCCTGTTTGGGTGTTCTGCTGGCTGGGGTGGTACGAGGCAACTAGGCTAATTCCATTGGGCAACTGATGCGTTACGCAGTGACCGAACCGGGGCAGTGGAGTTGGGAGGGCCTGAGCAGCCGGTGCCATCTGACGGTAGGCGGCTAGGTAGGCATCGAAGGCGATTTTTCCAAAGGCAACAATTATTTTTAGGCTTTTCAGCAAGTTCAATTCTTCTAGAAGATAGGGCCTACAGGCAAGCAGCTCCTCCCGTAGGGGCTTGTTGGCGGGTGGCGCGCATCGAGCCGCTGCCGTGACGTAGACATCAGTCAAGGCTAAGCCGTCGTCTGGGCGTACCGACGTGGGCTGGTTGGCGAATCCGAACTTGTACAGGGTCTCGTAAAGCCAGTTGCCGCTGCTGTCCCCTGTGAAGATCCGGCCCGTGCGGTTCCCGCCGTGGGCCGCGGGGGCAAGTCCAATTAGCAGCGCCTTGGCGTCAGCGTCTCCGAATCCATGTAAAGGACGGCCCCAGTACTCTTGGTCCTTGTACATGCGTCGCTTGGTGATGGCCACCCGCTGCCTGTACTCCACAAGTCTAGGACATTTGACGCAGGTAATTATTCGTTCGTTTAGCTCTTCCAGTGTGGTCATGACTAGTAGGCCTTTTCATTAGGTGAGGCGATAGCGAACTGCAACCGAGGTGAGTCTTGACAAGTCGGGATGCCCTAAATGGGAGGCCGTCTCGTATGCCAGGGAGTGCTTTGCTCGTAGGCGTGGGCCACCTTAAGCACCGTTGCTTCCTCGAAGGGGCGTCCCGCTATCTGCATGCCTAAAGGAAGGGTAGGCTCAGAGGCTGTGAATCCGCAGGGAAGCGAGATGGCAGGCAGCCCCGAAAGATTGAAACCTGCGGTGAAGTTTCTTCGGGCGAAATAGCTGGCCCGCACATCCTCTTTGCTGCTAAATCCCCGGCTCGACGGAATCTTGGTAGCGGGACTTGCGGTGGTGGGCAATACCAGCACGTCCACCTTTTGCAGCGCCTCTAGGATCTGTTGGCGTAGTACAGTCCGGAGCTTCTGAGCTTTGTAATAGGCCTGGGCGGGCACGACACTTCCAGTCAGTTGCCTGACGTAGACGCCTTCGTCGTAATCCCTGGGCCGTTCCCGTATCCAGCGATAGTGGGAAGAGGCGACTTCGGGATAAGCGATTCCTACGTAGATAACCGAGCTACTGACGATTAGAGGGATAGATACGTCATCTATTGAGGCTCCCAGCTTTTCCAGCACAGAGATGGCATTTTGAACGCCTTCCTTAACTTCTTGTTCGGCTTCGTCGCCGTATACCATCTCTTTCACCACCCCAACCTTCACGCCCTTGATGTTGCCATCCAATGTTTGGGCGTAGTCAGGCACAGGGATGTCCCAGCAGTAGGGATCTCTGGCGTCGTAGCCCGCTATGGTTGTCATAGTCATGGCGCAGTCTTCCACGGTTCGGGATATGGGTCCGCCGATGTCCATGGACCACATGCTACCCCACATACCGTAACGGCTTACCCTGCCGAAGGTGGGCCTCAACCCTACCAGACCGCAAAAGGAAGCCGGCAGGCGCACAGAGCCGCCCGTGTCCTCTCCCACGGAGGTTGCGCAGAGAAAGGCGGCGGTGGCGGCGCTGGATCCGCTGCTGGAGGTGCCCGGGTTTCTCTCCAGGTCCCACGGGTTCCGGGGTCTTCCGTAAGGGTGATTGAATGCATCGCCCATGGCAAACTCGCTCATGTTCAGCTTGCCCAGCAGGATGGCGCCGGCCTGCTTCAGGTTGGCGACTACGGTGGAATCTTCGTCGGGAAAGAACTCAGACAGAATGGTGGAGCCACAGGTGGTGAGAATCCCCTTGGTATCGAACTGGTCCTTTATGGCCACGGGTATCCCATGCATCGGGCCGATATACTGGCCGTCGGCTATCGCTCGCTCCGATTGCCGCGCTGCCTCCATAGCCTCTTCGCGAGACACAGTAATATAGGAGTTGAGCTTCCCATCCACCTGCTCAATGCGTTCCAGATAGGCCTCGACTGCCTCTACCGGTGAGACCTCTTTCGTCTGGATTAGGCGGGCAAGCTCTGTAGCTGACAGAAAAGGGATATCAACTCGTTCCACGTTAGATTCCTTTCGGGACTTGATACTCTATCGGAAACCATTTTCTCTCCCTCTTGATGGGGGAGAGTTGCACAGGGGGTGACCTATGGCTCTAAGCAGTGGTCGGTTGTGGAGTCACAGCAGGGTTAGGTCTGCGTACCGAGGCCCGATGGTAGGTGTCCTTCCTGCGCTGGATCTCCTCCATATTCCAGAAGTCTGAGTAGTTGAGGGCGCGCGGGCAGTGGCCAAAGGACTCGTCCACCTCGACTACAATGCCCTGTTGGACGCCTCTGTTTCCATCAGGATGGAGTGTCAGATGCTCGACGTCGTGGCGGTCCAGCTCTTCTCTGTTGATCATGATTACCCGGCCGTTTATACGCACCACGTCGGCCAGGCCTGGTATGAAGAAGACGAGTCCGACGTGAGGATTGTCATCCATGTTCTGGTAGGACTGAAACAGCTTGTTCCCCGCCACATCGGGCAGGAGAAGATGCCTGTCGTCAAGGACTCTCACGAAGCCCGGCTTGCCGCCCTTGGGTGAGGCGTCACAGCTGCCCTCGCCATTACTGGTAGCCATCACAAGGAAAGGTGACTCGGAGATGAACTCCTTTATGGGCTCTGTCAGTGTGTCCAATATCTTGGCCTTCGTGGTCTCTTTAGGGAACCCGAAAGCACTGGTGAACTTGTTGTCATAGTTAGACTGGTCTGTTTCCACGTCTCCTCCAATCAGGTGCATATCATCAGCGTGTCTATTCTACCCCAGGTATTGAGCCGAGACAACAGCGTATGGCGGAGGCGTCGGTCAAAATTTGCGTACCTGTAAGGGCAGACCTATGTGTCTGCCCATGCAACCCGGGCGACCACGTAGAGTCTCCCCTACCGAACAGAATATCGATATCACGGCACGTATCCCAATTCGGAAGACCTCCTCGCATTGAGCGACGAGGCGTGGTTAAATAGGGGTAAATCCAAGCAAGAGATCTTACGAAGTGATCTCACGAAAGAGAGCTATGTATTTCCACGATGCCCAAAACAGACAGACAAAGGAACTGGCTCCAGGGGTGAGGACGCGCACCTTTTGGGGCGACAATTTGCTACTCTCGGTTGTCGAGTTCGATCCCGAATCGGAGGTGCCCAACCACACCCATCCCCACGAGCAAGGGGGCATGATGTTAGAGGGAGAAATGGAGATGGGCATCGCAGGAGAGAGCAGAGTCCTCCATCCTGGAGATGTTTACGTTATTCCCGGTAATGTGGAGCACTGGGCCCGCTCAGTGAACGGGCCTGCGAAGGCGCTGGACATATTCAGCCCTGTCCGCGAAGAGTTCAAGTACTAGCAAGCCTTTGCCTGTAAGAACAACCGAACTCATGGAATGCTGACCAGATGGGTTATCGGGACACAACTCCCCACGCGCTTCGGGGCCAGTAGCGAATCCACGCTTTGCCTATGAGAAGCCCTCGTTTCAGCGGCCCGAAGGAGCGGCTGTCCACGCTGCTAGCTCGATTGTCGCCCAGCAGAAAGTATTCCTCATCGCCCAAGGTCCACTCGTCAAACGTGTTATGGGGTTCTTCCTTATCATCCAGTAGAACGACCGATGATTGATCCAGGTATGGTTCCTCCAGCAGTTGTCCGTCGATGAACGTACTCCATCCCCGTATCCGAACAATCTCTCCAGGCAAGCCCACGATTCGCTTGATGTAGGTCCGGTGTTGTTGATACGGGTGCTGAAGCACGACCACGTCACCGCGGGAGGGCTCGTTTAGCCAATAGGCAAGGCGGCTGACAAGGATGTAATGTCCCGGAGAAAAATTGGGGCGCATGCTATCGCCATTAACGACGAAACGCGCCGTAGTAAGAAGATTCACCAGGTGACGCGCTGGGCCAATTTTGCGCAACGCGCCCGCCCATAGTCCAGTTGGGCGACTACGCTGTTGGTACGATTGGGCGGACGCGCTGTCAAAGCTCATTTATCTGAGTACTGTTGGGCTCGGGCAGCTACCAATAAGCACCTGATATTGCGCTGCCATCACCAAATGCTCCGGTTCTACAGGACGGGCAAAGCACTAGGTCCCGTAGCGGACGTCAGATACCTCGTCTTTGTAGGTGACGTTCTTGGTGGCCCAGTATATTTGGGCGACCTTGTCTACAGTGTCCACCAGCTCTTTGGCTGCAGCCTGGTCTACGCTCTGCTTATTCTTGCCTGCCAGCTTGTTGGCCTGCCAGATTGTGTTGTGGAGGTCTGGGTACTTTTCTACGTGTTCGGGCCTGAAATAGTCATGCCAGAGGATGTCCAGCTCTTTTTTGCATATCTGGGCGTGCTCTTCCTTTACCGTAACGTACCGAGAAAGGGTATTGGCATAGGTGGACATGGCTGTCGCTCCGGCGTCGGGAGCAGGCATTTCCAATGCATTGATCCTGGCCACCATCTTGAGCACCGTCTGGGCCGCGATTTTAGCGGATATGGGGTCGTAGATGCCGCAGGGAATATCGCAGTGGGCCTCGGCAACGCGGGCAGGGAACACCCAGTTTACCACCTTGAACAGGCTATTCAGCATAGTCTCCTCCTCTTAAGCATGAAATTAACACAGATGATATTGTAGCGCGTTACATCTGGGGCCGCAACACGCACCCGACCGCACCCAGCGCCGTTTCATTGTCGCTCTGAGCGATAGCGAAGAGTCTCACCGTGGCCTCCAGCGAGGCCGAGATGCTTCGCGGAGTTTACCCTGAGGTACGAAGGACTCAGCATGACAGGTTGTGGACTCGTGACTTTGCAAATACCCTGGCCCACACCTGCACGTCGGGAACTCGGTGCTCACCTTAGCACGCCGGCCTGCTGAGTATGTCTGCGCCTACTTTCCTGGGAATAAGCTGGCCGTCGCCCGGCGTCCCGAAAAACTGGCCGTTCTCGACCATGACCTTACCCCGGAGGATGGTGGTTACCGGCCAACCGTTTATCTCCCACCCCTCCCAGACGCTGTAGTCGCCAAGGTGCAGATCGCTCAAAGCGAGGTTTTTGTGGATAGTTGGGTCTATGAGCACGATGTCTGCGTCGCTGCCTGGAGCAATGGCGCCTTTTCTGGGGTAGTAGCCCATTATTTTGGCTGCGTTAGCCGACGACACATCCACGAACTGCCGCAGAGACATTCCCCTGTTAACCACACCTTCGCTATATGTTATTCCCATTCGTGTCTCGACCCCGTGGTGGCCGCCCGCGAGGTCGAAGATAGTCTTCCCCAACATCTTGCTTCTGAACTCCGTGCATGAGCCATCGGTGGCCATGCTATTGATGGTGCCTTTGAGAAGCCCACCCCAGAGGGCCAGCCGGTCTTCTTCGGATTTGAGGGAGGGGTAAGTGTGATATATGGGGCCGTTTTCTTCGCGATAAGCGTCGGAGTTGAAGCTGACGTAGTTGTGGAGGGTCTCTCCGTAGACGGGCAGGCCCTTCCCTCTCGCCTCTGCAACCGCGTTGACGCCTTCCTTTGCACTCAGATGGACGAAATATATGGCGGCATTCGTCCACTTGGCCATCCGGAGGACACGCCGGAAGGACACGTCTTCGGAGGTGTTGTTGTGGACCTCGTGGATGTGGTACCACTGGGTGCGTTCCTCTTCGGTGAGCTTTTTGTACATGTACTGGACTATGTCATCGTCCTCGGCATGGATGAACATTAGGCCGCCATGGGCAGCAGCCTGTTCCATCACGTCGGACAGGTGGCCCATACGTGCCATCCAGTACCTATCCTCCTCCCAGTCGACGGACTGGCGTATGTTTGTCGTGAATATCTTGAAGGTAGGGTAACCGGACTGGATAGCCTCCTTCACCTGGTCGACTACGTTAGGGGGAAAATTCCCTAGCAGCGTGCAGTGGTAAGAGTAGTCGCAATACGCCTGGCCTCCTTCGCCGCAATAGCCTGAAAGATGTCCATCCCAGGGTGGACCATGGCGAAATCCGTCACGGTAGTGGTGCCTCCGAAGAGGGCCGCCCTGCTTGCCGGCTCCGGTGGCGCCGATTCCACCCCTGGCCTGCCGGGCACTGGGAAGGCTACGTGGGCGTGGGGCTCGATGCCCCCGGGGACCACGATCTTGCCCGTGGCGTCCATAACTCGCCCCATTTCGCCGGTCAAAGAGCCCGGCGCGGCAATGGCCACGATCTTTTCGCCCTCCACAGCCACGTCCCAGTCACCCACGCCCCACGGGGTCACCACCTGGCCGCCTCTGATAAGCAGGTCAATCATCGTGAACCTCCTGGCAGATGGTCTCTCACCAGCAGCGCCTTCCTTCTTGATGGGGGAAGGTTGGGATGGGGGTGGTTCTCCTCGCCTCTCCTGGGCTTGTCGAAGACCCCCCCTGGACAAACGAGGGCCGAAACTGGCTAGCAGGCGGGCCTGTTGAGGATGTCCTGGTCGATCTTCCTGGGTATCAGCTGGCCATGCCCCGAGGTGCCGAAGAACTGGCCGTTCTCTACCACCACTTTACCTCGCAGGATGGTGGTTACCGGCCAACCCTTAATTGGCCAACCCTCCCAGATGCTGTAGTCGCTGATGTGGAGGTCGCTCATCTCCAGGTTCTTACGAATGCTGGGGTCGATGAGGACAATGTCGGCGTCGCTACTCGGAGCGATTGCGCCCTTGCGTGGGTAGTAGCCCATTATCTTTGCGACGTTGGCCGACGTGATGTCCACGAAACGCTGTAGTGACATACCCAAGTCGCCTACCCCTACGCTGAAGGTGATGCCCACGCGGGCTTCGGTCCCGCTATGGCCGCCCGTGATATCGTTGATGGTCCTACCCGCGGTCTTCACGGAGTAGTCGGAGCAGAACTCGTCGGTGGCCATGCTGTTGAGGCCGCCCCTGACCAGGCCGTCCCACAAAGCCTTACGGTCCTCCTCGGACTTGAGCGACGGGTAGGTATGGTACTTCATGCCGTCGGGTTTCTTGTAGTCCTCGGCGTTGAAGCAAGCGTAATTGTGTAGAGTCTCTCCATAGACGGGCATACCCCGCCCGCGGGCTTCCCGAATGCTGTTGACCCCCTCCCTCGCGCTGACGTGGACGAAGTACACCGCAGCTCCCGTCCACTCGGCCAGGCGCAATATCCGGCGGTAGGAAACGTCTTCGGACATGTTTGTGTGGACCTCGTAGATGTTGAACCACTCGGTCCGCTCCTCCCTGGCCAGCTTACTGTAGTTGTACTGGACCATGTCGTCATCCTCAGAGTGGACGCACATGAGGCCCCCGTGGGACACTACTTGCTCCATGATGGCTGACACCTGGCCCATTCGCGACTGCCAGCCCACGCCAGGGGGTATCCGCGAGATGGGAAAAAGGTCCGTGGTGAAAATCTTGAACGTGGGGAATCCCTCCTGGATAGCCTCCGGGACCTGCTCTACCGTCTTGGTAGGCAGGTCGCCCAACATCATGCAGTGATAGGAGTAGTCGCAGTATGAGTTGCCCTTCCACTCTGAGTTTTTAGCCTCCAGGGATTGGAGGACGTCGTGGCTTGCCTCCACGTGGGCGAAGTCCGTTATGATGGTAGTGCCTCCGAATAATGCCGAGCGGCTGGCGTCCGGGATCGAGGCGGTCGTCATTGGGGGTATCATTGCCTGGGCCGGGGCTACGTGGGGATGGCCAGTCACCGAGGTCCAGATGGGCATGGCCACGTGGGCGTGGGGTTCGATACCCCCAGGCACCACGATCTTGCCCGTGGCGTCCATGATCCGGCCCACTTCTCCGGCCAGGGAGCCCGGTACGGCGACGGCCACGATCTTCTCGCCTTCCACCGCCACGTCCCAGTCACCTACTCCCCATGGGGTCACTACCTGTCCACCTCTGATAATAAGGTCTATCATGCGTAACCTCCTTATTTGGGTGTGATGACATGATTGTATCAGGGATCGATGGGTAGGACACCATTGAATCCCAGGATACAAACCGGCGCCCCGACTCACTCCTGTGATTGCCGAAGGGAGATCCGGACGAGCCTGAGCTCCTCGTAGGAGTACTCTTCGCCGAGTAGCTCCCGGACTGGTGTGAGGAACTGGAGACTGCCGACAGCTTGAAACGCCGCCTCGATCTTTGCGAGGCGGTCCGATTGAGGCATCAAGTACGCCAGGTCCAGCTGTTCTCCGGCGCTGACCAGCTGGGCTATGTGGGATATGATAGTGCCCTCGCTCACTCCGCGCTGCGCAGCGATCTGGTCGATGGGTAACTTTTGTAACAGGAGATCTCTGGTTTTATGGTAGGTTGTCCCCGTACTTCGTACTGGACCCTTTCTATTTCTGCTCCTCGGGGCAACCTTTCTCTCCGTCAGCCCGTTTTCTTGTACGTAGCTTCTGATGACGGCTAAGAACTCGTCGGAGTATTCCTCCAGCTTTGTAGCCCCAATGCCTGATATGCGAGAGAAGCTCTCCCGGCTTTGAGGAAGGTGGGAGGCCATCTGCTGAAGGGTAGTGTCGTGAAAGATAACGTAGGGTGGCACGCCTCTCCGATCCGCGATCGTCTTTCTCAGGTTGCGTAGTTGCTCAAACAGGGCTTGATGGTATGGGATGGGATCAGTCCCGGAGGCCGGAACTTTGTCGGAGCTTGGCTTCGGTCTGGCCAGGGTCAGTTTGCTACGGGTGTTGAGCAACTGCCGTCCGTCCGGGGTAACAGCCAGGGTAGGATACCGATCTCCGTTTCTTCCCAACAGCCCCCCGGCAACGAGGAGTTGGATAATCTCCTTGAGTTCATCGCGCTTGACATCCCGCGCGATGCCATACACCGATAGCCGGTCGTGACCGAGTTCGCGAGCCCTCCGCGTGCTCGTCCCTCGTAGGACTCCACTGATGTGGCTCTCCCCAAACTGCTGGCCTGTGCGTATCACGGCCGAAAGGATCTTTTGGGCAATCTCGGTGGCGTCGAACTCCTCTCTGGGTGTGAGACAGACATCACACCCTCCACAGTTTTCCTCTTGCCACCTCTCTCCAAAATACTCAAGCAGATATTTACGGCGGCACGTTTGACCTTCGCAGAGCTCGATTAACTGCGCCAACTTTTGGCGGGCGTTTACCTGCTCCGTATTGTCCTCCATCCTATCTATGAAAAAATCCTGCTTTATCTTGTCGCTGTAGGAATAGAAGAGAACACACTCGCTGGGTATGCCGTCTCGTCCGGCACGACCCGTCTCTTGGTAGTAACTTTCGATGGACTTGGGCAAGTCGTAGTGGACCACAAGGCGAATGTCGGGCTTGTCGATACCCATTCCGAAAGCGATGGTTGCAACAATGATGGGTACTTCGTCGCGGATAAACCTTTCCTGGGTCTGCCTGCGGAGATCATTATCAAGTCCGGCATGGTAAGGCAATGCTTTGAGACCGTTTGCGGTTAGGTCCGCGGCCAGCCCTTCGGTGTCCTTTCGAGAGAAGCAATATATGATGGCGGCTTCGTTTTTATGTCTGTGCAGAAGCTCGACTAGGTCGGTGAAGGGAGTAGTCTTGGGTCGAACCAGATAGGTGAGATTGGCACGGTTGAAGCTGGAGACAAAAGTCCGTCCTCGCTGGAGACCGAGCTGGACGATAATATCCTCGCGCACTTTTTCCGTGGCGGTTGCGGTGAGGGCGATCAGCGGCGTAGCCGGAAAATCATGCCGGAGAGCCTTAAGATTGCGATATTCCGTGCGGAAATCATGGCCCCATTCAGAAATGCAGTGCGCCTCGTCGATGGCAATTAGGCTAACATTGAGAGTGCTCAGGAAATCCCGGAACCTGGGCAGAGCGAGACGCTCCGGAGCGAGGTAAAGGATTTTGAGTTGACCTGTTCTCGCCTGCGCCTGCACACGGGAGACATCCGCTGGCGGTAGAGTGCTATTAATGTACTCCGCTGCTATCCCGTTGGCCTTGAGGGCGTCAACCTGGTCTTTCATAAGCGCAATCAGCGGAGACACCACCAAAGTGAGTCCGTCGAAACATAGCGCCGGCAGTTGATAGCACAGCGATTTGCCTCCGCCGGTGGGCATCAACACCAAAGAATCGCTTCCGGCAAGCACATTGGTGATGATCTCTTTTTGCAGCGGAAGGAAACTGTCGTAGCCGAAGTGGGATTTGAGGAGGGGAAGTATCGGGCGATTAGGGCTCATCGGCCTTTCACTCCAAGTGAAATAGGCTTCGACTGCTAATGGGCTACTCCCTCACCCAGCAGCCTGGCGACCTCTTTGGCATGGTAGCTGAAAATTATGTCGGCCCCCGCACGCTTGATGGAGGTCAGTACCTCCAGCGTGGCTCGCTCTTCGTCCAGCCAGCCGTTGGCGGCGGCGGCCTTCAGCATGGAGAACTCGCCGCTGACGTTGTAAGCAGCTATGGGATAGTTGAACCGTTCCTTGGCCCTGGCGATGACGTCCAGGTAGGCCAGGGCGGGTTTCACCATCACCATGTCGGCCCCTTCCAAAATGTCCCCTTCTATCTCACGCATGGCCATGCGCCAGTTGGCCGGGTCCATCTGATAGCTCCGCCGGTCGCCGAACTGAGGGGTTGAGTCCGCTGCTACGCGAAAGGGGCCGTAAAAGGCCGAGGCGTATTTGGCCGCATAGGCGATTATGGGCACACTCTTGAAGTCATTCTTATCAAGGGTGGTGCGTATGGCCTTCACCTGGCCGTCCATCATCGCCGACGGCGCCACCACGTCGGCGCCGGCAAGTACATGGGACAGGGCTGTCCTGGCCAGCAGGTCTAGGGTCCGATCATTGTCTATACGGCCATCTTCGACGATGCCACAGTGGCCGTGGTCGGTGTATTCACATAGGCACACGTCGGTGACCACCAGCATGTTGGGGACTGCCTGTTTAATTACCCTGATGGCTTCCTGGATAATCCCCTGCTCATCGTAGGCCTCGTGGGCCCAGGGGTCCTTGCTCTGTGGAATACCGAACAGCAGTACTCCGGGAATGTTCAGTTGGGCCACCTCAGTGACTTCGGCCAGGAGATGGTCCAGGGAGAGCTGATAGCACCCCGGCATGGGTTCGATCTCCGCTCTTACATCGCGTCCGTGAGTGACGAATATGGGATAGATGAAATCGTTAATGGAGAGCCTGGTCTCTTGGGATAGGAGTCGCATGGGCTCCAGCTCTCGTAATCTACGTAGGCGGACCTCTGGAAAACTAACCATCTCTGTCTATCTCCTTCCCTCTCCCTTGATGGGAGAGGGTCAGGGTGAATTCCCCCCCTCTAACTCCCTCCCACCCGAGGAGGGAGGACTGCGAAATGCTCTTTTAGTGCGTGTACGAGCCCCGGTATGGTGTATTCTTGGGCCACGATATCCACCGACAAGCCCACGTCCTGGGCAGTCATGGCAGTGATGGGGCCGATGCAAGCCACCTTCGCTCCCCCAAGCAGGGAGCGGTCTCCATCGAGGAGATTTAGCAGATTTTCCACGGTTGACGAGCTGGTAAAAGTGATCAGGTCGACGCCGTCGTTCTCGAGCAGCCCTTTGGCTTTGTCTCGGGAATCTTGGGGCGCCAAAGAGCGGTAGACAGTTACCTCAGTGACTTGGGCCTCCAATCGAGTTAGACCTTTGGGCAGCTCATCCCGGCCGATGTCGCCTCGTGGTAGAAGGACACGAGCGCCACCGACGTTCTGGGCCTCCATACCCTCAACTACTGCCTCGGCGACGTATTTAGTAGGCACAAAGTCGGCATTGATTCCCCGGCGGCTCAAAGCCTCGGCGGTCGCCGGCCCTATTGCACCAACCTTGGACTTAGCGAAGGCCCTGGAGTCCCTTCCTAGAGCCTCCACTCTCCGGAAGAACGACTCCACGCCATTTGCGCTGGAAAAGATCACCCAATTGTAAGTATGCAGTGATTTGATGGCACTGTCTACACACGACCAGTCATCGGGAGGAGTGATCTCTATGGTGGGTATTTCCACGGGTTCCGCGCCCTCTTGTGCCAGCAATTCGGACAGTACGGAGGCTTGACTACGAGAGCGGGTCACGAGAATCCGCTTTCCAAAGAGTGGCTTGTTGTCGTACCAGCGTATCTGATTCCGCAACTCTACCACCGGGCCGATGATTGCCACCACTGGAGGACTCAAACCTGCCTCGGTCCCTTTCTGTACGATATCTTCGAGCGTGCCTGTCACGGTACGTTGGTAGGGCTCGGTGCCCCAGCGGACCAGAGCGACCGGAGTAGACGCCGCCATACCCTCTTTCACAAGGATCTGAGCGATATCGTCGAGGGTACCCCAGCCCATGAGCACTACCAGAGTGCCGCCACTTCTGGCCAGTATGTCCCACCGTATGTTCGACTCGTCTTTGGAGGGGTCTTCGTTTCCGCTGACTACCGTAAAGGAAGACGCGATCTGGCGATGGGTGAGTGGTATGCCGGCGTAGGCAGGCGCAGCTATGGCCGAAGTGATTCCAGGCACGATCTCGAAAGGAACTCCAGCCTTCGCCAGTGCCAACGCTTCCTCACCTCCACGACCGAACACGAAGGGGTCGCCACCTTTCAGGCGGACTACCGTCCTTCCAGCCAACGAATTGTCCACTAGAGTTCGGTTGATCTCCTCCTGCTCCATGCCCCGCTGCCCGGGACTTTTGCCTACGAATACCAGTTGGGCCTCTTTTGGAGCCTTGTCCAGGAGGCGTTTGTCCACCAGCCGGTCATAGACCACCACCTCAGCCTTTTGAAGATAGCGAAGCCCTTTTACAGTTATCAGGCCGGGATCTCCCGGCCCGGCTCCAACTAGGTAGACTTTACCCTTCAACGTCGGCGCCTTTCAGCAACTCACCCGCACCCCTCTCGATTAGCCGCTGGTATGCGTCCAGCGCCACCTCGTGGGGATTACTGGCTCTGCCGCTGGTCTTGGCCTTGTATACTTTCGCGCCATCAAGAGAGGATAGGAAGACGGTCATCACCATGGTGTCTCCATCCGCTCTGGCGTAGGCGCCAACGGGTACCTGGCAGCCTCCTCCCAGGGCTTCGAGGAAGGCCCGCTCCGCGCTAACTGCTCGCCGGGTCGGAGGGTGCTCCACAGCCGACAACACATCTAGTATCTGTTCATCGGCGCTACGCATTTCCACGGCCAGGGCTCCCTGGCCGGGAGCGGGAACGAAGTCCGCGGAGGAAAGGAACTCGGCCACTTCTTCCTCCAGACCCATTCTCATCACTCCAGCAGCGGCCAGGATGACGCCATCATAGTCGGCACCGCTGGCCTTTCGCAATCTTGTGTCCACGTTGCCCCGTATGGCCAACACCTCCACATCGTTGCGAAGAGACTTGAGCTGAGCTGCTCGTCTTGGGCTACTGGTGCCAATCCTCGCCTCTGAAGGCATTTGGCTCAAGGGGCAGCGCCACCGGTTTATCAGCACATCCCGAGGGTCCAGGCGCTGGTGCACGGCTCCCAGTGACAGGCCATCGGGTAGACGTGTGGGCATGTCCTTAAGGCTATGGACCGCCATGTCAATCTCTCCGTCCTGGAGAGCCCTCTCTATCTCCTTAACGAAGATGCCGCGTCCCAGGCTGGCGAGGGGTGCCTCAGCCGAGGTGTCGCCGCTGGTCTTGATCGTGTGTACGTGAAAATCTATGTCAGGATGGTTTGCCCGGAGCTTTTCAAGCACCTCTTCGGTTTGGCGCATGGCCAAGGCGCTGCCTCGACTACCCACGACGATGCGCTTTTTCAGCTCTTTTACCTTGATAGACGGATTAGGGTTACTCATGGGGGCAACCTTTCCCTGGTGGCCGTCCGGGAGGGCTGGTGCATTGATCATAGAAAAAGGTGTTCACTTGGACGCAGGATTGGTTTGCGGCACTAGGAATCAGGGTGGGTAAAATCCGGGTCTTCGAGTCAGAAATCGTTGGAGAGAGATGGATTTTAAGTCACTCCGGTGGCGCTGATTTCCTGCTCCCATTGATCAAGGAAGACATCAGCTGCTCGAGGGCCTGCTCTGACTTGCCTGATTTGACCAGATCCACCAGCTCATATCTAATGGATTCCTGCCATCGATCGGGGTGTACCTCCAGGCCTCGTCGCTTTAGCTCCTTACGTGCTGAGGAGAGAATTCCGGCCAGGTGTGCGTACTCCATAGTTTCGCTGGTCTCTAGAGACTCCCTCAGCTTGCGGGCCAAGGCAGGGCTGGCGCCGCCTGTCGACACTGCCACAGTCACATCTCCGCGACTCACCACGGACGGAGCGATGAATGTGCATAAAGGGGCGTTGTCTACTACGTTCAGGACCACTTTCTCGAAGGTTGCTTCCTTGGCGATGGCCTCATTCACTTCTCGCCGGTCTGTGGCCGCTATGGCCAGGAAGGCCCCTTTTAGATCGCCCTTACGGTATTCCCTCGGCTCCCATTGCAGACCGCCATCTTGTGCCATTTCCTGAATGCCAGAGGTCGCTTCCGGGCTTATCAGGGAAACCTTCGCTCCACAATCCAGGAGTCCATGCACCTTTCGCTCGGCCACCTCGCCGCCGCCAATTATGACGCAGCTTCTCCCTTTTATGTCCAAGTAAACGGGATAGTAAGGGGGCATCTTCCGTTCGCTCTACACGAAATACCTGACGCGGGTCTTCTTATACTCACGGGTGCTGTACAGCATCAGGTAATCAGTTATGCCGGTGGCTTTGGAGATCTCGCTGGCCACCTCTTCGCAGCTCTCTTTGGAGGTGGCATGGATCATGGTGAAGTGGGTATAAGGCCAGTCGGGGAAGGTGGGGCGTTCGTAGCAATGGGTCACTGCCGGATGAGCGGCCATCTTGAGACCCGCCTCCTCCGACATTTGGGCAGGCACTTTCCATACGCCCATTCCGTTGTCCTTGAAACCCGCCTTTCTGTGATATAAGACGGCGCTGAAGCGGCGCATTATGCCTCTTGCCACGAACTCTCTGCAGGTGTCGAAAAGCTCCTGGACTGTCATCCCCAGTCTCTGCGCCATATCATCGAAGGGCTGGGAGATCATGGGCAGGTCTTCCTGGAGCTCGCGAATGGCCTCGATGTCGAAATCGCTGAGCTCAACGGGTTTGTTCCAGTCCTTGAGCTTGGAGTCTCCGTTATAACCGTCTGGGCTGTAATACTGGTAGGCCGCCCCCTTCTCCTCCACCATATCGAAGTTAACGCCTATCTTGAAAAACCGGATGGTGGGCATAATCCGGCTTGTCTGGGCCTCTGTCTCGTCAGACATGCGCTCTACCGTTGACTCGATGCTGTCGCCGGGTGGCACAGCCAAGGTAAACCAGAGGTTGTAGTAGGAGCCTTCTCTTGCATAGTTGTGGCTGACCCCCGGATGCTCGTTGATCCTAATAGCGGCTACGTGAAGCTTGTCGGGGTCGAAGGACATCGCTATCAAGCTGGTCTTGTATCCCAGGCGTCGAGTATCAAAAATAGCACTAATCTGCCTCACGACGTTGCTCTCTCGGAGCACACTGAGACGCTCTATGACCTCTCCCTCGGAAATGGCTAGTTGTTGTCCCATGTTCTCATAGGGTTTTTCCACTAGGGGAAACTTGGACTGAACTATATTCAGTAGCTTGCGGTCCGTCAGGTCCATTCCTTGCACGGCGTTCCCTCTAACTCGAAGTTGCTATGACACGCTCATTTCAGGCTTTGATCGGCATGATAAGGTTAGCATACGGGCATATCGGGGTCAACTTAAGTATATCCAGAAGTATCTCTCCTCATCACGAAACAATAGTAGCTGTCGTAAGCGATTCAGCCTACATAGGCGTTACTGCTCATAGAACCTGGGTGGCCACTGGCGTCGCGGTAGAATGGGCTCTCTCAGAAGCATTTTGTACCCTATCATGAGCAGTGCTCCCGCTATAAATCCGCCCACGTGGGCCATGTAGGCTATACCCGCACCCGGGGCACCCGGACCCAGAGTGCCAAAGTTAAAGACCAGCGGCAATATAAAAAAGACGAAGAGCAAGGCCAGGGCTCGGCTGTATGGGTATGCTATCAGGTAAGCACCCACCACACCCGAAATGGCGCCGCTGGCTCCGATGAGGGTCGACCTGGAATCCAGGTCCGTCGCGACCTGTGTCCAAACGGCGGCTACTCCAGCGGCCAGATAGAATAGCAAGTACTTCACATGTCCAAGCTTGTATTCAACCTTATCTCCAAAGCCGTAAAGGAAGAGCATGTTGCCGACGATGTGCAGAAAGCCCCCATGGAGAAACATGGATGTGAACACGGTGCCCCATATGGGAATAGGAGTGGTTACTTCTATAATTCTGCCGGACGCCAGGATACGGATAGTTTCTTTCGTACCACTGGATAGCTCCACTGGTATCAGGCCATACCTGAAAATAAAGATATCCTCGTCCAGAGCGCCCAGTGAAATCGTGTATACGAGCACAACCAGGTTGACACCGATAAGGGCGAAGTTGACCAAGGGACGGCGGCTTTGGTATAGCAGACTGATGTTGTCGATCACAGGTTCATCTTACCACGGTCATGTTATGAACAAGTTTAGATACGAGGTCTCGAAGCTGGCAAGTGGTGAGAAGCCGGTGTCGACAGTCGAAATCGTAAGGAGAATCAGGCTAGGCCGTTTGTCCTTCTGTCTGTTCCATCAGTCTTACGCGGCGGCGGCTGTATTCGTCGGATAAAAGCCCCATGGCTAGAGAATCGTACCATTCACCATCTTTTCGGTGTGTGCCGCGGAGCCGGCCCTCCAATATGAAGCCTATACGCTCGCACATATGGATGGCTGGGAGATTGTATTCCGGAACATCCACCCATGCCCGATGCAGCCCGTGGGTATAAAATGCGAGGTCCAGCAGATGGGCAAGTCCCGCCGTGCCGTATCCCTTGTACCAGAGGTCCTTGCGGCCAATGAGGATAAAGAGCTGAGCCTCCCAGAGGGGTGCTTCGATAAGCATCTGGCCTTCTCCGATGTGCTGTCCGTCGCCGGTATGCACAGCGAAGATTTTACGTTGTTCATCGGCGAACACCTCATCCCACTCAGTCGCCGATGACTCCAGCATATGGCTGGGCGAGTAGCCCGCATGAAGCGGCTCACCGTTGTCGTCTGCGCCATACCATGAGGCGTTGACTTCCTGGTCCTTTAGCCACTCGCAGAGTCTCTTCACGTCTTCTCTGGTGACCGTGCTCAGTTGAACCTCTGGAAGCATTTCATTCATTCCTTTAGACGCCTGTGAAGGCGCTTGGTGACATAGACCAAATGGGAAGACTGTAGTGGAAAGTCTAATATTTGGTTCCATTATATCAGTGGGGTGCGGAAAACTCAAAAGGCTTTGGGTGGCCAGTGCGGACATCCAATTCTCGTCAATCCGCACAGTATTCGCCCATACGAATCAAGCCGAAAAGTGTCCGCCCAAATCCGCCTGTGCATAAATCTGAGAAGCTGTAATTGACGTAAGAACAGGTGTAATGGGCCAGTGTATATGACCACTTAACATCATCACCCAGACCCCTTTCGTGGTCCATTACATACATGTGGCAGGGGACTCCGCCAACTGCCTTCTTTAGCGGAGTCCCCTTAAATTTGTCGTTTGAGAGGGCGGAATAGCCCCCTGGCCGGATGTGGATTACGACTTCGAGCCGGTCAGAGACTTGACCTCAACCTTCAGAGTCTTGGGCTTGGCCTCTTCGCTCTTAGGGATGGTCACCGTAAGGATACCGTTCTCGTGGGTGGCGGCAGCCTTCTCGGTGTCAAGGTCGCGAGGCAACGTTATCGATCGGCGAAAGGCGCCTGCACGGTGCTCCCGATGGAGATAGTTCTCCTCCTTGACCTCTTTTTCGACCTTATGCTCACCTTTAATAGTAAGAGTATTCTCGGTTATGGTGACATCCACATCTTCAAGACCGAATCCAGGCAGCTCGGCCCGAACCACCAGGTTGTCACCGTCGTTGTAGACGTCTATCGGCAAATAGCCGTTGCCATCCCAGTTTCGAGGCCACTGGTAGGTGGGCCGGAACATATGTCTCCAGAACCTGTCGATATCTCTATCCGCTCTCCGTATGTCAGCAAATGGTTCCCAACGCTTTAGCAGCATTCTTTTGTCCTCCAAGTATAGTATTTTTTGTCGGGTAGATACCTGGTGCCGGCACTCCAGATTTCTACCTTCCATGATTTATTATAGAAAGTTGAGTGGTAGTTGTCAAGAGTCATATAAATATTCATTAGTTTACATCATGTTTATAATACATAACCTTTGACACAATCACTAAAGAATAGTATAATGGCGATACGCACTTATGTGGTGATATGAATGGAAAACTTCTATGATCTCCTGGGCGTCTCCAGAGACTCTTCGGATAAGGAGATAAAGCAGGCCTACCGAAGGTTGGCCAGGCAATATCATCCCGACGTGAATCCGGGGAACAAGGAGGCGGAGGAGAAATTTAAGCGAATCAACGAGGCGAACGAGGTCCTTTCCGACCCCGAGAAACGCCGCAAGTACGACAAGTACGGGGAGAACTGGAAGCATGCCGATGAGATAGAAAAGGCGAAGACTTCCGGTGGCGGAGATTTCTCTCACCTGTTCTCCGAGGGTGATGGCTCGGTGTTCGTGTCCGATTTCGGAGGATTCTCTACCGGAGACGTATTCGGTGACCTATTTTCGGGCATGGGCAGATTCAGGCGTTCGCCTTTACAGTATTCTGTAGACATTAGTCTGGAAGAGGCCTTTAGCGGTGTCGCCCGATATATCGAGGTTCCCGGCGAGCAGCCTGGAGCGCCATCTCAACGTCTAGAGGTGAAGATTCCTCCAGGTGTGGACACTGGCTCGAAGGTGCATGTGGCTGCGGGTAATGGTCGAACTCAAGACGTTTACCTGCAGATATCAGTACGCCCTAATCCGAACTTCCGTCGCACCGGCACAGACCTTCATATCGAGGTTGAGGTCCCCCTGACCGAAGTGGTGTTGGGCGGCGAGATACCGGTCTCAACGTTGAAGGGCAAGGTGATGCTGAACATAACTCCGGAGACCCAGAATGGGCGCACCATCCGTCTTGCCGGCCAGGGTATGCCGCGACTCAATGGAGGGGGGGCCCGGGGCAATCTGTACGTTACTGTAAAGGTGGTGCTTCCCAAAGATCTGAATGATAGGGAGAGGCAACTCTTCCAAGAGTTGAAAGAGCTTCGCTCTGTTAGGAGGTGATGAGATTGACTATGCAGCGTCCTTTGGAAAATGAACCTTGCTACGTCATTAGCATAGCTGCCCGTATGGTGGGAGTGCATGCCCAAACCCTTCGCTACTACGAGCGAGTTGGCCTTATTATGGTCTCCCGCTCCGAAGGAAAGAGGCGACTTTACTCACCCGAGGACATAGGGAAACTCAGAAGGATAAAGGCACTGACCGATGACATGGGCGTGAACCTGGCTGGAGTGGAAGTGGTGATGAGGCTTATGGCAAGACTGAGCAAGATAGAAGAAGAGAACAATAGGCTGCAAGAAGAGGTCAGAAGGTTGCGCTCAGCTCCAGTCGTTAGAACCGAATAACCTAATTCAGGAGGCAAATTAAATGGTGTTGAAGCCCGAAAAATTTACAGAGCAAGCTCAGGAGGTCCTGGCGGGCTCTCAAGAAATAGTGCGTCGCTATGCACACAGCCAATGGGACGGTGAGCATATTCTTATGGCTCTGCTGGAACTGGACCGTGGACTGCCCCAAGACATACTAAACAATTTGGGGGTCTCTATAGACTCTATGAAGGCTCGTCTGCAGGACGTGTTGGAACGGTCTCCTAAGGTAGCTCATGAGACCACTGAGATATATGCCACGCCTCGATCGGCTCGACTATTGGACAATGCCAGAGCGGAAGCCGAGCGCATGAGGGACGAGTACATCGGCAGTGAGCATCTTCTAATCGGAGCCACGATGGATAGGGAAGGCGACATTGCCCTCATTCTCAAGGAGCATGGCGTCGACCAGGAGAAGGTTTATCAGGCGCTCAGCCAGATCAGGGGCACTCACAGGGTCACTGACCCCAGGGCGGAGAGCAAATATCGCTCTCTGGAGCGCTATAGCATCGACCTCACGGAGTTGGCCCGACAGGGTAAGCTGGACCCTGTTGTGGGCAGGGATACCGAGGTACGTCGCGTAATGCAGACCCTGACCCGTCGCAAGAAAAACAATCCTGTGATTATAGGTGAGGCTGGAGTGGGCAAAACAGCTATAGCGGAAGGCCTGGCCCAGCGAATCGTGGCGGGAGACGTGCCCGCGGTGCTGAAGGACCGCCGGCTGCTGGCGCTGGATATGGGCGCCCTGGTGGCGGGTAGCAAGTTCCGAGGTGAGTTCGAGGAGCGGCTCAAGGCAGTCATGGACGAGGTGAAGAGTGCCGAAGGCGAAGTAATACTGTTTATAGACGAGATACACACCGTTGTGGGAGCAGGGGGAGCGGAGGGGGCCATCGACGCCAGCAATCTGCTGAAGCCGGCCCTCCAAAGGGGAGAGCTTCAGTGCATAGGCGCTACCACTGTCGATGAGTACCGCAAGTATATTGAGAAGGATTCTGCTCTGGAGCGTAGGTTCCAGTCAGTGTACCTGGAGGAGCCTACCGTGGAGGAGACGGTCGAGATCCTGCGCGCCCTGCGTCCCCGTTACGAGGCCCATCACAAGGTCAAGATCGAGGATGCCTCTCTGGTCGCCGCAGCCCGTCTTAGCCAGCGTTACATTACGGACCGGCATCTCCCCGACAAGGCTGTAGACCTCATAGATGAGGCGGCCAGCAAGCTTCGCATCGATGCGGAGAGCCTTCCCGGCAATCTCAAGGAAATGGAAACGCGACTCCAGGAGATGAGCAACGAAGAGGAGGCTGCGTCTCAACGCTCCGATTACGAAAAAGCCGCACAGCTACGGACTGAGCGATTGCGTCTGGACGAGGAGTATAGCCGCGATCGAGACGAGTGGATGCGAGATAAAAAAATAGACATGGTTGTTGACGAGCCGGATATTGCAGAGCTTATCTCTCGATGGACGGGCATTCCTGTGTCCAACCTTCTGGAAGAGGAAACTGAGAGGCTGCTTCACATGGAGGAAAGCTTGCATCGCCGCCTAATTGGTCAGGAGGAGGCGGTGGTTGCCGTGTCGGAAGCCATACGACGGGCCCGCTCCGGCCTCAGCGACCCCAAACGCCCCATAGGCAGCTTCATATTCCTGGGGCCGACAGGTGTGGGTAAGACCGAGCTGGCCAGGGCTCTTTCCGAGTTCCTTTTCGACGATGAAGCCAACATGATCCGCATAGACATGTCTGAGTACATGGAGAAGCACACCGTTTCGCGTCTCATAGGCGCTCCGCCCGGCTACGTAGGGTTCGACGAAGGGGGTCAGCTCACCGAAGCCGTACGACGACATCCGTTCCGGGTGATTCTGTTGGACGAGATTGAAAAAGCTCACCCCGACGTGTTTAACGTCCTACTTCAGATTTTGGAGGATGGCCGCTTGACTGATGGCCACGGCCGCACCGTAGACTGCCGCAACACGGTGGTTATCATGACCAGCAACCTGGGCACTGGCGAGGTGACAAAGCAGCCCGTTGGATTCCGCCGAGACGGTGGCGACATAATAAACGAACAGCGGTTGCGGGATTCAGTCCAAGACGCTCTGAAGAAGACTTTCCGGCTGGAGTTCCTAAACCGTATCGACGAGATAATTATCTTTGACCCGCTAACCCAGGAGCAGATTGAGGAGATAGTGGGACTGATGACCATTGAGGTACAGAAACGGCTGGAAGAACGCCAGATCACCTTCGAACTCACGCCGGCGGCCCGGCAGTGGCTGTCCAAGGAAGGGTTCGACCCCACCTTCGGCGCCAGGCCTCTCCGCAGGGCGATCCAGAGACATTTGGAAAATCCTCTCTCGAAGGCCATTCTGTCCGGAGAGTTCAAATCGGGTGACCATGTGTTGGTGGATACCGGCCAGGACGGGCTCACGTTTAGCACGGCTCTGGAGCCGGTAGCCGCTGTCAGCCAGGCTTCGGCCTAAAGTCCAGCGCCAAAGCGCGATAAAGTGGACTTACAGGATAGATATATAGAAGTCGAAGCCCCGCTCTCCCGATTACGTCGTGGAGAGCGGGGCCTCTTTATGCCCGGGATTTGTCGTCCATCGGTAAAGATCGATGACGATTGGCGGGCAGAATACGACGGTGTAAAGGTCAGGGTACGGTACGTCATGGAAGGCCAAGGCAAGGCTGTCGTGCTCCTTCATGGATTGGGTGCCTCCCTGGCTGTCTGGGGAGAAAATATCAGCCCCTTGGCTCAGGGACATTCGGTATATGCCCTGGACCTGCCTGGGAACGGCAAATCGGACAAGCCCGACGAAATGGCATATGACGCCGTGTCCGGCGCTCACTTTTTGGCCAAATTCATGGACGCTGTGGGTATCAGCAGGGCCACTCTCGTCGGAAACTCCGCCGGCGGCCTGATCAGCGCGATATGTGCCTTGAAATATCCAGAGAGAATTGACGGTCTCGTATTGGTAGACACTGCCGGCCTGGGAAGGCAGCTGTCCTGGTTCCTGCGGCTGTCCTCCGTCCCATTTTTGGGGGAGCTGCTGCAAATGCCCAATGTACTCAGTGCCGAAAATATGGTGAAAAGCGTTTTTTATGAACATCTACCGGTAAGCGATGCTGTAATTCAGGAGCTCATGCAGTCGCGTAATATTCCCGAAGCAAAGAAGGCAACCCTAAAAGCGATACGTTCCGGTATGGGTCTGTTGGGTTTGAGCAAAAGGATGATGGTTCTTGACAGGCTTCGGAGATTTATGAAACCCTTACTCATCATCTGGGGCAGAGAAGACAGGATCATCCCGGTGTCCCACGCCTATCGAGCTCAGAAGGTTTTGGCCAAGAGCACGGTACACGTCATCCCATACTGCGGCCACTGGCCCCAGCTGGAGAAGTCCCAAGAGTTCAATTCTCTGGTGCTGCGGTTCCTGGAAGACAGTGTCCGGTAATCCCTGAAGCGTCCATATAGTTTAATTCGTCTAATACAGCTTCCCCGGGTTCATGATGTTGTGGGGGTCGATGGCCCGTTTTATCGCCAGGGACACTGTGTAGCCCACTCCCAACTCCCGTGGCAGCAGATGAGCCAGCTTTACACCCACTCCATGGCAGTACTCCATCGTGCCTCCCATGTCCTGGGCCAGCGAAAGCACTTCATCCACCACCATTCCCCTGTGTTCTAAAGAGCTGTCGCCTGCATTTTCATCGGGCACTACCAGCATAGAGAACAGCTCTGGCTCAGTCCATATGGCGTACTCAATCACCTTCATTCCGTGTTGCGAGAGAATCTCGTGGCAACGTCGCCGGTATTCTAGTACGCGAGAAATGGGTAAGGCTGTGTGAAGATAATCGAATCCCCTACCGCGGTTTTGCCGGCGTACGCTACGAGGCTGGTTTAACATCTCAGTCCTGTAGCGGTCACCACTTTCGTGGCGCGTCTTCCAATACTCCAGGGTCTCTGCCTCTCCCAGGTCATTTCCGCCAAAGCTAGTGCAGACCTGTAGCGAGCGACACCTTTGGGCGGCCACCCCCTCCTTATATCCCTCGTACATCATATACAAGTGCACAGAGCTTTCGTCGTTGGCGTCCCGGTCCTCCGTCAGGTCTACCAAGGTCGGGCGAAGGCCTATAGCAAACATCTCTGCTACGGCTTCGAATCCACGGTCAAAGGAGTCAAAGCCAACGGTGGCGAAGGAGCGTTCTTCCGGTAGGCGAAAAACCTTTAGGGTCGCCTTGGTTATGATCCCGAAGGCGCCCTCACTACCGATGAACAAGTGGTTGAGGTTGGGGCCGGCCGAGTACTTGGGTACAGACCTGGTGTTGAGAATGTTTCCATCCGGAAGTACCACTTCGAGGCCTAGCACCTGGTCGCCCATGGGACCGTAGCTGGCGGCTCGGTATCCCACGCCGTTGGTGGATATGGCGCCGCCGACGGTGGCTATGGGCACACTCCAGGGATCATGGCCGGGCATGAGACCGTGGCCCTCTAGGGCAATGACTAGGTCTTCCAGGATCACCCCGGCCTCCACGAGCGCCGTCATGTCTATGGGGTTCACGTCGAGCACCTGATTGAGACCCTTCAGGTCCATCACAATGCCACCCTGAACCGGGAGGGCCGCGCCCATGACACCCGTGCCACCACCGTAAGGTACTATTGGGATTTTGTGCGTTAACGCCATCCGGACCACTTCCACCACCTGCTGGATTGAGCGAGGGAAGACCACCACGTCGGCAATCTTCTGAAATGCTTCAGGAGACCTGTAGGCGCGACTGGGCGCGAGGGCGTCAGTGGAAAAACGGTCCAGGTCCTTCTCAAGTGTGGATACGTTGGCTTGTCCGAGGAGCCGGGTTAGAGATTTGATGAGTTCTGGATCGAGCATCTTGCTCCCTTGCTACTAAGGATGTGCGCTCAGTCGTGTCATGTCTCGGCTACCGCTACCTTCAGCTCGAGGGCTGTAGCAGAAGGAACAACGACACCTCACGCAGAGCCGTCGGCTCCCCTAGCGACTCGGCGATTCCTGAGAGCGACTACCCTCCTAAGGTTGCTGTAGGTATAGAGCAGCAGACAGAACCCCATCAGGACTTCGGGAACCTCTGAGCCCACGGGTTTCAGGTCAAAGTGAGTCAGCACTATTCGAGCTGGGTTTCCGGGAAAAGACTGCCCGCCCCCTATCCAGAACATGATCATCAGCAGAGCGGGAGCCAGAACCAGCGACGGCAGCAAGAAGTCGGCGCTGGTCACCCGGCGGTGGTGGTGCAGGATCGCTCTCAAGATAGCCCCCATCAATGCCAGAGTGCTGCCCCAGAAAATAAGGGTACGGAACACCGTCTTAAGTTCCGTAATATTATGCAGGGTTGTCTCATCCTGCTCATTGATGCTGGCCAAAGATTCGGGCGTGGGCCAGCCAAACAGCCGTTGTCCCCAGCTAATCTCCTCCAGCATCCCGAAAACAAAAGCAATAGCAATGACCAGAAAAACGATCCTGATACGGGGATGTCCCAGCCGCAGCAGAGTTCGGGCGGCGACAGTGGCCATGGCTGCAGACAACACGTATGTAGCCACTGACCACCACTCGCTGACCCCATCCTCGCCGGCGAACCATTGTATGTCCCAGTAGTCCGTCAAGGTCCAATAGGCCAGAAGGGTGAAGCTTAAGACACTTGCCAGAGCCAGGAGAAATTTGCCATCGTACCGGTCGGCTTGAAGAGAGAGGCGGGTAAAGAAGTGGTCCGCCGCCTCAAGTATCTTGCTGATCAGGAAGGTGCGGGAATGGGACATCAATGGTGGCAGGGCCGGGGTTGCAAGCATCACGTCATGCGTTGCCCGATGCCTTACGTAGGGCCTCAGCTTGCTCCGGTCGCCTTCACCCAACGAATCATCCTAAGAGGCTGAGCCTAGAGCCCCGATCCATTTTCATATCTGGCGACAAGGTCTCTGCCCCGGCTAAACGTACTTCCACAAGGTACCCTGGGGAGTGTCCTCCAAACTGACTCCTAACTCTGCCAGGCGGGTCCGCACCTGGTCGGCCAAGGCGTACTGTTTGGCTGCTCTAAGCTCCACTCGTGTATTCACTAGCAGATCGATGAAGGGTTGAGCGTCCCCATCGGTGCTCTTCCCTGGTTGGGTGAAGCTCAGTCCCAGTATATTGCCCAGCTTCCGAAGGGTCTCCTGGGCTTGGCTAACTCCCATTCCTGCTTCCTTGGCCCTGTTTATGTCACGAGCGAGGTCGAACAATGCGGCAAGCGCCTGGGGTGAGTTCAAGTCCGAGTCCATCGCGTCAAGGAACTTTTGGTGGTAGGCCTGAGAGTTAAGCTCATCGGACCCGTTCTCAGGCCCCTTTCTCAGCGCGTTTCTAAGACGTTCGGCGGCCCTTTCCGTTGCGGAGGGCCCGTCTTCATTATAGGTCAGAGGGCTACGATAGTGGGAGCTCAGAAAGAAGATACGGAGTGCATCGGGAGTGTACTGCTTCAGCCCCTCTTCCAGGGAGATCAGGTTGCCAAGGGACTTGCTCATCTTGTCCTCGCCCATGTGGAGCAGTCCATTGTGCACCCAGTGCCGGGCGAAAGGGACCTTGTTTGTATAGGCTTCGCTTTGAGCCGTTTCGTTTTCGTGATGTGGGAATACCAGGTCCTGGCCGCCTCCATGGATGTCCAAAGTCTCACCCAGATATGTAAGAGACATGGCGGTGCACTCTATGTGCCAGCCGGGTCTGCCTTGACCCCATGGGCTCTTCCACGAAGGCTCTCCAGGCTTGGCTCCTTTCCAGAGGGCGAAGTCCATGGGATTTTCTTTGGCTGCATCCACCTCCACACGAGCGCCGGCCATCATTCCGTCGAGGGTGCGATGGCTTAGCTTTCCATAGCCTTCAAATCGAGTTACCCGGAAGTATACGTCCTCCCCTGAGGCATACGCGTATCCCTTTTCGACGAGGGAGCTGATGACGTCGATTATGTGAGGGATCTCCTGGGTTGCTCTGGGGTATACCTTAGCTCTTTTTACGTTGAGAGCGTCCATATGGATCATGTATTCTTCTATGTGCCGCTCTACCAGCTCCTCCGGGTAGATGCCCTCTTGCTGTGACCGCTGAATGATTTTATCGTCTACGTCGGTGAAGTTCTGTACGTGGTCGACCTCGTATCCCAGGAACTCCAGGTAGCGACGTAGTACGTCGAAGATCACGTAGCTCATCGCGTGGCCCATATGGCAAGGTGCGTAGGGCGTGATCCCACAGACGTACATTTTCACCCGGTCACCCACAGGAGCGAACTCCCGCTCTTCCCGTGTGAGGGTGTCGTATAACCTCATGTAATTTCCTCTAGCAGTACCACGGCGTAGGCGGCGATGCCTTCTTCCCTGCCTACGAAACCCATGTGATCCGTGGTGGTGGCCTTGATACTCACGCTGCCCTCAGAGATGGAGAGGGCGGCGCTGATCTCTCTTTTCATATTGGCGATAAAGGGACTCAGCGCTGGTTTTTGCGCCAACATTGTAGCATCCACGTTTACGATTCGCCAACCCTCATGATGGATTAGCTCGGCCACCTTGTTCAGAAGAAGGAGGCTCGATACGTCTTTGTATTGGGGATCGCTGGAGGGGAAGTGGACGCCTTTGTCCCCCAGGCCCGCCGCTCCGAGAATAGCGTCCATGAAAGCATGGGATAGCACATCTCCATCACTGTGCCCGGCTAGGCCCTTAGAAAAGGGGATGGAAACCCCTCCTAGCACCAGGGAACGGCCTTCAGTGAGGGGATGAGCATCGAACCCTATTCCAATCCTCGCAGCCACTAGCCTCCGATATCGGCCTTGGTATCATGCTGGACGATTCGAGGCAAGTGCTCCGTCTTGAGTAGCACTTCGGCTATGGCCATGTCTTGGGGCGTGGTGACCTTGATATTGCTGTATGAGCCCATAAACACCTGCACCTTATGTCCCAGCCGCTCCACCATGGCCGCATCGTCTGTCACCGTGTCGTGACATTCCCGATGAGCTTGGAGCAACAGATCGTACCTGAAAACTTGAGGTGTCTGCACCATCCACAGGCTCTCTCTGGGAAGTGTAGAATCTACAGTGCCACCGGTAGACACGATCTTGATTGTATCCTTGGCAGGTACGGCGCATACCGCTGCACCAGTCATGCGTACGGCTTCTATTCCTCTTTCCAGCAAATCAGGGCTGATGCATGGGCGCGCGCCGTCGTGGACAGCAACCCATGAACAGGGCGAAAGCCTCTCCAGGCCAAGACGCACCGAGTCTTGGCGGCGCTGTCCGCCTTGGCAGATAGAGCTCACCTTACTCCAGCCTCGCTTTTTTGCGAGGGCCTTTCCCATTTCGATTTTATCTTGGGAAAGCACTATGACCAGCTCGTCGACTGCCGGACACGTTTCCAAAGCCTCCACTGTATGTGCGATCAATGGTGCGCCATGAATACTCGTAAATATCTTATCTACGCCTGCCATGCGGCGACTTTCTCCGGCTGCTACGACGACCACACTTAGTTTCCCGGTTTGAGTGTCTGGTAAAGAATTCGAACTGGGGGCAGCGGCCGAAGAACTTTGCCGGCAATCCTCGCCCCTAGAATGTGGGGGTGCGGACGACATGCACTACACGGCCTTTGGGAGAGCAAAGATGATGCGCCCAGCCGTGGTCTGAAGGACCCGGGTGACCGTTACGTCCTGAAGGGAGTTCAGATAGCGACGACCACCTTCCACGACGATCATGGTGCCATCGTCAAGGAAGGCTACACCTTGACCTACCTCTTTACCTTCCTGGATGATGTTCACGGTGATCTCTTCCCCGGGAAGAACCATTGGTTTGAGTGCGTTGGCCAGCTCGTTCACGTTGAGGACCTTGATGCCCTGGAGCTCGGCCACCCTGTTGAGGTTGAAATCCGTGGTCAGAATAAGGGCTTTCAAGGTTTTTGCCAGCTTGACCAGCTGTCCGTCTACCTCTGCTCCATTCTGAAGCTCCACGTCGAGCACTTGTATCGGCACATTGGTTTCCTTACGGAGCCTTCCCAAGACCTCTAGTCCGCGACGACCGCGATTCCGCCGTAGAGAGTCGCTGGAGTCCGCGATGTGGCGCAGCTCGTCCAGTACGAAGCCAGGGATGACTAACGTGCCCTGAAGAAACCCGGTCAGTCCCAGGTCCGCTATTCGGCCATCTATGATGGCACTGGTGTCCACTACTATTGTGCCGTCCGAGGATGGGCTGGACATGGCGTCCGATAGATATTGAGGGAGAACCCTCCTCATCTCCTTTTCCCTTTGTGCACCTAGCCACAGTCCCAATAGTCCGATTGTGGCACTGATTACTAACGGAAGGCCCCAGCTTATCCAGCCATCGAGATTAAAGAGGGGAATGGATACGAGGACGGCTATTATTAGACCAACTACCAGGCCGATAATGGAGGCAATGAAGGTGGACGCAGGGATTAGGTTCAGTTGGTTGAGAAGCATGCCCAGCGGTTTGACGATTACGTATGGGGTTGCGAGCGGTCCCAGAACTATGCCGGCCAAAGACAGGGCTAGTCCCCATGGCATGTATTCTGACTGATCGGACGAGACGCCGGATATGGCTAACCCCAGTTGCCAGCCAGCAACTCCCAGGGCTCCCGCGCCTATAAGGCGAGTCAAAATATTAAAGGCCATTTATGCACCTCCTGACCCTTTGGGTGCCAGGCGGCATACTTAACGACAGATGCGCAAACCCACCTTCCTCAGGTTAAGACGGCAGATATAAAATATCGGATTACGGAACATCTGTACTTGTTAGCTATGATATCACAAAACATAAACTAACGAAAGCCATGAATGCGTGAAACGAAACTGATGTTAAGGTGATGGAATCTGTTACGTTTTCGGAATATGTATGATCCAAACGTTCAGACGGCTTCGATTTAGCCCTGTCCCAACACAAGAGAGATGCTTACACACACTGCTACCCCGGAGAAACCCTAAGACCATCGCCCATCGTACTATGGGTACATACTCCTCAAAAGAGATATCGGTGTCCTTTATGCACCAGTTCAATCTTGATACACTATTGTACAGACTCTAGCTCAACCGGAATCTGAGATGGCAACAGTCAGAACAGAAATAACTCCCTTCGATAGAGCTTCGTTGATCATGTACGTGGAGCGGAGCATTGAGGTGCTGTGGCTCCTCACGGCCATTGCGATACCCCTCCTGTTCCTGCCTAAGACTGCTGTGCTCTCCGAGGCAGTCAACGCCTACGTAGAGGTGCCCAAAACCGTTGCGTTGAGGACTTTGGTGGGCATGATGGCCATACTGTGGATCGCAGAGTGGCTGCTAAAGGGTGGACTCACCAAGCAGTACAACATAACTAATTACACCAGCCGTCTCAGAAACTGGCTACGCGAGCAACCCACTCGCTGGGTTGTTATCGCGGCTTGTGCATATATCATGGTCGCCATCATCAGCACAGCCCTGTCCCAGGCTTTCTGGATAAGCGTGTGGGGAGAGGTTTCCGGTCAGTTCGGCTATTCCCTCTACACCTTGGCCTCCTACTTTGTCCTTTTTATAATTATCACTACCCATCTCAAGACAAGAGACCAGTTGTGGCGGCTGCTGGGGGTGATCGTGGTCATGGGGGCTCTGGCAGCTGTTTACGGAATTATCCAGCATTACGACGTGGACCCTCTTGATCAGGGCGAAGCCGGTAGCTTCCGCGTTGCATCCACCATGGCTAACTCGGTGTTCGCCGGTGCGTTGCTGGTGGGAACCACAATTTTGACCTTTGGGTTGGGCTCCATGGCGATGGATAGGTGGGGCTGGTCGCCGGCCCGGGTGATTGTCTGGATTGCGCTCATGGCCGGCCAACTCATGGCGGTGTACTGGACGGGAGCACGGGGGTCCTGGCTCATAGGTGTGCCGGTAGGGCTGATGGTCTTCCTGGCGCTGCCTGCGTTCGCCACTGCCATAGGCTCTTACATGAAAGAGAGGACTGTGCCCTTAGACCTGTTGGCGTTGCTGGCCGTTTTGGTCGTCCTGGGTGTAATTGTAGTTCTACACCAGATTAATTTCCTGGATGTTCTGGATGTTGGCGGTGTGCCACTGTTGCGAATATTACAAGGCCTCGTACTACTGCTGGGTTTTGTGAGTGTAATCATTTTGGTTTATCGGACCCGGTTCAGCACAGGAGTTCGTACCTTCGCCAAATCCTTCCTGCCCTTGGCTTCCGCGTTAGTAATAGTTTTCCTTATCATTGAACTGCAGTCCTTCGAAATTGGCGGCGGAGGCGCTGGAGACGTTGCAACGACAGCCGTGGGTCAGGGCGAAGGCAGTATCGCAGCCTCTCCGGATCCGAACGTAGCGAGGGGGCTGAGCTATCGGACCGATATATGGTCGGCCTCATTGGGTCTGGTGATCAACCGTCCATGGTTCGAATACGAGAATCTGTCCTTATCTTTCATACGCCCCCTAGTTGGCTATGGCCCTGAGTTGTTCAAATACACCTTTCCATTGGAGAGTCCGCTGGGAGGCTTGCTGAGCCAGGCCCACAACTTCTATCTCCATCATGCAGTTGAGCAAGGAATTCTTGGGTTTATCACCTCTATCAGTCTAATATTGTCCCTCGTGATCGTTGGACTTGTTCAGCTATTGCGGAACCGGGATACCTATTCTACAACTCATAAGTGGCTGATAATTATCCTGTTGGCGACCATTATCGGCCGCTCAGCCGAAATGATGGTGGGCGTAGCCAGAGAATCAGACCTCGTGCTCTTCTGGATGTTGCTAGCGATTTTTGTTGTGCTTCCGTCGGTCATGAAAGAATCGAAAGAAGAGGCTGTATCCGTTCCCGTTGTACCGCCTCTACCGCAGCCCACCAGCCGTCAACAAAGGCGCGGTGGTAGTTCGGGTAGGCGGGAGAGACGCTCAGCTAGCAGGGCTACGGAGAGCCCCACGGGACAGTTAGGGATGTTACAGGGAGGGGTTCTCGGTCTGGTTGCGGCATTGGTGATATTCATAGGATGGCTGACATGGGACAAGAACATAGACTACGCATGGGCGGCGGGCATCGCAGCCACAGCTCGCGACGAGTTCGGGACGGGAAATCTCCAGGAAGCTCAACGACTCATGGGTCAGGCGGTGTCCAAGGCTCCGGATGTTCCCATTTACTATCATAACCTGGCAGGTATATACGATGCCTATCGGAACTTCGCCGATCAGAATCCCGACAGAGAATTACCGTCTTGTGAGGAATATTTCTCTCTGGAAACAAAGGAAGCCTCTGATTTCACGGAAACAAATCCCTACGCAAGATGCGCCGAGGAGGCCTATCTGTCCAATTTCGGTGGTTATCTGAAAAACCGCACCTCTCCGCAAGCCAAACTTGTGCTGGCCAACTCCACGCTAACCCTGGCCTTTATGGGTTACGAGGGCAAGGATGAAGAGGCAATTCGGTATTACCAGGAGCTAACGGACATGATCCCTTCCTCATGGCCACTTTACAACGCTCTATCTACGGCGTATCTGAGGTTGGAGCGGGGTGAAGACGCTGTGGCGTTCGTGGAAGAGTCTCTACCGGTGGCCCGTGACTCAGGACAACTAGGCGATGCGTTTTATTTGAAGGGCCTGGCGTACAGAAGGCTAAACCAGCTTGAAGAGGCAATCGAGGCTTTCAAGGAGAGCTTAAGTCACCGGGATACCGGCGAAACCCGACGACAGTTGAGCAACTCTTACGATAATTTAGTCGTTGCCCATCTCCAGAACGAAGAAGCTGTAGAAACTCTGGAGCCCTTAATCGAGTATTTGAGTTTGACGGATGGCTCGCCCGACTCCGCCAGGGCTCACTTCCTGCAAGGGGAAGCATTCCGGCAAATAGGAGACTTCCAGAAGGCAGTGGACACTCTGGATAAGGGTCTCGAGGTCGAGGAAAGTGGGCGTTTCGCCGCCGATATCCATGGTCTCCTAGCGACTGTATACACCTCTTCTGGCGACCAGGCCCAGGCACAGGAACATGCCAGGCTGCGGGAAGAGCTGCAACAGTCCTAACTCTCCGCAATGTGCTTCTCTGATAGGAAAATGGAGTGCCCCAGAAGTGAAATCAACGGCTGATGCTGTGGTAGTGGGTGGCGGCGTAATGGGCTGTAGCATCCTCTACAACCTGGCTTCTCGAGGGGTCAAACACCTGGTGCTCCTCGAGAAGGAGGTGCTCGGCTCGGGCTCTACTGGCAAATCCCAGGCCATTCTCAGGATGCACTATTCCAATCAAGTCACCGCTCTAATGGCCTGGGAAAGCTTGAAGATTTACAGAGATTTCCAGGACATGATCGGCGGGCCCTCCGGCTTCGTTAACACCGGTTACCTGCTATTAGCTGACGCGGATGATGCCTCAGCTCTGGAACAGAACGTGTCCATGCAGCGGACATTGGGCATCAACACAGGTATTGTTTCCCATGAAGATGTGGAAGAGATCGCGCCTATAATAAACGTAGCCGATGCCGCGGTTCTTGCCTACGAACCGGAGTCAGGCTACGCGGACCCCTATCTGGTTACCACTACCTATGCCAAACGAGCAAAGGAGCTTGGAGCTCAGCTCTATCTGAATGCTCAAGTCACAGAGATAGAAGTGGTGGGTGGGAAGGTGAGAGCAGTCGTAACCAACGACGGTACAATAGAGACTTCTGCTGTGGTCATCGTCGCTGGACCCTGGTCTGGAAGTCTATTCTCTGGCATCGGTGTCGACGTCCCTCTGACCACCACCCGCCATCAAGTAATCGGATTCCGCAGGCCGGAGGAGTTGATTCCCACTCATCCCACCGTTGGCGACATCACTCAGCAATTCTCTTTCCGCCCGGACCCGTCGAACCTTACGTACATCGGGATCGGAGAAGGGTCGGCAGACCCTCACGATTACGACCAGAGCGTGGACATGGAGGTTGTTCGGGATGCCTTTCAGAAATTGGTGCGGCGTATGCCTGACATGTCCCAGGGCTTCTTCCGTGGCGGATGGTCTGGCCTGTTCACTGTCTCTCCAGACTGGCATCCCATCTTGGACAAGGTTGAAGGGATCGATGGCCTGTACTGCGCCGTCGGATTCAGCGGACACGGCTTCAAGCTTGCGCCGATAGTCGGAATCACCATGTCTGAGCTTATAATGGATGGCCGTGCCACTACCATAGATATAGCCCCCCTTCGCATGGCCCGTTTCAGAGAGAATGACCCTCTCCGCTCCCGCTATAGATACAGCGTACTAGCGTGAGCGAGGCATGTGCTTGGGGGGCTAAGTCATATGCTTTTTGATATGCGCGGCGACTAGTACTCAGTCAACCTTTAAATTGATGCATCGTTCCATCCGCACTCTAACTCTCCCCCATCAAGAGGAGAGAACAAGTCCCTTCCCCATTGATGGGGGAAGGTTAGGATGGAGGTGAAAGCACCTATCGAAATCTTGTTCACAAGGTGCTAGGGTTTGATGGAGAGCCCCAGGGCGTTGATACCAGCCATACACGCGGCTTCATCCTCCTCAGCGGAGCCTCCACTGCCTCCTGCGGCTCCGATGAGCTCTCCGTTTCTGTATATGGGATATGCACCCGGTCCCGGGACCAAGTGACCCCCTTCGATGGCCATGAGGGCGCGCTGTACCGGATTCTGAGCGTTCTCTAGCAGCTCTCGGCTGGGCACACCGAATGCGGCTGAGGCTGCTGCTTTGCCACGGGATATAGGTGCTGTCCTCCACTTGGCGCCGTCCGCACGGAACATCGTTATCAGGTCGCCTCGAGGGTCCACCACCGACACACCCATGGGTTTGCCCATCTCCAATACCTTTGCCTTCGCGGCTGCAAGGATTTTTTCGGCCTCTGCAAGGGTTAGAACTGCCATTTAGTTACCTCCACGAGAAATTTTTCCAGCCCTATTATAGGCCAAAAGTCCTCCACTGGATACCACGGACATAGCACTGCCCAGGGCCCTCTCAATAGTCATTGCGAGGAGCGATAGCGACGAAGCAATCTCCATGACGGAAGAGATTGCTTCGCTCCGCTCGCGATGACAGTAAGGGGGAACTGAACGGCTATTCGTTACTTCCCAGGGCTTTTTCATTCTTGTGTCATGGTGAAGAGCGAAGCGATGAAGGGGCTTAGGATGACAGTGAAAAGGACCTGTATCATTACCTGGAGGCTGCGTCGATGATGGACGGCTTGCATACCGCAAGGTATAGTGAGATGGTTTCGGAGATCGGATATGCCCTTGTTGAATAGGGTGACTGAGGTCCCTACGGAAACACTGAAATGAGGACTTAAGGAGGCTACATGACCACGTTGGAAGAGCGTTTTCAGAAAGGTGCGGATTTCCGAGCTCGCATGGGCGGGGGAGCACCCACAAGCGGTTCCGTCCCTGCCTCGAAGGAGCTGGCGCCGGATCTGCATCGCATTGCGGCGGAGGCCCTCTTCGGCACCATCTGGTACCGCCCTGGGCTCAAGATCGAACACAGGGAGATGTGTACTCTCTCGATTCTGACTGTGATGGAGAGGGAGAACCAGCTACGACAACATATTGCAAGCGGCCTCAATTTTGGACTCACGGCGGAGCAGATCATCGAGATTTTTGTGCATCTGGCCTTGTATGGCGGTGTGCCCGCCTCCTTTAACGCTATGGGCATAGCCCACGAGATCTTCGAGAGCCGAGGAATACAGTGCACGCCATATCAGGTCTACAACCCGGCGGAGAACCCCGAAGAGCTGTACCAGAGGGGAGTGGCGAAGCGACAGGAGCTGATGGGCGATTCGACCTCAGGCTCCGGAGGAGGGGCGCATACGAAGGCCGAGGGCGACCTTAACCGATTGATCACCGAGTACCTGTGGGGATCAATCTGGACCAGACCTGGTCTTGATATTCGAAGCCGCTCTGTGTGCACGTTATCCGCACTCACCGCCCTGGGCCGCGAGCGCCAGCTACGGAGTCACATAGGAGGCGCTCTGCACATCGGATTCAGCCAGGAGGAGATCGTAGAGATTTTTGTTCACGCCACCTTCTATGCTGGTCTTCCTGCCGCACGGACCGCTATCGACATAGCCAATGAGGTATTTGCAGCGAACAAATAGATGCGATGATAGTTGCCGGCATGGTGAATCGTGGAGGAGCAGATTAATGAAGCAGAGGCTCAGAGACGGCGCCGAGCTTTTCTATACCATAGACGATTTCACAGACCCCTGGAAAGAGGTCGAGACGGTGGTGCTGCACCACGGAATGGCCAAGAATCACCGTTTGTGGTATGGGTGGGTACCAATTCTGGCAGCCCATTACAGAGTGGTGCGCCTGGACGCCAGGGGCATGGGGCAGTCCACGGTGCCGGGCCCCGGATACCCCTGGTCTCTGGATGGTTTCGCCGACGACCTGCTCCAACTTGTCGATAGCCTGGGACTGGATAAATTCCATCTTATAGGTGAGACCGTGGGCGGCACCGTAGGCATGAGATTCGCCACCCTGCACCAGGAGCGGTTGCTGAGTCTCACGGTTTGCACCTCTCCCACTAATCTCAATGATCCTCATCATGGCGAATCCGCGGATCTGATAGAGCGAGAGGGCATCGCGACGTGGGTCGAGCGCACCATATCGAGGCGGCTCGACCCAAGTATCGTAGACCCTGCCTATACGCGATGGTATGCTTTTCAAATGACCGCCACAGCGCCTCACGTCGTAGCCGAGTTCCAGAGGTCGGCTCAGGGGACGGACTTGAGGCCTCTGTTGAAGAACGTTCAAACTCCCACGTTGGTGCTGGCCGCCGAGCACCTACAGGGTGAGGTACTGGGTGATTTTCGACAGGCAGCCGAGATTTTCCCCAACGGAAAACTGGTCATCTTCCCTGGGGTTGAGGGATTTGTTCAACACATCCTGCCGGTACCCTGCGCAAGGACCTGGCTGGACTTCGCTGTAGGTCTAGATTCCTGAATTGCTACACGCGTTTAGATCAGGGGAAGTCCGGTTTCTATACTTAGCAACTATCTGAAAATCTTACCGCAGAGTGCGCTGAGACCGCTGAGGTAGAAATAAAGTAAGATGAATTCTCGGCGATCTCGGCGGTTTTGAAATAAATACTTATGGCGGGTTCGGAGCAAACCCGCATTAGCCGGTCAGGGGCCTCCTATGGCGAACCATAGGCTCGCATAGTATAATCCTCACTGAAATTCTTCTGAGCCGATCTCCGGTTCATCCCGGTGGGATTCTGGGAGGGAGTTGAATTTGAAGGATGTCATAGTGGTTGGGGCCGGTCCCGCTGGGAATAACGTCGCCTTTAGATTGGCCAGCCAGGGCTACGATGTGACGGTTGTGGACTGGCGACATCACATCGGTGACAAGCTCTGCACGGGGATTGTGGGCAGTGAATGTATTCAGCGATTTCCCCCTGATAGCTCTATGGTCTATAGGGACGCCAGGGTTGCTAGAGTTACCGCACCTGAAGGTGAAACCGTAGATTTCGCTCGACAAGACGTACAAGCCCATGTGATTGACCGGGTTGCCTACGTATCCTCCTTCGCGGACCGGGCTCGGCAGGCCGGCGCTAGCTATCTCGTTGGACATCGCGTTACCGATGTATCCACCAATGGGGAGTGCGCCAGTGTTCAGGTATCTGACGGAACGGAAACTCGTTCTTTGGTTGCCAAGGCGCTGGTGCTTGCCAGCGGTTTTGGTTCTGAGCTGACGAGTCAACTGGGCCTGGGCAAAGTGGGAGACTATGTAACCGGTGTTCAGGGGGAGGTGATGGCCCCCGACATAAGTGAAATCCATGTCTACTTCGGACAGTCCGTCGCTCCCGGATTTTTTGCGTGGCTAGTCCCCACCTCAGGCGGCAAGGCTCTGTTGGGACTACTGGCTCGTTATGGCGGTCATGCCTATCTTCAGAAGCTCCTGTGCAGGCTCCAAGAGGAGGGAAAGATAACCGCTGTCATCAAAGAGCCTTCCCGCTGGGGGGTGCCTCTCAGGCCCCTTGGCAGGACCTTCGGAGAGCGGGTGCTGGTGGTAGGAGATGCGGCCGGCCAGGTGAAGCCCACCACCGGTGGAGGGATATATTATGCCCTCTTGGCCAGCGAAGTGGCGGCAAGCTCCTTGGATACGGCCTTTTCCCGGAATGACTTGTCGGCCTCTCAGCTAAGCAGCTATGAGAAAGAATGGAAGAGTCTGCTGTCTCAAGAGTTAGAGATCGGCTACTCGGCTCGACGCCTCTTTGAAGCTTTAAAAGACTGCCAGATCAATCACCTGATGCACACAATATCCAACAACGGGGTTTATAAAGATCTGGTTGAATCCCGAGCACTTTCTTTCGATTGGCATAGCGGGCTGATTATGAAGGTCATGTGCCACCCAGTCCTGAGTAAGGCGCTTACCTTCATCAACCCCCTTCTGGCCACCTTGGTATCCCGCCGTCACAGTTCGCCTGCTAGCCACTACGCTCAACAACGTAGCAATATTGGGTAAATTTTGATACCTTTTTAAATTTAATTGATAGGATACTTTTTGGTACAATCCCTGAAGTGAAGGTGTATCAGGGGTAGGTGTTGTCCAAGAAGAGAGTCGGTGTTGTGGTTGCTGGTGGGAGCTGCTTAGTCTCCTTCAACTTTGTTCGAACGATCTTAACCGGTCCAAGTAGGGTAGCCGCGGTCATCTTTCTGTCTGTCGTCCTTCTCCTGGCCCTAGGGTGTGTAGGTTCAGAGAAGGAACAGATCGTCTTCGTGTCGGATCGCAATGGCAATCCTGAGATCTACATGATGGACGTGGACGGTACTAACCAGACCCGCCTCACCGAGAACAGTGCCGACGATGTCCAGCCTCTTCTATCACCCGATGGTAAATGGGTCGTTTTCATCTCTCAGGAGTCTGGAGACCGGGAGTTAAACCGCATCGAGGTCGGCAAGGACGAGCCCAAGACTGAGCGACTCACCCGCAGTCCAGGGGATGATCACATGCACCTCTGGTCCCCCGATGGTAACAGAGTGGCTTTCGTATCCAACCGGGATGGTCAGCCGGAAATCTATCTCAGAGACGCTGAAGAGCCCCAATTCACCAGGGTTACGTTCGACGATTCTCAACCAGTACTGAGCGCATGGTCTCCCGACGGTCAATGGCTGGCTTTCATTCTAGAAGGAACAGACCAAGAACCCGGTATCATCACCCGTAATCCCGATGGGGTTAACGTTAGACGTTTGACTGAAGAAAAGGACTATGACATTACATGGTCTCCCAACGGAGAGAGAATGGCATTTATCTCGGAGCGTGATGGTAACCAAGAGATATATATCATGAACTCCGATGGCACCAGCCAGGACCGTCTGACTCACAACACCAGCTCCGAGTCTGAGCCGGTGTGGTCTCCTGACGGAAAACAGCTGGCCTTCGTTTCAGAGCGGGATGGCAACGCGGAAATATACGTAATGAAGGCGGACGGCGCATCTCAGATCAGGCTTACTTTCAACGACTCCAAGGATGAGTCCCCAGTCTGGTCTCCCGATGGTAAGAAGATTCTCTTCACGTCATTCATGTATGGCACCGGCGAGATTATTGTCATGGGTGCCGACGGCGACAACCAGATTCGCCTCACCAACAATAATGCCAACGACAGTCAGCCAGACTGGTAGCCCGACCTTCGGCTGATTGACGCCTCCTCACACAGCACCCGATGTACACGTACGGCTCCAGGCAAGGGCGTACGCCCTCACACCCTAAAGTCTTTTCAAAGTCACCGGTCTCCTCATCTCGTCATTGCTGCGGAAGTGGCCCTCATCCCAGGCCCTTCTCCCACTGGGAGAAGGGTGACCGAAGGTCGGAGCCGGCACTAAGCTTGTCTAAGGGGCCCCGTGGTTCGACAACCCTTCCGCTGTGCTCAGGATGTAGCTCACCATGACAGGTAGTCTTCTACTTATCAAAGATAATCGAAAGGCCCTACATTCCGATTACCTTCAATTGAATCCCTTCATTCACATACCCTTGAATCCCTTCATTCACATACGCTATAATTGGAAACTGTAAATCCACAGTGCTCGTATATCTAACAGAATGTTCTGCTACTCAAAGACCATGTTTTCAACGTTAAGTAAAATTAAAGTAGGGGTCCTCTTAGGCCTGTGCTTGGTGTTGTCGCTTCTAGCCGCAGCCTGTGACTCGGAGCCTGATGCCACCACGCCCGAAGAAACTGCGATGCCAACCCCCGCAGTGCCGGGTACTACGTCCATGGCTCCTACGGACGATATAGGTGCCCCTGAGCTGATTCTGGGCGATAGAGGTCCTATTAGCATAGTAGGAGTAGATCCCGTCGCCGGCTCCACCCTTGGCGGGACTATGGTTACTGTCACGGGCACAGGTCTGGGCCTGCAGACCGTGGTAATCATCGGAGGAATAGAGGCGGAGAAGGTCGAAATCTTGGATGTCGAGGAGCTGCTGGAGTCCACCAGCCTGTCCGTTTATACACCACCCCACGGCCCTGGTAAGGTGAACGTGGTAGTGGCGGCGACTGATGGTGACTTTAGTGTGTTAGAGGACGGCTTCGCCTACGAGCCTCCAATTTTCACCGACGTTGGTGAGACGACTGGCGTGGACTTTCTGCATTATAGGGATGATAAGGACGTTATATCCATCGGAGCGGGCGTTATCATCTTCGACTACAACGATGACGGCAATGACGACATCTATGTCACCACTGCTAAGACCAATCCAACACAGGTCTTCGATTCGAAGGGATATAATGCCCTTTACCACAACAATGGCGATGGCACCTTCACTGACGTGGCCATGGAAGCGGGCGTTAGCGATCTGGATGGTAAGGGTAACGGTGGCTGTGCAGCCGACTATGACAATGACGGTGGCCAAGACCTGTTCGTGTCCAACTGGGGCTCCAGCAAGCTTTTCCACAATAATCTCGATGGGACTTTCACAGATGTCACTGCCGCTGTAGGCCTTGGTGACCCGGACCTCACATATCGTTCCATGGGCTGTGCCTGGGGAGATTATGATCGAGATGGTTTCCTGGACTTCGTGGTGGTGCGGCACGTAAACGAGACGAAAGACCGTGTCATTGGCGGCGGCATGCTGGTGCCCAGTATTAGCGACGTCAGAGCCTTGGCCCTTTACCACAACAACCAAGACGGCTCATTCTCCGAAGTGAGTCACCTGCTGGGCGATACCTCTGCTCCCGACGGCACTACTTGGCCGGTGGGCAATCTTTGGGGTGCGGGCTTCCAGCCTGGCTGGGTGGACTACGATAACGACGGCGACTCCGACCTGTACGTGGTCAACGACTTCGGAGACAAAATTCAGCCGAACGTGCTCTGGCGCAACGATGGCCCATCTGAGGAGGCAGGCTGGAGCTTCGAGGACATTTCGGGGAGCTCAGGTGCCGACGTGGCGATGTTTGGCATGGGCTTGGCGGTGGGCGACTATAACATTGACGGACATCTGGACTTTTTTATGACCAACATGGGAGACAACGTCTTGCTAGCCAATGACGGCGATGGTCTGAGCTTTACCGACACCACGTCGGAGGCCGGCGTCGGTGCCGGGATGGTCCGAAAGCAGGACAGGGTCAGTTGGGGCACAGTGTTCTTCGATTATGACAATGATGGGGACGAAGACCTGTACGTAGCCAGCGGTTTCTTGGACCTGGACCCGGATATGAATCGTAGAGAACAACCAAATGTCCTGTTTCGCAATAATGGCGACGGAAGCTTTACCGATGTGTCCCCCATCAGTGGGGCGGATGACAGTGGAGTTGGGAGGGGAGTCGCCTACGCTGACTTCAACAAAGATGGCTGTTTGGACCTCTATATGGTCAACTTGGGCAAGGCCGCCAATGTAGGAGAGCGTGCCAAGCTCTTCCAAAACAGCTGTGATTGGGGAAATAACTGGCTAATCATCAAGACAGTGGGCACCGCCAGCAATCGTGACGGTATCGGAGCGCGCGTCTCCATTACCGCTGGTGGACGCACTCAGATTAGGGAGGTAGCGGCCGGTACAAGCGACAAATGCCAAAATATGCTAGCCGTACACTTCGGATTGGGCAAAGCAACAATGGTGGACTCGGTCCAAATCCTCTGGCCCAGTGGGGCTGTGCAAACCCTTACAGACGTGTCTCCCAACCAGAGAATAACCGTGATAGAGGCACCGTGAGCAACCTAGGTCTTACATCAGGTGGCCGAAGTATATCTGGTCATCATAAATAGGGGGTATTCGGCGACGAAAGGGCCAGCCCTATTCGCTGGATTCATTCTAGTGACGTGTCTGCTCATCACAGGTGCCTGTGGAGATGAAACGCAGAACGAGTCGGGCCAGACCCCAGCGCCGGTCCCGACCAGTGTAATTAACGAGGTCCGTGGGTTGGTCGTGGCCGTCGAGTCCGGCTCTCTCACTAAACTGGACTCTTTGATCATTGAGGATGAAGCAGGCGCCCGATGGACCTTCAAGGCTGAGGTCTTCGTTGGCATGACACCCTCGCACCTGTTGCAGCACCAATTCCTGGCTCAACCAGTCACTGTTCGCTATGTGGAAACCCCCGAAGGGCTGATTATTAGCGAAGTGGCTGACTGATATAAACCCTGAATAGGTTACCGTAGGAGCATATTTAGCTGCTCCTCAAGCTCCTCGGCTGTGGTGAATGCCTCGAACTTGGAATATATCTGTCCTTCACCGTCCACTACGAAGGTCCATGGCTCGGTGGGCAGCCCCCATTCCGCCACGGCGTCGGCGGTCCTGGCTAGACTGAGGTCGCCCTGTATCTCATGGGGATTGTCGAACACCTCGACATGAATAAAGTTGACTTCATCTTGATATCGCTCTTTCAGCTCACTTATGACTTCAACCTGGGGACCGCAGGTTGAAGTCTGGCAAAAGGCCGGAGTGGCGAATACCACGACCAGGGATTTCTTGCTGGTTATGGCCTCTTCGATCGTCATGGCATAAAGTGACGGATCGGGAGAACTAGCGGTCGTCAGCTCCTCCAGGTTATTCACGTCCCGGCTCGTCTTATTTCTGGTGAGTGGCGCCGGAGAGCCGATGGCTGGAGTTGAACTTATTTCCTGCACCGGGAATACTGTCTGGCCCGAAAGGGTCGATCCGTCGGATTTGGTAATGTCTACTTGCATTTCCCAGCCGCCTGCCCGCTCCAGATTAACCTGACTGGTGTATATCCCGAGTTCCCCTAAAGGCCATGGACGGAACCGGGCTTCAGTCACCTTTCGCGTATCGGCTGCTGACTCGCCCTCCGAGTGGACAAGCTGAACGCTGGCTTTGGGCGCCCTGATGGTTTGTCGATCGTTATCAAGGAGGAAAAAGGCTAGTCGGTTTGGTCCGATACTCAGGTCCGTGGAAATGACGCCTACGGTTATGTCATCGGTGACGGTGGTTGTCGATGTGGATGTGGGCGAGAGGGTAGGTGTCGGTACTGGTGAGAGTGTCGGCGTGGGCACTGAGTCCTCTCCACCGCAGGCCAGGACGATCAGGACTGTCAGCGGCAGAAATACGATACCCGCTCGCCATAGGTTGTTTAGCATGTCCATTGGCCTCCTGAGGTTTCCTCACTAGTACCGTGGTTCGAAGTTCAGCTTATTAGATGGCCCATTAAAGGGGATAGTTGCATAGGGTCGTGGTAAATACAGCGCTAATTCCTTTCGTCCCTGGATCATAAATTCCTCGATTACTATAGCAGACAAACAGGGTGGCCAGATTATAGTCTGGCCACCCTGTTTTGCACTCTTGCACTATTACTGTGCGTCTAGGACACTCTGATCGGGGTTACGCCTAGCCCGCAGGCACAATGTACTCGAAGTGGTCGAAGCCTGCGTCTATTACTCCCGGCCAGGTGTAGCTTGCTATCACCTTCGGGTCTATTATCACCTGAGAAGGTACCCACAGCAGGGGCGCTTCACCGTAGTTGTCGAATTTGAACGCCAGAATCTGACGCATGAATTCGTTCCGGTCCTCTATGTTCTGGGCTCCCCGCGCCTTCGTATGGGTCTCTTCTAGGAAGGAGTCCAAAAAGGTGGAACAGCATCCGGTGTCGGTGTTATACCACCTGGTCACCTGGAGGGACGTGGTGAAGCTGGTCTTCTGGGGCCATACCATGCCGTGGCCTTGCCTGTTCCGCAGCCTCTCGAATAGCCTGGCCCAGTCCTGGGTGGTTATCGTTGCGTTCAGACCAATAGCCTTTAGCTCTTGTTGAAGGACTTCAGCCATCTGGGACGCCTCGGGCAGTCCCGCCAGAGTGAATGACATTACTTCTACGCTGGCGCCCTCGAAACCGGCATCTTTGATGAGTTGCTTGGCTTTCTCTACGTCGTAGCCGTACTTCTCCTCCCACTCGGTTTCGAACCGGTTATCCCAACCGTACAGGTCCGGGTGACCCGTGAACACCCTTTGGGGCACCCCGACGCCCTTGAAGATCTGGTTTATTATCAGCTCGCGATTGATGGCTCGGTTGACGGCCTCCCTAACCTTGACACTCGCAAACACTCCGTCGGGCTGATACGCAGGCGTATTGGGCAGGTAGGATCCTGCCATGAGATAGAAAATCTGGGTGGCAACGCCTTCGCTGCTCTGTACCTTCAGGCCCTGAGAAACCATCTGGGCATGGAGGTCTCGTGGCAACTCTGCCATGTGGGCCTCGCCCGTGAGCAGCATGGCCATGCGGGTGGCTGGCTCCGGGCTCAGGACCATCTCGAACTCTTTGAACTCGGGGCTTTTCTTGTGATGGTTCTCTTTTGCCTCCCACAGAAGGCTAAAACCGGGGGTATGCTTGATGAACTTCCAGGGGCCGGTGCCAGCAGCCCGAGCCCGGGACTCTGCCTCGCCCGCCTCGTCCCACTGCCTCTTGCTGTGCATCAGCATGACGCCGTGGGAGGCGCTTATCTCGGCATTGAAGTCAGGCTCGGGTACCTTGAGGTTGAAGGTCACGGTGTGGTCGTCCACTTGAACGACCCTACTCTCCCGCTCGGCAAGATCCTGGCCCAGATATATCCTATAGGCGGAGTTGTCTGAGGGAATGGCCCCATCCGCGGTGACTTGCCTGATAACGTGGGCCACGTCTTGGGCGGAGAAATCTCCCCATCCATAAGAGAAGGGCACACCCTGCTTCAGGTTAAATGTCCAGTTCTTTGCATCGGGAGTGTCCTGGCTCCATGAGTTCGCCAACAAAGGCAGCATTTCCCCTGTCTTGTAATGTCTCTCTATGAGGGGCTCCATGTGGTTCCTGACAGCGAGATTGGTGCCCCAAGTGTCCCCGTCCCAAGGTACGGTTAGCTCTACCCACGGAGCGGGGGTAGCGAACTTCAGCCGGGTGACCTTGGACATCACCATCGCTGGACCTGGTGTCGGCGTTGCTATCGCAATCCTGGTTACGGGTACCTCTACCTCTTTAATTACCTCTTTAACTACCTCTTTAACTACTTCCTTAGGTACCTCTTTGATAATCTCTTTAATTACCTCTACGGGTACTTCCTTTATAACCTCTACCGGGACCTCTTTGATAACTTCCTTTTCGATTACCTGGGGCTCCGGCGTGGCATCGTCTCCGCACGCTACGGCGACTAACAGTATCGCCACAAGGGGCAAGAGTATGAGCCACTTGGGTTTGGTCAACCATTGATATGCCACAGTCCACCTCCGTATGAATTAGCTTGGTTTAACTGGCCGTGTCGTTGGACAATCTAGTTTAGACTCCCAAACCGTCCATCACTGTAACAAAAGCAAATCAGCTTTGTCAAGAAACTGTCATGGCCTCCTTTGATGTAGATTACGTGTATCTATTTGGTTTGGATGTCTGGTTATCGGCAGATTCGCTTTTCCGATTTCTATTTGCGTTCCTGTGTTGGATCACTCCACCTGGCTGTGTGGCGCTAAACAATCGGCACAAGCAAGCTATCCGCAGGTTATACGAATATCACAATGATACCGCTAAAACGCTAATGCACAGGGGGAAATAGTACTGGTCGGGGCGGGCAGGTTTGAACTGCCGACCTCCTGGTCCCAAACCAGGCGCGCTACCGCTGCGCCACGCCCCGACGTTTCCATGGGGTTGAGCGAGATGGTACCCCCGGGGAGACTCGAACTCCCGCACCTGACTCCGGAGGCCAGTGCTCTATCCTCTGAGCTACGGGGGCCCTCCGGACTTAAGCATATCATGCACTTGAACTACAGAACAAGGAGCTTTTGTGGACTGCCCCTCGCCCGACGCAGGACTGTGCTGTTAAGCAGCAAGCACGTCAGAGGGTTTGTATGCCGCCTACACTGTGGCTGGATTGATTTTATTTTTGTATGCGGATGCTCTTTATTTCTTTGACCTTGAAGACGGTCCCTAAGATCACCGCGGGTATAATCACGGCGAAGCTAAACACTGCTCCCATTTTGGCTGGGTCTTGAAACGGCGGACCTGGGAACGCCTTTCCTGCTACGAACAGGGCGACTGTTAGGCCCAGGCCGGCTATGAGTCCCGCGACAACGAGGTGTTTGATCCCCATACCAGCAGGCAGGGGAAAGCCGATTTTGGAGCCGAGGGCCGAGAATAATGAGATTCCAACCATCTTGCCTATTATCAAAGATAGAAGGACTATCAAGGTTACCGAGTTGATGGATGAAAAGGCGACGCCCGCATTGGCGAAGGCGAAGAAGAACAGGCCAATATCCACAAAGAGCTTGAGATGGTGTTCGAACTGCTGCAAAGGGCTGTGATTGGATAGATGACCGGGTGACGAAATCGGGTGTTCATCGCCGTCGGGTTGCTTCTTCGCTGCAGTGACAACTCCATGTCGTGTGATGGCTGGCAGGAAGGGCACTATGACCACCAATGCAAGGGCGGGCTCGATGGCCGCCTTGAGCAGTCCGACCCAGCTCATAACCCCCGCTATACCGATGTATGCTATCCACTGGCTGACGCCTGCTCGGCGCATTGCATAGGCAACGCCCATCCCTCCAGCGGTAAGCAGCAGCCATATGGGTGCGACCGGCTCCTCAGGGTCTGGATAGAAGACGGCGATAATCCCTAAACCAATGGCGTCATCCGCTACCGCAAGCAAAAGAAGGAAGTTTACCGCAGGATGTCCGGCTCCGAAGACGATCCGAGCTACAAGCCAGGCCAACGCTATGTCTGTAGCGGTTGGGATGGCCCATCCGTCAGCGATAGTCGAAAAATCGTCGCTTCCCCCATAAAAGACAAACGCAAGCAGGACATAAAGACCTGCGGGGCCAATAATTCCTCCTAAAGTGCCGAACAGAGGATTAATAGCTCTACCTATTGGGTTCAGCGACCCACCTGGTAGTACGGAGTCGGTGATCTCTTTGGCTGCGATGCCGAAGAAGAACACCATGAACATCTCGTTGATGAGGAAGTGAGCAGTGAGGGGATGGCCGAACACCTGGGCATCGTCCCCGAAAACGTGGTAGTCCACCATCTTTTCGTAGAAGTGGAGGTCGATGTTAGCCAAAATCAGGCTGGCTACAACGCCTAGAAGGAGAGGGATGGAGAACTCTTGCAGGAAACCGATGATCCGTTGGGCTTTATTCAAGGTTTCTCCTGATCCCGGTGCTTCTCAGGCGCATATCATCTTACCGCTCAGTAAGACAGGTTGTTTATAAGCGCACGTCGTGGATGTCCGACTGGTTGCCCTTAAAATGTTGTCAGACACCTAGACCGTGCTACCTCTGCCGTCTGGGGGCAACAGTAGCCTCGATGCAATGGCAGATTATACCATCAGTGTCGGCATGCTCCAAGTTCGCCAATGCCAGGGTGAGTTCTTCGTACGTTGACGGCATCGAAGCAGCGGCTAGACCCGTTAGCGGTAGGTTGCCAACCTTGACTACGCGTACAGAGCGACCCTAACATTAAGCATATATCGCTGTCTAGCGAAGGCGATTACGGATTCCTTCCAGGGGGTGATGCTATGGAGCTCTGGGCAGGTGTAGTCATGGCGGCAGGCAAGGGCGTCAGGATGAGATCACGCATATCAAAGGTGCTTCACAAGATGTGTGGCCGAGAGCTGGTATTCTACCCTGTGGAAGCTCTCAGGCAGGCCGGCATTGAGCGGATCGTAGTGGTAGTATCACCTGAAAATGAGCGTGAAGTTAAACATCTCCTGGGAGGCACCGTAGAGTACGCTCTACAGGACCAACCCAGAGGCACGGGTCACGCTCTGCTGCAGGCGGCTGGACTGCTCAAAGGGGAGGCTGAGCAAATACTGGCCATCGGAGGGGATTCGCCCCTCATACGTCCCGCCACACTGAAAGCTCTTTTCTCTCATCATCTTGCTCAAGATTCTTCCATAACCCTCCTCTCAGCGACCTGGCGAGGTCAGAAACGTATGGGCCGAATAGTGCGAGATGACGAGGGTAACGTGGTAAACCTCGTTGAAGCTTCGGATAGCAAGGAGGTTGATCAAGCGGAGATAGAGGTAAACGCCGGTGCTTATTGCTTCAAGGGCTCTTGGCTTTGGAATAACCTGGCGCGAATCGAGGAGTCTCAGGCAACGGGAGAGATTTATCTCACATCCCTCGTCGGCATGGCTACGTCCCAAGGTGCCGGAGTTGATGCCGTTATCGCTGATGATTCCCAGGAGGTCCTTGGCATAAACGATAGAATACAGCTGGCCGAGGCCGAGGGAGTAATGCGCCGCCGAATCCGAGAGAGGTGGATGCAGGAGGGGGTTACCATGCTGGACCCCGCATCCACATTCTTGGATGCCAGTGTGGAGCTAGGTGAGGACACAGTGATATACCCTAACACCATGGTCCTGGGCAGCTCGAAGGTTGGCGGTCGTTGCACAATCGGCCCCAACTCTGTAGTTCGAGACTCGGTGATCGGCGATGAGTGCAAAATTGTGGCATCCTTTGTGGAAGAAGCCACGATAGAGGCCTCGGTTGACATTGGGCCATTTAGCCACCTGAGGCCCGACACATATCTAGAAACTGGCGTTCATATAGGAAACTTCGCCGAGATCAAGAATAGTAGGATTGCACGAGGCGCGACCATGGGCCACTTCGGTTATGTAGGCGATGCCTCGATAGGATCCGAAGCGAACCTTGGGGCCGGCATGGTTACCTGCAACTACGACGGAGTAGAGAAGCACCGCACCGTGGTGGAAGAGGGGGCGTTCATCGGTTGCGACACTATGTTGGTAGCTCCGGTGACGGTAGGAGCAGGCGCTGTGACCGGTGCTGGTGCAGTGGTAACAAAAGACGTTCCAGCCTATAGACTGGCGGTAGGTGTACCTGCTACAATAAAGTCGATAAGTAAAGCCCAGACTTAGTCATTCTGTGAGTTCTTGAGCAGCCTCTTTGCCCCTGAACATTGGGGTGGGGAGGGCGAGAGGATTTGGACACAAGCGGTTTATCGTCAAGCATCTCCCTGGCAGCCTTTCTTGTAGGCTTTGGCTACCTCAGCCTGGTGCAAGAAACCATCTCGCTCAACGCGAGTTTCATCAGGACTTCGGATAGTGTTGGCCGTCTCCTCTCAACCATCGGAAGTTTAAGAATTGCCGCTGTAGTGGCCACAGTTGCCTCGGTGCTTGCTCTTATATTGGGTCAGGGTTCTCCCGGAGTAGCAACCATAGCTGGAGCAACTTTCGGCCTACTGGCCTTCCTAATAATAACTAACATCGCAGCCAAATATCTTTCTGCTCGATATCCGATTCTTGCCTCCAACTTGGCATTGCCCGTCTATAAACCCCTCTTACGCGTGGTAAACTTATTTCATTCGGGTTCCACAATGTCCGACGATCCTAATCGCGAACTAGAGCCAATTCTTAACGGCGACAGCCTAGACTTGCTCGAAACTGCTCCGGTAGTCATCACCGAAAGGGAACAGGCCCAGTTGGACCCGCGAGAGCGCCTTATGATCCGATCGATCCTAAGACTCGACGATTCCATTGCCCGTGAAGTTATGGTGCCGAGGGTGGACATAGTGGCCACGGAAGCTGACAGTACTCTCACTGAAGTAGCCAGCCGAATGCTCGAGTCGGGTCACAGTCGTCTGCCGGTGTACAGGGATTCAATTGACAACGTTATCGGTGTGGTGCATTCACGGGATTTGCTGCCCTTTCTGACCAACGCTGAAGAGCATCCTTCCCTGGAGCAGATCATCAGGCCTGCCTTCTTTATACCGGAGGCCAAACGCCTTGACGAGTTACTAAAGGAACTCCAGGAAAAAAGGGTCCACATGTCTTTGGTGGTGGATGAATATGGTGGCATCGAGGGATTGGTGACGTTAGAGGACTTGCTCGAAGAGATAGTCGGAGAGATAGAGGATGAGTTCTCTGGAACACTTGAACCTCGGGTGGTACCGGTGGCCAATGGTGAGGTCATTGTGGACGCCCGGGTAAGCCTGGATTACATTTCAGACCTGTTCGCCACTACTATCGGAGACGACGATGTGGATACGATTGGAGGTCTAGTTTACAGCGCTCTTGGGAAGATGCCCCAGGTGGGAGACGAGATCCTGCACGACGGTCTCAAAGTCGAAGTGATGTCGCTTCTGGGTAGAAGATTACGGAAGCTAAAACTGAGTAAAACTGCGAACTAAAGGAATCGGTTCATTACCTAATCAAATTGGGGCCCTCTTAAGAGGGCCCCAATTCTTTTCCATTCAAAGCTCTGTCTAACGTATTATTCTAAGACGGAGATCTGTGAGAGTTTATGGGGATGGGCACTTGCCTCCAACGGCGTCCTCTGCTGCGCAGACAATCAGCGGCGTACTAGCAACGTGGCCGGCTACAGTTCGCGCAATCACCGTATAGATTCCTGGCGTCACGATAGCCGGCAGACCTCCGCCAGCCGTTGCCCTGGTGGTATCCGCCAGAAATGCCCCTGAATCGTTTGCAAATCCACCCTGAAGGGTTATGTTGGGTCCGTCTCCACCAACGATGAGCTGAAATAGGACCACCTCGTTGGGTGCGAAGCCAGCGCCTGCGATCTGCAGCTTTCCTCCTGCAGGCACAGAAGAAAGAGGAACGGGGACTATTTCTACTACTGAACTACTTAGCTGATTAGAAGGACTTGCGTCGGGGCTGGAATTATTACCGGCCCAGGTTACACTCGTAGCCAAAGCAATAACTGCGAGGACGAGAACTAGAATGGTCACCTTGTTGCTGAGATATCGCCTCATGGGGGCTCCTTTCAGTGTCTGGCGTATGGGTTTGAATTATAACGATGGGCCGCCGCCCTCGCAACAGACCTCTAACCTAAGCGAGGTCACGCATAATCATATTCAGATGGATATCAGATGTCAAGGCCCTAGAGAAGGTTGTGGTTGGGATTTTTCGTATAAATGCAGGAACCTAGGCATTGAAGGGGATGATAACCCACCCCTTATTGAAAAGCAAGAGGTGCTGATATATGCTGATAGGGTTGGAGAGGTGGCCGAGTGGACGAAGGCGCCGCTCTCGAAAAGCGGTATCCCTTTCCGGGATCGTGGGTTCGAATCCCACCCTCTCCGCCATTTTAAGCCTGAATCTGTATAACTTGACCCATCGAGTAGAAGCCAATCAAACCGCAAAAACCAAATTGCCGGCATACCTCTGGACCTCGATACATGTTGTTCCTCTCTCACCGCTTCCTGTAACCCCTCTTCAGACTTCAGCGCAGCCGCTTCCTGTCTGTTCACTTACACGAGGGGTAGCCGCGATAAATTCCCAGGGTTGTGCATGTCAACTGGCGGGGAGCACCACAGTGCTGCCACCGTTTATAGTAACCCAGACGGCTAGTCTCCTAGACTTGTTGCCAGCACCCACCCTGGCCCGTTACCCACGGAATAAGTCTCCAAAGGGGTAAGTTCGCCCGTATCGCCATGGATTCGATACGAGGCGAGACGTCCAGACGCCGAGCCGGCGGCGAAGAGGAATTTGCTCTCAGGGTCCAGACTGAAGGCGGTGGGTACAGCTTCGGTGGACACTCTCCCTATGGCTATCAGCTGCCCAGTGGAGGCGTTTACGGAGAAGCCTGCGATGCTGTTGTGGCCTCGGTTGGGAACGTACAGGAATTTCCCCGAAGAAGTGATTTGAATTTGGGAGCAGGTGTTTCTTCCGGTGTAACCTTCTGGCAGGGTCGTTATAGTTTGAAAAGCCGACAGTGTTCCCGTAGCCGTGTCTAAACGATAGCCGGTTACGCTGCAGCCCTGCTCGTTGGAAAAGTACACGATGTCTTGAGTTGGATGAAAACAAAAGTGGCGGGGGCCAAGGCGTTCCTCCGGCTCGACCTTTAGTGGAGAGGTGGGAGTAAGATGGCCGGTGTTTTCGTCAAACCTGAACTGGAAAATCACATTTGCCGCATATACGTCCTTAACGGGTTCCGTTACGTTATCGAATAGGCGGGCGATGTGAGGCACGAAGACAAACTTGTTGGACGGGTCAGTCTGGATAGCGTGGGCACCGATGTCCGTTGCCAGCCATTCAATGGGCGGGTCTCCCACCGCTCCATCATTCCCGAGGGGATGTACTGCTGCATGCCCGGTTTGATAGTAGGCGGAAAGTAAATACTTGCCCTTGCGGTCGGTGGACAGAAAAATCGGAGCGTCCTCAGGCGACACCGTCCCGTTCTGCGTCAGTCCTCCGGTTCCCTGGTCTACCCGATAGCTAGAGATTGCTGGGACCGTGCGATTCCCAACATAAATAGTTTCGCGGTTTGGGCTTACCGCCAGCAGAGAGGGACCACCTGATACAGGTACCTCGGCCTTCGGCGTTAGCTTGCCGCTCTCGGCATCCATGGTGAATACCGATATCTTGTTGTCGTCTTGCAGGGCAACGAAAATGTAATATGGCATCCTTTTTGACCTCCCACTATCTCATAGCCAAGCCCTGGCCGAATCCCAAACTTGACCAACGTTTTGACCACGTCAATTTTACACCCCTTGTGGCTACGTTGGAAAGACATTCCCTTATGGAGAGAGGAATCGAACCCTCAAACCGGGAGCGAGGCTCAGCGTTCTAACTGGTCGTATGCTACCTCTCGGGTGGGGATAGCAGGATCAAATCTAAGATCCCGAACAGTGACCAAGTGCTATAATCGTGAGGCTGCCCATGGACACCACACAAAAGCTGAAGGGAGCCACGCCCAGTTACCGGTGGCTGGTTATCGGCCTATGGTTGCTCTGCCGCGTCAGTGGGTTCATGGTGGCGGCCACTCTGGGGATAATGCTTCCCGCTATAAGTTCGGACCTAAGCTTGTCCCCCGTACAACAGGGACTGCTGAGCTCCAGTGCTTACTGGGGCAACCTGGTCCTGGCCGTGCCTTTGAGCTGGTGGACCTCCCGCTACGGCCCCAAGGTCCTCACTACGGTCACCCTCACTCTGGGGACTTTGCTCATCTTTCTTCAAAGCTGGGCACCGTCTTTTGGAGTCCTCCTCGCCGGTCGGCTGGGATTCGGCTTCAGCATCATTGCCCGGCAGCCGGCCCAGGCAATTCTCATCCACCAATGGTTCCAGAAACGCGAGGTAATCCTGGTGAGCAGCCTATCCAACATCCTGTTCGGCCTGGTGGTCGGCGGTGGGCTGGCCGTAGCACCATTAGTTCTCGCCGCCCGCGGAGATAACTGGAGAAGCACATTCCTGATTCTAGGAGCCCTATTCGCCCTCCTCACGGCCTTATGGGCCGTCCTCGGAAGGGACTGAGGGGCTCTCGCTCGTCTCAGACAAAGGCTCCCCAGAGATGCCGGCCTGGTGAGGAGCACTTTGGCCTACCGGGACCTTTGGGTGACAGCCTTTGGGTTCATGGGAGCCGCAACGGCTTGGTCCGCCTTCGTCAGCTTCTTCCCCACGCTGATGCTGGACACTTATGATGTACCTCTCCAGCGGTCCGGCGCGGTGCTTGCCCTCGGCATATTTGTTGGAGGGGTAGCGGGCCTGGGCCTGGGTTACGCCGTCATGCTCACCGGCCGCACCAAGCAGTTCCTTAAGTTCCTCGGAGTCCTCATGGCAGGTACCTACGTAGGCATGGCCCTGACCGGTTCGCTCCCGACGCTCGTGGGTCTCTCTTTGTTGAACGGCATAGCCTGGGGCTTCTGGCCTATCCTGTACACTGTGCCGTTCCACCTTTCCGGTATCCAACCCAGGCAGGTAGCCGTGGCCCTGGACTTTGTCATGACAATTGCGTCAGGAGGCATAGCTCTCGGTCCCCTGGTCACCGGGTTCCTGCAGGAGTTGTTCGACACCTTGAGGTGGCCCCTTTTCCTCATGGGGCTGGCGCCGATTTCCCTGACCATGGCCGGAATTCTCTTGCGTACCTCGACCCCCGGCCGGGGTGGAGGTCGGCGCCAACCGGCACCGGATAACGGCGACATGTCTCCCAGGCCCGTGGACTGACCCTCGCTCGCAGCCCCGTGCAATGAGAGTGTCGTACCAAGAACTGCTACTGAAACTTCGTCTATCTGATAGATATGGCTCTGTCAGAGGAGGATTTTCCAGAGCTGGCCGTGCGGTAAATCAGCTCGGCCACGGGATGCGGTCACGCAGCGACAGGTTGGTCTCAGCTTGCGCCTTAAGGCACGTCCATCCGGCGTAGACGGCGGACGGTTAGCCAGAAAAACACGGCTGTTACAGCAACGGCACCCCCTATGGCGGCCGGGAACTCTATAACCCTTTCGGCTAACGGCTCAAAGCTCTCGTCGTCCATCCCGTGCAGGATGGCCAGGGTGTATGCTCGCACGCTAAGGTAGCGGACACCTTCGAGGTACGTACTGATCAGTCCTTCCCACAGAAAGACGTAGATGAGCGCGAATGCTAGCGCTCTGGTTGTAATGAGGCCAGCCCAGGTGAAGATGGCGGCATACGCGACCACGCCAGCGAACAGGGCTACCCCAATCGCGACCGCCGCTTGAACATGGCCATCGAGCACCAGAAGTGCTGCGCCGACTCCACTGGCGCCCAAAAGCGTCGCACCGATGCCGCTTGCGATCAATAGCGGTCCGCTGACAACGACAGATACCAGAAGCTTGGGCATCACGATTCGCAACCTTGATATAGGCTTCAGCACCAGATAGCCCAGGGTGCGGTCTTCCAGCTCGTTACCAAATGCCGCCGTCGCCAGCACCATCGTAACGATCGGCAAGATCCCCGCTATGAGCATGCCGTCAAGCAGTATGTTGATGAATTCCTCGTTGGACGATTCGTCGTTTTCCGACGTAGCTGAGACTAAAGCGGCCAGGCCTATTGGCAGGACTGCCAGAAATAGGATAAGCAGGAGCCGCCGACGGCCGGCCAGTTGGCTCAGGAAAAGCCTAAACATCGGTGCCATTTAACTCTCAACCAGGTAGCTGAAGACGCTCTCCAGAGATTCATCCAACGGTTCCACGCGCAGCAGACGTATCCCCCGCCCCTGGGCTAGGCGCGGTACGGAGCGCTGGAGGGCGGATACATTTCTGCTCAGTACGATCAGCGCCCCGTCGGGGTCGACTGCGACCGAGTCCACCTCGTCCGTTTGGACGAGTGCCGCGGCCATGGCACGAGGGTCACTGGCTACAATGCGCACCTTGTATGGTCGCTCGTCCAGCTTCGCACGGATGGCATGAAAGTCGCCAGACGCAGCCAGCTTGCCACTGACCATCAACAAGATACTATCGGCAAGGGTCTCCACCTCTTCAAGGATGTGCGAGGATATGAGAATGGTGCGCCCATCGTCGGCCAGGCGGCGCATGAGGTCCTGAAACTCGATTCGCTGGCGTGGGTCGGTACCGTTGAGCGGCTCGTCTAATATCAACACTTCTGGGTCGTGGACTAGGGTAGCGGCTAGGCGCATTCGCTGCCGCATTCCTCGTGAGTAGGTGCCCAGTGGCCGGCTCTGTACTTCCGTGAGCCCGATCGCTTCGATGGCCCGGTCCACTGCAGGTGCTAGGGGAGTTAGGTGCTGGAGCCGGGCGGCGAACTCCACGAACTCTCGGCCTGTCAAGAACTCGTAGACCGTCTCATGCTCCGACATGACACCGACGCGCCTATACAGTTGAGGGTTGTCGCGCACAGGTTCGCCGAGCAGTCTCACCTCCCCCTCGGAGGGCTTCGCCAGGCCTGTGATCATGCGCAGTAACGTAGTTTTCCCGGCGCCATTCGGCCCTAACAGGCCAGTTATACCTGGGTTCACCTGCACCGATATGTCGTTTACAGCCACGACGCTGCCAAACCACTTGGAGAGGCCACGGACATTGATGGTAGGCTCTGCTGAGGCCTGCCGGGTCGTCATACCTTTATCCTCCGGTAACGCCACCAGAGCGCAAGTCCTAGCCCAGCCATGAGGAGAAGATACCAACTGACGGGGACGATACCTGGTAGCTCCCCCACAAGTCTACCGGTTTGGTCCTCACCCTCAACGGCAAAGATCAAATCGTTTACGTGCATGGGTACCTGTGGGATGTTTATGAGGGCGAACCACTCTGCTGCGTCGCCCGTCCGAGGTTCGCATCGGTTTTCGGAGCTCCCGACAGATTCCTGTTCTGCGTCACATCCGGTGAGTATGCCGGCAACTGGGATGGATAAAATAAAAACCGCAATGACGAATGCAGAAGCGTAAGCACGGCGGGTTGTGAAGGCGGATACGGCAATCGGCAAGGTTGTGGTGAAGATGGCCACGACCAAGCCAGCTAAGAGGAAGCGCGGGACATCCAGCCAGTTGTCGCGGAGATAGTCCAGCGGCTCGTCCGCAGCGAGCGTGAGCCCGATTAGAAGGACCACCTGCCCAAATAACACCACGGCAAGGGTTACGGAGAAAAATGCCATCCACCGCCCAACTATGTAGTCCGTAGTGGTCAAGGGCCGCACTAGATAGAGATTGATGACACCGTTGCGCCGGTCGGGGCAGAGGAGCTCAGGCGCGATAATCGCAGAGAACAGGACCAGGATGACGGAGACGATTCGATAATAGTCAGAATGGTCCGGAATGACCCCGCCCAGATCGGCCACCGAGGCTATGATGATAAAGACTAACGCCGGGATCATGACGGCGACGAATAGCAATATAGGGAGGGCTTTGGCGAGGGTGCCTCTGCCCAAGCCCAAGGAAGTGCGCACGCCGTTCACCCACAATGCCTTACGGGCGCGCATTCGCCCCTCTCGCGGCCCTTGATAGTGCTGATAGCCGAGATCGAATACCTCGCCGCGAGGCTCGGTCATTCGGGTTTGCTCCGGAAAATATCAGTCAGCGTGTGGCGCTGTGGCGCCATCCGGCGCAGTGGGGCGTCAGCTTCGACAACGGCGTCACGGATAGCGTCATACTGCTCTTCGTTCTCTTGTTGGACAACCACCGAGGGCCCATTGACCGTCGCCTGAATGCCCCGCTTGGCCAACGCCTTCACCAGCTCATCCCGATTGTCATCAACTTCGATGAACAGGCTTTGCGTCTCCTGGGTAAATCTGGATACCGCTCCCTCGTCCACCACATGGCCGCCATCGAGGACGATGATTCGGTCGCAGGTGGTCTCGACATCCCCCATAAGGTGTGACGAGAGTAGTATGCTGATGCCGAACTCCCGGCCAGTGCGCCGGATCAGGCTTAGCATGTCTTCCCGGCCACCTGGGTCTAGGCCTGCGGTAGCCTCATCCAATAGCACGATTACAGGATCGTGAACCAGAGCCTGAGCCAGCTTAAGCCGCTGCTTCATCCCAGTTGAGTACTCGCCAATGGGGCGGTAGCGCTCCTCGGCTAAGCCCACGTGGCGCAATATGTCGGCTGCACGGGTCCGGGCGTACGAAGGCGGTATGCCGCTCACCTGCGCCATGTGTGTCAAAAACTCTGCTGCGGTGATGGCGGTGGGCAGGCAATCGTGCTCCGGCATGTATCCTAGAGGCGCCCGGCTTTCGACAGTCTCATAGGGCTTTCGGCCTATGACCTCAGCAGATCCGGAGGTCGGTTTGAGGAGCCCCAAAAACAACTTGATGGCCGTGCTCTTCCCAGCACCGTTTGGACCTAGAAGGCCAGTGATTCCTTCGTCGACCTGGAAATCGACTGACTCAAGGGCGATGGTAGAGCCGTAGCGCTTCGTCAGATCTTTCGCCTGTAGCAACGGTGGCACGCAGTAAGTATATACCCTGGTGCAGCTGGTTAAAATGAGTCCCACGACTTAGACGATGCGGCTGTAAGCTGATCGGGTGTGGCGAAAGTGTCACTGGTGCCTGAGCAGAACAGGGTCAGTACGTTAATCTATTGCCCTTCAATGATCCAGTCCGCAACCCGCTCCGCGATCATGATAGCCGTCGCATTGGTATCAGCCCTCACAAGTTCGGGCATCACCGACGTATCGACCACTCTCAGACCTTCGAGGCCACGCACCCTGCAGTACTGGTCGACCACCGCCGTAGGATCGGAGGAAGGCCCCATTTTACAGGTGCATGACATATGAATACAGGTATTGATATTTCTGGCCATCCAGGCGTCCAGAACGTCATCCGAGGACAGGTCTCCATCGGAGGGTGAGACGCGCTCGGCTCCGATCTTCTGAAAGGCCGGGTGGGCCAGTAGCTCAACGGCCTTGCGAGCAGCCTCACGAAGACGCTGGCGGTCCCAGGGATCGCTGAGGTAGCGATAGTCGAGGTACGGCTGCACGTGTGGGTCCGACGACACGAGCCTTAATTCACCCACGCTCGTCTCCTGGTCTAGCACGCATGAGAGGACGCCGCCCTGAAACTGTCGGGAGCCGTAAAGCACAGTAATAGGCTGAAACTTCATGTCATTTCGCTTCGAGGAGCCGGTAGCCGTGTATCGAAGGGCGACCTGGGCTGATGGCAGGTCCAACGCCCCTCCCGTCGTTTTCTGCAGGCTGATCAAGACGGGCACCAGGGGATGGTCCTTGAGGTTTTGGCCTACGCCGGGCAGGTCGAGGAGTACCGGGATGTCCAAGCCATTCAACTGGGACGCTGGGCCGACACCTGAGAGCATCAGCAGCTGTGGCGACAGGATAGCTCCAGCCGATAGTATGATCTCATCTCCCTCTACGATATACTGTTCAGCACCGCTCTCTACCTCCACCCCCATGGCCCGAGTACCCTCAAAGAGGACTCGCCGCACGAACACGTCACCTCTTACCGTCAGGTTGAGCCTGTGGCGATTGGGGGCGATGTAGGTTAACGCGGTGCTCATCCTGACTCCATCTAAATTGTTCATAGGGAAGGGCGCGATACCCGTGTACTCAGGGTGGTTCATGTCCCGGTGCTCAGGGAAACCGCTAGCCAGGCAGGACTCGAGGAACGCGGCCTGGAAGGGATGGAGCTGATCTTTGGTGGGCCGGCGGACCGGCATGGGCCCGTCTGAGCCGTGGAAATCGCCCTGGAAGTCCAGGTCCCTTTCCAGCTTTCGAAAGTAGGGCAGCACCTTTAGATAGGACCACTCGTCGTTTCCCAACGACGCCCAGTGATCGTAGTCCTCCGGGATACCCCTGACGAAGCTTTGCGCGTTCAGGGCACTAGAGCCCCCGACCACCTTGCCTCGGGGCACCTGGAACGGCTCGGCCTGTTCTTTCGTGCCTGTGCCCAAGAAAGACCAGTTATGTGCGCCGCCATGCTCCGCCGCTTTAAGATGGCTGCCGTTTTTCAATTCCTCGGGAAGGCTGTCGAGGTCCGGGTAATCGGGCCCGGCCTCGAGGAGCAGCACGGACCGTCGAGGGTCATCGGACAGACGGGCGGCGAGAACGCACCCGGCAGAGCCCGCTCCTATTACAATGACATCGTATCTCATGTCCGGCCTTTCAAGTGACTATTGCGAAATTCGGAGTTCCTCAGTATAGCCCATTCTTGGCTATCATTGAAGTTGCGATTTAGGCGGCGCTTCGTCGGTGAAGAGGGGTACCTAAGACTGAGGGAAGTAGACCTGGCAGCGATTGGCGAAAACATCAAAAAGGCGCGTAATAAGTTTGGCTTGACCCAAGACGATAACCCAGCGACCAAGGCATTCAAAAAAGCTATTTTTGAGCAGGGGATACCATTAACCCAGTTTGCTGTTGAGAATACTCAAAAAGAATATGAAAGGCTAAAAAAGTTGGGTGTGAAATTTACGATGGAGCCAACACGAATGGGGTCAACCATCATCGCTGTGTTTGATGATACTTGCGGTAATGTGATACAGCTCGTTCAGTACTGAGACTCTCTTTAAAGAATTTGCCGTCAAAGAAAAACTTGAAATGGTCCTTTCCGTTACGGTTCAAGGCGAGGCGGGCGGAAGGGGGTGTGGGGGCAATTCCGCCCACCGAGCCCAGAGACTTCCGTTCGGATATTTTCAAACCGATACCGCCACTGTAGCTTATAACTGGTCGCCCCTTGGACAGCAACCAAGTTGGCTTTACTGCCTGATTAGCACCTGACTACCTCTAAAACCCTGTCTAGGGCCCGAGATTCTCCCGTCGCGTTTCGGTTGCCTCTGCGTCACCTAGGATTCATCTTTACCTGTGCGTCTAGAGTCCCATAATTGCAGAAACTTGGTCACGTCTTCTGTCCGGAACCGCATATCCCCGCGTGTGCCAATGCGATAGACGGTAATCAAGCCTCGTTTGGCCCACCGTCTCACTGAATTAGGGTGCACCTTAAGCAGTCTCGCAACGTCGCCTAACGTCAACATCTGCTCGCTTTGCCCACCGAGCGCCGTCCCGTCTTCAGGCATATCGGCCCCCTTACCAGTCTTGTCGTTCAGGGAATAACTTAGAGCGTCTAACAAAACCTAATAAAAGGGGTTAGAATCTGGACATTCTCTGGAGGAGGATGACCTAATGTCTAAGCCCCTTGTAAGCGATGAATTCTGGGAACTGGTGCAACCTTTACTGCCGCCACAACCACCGAAGCCGAAAGGAGGAAGGCCCAGGATACCTGACAGACAGGTCCTAAGTGGGATACTGTTCGTGCTAAAGACAGGCATTGGCTGGGAAGACCTACCCAAGGAGATGGACTGTGGCAGTGGGATGACCTGCTGGAGGCGCCTCAGAGATTGGCACCAGTCGGGAGTCTGGGAGCGCATCCACTTGGTATGCCTTGAGCGCCTGCAAGCAGCTGAGCGCATAGACTGGACTCGCGCAGTGCTGGACAGTGCTTCAGTGCGAGCAGTTTTTGGGGGCAGAAAACAGGCCCCAACCCCACGGACAGGGCGAAGGCGGGTAGCAAGCATCATATCATAACCGATGCCCAGGGCATTCCACTGGCGGTCAGGTTGACTGGCGCGAACGCTCACGATGTCACCCAAGCCCTTGAGTTGGTGGATGCCATACCTGCTGTCAAGGGCAAGCGAGGCAGGCCTCGCAAGCGTCCTCTTCAGGCGCAGGGAGACAGAGGGTATGACTCTGAGCCTGTTCGCAAGGAGTTGAAGAAGCGACATATCTGGCCGCTGCTGGCCAAGCGAGGTGAGCCGCATGGCAGCGGGTTGGGTGTGCATAGATGGGTGGTTGAGAGAAGCCTGAGTTGGCTTCATCAGTTCCGACGCTTACGGGTTCGATATGAGCGCAGGGCAGACATACATGAGGCTTTCTTGGCCATAGGTTGTGCCATCATCTGCTCTCGCTTTCTGTTCCAATAATGGTTTTGTTAGACGCTCTAAGACGTGCTTTCCTTAGCGAAAGTTCCTCAAGTGCGCCGGGTTACTCTCCAGTTATCCAATAGGCTTCCGGACGACCCTTATCTAGGCTTCCGGACGACCCTTATCGCTTCTGGTGCGATGCTTCACGTTTCCACTTGAGCATGTTCCATCCTGAACCTAAGGGTAAAGATTCTTTAGACGCAATTGCGACGGACTCAGGCTCAGGGGAATCACCGTCGATGGGTATAGCCAGCGTGATGTCCACGTTGTTGTCCCTGTCGATGACGACCTGCTCCACGATCATCTGGAGAATCTCCTTGCGCTGCTCGGGGGTCAACTCGTCCAGTCCCTGGCCGACGTTCCTCGCCCAGGCTAGGACAGCCTCCATCAGCCGCCGCTTCTCAGCTCCGCCCACCTCCTGAGCATGGTAATCGTCCAGCTTCGCCCTGGCGCTCTCAAGCCGCTCGGTGATGAACTTGCGCTGATGGTCGAGTTGGGCCTCGGTGATCTTCCCCGACACGAACAGCCTGATGGAGCGGTCCTCTTCCATCTGGATGCTCCGCAGGTCTCGCTCGGCTTGGGCGATCTCCTCCTCCAATCCACCGCCCTCTGGAGAATCGAGGGTGTCGATACCGGCGACGATCAGGTCGGGGTTCTGGATTACCCGCTTCACCTCGCTCCATATCGGCTCCTCCAATCGCTCAGCCCGGATGTAGGGACGCTCTCGGCAGCGCAGGCGCATACTCTGCATTCCGTTGCACATGTAGTATCGGTTGGGAGTGGGAAGGTCGTAGCGGTACTTCTTGCCGTTGCGAACGTTGGTGGTGCTCCGGGTGCATCTTGCATGGAAGTTGTGGCCGCACTCGCCGCATTTCAGAAGGTGCTGCAACAGGTAGAGCACATTCGTGTTCCTCTTGGCCTTCCTACTCCGCTGCTTCTTCAGCGCCTGCGCCCGCTCCCAGGTCTCGTCGTCGATCACTTGCGGGACCGGGATCTCAATCCAGGTGTCCCTCGGCTGGTCGTAGATCTTCATTCCGTCCTCGGTGGAGATGTGGCGGTACCTGCCGTAGACCCAGGTACCCGCGTAGGTGGCATTACACAGGATGTGGTGCACGCGGGACTGAAGCCACAGCATCTTGCCGGTCTGGGTGGGGATTCCCTCGTCGGTCAGCCGCACGGCAATCGACGGGGACCCCATCCCCTCATGGACGTACATGTGAAAGATGCGGCGGACGACCTCCGCCTGCTCCTCAATCGCCTCGGGCCTGCCATCGTCTCCGATGCGGTATCCGTAGGGGAGGCCGCCGGTGGGCACCCGTCCCTGCTTGGCCGTCCCCCGCTTGCCCATAGTGGACCGCTCCCGGAAGTTGTCCAACTCAATCTTGCCGATGGCCGCCATGAGTCCGAAGGTCTTCATGTCGATGGAGTCCATGACGGCTTCCAGCCGTATCTGGTGGGCCTCGACGACCTCCATGAGGGCGGCGGCGGGGTACATCCCCCTGCTGAGGCGGTCTGATTTCCAGCAGACGATGGTGTCAAAGCGCCCGCGTTTGGCGTCGGCCAGCATCCGGAGGAACTCGGGGCGCTTCTTGGACCAGCCCCTGCCCACCTCCTGGTAGTGGGCGGTAATAGTCATGCCCTTGGCCTCGCAGTAGGCTTCCATCTCGTTGGTCTGCTCGGAGAGGGAAGTCTTGTCGTCCTCAGCCTGGCTCTTGTCCGATACGCGGGCGTAGATGGCCGCCCTCTGTCCATTTGCCTGTCTCTGTGTCCTGGTTCTCGCCATGATTTCCTCCTTTATTCCTTCTCCTTGAACATCAAAAAGACCCGCCTCCTGTCGGGAGCGGGTCTGCGAGTAGTACAATCACATCGCATCACCTGTCCATCAGGTGGAGCCACGGCCCGGGGTGTTTGCAGCATCGCCGGGCCAACCTCTACCCAGCATTTTACCGCGAATGCCGCGGCATGGTCAACGGGCTGTCCGCCCCGTCAGACGCCACAGTGCCCCTCGCACTCGTTGCCGAACCCGTCCGGGTGGAGGCCATCCCGTGGCTCCGCCTCATCGAGGCTGACCGCCTGCGCGAGGGGCACCCGTCGAGGATGCAGGTAGGGCTCCTTGGCGAAGGCCAGCTTGCCCCGTATGTTGGCGTCGATCTCCACTGCCTCGGCGAACAGCTCCGGCCACCTGCGCTTGGTCTCGACCCACCGCTGCCGTGACTGGTATGGGCAGCCAATGCAGGCGGAGCGCTCCAGTGGCCGGTCGTAACGCGCCTGCCACCACGCAATGCATTGCTTCCTGGACATCCCAGCTTCGATGAGGGGGTAACGGTTCTGTATCCATCTATCGCGGGACGGCTTCATGCGGATGGCCTCGTCGGTAGAGATGCCCAGCCACAGCTCGACGGCGGTGCCGGACGGAACACGTTGTCCTTTTGTGAGTCCCAGCAGCTCGCGTATCTTCCGCTGAATCGGCCTTATCTTGTAGTGCTCGGTACATTGGCGACGACCCATCCCGTCGCTCCCTCCGTCACGTCCCTTCAGATAGAGGGGAAGGTCTACGAAGCTGTGGTTGCCGGAGTGGTTGGTGAGGGTCTTGACGTCCTCGCGGAGACTCCGCCCGTTGTCCACGACGTACACGGGGAAGCCGAGACGCTCGGCGAGCCAATCGAGGTGAGTGTAGAGACTGGGAGGCTCCCAGTGGGTGTCGGCGAAGATGGCGCAGTCGGGGATGGCGTCGAATGCTCCCTGGCTTGCCATGAGGGCCATGACGGAGGACTGGACGCCTCCGCCCAGGCTGATGACCGTCAGGGAGTGGTGGAACGCATCAGCCTTCCTCCTCGCCGCCGTCCGAGATGAGTCCGCACGAGGCGGGAGCTTGTCCCTCACGGCGTACTTGACGAGCAGGGTGAAGAGGCGGCGCAGCCGGTCCTGGGCGTCGGGGCCGGGGTTGAAGTCGATGCTCACGACCCGCAGCTCACCGGGGTCTTTCCTGGTGCCTTTGGGTTTGTGCTGGTTCTTGGTCTCTTCCATATCGGTCTTTCAGTGACGCCGACGCTGACCATGTGGGCCGGTTGCACCGAGCCTGCGCTGCGTCTGTTGGTGTCGTTCGGTTCCTCGTTCATCTTTGTGAGCGAACGCCCGTTCTCCTTCAGTGTGGGAGACCGGAAAGTTGGGCGTAATCCCCTATAGGGGGGTTCAAAGATGAACACCCTTATAAGGGTCTGATGAAAGAAGCCAGGACGCACGGCGGGTGTGGCTCGCGGCAGCCGCCTGCCAAGGTTGGGATGGGGCGATGGCTTGGCCTTGAGTTTCTCAGGGACGATGAGGGGCGTGAGAGGAGGCCCCTGGAGTTCAATCCAGGGGATGAGGGCGATGCGACGGAATCTATCGGCGGTGGAAGGTACCCTTTGGCAACAAATGGGCGAGCTTCAACTCCTCGGCTAGGTCCAGCAGCGCAAGGAGGTGCAGTGCGTTGGGCCGGGTACCAGCCCGCCACCGCCTCAGGGTGAGGGTATTCGTCCCCAGACGGCGGGCCATCTCACCCCAGGTGAGGCCGGAGGCGTCCTTGAACCGTTCCAGACTCCGAGGGAAGTCGTTGGGAAAGTGGTGAATCGTCCTCCGGTAGTTGATACGTTGACGAGGCAATGGTTTAGTCCTCCCTCAGTGAGATCAAGAAGTCCTCTCCGACCATGAGGTCCAGGCCCCCTGGAACCCACCGGGCAATGCGGACCAGGGAGCGATAGGCTCCGCCGCATGGCTCCGTTCCCCGCCGCCACCTGAGCATCTGCTTGCGGCCAACGCCAGGTTGCTTGCGGGGGTGGCCACCAGCACCGCAAGGAGCAGCACCCCGGCCATGAGCGTCAGCCGCATCGCCTTTATGGATTTCAGGGTCGATCTCAGTGCCAACTCTTCACCTCCTTGGGGGTCATGGAACAGTCGTTCCTGCAATCGAGTGTGAGCGCCCCGGAGATTGGGCGTGATCCCCTATAGGGGTGTTCACCGATGAACCCCCCTATAAGACCCTCCCAAGAGGGGGCCGTCTGTGATGTCATAGCCGTGTACAGAGATTTGAGTTTGTTCCAAAAAGGGAAATCGGGGTCCTGAGCAAGCTGAATCAGGGGTAAATCAGCCCCTACAGGACGGAAACAGTGAACACTTTGTCGAAAGGGCTGGTTCCAGGGGGTGGCAGCAGAGTCCGTAGTGGGGACCGACATCGCTGCGAGGCGTGGAAACGGGCCTCATTGCAGGAAAAGCGGGCCAAAACGACATCGTTGCAGGGAAGGAGGGGTTTGTTATGAGTTCGAGAGGAAGGCCGTTGGAAAGAACGAGGAGCATCGAGGACCTGCACGAGCTAAGGCTCATGGCGCTGCTTCACGACCTGGTGAGGAAGCATCGGCGCAAAGGGACGGGGGAGATGCTGGGCGTCGATCCCCGGACGGTGAAGGCGTGTCTGGAGCAAGGAGCGCTCTCCAAGTGGATGCGGACCGCATTGGAAGCCCAGCTGCTGTCCAGGGAGAAAGCGGCGATGGCGGCCCAGCAGGAGCGCATCGAAGCCCTGGATCAGCGCATGGGGGCGTTGGAGCAGCAGATCACCAGCGGCCTCGGAGAGATGCGGACCACTATGGAGGGCGAGATCAAGGCGCTCAAAGACGAACACGCGGGGGCGCTGCGGCAGTGGGAACGGCGTCTGGCCCAGGTGGAGGCGGGATACGGCGGAGCGTCAGCGGCCAGCGTAGAGAAACAGCCCGTGACGACGGGTGTGACCCGGCGGCGGTATCCCGAGCTGGTGACCGTCGAGCCTGCTCTCGATGACGAGGCGGTCTATGGTGCGGCGTGGCCGCTGATCGACGAGTGGCGCACGCTCAGAGCGAGTCATCCCATCGGGGGCAAGAGTCTGTCGTGGCTGGTGACGCACGAGCGTATCCTGGAGCTGGAGCTGGCCATGCTGGAGAAGCACGGGCTGACCTTGCCCCCTGAGCCCATGCCGCTCACGGGGCACTGGAGGAGAAGGCAGCTATCCTGGCGCTGGACGGCGCTCTACGACACCCAGAGGGCGCGGGTCAAGCGGGAGTTGCTCAGGTGGGTGCGCCGGATCCTCACCGTGGGCCTGTGGCGGAAGTAGACGCTTTCAGGGTGGTGATTAGGGTTTCGTGGAACTTTTGTCGAACTAGAGTGAACACTTTGGGTGGTGAGGCCCAAAAGGTATTGCCAACGGGGCGATGGGGCGTAATACTGAGATTGTTATCAGGTTTTTCCAGTGTTTCTTTGCCTTAGAAACCTGGGGGTCCTTTCCCTGAGCCCGGGATGTACCAGAGGGATTGAGCCATGCTCTCCCAACGGTCGCCCAAGAGGGATGCTTCCACAAAGGCCGGAGTGCGTCCTGCGTTTCGACCTTTCGATACGACGGTTGGAGTGCCCATGCCCTCTGACCGTCCCCCCATGCCTGCGGCATAGCTCTTCAGACAGCTAGGCCGCAGCTTCGACACGCGCCGGTCTGCCATTTGCATCGCAGGCTGGCCGCTTCGCGTCTTCGCAGCTTCCCCAGAGTCGGCGCGCCATATTGACCCTGGCCGAGCTGCGCCCTTTTACACCCGCGTCTGTTCCGTGACCACGTCGTAGGGCAGCCGCGCCGCGTCTTCGTAGCTCTCCAGAACTCGCGTTGCGACGAAGAGACCCTGGCCGAGCTGCGTCTTTTCCACCCTGGCCCCTCTGCGTTCGATGCGCGGACCAGGCCGGGTACAAGTCACGCTGCGTTCACGTGAGGCATCCCACCGTGGGCGGAGTGTGTCCATCGACAGTCAACCCAGTAGCGAAGACCCGCGCCACGGATGCCGGTGCGGGCAACAGACATAAGAAGGAGGTGCGCATGCACATCAAGGAACGGGTTCCACGGGTCCTGGCCGCCGTCGCCGGGACCGCAAGAGCCATGCGGCGGCACAAGCGGAGGACGCTGGCGGCAGGCGCGGCGTTGCTCCTGGTAACGCCCCTGTTGACCGGTTCAGGCGTTGACGCCTTCACCGTCAACGCTCTGGCCCTTGGATGCGGGGCGCTGATGCTCCGGCGGTTCATGGGCGCAAGGAACAGGAAACAGGCGATACAAGCACTACGGCAATCGAAAGTAGAAAGGAGAACACGATGACAACGGCAGTGATGAACAACAGAACGATGGTAGTGGGTGAAAGGCCCAGGCGCAGTCTGGAGGAGCTGGTGGACCGGGTGATGGATGCCCTCTTTGCCAGCAACCGCGAGCAGTCAACGGCGCAGAGCGTGGCCAAGAGCGTCCACGACGCACGGCGGCTGCGCAAGGCGGGGAACCTCGACGGTGCGTTGACGCTCATAGCCGACCTGGACACCGCCACGGCGGATGCGCGCGAGGCGCGTTGGGCCTACGCCGAGTGGCAGGACCTGGTACGACGACGGTTCGGGCAAAGCGAGACCCTGGTCTACAGCCAGGGCGCCGGCAGAGCTGCGGCGCTCGCTCCCCACGGCGACGGGACCGTGAAAGTCCTGGCCGTGCTGGGGATGGGATGGCAGCCGGGCAAGGTGATCTCCGCGAGGAGCCTGCGGGGCCTGAAGCCCCTGAAAGGAGGTGGGTCATGGTCGTAGCCAACACACAGGTTGACCTGGCGGCGCTCAAGAGCCGCCATTCCCTGGCCGACGTGGTGGAGGCGTCGGGCGTGCAGCTGAGGGGAAGGGGCAGGGTCCGCCAGGGCGTCTGCCCCTTCCATGACGAGGCCGAAGGCTCATTCACGGTGTATTCCGACAGCCAACGGTATTACTGTTTCGGCTGCGGTGAGGGCGGCGACGCGCTGGACTTCATACAGCGCACCGAGGGCCTCAGCCTCCCCGAGGCGATACACCGGTTGGGCGGCGGTGTCGGGATAGCCCCCAGACCCGCCGTTCGCACCGGAAGGCAGGTCAAGCCTCGGCGGTCACCCGCCGAGGCGGTCCCGCCACGGGACCCGTCGCTGCTGACGGCGGCCACGCGGTTCTACCTCCGGCAGATGCTCTGCAGCCGGGAGGCGCGAACGTACCTGGATTCCAGGGGCATCTCGGCGGACACCGCCTGCCGCCTGGGGCTTGGCTATGCCACGGGGGACGGGCTTGTCCGGTGGCTGAAGCCCGCCGGGTTCGGGGAGGAGCGGATACGGGCCTCGGGGCTGTTTCTTGAGAGGGGCGCGGAGCGCTTCGCCGGCATGGTCGTCGTCCCGGATGTGGCACCGGGCGGGCGCATCCACTGGCTCGTCGGCCGGACCATCAATCCCGACGTGACGCCGAGGTTCCAGGCGCTGCCCGGCCCCAAGCCGGTGCTTGGATTTGGCAGGCTTGGATGGGAGCATCCTTGGGTGGTGCTCACCGAGGGCCTGTTCGACTGGCTTGCCCTTGTCCAGTGGGGACTTCCCGCCGTGGCAGCCCTGGGAACCCAGGGCATGGAGCGGGTGGCGGCCTCCTTGCTTGGCTGCCGCCGCATCTTCCTCGCCTTCGACGCCGACGATGCGGGGCGCGAGGCCACCGAGCGGCTTGAAGGCTTGTTTGGCAGCCGGGCCGCCACCGTGCCCTTGCACGGCGTCGCTTCCGACGTGGCCGAGCTTGCCACCCACCCCCAGGGCCGCGCCGCCTTCCTCTACTTGCTTGCACGGGCGGCCCGCTCCGCCCGCTAGCCCTCCCTCCTCCCCGGCGGGCTTCCCCGGCCCGCCTTGTCCCCACCCATCCCCCCACAACTGACCCTCACATCTCAGGAGGTGCTGTGCCCGATTCACGACGGGTCTCCCCCGCTCACGGGCCTTCCTATAGGGAGCCCGCTCCGACCAAGGGAACACGACACTCACTGAACGAAGGAGAAGAAGATGACGAACGGAACAACCACAAAGAACGGCAGCAGCAACGGCGCACACCCGGTCGCCGCCACCGTCCCGGAGCACGAGCTGCTCTGGGACACCCTGTCTCCAGCCATCGTCAAGGAGCTGGAGCAGCCCCTCGACCCGGGCCTGGTCTCCCAGCGCAAGGGCCGGGCCGGGCGCACCTACTCGTACATCGAGGGCCACACCGCCATCGACGAGGCCAACCGGATATTCGGCTTCGGCGGGTGGGGCTTTGAGGTGGTCGGGGACGTGACCCTGCGCCAGGTCGAGTCCGTAGACGCGAAGACGGGCGAGGTGCGGCGCTCCCTCGCCTACAGCGTCCCGGTGCGGGTCACCGTATCCGGCGCTCCGCCCCGCACCGACCTGGGCTTCCACGCCGTCGCCGAGGACACGGCTGAAGGTCACGACACGGCGGCGAAGGGGGCTGTGACCGACGGCATGAAACGAGCCCTGCGGTCCTTCGGCGCCCGCTTCGGCAACTCGCTCTACGGAGACGGTGAAGCAGACTCCATCGCCCCGTCCCTGCGCCAGTCCCTACTGGACCTGGGCGCGGCCCAGGGCTTCGACGAGAAGCAGGTGAGGGCCGCCGTGCACGCCAAGGCGGGGAAGGACCTGGACGAGCTCTCCTCCCTCGAACTCTCTCCCCTGGTGCAGGGCGCTGCGGCCAAGCTCCGGCGCTCCCTGCAGGAGGAGTCCAAAGAGGCTGCATGAGACCCGAGCCCATAGCCAAGAACCAGACGGGGCCGTGACGCACCGAGCGTCCGGCCCCGTTCTCATTTCAGCGAAAGGAGCAAAGAGATGACCACTGCAACCATGATGACGATGACCGACTCGATGGAGGAGGGTCTGGCGCAGCTGTGGCTCCAGCTTGACCACATCGGCGACAGCCGATTCCAGGACACGATCGAGTCGGTCAGCGACGTATTCCCCGTACCGGAGGGCAGTCCCTCCGCCCAGCGCACCATCCAGCAAGGGCATGACCTGTTCCTGCGGGTGCACCGGGCCTACAGCCCCAGGACCCAGCGCAAGACCTGACACCGCCTCGTCCGGTGTCCCCACTACCGGACGCCGGGGCAGGAGGTGACCGGATGAGCATCGAAGCCAACACCTGCCCCTACTGCGGCGGCCCGGTTGTCAGGCTGCCCCACTGCCGGTGGTGCGGGATGGTCATCGCCACCATCGGCGAGACCGCCGAGTGGTTACAGGAAGAAGAAAGGGAAACGGACCAATGCACACCATCAACGAGCTCTGCGCCAACTTCGGCGGGGTCGGCCTCCACGACTACCGCTTCGACCGGCACGGAGGCGCGGTCGGATTCACCTGGGAGGCCGACGTCTACTGCTACGACTGCACCAGCGTCCGATTCGGAGAGCCGGAGGACCCTGTGAGTCCCTGGCTGGACGTGCCCGACTCCGAGGGCAACCCCGTTGGCGCGGTATGTCCCTTCGACGAGTTCGACTACGAGCCTCACTGCGGCGGGTGTGGCACACCCATCGACGCCGTAACGATCGACGGCGACGACGACGAGTCCCAAGCGAGCGCCCACGTGGAAAGGAGCGAGCCATGACTGAAACGAGGCCCAGGCCCCGCACGCTGCCCAGCAGCACAACGAAGCTCTCTACCGAGATGGGCAACCTCTACGTCACCGTCTCAACCGACGAGGACGGGACGCCCTTCGAGGTCTTCGGCACTATCGGCAAGGCGGGCTCCTTCACCTCCGGAGTGACGGAGGCGGTCTGCCGCCTCGTCTCCCTGCACCTGCGGCGCGGCACTCCGGTAGCGGAGGTCATCGACCAGATGCAGAGGATTGCCGAGCTGCAACCCTTCGCCAACAAGCTTGGCGACGGCACCCCCATCTGGGTGCTTGGCCTAAGCGACGGCATTGCACACGTCCTCAAGCTCCACCTCAAGGAGCGCGAAGAGACAACGGAAAAGGAGGAAAGAGAGACATGAGCGCATACATCGTGGACCGGGAGACCATCCAGTACCTGGTGCAGTCGGGCCTTGAAGCCGCGTACCAGCACCATTTTGGACGCACGATGCGTTGGTATCACGACGGCGAGAGCCACTGTCTGGACGGCGGGAATGCGTCGGACGTGGGCCAGATGCTGTGGGAGGAGAACATCAGGTCGGTGGCCTACCTCCAACGGGACTCCATCCTCGACGGCCTGCCCGGGCCGGTGGGCGAGACCTTCATCTACTCCCACTACACCGTTTACTACAGGTGGGACAGCAGCGCCAAGGCGTTCATCGACGTCCTTCGGAAGCTGGCCTGGACCACGGTTCCGGGGTACGACGAAGCCGAGTGGGGACACCCCACCTGGGCCAAGGCGTCCCGTCCGACCGCATAGAGACACTGGCAGGAAGGGGAGAAGGAGACGAAGGCTGAAGCAGTGAACACTGCGTGAGCCGTAGGCACACGAAAGATTGGAACCGATGCGGGGCTATTCCACCAAGGACGGCCCCGCTCTTCATTTCAAGACAGAAGGAGAAGAAGCAATGGAACAGAAGCATCAAACGTATTCCAGGCCATCGGCCTGCTTCGACGGCGACGGCACGCTGGTAGTTCGGGCGTCCGCCGCCTCCGGCTGCCGTCGCGCCCTGTGGTACGCCGCCAGCGAGCACCAACCCACGAACCCTCCCACCGATGAGGCCCTCACCGTCATGGAGACGGGCACCGCCCTGGAAGGGGTGG
>CBDFKS010000005.1:0-301919 GCA_965248905.1 Dehalococcoidia bacterium | reverse complement strand
AAGACACCGCTAGGGTTCGGCCTTAACACACAGGAGGTCGAAGGCTAGTCAGACGCCGCAGTACCCCTGGCACTCGTTGCCGAAGGCGTCCGCATGGCCATCTGCCCTGAGCTCCACCTCATCCAGGGCCACCGCCTCGGCAAGGGGAATCCTCAATTGATGGAGGTAGGGCTCCTTGGCGAAGGCCAGCTTGCCCCTCATGTTGGAGTCGATCTCCACGGCCTCTGCGAACAGATCTGGCCACCTGCGCTTGGTCTCCGCCCATCTCTGGCGGGACTGGTAGGGGCAGCCGATGCAGGCCGAACGCTCCAGGGGCCTGGCGAACCGTTCACTCCACCAGGCTAGGCAGTCCTTCCTCGACATGCCCGCCTCAATGAGAGGGTAGCGGTTCTCTATCCACCTGTCGCGAGAGGAGCGCATCCGGATGGCTTCGTCGGTGGAAATGCCCAGCCACAGCTCAACGCGGGTACCCTGAAGGACTCTCTGTCCCTTGCTCAGGCCCAGCATCTCCCTGATCTTCCGGCGCACAGGCGCGATCTTGTAGTGCTCCGTGCACTGCCGCCGCCCCATGCCATCTCCGTGGCCCGCTCCGCCCTTGAGATAGACGGGGATGTCCACGTAGTTGGGGTAACCCGAGTGGTTCGTGAGGGCCTTCAGGTCCTCGCGGAGACTGCGCCCGTTGTCCACGATGTGGAGAGGGAACGGAAGGCGTCGGGACAGCCACTCCAGGTGAGAGTATATGGTGGGTGGTTCCCAATGAGTATCGGCGAAGATGGCCCAGTCCGGCACGCCGCCGAATGCGCCATCGCCCGCCATGAGAGCCATTACCGTGGACTGGACGCCTCCTCCGAGGCTGATGACCGTGAGGCGATTCATTGCAGCGCCGCCTCCTGATCTTCAGCTTCCGGCAGCAGGTGGCGTAGCAGCCCCAGCCCGTCGGCAAACCTGAACAGTGCGATGAGGTGCCCCGAGCCCGGCTGCGTCCCCGTGCGCCAGCGGCGCAACATGCGGGCGTCAACGCCCAGGGCGCGGGCCAGTCCAAGCCAGGTCAGCCCTGTGGCCTCCTTCAGGCTCTCCAGCCGCTGGGGGAAGTCCATCGGGAACTCCGATGGGAGCTTGTGGTAGACCCATTTCTGACGGCCCAAGGCGCTAGACTCCCCGGCGGAGGAGTTCCGCCTCCTCGGGGACCAACGCCTCCATACCCCCTGGCACCTCGGATGCCAACTGGAACAGGGCCAGCATGGCCCCTCCCGTGGGCTCACTGCCTCCACGCCAACGGCGCACCCGCTGGTAGCTCACTCCCAGACGCCGGGACAGGGCCTTCCAACTCAGGCCGGAGGTCTCTTTGAGAAACTCCAAACGCTGGGGGAAGTCTCGGGGCAGTTTGCCTCGCCGGTTTCGACCGATTCTCTGAAGGCGTTCCATATCTCTGATCCCTCTCATTGACGACATCTCTAATTCCTCCTGTAGACGACTATCCGGTCATCATCCAGTAGCTTTCCAAGACCCTCGGGCACCAGGGTCGCCACCATGACCAGCGATAGCACGGCCCCTCCGCAGGGCTCCCCTCCCTGGCGCCAGCGATGCACCTGTTTCATGTCCACCCCGAGGCATGTAGCGAGCCCCTCCCAGGACAGGCCAGTGATCTCCTTGAGCCTGGTTAATCGGCGGGGGAAGTCCTCCGGCATTAAGGCGACACCAGGCGAAAACGGCGGGTCTGTGGGACGGCGCTGGCTAGTCATGGGCGTCCTCCGAGATGAACACCTCGTCAAAGGGAGGATTGCCCAGGGCTTGGAGCAGCCGGCGCCGCATCTTAGGGGATGGGTTGCGCTGGCCGTTGAGCAGCTGGGAGAGGTAGCCCGAGGTCGAGCCCATCACATGGGCAAGCTGGTTCTGCGACATGTGGATGTGGTTGAGGATGTTCCACACACCCCCGGCCTTCAATCGCACCCTCTTGAGGGCTGGCCTACCCGACATCCCGCTCGGCTTCCCGTTGAGATTCGGCAGACACGCCGTTCTGGGATACCCCCCGGTTGGCGTCAGCCAGGTCCTTGAGGTAGGCGCGGACCATCATCCGCGCCAGGATGCGCAGCCCCTTGATGCGAAGCTCCTCTTGCTTCTTGGTCAGACGAACGTCTTTAGGCAAAAAAGCGACACCTTTCCGACTGGATTGGGCTGCCAAATGGCCGTTGCGCATGGCACGGCCTGTGGGTACGATGACAGCCGTAGGGAACAGCAGTTCTGTCTTTGCTATAGTATAGCAACGCTGTATAATAGCGTACAAGAGATTTAGGGTATTATTTACTAATGTGGCCACAAAGTGCTTGCAAACATGTAGCAAGTGTTCTATCATAGGGACATGATGGACCCAGAATCCGCCGAACTGGACATAGGCCCCTACCTGAAAGAGCTGCGGGGAGACCGCAGCTTGCGCCAGGTGGCCCGAGACTCAGGCGTCTCCGATCCCTTCCTTTCCCAGATCGAGAAGGGTCAGAGGAATCCCGGCCTCCGAATACTCAGGAAGCTGGCGGACTTCTACGAGGTCTCCCTCAATGACCTGCTGAGACGGGCCGGATACCTGGAAGAAGTTGAAGACCCCTATGCCGACGAGGAGGCCAACGTGGAGCGGGCCTTCCGGTACGTGGTGGCCGACCCCAGGTTCAATTTCGGCACCAGGCTCGATGGACCCCTCACCACGGCGGCGAAACGGTTCATCGTCGAGATGTACGAACAACTCACCGATAAGCAGCTTTTGGAATGATGAGAACGCTGGACGACTTCAGAGAGACCATCCTGGCAAGGCTGTCGTGCAGGCAGCGGAACGACCCCGCCTACATCGCCCACCTGTTCGTCCGCTACTTCCGCGTGTCGGTCCGCCCCGGCTTCGAGGAGCTCATCAAGGTGCTGGAAGAGGCTGGCATCGCGTCTGTGCTGGGGCAGAAGCTGCCCGGCGGTCTTAGGGGTACCCACTTCAGCTTGGACCAGCGCCACTACTCGATCCGATACTCAACCGACCAGTGGGAGGGGGGCAAGAACCACACGGTCCTTCACGAGACCTACGAGATCATTCACGAGATGCTCTCGGACCAGGAGATGGAGCCTTCGCCCTCCAGGAAGCTCTGCTGGGATGCCGACTATTTCGCCGCCTCGGTGCTGATGCAGCCTGCGGTGTTCGCTCCCTTCGCCAAGGCTTCCGGCCTGGACATAATCGCTCTCCGCTCACAGTTCGAGTGCTCTTACGCCTCAGTGACCCTGCGGCTCGCCGAAGTCATGCGGAACCAGCCCCTCCTGGGGGTCCTGTATCAACGCCAAGAACAGGGCAACCCGGCCGAGTGGACCGAGCCACCGGATCGCCGCCAATTCAGGGCCACCATCGTGACACGCACTCAGGGCTTCGGCATCCGGGATCCTCGCGTCCTCTGTGGTTCACGAGGCGGCATGCCCCGCAAGGGCACCACTCCATCCCCTGGCTCGATTGCCGAGTGGGTGGTGCTCAACGGCAAGGCTGCATACGCCGAGGTGGAGTCCACGCGTCTGGGCGCACGAAGCGGCGACATCGCCATCGCTGCCAGGCCGGTCACGTGGAAGGGACAGCTGGCGAAGGTTGCAGTCGTGGCCGTGCCCTACCAGCAACGCGGGGCGCTGAGGCCCCAGATAAACAACGGAGTCGCCTTCGAGCGGCTCTTCGACTACCAGGAACTCACCATTAAATAGGCAAAAAAGGGGGAGGATATGAACACCGACAAAGGGATGAACGGCAACGTGGCGCTCTACGCACGGGTGTCCAGCGACCGGCAGGACGTGGACCTGTCCGTGTCCGCCCAGCTCAGGGCGCTTCGAGACTACGCGGAGAAGAACGGCTACGTCGTAGCGCGGGAGTACGTCGACGAGGCCGAGAGCGGGCGCATCGCCGACCGGCCCCAGTTCCGCAAGATGCTGGACGAGGCCAGCAAGCCGACTGCTCCCTTCCATGAGATTCTTGTTTGGAAGTTCTCACGCTTCACTCGCAAACGGGAGCACGCCGTGGCTTTCAAGTCCATGCTAAGGAAGCGGGGTATCAAAGTCGTCTCTATCACCGAGCACGCCGACGACTCTCCCACGGGCAAGCTCATGGAGGCCATCATCGAGAGCGTGGACGAGTTCTACTCTGAAAACTTGGCCCAAGAAGTCGTCCGAGGGATGCGGGAAGCCGCCATACGGGGCTTCTGGGTCTCCACCTACGCTCCCTTCGGGTACAGGAAGGTGTCGGTCCAGGACGGAGCAAAGAAGCGGCCCAAGCTGGAGCTGGACCCGCCGGCGGACTCAGTGATCCGGCGCATCTTCCAGATGGCCCTACAGGGCAAGAGCACCCTGGACATCACCAAGACGCTGAATGGTGAGGGCATCCCCACCTCAACGGGCAAGCACTGGTTGAAGTCCACTGTGCACCGCATCCTCTCCAACGAAGCGTATACAGGAACGCTGGTCTGGGGCGTCGATGCCAAGGACGGAGCGCCGCCTGTGCGGGTGGAGGACGCATTCCCCGCAATAGTCACCAAGCAGGAGTTCCGACGCATCACCCGCTCCCTTCGCTCCAAGGCCCCGGCCAGGGTCAACCCCCGGCGGGCTTCCAGCCCCTACCTCCTCAGCGGCTTGGTGAAATGTGAGAAGTGCGGAAAGGCGCTCACTGCGGCTGAGGCCAAGAGCGGCAAGTACAGCTACTACGTCTGCCACTCACTGCTGAAAAAGGGCAAGGGAACCTGCAAGACGCCTCGCCTCAACTCCAAGCGCTTTGAGAAGCTGATGATCGAGCAGATTCGCGCAAACATCCTCACGGAAAGCAACATCCGGGACCTGGTTAGACTGATGGACGAGGAGATGGACGGAGTGGCTGCTGAGCAGCGGGAGAGGCTGGAAAACATCGAAGCGGAGCTTATCGAGGTGCGGCGGCGCTTGGACCGGGTGTGGCACGTCATCGAGAACTCGGAACTCGACATATCCGACGCCACCTCCCGCATCAGAGAGCACCGGGAGCGTCAGGAGAAGCTGGAGATCGCCGCAGAGGAGGCCAGGGCATTGCTCTCAGAGCGCCGGGCCGTACTGGACAACGTGGACACCATCGCATCCTATGCACAGGACATGAGCGAATTCCTGATGACCAGCGAGATCACCGAATCGAGGGCCTTCATCAAGTCCTTCGTCAAGGAGATCAAGGTCAAGCCAGGAAAAGCAACGGTCTACTACACCCTACCCACGCCGCCGGATAGCCCGATAGGGGGCGGAGACGCCGCAGAGGTGGCTCTCCACGGCCCAGTAGTTCGCAGTTCAGTACACGTTGGTGGAGCTGGCGGGACTCGAACCCGCTACCTCTTCAATGCCATTGAAGCGCTCTCCCAGTTGAGCTACAGCCCCACGTAGACGTACTATAGCAAAGGGTTCGTAACTCCGCAACTGACCCGCGCTCATGGGTCAGGTAATTCGAAGCCCTTGACGACAGTTATAGAGGCAGTTCTGGGGTCACGCCTGCCGGGAGTTCTACGTCGAATGCAGCAAGGACCTGGCCGACGAGAAGATAATGGCCTATGAGAGCTGTGAGCTCCACCGTACCCCTGACTCCGAAGCGGGCATTGACGGCGTTAAATGTGGTGTCGCTGATCTTGTGGTCTTTCAGAAGCTCCTGAGCGTATTTAACAACCAGCTCCTCATCACCAGAGAGCCCACGAGGCGCGGTGCCCTGGGCGATGGCACGAATGGTGTCTTCGGAGACCTTGGCCTCCCTAGCCAGGCGGGCGTGGGCAGAAAACTCGTATTGGGCTCGAATCTCGCGAGCGGTGGCTATTATAACCACCTCCTTGAGGGCGTTGGGAAGATCGCTCTCAAACCGGACGTATGCACCGGTGGCAGCGATCCGCGCCGCTAGCTTGGGGCTGTGGAGCAAGACCCCGTAAGGCCCCCGTATACCACCCCTGCTCTCCACGATTTCATCGTAATAAGCCTGATCATCGCGACTGAGTTGCTCCTTATTGACGGTGGGTGCTCGTGACATGTTGTCGCCTCCTCGGCTGCGTTGGAAAATCTTGAAATCCTGGCGCTTCACTTGATTCTTACTGGTGGCTTGTGGAGTGGTTATCGAATAGGCAATCTCCGGATACGCACCCTATGGCGCTCTACAATTACAATGGTATTTTCGAACTGTTCTTCGGGTAGCTCCTCAAAGACGACCTGCAAGCGCTGCTCGATTTGCCCCCTGGTCCAGTCCCCTACCCGTAGAATAACAACTCCTGGGGTAGTGTCCCCTGAAGCGGCCAATATCGCTCCGTAGTCCAAATCCTCGGTGAGGACTGACATGCTCCGGGCTTTAGCTATTTCGATAATCTCTTCGTCTACCGCCTGCGCCATGTCGAAATCCAGGACATGAAACACCTCATGGCCCAGCGTGCTCAAAAACTCTGCTGTCCGGGGAGAAATAGCCATATCGATCAAGATCCGCATCCTTCAGCTAAATCTCTACCCGTTCTTCCTGCAGAACCCAAGCCGCGAATTTCAATGACTGCTGAATGTCGCCTTCTTCCAGATAAGGGAAGTCTTCGAGTATTTCCTTTATACTTGTCCCCGAGGCGAGCAGATTCAAGATTTTGGATACAGGGAAACGCATACCGCGAATACACGGCTTCCCGCCAAACATTCTTGGGTCAATGGTGATACGATCGTACACTTCCATCAATCAGCTACCTCCATCCAGATCGTGGCAGAATGGCCACTCTTTCGCTGTTAGGGAACGAAAGTAGGAGACCAGTCCCGATAGTCATCAGCCACCGTACTTGTGGTTAGACTGGTCTGGTTATCATCAACATTATTGTTAGCCGTGCACGGTGTCAAGCCAAGTGTCCGTCAAGCTTATTTCACGAGTACGTGACCTGCACAAAAAGAAGAAAAATAGAGCGTACCTCCTAGCAGTCAAAGGGCGGAGATGCATCGCCCACGAGGCTATTTCCGCCAGGCCAATCCGTCAGTGGCATCGAGAAACCGACTAATCAGGCCTGGGCTAGAGGCTATTACGCTGTCGTTCTCACAGGTAGCAGGATCGCCATCCCGTCCGACGACCTGACCCCCTGCTTCGGACACCAGGAGAAGTCCGGAGGCGATGTCCCAGGAAGAAACATGGTGATGAAAATATAGGTCTATCCGCCCACAGGCGGCGTAGGCCATGCCCAAAGCGGCGGAACCCATGACCCGGATACTCTGCATCCCCGGCCAAAGACTCTTTATCATGTCCAGGGCCATCACGGCCTTCTCGTCCACGTAGCCCATATCGAAGCCCAGAATGGAGTCAGGTATTCCTGTTTTGGTAGAGACGGTGATGGGAGCTCCGTTCAAGTACGCACCTTTGCCCGTTTCCGCGGTAAATAGCTCCTCCCGTATAGGATCGTAAGTGACCCCCAACTCAACTCGATTCTCAAAGGCCAAGGCTACTACTACAGCTACGTGTGGTATGCCTAAAGTGTAGTTTCGGGTGCCGTCCAAGGGATCTACGAACCAGGTCCAGCTTGAACTTGTGACAACAGGGGCAGACTCCTCCGAGACAATGCCGAAATCAGGGTACTCTTCACGCAGCTTGCCCAATGCAACCTTCTCGGCCAGTATATCTACGTCGGTTACCGGGTTAGCAGGACCTTTGAAATCTACCTTCTTACTGGTATGAAGCCGATCGATGATCACCCGGCCGGCGAGCTGTGCAGCCTCCACTGCTATGCTCAGGGCATCTTTGCCGCTAATGGACGCCGGGATGGTCTGGGACGAAGTTTCAAGCTGCTCTGAGGACATCCTATGGATTCGGCCTCCGATATTGAATTACGGCGCCCCAGTTTCAGAACCGAATACAATCCTACCGTTCTAGTCCATTGGAATAATTGGGTTTATTGCGAGTCCGGACCGACGAACCGATTCCTAGTGAGCTTACTACACGACGGGTCTAGGGGAAGCAATCAGAGGACGTGGGAAAATCGATCAGTTGCTAGGCCAGTCCCATCTTCTCACTGACTTCAGCTATTGTCTCCTGGGCGATGACTTCGGCTCTCTTCGCACCTGCATCGAGGACCTCTGTGATATAGTCGGGTTGGGCCTCGTACTCGCGGCGTTTCTCCCGCATCGGCTCCAGGTAGCGGTTAATGCCATCTGCCAGGTGCCGTTTGCAGTCCACGCAGCCCCTCTTGGCCGTGGTGCACTCCTCATAAACCGTGTCCACATCGCCCGGATTGAATATCTTATGGAGAGAGTAAACATTGCAGACCGACGGTCTGCCGGGCATGTTGCGGCGTACCCGCTCGGGATCGGTGAAAGCAGTGCCCACCCTCTTTATGGTCTCTTCGTCGGTTGCGGCCAAATCTATATGGTTATCGAGGCTCTTGCTCATCTTTTGCTGTCCCTCGAGGCCGAGGATTAAAGGGGCCTCGGTGAGCTTAGCCTGAGGCTCGGGAAAGGTATCCCCGAACTGGTTGTTGAAGCGCCGGACTATCTCTCGAGCCAACTCAAGGTGGGGCAGCTGGTCCTCTCCCACGGGGACCGTATCGGCCTTGTAGAGGATTATGTCCGCGGTCTGAAGCACTGGATAGCCCACGAGACCATAGTTGACGCTCTCTTCAGTCTCGCTCATCTGGCGGACCTTCTCTTTGAAGGTAGGCACCCGCATCAACCAACCAAGGGGAGTTATCATACCTAGGAGAGTATTAAGGGTCATCACCTCTGGCACATGAGACTGGACGAAGATAATACTTCGCTCGGGGTCCAACCCGGCAGCCAGCCAGTCCAGCACCATCTCCCGGATGTTCGGTTTGATCTCCTGGACATCCTGTGGCGACGTGACAGTAGTGAGGGCATGGACATCCACTGCGGAATAGATGCACTGGTAACTGTCCTGTAGCTCGACCCAGTTCTTGAGGGCTCCCAGGTAGTTGCCTATATGAAGGCGCCCCGTAGGACGCATTCCCGAAAATATACGGCCCTTCTGTTGCATCCTAAAGCCTCGATATCTAGGCTAGTACTTCGCCAATTTATCGTACTCCTTCCCCCTTGATGGGGGAAGGTTGGGATGGGGGTGACGCGCCCGTCGCCTGCCTAAGGGGTGGGAGATGATACCCCTCACCTTAATCCTCTCCCACAAGGGGAGAGGAGACTGTTAGTCTGAAACTGCGCCAGTGAGTAGTCTCGATATGCGAGCTCTATTCGTATGGCTGGAGCTTGATCTCGTGTAGTGCGGGGATAACCTCTTTACCCAGCAGCTCGATCGAGCGCATGGAATCTTCATGGGACATATCCCCATCGTTGCCATAAATGTGCAAGTATCCAGGGTTTAGGCGTTCGATAATGTGGGTAAGCTTCCTGGTCACCGTTTCGGGGCTACCCACAATGATGTTGTTGACTTCCTGTAACTTTTCGTAGCTCATTCTCTTGCCGAAGCCCCCGGCTCCAGGCAGATTCTGCTGTATTTTCACGGATTCGCGAGACTGATAGCCGGGCGGGTCGCTGTGCTCTCTGGGACCCTTGTTCCGGTGCTCTTCGGTCCACATGAAATTGCGTCCGATCTCCTGGGCCTTCTCATCTGTATCGGCGGCCAGCACCCGTAGCAGATACCCAAAGTGCTCAGGCCCGGGTTTGAAGCCCACTTCTTTAGCCGTATCTACGTAGACCTTTCTCAAGCCTTCGGTGTATTCCAACAATGAGCCTAGGTTCATGTAGGGATGCTGATGTCGGGCCGACCACACTACGCTCTCCGGGCTGGAGAGGCCCGGGAACCAGACCGGCGGGTGGGGCTTCTGGATAGGCAACACCCAGGGATTAACCGCCCTGTAGTGGTAGTGCTTTCCTTCATATCTAAATGGGCCGGGAGTGGTCCAGCACTTGATAATGAGATCGTGGGCCTCCTCGAACCGTTCCCGGTTTTCTGTGGGATCGATGCCTCCCTGAATGCTCTCCACGGCGGTGCCCCGCACGAAACCGGAGATGATCCGACCACCGGAGTAGCAGTCCAGCATGGCAATTTCTTCCGCCATTCTAATGGGATCGTTGATGGCGATAACATTGCCGAGGATGGCTATCTTAACTTTCTTGGTCACCTTGGCGATGACGGCGGCGTCCAGGTTCACCGAGGGCTTCATGCACCAGTAGGAAGCGTGGTGCTCGTTGCTCATGATGCCATCGAACCCAATTTCGTCGGCGTAGGCGTACTGTTCATGGTACTGGTTATATAAGACATGGGCTTTCCAGGGGTCAAAATGGCTATTTGGGAAGCCCAGCCGTCCAGAATCGTACTTCTCTATGTCCGCTTCCGTTACATGACCGTAAGGCTGCTCGGAGAACCAATAGACCTCTACCTTCTCCTGCATTATAGCCTCCCCACTCCAGGTTTTAGACAGGTTTCAGACAGTATAGCATAACATTCTGAGGGATGGGCCACCGAGTTATTCGCTGCCTTGACAAGCCCCCGCTGTGGGGTTAGAGTCAGCCTGTTCGTGGCCAGCCAGACCTATAATTCAGGAGAATTGACATGACTGCAGCCCATAGTGAACCGATAGCAAAGGATATTACCCTGGAGAACGGGCTAGGAATGCATTACTACGAGTGGCCGGGCACAGGTCCAACCCTGGTCCTCCTTCATCCCTCTTCAGGATACGGGCGAATGTGGGATGGGACTGCCCGCGCGCTGAAGGGCCAATTCCATATCTTTGCTCCTGACCAGCGAGGGCATGGAGATACGGCACGCCCGGACGGTTGCTATGCGGCCGAGGAATACGCCGAAGACGTGCATATCTTCCTCACACAGCTTGGCCTAGATAAGGCCATTATCGCCGGACACTCTCTCGGTGGACGGGTAGCCCAAGTATTCGCAGCAAAGCATCCCGAGCGAGCTTCGGCTATTATCCTGGTCGGAGGGCCCCACTACAGCAACTTCTTCCCGGAGCGAAACAAGGTTAACACCGTGCTTGAGGGAGTAGAGGCGATGAGAGCATCCCAGACAGAGTTCTCAAGTAAAGATGCGGCCCTTGCTTATTTGCGTGAGTTTCGACCCTCATATTCAGAGGATGCGCGACGACACATAGTGGAACACAATACGTCCCCTTTGCCCGGTGGAGGGTTCACTTTCAAATACGACAAGATCAGAGTGGCCCAGGGACTTACTCACATGGCCAATGACCTAAAGGTCTATGCCGACAGGATCACCTGCCCAGTAGCCATCTTCCGCGGCTCCCACAGCACCCATCTCACCAAAGAGGAAGCGAAGCGTATCGCCGCCTTGTGGAAAGATACTCACATCGTCGACGTGGAGGGTGACTACGGCCTGCAGATGGAGAACCCCTCAGGCCTGGCGCAGGCTATCTTGGATTTCGCAAGAGTGACAGCTCCGGTTTAGTGATGATGTAATCGGGTTCGAATTCTATTAGTTTCAGGGTCCTTTCATTGTCTCCCTGAGCCGGAGGCTCATCCCAGCAAAGTATTTACGGAGGCGGGGACCACTCCCCACCAGATGCTTCGTCGCTTCGCTTCTCAGCATGACAAAAGAATGAAAAGACTCTGCCATTAGTTTCGTCCAGGGTTGACTTGAAAAGTTGATGGTGGGACACTTGATTCCAAGCCACCCACTCTATGACTACAACCAATCGTCCTTGGTATTCGTAATTGTTCATAGACCTCCATACTCACACTTATCCCAACTCCGATGACAGCTTCCTCAGCCCCGACGAACTGATCGAGGGGGCGAAAGGCAAGGGCCTTGACGGGATATGTATCACTGAGCACGACTACTTTTGGGACCCGGAGGATATTAAATCTCTCTCAGAAAGGCATGAATTCCTCGTATTGCCCGGCTGTGAGGTAAACACGGATTCGGGCCATGTACTGGTATTCGGCTTGAGGGATTATGTGTTCGGAATGCACAAGGTAGAGTTTCTGTGCAGGCTCGTAGAACAGGCCGGAGGAGCGATGATCGCCGCTCACCCCTATAGGCGAAGATACCTGACAGAGCAGGCCGCTGATCCCGACTCATACAGCGCCATGCTGGATACAGCCTGCCAGGACAAGCTCTTCTCTTTCTGCCACGGGATTGAGGCAGTCAACGGTAGAGCTGGCTATGGAGAGACGGCTTTCGCTCATGACCTGGCCGACCGTCTAGGCGTCTCCAAGGCAGGTGGCAGCGACTCTCACAGACAGGACCATCTCGGTACCGCGGCTACCCAGTTCCGAAGGGCAATAACCTGCCTTGACGACCTTATCGGGGAGATTAGAGAAGGCCGATTTGAGCCAGTCTTACTAAACACAAAAAGCGCAAACCCTGCATTACTTCAGAGAGTAGAGGAGACAGGGTAGATGACTGAAGTGCTTAGAGCAGAGGACCTCCACATTCGATATCACACCAGAGACGGAGAGGTCAAGGCGGTCAATGGGGTGGAATTCTCCCTCCAGGAGGGCTCCATCCTCTGTCTAGTAGGCGAGAGCGGGTCGGGTAAGACCACCACGGCGCTGGCCCTTCTTGGGCTGCTCCCACGCACAGCCGAAGTAATCAGTGGCAAAGTATACTACGACGGAATCGACTTGCTGGCGGCAGACCAGCGTACCCTTAGGCATATCCGGGGCAACGATATCTCCATGGTCCCTCAGGAGCCCAAAGCTTCGCTAAATCCCATGTTACCCATAGGCGTCCAAATCGAGGAACAGATTCTGGCACATACAACCATGTCGAAAAGAGAGGCTTACGACCTCGCAGTAGAGATATTAGTAGGAGTGGGCCTAGCGGATGCCCACGAGATCCTGACGCGATTTCCCTTCGAGCTCAGCGGCGGCATGTGCCAGAGGGTGATCATGGCCATGGCCCTGTCACTTCAGCCTAAGATTCTGATAGCTGATGAGCCCACCTCAAGTCTGGACGTTACGCTACAGGCGGAGATCCTCAGGCGTCTCAAAGGTTTCTGCAAGGAGCTCAACTCATCCATGATCCTCATCACTCATGACATGGGCATAGTAGCCCAAATGGCGGATGAGGTAGCTGTGATGTACGCGGGGACGGTGGTGGAACAAGCCGAGGTGCGTGCGCTGTATAACCGTCCTCAGCACCCCTACATGTGGGCACTATTTCAGTCTCTCCCCGATCTGAAGGGAGGCAAGCAACGTTTCCAGCCCATACCAGGAAATCCCCCGGACCTGCTGAACCTACCTGGACAATGCGCCTTCTTACCCCGGTGTCACAAAGCCGTCAATAAATGCAGGCTGGAGCCCAGGCCACCTTTAGAGGAGCTCGACCCAGGGCATGCGGTGGCCTGCTATAACGCCGTGCAATACGACTAGCGCGATGCGGGCGAAGAACGTCTGGATTCGAGCGATAGGTTAGAAGCCTCGGCAACCATAAGCTCCAGTGCCAGGTCCTGGTTCATTCGCCCCTGTTTTACTGCCAGGTCCGTGTCCAGCAGCTTTTTATAGAGCCACTCCAAACTATCCCATGAATGCTTCCGAGCCTGTTCCATCGTTCTTTTCAAGGCAAAATCGTGGTTGATACCCAGTCTGTCCCTTATGGCCTTCTCACCCTGCTTTCCGTCAATCAGCTCTTTGGCCAGCGTGACTAGCCTGAGTTGTCGCGCCGTCATGGACACTATATAGGGGAGTTCGGCGCCGTCCTCCCTGAGTCGATGTATCAAACCCATCGCCACGGAAGCCCTGCCGTCTAGAAGAGCGTCCACAGCACTGAATATACTCGCCTCTCTGGACTGGGACACCAGCAGCCGGACATCACTTTCTTCGATAGCACGGTCGCCGGCGTAGAGAGCAAGCTTCTCAAGGTCGTTGTCCAACATCCAGAGGCTGTTTCCCGTAAGGGAGATCAAGAGTCGTATTGCCCCAGGAGTGATTCGCGCGCCTTTTTCAGCCACCATGTTTCTGATCCACCTGGCGAGACCTTCTCCTGTGGGGGTGGTACGGTCTTGAATCTCCACCACGGATCGCAAGCTACGAAGCAGGGAGTTTGCCTTGGATACGGTCGCTTCCAAAAAGACCAGGATGGTGGATGGTGGCATCTCGCCTTGGATGTATTCGGGCAATCCTTCCCATCCTGACGGCGCGGACCGAGCGGTACCGGAAGAGCCACTCCGCCCTGCCGAGGAGGACTGCCGTCTTCTACCATCGCGGGGCTCGAACAACGGGAAAAGGCCCTCTACCATAACCAGTCGATGCTCAGCCAGAAATGGTACTGCATCGCAGAATCCGCGAATCTGCGACAGGTTTACGGCACTTCCCGAAACTCGATGGCTGTTGGCGTCGATAACGTCCGGAGTCCCTACCTGCTCCTGGAGCTCTTTTAGAGATTGGGACACCAGAAAGTTGTCGCCATAAAGAAGATATGCGGGCACGGCATTCCAAAGCTAGATCGGGATGTTTCAAAGATACCACACTGGGGTTTATAATAGTAGTTGAGGAGAACTTAAGTTGGCTATTTTGTGGCGTCTTGCCTTCCCTTTAATGTTTATATTAGCGCCCAGGGTTATTCCCCGTCTCGTAAGGACGGTGTACCTGGTCTGGAAACTCTATTTCGACCATCGAGTACCGTTGCTGTTAAAGCTGTTGCCACCGGCTACGATCATTTACTTCCTCACCCCCTTTGCCCGGGTGCCGGTGGTGGGCCTTGCCGGCTACTTAGTGGTCTTGGCCTTTGCCATTTTCCTTTTCCTGAACCTGTCGCCCCGCGAAGTGGTAGAGAGATACGCTCCCTGGAGAGCTCGGACAGGGAGCACCAGCCAAACCGAACAGGATCGGTCCCGGGTGGTAGAGGGCAGCTTCCGCCTGAAAGACGATGAGCCCACTGAGTAGGCGGTAGCCAACTCACGAAGATACCACTTTCAGCGTGCTATCACCGTTATTCTTCTGTACGGGAACAATTGGCGGTCTTCGAACGTCCTACATAATATGAAAAAGCGCGTGAGACTTGTGACCAATGTGATGGTCTTCCTGATGGTCGTGTTTCCCGTGGCTTTAGTAGCCTGCGGCGGAGGAGATGCGGTCGAGGGTGTTGTTGACCATAAGACGGTGACCGGAGTAATAAATGATACAAGCTACACTATCCTGCGCAATCAACAAATTAATGATCCCGACCAACCTATGAGTGAGGCGTTGATCCTGGTCGAAGACCAGGACTATAGCAATTTCTTCTCCAGCGACGATCAGGATATGACTATAACCGAATCATTGGAACAACAGCTACGACTGAAATACGTTCAGATTAACTACATCGTGCATGTATCGGCTGCTTCTTCTGAGGGTGGAACTCAATCATATCTCGCCAGTAGAGAGATATTTAACGCTGCGAAGGTCAGTCGCCAGGTAAAATTTGAGACTTCAGGGTCTGGTGCAATCCCCAAGATTACTCAGTTACTGGACTAATCCGGGTTAAGTACCACTTGTCCCGTATATCTATCCATTGGCCTTCTGGTATCCTTTGAGTTAAGATTTCGCTCCTAGGCTATGTTTGAATTATGGAAATAGGCTTAATAGGTTTACCACAAAGCGGAAAGTCGACCCTTCTAACCGCCCTCACCAAGGGTAGGGCAGAGGCCAGCACTCAGAGTAGCTCCAGGCAAGATATCCGCGTTGGTATTTCGAAGATGTTCGATTCCAGGCTGGAAACTCTGGTGGGTATGTACAACCCAGACAAGACCGTCCCGGCGGAGGTACAGTACTGGGACGTGCCCGCCAGCTCGGCAGGCCCCGACGATAAAGCCGGCATCGGCGGTCAGTTCCTCAATCAGCTTCAGAGCGCCGATGCTCTGCTGCACGTGGTCCGTGCCTTTGGGGACCCATCGGTACCCCATATCAGCGGCAACGTAGACCCTCATCGAGACGTAGCGACTATGGCCGCGGATCTGGCCTTTTCCGACCTTGAAATACTGGAGCGGCGAGTTCTCCGCATCGAAGAGAGCCTCAAGGGACCTAAAGGCCGGGAACGAGACTTGCTGCTCAAGGAAGGCCCATTGTTGAAACGCCTCAAGGACGGGTTGGAGAGTGATGTGCCGATAAGGGAGCAGCATGTCCTCCCCGAGGAAGAGGCAATAATTTCCAACTACCAGCTGCTCACCGCCAAGCCACTGCTGTTAGTGTTCAATATCGACGAAGAGACTCTACCTGGAAAAGACGACCTGGACCAAGAGCTGGCGAGCCGTTACAACAAGCCTGGAGCCAAAGCTACCCCAATGTGTGGCAAGCTGGAGATGGAACTTTCCCAGCTCGCCCCAGAAGATGAGCGGGAGTTTCGCGAGTCTATGGGCCTCCAGGAATCTGGGGTAGATAATGTGGTACATCTCTCCTATGATCTGCTGTCTCTGGTGTCATTCTTTACCTACGGTCCAGACGAGGTCCGAGCCTGGAGCATTCCAGCCAATACCCCGGCAGTGAAGGCCGCTGGAAAGATACACACCGACTTGGAGCGGGGATTCATAAGGGCCGAGGTAGTGGCCTTCGATGACCTGGCTCGATGTGGCTCGATGGGTCAGTGCAAGAACCAGGGCCTCCTACGACTGGAAGGAAAGGGCTATCCGATCAAGGATGGCGACGTTGTGACCTTCCTTTTCAACGTGTAAAGCGGCATTCGAGTGGGGAAATTATTGATACCCGAAGGCATCTCCCTCTACATACATATTCCCTTCTGCAAGACCAAGTGCCCCTACTGCGACTTCAACACTTATCAGGGCATCGAGTCCCTGATCGGGCCTTACGTTGAAGCGCTTTCACTGGAACTGCAGCTCTGGGGCACATCATTAGGTCATCCCAAGGTAAACACCATCTTTTTCGGCGGTGGCACACCCTCCTACATTCCCCTGGAGCTTATGGGTAGGCTCCTCAGCACCGTAGGGGACTCCTTTGAAATCGTTGCCAGTGCCGAGATCACCATCGAAGCCAATCCGGGTGACCTGAATAAGCGTGCTCTAACGCAGCTTCTAGAGATGGGGGTCAACCGCCTCAGCATCGGAGTGCAAAGTCTGGACGACAGCCTCCTCGCCATGTTGGGCCGGCGGCACACTGCTGACCAGGCCATGGAGGCCTATGCCCTGGCCTGGCAGGCCGGGTTTCAGAGAGTGAATCTGGACTTCATGTACGGCCTACCTAATCAGACCGTGACGCAGTGGGAAGATACCATGGCGAAGGTACTGGAGCTGGCGCCTCCCCATCTGTCCCTTTACGGTTTGACGCTCGAGAAGGGCACTCCCCTAGAAAAGTGGGTGACGGAGGGTGCTCTTCCTCAGCCGGACCCGGACATGGCTGCGGATATGTATGGCTTGGCAAGAGAGTCATTGGAAAAGGCAGGCTATTTCCACTACGAGATATCCAACTGGGAGATGCCTGGGCAGCGCTCCTTGCATAACATGGCTTACTGGCTCAACCAGCCCTATTTAGGTGTGGGACCCGGCGCTCACTCCCACCTCTCTGGGCACCGTTTCTGGGACGTCTCATCTCCCCGCCTTTATATCCAGAAAGTGCAAGAGTGGGCGTCAAAAGGGGCAACACTGATTGAAGCCCTGGATCGGGACACCCTGGAGAGCATATGCCCCGTGGCAGATTCAGAGACTATTGGACCCGATCTGGATATGGCGGAGACCATGTTCCTGGGTCTGCGCCTACTGGAGGGAATCAGTATAGAGGAGTTCAAACACAAATTCGAAGTAGACCCGTTAGAGCTGTATGGGCTTCAGATTCGGGAGCTTCGTGACGAGGGCCTACTTGAGCAACCCGACGGCCGCCTGCGACTGACCACGAAAGGTCTCTTCTTGTCCAACCAGGTGTTCATGCGGTTCCTCTAAATTGCCCCCAACTCCCTTTGGTGCTATTCTAAAGGCAACAGTGAACCTATAAGGCCTGTTCCTGGGTCCGCTCATCCATGTTCCTGGAAAGCCACATGCAGCTAAACCTAGATAACGGTCAACTGAACATAAAGCTGTCTATACTGGAAAAGATTCTTTCCGTCAGGGGTTCTCTGAAAATCCCTTTGGACCGGATAGACAGAGCAACCACCGAGGCTCCCAAGACTACCTGGAGAGAGATCCGGGCGCCGGGTACATTCATGCCATGGGTTATCAAGGCAGGGACCTACTTCACAAATAGAGGCAAAGAGTTCTGGTACGTGACGAGGCTCAGGAACCACCTCACCATGGAGCTAAAGAAAGGGTTCTATAACAGGATCGTCCTCTCCCTCAGGGACAATCAACAGTGGGCGGATAAGATTAACGCAGCTGTTTGAGTGGGCAATTCCCACTTTTATCAGCACAAGCCTTGAAGAGGCGCATCATGTACGTCATCGGCACCGCAGGACACGTCGACCACGGTAAGTCCACCTTGGTAAAAGCCCTTACCAGCATAGACCCAGACCGTCTCCCTCAAGAGAAAGAACGGGAAATGACCATCGATCTGGGCTTTGCCTGGCTCACCTTGCCCAGTGGCCGAGAAGTGAGCATCGTGGACGTGCCCGGCCACGAGAGGTTCATCAAGAATATGCTGGCCGGTGTGGGAGGGATTGACCTGGCCCTCCTGGTGGTGGCCGCCGACGAAAGCGTGATGCCCCAGACCCGTGAGCATCTGGCCATTTTGGATATCCTTCAAGTCAAACGAGGATTGGTGGTAATAACCAAATCCGACCTGGTGGACGAGGACCTGGTGGAGCTGGTAAAGGCTGAGGTTGAGGATGCTCTTAAACGCACCACGTTCGAAGGGTCTCCCATGCTCGCGGTGTCTGCATATAGCGGCCAGGGGCTGGAAGAGCTTCAGAAGGTTATCGACGCAATGCTTGACTCCACCGAATCGCGTAGGGATCTGGGCCGGCCTCGACTGCCCGTGGACCGTTGCTTTACGGTGGCGGGGTTCGGCACGGTGGTCACCGGAACCTTGGTCGACGGCACATTATCGGTGGGCCAGGATGCCCACCTGGTCCTATCTGGTGAAAAAGGCCGTGTGAGAGGCCTTCAGAGCCACAAAAAGAAGCTGGAACTAGCCGACCCGGGTAGAAGGCTGGCAGTGAATATATCAGGTCTCTCCAGAGAGGACATTTTGCGCGGTGAGGTGATTACCACGTCGGGTTGGCTGAAGCCGACCACACGGCTAGACGCTCACGTAAAGCTGGTCAACGATACCCCCCACTCCTTGAAGCACAACGAGGGCATTACCTTTCATGTCTTCACCAGCGAGACCTCCGCCAGGGTGCGGCTGCTAGACAAAGAGGAGCTAAAACCCGGCGAGGACGGCTGGGCGCAGATACACCTGCGGGAACCGGTGCCCGCGGTGAAAGGAGACCTTTTCGTCATCCGCTCCTCCGATACCACCTTGGGAGGAGGAAAGGTCTTGGACCCCCACCCCACCCGACGACACCGTCGCTTCCTCCAGCCCATTATCCAGCGTCTCATGGCTATGGAGGAGGGCACCGGCGATGAATCTCTTCTTAACGCGGTGGAACACTGGGGCCCCTGCGACCTGACCACCCTGTCCCAGAGAGCCAACCTCTCTCTGGAAGAGGTCGTCTCGAAGACAAAAGAGCTGGCCGAAACAGGGGAAGTGGTGCTACTGGGAGATGCTACCGGCCCGTCAGAAGGTCTGGTGTATGCTGCTCCAGCATGGGCCTCTCTGAAAAATAAGGCATCCACCGTCGCCCAGGCATACCATAAGCAATACCCGCTCCGCAAAGGCATTCCACGGGAGGAGCTGCGTAGCCGCATGGGATTCTCTTCGCAGAGCTTCCCATGGGTCCTGAAGAGGTTGGTCGAAGAGAGTGTCCTTAAGGAAGAAGGAAACTGGGCCAGAATACCTGAGCACAACGTTTCACTGAGCTCAACCCAGCAAAAGCAGATGGACTCATATATCCAGTCATTGAAGTCCGAGCCCTACTCTCCTCCAACCGATCATTCCCCGGAGCCGGAGCTGTTGGCCTACCTGATCGATGAGAGGAAAGTCGTGAAAGTCAGTGAGAGCGTGGTGTTCGACGCCTCCGCTTATAAGGAGATGGTTGACAAGGTAATTAATCACACGAAAAGCCAGGGCAAAATCACCGTTGCCGATGGGAGAGACCTGTTCAACACCAGTCGAAAGTACGTATTACCTCTTCTGGAGTACCTTGACCAGCAGCGCATTACCCGCCGCGTTGGCGACGAGCGGGTACTGAGGTAGACATGGGCCTGGATTTGCGCCCAACACTGGAACAGCTCGACACCCTGGCGCAGCGGGTTTCCGATGGCCGGGAAGACTGGACGAATCGGCTCCATCGAGCCCTCGACGCCATGAGAGGGGCTGATGCCTCTGAGGTGAAGCAGAAAGTTGCCTCCAGTCAGGGAAGGCCCTTTCTTTGCGCAGGCCCCGTGGATGGGCTTGCTGGTAGATACAGTCCCGAAGAGCTGCCTGCCAACTTCTGTGTGGCCTCGGTCGATGGCTCCCACATAGACGTGGACCGGCACATTCCCCTGCGATGTTATCTGATAAACATAGGAGGTTGCCTCCTCACCTACGGTTCCCAACCCGATGCGCGACTATTTAGCCGCCCCAAGGTCTATGCCGGAGAAGAGGAGTTGTACTTCACTGCGCATGACCAGGAGTCGAATGCGGCGGTACCAGTGGAGGGGGCACTACTGGGTTTGAAACGTGCCGTGGAAGAGGTCAAAGGGCTGGCGTCGGCGGTCGAAGATGCTCCGCCGGAGTTGCCAATACTTGCGCTCATCGACGGCTCATTGGTGCTGTGGGGGCTGGCCGGAAGGGGATATCAACCATTCATCCGCGACGAGATACTGAAGGCAGGTTTGCTCCCTGCCCTGGACAGACTCAGAGGAAGGTCTGTCGGCCGTGCTTTGGCTGTGGCGGCCTATGTCAGCCTGCCCCAGAGTACCGAGGTGGTCAACACCCTGCGCCTTTACCTGTGCTCCAGTGACACGACCGAGTGCAGCCGGCACTGCAACAGCCATCGCTCCACCAGAACACCCTGCGAATTGGTGAACGGTTTCTTGGACCGACATCTTTTTGAAGAGCTGTTGCAGCCGGGGGAGCGCTCCAGCTTGTTCGAGACCAGCTCTTCAGTCTCTAGAGACTACTACGGCCCTCACGAGGTGCACTTCTACTACATGAACACCGGTGAGGAGATCGCGCGAGTGGAGGTGCCCAAGTGGGTGGCGGAAAATGAAAGTACGCTGTCCCTCAGCCACACCCTGATACTTGACCAATGCAAGCGAGGCCAAGGCTATCCCGCTGCCATCTCCGAGGCCCACGAGCAGGCTGTGGTGACCGGCCAGGACAGAGAGACCTTCAAGCAGATGCTGGACGACGTTTTATTCAGGAAACGGCTCCCTGTCTACACATCTGAAAAGGCCCGATCGAAACGGACCAGGTGGCTATGAACCAGGCCGGGCGACAAGTGGTAGGAGTTCACCAACGAGTGGGCGAGGTGGTAGAGTCCGCCTCCCACCGCTTTACTGCCCAGTGCTACCAACTGTACCGTTCCCCATCCCTTGGGGCATTTGTGCGCACAGAGTCCGTCCTCACCCCCGACCCCTCTTCCAGTGGGAGAGGGGAGACCGAAGGTCGGGGTGAGAGCAATAACTCCTATATCTATGCCGTGGTTTACGGTGTTATGACCCAGTCCCTCGACCCTGGTAGGCCCGTTATCGCACGAGGCGAACATGAGGAGAAAGAAGAGGATATATATCGCAGCAATCCCCAGCTGGCCCGTCTCCTGTGCACTCGATTCGAGGCCCTGATAGTGGGACACGGCGATAGAGCCGCAGTCAATCAGTACCTGCCGGCCATGCCCCCACAGATTCACGCCTTCGTTTATCAGTGTTCGCCAGAGGAGGTCCAGCGGTTCACCGGTTCACTGGACTTCCTGAGCCTGCTGGTAAACTCCTCTCCGGCGGGTCGGGGCATTACCGATGAGGTGATCGCCGCCTGCCTACGCCAAGCAAGCTCGGGCCTGGACCAGCCTCGGGACTTCCTGGTACAAGCCGGCAAGACCCTGGCCACTCATCTGGTTGGAGACATGCCACGCCTGAACGCCATTCTCAGGAGGCTTTCGTCGTGATGGACGGACTCGAAAGCCAGAGCACACCCACCCCATCGCACGGCAAGCTCCTTGGCATGGTGGTGGACGGCTCGTTGACCGGTGGGGTCGAAATTCGCTTAGACTCTACGACCTCTGTGGAGGAGGTCAAGGTGGGCACCTTCGTGACGGTACAAGGACAGAAGATGCGATTCTTCGGCGTAGTCACGGACATTGCCCTGAAAACAGCAGACCCAGGACTGAAGAGCACTCCTCCCAACGTTGAGGACCCGTTCATAGCCCAGGTAGTCGCCGGCACGACCGCCTACGGCACCATCTCGGTACTCCCCACCCTCACCATGCCCGCCGTACTGGGAGACTCGACGGGGCCCATGCCGGCCAAAACGGTGCCATCCCACTTCTCCAGGGCCTTCGTAGCTTCGGAACAGGACGTGGAGCTGGTGTTTGGCAGGGAGGATGAGAACCACTTCTACATAGGCAATCCCCTCGACATGGAGACCAAGGTATGTCTGGACCTGAAAAGCCTGGTGGAACGCTCCATAGGCGTATTCGGCAAAAGCGGCACCGGCAAGACATTCCTGACTAGACTGCTTCTTGTCGGCATTCTCCAGAGCGACCTTGCCTCGACCTTGGTCTTCGACATGCACAGCGAATATGGCTGGCAAGGGCAGGACACGGACCACGCTCGGTCTGTAAAGGGTCTCAAGCAGCTCTTCGGCTCCAAAGTGGCGGTATTCTCTCTGGATGAAGAGAGCTCCAGGCGCAGAGGGCTGTCCCCCGACGAGGTGGTGAGCATAGGCTACGACGAGATAGAGCCCGAGGACGTGGAGGTGCTTAGAGAGAACCTGGGTCTGTCGGATGTAGCCGCCCAGTCTGCCTATAACGTGTACCGGGAGTTTGGTGGCAAACGTTGGCTACAGGAGTTCCTGGACCTAGAAGGGCGAGATGCCGTCTTCGATCTGGCCTCAAAGATAGGGGTGCAACCCCAGGCACTGGCGTCATTGTACAACCGGCTATCCCGCCTGAAACGCTACGGCTTCCTGGTATCAACTCCTTCGACTGGGCTCAGGACTGGCTCACAAGAGGACTCGGTCAAGCGCATCCTGGAGCATCTCGACCGGGGCATGCACGTGGTGCTGGAGTTCGGTCGCTACGGCAACGACCTCAATGCCTACATTCTGGTCGCCAACCTTCTCACTCGGCGCATTCACGACCAGTACGTGAGGCGCAAAGAGGAGGTGGAAGGTGGCGCGGGACGGGAACCTCGACCTTTGGTTATAACCATCGAGGAGGCCCACAAGTTCCTTAGCCCGTCGGTGGCTTCTCAAACTATCTTCGGCACCATCGCCAGAGAGATGCGCAAGTATAACGTCACCCTCATGGTGATAGACCAGCGGCCGGGCGCCATAGACACCGAGGTAATGAGCCAGGTGGGCACGAAGCTGACCTGCCTGCTGGACAACGACAGGGACATCGACGCAGTCCTGGGAGGAGCGCCGGGCAGTCGTGAGCTAAGGTCAGTACTGGCCAGGCTGGAGTCCACCCAGCAGGCCCTTATCTTCGGTCACGCCGTGCCGATGCCGGTGGTGGTCCACACCAGGGAATACGGCTCACCCCAGTCCTACGCCGAGCTCAGCAAGCGTATAGTTCGGCGAAATACGGACGGAGCAGGTTCATCAAGGCCCCTGGAGGAGGAGATCAAAGACCTGTTTTGATGTACCCCGCTATCTGAGGATTAGAGCGGAAAAGAATAGCGTGAAGAACCCTATATGCAGGTAAGATTGACACGCCCTCTGCTGAACGACAAGTTTCCTGCAATCGAGAGAGACTATGGCTTGGTCTTGGCCCGAGAAGACATCGACGACATCAGACATAATCCTGAATGGGTAGAAAGGAACAAAGCTCCGGATGCCAACCTAGCGGAGAAAAAAGTCCGAGGCTTGCCACTTCAAGTGGTGTGGCGGGATACTGAAGGCTATCATTTAGTAATTACAGTATTTATTTCCAAGGAGCCGCTTATATGAAAGTCAGCATTGACCACGACGCAGATGTGCTTTACGTTACCTGGGGAAGCGGTGGCGGCGCCAGTCGAGAAGTGGCCTCAGGCATCTATCTAACTTACGATGGTGAAGGCCATCCAGTGGGGATAGAGGTACTGGGCATGAGTCAACGCGCTAAAACTTCATTAGAGCATCTGGCCGTGTCCTATGCGCCTCCCGGAAGCTCGCAACAAGACCCTCCCATAGCGCAAGAGTTTACAATAGAGTTTTCGACACCGGTACACGCCTGAGATTCCTCTAAGCTGGATTGAAGAGCTCTGAGCATGACGTGACACGATGCTCGTCCGCGAGGCCCCTGGAGGAGGAGATCAAGGACCTGTTTTGATGTACGTCGCGTTCTGAGGAGGCACAATGACTAAGAGCCATGAATTTTTCATGCGGATGGCAATCGAGGAGGCCAAGAAGGGTGACGCTGAAGGAAACGTACCTGTGGGGGGTGTCCTGGTTAAAGACAGCGAGATTATAGCACGAGGCTACAACGGGGCGACATCTACCTTGGATGTTACCTCCCATTCGGAAACCGTGGTGCTAAGGGAAGCTACCAAAACCCTTGGTCAGCTAGACCTTCTCGGTTGCACGCTTTACACCACTATGGAGCCTTGCCCCATGTGTACCGGCGCCATCATGGTATCCAGGATCAGTACGCTAGTATTGGGGGGCCGTATAACGGCGGCCTCCGGGAGCGGGATGTTTGGCGAATATAGAGTGGAGAAGATGCTGGACATGGCCCGATGGCAAGGGAATCTCGAGCTGGTAACTGGAATACTCCAGGATGAGTGCCAGGAGATCCGTACTGAGTGGCGGAAAAAATACCCTGGCAGAAGCGTCTTCGGCTGGAAGGACTGAGGATTACCGCTTAGTGCTGGCGCCCTAGGGAACTTAATATAGATTTTCAGGCAAAACGAAGCCAGAGAGGGAAACATGACCGTTCTTAAACCTAGTGATAAGCTCAAGATCATAAAGGACGACATCGAGTACGAATTCGAGGTGGCGGAAGAAGGCGGGTTTGTAGTGAGTGTACCGGAGCTCCCTGGCTGCATCTCTGAAGGTGATACATTTGAAGAAGCCTGGGACATGATTCATGATGCTATGCAGGGCTGGCTGTGCGTCGCCTCAGAACATGGAGATCCTGTTCCGGATAAGTTTCTTACGTTGATAAAAGGGCCACATTAGTGTGGTAGGGAGATTACCAGCCCTTAACGGTCGACAGATGATACGGGCCCTTCAACGAGCAGGACTTGTAGTAGAACGTCAGACCGGAAGCCATGTAATCCTGAGGCATTCCCAAACTGGGAACAAAGTCACCGTACCTTCGCATAACAAAGATCTTCGCCGCTCTCTCATGTTTTCCATAATTCGTCAGGCTGGTTTGACTGCAGAAGATTTCTCGAGATTTTTGTGAAGACCGCTTATCCGGTTCTATCCCGCAGCCTTGGACCAATTATTCATTATTACGCTTTTCGTAACGCCAACCCTCCTGTATAATAGAATTAATGGGTAGTCGATTAACACGGCTAATACATGAATCCCCGCCCTGGAGCGACAAAGCCAAGGGGCGGGGATTTACTTTGTGAAATCAGGAGCAACACGATGGACATACTGAAGTATATGGCGGAGCACGGCCACGAACAGCTTGTGGTTTGCTCCGAGCCTTCGGTGGGCCTGCGCGCCTTCATCGCTATCCACGACACTACTTTGGGCCCTGCTGTAGGCGGACTTCGAATATGGCCCTACAAGAATGAAGACGAGGCCATACTGGACGCATTACGCCTCTCCCAAGCCATGAGTTACAAGTCGGCGGCCGCAGAGCTGCCCCTAGGTGGAGGCAAGGCCGTCATCATAGCTGACCCGAAAGTCGATAAATCGGAAGCGCTGCTGCGAGCCTACGCCAGGCACGTTCACAGCCTTGGGGGACGCTATCTCACGACCACCGATGTGGGCTCAACCACCCGAGACCTGGAATACATAGCCATGGAGACGAAATACGTCACTGGTCTGCCGACAACAGTGGGAGGCGGCGGCGACACCTCGGTATTGACCGGCCTGGGTGTCTATATGGGGATGAGGGCCTGCTCAAAGGCCGCTTGGGGATCGGACTCCCTATCTGGAAGGACTGTCGCCATGCAGGGATTCGGCAAGGTGGCTCGCTATACGGCTAAGCACTTGTTAAAAGATGGAGCAAGCCTGGTGGCAACGGATATCAATGAGGAGGCCACGTCCAAGGCTGAGGAGATGGGCGCAATGGTGGTGGGTTCCGATGATATCTACGACGTATCGTGCGACATATTCTCGCCCTGTGCACTGGGCGGAGTGCTCAACGGCCGAACCATACCCCGACTTAAATGTCGTATTGTGGCGGGGGGCGCCAACAACCAGCTCCTGGATGATGAGGCTGGGACGGAACTGCATCGAAGGGGAATACTCTATGCCCCTGACTACATCATTAACGCCGGTGGTATCATAAACGTTTCCTGCGAGATGAACGGCAGCTACAGTTTGGCCCGCGCAACGGAGATGACTGAAAGGATCTACGAGACTATGGAGCGGGTGCTGCACATCTCATCCAGGGATGAAGTGCCAACCGCACAGGCTGCAGACCAACTGGCGGAAGATAGAATACGCTCCGTAAGAAGTCTGAAGAAGATCTATAACCCTTGCTGAAGGGGTTATCCCCGTGGAGTAGTTTAGACAGCCTTAGTAGGTGCGTCGAATGTAGGGGTTTTAAGGCGATGGGAGGCATCGCAGAAGGGCTTTGTTTCTGATCGTCCACAGCGGCACAGGGCAATCCTCTCGCCTTCCTTGAACTGGAAATTGTTGCCATCCTGGTCCACCAACTCCAACGGCCCTTCAACCCAGTATGGACCGTTGAGTCTTACCGTAACCTTAACGTCAGCCATCTGAATCCTCTCTCTTTATCCAATATGGAAAATGCTGATAATCGTCTTTAAGAACAGCCCTTGTTTGATCTTTCGTTTTGCCATTCTGCCATCGGGCCTGAGTTGTGTCAACCGGAGTAGAGCTCGTGTCTAACCTCCGAACTTGCCCTCAGCCGTAGCCAAGCCGTTCGAGGTCATCCTCGGTCATCCCTAGATGATGGCCCACTTCGTGCATAACAGTAACTCTGATTTCATGGACCACCTGATCCCGGGAAGCAAAGGCCTGCTCCAAGGGCCCCTTGAACAAAATGATAATATCGGGCATGAGAGGCAAACCAATCCCTCTCTCGGACAGAGGAACACCCGAATACAGTCCGAATATCTGGTGGCCTACTAGCCCCGAGTCTTCCAGGTCCTCGGTAGCGGGCCATTCCTTCACCAGCACCGCCACGTTTTCCATGGCATCGTTAATGTAAGGCGGTAGCTCTTCCAATGCCTCCTGCACCAACCTGTCGAACTCTTGCTCGGTCATCCGCATCAGGATTGGGATGCCACTCGGGAGCGTATATTCTTGAGTATTTCGATGTTGGCGATGTCGGGGCCTTTGTTTTCAAAACCGGGCACTTCGAGAAAGAAGGGAACGTCTTGAAACGCCGAGTTGCCCATGATGTTTTCGAAGCCTTGGAGCCCGATATAGCCTTCACCGATGTTTTCGTGGCGGTCCACACCGTTACCGAGCTCTCGCTTGGAGTCGTTGGCGTGTACGGCTGCCAGGTTGTCCAGTCCTATAGTCTCGTCGAACTCTGCCAGCACGGCCTCCAATCCGTCCTTCGAGGCTATATCGTAGCCAGCAGCATAGGAGTGCTGGGTGTCCAGGCACACCTTGGGCCTATCACTATAAGCCGAGTCCACGGCAGATATGATACGTCCCAGCTCTTCGAACTTGGCTCCTATGGTCTGTCCCATGCCCGCGGTGTTTTCCAAGGTAAGCGCGGGACCCTCAGGGGAATTCTCTAGTACTCTCTCTATGCTGGACACGGTCTGGGCAAATATCGCGTCGTAACCCATTCCTTTATGGCTACCTGGATGGAAGATGACTCCGGCCGCCCCGATCTCTTCAGCCAACTGCATATAGTGGATCAGGGATTGTACCCCCTTTTCTGCGATGGCCGGGTCCGCCGACCCCAGGTTTATCAGGTAGATGGCGTGGAAAAACACGGGCGAGATGGCGGCCTCTTCCGCCTTTTCACGAAAAGCGCGGGTCTGCTCTTCGGGGACGGGCTTGTATGCCCAACTTTGGGGAGAGGAGCCAAAAATCTGAATGGCTTCACAGCCTATCGCCAAAGCCCGGTCGATGGCCTTGTCCATACCGCCGGCGGTGGACACGTGCGCTCCCACCTTCATTGCGCGTCCCCTTTCGACAGGCTTCTGTTACATGGATGCTCTTCGTCTGGGATATTCAGCTTATGTCGAATTGTGAATTCATGTCCCAATCCTGAGACTACGTTCAGCTGCCCGCCGACGCGGGCCTCGGTCGCGTCAACCTGATCCTCCGGAAGGCCCGTCTTAGCTCTCCCTGCTCCCACATGACGAGGAACTGGCTTGCTATGCAAATGGAGCTGTAAGTACCTACCACTACGCCTATGGCCAGCACGAGCAGTAGCTCTCGGATGGTGGAGCCACCGAACAGCAGCAAAGCCAGCAAAACGAAGAGGGTGGTAAAACTGGTGTTAAAGGAGCGGCCCAAACTTTCCATAATGCTGGTATTCACCACTCCAGGGAGGGGTCTGTCCACATTCCGTGCCACGTTCTCTCGAATGCGATCGAACACGACGATGGTGTCGTTCACGCTGTACCCCACCACTACCAGAAGCCCAACCATAAACATAGAGTTGACCTCCATGTTCATGGCTTTTCCAAGAATGGAAAAGACCCCAATAATCACCAGCATATCGTGTAACAGGGCGAGAATTGCCGCGACTCCATAGCGAAATGAATGGGGTATTGCTCGGAACGCCCAGGTAACGTAAGCCAAGATTCCGATGGACGCCAATAACACGGCGATTATGGCGTTGCGGACCATCACACGGGCTATGATGGGCGACACGCTGGCGAACTCCTTGAACTCTATAGGTGCGATGGCTTCGATCAGGCGACTCTCTATGATGGCCTGCTCTGAAGTCACCGTGCCATCGTCCGCTACCACCTCTGATTCCAGCACTTCGGTCCGTATAGTGACGGAGTTGGCTCCCGATTTCTGAATCAGGGCTTTTGAATGGCCTAGCCTGACCAGCTCGTCCCTGACGTCGCTTTCTGATATCGGTTCTGTGAAGGTGATGTTCATCACAGAGCCGCTGCTGAACTCGATGCCTGTCTTAAGGGCTGGCGGAATTATTAAAGAGATGATCCCGGGCAGTATTATTATCGCCGAGAGCAGAAAATACCAACGCCGTTTTCCGACGATATCTATCATTACTTATCTCCCCCTGCTACCGCAACCGGTTGTCGACGGGGTTCGGGGGTGAAAAGCTCCAGCCTCTTTCCAAGAGGAGTGAATGCAAAAATCTGTAGCAAATTACGGCTCACTGTTATTGCGGTGAACATGCTCACCACTACTCCTATCAACAAAGTCAGCGCGAGACCGGTCACGATGGGGGTGCCGGTCCTGTCACCAAACCACCACAGGATAAGACAGGTGATTATGGTGGAGACGTTGCTATCCCGGATGGCGTTCCAGGCACGGCGGAATCCAACTTCCATGGAAGAGGTCAAGGTGCGGCCCGTCCTCATCTCCTCCTTCATACGTTCAAAGATCAAGATATTGGCGTCCACGGCCATACCAATGGAGAGCACAAGCCCCGCGATACCCGATAAGGTCAGGGTCACGGGTATCAGCTTGAAGATGGCGAGCAAGATCACAGCGTAAATCAAAAGAGACACGGCTGCTACTACCCCGGCCATTCGGTAGTAGAGCAGCATGAACGCGATCACGAGCCCCAGTCCCACAAGTCCGGCTATCAGGCTCTTGCGCAGAGAGTCGGCACCCAATAGGGCGTCCACGGTACCCTCCCTGATGGGGGTCAAGGGCACCGGCAGCCGACCAGACTCCAGCTGTATGGCTAAAGTTTGCACCTCTTCCTGGGTGAACCGACCGGTGATTCGTGTGTTTCCGTCGGGAATATGGGCACTGACTACCGGCGCCATGAGCTGCCTCTCATCCAGGAATATGGGCATCCTTTTGAGTTGGTCTCCCACCAGGCGCCTTGTGAGATCACTGAAGATACCCCTGCCTCTGCCGTTAAACTCCAGGTGGACCTCAGGTTGGTTGGTTGTGGGGTTACGGGCGGGGAAGGCCCTCGCCAGGTCCTCACCTGTAAGGTCGATGTCCTGGTCTTCGTACCTTCCCCCGCCACCTGACTCGATGGGCTCACAGAGGCTAGGGAGGGCCAAAAGCTCCTCGATGGTGATCAGACACTGACGTTCCTTAAAGGTCAGCTGTGCCGTATCTCCGATCAATCGCTTGGCCTCCTCGATACCACCACTGGCCTGGAAAGAGATTAGAGGATGCACCTGCTCGTCTAGATCATCTTGAAGTTGGGTCTGTTCATCGGTGGTTAGCACATCATCAAGTCGGATCACAAAGTTGGTCGGGTTAGTTTGCTCGACCGTGAGGTCCTCGTAACCCAGATTCGTAAGGGAGCGGCTCAGGATCGGAACGTTTGGCGCTTGAGAGAAGGTCACTAAGATCTCACTGTCTGCCACCTCAAACGCTGAAGGTCTCACCAATAATTGTTCGATCCCCTCACGAATGGCATCAGCATCTCCCGTGACGAAGGGTGTTACTGGGCGGATAGCGAAGCTTTCCAGGCTCGTAGGCTCCACGGCATCTCCGGACCTCCCTATCCGAGTTAGTACAAACTCCAGATCTCCAGGGCCTGGCAAGGGGAAGAAAGTTACACTGATGCTGGTACCTCCGGCTCCTGGCAGCTGCACCCATATTCTATCGCTGCCTAGATTCTGAATGATGGGCTCGCTGGTACCAAGTGCGTTTACTCGCCGTTGAATAGTGCTTTTTACCCCTTCCATTTGGTCTGGTGTGGGTTCTATCACGTCCGCATCAAAAATCGACACCGGCGCTAAAATGCCTACGGCTCGTCTAAGCTCGTCCTGTAGAGATAGTTCATCCAAGGACAGATTACGAATCGCGAAGCTATTCTGGCCAGAACTCTCGATGGTCGCTTCTATGTAACCAAGACTGTCCAATGAAGTGCGTAAATCAGCTTCGACAACGGCGTCGATAAATCTCACATCCAGAACATCATCACCAGTATCGAAAGCGGAAAGAAGAGAGAATTCTTCGAGGGCCTGTCTGATCTCATCTTCCGCATTGGATGCCAAAGAGAGCTCTTCTATGTTGAACAATCCGTTATCCTGTTGAATTATCAACGCCTCGGTATGCCCCAGCAGATCCAGCAAGATTCGGATTTCCACGGGCTCGGGCATGCGCCGGAAAGTGACGTCTATTTCTTCGTTCTCAGTGCTAAAAGTATCTATAGGGAAAAGGTCTGCGAGGGCCCGGTTAATCTCCGTTCTTACCTCATCGGTGAGTGAAATCCCTCCAATGGTGAAGTTTCCCCGGTCGCCACTCGAAATAGACGCCTGGGTATGGCCCAGAGCATCCAGCGTGACGCGGATATCCTCCTCGGTCGGCACAGTCCGGAAAGTTACATCCAGCCTTTCGTCTCCAGTCACAAATGACGCTATGGGATTCAACTGCTCTAGCCTGTTCCTTAGCTGATCCTCCTGTCCACTCTTCCGGGAAATGTCCCCCGTAGTAAGCCCTTGAATCCTGTACTCTTTCTTCGCAATGGTAGCCTGAGAGTGGCCAAGTTCGTCCAGTACGGAGCGCAGATCCTGCTCTTCCACCACATCCTGGAACGTAACTCTAACTTCGTCTGGAAGGTCCGCTTGGTAAACCAGGTCTATGCCACCCTGTAGGTCCAACCCTAGCGTAAGACCAAGGGGGCCCGAGCCCGTTGTATCCAGATTTGCGCCTCCAATGGAGATGTGGACCTCTGTAAAGCTCAATGCGGCGATAGATAGGGCCACAATCACAAAGATCAGGACGAATATCCTGAAGCCTCTTCTGCGTATCAACCTGTTCTAACCCTCCGGCCTATCGCTGCGTATGGCTGCAAGCTCGAGATTTGGTAGCTTGCAGCGGGCCCATTCCAGCGCGCTGTCACGAGAGTGCACTTCACCTGCAGCTTGCGCTTCCTGTAATCCCTCAAGCAAGACCCCTATGACCGGCCCAGGAGTCAGGCTCAGTTCATTAACCAGGTCATGCCCGGTGATTACTCTGGTCATTTTCACCGGGCCCTGCTCCTGTGTGCCTACCTCTAGTATATGGGCGATAATCTGGACGTGACGCCTCCACCCATCCATATCCAACTCCGGTCCTCTGGCGGCCAAGTGGTCTGCCAGGCTGAGATACAGGGTATCTATGGCCACGTCCCCTAAGTCTCTGAAATAGCGGTACACTGCCCTGGGTGTTGGCATCTCTCCGGCCTGGCTCATCTGAGTCGGGCGTAGATGGCTCTCCACCATTCCACCAACCATTTTTATACCCCGGTTGCTGAGGCGCAAGCCATGTAATATCTCTTCTGACATAGAGGCTCCCATGGTATGGTGACCCAGGAAACGAGTCCTTCCATTGGCATCTATTTTCTTGGTCTGCGGCTTGGCTATATCGTGGAGCAAAGCCCCGAGTTTGAGAAGGGTGCGACGTGTGTGGCCATCGCTTACATCCTCGGAGAAACGCTTCTCCATTTCAGCGTCCCAGAGCACTGCAGGGCAAACCAGGTCTTCCTTAACTCCCGATGTAACCCTCTCCACACCCTCCACGGCATTCAGGGAATGTCCGTACACATCCCAGTAATGTTCCCTGGGCTGCTCGACTCCCTTTGTAATGCCAAACTCAGGGATTATACCGCAGAGCAGACCCAACTCGTCTAGCTTTTCGAGGTGACGTTTGGCGCCATCTAGCGAGATAATTGCCAGTAACTCATCTCTGATACGTTCAGCCGCAGTCGAAGATAGCAACTGAGCCTTGTCCGCAATGGTCTGTGCCGTACAAGATTCTATATCGAAATCGAGCTTGGCCGCCAACCGTACACCGCGTAGGAGCCGAACAGGATCATCATCGAACACTAAGGGACTAACCGCACGCACTCGCTTTTCGGCTAAGTCCTTCCTCCCTCCAAAAGGGTCAAGGATACGTTCTTTCCAGTTCGGAACCAGCCAATCATTCACGGCCAGGGCCATGGCATCTATAGTGAAATCTCTCTGGCCAAGGTCGTCATCGATAGTGGTCTCCAATCCGGCTACGTCTACCACCCATTTGAGGCCGGCATTAAAGACGATAACTACCCGGGCAACCCTTCGGGCATACTTCCCTGACGAGAAACTTTGGTGGGACTGGTTTAGGAGGACAAAGCTACCGTTGAAGGTCCGGGCCAGCTCGCCAGCCAATGGGACGGGGTCCCCCATGACGACGACATCCACATCCCTGGTCTCAATATCTAGCAATGAGTCCCGGATGTAACCGCCTACCAGGAAAGCCTGCACAGAACGGTTAAGAAAAAATCCTCTAAGCTCGCTAAGAATAGTGGTAATCTCGAATGAAAGAGTGAGATGGGTTGCTGCACGCAATAATAGGCTTACAGCAACTCTTTAACATTATCCCGTGTATCCAGCCTGAACCGGAGTCTCTTCTTTCTGTTCCTCTACTTCTTCAGGCTCTTCCTTCCAGAGGGCGTCCTTCGACACGAGGCGGTCGATATAGAGAGTGCCGTTGAGGTGGTCGATCTCATGCTCGAGGGCTTGGGCCAAGAGTTCATCCGCGTTTACCTTTATACTCTTCCCTTTGCGGTCCAGGCCCTTGGCGCGCACGGTAACTGAGCGTTTCACCAAGCCACGGTATCCCGGTATGCTAAGACAGCCTTCCTCGATCTCCCTCTCACCCTCACCCTCGCTACGTACTATCTCTGGGTTGATAAATACGCGTGGCTCTTCGTCGTCAGGCATTTGAATGACTATCACTCTCTGGAGGACACCAACCTGATTGGCTGCCAGGCCCACGCCGTGCGCGTTCTGCATAGTCTCTATCATATCGTCTATAAGCCTTTGAAGTGAGCTACTTATAGCGCTCACTCGTTTGGCCTTCTGCCTGAGTACGGGATCAGGGACGATATGCATCTGCCGCACAGACACTTTTCGTTACCTCTCGATTCGGTCGTGCTAGTGCCCACGGGTGGTACTGGTTACACGTTTCGATTATAGCCAAGGTACCCCACGGATGTAAAGGCAACTAGAGTACAGTGACCGGGTCTACGTCTATCACCCAGCCTTGCGGAGTTACGGTGTTTTCCAGAAACTCCTGAAGGTTCCGACCTCGTAGGATCAGGTGCCATCTGTATCGACCACGGACTTTCTCTGGAAAGCCGGGAGCCGGGCCTACCACATCAACGTCAGTTATACCTGCACCGTAAGCTGTCTGGCGCAGCGTTTTGCCCATTCGCTGAGCTTCACGCTGGCAGGCTGCCTCATTAGTGTGAAGGTAGCTCATGTGAACGAGCTGATTAAAGGGCGGATTTCCGTGCTGCCGCCGAAACGCTATCTCCTTATCGTAGAGGAGTCCATAGTCTTGCCTGGCTGCAGCCTTGACCGCATAGTGGTCCGGGCTATAGGTCTGTACAATTACTCGTCCTGGCGTCACTCCTCTACCTGCCCGCCCCGCCACCTGGCAAAGGAGCTGGAAGACCCGTTCTCCAGCGCGGAAATCGGGCAGATTCATTCCAATGTCCGCTAGCAAGACCCCCACCAAACTGACCCCCGGCAGATGCAATCCCTTTGCCACCATTTGAGTCCCCACCAGTACCTGTGCGTCCCCTTGGACGAACCGCTCCATAATCTGCTCATGGGCCAGAGGTGGGCGCGCAGTATCTCTATCCCATCTTAGAGCCGTAATATTGGGCATTGCCTTCTTAAGCTCTTCCATTACCCGCTGTGTACCCAGACCCAAATATCTTATCCTTGGACTGCGGCATTCCGGACAGCCTTTAGGGAGCGAAGAACGCCGGTTGCATTGATGGCAGACCAGTCGCGAACCCGTTGTATGGTACGTTAGAGTGACCGCACAGCTACGGCAGCTCAGCGTGTGCCCACAATCCCTGCACTGTACCACCGTGGCGGCGCCACGACGATTGATAAACAGGATCGCCTGCTCTCCACTGTCGATGCATTGACGGAGAGCGGTGTCCAGAGCCCGGCTAAAGATGCTCCGGTTGCCCTCCTTCAGCTCTTTTCTCATATCGCTTACTTGGACAGAAGCCAAGTTAGCTCCGTCATCGCGGCTTCTCGGGGCAGGGGTGATCCTTCGTGAAAGGGTCTGGAGTACGTGGTCTCCACGTTTAGCTCTGTAGTAAGTCTCCACATCGGGGGTGGCACTGCCCATAACCAAAACGGCCCCCGCAAGCTGGGTCAGTTTGAGGGCCACCTCCCTGGTATGGTAACGAGGCGAGGCATCTTGTTGCTTGTAGGTCCATTCGTGCTCTTCATCTATCACGATCAGACCCAGATCGGGAACCGGTGCAAATAGAGCGCTTCGGGGCCCGACAACTATGTCGTACTCTCCGTCGCTGATCCTCCACCACTGCTCGAACTGCTCGCCGAGGGAAAGGCCGCTGTGCAACACGGCAACTCTGCCAGGAAACCTGGAGTTCAGGCGATGTACAGTCTGGGGAGTTAAGGCTATCTCCGGCACGAGGAAGATACCTTTCCTACCCATCCTCACACAATGGGCCAGCGCTCGAAGGTAGACCTCGGTCTTGCCGCTGCCTGTAACGCCATGGAGCAGAAAGGGGCCTGCCGCGTTCGAGCTACCCTCCAGCGCGGAAACAATCTGAGCCATGGCCCGCTCCTGTTCAGAGGTGAGTCTTAGCACCGTCTCGGGACTCAGCTGGGACTTGCGTAGCAGCGCCGGCTCTCTTTCCAATCTCACCCAGTCCAGAGCTACCAGTCCTTTCGCCAACAAGCCCTTTACTGAAGAGGCACCGTGTTGCTTATTCGCTACGGAAAGGGCCACGGGCTCGCGGGAAGCTGTCAGCTCCGTGTACAGTGCCTTCTGCTTTGGAGATACGTTGTTTGACAGAGCATCTCTTGGAGAGACCGCAGTGGCGGGCCTAATAAAGCAATCATACCTATATGAGACTTTAGGCCTGGAGAGCTCCCATTGGCGCGTCAGTATATATTTTCTCAGAAGCCTTCTGATCTCCCTTTCCCGGCTTTTACCAACGGCTCTGAGGAGCTGTTTCTCATTCATTCTGCGCCGACTGGTAACATAGTCAAGAGCCTCCAGCTCGGCGGGGTTTAGCTCAGGCTCAGCTTGCCTGTTCCGATTACCAAAGAGTAAGTAGGGTACCAAACGGCTCTTAAAACCCGGAGGAAGCATAAGGGCCCCCGCATCAAAAAGGGGAGACATGTAATATTCGCTCATCCAATGGGCTAATTCCAGGGACAAGGGGGGTAGAAGAGGGGATGGTTCTATGGGAGCAGCAACGTCTTTGATTACGTCTACCTGAGGCTGACACGTGGTCTCAAAGACAATTCCCTGCACAGGCCTGGTGCCCAAGGGAACCCAGACTAACTGGCCGGGCTCAAGCTCCATATGAGGTGGTACACCGTAGGAGAGAGTCCTGTCGTATCCTATGGGGGCGTCTACCGCCACCTCAACATATTTCATGTGAGGGCCAACTTACCAGCTTTGGTTACCAACGAGAATGATACGATATGGGTAGTGATTTGTCGGCCTTCGGTGACGTAACGTGACCTCTGGAGAAGGTGCCGCCTGATGGTGATCTACCTGTGGAGTTCGGGTAATCTGGCACCTAGTCAACCAAGATTTGATAGGTGTCCATCACCCCCATCCTAGCCTTCCCCCATCGAGGGGGAAGGGACTTGTTCTCTCCCCCTTGACGGGGGAGAGTTAGAGTGGGGGTGAAACGACGCATCAATTTTAAGGCCGACTGAGCCAAGGGTATCACGGGCCACTGCTGGTAATCCGTTAACTTAAAAGACCAGTTTGCTTGAGATAAGATGCTCATCGAGACTTGGACCCTATCTAAACGAGAGACACGGTCTTACTTTGAGGCACCCTTGGTTTTTCCTCTGGGCTCACGCCTCTCCTTGATCCTTGCAGCCCTGCCGGAAAGACCTCTGAGGTAATAGAGCCTGGCCCGGCGAACCACACCCCGACGTATGACCTCTACGGAGTCCAGCAACGGTGAATAAATCGGAAATGTTCGTTCAATGCCAATGCCGTAGGTGACTCGCCTTACCGTGAAGTTGGCGCCCGGCCCACCTTTGCGTTTCTTTATCACCACACCCTGAAAGCCCTGTATCCGCTCTCGCTCACCTTCCCTCACTCGAAAGTTGACCTTCACGGTGTCCCCAGGACCGAACTCCGGGACCTTGGGGTTATCTTGTACCGGTATCAAAGAATGGGCTTCCATATCTAATCTCTTTCCTGCTTCACTTTATAACAGACCACATTCTATACCCAGACAGTCCCTTAAGCAAGGGCGCGTAGACCCGCATCGTCTCAACTTCTTCTGTAGCCGTGTGCACGCAGGAATTCCAGGTCATCCGAGCTGAGCTCAGCTACCTCCAGCAGATCAGGGCGCCGCTTCAGGGTTCTCAGTAGGGATTGCTGGCGGCGCCACCGGGCGATCTCGGCGTGGTTGCCCGATAGCAAAATCGGGGGCACCTCGAGATCACTGTATATTGGAGGTCTCGTGTACACCGGATGCTGTAACAGCCCGGTGGTTATTGAATCCCCTTCCACGCTATCCGCCGACCCCACCACTCCGGGTATCAGGCGCACCACGGCATCTACCATCACCATGGCGGCCAGCTCTCCGCCCGTGAGAACGAAATCTCCTATGCTGATCTCATCGGTGGCCAGGTTCTCCCGAATACGCTCGTCCACTCCTTCATAATGGCCGCAAATTAACACCATGCCAGGCTTATGGGAAAGCTCCGCGGCAACACTTTGATGGAACATGCGGCCCTGGGGCGATAGGAGAACTATGGGCAGTTGGTCCCGCACCTCTTCGGGGTATTGAGAAAGAACGCTCTTTGTAACCTCGAATACGGGCTCGGGCTTCATTACCATACCCGGCCCCCCGCCGTACTGGTAATCGTCTGCGGTATGGTGAGCATCGTGGGTGTGGTCTCGGATATCCTCTATCAATATCCGGACCACCTCCTTTTCCACAGCCCGTTTGACGACGCTCTGTTGAAAGGGCCCCTGGAACATGGTGGGGAACAGGGTAAGAATATGGATGTTCATTGGCCACTACAAGAAGGGGTTGAGATCGGGTTCTTTAACTAGAAGCGAGATTGTGGCTGTCTTTCGCAGCTGTATGTTTCGGACTGGGGGAGTCGGTTGGGTGGCCTTTGGCTTCGCCCCTTAGCAACTCCAGTGCGTGGGGCAGCACAGGCTGTATTACTTCCAAGCACTCTCGCACGCCTTTGGGACTGCCGGGCAAGGTCACAATAAGGGTGTTTCCACGTATGCCGGCCACGGAACGGCTAACCATGGCCATGGGCGTCTTCTCCAAGGTGCGAGACCTCATGGCTTCCGCCAGTCCCGGCACCTCTCTGTCTATCACCGAAAGGCAAGCTTCGGGAGTTACATCCCTGGGCGCTACTCCGGTGCCTCCGGTAGAGACTATCAGGTCCACTCCATCCTCGTCGGCCCACCTGACCAGCCGATCGGCTATCGCCTCCCGATCGTCGGAGACCACCTCGTACTTGACGCACTCATACTCAGGTGGTGATAAGACCTCTTGAATGGCCTTGCCACTAGTATCTTCTCGCTGGCCGTGGAAGCCGGAGGTACTGACGGTCAGGACTCCGAGTTTGAACATGGTCAAAAAATCCTTAACCTTCCAAAAGGCGCCCGCTCTTCAGAAGCTTCCAGAACGTCTCGTCGGCGGTGGCGATGATCTCCCCCACAAGGCTTCTGGTAACGTGCTGCCCCTCAGCTGAGTGGGTACCTGCGATGTGAGCGATTTGCTCCGGCAGACCTGCGGTAAAGGCGACGAAGACCCCGAAGAAAGGATGGCGCAAAGACGGCGCCCCAGTTATCCTGTGGTCGGCCCATCTTTCCCAGTTACCCGGGTCATATTCCCAGGCCTTGCCGAGGTCATGGCAGAGGCCCCCGGCTATCACCTCATCCAAGTCGACTTCAAAATCACCTACCTCGTCCTTGAGCCCGTGGGCAATTGACACGCCGATCCGCGCCACGCCGTTGAGATGGGCCGCCTGACCCCTACCTTTTAGCTCTGGGCCTCCGGGGCCTGGCGAGCATGGCATGTCGTTAATGCTCTCGAAACTGCTGGAAGATAGGGACATCGCCCAGGCATCGTACACGAGCTCTCTAAGATCTTCGTTCTTGATAGCCTTTGCGTATGGAAGGTCTTCAATAACGCCCAGACGCTGCTTCTTGTCGATATTCAACTTCATGTGGCCCCCTGGTCGTTCCAGCCAAGATTTCCCATATCAAGCTGCATCCATGACGGCAGGATTATAGCAACGCCCCCCAAAGCCGTCAATCGCTCACAGACTATCCAGTTAAGCCGGGAGTAGTACTCGCGTAACCACCGTAGGGGAGGCTTTAGATAAGCGAGGTGAAGTTCGTCAAAGGTATATCGAAGGATAAGTAGGGAGCGCCTTCTTGCGGTAGCCGGCTTGTGTCTTACATTTCAGGGGGATTTGCATGCACCGGCTTCATAATATCAAGGAGCCAGAAAGGGCTGAACAACGACCGCCTGCCTCGCCAGTTAGACAGAGCATCCGCGGAATGTGTAGGAGTTAAATCTGGTCGGGGCGGCCAGATTTGAACTGGCGGCCCCCTACACCCCATGCAGGTGCGCTACCGGGCTGCGCCACGCCCCGACCTATCTTAAAGATAACACAGCACTAGTACCACTTCAAGGGATGATGAGAGGTGTCCTCGAAGCCTCTCAATCGGACCCGACTGCGTTCTTTTAACGTGGTGAACACTGTTAAAACAGCTTGACCACCGGCAGACCCAGGGTTATAATGCACCCGTGAGCTCAACGGCTGGTTTCCCTCAGCCCGGGGCGCTTCTTGACTACCCCAGAGAAGAATGTGGGGTGGTTGGAGTGTATGAACCGGGAGGAGACGCCAGCCGTATTACTTTCTTCGGCCTGTTCGCCCTTCAGCACAGGGGGCAGGAAAGCGCCGGTATCGCCGCCTCCGATGGTCACTCCATCAGGGTCCATTCAGAGATGGGGCTTGTCACCCAGATTTTCCGAGAGGAAGAGCTTTATCCCCTTGTGGGCAATATGGCCATCGGCCACACACGATACTCCACGACCGGTTCCAGCCAAGCGTGCAACGCTCAACCGTTCCTGGTAAATGGGGTCCACGGTGAGCTGGCTCTAGGACATAATGGTAATGTAGTCAATGCGCCGGAACTCCGCAAAGAGCTTGAGGAGAACTGGGGATGCAACTTTAGCTCCAGTACAGATTCCGAGGTGGTAGCCTATCTCCTGGCAAACGCCCCTGGTAAGACATGGGAAGACCGTATTTCTCACTGCATGCGTGCTCTTCAAGGAGCCTTTTCAATTGTTGCACTCACCCACGATACGATTATGGGCATACGGGACCCGCTCGGCGTACGGCCTCTCTGCGTTGGCAAACTCAACGGAGGCTGGATAGTTGCCTCAGAGAGCTGCGCCCTCGACCACCTGGGAGCCACCTTCCTTCGAGAGGTGGAGCCGGGTGAGACCGTGCTAATAGACAAAGAGGGCATGCGTTCCTTCGTATGGAGTGGCATCGATGGACGAAGAGCCTCATGCGTGTTTGAGCATATATACTTCGCTCGGCCTGACAGTATGCTGGACAACCAGCTGGTATATACCACCCGTCTGGCTATGGGAGCCCAACTCGCCAGAGAGCAACCCGTAGAGGCGGATGTAGTTATTGGAATACCCGACTCGGCGTCGGCGGCGGGGGTGGGCTACGCCCAGGAGTCCAGAATACCGTATAGCGAGGGGCTGGTGAAGAACCGGTACGTGGGGCGCACGTTCATCGAGCCCGACCAAAGACTGCGAGATCTGGGAGTCACCTTAAAGTTTAACCCTCTTACCGAAGTTGTTAGAGGGAAGCGGGTGGCGGTGGTTGACGACAGCATTGTACGCGGCACCACCACCCCCCACGTAGTGGGCTTGCTACGCAAAGCAGGCGCGCTGGAAGTACACATGCGGGTGTGTGCTCCCCCTATTCGCCATCCGTGCCATCTAGGCGTGGACATGGCCACTCGAAGAGAGCTTATTGCCGCCAACAAGAGCGAAGACGAGATTCGCCAGTTCATAAATGCCGATTCGCTAGGGTACCTGAGTGTAAAGGGCCTGCTAAAGGTGGTAGGGGGAGGTGGCGGCGGCTTTTGTGACGCCTGCTTTACCGGCAACTATCCAATCCCCGTACAGCTGGAGATGGATAAGCTGGTGCTGGAACACGCTCAGAACGGCCTTTAAGCCGACAATACCCTCAGTTACCTCTTTGTTCCCCCTCGATTTCCCCGCCCTCAACCCCCGGCCTTGACGCTCCACTCCGCCAGTGCTATATACTTCATCTGGTAATGGGAGGGGAGTTGATGTCTGGCGGCGATACCTACCTGTCTGCAGGCGTCGATATGGATGCCCTCGAGGGCATCAAAGAAAAGATCGGCGCCTTTTCTCGCATCACTCATGGACCCAATGTCATGGGAGGCGTTGGCGGTTTTGCCGGTTTGTACCGGCTCGATGGCTATAAAGAGCCCGTTCTGGTGGCCAGTACCGACGGTGTCGGAACGAAGCTTCGGATCGGATCTCTTCTGGGCCATTACGAGTCACTGGGTATAGACCTGGTAAACCTTAATGTAAATGACATGGTTACCTGTGGCGCCGTTCCTCTGTTTTTCCTGGACTATGTTTCCATGGGCCACCTGGAGGCCCAACGGACAGAGGCTCTGTTGAGGGGTATGGCATGGGCGTGTAGAGAGGCCCGTTGCGCCTTGATAGGCGGGGAGACTGCCCTGACACCAGGCATCTACCGCGACGACTCCTTCGACCTCGCGGGATTTGTCATAGGAGTGGTCGAACGGGAGTCGCTAATAGACCGCTCCACCATCCGAGAGGGCGATGTCTTGCTGGGAATACCATCCAGCGGAATCCACACCAACGGTTTCTCCCTTGCTCGGCTAGTGTTCAAGATCGAGGAAGACCCCAATGTGCTGTACCGTCGTTATGAGGAGCTTGGACACACGCTGGGCGAAGAACTCCTCATTCCCCACAGATGTTACTATCCCCTGCTGGAGCCTGTGTTCCCAGTCCTGAAAGGCATGGCTCATATCACAGGCGGCGGCCTGGTGGATAACGTGCCAAGAGCTTTACCGGATGGCCTGGCCGCTCGCCTCGATGTTGAGTCGTGGAAGATTCCCGCCATATTCGAGATAATAGAAAGTGAAGGGAAAGTAGAGAAGGCGGAGATGCTTCGGGTGTTCAACATGGGGCTGGGTATGGTCCTCGTCTGCGATCAAGAGAATGTCGATGATATCCAGTCAGCTTTACCAGAAGCCAGCGTAGTCGGGGAAGTGATCCAGCAGAATGGGCGAGAGAGAGTGGTTATTTAGAGCTGTCGTCTGTTGACGGTCGAAGTGGCATAGGTTAGAATGGACGAAATGGGCGATATGTCCATTTCGTTTATTGGAGATAGCTATGGGTACACATCATATCCCCCTCACTGAGGCGAAGCAAAACCTGGGAGAGCTGGTGAAGCGCACCGCTTATGGCGGCGACCGCTTTGTAATGGAGTTCCGTGGTAAGCCTCGAGCTGCGTTGGTTAGCGTCGAGGACCTGGAAAGGCTACAGAATTTGGACAACGAAAAGATTAGCCAGAAAGAGGTTCTGGAGCGATTGAGCCGCTTGAGAAAGCGAGTCGCCGCCCGGACTGGCAAAGTCTTCGACGTAGTGGGTGATATCGAAAAGATGAGGCAGGATCGTCTTGACCAGCTATCAGGTCTGCGTTGATAGTAATATAGTCTTGAAACTGGCCATCGATGAGCAGGACAGCGATCAAGCTAGGGCCCTGTGGGAACAGTGGGCCCAACAGGGGACCGAGATCGTGGCACCACCTCTTTTATGGTATGAAGTCATCTCTGTGCTGCGACATCAGGTCCATGTCAGCCGATTCACAGTGGGCGAGGGCAGGGAAGCCCTTGACTCGATCTTCGTTCTGAGTATATCTTCCGTGATGCCAGCAGGATTTCATCAGATGGCTTGGGAACTTGCCACTCAATTTGGTCTGCCCACGGGCTATGACGCTCATTACCTAGCAGTGGCTCATAGTCTAGCCTGCGAGTTCTGGACTGCCGATAAACGGCTATATAATGCGGTGAAAGAGCAACTTCCCTGGGTGCGTTCGTTGCAGGAGGCAAAGATATGAAAGCGCTGATTAGTGTTTACGATAAAACAGGCATCATGGAGTTCGCCCGACAGCTACACGAGACCGGCGTAGAGTTAATCAGCACCGGGGGCACTCACCGAGCGCTTACACAGGAGGCAGGACTTCCTGTTCGCCAAGTGTCCGACCTCACAGGCTCTCCCGAGATTCTGGATGGCCGGGTCAAGACTCTTCACCCCAGAATTCACGGAGCTCTCCTGGCGCGGAGAGATAACCCGGAGCACGTCGAGGAGTTGGGCAAACACGAAATTGACACCATTGATCTGGTGGTGGTAAACCTATACCCCTTTGTCGAAACCATAAGCAAGCCCGGAGTCACCTTGGATGATGCCCTGGAGAACATCGACATAGGTGGCCCAACGATGCTTCGAGCCGGGTCGAAAAACTTCCCATTCGTAACCGTTGTAGTAGACCCGGCAGACTACGGCTGGGTTGCAGAGCGAATGTCCAACTCTGGGCCAAGTATGGAAGAGCGTAGGCGTCTAGCTCACAAAGCCTTCCGACACGTCTCTCTCTACGACACCGCTGTTGCCCAGTACCTAGATGAAAACGAAAGTGAGTCAGATTCTGCCTCCGATGCCCCTATGCCTCAGGACCTCACAATCTCCTACAGACGTATTCAGGAGCTACGTTACGGAGAGAACCCCCATCAGAAAGCTGGACTATACGTGGACGGATCGGGAGCAACCGGCATAGCTGGAGCTCGCCAGCTTCACGGCAAGGAGCTCTCATTCAACAACCTTATGGACGCCGACGCCGCCTGGCGCACCGTAACCGATTTCGACGAGACTGCTGCAGTAGTTATCAAACATACCAATCCATGTGGACTTGCTTGCCACCCGGACCAAGCCGAAGCCTACCGCCGAGCCTACTCAGGCGATACGGTGTCAGCCTTTGGCGGCATAGTTGGATTTAACCGCCCGGTAACAGCGGCAGCAGCCGAGGCAATGGACAATGTTTTCTATGAAGTCGTGGTGGCGCCAGATTACGAGCCCGAAGCCCTGGAGATGCTGAAGAAGAAGCGTAATCTGCGCATCCTGGCAGTTCCAACCTCTGAGAACGGTGCGGAAAATTATGATCTTCGCCCCATTACCGGTGGTCTACTAGTCCAGACCAAGGACGCCATAAAGGAAGAAGAGTCTTCCTGGAAAACGGTAACTAAGCGGGCACCCACCGAGGAGCAACTTAAGGACTTGGCTTTCGCCTGGAAGGCTGGTAAACATATCAAGTCCAACGCCATCGTGCTAGCCAGAGGCGAGACGCTGCTGGGTATGGGCGCGGGACAACCCAACCGGGTCACGAGCGTTCATCTGGCTGTACGGGCCGCTGGAGAGAGGGCCAAGGGGAGCGTTCTGGCCTCCGACGCCTTTTTCCCATTCCCGGATAATATCGAGCTGGCGGCCGGCGAGGGAGTCGTGGCCATCGCTCAGCCGGGGGGCTCCATTCGAGATGAAGAGGTCATCGCGGCAGCCAACAAGCACGATATAGCGATGGTGTTCACAGGAGTCCGACACTTCAGGCACTAGGTGAGAGCCTGCCCTCACGCGGCGCTCACGTCAGCAGACTATTCAGCGCCAGCCAAACCGATGGGGGCGATCTCACCTAATTCCAGCAGGAACGGTAATGAGGGCAACGGTAGACATAGCGATACCGGTTTACAACGAGGAGAAAGACCTTCCTCGAAGCATCGATATACTGACCAAGTTCCTAAGGGAAAACCTGGAAAATCCCTGGAACATCGTTATTGCCGACAACGGCTCCAGCGACAACACTCTATCGGTAGCAGAGTTGCTGTCCAAACGCTACACGGGTGTGACCTACGTTCATATACCCCAGAAGGGGCGAGGCAGAGCTCTTCGTCACGTCTGGATGGAGAGCGCCGCCGACATCGTCAGCTACATGGACGCCGACCTTTCCACTGACCTCCACCACTTCCCTCAGCTGGTGGCGGCTATCGAAGAGGGCTCCCACATCGCGATAGGAAGCCGCTTGTCCAAAGGATCGAAAGTGAAACGCTCTCTTAAACGCGAATTCCTCTCTCGATCCTACAGCGCCCTCATTAGACTCATGTTCTTCACCCCGTTCAGAGACGCCCAGTGTGGCTTTAAGGCGTTAAGCCGAGGCTGCGCTCGGGCGCTGGTGCCTCTTATAAAGGACAACGGCTGGTTCTTCGACTCGGAGCTACTCATCCTCGGAGCCGGTCATGGGCTACGCATCAAAGAGATCCCGGTGCACTGGGAAGATGATCCTGACACTCGGGTGAAGATCATTAGCACCGCCTGGGAGGACATCAAGGGACTACTAAGGCTTCGATTTGGCGGGATCCCGCGCGTCCCTTCGGGTAATCTCGAGCAGAAACCAAAGCCTTAGGTGTCCATTACCCCCCTTGCTTTTCGATCCGAATGCTTTTCCCGTCCACTGTGACTTTGATGTCGATGCCCGTCTGGTTGGATATTGGGAAAGCCATACTCGGTATGAAAGGTGCGGGGCTCAGCTTCATGGGCTTGGTTTCCTGCGCTTTTATGTCTATGACCTGTCTCGCCATATTCCACCTACCTTCTCGATGAAACGCATTAGCTTGGGCAGCCCATACTATACCACAACTGCCTATCCTATGTCCCTCAACTCCTTTTAGGTACGAGAGTCTCAGTTCTCACCTACTGTCATTGCGAGCGAAGCGAAGCAATCTCCTCTTCCAATGGCAGATTGCTTCGTGGCTTTGCCCCTCGCAATGACAATTGAAAGACCCTGTTTTAGATATCCGAAATAGAGACCTCCACGCCTATTTCTGCACACGCTTTCGATCGTCTCTAAGGGATCGAGCGTCTATTTCCTCTTTGGTGTATACTCCTTAGCTGACAAAGCCGATTAAAGAGACGAGGGTAACCTATGAAAGCTATACAAATTCACGAAGTGGGCGGACCTGAGGTACTCAAATACGAGGAGTGTCCAGCCCCAACTCCTGCGGCCGGCCAGGCCTTGATTCATGTCCAGGCCATTGGCGTGAACTTTACCGACGTCAACACCCGTTCCGGCTCAACACCACCCGCCAGCTTTCCGATGACGCCGGGCAGGGAAGCGGCCGGTGTGGTCTCCGCCATAGGAGACAGTGTCTCTGATATATCGGTGGGAGACCAGGTCGTCTATTGCGGCGTGACGGGGTCTTATGCCGAGCAGGTGGCTGTGCCATCCAGCGTCCTAATCAAGCTACCTAACGGTGTGGATGCAGCCATGGGCGCCGCAACTCTGCTCCAGGGCATGACCGCCCACTATCTCGCCCATAGCAGCTACCCACTGAAATCAGGTGACTCTGCCCTGGTCCACGCCGGAGCCGGCGGTACCGGTTTGCTGCTCATTCAGATGGCCAAGAGAGCAGGCGCACGCGTTTTCGCCACTGTTTCAACGGACGAGAAAGCGGAGCTTGCCCGGCAGGCCGGGGCCGACAAGGCAATTGTATACACACGTGAAGACTTCGAAGCTGAGGTGATGAAGGAGACCAATGGAAAGGGAGTCAACGTCGTGTACGACTCTGTAGGCAAGACCACCTTTGACAAAGGCATCAGTTGTCTGGGGCGCCGTGGCTATATGGTGCTGTATGGACAGTCCAGCGGTGCTGTGCAACCGGTGGCCACTGCGACCCTGGGAAAGGGTTCTTTGTTCCTGACCCGTCCTGCCCTGGCCGACTACACCGCTGACAGACAGGCGCTGCTCTCTAGGGCCGGAGAGGTTTTGGGTTGGGTCGCCTCGGGAGAACTGAAGCTTCGAATCGGCGGGAAATTCCCCCTGGCTAACGCGGCCGAGGCCCACCGCTTGATGGAGACCCGCCAGTCCACTGGCAAGCTCCTGCTGGAACCGTAACGTTGCCATAAGACAGGCCAGGAGATTTAAACATCGAGATTGTGGCTAATGCAGCGATTTAGGTCAGGTCTTTCGTCCATATTGACTGTCGTTCTTGGCAACGATATAATAAGCCATTAGACTAGGCCGCGATGTTGTCCGGCTAATAGTCAAGCAACTAGCATCTTAGTGTGTAATCGTAGTCAAAGAACGACCAAAAAACTAAATCCAGGAGGAACATCAATGGGTGATTACAAGGTAATATCTTCTGACAGTCATATATTCGAGCCACCGGATTTTTGGACCAGCAGAGGGAACAAACAGATGACAGATAAGCTCCCTCACGTGGTCACGTTGGAGGATGGAGACTGGTGGATTTGCGGTGGCCGTAAGGTAACCGGCGTGGGCCTCGGAGCACAGGCAGGCCTCAGATTCGAGGAGCCCGAAAAGATTAAAATGGGAGACAGCGTAGATAACGTTCGGCCCGGCGGCTGGATACCCGAAGAGCACATCAAAGACATGGAGCTTGACGGCGTTTATGCAGGTGTGGTGTTCCCCAGCGTAGGCTTCATGATGTACAACGTGGTGCCCGATAGCGACGTATTGTCGGAAATATTCCGAGTATACAACGACTGGGTATCCGAGTTCTGCAAACCCTTCCCCAACCGGCTAAAGGGCGTCGCTCTCATTAACGTGGACGATGTGGCACTGGGCGTAAAAGAGTTGGAACGCTGCGCTAAACTGGGCCTTGTGGGCGGCATGATTCCCCTACAGCCACCCCAGGGGCATCGGTACCTCTCCGACGAATACGAGCCCCTTTGGTCCGCTGCCGCAGATTTGAATATACCCCTCAACCTTCACGTGGCCACAAACCGGCCGGGTGTAGGCCAGGAGCTACAGCAGATCGACGAGGCCACAGCAGCCTTTATAGCCACGCAGGCACATTGGGCCCAGATGTCCATCGCAGACATGATCTTCAGCGGCGTGATGGAGCGCCATCCAAAGCTAAAGATCGGCTCAGTAGAGTTGGACGTAGCATGGATTCCCTACTTCCTGGACCGCATTGATTACACCTACACTCAGCGGGCTCAGGAGTTCGTCCCCTACAGATTCAAGGAAGATATGCTCCCCAGCGACTACTTCCATCGCCAGGTGTTCGTGGGTTTCCAGGAGGACGCTCTGGGAGTACAGATGCGGGATATCATCGGGATAGACAACCTGATGTGGGGCTCTGACTACCCCCATCCAGAAGGCACCTTCCCCCGAAGCCGCCAGATTATAGATGACATCTTGGTGGACTGCACGGAGGAAGAGAAGGAAAAAATTGTCTGCCGTAACGCGGCCAAAATGTTCAACTTCCAGGTTTAAGAGCAGCCTAATCTGAATTAGAAACGAGGCCAGACTAGGATAGTCTGGCCTCGTCTATTTTAGAAATAAGAAGGTGCAGTATGGGTGATTACAGGGTGATATCCTCCGACAGCCATGTCTTCGAGCCGCCGGATTTCTGGACCAGCAGAGTGGAAGCGAAATACCGAGACCGGGTGCCTCATGTGGTGCGACTGGAAGACGGCGACTGGTGGTTCTGTGATGGCAACAAGGTGCTGGGGCTGGGCGTCGGGGCCCTGACGGGCGTCAGGTTCGAGGACCCGGATAAGATATCCCTCTCTGGCCTTGCCGAGGATGTGCGCCCGGGAGGCTGGATCCCAGAGGAGCATATCAAGGATATGGACCTGGACGGCATCGATGCCGGCGTGGTATTCCCCACCATCGCATTTTTTATGTACAACGTGGTGGGGGACAGTAACCTTCTGTCGGTCATTTTCCGCGTGTACAACGACTGGATCACAGAGTTCTGCCAGCCCTATCCCAACCGGCTTAAAGGCGTATGCTTACTGAATACAGACGATGTCCAAGTAGGTGTCAAGGAGCTGGAACGCTGCGCAAACCGAGGTCTTGTGGGCGCTATGATCCCCCTACAGCCACCAGAAGGGCATCGATATCTGTCTCCTGAATACGAGCCCCTATGGTCTGCCGCCGAGGACCTGGGCATGCCATTACACCTCCATGTGTCTACCAACCGCCCTGCTATTGGACAGGAGCTGCAAAACATCGCAACGGCCACCGGGGCTTTTCTGGCCACTCAAGCCCACTGGGTCCAGATGTCCATAGCCGACATGATCTTCAGCGGCGTCATGGAGCGCCATCCAAACCTCAAGATCGGTTCAGTAGAGCTGGACGTGGCATGGATCCCCTACTTCCTGGATAGGATCGACTACACATACACCCAGCGGGCTCAAGAGTTCGTCCCCTACAGATTCAAGGAGGACATGCTCCCCAGCGACTACTTCCACCGCCAGGTGTTCGTGGGCTTCCAGGAAGATGCCCTCGGTGTCCAGATGCGGGATATAATCGGTGTGGATAACCTCATGTGGGGCTCAGACTATCCCCACATAGAGTCGACCTTTCCTCGAAGCCGACAGATCATAGATGAAATCCTGGCGGACTGTACCGAGGAAGAAAAGGCCAAGATTGTCTGTGGCAATGCCGCGAAGATGTACCACTTCAGCTAGGGCCCTATTAATCAGACACCATAGGACTGCCTGAAACCATTAAAGAAAGGCTGAACGATCTGGCCACCCATACGTTTGGAGGCCATGCTCAGCCCTTCTTCTATAAACTGGATATCTCGGGACATTATCTCCTTTTTGGATGCATTAGCCAGCCGGAGCTTGTACTCTTCCAGGAACTCGTCAAGCTGTTCACCGCGTATTCCCATACCCGCAAAGACCCGATACATAGGGAGAGTCCTGACGAAGTTGTACACTTCTTCTCGTGTGAAGCTGGGATGCTGGTCTAGGAGCAGCGATACACCGAAATCGATGAGTCGGCATGAGCCATCGGGATTTACTATGAGATGAGACCTGCCTGAAGGGTCTGAGAGGGTTGCGTCATTGTAGTATATGCCCTCGCTGTGCAGGCGGCTTAATATTCGGCCGAGCTCTTTCCCCAGCGCGAACATCGCATCTTCGCTTACCTCCTCTTCGGACAGCTCTGTAAAGAACCTACCCGTCAGAAGCTCTTCCGTAATAAACCCGGGCAGTGAAGGGTACTGGCGAGGGCCGACTCCAAGCTCGCCCGCGACGTTAGCTATCTCAGCTTCGCGATCGCTTTGGGTCGGTTTCACCACCAACCCTCGGTCTTCAAATCTGAGAATAGCCACGCGGCCACGTGTTCGGCCGCTGAAGGTGATCCCTACTGATCGGTTTTCTAGATAGAGCAGATCATAGATAGCAGGGAAAAAGCCGTACATCGAGTAAGTCTTGAGAAGCGGGTCCAGGAGCAGCTTTTGGTATAGCTTAGGTTTAGCAGCAACAACCTCTTGAAACAGAAGCAGGTAAGCTGGGAGCTGGCCAGTGGTGTGACCATCATCCGAGGACCCGGAGTCCTTCGCCTTGTCCGACCCCCTGGTTCCAGAGATGGCCAGCCGGAGATCCTCCAGCTCTTGTTGAGTATACGTGACGGCCTCGGTCATGGTATCTATGGAGGAGAGCCGCTCCGGGTATAGGCTCTCAGGTAGCCAGGCCGGTACTCTCGATCCTCCCAGCTATCATCATTTTCATCCCAGACGTAAGGGAGGGTAATTATCGCGCCTGGACGTTCTATGGTCTCCATAGCTCTCAGTGAGTCTCGAACAATACTGCGTTGTAAGTCGGGTTCATGAGGCTTCCCGGTCTGATGCCCCAGAGGGAAGTTAACGAAAACCGATCTCGGCGGTTTGACGGCTTGGGTGATGTCCAGAGCGGAGGTCATCGCTATTGTAGGTATGCCTGCTGTTTCCACGATCCTGGCGATCAGTCCCACGGACTGATGACACACCGGTCAGGCGGGCACCAGATAAAGCACGTCTACTTGGCGCTCTACCAGCTTTTCCAGTATGCGTGGAGCCAACTCCTCCTTGAGCCGGCGGGCGGAGTATATCCCTCCCATAACAGAGTAAGCAGGATCGGACAGCTCACCAATGGTCCCATCGACCTCTAGCTCCCTCATCCGTTCAATCGGGAACACACAGTTAGGGTCGCGTTTTGCGTCCTCGGTGCGATAGCCGAAATGGGAGACAAGCAACTCATCTATCGCCACATCTTTGGATATCTCCCTGTAGGAAGTATCGTCTTTGGAGTGAAAAGGCTTTTGGTCTTTGTGGTGAACGCCCCCCGAGCCTAACAGGGCTACGCTGCACTGATTAAGAGGCTTGGTAAGAGGGGTCCATGGCACATCTTCATTCACCACCCAGCGATAGGGAGAATAATCAGCATACATCTCCCGAGTGCGTGGTATGTATTCTATGGGAGCCATGGCCGGACATCCTTTCCCTGTAGATCAAGTTCACTCAATTGTCGCCAGCGCTGTGGGGACTGGTCCCGTGGGGCTCAGCGATCTTTTCAGTAGGTCTTTCTTTTGTCTGTCGACTCATAACAATAGATAACCCGACGGCCGCCAGCACCAGTCCTCCCATAACCCAGTAGGCCGTACGCAGACCTGATGTAAAGGCCCCCAATACTCCTTCGCTTCCAACCTCGGAGACCGCATCCAGTGAAGGCTGATATCCCATGGAAGCCATAGTCGCCGTGACGATGGCCGTGGTCACTGCAATGCTGGTCACGTTGGCGGAGTTTCGTACAAGCTGAACTAAGGCCGATACGACGCCAAATCTGGATTGGTCTACAGTGCTTAGGATAGCGCTGTTATTGGGCGAATTAAAGATGCCCAGGCCGGCGCTCTGAAGTATCATTGCTCCCATTACATAAGCCAGAGGGGTTGTCTCGGTGATTCGGGAAAGGAGGAACAGACCTGTCGTGGATATTATCAGACCTCCTATCGCAAACTTTCTCCATCCAAAACGGTCCGAAAGCCGTCCGCTGAGAGGTCCCACAACTATCATAGCAAGGGCATTGGGCACCATGATCAACCCAAGCTGGCTTGGGCTGTATCCCCGCACGGACTGGATGTAGAAGGGCATAAGAAACATGATCACGGTGCTTCCCAGGAAGGAGATGAAACTTGCCGTGACACCCAAGGCAAACAGCCGTTGCCGAAATAGTCTCACGTCCAGCATCGGTGAAGGGGTCCTCAGCTCCCACCAGATAAAGGCTGCCAGTAGAGCCACGAACGCGACTGCGGCGGCTGAGATGGCGGGGGATTCCCATCCTATGCGAGGGCCGCTAGTGATTGCCATGAGGAGGGCTATCAGGGCCCCCACGGACAGTGCCGCGCCCAGCCAGTCAAATTTGGGACGCTGGCTGGGCCGAGGGAACAGGCGGTTGTCCAGAATTATCAAAGCGGTAACGATGGCCACGAGCCCCACCGGGATGTTGATGAAAAAGACCCAGCTCCAATCCAGGCTAACCAGCAGTCCGCCCATCGCGGGGCCCGCCACGGCTCCGACTCCGACGACACTCAGGTGAGTGCCCAGCGCCTTTCCTCGCTCTGCGGCGGGGAATATGGAGACCAACATGGCCATCGCGGTGCTCTGAGTCATGGCGGCGCCACATCCTTGGAGGACCCTTGCAAGGACCAAGATTTTTATGTTCCCAGAGGAGCCGGCAACGGCAGCTCCAATGACGAATATGACGAAGCCTGCGATGTAGACTTGCTTACGGCCTACTATGTCCGATAGGCGACCCATGGGCATAAGCAAGGCGCTTATCGTAAGGGCGTAACCAACCAATACCCATTGAACGGTGGGGAGATCAGTTTGGAAATGGTCGGCAATGGTGGGCATGGCAACGATGACCGTACCGTGGTCTACAACCGACGTAAAGGTGCCGACGCCAACGGCCAGGAATGCCCACCACTTGTAGCTGGGGCTGCGGAGTAGAGCTGATCGCAACGGGATGACCTGCTTTTATCTGAAGGCTGGCACTACCTTTTCGGCAAAGAGGGTAAGGGAGTCCAAGACCTTCTCTCTAGGAATTGTTCCACCTGTGTTCATTTCGGCTATGAGGCCCGATAACTGCAGCTCATCTTGTATATGACGGATTTGTTCCATGACAGCTTCGGGCGTGCCGTGAGCCAATCTATCCCGCAGCAGATCATCGTAGCTAGCTTCGTACAGGCGCTGTCCTCGCTCGGCTCGCTCCCTGGCTGCGTCGTCGGTTGCACCTTCGGAAGACCGAATATAGGTCTGCGCGAGACGGCGAAATAGGGACATGGTGCTCTCTTTGGGCTCCGAGTAGGCGAGCTCGTTACTGTTAGATACATAAACCGGCATCCTCAGCAGCACGTCGCCATTACCTGGATGACCCGCCTCTCGCCACGCCCGGCGATAGGTACCTACCTGCTGAGCCAGCTCAGACAGCGTCAGGTCTCGTAAACCAATGAATATCGGATACCCGATGCTGCCCAAGTGAGGGAAGGTACCTGGGCTGGCGGCGGCTATACGTATGGGGGGATGGGGTTTTTGATAGGGTTTGGGCACTACGCCCACATTGTCGAATTTATGGTATTTCCCCTCATATGAAAACCTTTCGTTGGTCCAGGCGCTAATAACGATATCCAGGCACTCCTGGAATCGTTCTCTGCTCTGCTCGTAGGGGACGCCAAAGCCCTCGTAGGCTCTGGCGAAGGCGCTACGACCCACTCCAAAATCCAGGCGACCGTGACTGATGTTATCTACAGTAGCGGCTTCCTCAGCCAAACGGACAGGGTTGCTCAGCGGTAACACATTGACTGCGATACCTATCCGAAGACGTTTGGTCCGTGCTGCGATGGCACTGGCCAAGATCAGAGGCGCGGATGCTATGGAAGGTATGGCGGCCTGGCTGTTGGGAGATGCGAAATGCCTCTCCGCCAGCCAGACACCATCTATGCCCATGGACTCGGCAATATCAATCTGTGCGAACACTTCATCGAAGGCTTCGCGCTGGGTAGCACCCTCCCTGTAATCGCATTCCATGACCAGGCCCAAATGCACGAAACACCTCCAAACGCCGGTAGAAAATAAAAGCTACCTACTGAACCCTAATCCACACACGGGGTTCATAGAAGCAGCTTGATGACATCCGCTGGTCTGATGTAGCTAAAGTAAAACATAATCCCTTCAGACCGTCAAGAAAAGGTGTTCTACGAAAGTGGCCCTCACCCCCAGCCCCTCTCCCGCTGGGAGAGGGGTGGCCCTGAGAGCTTGTCGAAGGGCCGGGGTGAGGGCACCCCGGCCCCTTTTAATCCTTGGTGGTGCTGGTGGCAACCAGTATGAGAGATTCTTGTTAAGGGCCTCGCGATTATCCCGCTAAGGTAGATAGGTCCCACCCATCCACATGTTATACTACCCAAAATCCGCACCCAAGGAGGTATGAGATGGCTATCCGCAAACGTATAGGAGTTATGGTCCCCGCGACCAACACCACTGTGGAGCCCGACTTCCATCGGATAGCACCACCCGGAACGTCCATTCACAGCCAACGCCTGTGGCTGACCAACGAGGCTATTGGTAAGGACGGGATGGACGAGATGAACTCCCAACTGGAGCAGGGCGGTCGATACCTCCGCCAGGCCAAGATAGACGTGGTGACCATGGTGGGAACTACAAATAGCTTCTATCGGGGCATCGAGTGGAGCGGTCAAATGGAGCAAATCATGGCCACAGCAGCGGGGGTGCCAGCGGTAGCTACCAGTCCGTCCGTGGCCCAGGCGCTAAACTATTTCGGGGCCAAGAAGATCTCCGTGGCATCTCCGTACCCAGACTGGAACAATGATCGACTGCGCGAGTACTTCGAAGCCCAAGGGTTCGACGTGCTCAACGTGGAGGCGGAGCCGTGGGCCGCACAGGCCGGGGCCCAGGGCATCAACGACCAGGACCCCGAGGTGATTCTGGAGTTTGCCACCAAGGTGTGCCGTCCCGAGGCCGACGCCCTGTTTTGCCCCTGCACCGCCTGGCGAGCCATGGAGGCCGCCGCCGAGCTTGAGCAGCGTCTGGGCAAACCGGTGGTAACAGCGGTGCAGGCCACCGCCTGGCGTACCTTTCGGAAGGCTGGCATAACTCAGTCCATACAGGGCGCCGGGAGACTTCTGGAGTTTATGCCTGAGCCCCAGGACTAGAAATACAAAGAGTGCCAGGCTCGTTGGCCTGGCACTCTCTTACTTCGAAGGGCTAACTCAATCTTCCAGCCGTGGGTTACCTGCTCGGGTGAGCCTCGTCCCAGATCTTTCTGGCCTTGTCAGTAGCGGCGTGTCTCAAGTCCAGCATCTCCTGGAGGTGGTCTACTCCCCAGTCGTAGGACATCTTGACGCTTTGGAGCGAACCCTGAAACTCTGGCATCACGTAACGCGCCAGCAGGTCGAAGCTGTGCATTCTCTTCTCCCGGGAGACCCACTCGTGGTGCTGCACCAAGAAGGTTCCGAACCCACCGCTTCGCTCGTCTAGACGTTTGATGGCAGCGATGCAATCGTCGGGCGTTCCCACTATCCAACTACCCGCATCTACCATCCTGTCTATGACCTCTTCGACAGGACCTTTGGCTACAGGGTTCGGGCCGAGGAGCACTTCGGTGTACTCTCTCAGCTGGCGGCCAGCGCCCATTCGGGCCTCATCCATAGCCTGTTTCTTGCTCTCTGCCAGGTGGATGGGGATGGAGAGACGCCAGTCCTCTCTGCGAACAGTCTTTCCATGCTCGGCCGCCGCGTCCTCGGCGATTTGCCACAGGTGCTGAAGGGCGGGCTGGCCCCTTATGTCCGCAGGCACGCTGGCCGATAGTACCGCCACTCCGTGCTTACCGGCCACAGCTACGCCAGCCGGTGATGCTGCAGATGCCACCGCAATAGGCATATGGGGTTTCTGAAAAGGCTTGATTTGGAGCATGGCATCGTGGAGCTCGAACCAGTCGCTGACGTGAGTTACGGGCTCCGTTTCAGTGAAGAGGCGTAGGATAACCCCGAGAGCCTCATCCATCTTGCCCCGAGCCAGGCCGTAGTCCTGCCCAAGCATATAGGCATCGGTAACCATGGCGCCCGGGCCCACGCCAAGCATGATACGACCGTTGGTCAGGTTGTCCAGCAACGACATCCTATGGGCCACTATAAAGGGATGGTGATAGGGTAGACTATACACTCCCGTGCCAAACCTGATGTTGCGTGTACGCTCGGCTGCGACCGCCATAAAAATATCGGGAGCGGGGATAGTCTCCCATCCGGCGCTGTGATGCTCACCTACCCAGCACTCGTCGTATCCTAGATAGTCCAGCCACTGTACCAACTCAAGGTCCCGATCGTGAGCCAGCTTTATATTCTCGCCCAAGGGGTGGAAGGGAGCCAGGAAGATTCCGAAATTGAGTCTCTCAGGAAGGGCCATTCTAATACACTCTCCTCTCGTATGTGTGCGGGGTCACAGTTGGCTGAGCCCCATTCCGAGGGCCATTATAACATCAAATCCGGATTGTTTGACGAATAACTATCGTTGCCCGACTACGAAGAAGGTAACGGCTATTGGCGCGCTTCCCAGGTCTCGCGTGCCCTTGCTATGGAACTGGCCCTCAGCGTTTCCAGTTCTTGGTTGTGGTCTCGGGACCATTGGTTGGACGTTATTATGTTACCCAGACTATTTTGGAACCTAGGCATCACATAACGCGCCAGCAACTCAAAGCTACGTAATATCTTCTCGCGAGGAGCCCAATCGACCACCAGTACCAGGAAGCCTCCGAAGCCTCCGCTCCTCTCATCCAAACGATTGATAGCCTCTACACAGTCGTCGGGAGTGCCGATAATCCAAGAGCCGGATTCCACCATGGTATCAATGATCTTTTCGACGGGAACATTGTTATCCGATTGGCGACCTATGGTCTCCTCCAAGTACTCACGCTGAAAGTATCCGCCGCCCATCCTGGCATCATTGATCGCCTCTTCACGGGTTTCCGCCAGGTGGACTGGAATTACCAGACGCCATTCGTCACGGCTGACCGTTTTCTCATGTTCAACTGCGGAAGTCTCCGCTACGTCCCATAGGTACGAAAAGTCGGCCTCACCAGGCACGTCCCTGGGCACGTTCATGGAGAGCATCGCCGCTCCATGCTTGCCGGCCAAAGATGGCCCGGCTGGCGAAGTGACAGCTCCCACGGCGATGGGCAGGTGGGGCCTTTGGTAGGGCCGGAGGTGAAGCACCGCCTCGCGCAACTCGAACCAGTCACTCTTGTAGGTTATGGGCTCTGTTTCCGTGAAGAGCCTCATAATTATGTCAAGGGACTCATGCATTCTATCCCGTTGAGTCGTCGGATCGATACCCAGCATGTAGGCGTCGGAGACCAAAGCGCCAGGACCCACACCCATCATTACTCGTCCACGGGTCATGTGGTCCAACTGAACCATGCGATTAGCAACCATCAAAGGGTGATGATATGGAAGGCTGATAACACCGGTGCCCAGCTTGATGTGGCGGGTACGCTCGGCGGCGGCCGCCATGAATAACTCCGGGGAGGCAATGGTCTCCCAGCCAGCGCTGTGGTGCTCGCCAATCCACGCCTCGTCAAGGCCCAGGGTATCCAGCCACTGCACCAGCTCCATGTCCCGCTCAATTGCCAGAGTCGGATTCTCACCTACGCGGTGGAAGGGCGCCAAGAAGATTCCGAACTTCATTCGCTCAGGAAGGGCCACTGGCTCCACTCTCCTCTAGTTATTACCGTCGGGCCACGGAGCAATGATAGCACGGTGTTTTGTTGACGGCAACTGCGACGAAGGCACAGTAGGTTGACGCTCCACGGCATCTCCGCCATAATTCAAACCATCCCTTCGACACCTCTCATACAGGTATTGCACTTCCTCTAATCAGAGCTAAAAGTGTACCGGCATATCAGGAGGCAGAATGACTGGATCCAACAAGATTACCGGCAGCCACCTCATCGGCAAGGCCCTCAAGTTAGAGGGCGTTCGCAACATATTCACTTTGGCCGGGGACCATATCCTTCCCGTCATGGACGTGATGTACGACATGGACTTCAACTTCGTGGATACGCGCCATGAGCAAGCGGCCGTTCATATGGCAGATGCATGGGGCCGCATCACCGGCCAGGCGGGCGTGTGCATGTACACCACACCAGGATTTGCCAACGCCGTTCCCGGCCTTGCCCATGCCCTGCACAGCGAAAGTCCTGTCATCTCCATTAGTGGCTCCGCCAACCTGTCCCAGCTGGGCAGAGGGGCCATGCAGGAGATCGAGCAAGTGGCCATGGCCGCCCCTGTTACCAAGGGCTCTTGGATGGTCCACGATGCCCGCCGAATCCCTGACTACATCGCTCGGGCTGTCAGGACTGCGTTCAGCGGCCGTCGCGGGCCTGTGCACCTGACCATACCCATGGACGTTCAGGAGCAAGAGGTAAACGAAGAGGATGTCAGCTTCTATCAGCCGGAAGAGTATCGGTCAGACAACCCTGCCGGTGCTAGTCCGGAGCTGGTGAAAAGGGCCATCGAGATGCTCCATCAAGCCCAACGACCCCTGGTCCTGGCGGGGGCTCCGGCGGCTTACACCGACTCTGGAGAGACCTTACAGAACTTCATCGAAACAACCAACCTGCCGCTGCTCACAGAGGACCAGGCGCGAGGTCTGGTATCCGACGATCATCCAAACTGCTTCGGATTCTTCGAAAGAGGGCTCAACCGAGCAGCCGGTCTGCTGGCCGAGGCCGACGTAGTTGTGCTGCTGGGCAGGAAGCAGGACTTCTCCATAGGGTTTTGCCTGCCGCCAGCCGTGGCGGCTGAAGCCAAACTAATTCAGGTGGACCCCGCAGCGGCGGAGATCGGCAGGAACCGTGGTGTCAGCGTGGGTATAGTCGGGGATGTGCAGGGGGTGGTCAGACAGCTTACGGAAGAGGCCGCCAAATACTCTTGGCCTCGCCTACCGTGGCTGGACAGGCTCCAAGGGGAGCGTGACGCCCAGGCGGAATGGCTGGATACCTTGGCGACTGCTGACACACCTATGCACGCTATGTACGTTCACAAAACGGTGGAAAAGCTTTTGGGGCCCAATGATTTTCTGGTATTCGATGGTGGCGATTATTGTCACTTCGGGAGGGCACATCACGGTGCTCGACACGGCCGCCGCTGGCTTTACATACCCACCTTGGGAATGCTGGGCTCGTCCCTGCCGACGGCTATGGCAGCCAAGCTAGCTTACCCGGACGCCAAGGTGATTAACTTCAGCGGTGATGGCGCATTTGGCTTCCAAGGAATGGAGTTCGACACCGCCGTACGACACAATCTGCCCATCGTAACAATCTTGGGCAACGACTCAGCCTGGGGCATAGACCGACAAATTCAGCTGGGCGTATACGGGCGGGCGATCGCCACCGACCTGCTACAAACGCGCTATGATCTGGTGGCAGAGGGATTAGGCGGCCACGGAGAATTCGTCGAACGCCCGGAGGACCTGGAACCAGCCTTAAAGCGGGCCTTTGCGGCCGGCAAGCCATCGCTAGTCAACGTAGTGGTGCAGCGGGCTATCAGCCCCCGAGCAGAGGCAGCAGTCGCTCGGCGCAAGGCGGGAGATTAAACCGTAGAGGCTACCTTCTCCCCAACTAGGCTTCGCCTAAATGCTAGAAAGCCATCCCGCCCCCCGTTAAGGGTGGATGGCACCTGGAACCAGCCTTAAAGCGGGCCTTTGCGGCCGGCAAGCCATCGCTAGTCAACGTAGTGGTGCAGCGGGCTATCAGCCCCCGAGCAGAGGCAGCAGTCGCTCGGCGCAAGGCGGGAGATTAAACCGTAGAGGCTACCTTCTCCCCAACTAGGCTTCGCCTAAATGCTAGAAAGCCATCCCGCCCCCCGTTAAGGGTGGATGGCTTTCTATGACACCTTTTCGAACCTGATTTGCGGGATTATTTAGAGTTCTTAGCCTTGGACTTTTTAGAGGTGGTCGTGGCCTCGGCTTCTTCCTGATAAGTGCCGTTCTCCTGCTGTCCGTTGATAATTTCGGGCTCAGGCTCGGACTCCGTAGTAGTCGGCTCAGGAGCTTGGTATACCTCGCCTAACCCCACGTCTTCCCAGGAGCTCACGCTCTTCATCGAGGACACCTGGTCGTCTTCGCCGTCCATCCGGTAGGCAACTTCGCCAACGTTTCCCATGAGCTCAGCGCAGGATTTCTGAGACATAGCCTTGATCTGTGCTGTCTCAGCATATATCTTCTGCGCTTCCATTTCCTCTTGAGCCGCCGCTCTCATAGCGTCGACCTCGTTCAGGATGGACTGGACTTCATAGGTGACCTGGCGTTTGAGGTCCGTGCACTCCTGGGTCGCGGCGGCCATGGCCTCGTCTCGGATCCTCTGGGAGTCCTGCCGAGCTTCCGCCATGATCTTTTCGCGACAGATGTCAGCTTCATCCGTAGTCGCCTGGCGATAGCTGTCCGCATCCGCCATGGCCTTGTCACGGTAGCTGTCAGCCTCGGCCATCATATTTTCGCGGTAGGTATTTGCCTCCCCAAGTGTCATCTCGGCCTGCTTCAGGGTTTCATCAGCATCAACCATCTTCATCTGAGCTGCGCGCTCTACTTCTCTGGCCGTTACCAGCTGCCGCTCCGACTCGGCGATTAGCTGATCGCAGGTCTGCCTCGTGGCCTCCAGGGCCTCCTTAGATGCCTTTTGTCGTTCCATCTCAGCTCGGGCTCGACTGGCCCTGACCGCTGTAAGGTCGGAACGCGATGAGTTCTTGTGGTTTAGGACCTGCCTCCACAGGCTCTCAACGCGCTCATGGGAAACATCCAAGGAATAGTGCTCCATAGCGCCGTTCTGAGTGTCTCTGCCATTCTCAGAGTCCATTCCGGGGTCCTCCTTTTGACCGTTTCATCAGGCAATGTATCGTGTTCGCATCTGTCACCGCCAACTCACGTAGAGCCGTCTTGGCGTGCACTTGGGCTTGCGGCTCCCGATACGGCCCCACGATCCCCACATTGTCGCTCACAGCGTCTGTGATACATGGTGGCCAATCGTTCTGGGAACGAACATCACCTGAATATATGGTAGAAGGAGCCCTGGCTTAGGCACACGGTGTCAACACCCATTTGGCCAATGGTGATACCCCTTGGACGGTCAGGCGCGAAATGGATGCTCAGTATCTACCCTTCCACTTCCGGACTTTGAAGTGGGAATTATCCGCCCTCTTCCGCACCCAGGACAGATAGTTGCCTACCTGGGGATCGGTCTTCAAGGCGTCTACGCTGTTAAGCTTGCGAGCTAGAGTTCCCTCGCTGAAAAGGGCGTGGACCTGGCGGTGGCAGGTAGGACACAGCATGGCTTACGGCCCATGCTTTCCACCTTTCATCTTGGGAATCAGGTGGTGCGCCGTTAAACGCTCCATATAGCGGTCGCAAAGCTCGCAGGTCATTGAAGCCCGCCTCATACCTGGTCCGGTTCGTAGCCGGCAGCAACCTTCATTATAGCTTGCCAGGATTTTGGTAATCGTATATGAGTCGCTGGCGTTTAGCCACCGAATAACTCGTAAAAGTGAATCGACTTTGCAGCTTAAATGCTCAACTCCTTATTGCATTTGCCAAGGTAACTAAGATATACTCATCGCGTCCTTGAATCTCTCCCAGACTGAAAGTCATGTACAGAGGTCCCGGTCCCAAGACATAATCGAGGAGATGTGAACCATGGATATCAAAAAAGTGACCTTCATCAGCGCTAAGCTGCCCTACTGGAATCTGGTCACTCACGCTGTCTTCCCCGAATATGGAATGCCTCTTATAGCCACCATCGTCAGAGACCGTGGGTATGACGTTCAGGCCTTCGTTGAGCATATAGGACCTATCAAATGGGACCGGGTCATGGAATCGGACCTGGTATGTTTTCATGCCTTCAGCTCCACCATGCCCGCAACGATTGAGTTCATCAACAAAATCAAGGCCGTTCGCCCGGACATGCCCATCATTATCGGTGGCACTCACGCCTCGGTGATGGCGGAGGATACCCTGCAATATTGCGACGTAGTTGTTCGCCAGGAAGGCGATGAGACCCTTCCTGAGGTCCTGGAAAAGTGGAAGAACGACGAAGATTTGAACGACGTCCTAGGCGTCTCCTACTGGGACAACGGCAGGGTCCGTCAGAACCCAAATCGTCCTTTTACTGCGGAGTTTGAGACCACCCCTGATCTGGAGCTAATTCAGGGTTACATGAACTGGCCCTGGTGGAAGCTGCTATTGAAGCTCAGGATGCGCTGGCAGGTCCTCCAGACCACGCGCGGTTGCCCCTACGACTGCTCATTCTGCATCGCCCCCAGGGAGTTGGGCAGGGGCTACAGACTGCGAAGCATAGACGCTGTAATCGAGGACATAAAATACCAGCAGAGTCTTACCGGCACCAAGTACTTCTTCATGGTCGACAATCATTTCACGGTAAATCGGGACCGCACCAAGGAGCTGCTTAACAGGATCATAGACGAAGGAATCGATTGGTACGGAATCTGCTTCACGAGGCTGGAGGTGGCCAGGGACGAAGAGACACTTGCACTTTTGAAGAAGGCGCAGGTCAATACCCTATACATGGGCCTGGAATCCTTCGACAACAACGTCCTCAAGCTACTGAACAAGAAGCAGACCAGCGACGGCATCAAAAAGGCCCTGGCAAAGATCAAGGCTCACAAGCTGAGGGTACTGGGGTCCTTTGTGCTAGGTTCCGACGATGACACCGTGGAAAGCATCAGAGCCACCATAGACTCCGCCATCGAGGCAGACGTTGACTATGTAGCCCTGTTCCCCCTGAGTGGTTACCCGGAGCACAACGCGCCCACCATCCCACTCAATCGATTCCTTATGCCATCGTGGGACCGGCTGGATGGCACTTTCGTGATCTTCCTGCCGAAGAACATGCGACCCAGCACCCTGCAACACGAGATCAACAGAGCATACAAAAAATTCTACAGTCCCCTGCAGATCTGGCGACGGTTCCGTGAGGGTGATGTCTGGTCCGGACTCAAGCGAATGGCCTATTACTACTGGGTCTGGGAAATTCGAAAGAGCACCTCGAAGTGGGCAAAGTATCTCGAGTCCGTCGAGGGCGAATACTACGACGAAAGTGGTCACCTGATAGAGGAACGACTGGGAGAGGGTATACACCCCGCCAAGTTCCCAGGTTCCAGTCGAGCCGTAGGCCTCGAGCAGTCCACCATAGGCATGGGTGTTTAGCTGACATTCTAGCCATCCCAACCCGTGCAACACCCGATCAGGCACCAAGCCGTCCCGGGTAAGTGTCAAAGATTAGCGAAGGGGCAAACCTATGTGTTTGCCCCGTTTTGCAACGGAATCACACCCATTAATTGGTGTCACCCTTAATGTCCAGAGTAGCAATGCTACTGCAAGAGGACGTAAAGAGCTGATGCCGTTGAGCACCTCGTCTCTGTTGACGGTCTAGAGCGTATGGTTTAGAATATCCCAGTTGACAGTAGCCAGCTTTCGATGTGCGAGATTTTGTCATGGCTTGCTGTCCCAGAGAAACCTGTTTAGCTATTTTATTTGTCCCCTTGGAACGGCACTCCAATGACAAACCAACCTTAGAAGGGAGAATGCTTCATGGCGAACAAAGACGATTTGGCTTTGATGTCCCATTTAATGAGGCGCGCAGGCTTCGGTGCCCCGAGGGCAGAGTTGGAAGAGCGGGTTGCCAAAGGCTACGAAGCTACAGTGGAGGAGTTGCTCGATCCGGAGAACTACGGGATTCCAGCCACCGACGAGGAGCTGCTCTTCCGACACTCTCCGGGCACCATGCTTCCCGGCGGAGTGCCCATACCCGGTCAGGCTAATTACATCTGGCAGATGATCAACACCCAGCGGCCACTGCATGAGAAGACCGCCCTTTTCTGGCATCATCTGTTCGCCACGGGTAACTCGAAGGTAGACAACTGTGACCAGTTGCTGACACAAATCAGCATGTTCCGTAAGTATGGGATGGGCAGCTACAGGGAACTTTTGCTGCGGCTGGCCAAGAACCCGGCCATGATCTACTGGCTGGACAACAATGAGAGCCACAAAGACGCCCCCAACGAGAACTGGGGTCGGGAGCTACTGGAGCTGTTCTCCATGGGTGTGGGTAACTACACCGAGCAGGACGTCTACGAATGCTCCAGGGCCTTCACGGGTTGGACCATTGCCCCGAAGATTCCGCGGCTGCCCTTGGGGCGCTTCCCCTGGGACTTCGAATACCGGGCAGATGACCACGACGATACCGAAAAGTCCTTCCTGGGCCAAAGGGGCAACTTTAACGGTGAGGACATCATCGACATCATCGTGCGCCAGCCCGCCACTGCTCGTTTCATCGCCAGACATCTCTATAACTTCTTTGTGGCCGACGAACCCCAGGTGCCTGCGTGGCAAGACACGCCTCCCAGGGATCCCGCCGCGATCAACATTATAGGGGATGCCTTCAGAAATTCTGAATACGACATTAGATCCACCCTCCGGGTGTTATTAAACTCGGATTTCTTCAAAAACGCCCGTTTTACCAAGATCAAGAGCCCTGTAGAGGTAGTAGTAGGCACCATGAACCTGGTGGGAGACCACAAGGGTATACCACAGCCGAGTCTGGAGGACCTGGGAGCCGAGCCCACCAACATGGGGCAATCCCTCCTTGATCCACCCAGCGTGGAGGGATGGCACACCGGAGCCGAGTGGATAGATAGTGGATCTTTGGTAAGGCGCATTAACTTCGTCGCAGACCGAGTAGGGGACCTGTCGAAGCCTGGCGTCCAGGAAATTGTGAACCGGGTGCGTGCCCAAGGCAACATCTCGCCCGAGGCTTTGGTGGATAGCTGTCTGGACTTGATCGGGCCGGTGGAAGTCACCGACATTACCCACAGAGAGCTGGTGGCCCATGCACAGCAGGCGGGTCCATTGAGCTGGGATACAGAAGAGGCATCAAGTATCTCAGCACGCAGGACTGCGGAGGTACTGCAGCTTATTGCCTCGGCCAGGGAATACCAGTTCGGCTAGGTCTATGTCACTGGGGCTGTCAGGCGAAGAGCCCGACAAACCAAACTCCACGGATGGGAGCTAACTATGATTACAAGGACTGTGTCAGGCCGTACCTTTAGCTTTAGCCATCAAGTCGGCCAGCAGAGCAACGGTGGTAACGGCTTTCGATATCCCATGGACCTGGAAATAGCCGCCGATGGCTCGGCATACGTGCTGAGCACCACGGCTGAATTCATGCCGTCGACGAGGATTACCAAGTGCAACCTTGGTTATGAGGCAGGCGAGGAGGAATTCCTCTTCGAATTCGGCAGATACGGCACAGATGACGGCCAGTTTATAAGAACTACCTCCCTTGCCTTGGACAGAGATGAGAATGTCTACGTTTCTGATGAGTGGCTTAATAGAATCTCCATCTTCGACAAGGATGGCAACTTCATAAGTAAATGGGGAGTGGCTGGATCAGGCAATGGTGAGCTATCCCGACCCTGGGGACTGGCCTTCGACGGCGAAGATAACCTGTGGATCGTTGACAGTGGCAACAACCGCCTCCAGAAGTTCACCAAAGAGGGAAAGTTCCTTTCCAAATGGGGTAAGAAAGGTTCTGGCGACGCGGAGTTCGACATGCCCTGGGGAATCACTATCGATGGAGATGGAAACCTGTACGTGGCCGACTGGAACAACCGTCGGGTACAGAAGCTCAGTCCAGACGGCCAACTCCTCATGACATTCGGTGCACCCGATGGGAGCCCAGGAGAGTTACGACGCCCCAGTGGTGTGGCTGTAGACGAAGAGGGAGATGTCTACGTGGTCGACTGGGGAGGCAGCCAGGTCCATGCCTTTGGTGCTGACGGCTCATACATAACCACTTTTATTGGGGACGCACAGCAGCTTTCTAAGTGGGCCCAGGTCTATATCGCCGCCAATCCCGACTACCAGAAGGCCCGCAAGAGAGTCAAGTCTCTAGAGCCCGAGTGGAGATTGTTCTATCCAACATCTGCTGATATAGACAAGAACGGACGCCTCGTTATTGCCGACCAACAGAGAAGCCGTCTGCAGATCTATATCAAAGAGAAGGATTACTTAGACCCTCAGTACAATCTTTAAGTCTAACCATAAGTCAGTGGATTGAGATATGCCGGGCAAGGATCGAGACGAACCTTGTCCGGCAATTAATGTCTGGAGGAGCCATGTACGATTTTCACACCCACACCTTCCTCAGTGACGGGGTGCTGTCACCCATCGAGCTCATCCGCAGAGCCCATGTGAAGGGCTACCAGGTAATTGGCGTGACTGACCACGTAGGGATCGGAAACGTCGAGATGGTCGTAAAGACCCTGGTGAAGGACTGCCAGATGGCTTCAAACCGGTGGGATATTCTGGCATTGCCAGGCGTGGAGATTACCCACGTGCCTAAAGAGGATATCGACATGGTGGCCGAGGCAGCGAAGGGACTGGGGGCCAAGGTTGTGGTTGTCCACGGCGAGACTGTCGTTGAGCCGGTGGAGCCTGGAACGAATAGGGCGGCGATCATCTGTCCGGCGGTGGATATTCTGGCACATCCGGGCCTTATCGAATTTGAAGACGCTCAGCTGGCTTCTAAAGAAGGGACCTTCCTTGAAGTGTCAGCTCGAAAGGGTCACAGCCTCGCGAACGGCCATGTGGTGAGAATGGCGCTGGAGACGGGAGCTCTGATGCTTCTAGACTCAGACGCACACGCCCCCGAGGACCTCCTGAGCCCTGAGATAACACAGAAGGTCGCTCTCGGCTCAGGGCTCTCTTCGGAGGGAGTTACCAAGCTGCTTAATAGCAACCCGATAAACTTGCTGGGAAAGCTAGGAGTTTCCTTGGTGTCTACCTAGCTGCATTGTGTGGCAGGACTGGGAATTTAGGGAATACGGCGCTAGGCAGCTTTACCGATACGGAACACCTTGGTACTGCACACTGGGCAGGTACCCTGGGTGGCTGGACGTCCGTTCTTCAAGGTTACCTGCTTGGGGCCCTTGATCTCTCTCTTGGAACGGCACTTGAAGCAGTATGCCTCCATGACTCACCCCTTCCTTTGGAATCATCACCCTTGGGCTCCAATATACATGCCTGAGTTGATTTGTCAAGGACGAGTCGGAGACAGCAGGGTCTTTTAATTGTCAGAGGTGGGAGGAAACTAACGCTCATGGTGAGCTACATCCTGAGCAAGGCCGAAGGGTTGTCGAACCATGTGGGGCCGCCCTTCGACAAGCTCTCAGGGTGAGCGGAAACTACCTTCTTCGGAGCAATAATCGAAAGATCCTGGGAGACAGCGTACATCCCTGGCAAATTGAGTTAGCACGGTGAAACTATACTTTTCCCCAAAGGATCGGTTGCCGGGAGAACGCCTTAGGAGTTGCCCTAGCTAGGAGCATACGCAGACGGTGTGTCTATATTGAACACTTTGTACGGTTGCCACTGGTTCTGGGGTTTATCGAAAGCGACCACCGCTAAGAAACGGCCATCCTGAGTATATGCCCGGTATCTCTCCATATAGCCTGCGTAGATGCCCACATGGGGCGACAATGCCACGGAACGCCCGCTTCGTAGGTATCTCTCCGCAGCCTTGCTAACCGCCACGCTTTTCATGTTGAGCAAAGCGTAGTCGGGTGGTAGAAGGTGCTCTCTCCAAGAGTCCCCATCGGCACCTTCCTGCAGCGTGGATAGCGGCACAGCCTCTTCAACGCGGAAGGGGCCCGCTTTTTCTCGGACAAGGCTGCTAAGATAGCCTCCACAGCCAAGTGCCTCACCCAGATCGTAGGCCAGTGACCTCATGTAGGCGCCCCTGCCGCTGGACACCCTGAGTACCAGAAAAGGCAGGGAAAAGCTGAGTATCTCAATACTCGCAATCTCCACCTTTCTGGGTTGCAAGTCGACCTCGACTCCAGATCGAGCTAATTCATAAAGGCGCTTTCCTCCACGTTTGATGGCGCTGTACATGGGTGGAATCTGATCGATAACGCCCTGGAACGACTTTAGCTTGTCCTCGACCGTCTCTAGTTCAAGCCCGGAAGGGTCTCTCGTCTTTACCACCTCACCCTCACCGTCGTAGGTGGTGGTGGTTTCACCAAGGCGAATCTCCATCTTGTACTCTTTGATCGAGTCCACAAGGTACTCCATGAGTCTGGTGGCTTGTCCCAGACAGATCGGGAGAACGCCCTCAGCCAACGGGTCGAGCGTACCTCCATGCCCTACGCCCTTCTGCTGACCGATGAGCCGTTTTACCTGGCGCACCACATCCATGGAGGTTGGGCCTGAGGTTTTGTGCAAATTGAGGAACCCGTTTATGGGAGCTTTATCTCTGTCCACTCTTTAGCTCATGAGCCTATGGTCAGATCTATCGTTCGCAGCCACGATAATTTATGCCGAATTTCACTACTTTAGTCGAGAGGTGAATGCTTGGGGCGCACCGAATGGTACAAGAGAAAAAGCTTGGACTTGCTCGAATTTAGAGATTCCCAGCTAGTTTGCCAGGTCCGGTGCGTTCAATCCTGGCAGGTGACTCTTCATCAGATTCACCGTCTATGGACAGACGGTCCATCAGCTTGAAGATATACTCGGCCTCTTCCATGGATTCGTCCAGGATGAACGTCAACTCCGGGATGTATTTCAAGGAGAGTCGCGCCTTCATCTCCTTCCGCATGAAGCCCATGGCGGAGTTAATCCCCTGTAGAACGCTCTCCTTTTCCTCTTGCTTGCCCAGGACACTCACGAAGACCCTGGCGTGGCGAAGATCACTGGTAGTCTCTACTCGAGTGATGCTGACGACGCCGAAAAGCCTGGGATCGTTAAGCTCGCGAGCAACCATCTGGCTGATCTCTTGACGTAGAAGGCCGTTAATACGATCGGTGCGTCTGCTCATGGGAAATCGCTCCCTTGGAAGAGTATCTCGTTTAGGGGTATTTACGGTAGATGGAGTCTAGGACGGCAGCTATGCGCTGCCCTTCACTCGCCGGTATGCCTCTATCAGGTCCCCCTCCACGAAGTCTCCGAATCCGGAAATTCCCAAACCGCATTCATATCCGCTAGCGATCTCTGTGACTTCTTCCTTGAAATGGCGGATGCTGGATATATTCCCTTCGTGGATGACTTCTCCAGCACGGAGGACTCGCACAGAGACGTTTCTAGAGATGCTTCCATCTGTGACCATGCAGCCCGCTATCTTTGTTCGTTTGCCCACGGAGAAGATGGCGCGAACTTCGGCACGGCCTTGGACAACTTCTCGGTAGACAGCCTCCAACATGCCTTTGAGTGCCTTTTCCACGTCTTCGACCAAACGATAGATGATGTCGTAGTGCCTTATTTCCACACCTTCTCGTTCAGCCAGTCGCTCAACATTGGGCTGAGTGGAAGTTGAAAACCCGATTATTATGGCCTTCGACGTGCTGGCAAGAAGCACATCAGTCTCGGTGATCATGCCACTGCCGGCGTGGAGTATGCGGACCTTTGCATTGTTATCATCCAGGCGTTCGAGGGACGAACATACCGCCTCAACGCTTCCCTGTACATCCGCTTTGATGATCAGGTTGAGCTCCTTTACCTCTCCCGTGTCCAGCCTGGTATATATCTCCTCCAGGGTCAAGCCGCGTACACTGGAAAGCCCAGCCTCTTTTTCCCTTAGCCTCTCCTCGGCCATGTCCCGGGGAGTCTGCTCTCGAGTGGCAACCACGAAAATATCGCCCGCATCGGGAAGGGAGTTGAATCCCATCATCTCCACAGGGACAGAGGGTGTCGCTTCGGTAATTCGGTTTCCCACGTCGTCCACCATGGCCTTGACCCTGCCCCATGCACCGCCTGCCACTACGTTGTCTCCTATCCTCAGAGTGCCATTTTGTATGAGTAAGGTCGTCAAGGACCCGCGAGTCTTGTCCAATTTGGCTTCGATCACTACACCAGTGGCAGCTTTCTGAGGGTCTGCCTTTAGCTCAGCGACTTCGGAAATCACCACAATATTTTCCAGCAGATCTTCAATACCGTCGCCCTGACTGGCTGAAATGGGCACAGTAACAACTTCTCCACCCCATTCCTCTAGTACGAGGCTTTGTTCGCCGAGCTGACGCTTTACTTTGTCGGGGTCGGCATCAGCCCTGTCCATCTTGTTAATTGCTACTAGAATCGGCACGCCCGCAGCCTTGGCGTGGTCCAATGCTTCCACGGTCTGGGGCATGACACCATCGTCAGCTGCTACTACCAGGATAGCTATATCAGTTACTCGAGCGCCCCTCGCCCTGATGGCGGTGAAGGCTTCATGGCCGGGAGTATCCAGAAAAGTAATCTTTTGGTCCTTGTACTCTACCTGGTAGGCTCCGATGTGCTGGGTTATGCCACCAACCTCTGATGCTGTAATGCGGCTTTTTCTGATTGTATCCAGCAAGGTGGTTTTACCGTGGTCTACATGGCCCAAAATAGTCACCACTGGTGGACGTGTGACAAGCGTCGATGGATCAACGGCTTCCACCGCCGTAGTAGATGGGCCGTTGGCTGCTACTATTACCTCCGGTTTAACTCTAATTCCAAAGGCAGAAGTTACCAACGTTGCCACTTCGAAGTCTATTACCTGGTTCAGGGAGGCCATAATGCCGTTACGCATCAACTGTTTGATGGTATCTATGGAGTTTATATTCGTAAGCTCGGAGAGCTGTTTTACAGTCAGATTTTGGGGCAGCTCCAGCACTTTGGCGGCCGCTTTGCGAGTGGACGCTTTCTTCTCAGTTTTAGCAGGTCGCTTTTGTTCCTCTACAATTGTTTGGCGTCCTTCGACACTCATGGCACATCTCCAATGCTTGTTATTAGCTCGAGCTGCTCCCGGTAGTAGGAAGATAGGGCATCCCTGTCACGCTCCGACAACTGAAAGCCGAGAGAGCGGTCGACTCTGCTCTTGGAAAGAGCCTGCTGCCAGCATTCCGCGGTATCGCAGAGATACGCGCCTCTGCCTGGCTTCTTACCCGTCGGATCTACCTCAACGGTACGGGTTAACGTGCGGACTATCCTCGTAAGGTCCCTCTTGGCAAATCTGTGTCCGCAGACGACACAACTTCGAATTGGAATGTTAGTTTTCGCCACACGTTAACTCAGCTATGGGGCTTTACTCACATCTGTGCGTACGCTACGGCCAGCCGCACCGCTCTTTGGTGGTCTCCAATTACCACCTTGAGGGCGTCGCTTGCTCTTCTTCTCCTTCCGTCCTCTGCCACGGAAGTCGCCCAGTATATCTTCAGCAAACCTAATCTGTCCCGGACCGGAAGCCAACTCCGGCACCTTCCACACCTCCTCACCAACCTCCCCTTCTTCCTCTTCCTCCTCTTCTTCTTCCGCCGCCTCTTCCTCTATGGCTTGGAGAGCCAACTCCTCTTCGGGACTCAGTTTATTGGTCGCAACCTGCTCAGCCGCGGGTTCCTCCATCTCCTGGAGGTTAGGTGCAACCACTTCCTCTTCTACGGGAGTTTCTACTTCAGTGGCTGGTTTTAGAGCTTCCGCGATAAGCTCTTCCGCTACTTCAGACTCTGTCGGTACTGCGGCTTCGACGGGTTCAGTTTCGAGGACCAACTCTTCTTCAGCTTCAACAACGGCCACAGCCTCGGACTGGGACTCGACTTCACCATCAGCTTGCTGTTGTGCTCTTATGGCCTCCCACTCACTCATGCTCTTGATATCAAGGCGGATGTTCGTGAGCTTGGCAGCCAGGCGGGCGTTCTGTCCTTCTTTACCAATGGCCAAGGATAGCTGACGCTCTGGTACGATCACATAGGCCGTCTCTTGTTCCTCATTTAGCTCTACATGAACTACTTCGGAGGGACTGAGCGCGTTTGATATTAGCTGCTTAGGGTCCTTGTCCCATCGCACGACATCGATCTTTTCACCCTGGAGCTCATTAACGATGCTCTGGATTCGGTTGCCCCTCATACCTATACATGAACCCACGGGATCGATTCCGTCTTGGCGAGATACTACGGCGACCTTACTGCGAGATCCAGCTTCCCTGGAAATAGCCTTGATCTCGACAATGCCGTTGAATACCTCGGGGACCTCGATCTCGAAGAGACGCTTAAGCAGGCTTTTATGGCTTCGAGAAACCAGGATTTCGGGGCCCTTGGCGGTACGCCTCACATCAAGCACGTAAACCTTGAGCCGTTGTCCCTTTTTGTAACGCTCGGTTGGAACCTGATCCTCGGGAAGAAGCACTGCCTGAGCGCGGCCCAGGTCAATTATTATTACCCTGCCAGGCTCGATCTGACTCACGACTCCAGAGATGACATCGTCTGCGCGGTCGACGAACTCTGCGAAGACCAACTCTCGCTCCACCTCTCGGAGACGTTGGAGAACAACCTGTTTGGCCGTTTGCGCTGCAATACGGCTTACTTGGTGAGGTAGCGCCTCGACCGCGATATCGTCACCGATAACCGCGTCTTTTTTCAACCTTTTGGCTTCAGCCAGGTCCATCTCCCGGCGGGAGTCCTCCACCTCTTCCACCACGGTACGCGTCGCATAAACGTTTACTTCCCCGCTGTTGGGGTTAAGCTTGACGGAAATGTTTTGCCCCACGACTAGGTTGTCCTTTTTGAAAGCAGAAGCCAACGCGGCTTCAATAGCTTGCAACACCTGCTCTCGTGGCAAGTGTCTTTCGGCTGCCAACTGTGTTAAGGCTATCAAAAAGTCACTCTTCATGGCGTCTTTCGCTCCCGATGAGTGTTTTGGCTCTGGTATCTCTCTTCCAGTCGCCTACTTGCCCACTGATTTTACTCCGTTTGTCCGTTATGGGCACCTAATAAGAAGCCCCGAAGTATCGGGGCCTTCAAACAGGAAGGACAATCGACTCATAGTATAACATTGACGATATGGACTTGCAACAATGGTTTTCTATCTTTCCAAATACGCTTGAGCGTCTTGCTTATTTATTTCCTGAGCCCATGGATGACCTTCTTCCCCAAAAGCACTTCTCTGCATGGCGGATTCTGGCTATTCCTCGAAAGACTTTGACCGCCTTGTGCGCCGCCAGTATGCAGCCGTCCCCATTGTCCAATACAACCGCAGGCACAAAGCCCTTATAGCCAAGGCTGCTGGCTTTGAGTACACTCCTGAGCACAAGGCCCTGTATAAACAACGCCAAGCCGTAGAGCGAGCCTTCAGCCGACTCAAAGGTCAGAGGGCGCTTAATCACATTACTGTTAGGGGTAGGCGGAAAGTTACTGTTCACTGTTATCTTTCTCTGATTGCAATGCAGACAACGGCGACTTTGTGGAAATATGGTTGAGCAATCCTACAGTCATGTTTAGGGTCACTAGGAGTCTGAGCAATTAGTGATGCCGGTCATGGGAGCCTCGAGCAGCGTGGGGCAATAGGGAGACCGCGCGGATGGCCGTGGACGGATTGATCGGATGAATCGCGCCACGGGACCGCTGAAGAAGAGGAAGATGAGCGGTCGCAGCTTCGAAATGGACCGGTTCGCGCCCTCGTCGCCAGCGGCCTGCTCCGGGTTGACCGGGTGACGCTGGATGGGCAGCAAGGCCGCGATCTTCTTAACATTGAACGCGGCGCACACCAGGTTCCATTCGCTGCCCACGTTCTGCCTACCCCGATACCAGAACCGCCGGAATCCCATGCCGACCTTGATCTGCCCGAACACCGGTTCTACCGTACATTTGCGCCGACGATAGAGCTCTCGATGGCCCGTCCCGTCCATAATCCGCTTGAGTTCGCGTTTGGCCAGGTGACCCTGGCCCACGCTGATCACTTCACGACCATCAGCGGCTTCGTACTGGCCACACGTGCAGGCCACGGGCTCCATCGTCTTGTATGTTCTCGCCCCGTTGGTGGGATGCTCATGAGCAAAGGCGAAGGTGTGACCGCGGGGGCAAACAAACCTGTCCTGATCCCGGTCGTAGCTGAGGCGGTCCAGTTTGCCTACCTCCTGACCTTCTTTTCCCTCTCGGGTCGTGGCACACACCGGCGTCACGCCCCGCTTCCGGCAACTGTCCAGCGTGTTCTGGTTCCCGTAGCCCGCGTCAGTCACCAACGCCCGGGGCACCTGGTCCAGCTCCTGCTCCATGTGCGCCAGGATCGGTTCGGCTGCGTGTGCGTCACTGACCGAGTCCTCGATATGGTTCGACACGATGATCTGGTTGTCCATGTCCACTGCGGCCTGGGCATTATAGACGTATCGAGTCCCGTCCCCCGGCTTGCTAAAGCACCGTGCATCATGGTCCGCAAAGGAGACCTGCTTCTTCGGGTCGATCGGCTCGTCGGGGTGTTCCCTCTTCTCCCGCTCCTCCAAGGCGGCCTTGGCCTCTTCGATCTTCTCCAGCCGCTGTTCCCGCCGCGCCAGTTCGTCCGACACCCGGTAGCCATCCGAATCGGGGCTGCATTCCTGGTCCTCCTGCTCGTCGGTGGCCTGCGCCGCCTCGAGCAACTGCTCAATTTCCACCCTCAGCTTCGATTCCTCCTCCAGCATGCGGCCGTAGCTCATGGCCTTATGCTTGGAAGTGTCGGCCTCTACCTTGGAACCATCCAGTGCCACCGCACCGAGCCGCGCCAGCCCTAAGGCGCGGGCCAGCTTCACCGTCTGTACGAAGACCTCTTTCATATCGTCCCGGTGCCGCTGCCGGAACTCGATGAAGGTCCTGAACACCGGGGTCTCCATGCCCGCCAGGTACTTGAAGGCCAGGTTCTCCTGGCAGGCCCGCTGGAGTTTGCGAGAGCTGAATATCCCAACGGTGAAACCGTACAGGATGACCTTCAGCATCAGGCGCGGATGGTAGGCGGGCTGGCCGAGGTTTCCGTAGCGCGCTTCCAGGGCACTCAGATCCACTTGGTCCACCAAGTCATTGATCAGGTGAGCAGGGTGATTCTCATCCACGAAGTCCTGCAAACTCGGGGGCAGTAGGAATGGTTGGCTTTGATCGTACGATCGAAACATTGGCGCCTCCGTAGCGTGGACCTCCAGTCTACAAGAACTCCCTGTCCCCACCCAAGCGTCGCTCCTTGCGGAAATCGCGCGAGTACAGCAGTGCCCCGGCACCACACGACTAATTGCTCAGGCTCCTAGGAGTCTGAGCAATTAGTGATGCCGGTCATGGGAGCCTCGAGCAGCGTGGGGCAATAGGGAGACCGCGCGGATGGCCGTGGACGGATTGATCGGATGAATCGCGCCACGGGACCGCTGAAGAAGAGGAAGATGAGCGGTCGCAGCTTCGAAATGGACCGGTTCGCGCCCTCGTCGCCAGCGGCCTGCTCCGGGTTGACCGGGTGACGCTGGATGGGCAGCAAGGCCGCGATCTTCTTAACATTGAACGCGGCGCACACCAGGTTCCATTCGCTGCCCACGTTCTGCCTACCCCGATACCAGAACCGCCGGAATCCCATGCCGACCTTGATCTGCCCGAACACCGGTTCTACCGTACATTTGCGCCGACGATAGAGCTCTCGATGGCCCGTCCCGTCCATAATCCGCTTGAGTTCGCGTTTGGCCAGGTGACCCTGGCCCACGCTGATCACTTCACGACCATCAGCGGCTTCGTACTGGCCACACGTGCAGGCCACGGGCTCCATCGTCTTGTATGTTCTCGCCCCGTTGGTGGGATGCTCATGAGCAAAGGCGAAGGTGTGACCGCGGGGGCAAACAAACCTGTCCTGATCCCGGTCGTAGCTGAGGCGGTCCAGTTTGCCTACCTCCTGACCTTCTTTTCCCTCTCGGGTCGTGGCACACACCGGCGTCACGCCCCGCTTCCGGCAACTGTCCAGCGTGTTCTGGTTCCCGTAGCCCGCGTCAGTCACCAACGCCCGGGGCACCTGGTCCAGCTCCTGCTCCATGTGCGCCAGGATCGGTTCGGCTGCGTGTGCGTCACTGACCGAGTCCTCGATATGGTTCGACACGATGATCTGGTTGTCCATGTCCACTGCGGCCTGGGCATTATAGACGTATCGAGTCCCGTCCCCCGGCTTGCTAAAGCACCGTGCATCATGGTCCGCAAAGGAGACCTGCTTCTTCGGGTCGATCGGCTCGTCGGGGTGTTCCCTCTTCTCCCGCTCCTCCAAGGCGGCCTTGGCCTCTTCGATCTTCTCCAGCCGCTGTTCCCGCCGCGCCAGTTCGTCCGACACCCGGTAGCCATCCGAATCGGGGCTGCATTCCTGGTCCTCCTGCTCGTCGGTGGCCTGCGCCGCCTCGAGCAACTGCTCAATTTCCACCCTCAGCTTCGATTCCTCCTCCAGCATGCGGCCGTAGCTCATGGCCTTATGCTTGGAAGTGTCGGCCTCTACCTTGGAACCATCCAGTGCCACCGCACCGAGCCGCGCCAGCCCTAAGGCGCGGGCCAGCTTCACCGTCTGTACGAAGACCTCTTTCATATCGTCCCGGTGCCGCTGCCGGAACTCGATGAAGGTCCTGAACACCGGGGTCTCCATGCCCGCCAGGTACTTGAAGGCCAGGTTCTCCTGGCAGGCCCGCTGGAGTTTGCGAGAGCTGAATATCCCAACGGTGAAACCGTACAGGATGACCTTCAGCATCAGGCGCGGATGGTAGGCGGGCTGGCCGAGGTTTCCGTAGCGCGCTTCCAGGGCACTCAGATCCACTTGGTCCACCAAGTCATTGATCAGGTGAGCAGGGTGATTCTCATCCACGAAGTCCTGCAAACTCGGGGGCAGTAGGAATGGTTGGCTTTGATCGTACGATCGAAACATTGGCGCCTCCGTAGCGTGGACCTCCAGTCTACAAGAACTCCCTGTCCCCACCCAAGCGTCGCTCCTTGCGGAAATCGCGCGAGTACAGCAGTGCCCCGGCACCACACGACTAATTGCTCAGGCTCCTAGTCCGTCTGACGGGGTTACATTGAGCAGATGATGCAAGGCGTCTCTCCCATCCAGTCTTGCCGAATCTGCTTTTGTTTTCTCTGATGAGCCTAAAATGTCATCTGGGCAGTTCTCAATTTTCGCCCAAAGGTCTCTTCCACGAACGTTCTTCTCGTCTAATGCTTGTTCTATTGCTGACCGACAGAGTGCTACAGTACCCTTGTAGGCTCCTCCGTAATAAGCCTGCAATGCTTCTGCAAACAATCCTCTCGTAATGGAGGTTATGTGTGGTGCCAGACCTTCCCTAAACAGTTGCCCAGGTGCCCATGAGATGGCATTCTGAGTTAGTTCAAACAAGGTCTCTCCATGGCATGGAGTATCTTCAGCCCGACCCCTCTCTTGGGGAGCGTAGCATGTAAGAACCCCTCTAACTTTGCCATTGGGAACCCTTTGGTTCCCGTAGAGGTATCCTTGGTGAGTGATTCCATGGCGTGTGCCACATTTAACACAAGTTATCTCAGGCATCTCTGCTCCCTCCATCCCGGCAATGGATAGAGGTAGTTTAGATTCTTCGTGTACATTCATCAACGCTCACCCCTCGCAATAAATTTGAAATATGCAAGATGCTCGCTTGACGATGGTCCCAGCCGACACTACAATTTGTCCAATCCAAAGCCGAATATCGTCAAACCGGGCGCCCTCTTTGGGTCAGTTGCTCTAGCAGTTTCGCGCTCAAGTTATCTAGCTCTCCCCTAAAAGGTTTTGTAGGCCAGCGAAAGGAGCCACTATGGACAGGAAAGATATAGCATTTCTTTCGACCGCCGAGCTTTCCGAGCGGATCAAGAGCAAGGAGGTCTCCCCCGTGGAGGCCACCGAGGTGTACATTGAACGAATTGATAGCTTGGACTTCAAGTTCCAGGCTTTCCTCACCGTCAGCCGAAATGAAGCATTGGAGGCAGCACGGAAGGCGGAGCAGCAAATTGCCCAAGGCAACTATCTGGGACCCATGCATGGAATTCCCGTCGCCGTAAAAGACCAGGTCTGGACCAAGGGCATTCGCTCTACCGGCGGCTCCCGGATTCTAGCCGACTTCTTCCCAGACGAGGACGCTACGGTCATAGCTAACTTGAAAAAGGCAGGGGCCATCATACTGGGCAAGACCAATCTCACTGAGTTCGCCCTGTCTCCCACTCAGCGCTATAGTAGTCCTCGCAATCCATGGAACCTGGATATGTACGCGGGGCCATCCAGCAGCGGATCCGGTGCTGCCACAGCCGCCTTTCTCTGCTCCACGTCGTTGGGGGAGGACACAGGCGGCTCCATTAGATTTCCGGCGACCTGGTGCGCCTTGGTAGGGGTGAAGCCTACCTGGGGACTGGTGAGCCGGTACGGACTTATGGGCGGGGCCTGGTCTCTGGACGCCGTAGGCCCAATGTCCCGCACAGTGTCCGATGCTGCCATGACTCTGCAAGCAATAGCCGGCCACGACCCCAAGGACCCTTACTCCTGGGATACTCCTGTACCCGATTACAAACAGGCCCTGGATGGCAACATAAAAGGTCTACGGGTGGGAGTAGTCAAAGAACTAGCCGAAAGCCAGGTGATCGAGCCGGAGATCAGCGACGCAGTATCGAAGGCTACATCCGTCCTGGCCGAGTTGGGTGCTTCGGTCGGCGAAGTGTCAATCCCCCTGTCCACCCACGCCTTCCCAATTTTCTGGGTAATAACATACGTCGAGGCGGCGGCGGGCCACTGGAATTGGATAAAGACGAGACTCAAGGACTACGGCTATGCCAACCGAAGGGGGCACCTGACGGGTGGCCTGATTCCGGCTCAGGTGTACTACAAGGCCCAGAAACTACGGCATATGCTTAGGCAACAGGTGGACGAGGCGCTGGAGAAGTACGACGTGCTGGTATCCCCGACTTTGGGAAAGACCGCCATGGAGATTCAGGAAGACAGGCCCATCACCAGCAAAGAGGCGGCGATGCCCCTCCCATTTATCCTGACACCCACCTTCAACCTAGCCAACGGGCCTGCATTGACCTTATGCTGCGGATTTAACTCCAGGGAGTTGCCCATGGGACTTCAGATAGCTGGACGTCCCGGGAGAGACGACATGGTCTTCAAGGTGGCCCACGCCTACGAGCAGAGCACTCCATGGCACAAGAGGAGACCTCCTACTGTGTAAGGCGATGCGCCAGTGGCTATCATGACCTCATCCTGAAGTCTCACATAGCTTCTATCAAGCGTACCGCGGATCAACGCGCCCTCGCCTCAGGCCGCATGAGCGCCAGCAGCGACACGCCGACAACGGTTAGCCCCGTCATCATCCACCAGCCAACCTCGTAGGAGCCTGTCTTGTCGACGATAAGCCCAAACACAGGTATGACCCCAAAGGCTATGAGGCGAATGATTGTTGAGGCGAATCCTATAGCTGTTCCGGTGAGCCCAGGCTCAACTAGTTCAGCCAGTAGGGTGCTGTGCAATCCTCCCCAGCCGAGTGTGGTGACGCCCACGAAGAGCAAAACCAGCAAAACTATCCCAAGGGGAACCGCCGAAGAGAGCAACGCCAGGAATGCCATAGACAGCGCCGACAAGCTCGCCACAAATGCCAGGATCACCACGCGACGTCCACCTAGCATCAAATCGCTGACCAGGCCCCACCCCACACGTCCCACTGTACCGGCACCCATGACAACGGCCAGAAGGCTGCCGGCTAACCCCGCTGATAGGAACATGTCCTCCTTCAGGAAGAGGACCATATAGCTGAATACGACGCTCATGACACCCGCCAGGGCGGCGCCGGACAGTGAGGCCAGCCAAATATCCCGGTTCTTGAGCACCATGGACAGTCTTCCGCCCGGTCTGTCCGGCTTGATTTCCTCCCCTCGCTTGCTAGGTGCGTCTCTGTAATAGAGGTAGAAGGAGAGGCTGGCCATTGCGATTGCCACGGCAACAACCACCACGGCGACTCGCCAGCTGAAGGTTACCGCCACAAAGGTCAGGAGTAGAGCGGAGATAAGTCCGCTACCCGGGATACTCGCTTCCAATATTCCCAGGGACAGACCGCGACGGCGGGGCGGCTGCCAATCTATGATAGCCTTCGCTGTGGCTGGATAAGATACGGCCTGGACGGCACCGATGAGTAGGCCCAGAGCGATGCCTTGGGCCAGGGATTGCATCAGAGCGTATAGGACCAGAGTAGCTGCTATCGCTACCAGAGCCGCCGCCTGTAGGCGCCGTACGCCGATCACATCAGCGAGCCAACCTACAAAGAGGGAGGTTACAGTGCCACCCACAAGAGGTCCGGAGGCTATGAGTCCTAGTTGAGCCCGATTAATGTCCAGGTCTTCTTGAATAAACGGGTACAGTGCCCCGAACCCAAGGCTGACAAAGCCAATGGGCAATGTAGCGACGATGCACAGCACGACGACTGCCCATTGATATGGAATGTTAGCCAGAGCTTTGATAGGGTTCACTTTAACCAGGGTCGAAGACCACCTCTACTATAGACCTTCACATATCCCATCACGATTCCCCCATCTTAACAGACGCTCGGTCTCTACCTGGAAGGGAGAGTGTTTCCATCCTTGATAAAAAGAGTGGTGGATACTCATCTAAGAGAGTAACCACCACAATACACTAATAAGGCGCCTGTAAAGAAGATGCCTATGTACTAGTCAAGTTTATATATTCGAGCGGCGTTTCCTCCCGCGATCTTCGACTTCTCCTCCTCCGTACAATCCCGCAGGATCTCCTCAAGGATTTGCTGGCTTCTAGGAAAGGTAGACTCGATGTGGGGATAGTCGGAGGCCCATTGCAGGTTGTCGATGCCGATGATGTCCCGAAGCTGTATGCCCAGGCCATCTTCCTGAAAACTAAGGAACACGTTACGGTGAAAATAGTCGCTGGGTAACATGTCTTCCTTGAATCGATACCAACGGTCCACCTGTTCGGGCCTCTCGGTATAGGTGTAGTCGATGCGGTCCAGGAAATGGGGCACCCAGGACAGCTCCATCTCCACGGCGCCTATTTGTAGCTTGGGATAGCGCTCGAACACGCCGCTGAAAATCATGTCGCCAATGGACATGCGCACCCAGTGGTCCACGTTGGAGAAGAAGGAGGGCCGCATCGTATCCAAATCAGAAAACTCCTGGCCCGGTCCCGGACGATTGGTGTTGATGTGAAGACTTAGGGGCATGTCCAGGTCCTGGGCCGCCGCCCAGAGGGATTCATACGCCGGGGAGTTGAAGGTTCGGCCCTCAGGTGGATAGACGGTGATCATAGCCCCGGCAAACCCCATATTCGCGCAACGCTGCAGCTCATTCACACCATCCACCACATCATCCACGTTGACCATCGCAATCCCCTTGAGCCGCTTTGGGAAGGATTTACAGAACTCGGCCAGCCAATCATTGTATGTCCTGAATATGGATGACAGGAGCTCGCCGTCCTTGATGGCGCTAAACAGCAACAAGCCAAGGGTGGGATAAATTATGCTCGTGTCCACCCCGTCTACGTCCAGATCTTTCACGTGCTCTTCGGGGACGTAGCCCCCGAGTCTCACGTTTTCGAAGGTGTCTGACATGTTGTACCGCTCAGATTCCTCGAATCTTCTCCCTACCTGCGTACCAAAGGCGATACTGAGAAGCTTGAGCCCGTCGCAGTACCACCAATCGGTACCATCATCATGGCGAACAACCTCGGGAAGACGATCTTTAAACTTAGTCTCACCTCTGCCTGCCCACAGATCCGGTGGCTCGAAAACGTGGTTGTCGGACGAGATGATCCTGTAGTTGGGCATCTTATATACTCCTAGCTTATTGTACAGAGCCGTTTAGGTTTAGGATGGACTGTCTCAATAAAGGGCTATCGATAACGAGACACGAAGCAGTCCCTGATATTCGAGTCGAATTGTATTGTACTGTCCAGCAGTAGCTATCTCATATTAGTATTCGAAATACGGGGAGTCAACGCTTGTCCCAAAGTGTGAACAGAATAAGCGCATGGAAGCCATAGCTGTCCCCTATCTGAGGTCTCCCGATTTTTGCCCCGAGCCAGTTATTTCCCGCTCGTCCTGAGCTTGTCGAAGGGCACCTCCTATGGTTCGACAAGCTCACCATGAGCGATAGTCTTCTGCCTATCGAAGATAATCGAGAGACCCTGGTCCCCTATCTGCTGGAGTTGACACATCTCCGCCCCACGAGTATGATGGCTGATAGCGAAAACCGTGCCTATCGTCGTTGGATCGAGGGATGAAGGGCGGACCATTTTGGTGGTCCGCTTGACATTGCCAGCTAACCGTCCCAACGGACGGTAGGCGTTCTTATTCTTTGGACTGGAGTGGAAAGAGTTGAATAAATTCCGAGTTGGCGTAGACATAGGGGGGACATTCACCGATATTGTTTTCCTGGGAAGCGATGGCACCGTCCTTGCGCGGAAGATTGCAAGCACCCCCGATGATTACAGTCGAGCGGTGCTGGACGGCATAAACCAGACCATGGTAGCGCCGGACATTAGCGCGCAAAATGTGACAGAAGTGAGCCACGGCTTCACCGTAGCGACCAACGCGATCATCGAGCAAAAGGGCGCAAAGACGGCCCTTATCACTACGGAGGGTTTTCGCGATGTCCTGGAGTTCCGACGGAACCGTATCCCCAAGCTCTACGACCTGTACTACGAAAAGCCACCAACCCTTGTCAAGAGGCAACACCGGCTAGAGGTACGTGAGCGGCTTAACTATAAGGGTGAAGTGCTCAAGGCCCTTGTAATGGAAGATGTCAATAAGGCTATAGATAGGATTATCAAGGAGGACATACAGTCCGTAGCGATCTGTTTGCTGCACTCCTACGCTAATCCCGAACACGAACGCATCATCGCACAGGAGATTCGGAAGAGGCTGCCCAACGTTAATCTCACGGTGTCCAGCGAGCTGTTGCCCGAGATGAAAGAATACGAGCGCACCAGCACCACGGTGATAAACAGCTACGTACGTCCGGTGGTAGAGACCTACCTGACGCGGCTCGCCGACGGACTGGAAGAGATGGGGGTACAGGTACCCCTCGAGATTATGCAATCCAACGGTGGCTTAGCCACCACGAACATCGCAAAGTCGAAACCGGTCTATTGCATCGAGTCAGGCCCTGCTGCGGGAGTGGTAGGCGCATTTCACCTGGGCAAACGGCTCGGCGTAGACAACCTGATGACCCTTGATATGGGCGGCACCACTGCCAAGGCTTCGATTATCGAAAACGGCGAGATGCTCCAAGCGCCGGAGTATGAGGTGGGCGGCGGGATCAGTGTGGGTCACCGTCTCCTGAGGGGTGCGGGACACATCCTCAGAGTGCCGTCAATAGACCTGGCCGAGGTTGGGGCCGGCGGAGGAAGCAACGCCTCGGTAGATAAAAGCGGCTCCCTACGCGTTGGACCGGACAGCTCCGGAGCGGTTCCTGGTCCTGCCTGCTACAGCCTGGGCGGGCAGGAGGCCACTGTGACCGATGCCGACGTCCTTCTAGGGTATCTGAACCCGCAGCACCTTCTGGCGGGTGCATTCCCTATAGATATAGACAAGGCCCGCAAAGCCGTGGTCCAAAATGTGGCCACGCCCCTGGGCCTACCCGAAATTGAAGCTGCGCACGGGATCCATCTGCTGGTCAACTCGAACATGGGCCGGGCACTCAGAGCCGTGTCCAGCGAGAGAGGTCGGGACCCCCGCAGGTTCACCTTGATTGCCTTCGGAGGAGGCGGTCCGGTCCATGCCGCCGGACTGGCTGAGATGCTGGACATCAACCGGATCATCGTGCCGCCATATCCCGGCGTCTTCAGCGCCTTTGGCCTGCTATATGCTGACGTGGAACACCATTTCGTACAGACATACTTCAAGCTGTTCGAAGAGATGGACCTCGGTGAGCTCAACGGAATCCTGGAGGGACTATGGGAAGAGGGACGCAGCCAGCTGCGCTCCGAGGGTTTCGATGACTCCAACCATCAGGTCGTCACTCAAGTGGATATGAAGTACGAAGGCCAGGTTTCGGAGCTCACAGTGCCAATGCCTCCGGGTAATGTAACCCCTGAAAACCTTAAGAAACTGTCCGACGCCTTTGAGGACGAACACGAAAAGACTTACGGATACCGAACAGAAGCCACCTTCCAGCTTGTCAACCTGAGGATCATCGCCCGGGGACTATCCAAGGAATCTAGAATCCCTGAGCAACTCCAAATATCCGCTTCAGCAAACAACGACGGCCCATCGCAGCGCAAGGTCTACTTTGGCCCATCCCACGGCTGGATAGACACCCCTGTGGTGAGTAGAGAGTCCCTGGAAGGGAATAAGACGGCAGGACCTCTGATCATCGAAGAGTACGATTCCACCAGCGTAGTGCCTCCGGGATGGCAGGCCTCCCTGGACCCCTGGAGAGACATCATCCTGGATCGGGATAGCTAAAGGAGAGCATAATGCAGAGAACCACAGACCCTATTAGTCGTGAGATCATCAAGAACGCTCTCATGAGCACGGCGGACACCATGGCCCTCACCGTGGTGCGTACCGCTCGCTCCTCAGTCATCAAGCATTCCATGGACTTCTCCACGGCCCTGTTCAATGCCAATGGCGAGCAGGTAGCCCAAGGTCTTACCCTTGCCGCTCACCTGGGCTCCATGGCCCCGGCCCTGGAGGGCGTCAAGAATGCCTTTGGCGACGATGTCCTGCCAGGCGATGTCTTCGCTAACAACGACCCCTACGAGGGCGGCAGCCACCTACCCGATATCTTCCTTTTCAAGCCCATCTTCGCCTACGATACCTTGGTGGGATGGAGCTGCTGCATAGGACATCAGACGGACATAGGCGGTAGAATACCTGGTGGCAACGCCTGTGACAGCACAGAGATATATCAGGAGGGATTGCAGATTCCCCCCATAAAGCTTATCGAGGAAGGGGTACTCAACCGGGCTGTGTGGCGCATTATAGAGAAGAATGTGCGGGTCTCGGACAAGGTGATGGGAGATGTTCAGGCCCTGCTGGCCGCCGTCAGGTTCGGTGAGCGGGACATGCTGCGGCTGGTGGAGGAATACGGCGTCGAGGAACTGAAGAGCTACATGGCCGACATCCTGGACAGCACCGAGACCCTCACCAGAGCCGAGATAGCCAACCTACCTCAAGGTGAGTGGGAGTTTACCGATTACATCGACAACGACGGCTTAGACATGCGACCCATCGCCATCCATGTACGACTTAAGATAGATGGAGATCAGGCGTACCTGGACTTCGATGGTACCTCACCCCAGGCGCGGGGCTCGATCAATCCCAATCTGGCATTTACGCGATCGATGAGCTACGCAGCCATGAAGTGCGTAATCGACCCGGCTATTCAATGCAACAGTGGCTTCTTCCGGGCCTTTGATATTACGGCGCCCGAAGGCTGCTTCGTCAATCCCCAGCATCCGGCACCCGTGGCTGCCAGAGGTATGTCTGGATTTCGGGTAAGTCAGGCCGTACTTGGAGCGCTGTCTAAGGCTATGCCTGGTAAGATACCGGCGATCTGGGGTGGTGGCGAAGTAGGAATCACCTATGGAGGATATGACCGTAACCGCAAGGCGTGGGTATATCTGGAGTTCCAGAACGATGGTCCACGCGGTGGTGGGCCTTACACCGACGGCGCCGACGGAGCGGCCTCACCGGCCAACAACCTGGCCAACACGCCCATAGAGAGCATAGAGGCCGACCAGCCCCTTATGGTGGAACGGTTCGGGTTTGTCCCCGATACAGGAGGTCCAGGCCAGTTTCGAGGAGGCCTGGCAATGACCAGAGAGTTTCGCCTCCTGGCCGATGAGGCCACTTTCCAACTGCGTACAGACCGTCACGACTTCCCACCCTGGGGCCTGGAGGGCGGAAAGCCCGGCACTCCATGTATGAACTACCTGAACCCAGAGTCGGAGAACAGGGAGCTACCTGGCAAGACTCTCATGACCATGAAAAACAACGATGTTTATAAGCTCGTTCAGGCCGGTGCGGGAGGCTATGGTGACCCCTTGAAACGGGACGTTTATGCCATCCTGGACGACGTAGAGCAGGAGAAGCTTACCATTGGCCACGTTCGACAAGAATACGGCGTGGTCATCGACCCTGATACCCTGGAGTTGGACATTAGAGCTACGGAAGAGCTACGCACCAGCATGAGAAAGAAGTAGCGGGACCTTAGAAAGAGTAGATCGCGGGAGAACACGATGCAGCGGACCACAGACCCCATAAGCCGTGAGATAATCAAGAATGCTCTGATGAGTGCCGCGGACACCATGGCCCTGACGGTGGTGCGCACAGCGCGCTCCGCCGTTATCAAGCACGCGATGGACTTCTCCACGGCCCTGTTTACCGCTGACGGGCAACAAGTGGCCCAGGGTCTCACTATCCCAGTTCACCTGGGAGCCATGGCCCCTGCGCTGGAGGGTGTCACGAACGCCTTCGGCGACGATGTCCAGCCCGGCGATGTCTTCGCCAACAACGACCCCTACGAGGGCGGTAGCCATCTGCCGGACATCTTTCTGTTCAAGCCCATCTTCGCATTCGATACTTTGGTGGGATGGAGCTGCTGCATAGGACATCAGACGGATATCGGCGGCAGGATTCCCGGCGGGAACGCCTGCGACAGCACGGAGATCTACCAGGAGGGCATTCAGATACCCCCCATAAAGCTCATCGAGAAAGGGGTCCTCAATCGTGCCGTCTGGCGCATCCTGGAGAAGAACGTGCGGGTACCGGACAAGGTGATGGGGGACGTGCAGGCCCTGCTGGCGGCCACCAGGTTTGGAGAGCAGGCTCTTCTAAAGCTGGTCAATGACTACGGCGTGGAAGACACGAAGAGCTATATGGCCGACATCCTGGACACCACCGAGATCCTGACCAGGGCCGAGATATCCAACTTACCCCACGGCGAGTGGGAGTTCACTGACTACATCGACAGCGACGGTCTGGACCATCGCCCCATAGCAATTCACGCAAAACTGAAAATAGAAGGAGACGAAATATTCGTTGACTTCGACGGTACTTCTCCTCAAGCTCGGGGCTCTATCAACCCCAACTTCGCCTTTACCAAATCGATGGTCTATGCTGCTACGAAATGCGTGATTGACCAGTCCATCGAGTCCAACAGTGGCTTCTTCAGGGCCTTTAACATAACGGCTCCCGTAGGCTCTTTCGTTAACCCACAGCATCCGGCTCCGGTTGCAGCCCGCGGTATGTCAGGTCTGAGGATTTCTCAGGTGATATTCGGAGCCCTGGCCCAGGCGATGCCTGAGAAGGTTCCAGCAGTCTGGGGTGGCGGTGAGGTGGGAGTCACCTTTGGAGGCTACGACCGAAATCGCAAAGGATGGGTATACCTGGAGTTCAACAACGACGGTCCCAGAGGCGGCGGCCCCAATTTGGACGGAGCAGACGGCCTGCCCAGCCCCGTGTCCAACACGGCGAACACCCCAATCGAGAGCATAGAAGCCGACCAGCCTCTCATGGTGGAGCGGTTCGCTCTGGTACCTAACACGGGAGGCCCTGGGAAGTATCGAGGCGGTTTGGCATATACGCGGGAGTTCCGCATCATGGCCGATGAAGCCACTTTCCAGCTACGCTCGGACCGCCACGACTTTCCCACCTGGGGTGTTCAGGGTGGCAAACCCGGTACGCCTATAGAAAACTACATCAACCCGGACACCGAACCAAACGAAGTCCCCGCGAAACACCTGACCACACTCAAGGGCGGTGACCTGTACCGTCTTATCCAGGCCGGTGCGGGTGGCTACGGTGATCCCCTAGAACGGGACGTCGACGCAATCCTGGACGACGTTCAGCAAGAGAAGCTCACCATAGAGCACGTTCGACAAGAGTACGGTGTGGTCATCGACCCAGATACCCTGGAGTTGGACATGACAGCCACGGAAGAGCTTCGCGCCAGCATGAGAAAGAAGTAGCGCCTAGCTAAATCTTCCATACCTGCTATTCATGTGCTAAGGTTTGCCCATGGATCGACTAGCTCACCATGAGCGGGTTGATTAGTGTTCCCAGGCGTAGCCCTTCGACAATCTAAAGACGAGCGATATTTCTGAGAGAATCGAACTCATAGCAGGAGACAACCATGCAAAGAACAACAGACCCCATTAGTCGGGAGATCATCAAGAACGCTCTCATGAGCACAGCAGATACCATGGCCCTCACCGTGGTGCGTACCGCTCGCTCCGCCGTCATCAAGCATTCCATGGACTTCTCTACGTCCGTGTTCAACGCCAAGGGCGAACAGGTAGCCCAAGGTCTTACCCTGGCCGCTCATCTGGGCTCCATGGCCCCGGCGCTGGAGGGAGTCATGAACGCCTTCGGAGACGATGTCATGCCAGGCGATGTTTTCGCCAACAATGACCCCTACGAGGGCGGCAGCCACCTACCGGACATCTTTCTCTTCAAGCCCATCTTCGCCTACGATACCTTGGTGGGATGGAGCTGCTGCATCGGACATCAGACGGACATAGGCGGCAGGATCCCTGGCGGCAACGCCTGTGACAACACCGAGATATATCAGGAAGGATTGCAGATCCCTCCCATAAAGCTTATCGAGAAAGGGGTCCTCAATCGTGCCGTCTGGCGCATCCTGGAGAAGAATGTGCGGGTGCCCGATAAGGTGACGGGGGACGTACAGGCCCTGCTGGCAGCCGTCAGGTTCGGTGAGCGGGATGTGCTGAGGCTGGTGGATGATTACGGCGTCGAGGAACTGAAGAGTTACATGGCCGACATCCTGGACACCACCGAGGCCCTCACCAGAGCCGAGATCGCCAATCTACCTCAAGGTGAGTGGGAGTTCACCGATTACATCGACAACGACGGCTTAGACATGCGACCCATCGCTATACACGTTCGCATAAAGATCGAAGGAGGCCAGATCTTTGCCGACTTCGATGGCACCTCGCCACAAGCTCGGGGTTCCATAAACCCCAACTTCGCATACACCAAGTCCAACGTCTATGCGGGGATGAAGTGCCTAATAGACCCTGCCATACAGTCCAATAGCGGCTTCTTTCGGGCCTTCGATATAAGGGCGCCAGAGGGCTGCTTCGTAAATCCTCAGCATCCGGCCCCTGTGGCCGCCAGGGGATTGTCGGGACTACGCATATGCCAGCTAATTCTAGGCTGCATGTCCCAGGCGATGCCTGACAAAGTACCCGCGGTATGGGGTGGTGGCGAGGTAGGGCTCACCTTTGGAGGATATCATCCCAACAGGAAAGCATGGGTGTATCTTGAGTTCGACAACGACGGCCCTCGCGGCGGTGGTCCCTATGCTGACGGCGCCGACGGAGCGGCCTCACCGTGCAACAACCTGGCCAATACACCCATAGAGAGTATCGAGGCCGACCAGCCCCTTCTTGTGCAGAGATACGGCCTTATTCCCGACAGCGGCGGCCCAGGCAAGTTCCGCGGTGGCCTTGCGATGACTCGGGAATTCCAGATGCTGACTGACGATGTCACCTTCCAGCTACGCTCTGACCGGCATGACTTCCTGCCCTGGGGCGTACAAGGTGGTAAGCCAGGCACACCAACCCAGAACTTTCTGAACCCTGACACGGAAAACAGAGAACTGCCCGGAAAGTCCTTGATGTCCCTAAAGAAGGGTGACGTTTACCGTCTCATCATGGCCGGAGCAGGGGGATATGGCGATCCCGTCGAGCGAGACGTGGATGCCATCCTGGACGACGTTCAACAGGAAAAGCTCACTGTAGACTACGCAAAACGTGAATACGGGGTCGTGATCAAGCCTGACAGCTTGACGCTAGACATCAAAGCGACTGAGGAGCTACGCTCCCAGATGAGGGCTAAGAAGTCCGATTAGACCAATTGGACTGGCCGCTGGCAAGCAGTGCCGCCTAGTCATTCGCCTGGAAATCGCCGAGCTTATTGACGATGAGTCTGTGGCTTGTCCCAGTGATAGAATAAGTAGGGCGATAAATGGGGTTACGCCGCCATCGCCCGGCAGTCCGATAAGCTCTCCAATATTTCATGGTGGAGCTCATCGGATAACGCTTCCACATTTTCGGCCGACCAACCATTAGAAATGCCCTTGGCTTGCTCCACACACTCTACCACCGCATCCATACGCACGTCGGCCAAGGCTACCCAGTTCCGCTCCCATGTCTTTCTGATGTCTTCGGCCAGCATGGCCACACTCCCATTAAAGCAACTCTCGATGCGTTTAACCTCAGTATATAAAGAGATTTGCTGACGGAACAGGAAACTGACACCCATGTCGCATAGGGAAATCACCCGAATGGGTCGATCATGCTAGGATGGGCAGTTAAGTTACCCGACCTGCGAGTTTTTTAGCCTGGAACCCTAAGAAATCGTCATCGCTACGAAAGTGGCCCTCATCCCCGACCCTTCTCCCAGTGGGAGAAGGGTGGCCGAAGGTCGGGGCGTGCCCTGAGCATGCCTAATTGGTGGTGCTGGTGGCAACCAGCGTGGTCTATTCTGAAGGAGCAAAGCAACTGAAAAGTTGTCTCTTTATGCTCGCTTGACGCAAACCAGAGTTGCCACTACAATCGCCCTGGTTGAAGTCTAGCTATATCGAACCTATCTAGCTTATATAAACGACCTGGATCATTGTGCGTTTCTCAGAATCCGTGCGATGATCCAGATTCCACGCGAGGAGTAAGAGAAATGGATACCACAGAGCTGTGCTACATGAGTGCCGGCCAGTTGGCTCGTCTCATTGGGAAAAAGGAGCTATCACCTGTGGAAGTGATAGAGGCCCACTTGTCCCGAATCGACTCCCTTGAGCCGATCTTAAACTCCTTTATTACTGTGGTAGCCGAAAGCGCGATGGCGAAAGCCAGGCAGGCGGAGGCGGATATACAAGCTGGGAAGTACCGTGGCCCGCTGCACGGCGTCCCGGTTGGCCTGAAGGACCTGTACAACGTCAAGGGAGTCCGTAATACCTCGGGCTCTCGGTTATTCGACGATCACATTTCGCAATTCGACTGCACCATCGCCGCCAGGTTCAAAGAGGCGGGGTCGATCCTGCTAGGGAAGCTGAATCTCAGCCCCTTCGCCATGGGACCCACTGGTGAAAATCAAGACTACGGACACATGCACAATCCATGGAATCCGGAGCTGATAGCTGGAGGTTCCAGCGGAGGCTCCGGATCGGCGGCTGCCTCTGGAGAGTGTACGCTGACCATGGGTAGCTGCACCGGTGGCTCCATCCGCATACCCAGCTCCCTATGCGGGATTACAGGCCTGAAGCCTACCTACGGGCGTCTGAGTCGTTACGGCCTCACCCCGCTGTCCTGGTCCCTGGACCATGCCGGGCCGATGGCTCGCACGGTGGAGGACTGCGCCCTGGCTATGAACGCCATCGCCGGATACGACCCCAATGATCCGGCATCGGCCAACGTGCCTGTCCCGGACTTCACCAAAGCCTTGACCGGCGACATTAAAGGCCTGAAAGTAGGGGTACCGAAGGAGTTCTTTGAGGCCGCAATCGATCCCCAGATAGAGGTAACCGTACGTAAAGCCATAGAGCTGCTGGGTGAGCTGGGGGCCACTATAAGCGAAGTCTCTTGGCCCATGTACCATCACTCTGTCGCTACCACCACCACCATACTGACGGCCGAGGGCACCGCCAACCATGGCAACCTGGCCATTGCCCACGGTGCCCAGCTTTATCCTCCTGTGCGACTCCGCATGGAGGCCGGTTTCTTTATATCCGCCGCCGATTATATCCAAGCGCAGCGGGCCCGTGCCCTTCATGATCGCCAAGGCCAAGAGCTATTCAAACATGTGGACCTTCTGGTTGGACCCACTGAGGGTATAACCGCTTATAAGCTGGGCACAAGTCAGATCAAAGTTGGGAATAGCACCATGGAGCCGATTCCCGCGTTGACTCAGTTCACCAGGCCTTACAACCTCAACGGCTCGCCAGCCATCACGGTACCCTGTGGTTTCTCTGATGATAACCTACCGATAGGACTCCAGCTTGCGGGAAGGCCCTTCGACGAAGAGACCGTCCTGAGGGCTGCCTACGCCTACGAGCAGGCCACTAACTGGCACACGCGACGACCGCCGGTGTAACGTAACAGGCTACCAACAATCAGGCCCCTCTTTCAGATGATGCACCGAGGAGGTGTCCGACATGACGGACTCACAATCGTTCAGCTACGACAAGATTTTCGCCAAGAATGTACCTATAACCAACCCTGGCGCCTATTCCCACGCCCGCTATGACTTCGCCGTGGCCTATCCTGACCCGGACACGCTTCCTCTGGAAGGTCTGGTGGATTCCCTCAAGACAGCTTTAGAGCGCGAGGGCAAGGACCTGGCATATTATCCGCACGCCGCAGGCCTGCCCTCGCTACGTCAACTCGTGGCAGAAAAACTCGTACGTGACCGAAATATGAAGGTGGACGCCGAAGACGTCGTGTTGACATCCGGCTCTATGGAAGCCATTGCGATGGTTATCCAGGCTCTCACGGACCCCGGAGACGTGGTCCTCACCGAGAAGTTCGTTTATGTTGGGACCTTAAGGCAGCTTCAACGTTTCGGCGCCGATGTGAGGGGAGTGCCGTGCGACGAGCAAGGTATGATACCCGGGGAATTGAAAGACCTCCTGAAACGTATGAAGGACCAAGGGAAGGTAGTGAAATACCTGTACACCATTCCCACATTTCAGAACCCCTTGGGCTGGACTATGTCTCTAGAGCGTCGCATGGAAGTGCTGAACATAACCAGGGAATACGGCGTCCCCGTTTTCGAGGACGATTGTTACGTTGACCTTCGGTTCGAAGGAGAAGATGTGACATCCTTTCATTCTCTCGACGATACCGGACAGGTCCTCTATGTCGGGTCTTTCTCGAAGATCATTGCTCCGGGCTTGCGGATGGGTTATTTAGTAGCGCCTCAAGAGGTGATTCAGCGAGCACTGAGTTTCAAGAGCGGCGGCGTCAATGAGTTTGCTGCTTTGGCTATCGGGGAATATCTAAAGAACAATATGTATCAGCACATCGACGAGGAGAATCAGGTGTTGCGCGTGAAGCGCGACGCCATGTTAGCTTCGTTGGGTGAAAATTTCGGAGCCGCTGCTCGTTGGACTACGCCGAAGGGTGGACTGTACATCTGGCTGCAGCTGCCGGAGGGGGCCGACCTGGCCGGTCTGCAAGAGCAGGCCTTTTCCGAAGGAGTGGGATATTACGCTGGGTCAATGTTCTCTCCCGATGGCAGTGGAACGAACTGCGCCAGACTATGTTTTGGCCATCCCTCAGTTGAGCTGATCTACGACGGAGTGGCTGAGATGGCGCGAATACTGGAACGGCACGGGAGAATCTCCAGTCAATGGTTGCTACGGGCAAGCTTCAGGCTAGCCACAAACTCGGCGCTCATCAACCGCTTGCGAATAGTCCAGTGGTCATCCCCAACTCGAAGTTACAACCTCAGGACTAACCTCTTAACCTCTAAGAAACTATCCCACACCGACCGAATTTGGCGGCCCCCGTCCTTCGACAAGCTCAGGATGAGTGGGCAGGGTCATCTGATCCGCTCGTAGTGACCTACATCCTGAGCAAAGCCGAAGGGTTGTCGAACCACCTTTTGAGATAGTTTATAAGTAGTGCCTAAAGACAAAAGAAACAGGAGCAGGGTTAATCCCTGCTCCTGTTTCTTGCTTTCCGCGCAATTGTTATCGGTGTTAGCGCGGCATCTGTTGCAACTAAACCACCTATCCTGTTCCTCTGGTAATGTACTCGAAGTGGTCATAGGCTGCATCAATAATGCCAGGCCAGACATATTCACCGACTACCTTGGGATCGATCACCACCTGAGCGGGAATCCAGAAGAAGGGTATCTCAGCGTAGTTGTCGAACTTCCAGTTACCGATCTCTCTGGTCAAGGTGTCACGCTCTTCCCTGGTAGGCGCTCGTAATGCAGCTTCCCAGCGAGTCTGGATGAACGTATCCTCGAATCCGAACACTGCACCATCAGGCGGAGCGATGTTGTACCAGCGCAGTGGTAGCAGGGTGTTGGTGAAGCTTGTCTTCCTCACGTGGATTGTGTCGTGCAGTTTCCTGGACGTGAAGTAGATTGTCCTTAGGCGGGCATACTCGCCTTCCTCGATCTCGGACTGAATGCCGATGTTCCGCAAGGCCACGTCCATCGCTTCCGACAGTGAGATGGCCTCAGGAAGTCCGGCTAGGGTGAAGGTGAGCATCTTTACTGGGAAGCCATTGGGGTAACCCGCTTCTATCATGAGCGCCTTGGATTTCTCGGGGTCGTAGCCATACTTAGCTTCAAACTCTTGTTCATACCTGTCATCCCAGCCATATTTGTCGGGATGATAGGCAAACACATACTGTTTGACTCCGATGCCCTTGAACAGGTTGTTGTGAATCGTGTCCCGGTCTATAGCCCTGTTCACGGCTTCTCTGACCTTTACGTTGGCGAAAGCTATAGTGGGGTCATAGGCTTCCGTAGTCTGCAGGTAGTTGCCGCCCATGATTGCGAATACCTGAAGGGCCGGGCCCGAGCTTTCCTGAGTTTTCATGCCTGCGGCTCGCGCATCAGCATTCAACTCACGAGGTATCTCGACCATTCCGGCCTCTCCACCTAGCAGCATCGCCAATCGGGTGGCCGACTCGGATACGAGAACCATCTCGAACTCTGCGAAATTAGGGGTGGTCTTCCAGTGTTTCCATGGTGTTTTTTCCCACAGGATACCGAATCCGGGTGTGTACTGTTTCACCATGTAAGTGCCGGTACCCGCGGGCTTACGAACGTTGCCCTCTAAACCGAGCTCATCCCAGGCCTTTTTGCTGGAGATAACCATCTGGCCGTGCTCGGTGTTGGCCTGCTCCTCGAAGTCCGGGTCGGGCACGAGCAGGTTAAACTGAATTGTATAGTCGTCAATGAACTCGACTGTCTGTTCCAGGTCCGACATGGTCTTACCGAACAGCGACCTCTGGGTCGGCGCGTCGGTGGATATGGCGCCGTCCTCTACGTTGTAGAAGATGGTATGGCGAACGTCTTTCGCCGTGAAATTCCCCATATCGAAGTGGAATGGGATGTCCTTTCTAAGATTGAATGTCCACTGTGTGGCATCAGCATTGTCCTGTGTCCAGGAAGTAGCCAGCCCTGGTACGAACGCTCCTGTGTTGTACTGGATCTCGATGAGGGGCTCCATGTGCACCCTTGTCACCAGGTTCGAACCCCAGCTACCGCCCATCCACGGGAGCATGGTCTCCATCCAGGGCGCGTTGGTGGCGAACCGTAGTCTTTCCACCTTGGCCATGGCATCGGGCATAGCTGTCGGCACAGGAATCGATACTACGGTAACTGGTACCTCTTTCATTACTTCCGAGATAACTGTCACCGGTACCTCTTTGATTACCTCTTTCTCGATAACCTGTGGCACTGGCGTTGCATCGTCACCGCAAGCGACCGCAGTAAGAATTATCGCCAACAGGGGGATGATCAGCCACCACTTGGTCGAGAATAACCGGGTATAACCCATAAACGCACCTCCGTTCGATATAGCTCAATCAAGCTGTGAGCGTTGGCAAACAGCCTATCAGAACATTTCCAGATTTGTCAATACATTATTCGCTTGAGAATCATTTCACTATTGATCGTCTGGAAAAGATTTAGTTTAGTTGGTTCGAGTATGTTTGATGTCCCTAGGAGTCCATCAATATGTATAGCACGACCTCTGGTGTAATCATTTTCCACTTTATGTTGCGCGGACCTCCACCCCCGCTTTCTCTTCCTGCAAGCGGAAGAAAACGAAAGAGTCTTTCTCCGCCCATCCCCGGTTCATCGCGTGAATCATAGTCTGGAAAGCTAGATTCATCATGGGCATGGGAACGTCGAGGTCTCGGCCCAGTTCCGTAGCCAGGCCAACGTCTTTATGGTAGAGAGCTAAAGAAAATGTAGGGGGTTCGAATTTGCCCTGAAACACCGATTGCTCCAGTCGATCCCGCCACATCCCAAGAGGCTCCCTACTTCCAGATTCCATAAGGGTATCAAGCTCGATTCCTGCCTTGACTCCCAGAGTTAAGCCCTCTGCGAGAATCTGTCGAACACCACAGCTGACCATATTGTTCACCAACTTACATATGGTGCCCGTTCCCAAACCTCCTGTGTAAATAATCTTATCTGAAATTGCCTCCAGAATGGGGTGGATTCGATCGAAGATTTCTCGTTCTCCACCAACCATCACCACCAAGTTCCTCGATGCGGCGCGAGCGGGCGAGCTCAGGACCGGCGCATCCAATACGTGGGCCCCCTTCTCGCGGAACATGGGCTCTATCTGCCGAATCAAGGCGGGCCGGCTGGTGGACAGGTCCACGTATATCCCCCCTTCTTTAATTCCATGAATGACTCCATGAGGGCCAATTGTTACCTCCTCGACCTCTTTGGGTCCCGGCACCGAAGTAAAGGTAATGTCGCTGAGTTGGGCGACCTCCGTGGGTGAGCTTGCCAGACGAGCTCCACCATCAAGGAGGGGCTTCCCCGCCTCCTCACGGACGTCATGAATCACCATTGGATAGCCTGCCTTCTGGAAATTCAATGCCATGGGCCTGCCCAGGTTGCCGAGTCCGATAAATCCTAATGTTTCCATAGTACTCCCTTTCTATATTATGGCTGGAGACATTCTACTTGCGCCCATGCTGGACTTCAAGGACGCTCATGTTGACCATGGTTGGAGATAAACCTATACTGATGTCTGATTATCGGAGCAGACGCCTTTCACGCGTCTGTTGAATGGCTCTATTAGACCCGAACAGATAAAGATATTCGAGGTGCTATGGTGGTCCAACAAGGGGAGTTTGCCAAGATCAACGAACCTGAGCTAGAGCGATTAAGAAAGTTCCTAGGGGTGCCCTTGGAGGTGAAAGACCCCTTTAACCATTACGCCTCTCCGGACACCATACGCCATTTTGTCCACGGTATGGGCGACACCAACCCCTTGTTCAGCGATGAAGAGTATGGAAAGTCGAGCCGCTGGGGCGCCATGGTTGCTCCGCCGACCTTCCTGTTCAGCTGCTTTGGACGGGGCGCGCCGAGAGGGTTGCCCGGGGTGCACGGTATGTGGGCCGGCGCTTCATTTGAGATGGAGGATGCTCTCCGAGCCGGGACTCACATTGTGGGCACAGTTACCCCGAGCGCCCTAACTCCAAAGGAGACGCGATTCGCAGGGCGTGCCATATTACAAGAGTATACCTATGACTTTCGCACGACCGAAGACCGTCCTTTGGCGAAGGTCAAGGAGTGGAACATGCGCACCGAGCGAGATTCTGCCCGAAGCCGTGGTAAATACAACTATATGGAGCTGGCCCAGTACACGAGCGAGGACATCGAGCGAATCTTTGCCGACTACGACAAAGAGGAGATCCGAGGCGCCAGACCTCGCTATTGGGAGGATGTGCAGATAGAGGATGAGTTGACCCACGTCGTCAAAGGTCCCCTTCGGGTCACTGACAACGTGGCATGGAAAATCGGCTGGGGGTTTCGCCCCTTTGCCTACGCCCACAAGGTAGCGGTGGACTACTACAAAAGGCATCCCCAGGCCTTTATACCCAACGAGTATGGAATTCCGGATGTACCGGAGCGGGTGCACTGGGACCCCGATTTCGCCCGGCGTGTAGGCGTGCCGGGAGCCTACGACTTCGGCCCGCAACGGGTATCCTGGCTCGGCCAGGTGGTCACCAACTGGATCGGTGATGACGGCTTTATTAAGGTGTACTGGAGCGAGGTCCGGCGTTTCAACCTCAACGGCGATACCCACTGGCTAAAGGGCAAAGTTTCTAGTAAACGTAAGGGAAATGGCGAGGCGCTGGTGGAGCTGGAGCTGTGGGGAGACGACCAGAGGGAGGAGACCACCATCCGTGGCGGCGCCACGGTCGTGCTGCCATCTCGTAGCTGAGACCAAAATTCCCTGGATAGAGAGCAATAGATGGAAAAGACCCCGCTCAGCAGGCAGGCGATGGCCAACAGGCTGGCCATGGAGTTTCAGGATGGATGGCTTGTGAACCTGGGCATCGGCATTCCCACGCTATGCTCAAATTTCAACTTCGGGGATAGGACCATCACCTTCCACTCAGAAAACGGTGTTATCGGATACGGACCCCTTGCTCCGGAAGGCGAAGAAGACCTCCATCTAGTGAACGCCGGCGGCCAACATATCACGCTCAACGCAGGGGCAGCTATTGTGCACCATGCCGATTCATTTGCGCTGATTCGAGGCGGCTACGTCAACGTCACTGTGATGGGAGCCTACGAGGTGGCTGAAAACGGCGACTTCGCTAACTGGAAGACGGCCGGAAGAAAGGGTGGCGGTATAGGTGGAGCAATGGACCTGGCCGTTGGCGCCAAGCAGGTGTTCGTGGCGATGGAGCATACAACTCGAGAAGACCAGCCTCGCCTCGTGAAGCGCTGTAATCTGCCGGTGACTGCGGTCGGCGCGGTCAAGCTGGTGGCTACCAACCTGGGCCTCTTCGAGATAACCTCCAAGGGATTCCTGCTTAAAGAGATAGCTCCGGGTTACAGCCCCGAAGAGATTCAAGAAGTAACTGACGCCACTTTCATCGTCTCTGATGACCTGAGGGAGTTCCAGGTCTAGGTAGAGGTATGCCTCGCCCCCACGCTAGATCCACCGCATCCTAGGGGCCGCTATTCCTTGGGCCCGTAGTGGTCTATCCACCATTGGGCGAGATCTGTCCTGCGAGCAAACAATACATCCGGGAAGCCCCGGGCGTACTCCAGAAACATTCGTAAGCCCTTAGCCGGGCCAGGCAGACCGATGATGCGGTCGTGGAGCCCTACGGACATCATCTTGGGATGGGTGGCTCCTTCTTTGTACAGAGTATCGAAGGTATCGCGAATATAGTGAAAGAAGTGCTCAGCCGTCAGAAATGTCCCTCGCATGAAACGTACGTCATTATTGTCGAGGCTGTATGGAATGATCAGCATTGGCGTGCCATCGACTTTGACGAAGTAGGGCAGGTCGTCATTGAACACGGTGCTTTCGAAGAAAAAGCCCTCGTCCAGAAGGATGCGGCGGGTATTGAAGCTACGCTGATACCGGCAGAACCATCCCCTCATGCGATAGTCTGAGTGCTCCTCCACGGCCTGAACGGTCTTCCGTATCTGGTCGCGCTCGAATTCGGGCTCCATACCCCAATGTTGTTCCCATCGATATCCATGGCCCACGATGTCGTGGCCTAACGCGGTGAACTGGCGGGCCGCCTCGGGGTTACGCTCTATGGCTCTGCCACATGCAAAGATGGTACCGTTGACCTTGTACTCTTCCAAGAGGCGTAGGATGCGCCAGACCCCCGCCCGGCTACCATATTCGAATACGGATTCAGTACCCAGACTACGCTGATCGAGGGGATGAGGATAGAAGTCCCCGGCCGTCTCTCTTTGGGGATCACCGTCCATCGTGTTAAACTCGGCTCCCACCTCGTAGTTCAGGACCATATTGATGGCGATGCGGGCCCCCTCCGGCCACTCCACCTTTGGGATATCTCGCCCATACCCTATTAAATCACGCTGCTCCGTACTCATGGGACTCCTTTCTGGCATCTTTCTCACCATCAGCACACCACTTGAGCCCTATATATTCATAGCCAGGTATGGTCGAGGATGAGATTGCTCTAAAGAGATCAGTTTTTCGGACTTGATTGCTGGTACTCTACACGAGCCGTGTATGAGGGTCAAGGCATGATTCGGATGAGCTCTTCAATAGAAAGAGCCCTGGCTTGACACGTTCGCAAGGCCGAGCGATGATTAACTGCAATTTTATGAAGGAGGGACGTCCATGAAGGCAGCGGTGCTCTACGAGTACAACACTCCCTTAGTGATAGAAGAGGTGGAGCTGGACGGGCCCAAGGCAGGCGAGGTATTAATCAAGACCGGAGCGGCGGGGATATGCCGCAGCGACTATCATTTCATGAAAGGGGAGGCCAAGACTATCCTCCCTGTCGTGCTGGGCCACGAGGGCGCCGGCGTAGTGGAGCAGGTAGGAGAGGGAGTATCCACAGTCAAGCCGGGTGACCACGTGATCCTGTCCTTTGTACCGAACTGCGGCCGCTGCTATTTCTGCACCACCGGACGCCCTAATCTGTGCGACCTCCATGCCTCTACACCGGGTACCCTGTTCGACGGGACTACCAGGCTGAGCAAGGGTGACCAGAGCATCAGTCACTTCGGCAAGGTGGCCTGCTTCGCCGAGCGCACCGTTGTCCCTGAAACGGGATGTATCCCAGTAGCTGATACCGTTCCCCTGGACGGGGCAGCCCTTATCGGCTGCTGCGTTACCACGGGAGTGGGCGCTGCCATTCTCAACGCCCAGATAGAGCCTGGGAGCAGCGTCGCCGTGGTCGGATGCGGCGGGGTAGGGTTAAACGTCATCCAGGGGTCGAGTCTGGTCAACGCCTCCAAGATCATCGCCGTGGACATCCGGGAAGGACAGCTGGAGTTTGCCATGAAATTTGGCGCAACTCACGCCGTCAACGCCTCCCATCAAGATGCCGTGGCGCGAGTGAAAGAAATTACGGGCGGACTGGGTGCCGATTATACCTTCGAGGTGTTCGGCTCGGCCGAGACCGTTGAGACAGCCTACGCCATGTAGTTGTGGTGGGCATTGCCCCCGCGGGGGAGCAGGCTTCTATTAATCCCGTTTCCCTTGTGCGAGATGAGAAGACATTAAAAGGTAGCTACTACGGCTCTGCCAGGTGCCACGTTGACATGCCCAAGATGGTAGATTTGTACCAGTCGGGACGCCTTAACGTTGATGAGCCACCCGTAGGTACGACCTTGACCATATCAATGAGGCCTACGAAGACCTGGAACAGGGAGGCATAGGCCGCGGCGTCATTGTATTCTAGGGATTGTCCATTCACTTGGGCTATGAGGCACCTGCCAACGTTTCCGAGGCTAATCGGCCTAAGTGAGCGCAAGGGCGGGACGGTAGTTGTGGTGGGCATTGCCCCCGCGGGGGAGCAGGCTTCTATTAATCCCGTTTCCCTTGTGCGAGATGAGAAGACATTAAAAGGTAGCTACTACGGCTCTGCCAGGTGCCACGTTGACATGCCCAAGATGGTAGATTTGTACCAGTCGGGACGCCTTAACGTTGATGAGCTTATCACCCGTAGGTACGACCTTGACCATATCAATGAGGCCTACGAAGACCTGGAACAGGGAGGCATAGGCCGCGGCGTCATTGTATTCTAGGGATTGTCCATTCACTTGGGCTATGAGGCACCTGCCAACGTTTCCGAGGCTAATCGGGTGCCCGTCAAAGTTTTGCGCAGTCGTCCAAGGGCCGAAAACCGCCCCGTAGGGGCAGACCTAAGTGTCTGCCCCGGTTCGCGGTGCAACCAGCGCGACCACGCACGGTCGCCCCTACGGTACAAATTGCCTAGGTCGCAGCACGAGCGCGAAAATACTGGCGGACACCCGGGCTACTCATAGGGTTTGACTAACCACCCTCAACTGAGTAAACTTCCTTCAAACATCCTTATTCCGCGACGAGTATCTAGTCCCTTTTGGTATTGGGCTCGACGAATCGCAAAGTTATTCGACTCTGGAGGTTTGGCATGAGTTTAGGATTGATGGGTAGAAACCGGATATTCGTTGTGAGTCTTGCCGCTCTACTTGGTCTCACCGCCGCGATGTTGTTTCTCTGATTGGGGAGCGGCAGTGCCTCTGTGGGAGCAACAGAACACGTGCCTGTCGTGCAGGTGACAGGAGGAGACTTCCACAGCGACCACCGACCAGACCTGTTGGAAACGGCAACGGGCCGGCTGCTGGTTGCCTACTCAGCCCACCCGCACGGCGAAGAACGTGGCCTTTATATCAAGAAAAGCGACGCCGGCGGGACCACCTGGTCCGGGCCGGTCCTGGTTCGCCACGGCAACTGCTGCTTCTGGCCTGACCTCGCCCAGGGTGGGGACGGCACAATCTGGCTCGCATACCATCGGCATGATGGGAGACGCTGGAACATCTACTATGTGACCAGCACAAACGACGGTGAGACCTGGTCGGAAGAAGCTCAGCTTACGGAAGGGGACTCCGACGAGTTTGGCCCTGCGGTTGCAGTAATTGACTCGGGACGGGTTATCATAGCGTGGTGGGCCTCGACCGAACGAGGGATGATCCAATACAGGACCTCCGATGACGGAGGGGCGACGTGGCAGGAGCACGACCCTCCCTTTGATCCCGATGCGATGCACTGGGTCGACCTTCCCGACCTCGCCATAACCCCTCTGGGAGCCATTTGGCTGATCTACAACGGACACATTAGAGAAGGAGCGCATGGACTCCTGTCTCAGGTGAGTAACGACGACGGTGAGACCTGGTCCCCACAGACACGCATTCAGGACGCCTTCTGCTGCCAGCACATGGCCGGCACCACCACAGGCCTGGTACTGACCTGGTGGCAGGGTGAATGGGTGGAGGAGCCATTCAACTACCACAACGACGACGTGTGGTACAGGACCAGCGACGATGAGGGAGCTACCTGGTCCGAACCGGTGAGATACACTATGTATCCGGGTGCCGACATCCTCCCCAATGTTGCGGGCCTTGCCGGGGGCGGTTTCGGGCTTGTGTGGGAATCGCCACGTCGCACGGGCTCCGACTACACCCAGGAATGGACCATCTGGTACGGCAATCCTGCCACCCACGAGGACGTGGACTACCCACCCTACGTTGTGCACTTTGAGCACTCTCCGTTCCCTAACCCAGCGGTGGGGGACGAGGTGACGGTAGAGGCCAAGGTAGTCGATAGTGACGCGGTTTCGGCCCACGTGGAGTGGAGCATCGATGGAGAGGCCCAGCCCGACGTGCTAATGGGCAGCGATGATGGAGTAAACTTCGGAGCTTCCCTGGGCGTCCTGGACGAGGGCGTTTTCGTCAGATACCTGATAAGGGCCGCGGATACCACCGGAAACGTGATGAGGTCCTTCTCCAGGGGATTCGAGGTGATACCCCCACTTCCGAAAGAGAACGACGTTCTTCTGGTGGTCGATGATCAGAGGTGGTGGGAGGTGGAGCACGTCGCACCTTACTACAAGATCGCCCTGGATGCGCTCGGCACAGGATACGACTTCTGGGACACCAGCTTCCGTGGCGCTCCCCTCGAGGAGGACCTGCTGCCGTACAGGGATGGAGTAGTGGTGTGGTCGGCGCCCCACTACGATCCTTGGTTGTGGCGCCACCCGGACCCCGATCGGGTCACCGATGGGATAGCGGCATTCATGGACGCGGGAGGCAGCCTGTTCATCAGCGGGCAGCAGATCGCCGAGCACTTCAGACACCATGACCCAGACTGGCTGGCGAAGTACCTGCATGCCAAACATAGCTGGTGCTGCCGCAGCAATGACGTGGAGTCAATATCCGGGGAGATGTTTGGAGAGGATCTATCCTTCGGCCTGCGAGGGGAAAACAGTGCTAACAACTCCTACAGTCCTGACGCCATAAGGCCCGTTGGAGGTGCGTCCCCTGTTTTGCGATACCTATATGACTTCTTCGAAGTCACAGGGCAGGAGGCGGATGTGCCGGTCGGAGAGGACTCATCCGACGCCTCAGGCGCCTTCATCGAAGATGAGCTGCTAGAGCTCTTAGATCGAGGAAAGGACACCCCCGTCGAAGACGACTCGGCGGACACCGACGCTCACAACCAGAACAGCAACGTGGCGGCTATCAGGGCCCGCGACGGCCAGTCCAAGCTTGTGTACTTTGCCTTCAACTTCGAGTCCATCTTCTCTGCATCGATGCGGGAACAGGTGATGGCGACGGTAATGGGGTGGATCAACCCAACCTGTAACGGCAAGGTGTCCACCATCGACGGGACTCCCCACGCGGACGTCATTCGAGGCACCCTTGGGGACGACGTGATCGTTGGCTTCGGTGGTGCTGACCAGATATCGGCGCGTCGCGGCAACGACACCATATGCGGAGGCGATGACGAGGACATAATCCGGGGCGGCTCCGGCAATGACTGGATAGCAGCCTTCGGTGGCGATGACACGTTACTGGGAGGCGGCGGCAGAGACGAAATCCATGGAGGCCGCGGACGAGACTTGCTGGAAGGCGGTGGCGGTGGCGACCGTCTCATGGGTGGGCCAGGCCGAGATGGGATCTCGGGAGGTCGTGGCGACGATACGATCATCGGAGGCAGGGGTGGAGATAAACTCTCCGGTAATCCGGGCGACGACTTGATTCTAGGAGGACCTGGCAGAGACCGCATCAAGTGTGGTGGTGGCTTCGACATCGCCCGTGGAGGCGGTGGTAGAGACCGGGCCGCCAAAAGCTGTGAGGTTACACACGGGATACCATAAAGCATCTCCTTTCGAAGGGAATTCGATAGCTGTAGACGTGACTGCGTCGAAGCCTGAATGATGGATGGGCTAGTAGTCAGACCGGTCCAGAGCGAACAGGAGCGCCAGGCGGCTTTTGCCATACGTTTGCGAGTCTTCGTCCAGGAACAAGGCGTACCCGCCGATGAAGAGTTGGACGACCTGGACGAGACCGCAACCCACGTAATAGCTCTGCTGGAGGGAAAGGCTGTGGGAACTGGCCGGGTGGTGTTCCCAGACTCCGGTGAGGCCCGGATAGGGCGGATGGCGGTGGAAAGGGACTACCGTCGCATGGGCATCGGCGACCATATCTTGAGGACTCTGGAGGATGGGGCCCGTCGACAGGGCAAGACGGAAGCCATTCTGCACGCCCAGACCTACGTCAAAGGGTTCTACGCAAGCCATGGCTACCTCGAAGAGGGTGAGGTATTTCTCGAGGTGGACATCGAGCACATCCAGATGAGGAAGCCTCTTTAGCGTTAAAGTGGCTTCTTTGCCATAACCACGTAGACCGGGTCGTCGAACGGGCCTCGACGGGGATTGCGGCACATTCCTTTAATGTCTTCGTAGTTGCCCGCGTACCGGAAATAGGACGCCACCAGGTCCATCCGCTGCGAATCGTCCTTGGTCCTCCAAGTGCGCACCGCCTTTGTGAAGAACATACGGTTGGAAAAGGTCACCAAGAATGTCCCACCGGGCCTAAGTACGCGGTTGACATCCCGAAACACCTCTACTGGGCTGATCAGGTACTGTATCGACACGGTTATTACAACCCCATCGAAGGTGTTGTCGTCGAAAGGTAGGCGGGGGTCCTCGTTCACGTCGTGGATAACGTACTCGTCCAGGTCCGGGTTCTCCTGCATCTCCACCGCGTTGAGTCCCAACCCGATCATTTTCTTATCGAGCACGGAGAGCATGTTCTCTGAAGGACGAGGAGCGTCCGACTGCTCTCTCGGATATTCAGGATCAGAAACCGGCCAGTGGGACCTCCAGCTGCTCATCAGGTCCAGGATAACCGGTTTTTCAGTAAGGATAGACGAGCCACCGTCTGCCTGAGATAGTTCGATTCCCCGGACCGAAGATGATTCAAGATAAAAAATCTCCCTGAACAGCTCGCCCACGGCGGCTATCGCATTGTCATCTATATGAACGACCAAACGAGGAGACCGATAGAACAGGACATCGTCGGTCTCGTCCTGGCGAGCGAAGTCCTCGGGGATAAAGGGGTAGTGCGCCTCTTCCGTCATCTCTCTCCAAACTTCTTGCTGAACTGGATGGAAACCCATTGCGTCTGCTCAAAGAAGCGCCTTCTAGATGGTACCTCTGTGAAACACTCTCCGATTTTATCCAGTACCTCTCCAAGCTTCAAGTGACAGGCAGATCTGTAGCGTTGCACTCCACATGGATTTCGCACTTGATTTCCAGCTATGGGGAGACTAAAATATTCCAATTGAATCCGCCCATCGTGCGACCCTATCCCTGTGACTGGATTTGGGGCTAAGGAGGAGCCAATGGCTGAAAAAGACGTTGCGCTAATGAATCACCTGCTGCGTCGCGCCGGGTTCGGAGCGACTCGGGAAGAGTTGGATGGATATCTGGCCAAAGGCTACGAGGCTACGGTGGAAGAGCTGTTACACCCAGAAAATTTTCCGGCACAGCTGGAGGATGAGGACGTTCTTCGCCGATATCATGTGGGCCACAACAGCCTGCTGCAGGTAGAAATGGCCCAAACATACTGGCTGTATCGGATGATAAATACCAGACGGCCCCTCGAGGAGAAGGTGGCATTGTTCTGGCATGGCATTTTCGCCACCGGATACACCAAGCTCAACCAACCTAAGCAGATTCTCAAGCAGATCGATATGTTCCGCCGCTATGGCATGGGCAGCTTCCACACGCTACTGGTCCAGCTATCCAAGGACCCCGCGATGATATTCTGGCTGGACAACAAGGACAGCCATAAGGACGCGGTCAATGAGAACTACGGGCGTGAGCTCCTAGAGCTGTTCTCCATGGGAGTGGGCAACTACACCGAGGACGACGTGAGGCAGGCCTCCCGCTCCTTCACGGGCTGGACCATACGTAATGCCGCATATCATACCGCTCGAATCTCACGAGACTCGGTTTGGCCCTACGGGCGGCTGGACTGGCAGTTCGAGTACAGGGACGACGACCATGACGACGGTGATAAGACGTTCTTGGGACAACAGGGTGCATTCAATGGTCAGGATGTAATTGACATCATTTGCAAGCAGCCTGCGGCAGCCAGATTTATCTCACGTCATATGTACAACTTCTTCGTGGCCGACGAGCCCCAGGTCCCGGCCTGGGAGACCGTCGCACCCCGCGATCCCGCCGCCATTGAAACGTTAATAAAGACCTTCAGCGAAAGCAAGTATGATATTCGCTCGATGCTGCGAGTGCTCTTCAACTCCGATTTCTTCAAAGACGCCAGATTCGCCAAGGTCAAGAGCCCCACTGAGCTCGTTGTTGGGGCTGCGCGCCAGGCGGGTAGCTACCGGTTTCCCCAGGTGGAAGACATCAATCTAGGTATAAACACGGGGGACATGGGTCAACAACTTCTGGACCCACCCAGCGTTGAAGGCTGGCACACCGGTGGCGAATGGATCACCACGGGCAGCCTGGTAAGCCGTATCAATTTCGCTTCGGAGCAGTTCGCCAATGCAGACAAGCCCGGAGTCAGAGACATAATCCTTCGAATAAAAGCCGACCGAGACACAGTATCGCCCCAGCGTCTTGTGGACGCCTCTCTAGACCTGATGGGCTCTCTTGATATGTCCCAAGCCACTAAGCAAGAGCTGTTAAGTCATGCTATGTCACAGGGAGACCTGCGCTTCGGGTCCGATGACGAGGACAAAGTATCGGCCCAGCGAGTACGCGAGATGTTGCAGCTCATAGTGTCCACCCGAGAGTATCAGCTGACCTGATTCTGCGCCGAGGATGAAACGATGGCCTCTCAAGATGTGCTGAAATACAGCCATACCATAGGCTTTCTCACGAACACCGACGGACGGGGATTCAACAACCCCGTTGACGTGGGGCTCGGCCGGGACGAAATGCTTTACGTTGTGAACCGGGCCAGTTCAGATGCAGCAGAATATATTATCTCTAAAAAGATTACCGTCTGTAACATCAACGAAGATTACCTGGGCCAGTTCAGCGATGGCGGCATGGGCGATGGCGAGATTATGTGGCCCGTGTCCATAGCGTTGGACAAGGACGAAAATCTGTACGTATCGGACGAGGCCCTCGATCGTATCTCGATCTTCAGTAATGCGGGCAATTTCCTCGGTAAGTGGGGAGTGAAGGGGAGTGGAGAGGGCGAGTTTGATCGTCCCGCCGGCATCGTCTTTGACACCGACGACAACCTGCTAGTGGTTGACTGCCTCAACCATCGCGTTCAGAAATACACCAAGGACGGACGTTTCCTGTCTCAATGGGGCGGGCACGGAAGCGGCGACGGCGAGTTTAACATGCCCTGGGGAATCGCCCTTGATAGCGAAGGTAACGTATTCGTGGCCGACTGGCGTAACGATCGAATTCAAAAGTTAGATGCTTCTGGAAATCATCTGGCTAGCTGGGGCATCTCGGGAGATGGAGACGGCCAGTTTCGAAGGCCGTCGGGGGTTGCCGTTGACAGCGAGGGGACCATCTACGTGACCGACTGGGGTAATGAGCGAGTTCAGGTGCTCGACTCGCAGGGCAATTTCCTCGCCAAACTTCGTGGAGATGCCAGTCTCTCCAAATGGGCCCGTGACTATTTCACCACGAACGGGGATGAGTTCGAGGAACGGCAAGGGGCCGACATGGAGCCCGAGTTGGACCCAGCCCCCAACAACTTCCTGAGCTATGAATCCGGCAGCATCGAGAAGCTGTTCTGGGGACCCATGTCCATCAAGGTGGATGCCAAGGGTCGAGTCTTCGTCGTCGACACCTGCCGCCACCGCATCCAGATATACCAGAAGGCCTGACTCCCTCGCCTAGACTAATCCGGTAATTCGGATCATCACACCAAGAAATTGCCCAACTTGATATTTGCAACTGCGAATATTATCATTATACTAATCTTCATTATTACTTCAGCCACTCTAGATTAGGTCGCAGTTACATCAATCTCCCACACTGAATGGCGGTATGTATCAAGGAGGAGAAAAATGGCTAATAACGACATAGCTTTGATGGCCCACTTGCTGCGCAGAGCAGGTTTCGGCGCCACCAGAGATGAGTTGGAGGCATACGTTGCCAAGGGTTACGAAGCGACAGTAGAAGAGTTGCTGCACCCCGAAAACGCTCCGCCAGCTCTGGAAGATGAGGATATCATCAGGCGTTACCACATCGACGAGAACGACTGTACACAGATTCAAAGCTGCCAGACATACTGGACCTACCGAATGATCAATACAAGACGGCCGCTGGAGGAGAAGCTGGCCCTGTTTTGGCACGGAATATTCGCCACCGGAAACTCCAAGATCAACTATCCCAGGGCCATACTCAAACAGATCGCCATGTTCAGACAGTATGGACTGGGGAGCTTCCGGACTTTGCTTGTGGAGCTTTCCAAGAGCCCCGCGATGATTTTCTTTCTGGACAACAAAGACAGCCACAAGGACGCGGTAAACGAGAACTACGGCCGGGAGCTGCTGGAGCTTTTCTCCATGGGGGTAGGTAACTACACCGAGGACGACGTTCGACAGGCGTCCCACGCATTCACGGGGTGGACCATCCGTAACACGGAGATGATGACGGCCCGTTCCCAGCAGGATTTGATCCTGCCCTACGGACACCTGGACTGGCACTTCGAGTACAGGGATGATGACCATGACCATGGCATGAAGGAGTTCCTAGGACATGAAGGCGCCTTCAACGGTGAGGACATCATAGACATCATATGCCAGCAGCCCGCCACAGCCAGGTTCATCGCACGACACCTGTACAACTTCTTTGTGGCCGACGAGCCACAAGTTCCCGCTTGGGAGACCGTCGCACCTCGCGATCCCGCCGCTATTGACACCCTGGTAAAGGTCTTCGTCGATAACCAGTATGAGATCCGCCCGGTGCTGCGAGCTCTGTTTAACTCCGAATTCTTCAAAAATGCCACGTTCTCCAAAGTGAAGAGCCCCACGGAGCTTGTAGTCAGTACGGCACGTATAGCGGGAGGCCACAGCTTCCCCGACGTAACCGATGTAGATTTGGCCCTATTGCCGGGCAACATGGGGCAGGCTCTCTTGGACCCGCCCAGTGTTGAAGGCTGGCATACAGGAATGGAGTGGATTACCACGGGGAGCCTGGTGGACCGGGTGAATTTCGCTTCTGACCAAATCGGAGATGTAGGTAGGCCCGGAGTCAGGTCCATGGTAAAAAGAATTGAGTCCGAGTGGGACGGGGTATCGGCCGAGGGGCTGGTTGAAGCCTGCCTGGATCAGATCGGACCTATGAGCGTTGCCGAAAGCACCAGAGATGAGCTGGTGAACCACGCAAAGGCCGACGGTGAGATGAGGTCTGCGACCGGGAGCGACGCCGGTGCTTCGGTCGATCGAATCGTAGAGATGCTGCAGCTCATCGTGGCGACCCGTGAATACCAGATAGTCTGACGGATAGCTAGCGCGAACAAGCGGACATTTGGGAGTCCTGAACCCGTGCAAGGGAGATCAGAAATGACCGTTCGAGACAGTTACCGATACAGCCACACCCTTGGGTTTTGCACCATAGACGGCCAAGGGTTTTTCCATCCCGTTGACGTAGGCATGGGCCGTGACAGGGTCCTGTACGTCCTGAACCGGGGTACCATGGAGATGGGCGACGTCATGTTCTATAAAAGGATTACGGTATGTACCACCGACGACGAGTATCTTGGCCAATTCAGCGGTGGAGGCACCGGGGACGGACAAATAATGTGGCCTTCCTCTATCGCTGTCGATGAGAACGAAAACCTTTTTATTGCCGACGAGGCCCTCCATCGGATCACTATCCTTGACAAGAAGGGCCGATTTCTAGACAAGTGGGGCAAAAAGGGGCGAGGAGAGGGCGAGTTCGACCGCCCCGCAAATATCGTCTTTGAAAAGGATGGGAATCTCCTGGTTGTCGACGGCCTCAACAACCGCGTTCAGAGATATACCAAGGAAGGAACGTTCCTGGGTCAGTGGGGCAGCAGGGGCACGGGAGACGGCGAGTTTAACATGCCCTGGGGAATTGCCGTTGACCACGCGGACAACGTGTATGTGGCCGACTGGCGCAACGACCGAATCCAGAAGTTCGAAGCAGGGGGGAAACACCTGGCCAGCTGGGGGAGTTCCGGGGAGGGCGAAGGACAGTTCAACCGCCCGTCAGGCCTTGCCGTTGACCAGGAAGGCAATATCTACGTAGCCGACTGGGGCAACGAACGCGTGCAGGTGCTAGATCCCGAGGGTGCCTTCGTGGCACAGTTCAGAGGGGAGTCTGGGCTGTCAAAGTGGGCCGAAGACTGGTTCGCTTCCGATCACATGGACCTGCTTGAAGTTAGGCAAAAGTCCGACATGGAACCGCCTCTGGACCCACCGGTGGGTGAGTTCTTCCGCAACGAGCCTGCGGGCATAGAAAAGCTGTTCTGGGCGCCGACGACCGTCAAGGTGGATGCCGAGGGTAAGGTCTACGTGATAGATACCTGCCGCCACCGCATCCAGGTCTACGAGAAGGCGTAGCGACCAACCCTAATTGGGCCCGTCCTGCGATGCTAGTCCTTCGACAAGCTCAGGGAGAGCAGGTTTCCACCGCTCGTGGTGAGCTTCATCCTGAGCGGAAAATCCCTTCCCCCTCGATGGGCTCACTGGGGTAGGCATATCCTAAAACTTGTTTAAAAACAGCTAGGAAAGCGCCGAGCTTTCCCGTCATCCTAGAAGTATCACTCAACTGGGATGTGGGGAGGTGACTCATGCGCTTTCCGAGAGAATGGTACCACTTGCTACGTTCAACTGAACAGTATTTTCCTGACCTAAGATCCAGCCAAATACGTGGATTGGCGCTATGGGTGTATGGGGCAATCATGGCTAAGAGTGCTTGCCAAAGCGCGGTGATTGATGCTCTATCCTCCATCGCCACCTTCCATGCTCTGCGACAATACCTTAGAGAGTTCCTTCGGGATGGTTCGGAGAAGGCCACTCCCTGCAACATCCAGTTGGATGTAACCCTCTGTTTTGCGCCTTTGCTCCGCTGGCTGCTGTCTTTGTGGAAAGGTCAACAACTGGCCTTGGCCGTCGACGCAACAGCCCACCAAGACCGCGTGGTCGCCCTGGTAGTAAGCGTGCTGTACCGGGGTAGCGCCATTCCCATTGCCTGGACCATACTCCCTGCTAACAGGTCGGGGGCTTGGATTCCCGAAATCCTCCGGCTTTTGCAACTGCTTGCTCCCGAAGTGTCCAAAAGCATGGAGGTGCTGGTGATGACTGACCGGGGCTTGTGGAGCCCCCGCCTTTGGAAGCAAATACGGGCCTTGGGATGGCATCCACTGATGCGGGTAAAAAACAACACCAGCTTTCAACCGTTGCAGGGGCAACGCCGGCAAGCCAGGACGCTGATTCCCGGACCAGGCCACGCCTGGGTAGGAAGGGGCAGTGCCTTTTATAATCCCAAGCGCCACCGCTTCGGTACTTTGGTGGTGGTTTGGGATAAAGGCCAGAAGGAACCCTGGATAGTGATTACCGACTTGCCTCCCGAGGATGTGGGGGTATGCTGGTATGGGTTGCGCTTCTGGATCGAGTTGGGTTTTCGCGCTCTCAAGAGTGTGGGTTGGCAATGGCAACGCACTCGACGGACTGACCCGGACCGAGTGGCCCGGTACTGGCTCGTTCTGGCGGTGGCTACCCTGTGGGCCACGGCCTATGGGACCAGAGCAGAAGACGCTATTTCTCTTGGAGTACCTCCCCAGAGAGTCAGAAGCCCTCATCCACTTCCTAGCTGTTCTGGACCCCGAAAGGATAGCGTGATAAAGAAGGGCATATGCTGTATGACTCGGCAACTGCTCCAGGGTAGGCCTTGGCTTCGCCTGTGGCTCATACCTGAACCTTGGCCAAACCCACTCCCTGGTTTGCAAATTACCTACCATAAACCGGTTCCCAAAGCTCATAATTTCAAATGCCTACCCCAGTGAGCCCTCGATGGGGGAAGGTTAGGATGGGGGTGACCCCCAACTCTCCTGAGCCTGCCTAAGGGCCTTCCCCACACAGGAGGGAGGAAGACGGTCAACGCAGCTCCACCTGAATGTCGGGTCTGTGTTTCCTTACCAGTTCCGCCACCAGCCTGCGATGACAGAACCGGCCCTCCCGCTCGTGACATAGAAGGGTAATATCCTCACCAGGGGACAGTGAGGACAGCCAGGCAGACACCATATCCCATCGCTCATCCAACATTTTGTGGTAGGCTGTCACGTACTCTTCCTCTGAGATCCTGCCGCTACGGTACGCCTTGACAAGACTCCAGTCCGGCACCAGGGCGGGAACCACTCCCCAGTTGTAAACGGACTTCTTCAGGCCCCTCCCGGCATACCTGGAGATTCTCATGGGTGTTCCCAGCCAGTTTTCCCGTTGGTACCAACTCGCCAATGTGAGCAACTGTGTCACTCCCTCAAGACCAAACAGACTCGCCCCGTCGCAAATAGGAGTGTAAAAGCGCCATCAATGCCTGTCAATCTAGCGAGCGCATACTTGACCATTTGAGCGTCTTTACAACCAAAACTTGAACCGACGCAATGATTCTATTAAAATCGATGTTGCGCTAACCAATCGGTTAGCAAAACATCGACGCCGTATACTGAGCCCAGGAGGCATTACAGATGGCGACTAACCATGAACATATGAGTGCGGCCGATCAGATGGCCGAAGCCTGCTCCAAGTTCCTCAGCAGCCTCTCTCCTGACCAAAAGGCAAAGGCCACTTACCAGTATGAGGATGGAGAGCGAGTCTTCTGGTATTATCCCCCGCTGAATCGCCATGGCTTGTCACTGCGGGACATGGACGCCGAACAACGAAAGCTGGCATATGGCATCATTGCCAGCGGCCTGGCCGACGATGCATATACCAAGGCCACCCAGATCATCGATCACGAGGTAATACTGGAAGGGGTAGAGGTAGAGAACAACGATGTGACATTCCTGCGCGATCCTGAGCTCTACTACTTCACCGTCTTCGGTGAGCCGGGCGGCGAAAAGCCTTGGGCGTGGCGGGCCGAGGGTCACCACATCTCATTACACTTCAGTATCTGGAATGGCAATGTAATCTCTACCACGCCCTTCTTCTTCGGAGCTAACCCGTCAGAGGTTAGGAAGGGCCCTCAGAAGGGACTGAGAATATTGGGAGGGCGGGAGGACTTGGCCTTCGAGCTGGCGAACAGCCTGGACTCGGGCCAGCGCTCGAAGGCCGTCATCTACGATTCCGCGCCCCTGGACATTCTCACATATAACAGCTCCAAGGTCTCCTTGCCCAGAGAAGAAGGGCTACCTGGGTCTCGCATGTCAGGGACACAGAAGGAGATGCTGATGGGCCTGGTGACCGAGTACGTGAGCCAGGTGCGCAGCGATGTTGTCAAGGAGAAGCTAGCCACTCTCCGTGAAGAGGGCCTTGACAAGCTACATTTAGCCTGGGGCGGTCCCATCCAGATGGGCACGCCTCATTACTACCGGCTTCACGGTGGCAACTTCGTGGTGGAGTTCGACAATCGCCAGGATGGCGCAAACCACATCCACTCGGTATGGCGAGACGTGGAGAACGACTTCGCGATTGATGTGATGAGGGAGCACCTGCTGCTATACCACATCATTTAGGCATGGTCGTCACTCAACCTAACCCTGGTCATGCACAGGGCAGACTCGAGTCTTCTTCAAACCTGGTGAGGCTCGTCTCCTCAGGCATTTTCGTCATCGGCTGCCCTCGTTTTAATAAGGAACGAAAAGAATGAATTACCAACAGAGTAAAGTGTATTGAGCCGCAAACTTAACTTGAGCGTAGTGGACCAGTCACCGGTGCGGGACGGCGGCACCGCGACAGAAGCCCTTTGGGAGACCGTCGAGCTGGCGAAGGCCGTAGAAGCCATGGGCTACGAGCGGTATTGGGTGGCGGAGCACCACAACATCCCAAACTTCGCCGGCACCAGCCCAGAGGTGCTTATCGGCCAGATAGCCGCCCATACTAAGACGATCCGAGTGGGAAGTGGCGGCGTCATGCTCTCCCACTACAGCGCCCTCAAGGTGGCGGAGAACTTTCGCATGCTGGAGTCCCTTTATCCAGGCCGCATTGACCTGGGTTTAGGTCGAGCCCCCGGCAGTGACCAGGTTACCGCCGCCGCCTTAGCCTACCCTGGGCAACCCCACCAGATACACGATTTTCCCAGGCAGGTGGACGACCTTATCGGATTCCTATCGGGCAACATAAACTCCAATCATTCCTTCACTGAGGTACGTGCCGGACCAGGTAGCGCCTCCATGCCGGAGGTATGGCTGTTGGGTTCCAGGACCGAGAGCGCCTTTCTGGCCGCTCATATGGGGCTTCCCTTCGCGTACGCCCATTTCTTTGGCATCGGCACCGAGGATGGCCCAACGATAGTCGAGCTCTACAGAAAGAGTTTCCACCCCTCTGCCTATCTATCGGAGCCCAAAGTGAACATAACGGTGCATGTCTTATGCGCCGAGACGGAAGAGGAAGCCCGCCGCCTGAGTTCAAGCCGGGACCTGGCCAGGATGGAATCCCTCATTGGCAGAGCCAGGGGCATCCCCACCGTGGAAGAGGCGGTTGCTTACATATACCGGAGAAACGAAGGGGCTTTCATAGAGCAGTTTCGACGGGGCTGCGTGGACGGGGATCCTCAACAGGTAAAGGATGGGTTAGAGGCCATCTCTGAAAGCTTTCAGACTCCGGACCTGGGTGTGGTTACCATCTGCTACGAGTTCGCTGACCGGGTGCGTTCGTATGAGCTGGTGGCTGAAGCGTGTGGACTGAGCCAGGCATGAACTAGTAGCCAGTCAACTTTTAATTTGATGCATCGTTTCACCCCCACTCTAACTCTCCCCCATCAAGGGGAGAGAACAAGTCCCTTCCACCTCGACGGGGGCAGGCTAGAATGGGGGTGAAAGGCACCTATTAAATCTTGGTTGACTAAATACTAACTGGTCTCCTCCGCCATCTGTTAGGTATGGTCCGGAAGATTATCGCCATTAGTCCAACTTGTCGTTCGGGACGATCTCGACTAATACTCTCTTCCTAGAGGCTCTGTCGTCTCTGTATTTTAGACCGAATATCGTCTCAGCCAGCTTATCGTCATCGATTATCCTGGCATTGCCATGGATTTGATGGTTGGGCAATTCTACGAGGACGCCTGGGTCCTTGATAAGATTCTGGCACCAGTCAGACGAGGTGTCCCTGCGAGAGGCGTAGAATCTGCCCTGGTAGTACACTAAGCGGAGCGCTACCTTGTGGCGCTTGCCCGTCATTCGCCCTACTGTGGTCAGATATCCGATGAACGAGGCTCTTTCTTCAAGCAACTGCGTATTCACCACACCAATATTGGTAACTTCAAGCATAGGTTGGAGGCATTAATCTTGCAAGCTCCTTCACATGATACTAGATTCGTGCCGCTTATGCCTAATTGCCATGCATTGCCTGGTGCTGTAGAATTGGACTGCTAAAATACGGACCAAGGAGGTGATTCGTGGCACTGACTTTGGAGGAAGCCAAACGGATTATAAAGGCAGCGATAGCCAAAGCCGAGGAGCTTAACATTAAGCTCAACGTAGCCGTGTGTGACGCCAGTGGGCGTCTGGTGGCGTTCAACCGCATGGATGGAGCTATCTGGGGGGGCATATACGGGTCCCAAGGTAAGGCTGTCGTCTCGGCGGGCTTTGGACGACCCAGCGGCGTAATGCAAGCGCGAGCCGCTGAACCCATTATACAGGGAATCATGGCCGCTGAAGGGGGCCATATGATACCCTCGCAAGGGGCTGTCCCAATTATACGTGGAGGTGTCGTAGAGGGCGCATGCGGCGCTGGGGGAGGCACCGGCCAACAGGATGAGGAGTGTTCTCAGGCTGGAGTGGATGCCCTGTAAGGCCCATTGAGATCCAGCCCGTCACCTACATCGCGTCCGTGAACAGTTATCTTAGATTTAAGTGATTTACAATCAAGGAAGGGGATGTTCGAATGGCTTTGACTCTAGCTGAAGCGAACAAAATTGCCGACGTAGCAATCGCAAAGGCCAAGGAGCTTAATATAAGGATCAGTGTGGCGGTGGTGGACGCGGGCGGCCGCCTTATGGCCTTCAATCGCATGGACGGTGCCATATGGGCGGGAGCCTACGGCTGTCAGGGCAAAGCCGTGGCCTCGGCTGGCATGGGGAGACCCAGTGGCGCCATCGACCCCGGAGCCGCCATCGTCCAAGAAATCAAGGCCCACGAAGGGAACCACATGATCGCCTCTCAAGGAGGAGTCCCTATTGTACGTGGCGGCCTGGTGGACGGCGCATGTGGTGTGGGCGGTGGCACCGGCCAGCAGGATGAGGACTGCGCCCAGGCTGGGGTGGATTCGATTTAATCGGTACGACATCAGTGTCTGAACGTTAGAGGCTCCGCCAAATGGCGGAGCCTCTAATTTATGGTGCTAGGGTTATCCTACGCAACCGACGGCTCACAGCCGAGCCCTCCAACGACCTATACGAAGCTGTTTACCTCGTGAATGTTGTGCTTGTCAATCGGGATACCCATAGCTTCGTGGCTCTTGACAACAGCTTCGGCGTCGGGGGCCTCGCTGAGACACCAAGCCTGGCCTCCAGTGCCCAAGAACACGTTAATACCCTTTGCTCCGAACTGGTTTGGCTTCCCTTCCTGCATCATACGCTTCCCTTCCTCCATCGCCTCTGGCGGCATCGGTGGTAGGCTCTCGTGATAGTCCAAGAACTTTGGCATTTCGGCTCCTCCTCTTTTTATTCGCGCAATGATCAGCGCGAATTATTTGCCCTCACTTATTAACAGGCGTTAGCCTGGTGTCGCTGGACCCTTATCCCTTTACAAGACCCATTCGATTGCCACCCGGGTCGGTGAAAACTGCGAATGTAACGACCCCCGGGATTTCCGTGGGAGGCATCACCGTTTTGGCGCCCATTTTTTCCGCTTTGTCCAGGTAGGCTTGCAGGTCATCTACCTGGATATAGATCGTGAGAAATGGAGCGTCGTCATCCACCTGGAAGATGGCGCCATTTACTCCTCCGTGGCCATCGGTCCCTTCGTGGCCACCGGTCTCCACCATCCCATAGTTCATGGGATTATTGGAGTCGATCTTCCAACCGAACACATTCGTATAGAACTCTTGCAGTTTGTTCGCATCCTTGGTTCCCATCTCCCAATGGACCACCGGGTTAGGCATGGTCAACCTCCTTTATTTTGACATTCATCAATCTCAATTCTGTCCCTCAGCTTTCGAAAAACCGATAAGACCCGATTTCACTCAGCTCTACTGCAACCGGGGGTTCCTCACACCTGTCTCTAATCTCTGCTTGAAAGGCCTTGAAGGCAGGCGATTCCCCCAAGGGATTGTTCTCTCCCTCGGACTCAATCGAAGCTATGTGAACGAAGCTCAGTCCATCGTCCTGTTTGAACGACGCGTACCGAAAACCTTGCGGCCCAGTACGTTTTAGCTCTTCAAAAACCTTCTTAATGTAATTTTCGTTTTCTGCTGCTTTGTCTCCCCTAACTTTGTACCGTACCAAAATGCGTTTCATGATGCCTCCCCTTCTGTTAGCGATCCATATGGTACTAATGGGTCTGCTAAAGCGATGGTTTCGAGCTAACTCGCGTGGTCATGATCCGACGCCCACGGGTCGGGCCCAGGGTCCCGTCCTTCGGCAACCGTGGTGAGGCGCTCCAGGTAATGATCCCAGCCTTCGGTGTGGGGCTGTCGCTGGTCGGGTGGCAGGCCCGAGTGCCTCAATCGAACTATGGTGCCACTGCCATCGGGAATCAGCGATATCTCTACTGTGCTGGAGCCTGGTGGCAGAGGGCTGCCCTCCCATCCCCACGTAAAGACGACGCGCTGGTTAGGCACTACTTCCAGGTATTCACCGACGGCGATGTTGGTGCCCGTGACGTTCACTCGATACACTCCACCCGGCCGTGCCTGTAAATCGGCACTGACGCCCTGCCAAAGAACCATCTTCTCCGGCTCGGTGAGGTATGGGAATATGGTCTCCGGGCGGGCGGCGATACGTACCTGTACCTCTACGGCTTCCTCTTCTTTAGAAGTCACTTTCCACTCCCATCTCTTGAGCTTCAGCCAGCTCCTTGAGCACCTGTAGTCGCGAGTCCCAGAACTCAGAGAGAAATCCCCTGAGCCCTTCCAGGCCCTCCGGCCGCGTTCGATATAGCCGGCGGGGCCCTTCTTTACGGACTGACACCAGACCCACCTCTGCCAGCATTTTCAAGTGCTGAGAGACTGCCGGAGGGGTGATGTCAAAGTGTGCTGCTATCTCCCCGGAAGAAAGCTCGATATCCTTGGTTAACAGAAGGATCTGCCGCCGGCGGGGTTCAGCGATGGCACGTAGAGCCTGATCTAGCACCGAGATATTGTAGCAGGCACTTAATTAAGTGTCAACTACAATGAATTCTTGAAACAAAAATGCATCTCACTTTATGATGCGAGATCAAGTTTTCACGATTCAAATGTAATTTTTGAACGTCTCTCTGGCTAGATCTATAGTTAGCTTGCTCAGGGTCTTTTAGTTCTCCTCTACGGTCATTGCTACGTAGGTGCCCTCACCCCCGGCCCCTCTCCCAGTGGGAGAGGGGTGGCCCTGAGCTTGTCGAAGGGTCGGGGTGAGGGTGAAACCCCCACCGCCATTTCGCTTGTCTTCCAGGAAAGTGTCACCCATGTTCCCGGTTTTTCTGTTACCAATGTGCCCGGTTTGTACCGGCCTACGCTTCTAGCAATGATAATTGAAAGAGCCTGGGAGCTTAATGACGCGACTGTTACTCGTAACGCAGTGCTTCTGCTGGGTATATGCGAGAGGCCTGTCGAGCAGGGAGGAATGTGGTTGCCAACGAGAACAGGTAAGCAATGGCGATGATCACGATAATCTGAATCCAGGGTATGCTGAACCGAAGGGTCTCGATGTTCTCGCGTTCCCGGACGTCATTAACGATATTCCAGGAGATGATGGTGCCTAAGGCCACCCCAATGGCCACACCTAGAAGGGCGATGAACGAGGACTCCAGCAGGAAGCTTAGCTGAATCATTCTTCGACGATATCCGATGGCTCTCAGTACTCCGATCTGCTGACGCCTCTCCACCACGGCCCGTAGACTAATGACCCCGAGGGCTGCGATTCCCACCAGAAGGCCCAATCCCATGAAACCTGTGAATATGTAATTAAAGGCCCGGTTGGCTGCGGCGTTGTCTTTAACAACCTCTTCCAAGACCTCTGTCTCCATGCCGTGCTCCTGGAAGGATGCCTCCAGTGCCTTCGCTACCTGCCCTTTGTCCAGTCCTTCAACTAAACGGAATCGATATGTGTTAATTGGGACCGGGAAGGGTATGGCTTCGTCCAGTATCGACTTAGAGCTAAACAGTCCGAAACCAAGCTCGCCAAAGGAGTCGGAAAGCTGGTCCAGGACACCTATGACTTTGAGCTGGATGATCTCGCCAGTTCGAGGCTCTCTGACCTCGATATCCACGGCGGGCATATGATCGTCCTCGTAGAAGAATCCTTCCAGCTTGAAGGGTACTTCGCTGTCATCGAAGTCGGAGCGCCTGGGCACCACCAGCGCTTCCACCACGGCCAGGTTGGGATCATCCTTAAGTGCTTGCCACACATCCCTATCTGTTTCACCGTAGCCAGGGGCTTTGAGTTTCAGCTTGTAGTTGGCGGCACTGAGAAACTCGTCGTTTGCCGCGCGGGCGCCGTACCAGCGCCAGCGCTGCTCATCCGCTCCCACCTGGCGGGCCTCAATAGGCACGAAGGTGTAACCTCCGATGGCCTCGAAGTCCTGAAGGCGAAGCGCCGGCTCCTCGTCGATCGCCTGACGTATATCCTCGATTGGGGTATTGAGGTTCACCATCCCCTCGACATCCCAACCACCCGTCACCGTTTCTTGGTCCACGCTGGAAACATCGAAAACGTTGGTGAGGATGGACATGACGATAAGGGTGAAGATGACCAGAGCGAACATTGCCAGCGTTAGGCCGGTGCGAAACTTGGCGCTCATGGGATAGGCCACGGCGGTTACCATGACGGGACGCAGCTTGCCTGTACGCCCGCTGACGAAGGTCAGGGCCTTCAGGATCAAGTCGGCGTTGTACATCACCGTCCATACGGCCGCAGCCACCATGGCTATCCCGGAGATAAAGAACATCTCTATGCCGCCGTCCAGCTCACCTGCCATATCCCTGATGACTCCGAAGGGCAGCACCCAGAAAACAAGCATCAACACTCCCATGAAGGTGTAGGCGATGCGGTCCCGTATGTCGGCACGGGTTGAAGTGCGCTGCAGCACAGTTCGTATCATGAGGCCTATGCCCACGATAGTGATCGAGACGCCAATTCTGAATGGGCCTGCTTCGTCATTCTGCGTCCCTAACCAGGTAATGAAAACTCCCAGGATGACCGCAAGCCAACCCTGCTTGAAGGGAAGCCATAGCATCTGGAACAGGGTCCCTATCACAACAAATGGAATTGAGAGAGTGGCCAATATGACCTGGCGAAGCAAGTTTAGGGCGACCAAAGGCTGGATTTTCACAAAAGCCAGGCCACTTCGGCCTGCATATCTAACAGGGCGGATCAACGCCTGGAATGGAGCTAGAAGTATCTCCCGCCAGCTTGTGGTGTTAACCGTCATAGGAGTCGGTAATCCCCGAACGGCGGAGACGATATTTAGGCGGCTGACACGATAGGCGGAGAAACCCACGGTAGCGAAGGTGATGACCATGCCCAGGCAGTAGGCGACTATGGCGCTCCGAGGCTCCACATGCCACGTGAAACTGAAGTCTTCGTCAGCCCCAGAGATGATCTTGTTGACTGCAAAGGTTATGAGGCCGCTTATCAGTATGCCTATTAGCACACCCACGGCTGACGAAACCAACGAGTAAGCCGTGCCCTCGAAAACGAACATCTGCACCAGATGGCTGCGCTTGGCCCCCACAGCCCTTGCCATGCCCATCTCAGACCTTCTAGCCGCGGCCAGGAGGACGAATATCAGGAAGATTAGCAGGACCCCCACCATGATGGAGAACAGTCCCAAGACTATAAAGAAGCTGGTAACGAAGCTGCTGATTTCATCCGCCTGATCGATGAGAATACGTTTGATGTCGATCACTCGGAACTCGGCAAGCCTATTGAACAGGGTGTCGGCCTGCCGCTCTATCTGGCTGAGATCAGCTCTATCAAGGGCTTCCAGGGCCTCTTCCGAGACATCTTCGTCGGCCAGGATACTGATCAGCTCGTCGCTAACGTCTTCCTTTTTCAGCTCTCCTCTGAGCTCGGCGATCTCGGCCTTCAGGGGATCGCTCAGCCGGGCCTCCCTTACCTCTAAAGCGTTTAGGACTTCATCATGATTTAGCAGCTCCTTTAGCCGAGATGCCACCGTCCTGTCGGCGAAAATCACCCGTAGCTCCCGGGTGACCTCCTCGCTCAGGTCGGCTCCGCTCGTTTCGTCTCCAACGTTGGAGACAACCATGGAGTTGATCTGGCCATCTCTGCCGAATAGCCTTTGGGCACGCTCCAGAGGGATGATCAGCGTCGACGCGTCTCCCGCTAGGCCACCCCTGTCTACCACTCCCTTCACGACGAAAGGCAGAGATTCACTGTCTACGAAGACCTGTATGGTGTCGCCTGCCCTCGCGTCCAGCTCTTCAGCGGCTTTATCGTTGATATAGGCTTCGCCTTCCGACAGGCTTTCCAGGAGCGCTTCTCCGCCCGAGGTCAAGTTGAAGGTGCCGAAGCCCGCCAGGGACACAGGATCAACCCCCGCCACTCTCATCTGTCCCTCGCTGAGAGAGGTCCTGGGATTAACACCGGGCACCGTTTCGCCTATGCCGGGAGACAGGCCGTCTATGGTATCGAAGTTCTGCAGGTCCTCTTTGATCTGCTCGAAGCGCTCAATAGGTACATAAGAAGAGGTGCCGAAGCTGTCCTCGGCGCCGGCCCTGGACGCGACGATAATCTCATCGATAGTACCGAGCAGTTTCACCGCCTCGTTGTGAATGGAGAATCTTATGGTGTCTCCGGTGCCGAAAGCCGCCGCCATGATGACGGAGCTGAGCATAATGCCGATGATAATGAGAACGGTCTGTGTACGCCGGCGGGGAATGTTTCGCAGGGCCAGCTTCAGCATGATGCGGTTGCGCAAGGCCATGAAGCCCACGACCAACATCGCAGCCACAAATATGACCAGCAAGAAGACCATGATCCCGTCCATGGGAATGCCGAATAGCTCTTCCATCATCCTCCGGGACGCAGGGCAGACTGTGGGTCAATTAGAATCGCTTGGTTCGTTATATTCCTGTTTACCTAGGCGAACCCTACAGACTAATAATATGCATTCGAAGCCGTTTCGCCTGGCATGTACAAGCGTCTACTCATAGCGCAGGGCCTCCGCCGGGTAGATGCGGGATGCCTGACGAGCCGGCAGGAAGGTGGTTACCAGGGAGAAGACGTAGGCTCCGGCCATGATGGCGATGATCTGGAGCCACGGGACGCTGTAGCGGAGAGTGTCGATGGCTTCGTCGTTGCGGATGTCCGTGATCGCGTTGTATGACAACGTGGCGCCGAGAAGGACCCCGATGGCTATTCCTAGCAGCGCCACGAATGACGATTCGATCATGAAGCTCAGCTGCACCATCCAGCGGCGGTAGCCTATTGCCCTGAGAACTCCTATTTGCTGCCGGCGCTCGACCACCGCCCGGGTGCTGATCACACCGAGTCCGGCGATGCCAACAATCAGTCCCAGGGCCATGAACCCGATGAGCAAATAGTAGAAGCCCCTGATCGCCGCGACGGCGCGGTCGATGTCCTCCTCCAGTACGTCCGCCTCCATCCCGTTCCCCTGGAAAGACGCCTCCAGGCTCCTGGCGGTCGCTTTCCCGTCTACCCCCTCTGCAAGGCGGAATGCGTGGGTTGTGACCGGAATGGGGAAGGGGATTGCGTCGTCCACGGCGCTCTTGGAGGTAAGCATTCCCATCCATTGCTCGAAGGGGTCATGAACCCGGTCCAGGACCCCGATCACCGTGAGGGGGATGACGACGTCCGTGAGCCGCTCTCGTATCTCTATCGCCACCGGGGCCATGGTGTCGTCTTCGTAGTAAACGCCCTCGAGGTGGAAGCCGGAGGCGCCGCTTTCTTCGCTGGGTCTGGTGGGCGCTACCAAGCCCTCGACGACGGTGAGGGTGGGGTCGTTCTTGAGCGCCTCCCACACATGCGCCTCCGTGGGGCCATAACCGTCGGCGATGAGTTTCAGCTTGTGGCCAGTGGCGTCCAGGTAGTTGTCATCGGCCGCAAACACGCGGTAGGGCTCCCAGCGCTGGTTCTCGCCCCCCACCTGACGCGCCTCCACGGGTACAGTGGTGTATCCTCCTATCGCCTCGAAGTCACCTATGTCCAGCCGCGGCTCATCGACGATGGCCTGGCGCATGTCCTCGACTGGGGTGTTGAAGTTCAGGTTCCCATGGATGTCCCAGCCTCCGGTCACTTCGTCGACATCCGAGGTGATGGAGTTGCCAAAGCTGTCGACGATGACGGACATCACTACGACGGTGAACATAACCAGGGAGAACATGGCCAAAGTGAGGCCGGTGCGGAACTTGGCGCTCAGGGGATAGGCCACCGCAATCATCATCACGGGGCGCAGCTGGCCCACCCGCCCGGTGACGAAGGAGAGGCCCCGCAGCAGCAGGTCGGCGTTGTACATCACCGTCCAAACGGCCGCCGCGACCATGAATACCCCGGAGACGAACATCATCTCGATGTCCCCCTCCAGGTGGCCGGTGAGTCCCTCGAAGGCCCCGGGGGGAGGGCCCAGAAGAGGAGCATCACGGCCCCGGTGGCGGTGAAGGCGATGCGGTCCCGTAAGTCGGCCCTGACGCTGGTCCGCTTGAGCAACGTCCTGCCCATCAAGCCTAGCCCGATGACCATGAGGGAACCGCCCAGAGCAAACACGGACTCCGTCCCATTGGATACGCCGAGATGGAGGATTAGCAAGCCTATGAGTAGAGTTAGCCACCCTCTGAGGAAGTAGGGCCAGGCAAATCTAAGCACCGCCACCACCACGTCTCCGATCCAGATGGGGAAGATGACCACCCACACGAGGGCCAAGCCCACGCTGACTAGGAACCGGGCAAACCTGGCCTTGGGGACCGACGTGATGGCTCTAAAGAGGAAGATCAGCGGCCGGCCCACGGCCCTGGGAACGTACAGGATCCTTCGCAGGAATGGAGGCTCCACCGCGGGGAGGAGTGCTTCGGGCAATCCCCGAACGGCCGCCACGATGTTCATCCGGCTGACCCGGTAGGCGGAAAAGTAAACCGTGCCGAAGGTAATTGCCATTCCCAGGCAGTATGCGACGATGGCGCTGCGGGCCGTGAAGAGGGGCGATAGGCGAAAGTCTATGTCGAAGCTACCGATGATCCAGTTCATGACGGCTATCATCACCGTGCTCACTGCCCATCCTAGCAGCACGCCTATAGCGCCAGCGACCAGCGCGTAGGCTGTCCCCTCGAAAAGGAACATCTGCACGAGGTGGCTGCGCTTGGCGCCCACCGCCCGGGCCATGCCCATCTCAGGCCTTCTGGCCGCCGCCAGCATGATGAAGATCAGGAAGATGAGGAGTACCCCCACCAATATGGAGAACATCCCCATGAAGATGAACAGTGTGGTGACTGCGCTGCCCGCTACGTCCGCTATGTCGATGAAGAAGCGCTTTATGTCGAGGACCCGCAGCTCACCCAGGTTGGAGAACAGGGCGTCGGCTTCGCCCTCGATGGCCACCAGGCCGGCGTCGTTCAGGGCGTCCAGGACCTGGTCGGACACATCCTCGTCGGAGAGGAGGTCTATGAGCTCCTCGCTCACCCCCTCCTTTCTGAGCTCGCCCTGGAGGCTGGCGAGGTCCTCCTTCAGATCGCCTCCCCGGGACTTCTCCCTTTCCTTCAGGGCCGCCAGCACCTCTTCTCGTCCCAGGAGCCCCCTTAGCTGGGCCGCAACCTCGGGGTCGGAGAAGAGGACCCTGAGTCTTCGAGTCACCTCCTCGCTGTGTTCGGCGCCGGACATCAGGCCGCCGCGGTTGGAGACGACGATGGAGTTGATCTGGCCCTCCCTGCCGAAAAGACCCTGGGCCCGCTCCAGGGGCAGGATCAGAGTAGAGTCAGAGCCCGCCAGGCCTCCCCGCTTCACCACCCCCTTTACCCTCAGGGATACGGGCCTATCCTCCACAAACAGCCGTACCTCGTCGCCGGCCACGGCGTCCAGCTCGTCGGCTGCCTCGTCGTTGATGTAGGCCTCGCCCTCGGCCAGCGCCTCTAGAGGGGCCTCGATGCCGGAGACCAGGACCAGGGTGCCGAAGCCTTCCTGGTTAACGGAGTCTAACCCTGCGATCCTCATCCTCCCCTCGCTTAGGTTGGTTCGGAGGTTCACCACGGGCACCGTTTCTCCCAGCCCGGGTGCCAGTCCATCGATGGTATCCACGTCGGACAGCTCCCTTTTGAGCTGCTCAAAGCGGTCCCGAGGGATATAGGCCGCGGTGCCCAGCCTGTCCTCAGAACCGGCCCGGGCGGAGAAGATGATCTCATCGATATTCCCCAAGGCGGTTACCGATTCAACGCGGATGGAGTGACTGATCGTGTCCCCGGTCCCGAAGGCGGCGGCGGCAATCATGGTGCTGAGCATCACGCCGACGATAACGAGTACGGTTTGAGCGCGCCGGCGGGGGATGTTTCGCAGCCCCAGCTTGAGCATGATGCGGTTGCGGAGGGCCATGACAGCTACGATGGCTAGCCCTGCCAGGAATATGGCCAGGAGGACCGCCATTATTAGATCCATGGAAAGGCCGAATAGCTCTTCCATCAGTCCTCAGCCGACTGTGTCGAGACTTGTCCTGGTGTTTGCTCCGCGCCGTTTCCCTGGCCGTAGTCTACGATCTGGCCGTCACGCATCCGCACGATGCGGTGAGCCCTCTGTCCAACATCGAGGGCATGGGTCACCAAAACGAAGGTCTGGCCGTTTGACCGGTTAAGCTCGCACATCAAATCGATGATTTCGCCTGCAGTCTCACTATCCAAATCGCCGGTAGGCTCGTCGGCCCACACAATGGTTGGCTGGTTTACCAAAGCCCGCGCAATCGTGACCCGTTGGCGTTGACCTCCAGAAAGCTCTCCGGGCAGGTGGTTAGCCCGGTCAGCTAGGCCTACCCGGTCCAGCACGTCCAGAGATTTTTTACGAGCTTCCCTAGAGCCTACTCCGGATACCAGCAGCGGCATTTCTACGTTCTCGACGGAGCTAAGCACAGGAAGGAGATTGTATAGCTGGAACACGAATCCCATCCTTCGGGCCCGATAGTCGCTGCGTTCGTCATCGGGCAGGTCGTGGAGAACCATGCCGTCTATGAGTACCTGGCCCGAGTCGATCTCATCGAGACCGGAAAGACAGTTTAATAGGGTGGTCTTGCCGCATCCGCTAGGACCCATGATCGCCACCATCTCGCCACGTTTGACATCGAGATCCACGCCGCGAAGGGCGTTCACCTTGACGGTGCCTGTATCGTAGGTCTTTTGTATGGCGTTCGCGGAGACCATCAAATCTTGCATATATCGGCTCCTATAACTTTATCCACTGTAATCCTGTCCCCTCACGGTGCTTGCCGAGCTCGGACTATAACACATCGTTCGCAAACCAGAAATCGGCCATGAGACCCATTGTTAGTAGGTAAAAAGGACTAGGCCACGGTACTAATCAGCTATTATACCTGGCTGCATAGTAGCGTGGAATACCATAGCTAGATAGCCCCAGGGTCTTTTAATCATCTAAGATGGAAGGAAACTAACGCTCATGGTGAGCTTGTCGAACCATGTGAGGCAGCCTACGACTAGCTCAGGGTGAGCGGCCAATATCTGCCCTTCGCAATGACAATTAAAAGACCCTGCGCATGGCCCCGTATGATTACTCTGATTCAATGCAGCGCAGTCTACGCAACCACATTGTTGTTGGAGTCTCCCTCGAAGAAAAGGTCCGTCTCGTTATCCTCAATCGTATTGCCCTCTATATTCGAGTCGGTGGTGTTCAAGAAATAGACTCCACATTTGCCATTGCCGACTATGGGGTTTCCGGAAATCTCAAAGTGGTGGGACTGTTCGCTACCTGGGTATTGGCCAGTCAGCGGATGATGAGGTTTCAGAGTGAGCGCCACACCATGGCGCCCATTGCTACGGATATCGTTGTCAGTTATCCTCCCGAAGCGGCCGTGCTCCCAATGGATGCCGTCGATCTCGTTGCTGGCAATGACATTGCCCTCTACGGTATTGTGATGGGAGAACCCCAGCCAGAAGCCGTAGTTGCTGTGATTGGCTATGTTCCCTCGGAAAACATTGCCCTCGGAGAAGGTCGCCTCAAAGGAGTTATGAACGGCGTGGCTGGCGTCGTTGCGCTCGATGAGGTTGTTATTGCTGGGGAGCCCGTGTTCGTTGCCAATGAAAAGACCATCGCCGCAGTCGGTAATGCTATTGTCGACGATAGTATTGCCGTGAGAGCCCTGCACCAGCAGAATGCCCGCGGTATCCCTGTGGGCATATGGGCCGGTACTCTGACCACCCACATGGTCGGCCCGGTTCGATGAGAGAGTGTTGAAGGAGCACCCATACAGCCTGATCCCCCATCCTAAGCAATTAGAGAGGTTGTTGCCATGAATCGTGTTGTGGCCGCTTTCGTACATGTCGATGCCCACATTCTGACCATGCCCCGCATTGCTCTCAAAAGTGCTGTCCCGCGTGCTGCTCACCAGGATGCCGCCGCCGTAGGACGAGGATAGAGGGCGGTTGATATTGTAGACACGTTCCTCTCCCGTTACATTATTCCACAGAACGTTCTTCTTCAGGATAACGCGTTCCGCGTTCTCGATTTTGATGGCGTAGTGATAGCCTGTGATGTTGAAGTTGGTTATGGTTACTCCTTTATGCCCGTTCAGGACAATACCGTATCCCCGCCCTTCTTTGCCGTCGAGGGTCAGGCCATTACCATCCACGGTGATATTGTCAGCTCCGATGACGATGACGCCTTTCCCACCCTTATCGACGAAAGAACAGACTTTGGACTGGAACGTGGTGTCCTGGATAATTACCATTGGCGCAGTCAGGCTCGTGGATTCTTGGGCATAGGCATAGCGATGCCTGAACCCCACCGCCAGTAAAATGGCCGATAGGCAAGTCAGCACAGCTCGCCATAATTGAGGAAACAGAAAGTTACCTGCCATTTGGCGCCGATTCCTCATATTCAACTCGTGATTAAAGCTAAGATACCAAATAACTTATTAGAAATAGAAGGGAGCCAGCACTTGCTGGCCCCCTTCTTGTCGTTCAGGAAGATGGCCCTTGAAGGAACCAGCTCAGTTATGGGACCAGAGCCAGGGCTCCCGGAGCATTCAAGATTCCCTCTCGAGTTCCATCATAGGTGTAGCTGCCGGTGGGTGAGTTCAGGGGAGCTGTGCCAATGCGGTCGGCCGACTGACCTACCCAAGCTCGAGCGTCGTTGAGGTCCAGCGTTCCACCCGACGTATCGTCTGCCTTGTCCCACATCAGGGCCAGAACTCCGGCCAGCAGGGGAGAGGAGAAGCTTGTGCCAGATCCTCTACTCGTTCCACCACCCATTGCTAGAGAGAGCACTCCTTCCGAGGTGATGAAGCAGAGCTGGCCGCGTACGTTAACCGTCTCTCTTCGCTCTCCGGGAGCGGATATGGCTACCTCTTGTCCGTCAGTGGTGAAATAGGAAGCGGTGTCCGCCTGGATGGGGCCGCACCACCTGTGTTTGTTGCCTGTCTCAGCAGTGGTGCTGCCCACGGCCATAACCTCCGGGTAAATGGCAGGCACCTGCTGGGAGACCTCTAGATCTGGGTCATTACCAGCAGACACCGCTATAGAGATATCTAGCGCAGCCACCGACTGGAACGCCGCTCGTAGCGCCGGGTTGTCATTGAGGGACCCAGGCCGACCGAGGCTCATGTTCGCAACTCGAATCGGGGGACTGACCAAGTTGGCGTTGGCTGCCACCCACTCTAGACCGCCTATGATATCTGCGTCGCTGCCGCACGCGCTCGGGCAACCTGCCTGCGGAGTAAGGACCTTGACGGCGTAAGGAGTAGCACCAGGGGCCACCCCCACCGTGTCGCCAAGGTTATCGAGTGCCGCCACAACCCCAGCTACGAAGGTACCATGGCCGTCTTGATCGCTACCATTGCCACCGAATGCATCGAAGAACACCGGCGACGCGGCCAAGTCAGAGTGGCCAAAATCGAAGCCGGTGTCGAATATCGCCACGCCGACGCCTACACCCGTGTAGCTCAGGCTGCCCGGGGCCGCGCCTATGCGCTGTACCCCAGAGGGTACTGTCTGGTTATCTGGCGGCTGTGGCGTGCCTACGGTGATGCTAATGGTGTCGGTGCCTGTCTTGCCTCCTGAGTCGGTCGCTGACGCGGTAACTGTGTGAACCCCATCGTTGAGCGGCACGGTAATGATCTTACCGGGACCCAGGGGCCCGTTGATGCTGGAATCCCAGGTTATGGAGTCGCTGACGTCGCCGTCCTTGTCGTCGATAGCTGTTCCTTCAAAGGTGACCGAGGCACCAGAGGAGAAGGTGGACCCGTCGGCCGGGCTATCGATAGAAACGCTAGGCGCCTTGTTCTTTTTGCCGTTGCCGTTGCCCGGCTTGTCGGGCTTAGGGGCCGCAGTCACAATCCGATTGGGGCTTACTGATATGACTCTCGGGTCGTTTTTAAGCGCCTTCAGTCTGCCAGGAGGGACTTTCCCAGAGAATCCGTTGAACACACGGCTGTAGTTGAATTTCTTTGCTACACCATGCTGAGAAGCTACGTCGTCGGCAGAGACATTTGGATTCAGTACCACGATATAGCTGTCAGGCACCACGTTGCCGGCAGCGCCCTGACCTCCGCCACCATAAATAGGAGCCGCAGCCAGGGCAGCCACCAAAGAAACTACCACGCCGACCAAGATAACGTATAACCGTATTCCTCGTGTAAACCTCATGTTGGATGTTCCTTTACCTTGGGCCCATATAGATTTAGCCCCCAGGGCCCTCAGCCAGTGTTATGCTAGTTTAAATTGTAAGGAGTGCGACTGATACAGGTCAAACCGACGAAGGTTTACAATACCTCCCAGTCTGAGGTAGTGCGGTGCTAAGCCCTTGGATTTAGCTTTTCGAATCCACGGGGTCTACTTTTCCAGAGGTGTGAAGTCCAGGTCGGGAGGGGGATAGTCGGGCAGCTTCCAGACGATGTACTCTTTGTCGTTCAGCTTATGGTAATCGTTGGCGTTCTCAATACCCTGGTTGAATGCTACCTCGACCTTTTCCCAGTCCTTGGCCTTTATCCCGTCTTCAATGGCTCCCAGGTCCTCTTTTATAAAGGTTTCAAGGTGCTCGACATATTTGGGTCGAGTGATCATGCCCAGCTCCATTAGCACCTTGATCTCACCTAGCTGAAAATCGGCCAGGACCCAGTTGCCGGCCTTGGCCGCATAGTATAGCTTCCAGTATCTCTGGCCAACATCAGGCATGAGTCTCGCAAGGCCGGGTTGAATTACCGCCAGATCGTCGATGGAGAGGTATGTTTTCCCATTCCAGCCGACGGGTTTAGTGGCATCATCGGTGCTCATCAGTGCCTCCATTTAGGAAGTAAGGTTATACTTACGCTACCGGGCTCTGTCCATGCTGATGCAAAGGTCCCAGTGCTGAATTGTAGAGGAGAAACCATGCTTTTAAAGACGCTTTTCCAGGAACCAGCCAATAACCATTATACACTCCATCCAATATGGCCCACAACGTCTCAGGATACTCAGATTATATGGCTCGCACCTTTAAATAGGACGAACTGATAGCTAAGAATACAGATGACATGGTTGAATACCGGTGAGTATAATATCACACCAAGGAGGCGTGGAGGTGCTGACCTTAGAGGCTTCACGAGCGGCAGGAACCAGTGAACAGTGGAAACGAGGCCTGCTCAGGTATGGGATCTGCATTGCTGTCGCGGTTACCGTAACGCTGGGGGTCGGATGTGCAGGGCTGGAACCTACATCGGCTCCCACCCTAGACCCGACGAATATCATTATTCCCGCACGCACCAGCACACCCTCGGTCTCATGTACACCGCCAGCCTGTCGTTTGGATGAAGGGGAAGTGTATCATTGCGACGGGACATGTCCGCGTGGCTGCGGCACATCTTGTGCTACAGTCACGCCTAGCGCCACACCCCCAGCCATCCCGCCGACTAATGCTGTTAAAGTGCCGATCCCAACATCAGGATTTCCATCCCAACCGCTCACGACATTGACGGAGTCGGAGATCGCGGGACTCATCAATCCCGGGATAAAGGCTGCCTTTGAAGACCTGGCGAGACGGGTTGATAGTGACACAAGCCCTGCTGAAATCTTACGAGCTGACCAGGCGACATGGCCGGACTCCAGCCTGGGTTGCCCCTAACCAGATCACTTTTACACCCAAGTGCTAACGTCGGGCATCTGGCTCGTTCTCGACTCTGGTGGGCAAGAGTTCGACTACCGGATAGCCAACTCTCAGGCCATTCTTTGCCAACAGGAGCTGCGAGGAGAGCCTCCGGAGCGAAAACCACTAGGAGGCCTGTGGTCCAGGTTGGCCTCCATGCCCACAGCTCGCAGCGAAGTTGCCGCCGTATCCCTCAACGAAAAGATCTATGTGTTTGGCGGTTTCGGCTCCGGAGCCAACGCCAATGAGGAGTACGATCCCGTCACCAACACCTGGCGGAGCTTGGCGCCCATCCCTCGAGGAGTGAACCATCCGGCTGCGGTGTCAGTAGCGGGGAAAATATATCTCATAGGCGGGTTTGACGGCAGATTTGGCCCGGTCGACACCCTCTGGGCATACGACCCAGAGAACGATGAGTGGAGTCGCAGAAGGGACATGCCCACACCTCGGGGCGCACTTGGGGCTGCAGTATTGGGTGACAAAGTATACGCCATAGGCGGACAGGGGCTCAGTGGGGACGTAGGAGCCGTAGAGGAATACGATCCTAGCACCGACACCTGGGGAGACCGCTCATCGATGCCTAGCGCAAGGGACCACGTCGCCATCTCAGAGGCGGATGGCAAGATCTACGTTGTTGCCGGAAGGTTAGGCAGCTTTACAAGGAACGTATCCGTGGTGGAGGAGTACGACCCCGAAACCGACACCTGGACAAACAGGGCTGCGCTGCCAACCACTCGCAGCGGCATCGCAGCCGCGACGGTCGATGGGGCAATCTATGTATTCGGCGGCGAGTCAGGCCAGGGGACCTTCGATGAAAACGAGCGGTACGACCCAGAGACGGATAGATGGGAAGCCATGCCTCCAATGCCTACAGCCAGACACGGCCTTGGAGCGGTTGCTCTAGGAGCCTGAGCAATTAGTCGTGTGGTGCCGGGGCACTGCTGTACTCGCGCGATTTCCGCAAGGAGCGACGCTTGGGTGGGGACAGGGAGTTCTTGTAGACTGGAGGTCCACGCTACGGAGGCGCCAATGTTTCGATCGTACGATCAAAGCCAACCATTCCTACTGCCCCCGAGTTTGCAGGACTTCGTGGATGAGAATCACCCTGCTCACCTGATCAATGACTTGGTGGACCAAGTGGATCTGAGTGCCCTGGAAGCGCGCTACGGAAACCTCGGCCAGCCCGCCTACCATCCGCGCCTGATGCTGAAGGTCATCCTGTACGGTTTCACCGTTGGGATATTCAGCTCTCGCAAACTCCAGCGGGCCTGCCAGGAGAACCTGGCCTTCAAGTACCTGGCGGGCATGGAGACCCCGGTGTTCAGGACCTTCATCGAGTTCCGGCAGCGGCACCGGGACGATATGAAAGAGGTCTTCGTACAGACGGTGAAGCTGGCCCGCGCCTTAGGGCTGGCGCGGCTCGGTGCGGTGGCACTGGATGGTTCCAAGGTAGAGGCCGACACTTCCAAGCATAAGGCCATGAGCTACGGCCGCATGCTGGAGGAGGAATCGAAGCTGAGGGTGGAAATTGAGCAGTTGCTCGAGGCGGCGCAGGCCACCGACGAGCAGGAGGACCAGGAATGCAGCCCCGATTCGGATGGCTACCGGGTGTCGGACGAACTGGCGCGGCGGGAACAGCGGCTGGAGAAGATCGAAGAGGCCAAGGCCGCCTTGGAGGAGCGGGAGAAGAGGGAACACCCCGACGAGCCGATCGACCCGAAGAAGCAGGTCTCCTTTGCGGACCATGATGCACGGTGCTTTAGCAAGCCGGGGGACGGGACTCGATACGTCTATAATGCCCAGGCCGCAGTGGACATGGACAACCAGATCATCGTGTCGAACCATATCGAGGACTCGGTCAGTGACGCACACGCAGCCGAACCGATCCTGGCGCACATGGAGCAGGAGCTGGACCAGGTGCCCCGGGCGTTGGTGACTGACGCGGGCTACGGGAACCAGAACACGCTGGACAGTTGCCGGAAGCGGGGCGTGACGCCGGTGTGTGCCACGACCCGAGAGGGAAAAGAAGGTCAGGAGGTAGGCAAACTGGACCGCCTCAGCTACGACCGGGATCAGGACAGGTTTGTTTGCCCCCGCGGTCACACCTTCGCCTTTGCTCATGAGCATCCCACCAACGGGGCGAGAACATACAAGACGATGGAGCCCGTGGCCTGCACGTGTGGCCAGTACGAAGCCGCTGATGGTCGTGAAGTGATCAGCGTGGGCCAGGGTCACCTGGCCAAACGCGAACTCAAGCGGATTATGGACGGGACGGGCCATCGAGAGCTCTATCGTCGGCGCAAATGTACGGTAGAACCGGTGTTCGGGCAGATCAAGGTCGGCATGGGATTCCGGCGGTTCTGGTATCGGGGTAGGCAGAACGTGGGCAGCGAATGGAACCTGGTGTGCGCCGCGTTCAATGTTAAGAAGATCGCGGCCTTGCTGCCCATCCAGCGTCACCCGGTCAACCCGGAGCAGGCCGCTGGCGACGAGGGCGCGAACCGGTCCATTTCGAAGCTGCGACCGCTCATCTTCCTCTTCTTCAGCGGTCCCGTGGCGCGATTCATCCGATCAATCCGTCCACGGCCATCCGCGCGGTCTCCCTATTGCCCCACGCTGCTCGAGGCTCCCATGACCGGCATCACTAATTGCTCAGACTCCTAGGGAATCGGATCTATGTGTTGGCTGGTGGGCCGACACCTGGAGGTTCTCGGACCGCGCTCAATGAAGTGTTCATCGTATTAAGGTAGTTCAGCCGACAAGCCAGCATCCCCAACAACAGTCCCATTTCGGGAACGAGACCTCGTGCCGATCTTGCAATCTAAAAATTAAATGCCCCCTTAAGTCGTGTTGGCTTAAGGGGGCATCACAAGAGCTTTTTATATGTTTACGGGGTTCGACCCGCGATGGCGATCAGCTTGTCTTGCATGCTGGCGTTATCCGAAACCTTGACCTCCGGGCCGAGAAGATGCTTTCCGTCGCCTCCTGGCATACCGCGCATACCATCCCATTGGTTCGCGAAGGCATTGATGCATACTTCCACTAACGCGGAGTCCAACGTGGTACTCTGATTCGTCCCTTTGGCCAAATCCCAGCGGTGTATCAGCAGGTCCATCATCGGGGCCATAAGAAACTCAGCACGGGTCATCTGGCCGAAGGGTGAGTTTATCTGGGTTGCGGCGGACCCCGGCTCCTTGATCAACTCCAGCACCTTGGCGACGCCGGCTTCAAGAGCCTCCACAGCGCCCCCAGCGGGCAGGGCACCGTTTAATACCCCAACATCCATAGGGTTAAACTGTGATGTCTTCCTTAAGGGCCCCTAAAGCAAACCCTGCCACCTGGATGTTATGGTTGATCAGGTTCAGGACGCTCCAATCTGTGCATGGGGTGGCGTTCGTCAACTGGTCCGCCTTGACTCCGGCCAAGGTGGTGCGGAATCCTTTGACTGATTCTTCGTAGAGCTCGATCGGATTGGGCATCTGTTGGGCCATGGATAGTCTCCTCTTTCTGCGCCGGGACGGCGCTACGTATTTGGGATTTTGTATCGGCCAGGGTTATCGAACCCGGTTAGCGATTGATACGCACTGAAATCGCCGAGTCGTTGTAGACGATACATCCAAGGAATCGGGGTTGTCAAGTCTCGATTCTGACTTAACCGAACATACAAATTAGCATGATCTCGTGACCGCTAGTCGATGCGGTATATCCTGGCTGCATTCCCTCCCGCAATCTTGGCCTTTTCCTCGGCGGTGCAGTCTGTCAAAATCTCCTCGAGGATTTGCTGGCTTCGAGGGAAGGTAGACTCGGTGTGGGGATAGTCCGAACCCCACTGGAGCTGGTCTACGCCTATAATGTCGCGGTCTCTTATGCCCAGTGCGTCCTCCTGAAAGCCCAGGAAGACGTTACGGTGAAAGTAGTCGCTGGGAAGCATGTCGTCATTGAATCGGTGCCAGAACTCGTTAAAGTGGATCCTCTGGGAATAAGTGTAGTCGATCCGGTCCAGGAAATGGGGGACCCACGATAGCTCATGCTCGATAGCTCCCACCTGTAGTTTAGGATACCTCTCAAATACCCCGCTAAAGATCATGTCACCCAGGGACATGCGGACCCAGTAGTCCACGTTGGCGAAGAATGTGGGTCGCAATGAGTCCAGGTCCAGGAACTGCTGGTCGGGGCCAGGACGGTTTGTACCGGCATGCAGGCTCAGGGGCATCTCCAGGTCCTGTGCCGCAGCCCAAAGGGGTTCGTATTCTTGAGAAGCATAGGACCTGTCGGGCGGCGGAAATACGGTTATCGCAGCCCCCACAAGGCCCATGTTAGCGCATCGCTCCAGCTCCTTGATGCCATCTTGCACGTCATCCGCGTTAACCATGGCGATCCCATTCAGCCGCTTGGGGAAAGCCCTACAGAACTCAGCAGCCCAGTCATTATATGTCGCGAAGATTGCTGTCAGGAGCTGACCATCTGGAACGCTGAACAGCATAAGGCCGGCGGTCGGATATACTACGCTCACGTCCACACCATCCAGGTCCATATCCTTCAGCCGGGCCTGGGGGTCGTAGCTCCCCGGCCGCATGTTTTCAAACGTATCCTCGAAGGTCAGCTTTTCCGGCTCCTCGAATCTCAGGCCAGCTTGACCTCCACCTTGGGAGGGGCTGTTTCCGCTTATGCCCTCGCACACCCATACTTCCCCACCACCTTTTCGTACCAGCTGTGGAGCTCTGTCTTTGAATCTTGAATCAATTCTACTGGTCCACAAATCCGCTGGCTCGAATAAGTGGTCATCCGCTGAGATTATCCTGTACCCTAACATCTAGGTTACACACCTTCCGTTTCAAGACCGTTAATGGGTTGGACTTATTACCAGATAATCCCCTTGCTCCCTTTCGCCGATCTACGGACACCGGACCAGGACAGGGTATAGACAGGGATGCCATCTGACGTCCAATACAATACTGTACTCTCCATTGGCCGGAACGTCAACTGAATCGGCACTTATATAGATGACACACCCTAAAGGGATAGGGTGCGATACTTCGACGCTATGCGTCCATTGGGAGACAGAAATCTAACGAACTGCCTCGGTTCCGTGGTATTAAGGAATTCGAGGGTGCTCCATTTCGTGAGTAATAGTCGAAGTACCTTTGGAACATACGCTTCGCCATTGGTCAGATAAACTATGCCGACGTTGTGCTTTACGATGGCTTCTCGTTCTTTGGGCACCAAAAGCATTCTCTTGTTACAACTGAATACCAGCCATCGACCTGACCCAGCAAACTCCAACCAACGGATATCCGAAAAGGTACGCCACCCTAGATCGAACAGGGAATGTGCTTCATACCCGACTGCATATAGTGCATTGGGGATTCCTGTTCCGATATCTTCGTCGCATAAAAGCTTCAAGCAGCAACCAGGTCCGCATATCGAATTGCAGTCTCAATGACGTCTTTATCGAGCTGGTAGTCCCTAGAGATAAAGTCAATGCTATTGCCAGCTTTGAATCTTCGATGAATAGCGGGAATCGTCACCCCACTCCCTGTGACCGTTGGTATGCCGGCACTTACTAGAGGGTCTATAACGATTGGTATGTCCTTACCGATCGGGAACCACTTAGACGCTAGATCATCATCAAGTGAATAGAAAATTTGCTTAATCGTTCGCAAAACTTCTTCTGGTAGCGGCAGGCCTAGTGTCCATTGATCAGGGGCATCCATAGATCGCATGCTTGCACTAGGCGGTAGCCCTCGATATCTTTGGACAATGTGTCCACCAATTGCTTCGAGTTGTAAGTGAGCAAATGGGTATTCGAGGCTGAATATTTCTTTGGCATTCTCGTATGCCCTACGTACTATTTGGTACTTAATACCAATTGCTTTTCTAAATTGAGCGGCCACCACAATTTCAATAAGGTTGAGGAATGAAACCATCGCCGTATCCCTATCGTGCGTTGCGAATAACGGTGGCACCGCACCACTAACTCCCGTATATCCCAACAACCAGTTCCTTACTGTGCTCGTGGATACTTGAGCCAGATGTGCAGCCTCCGCATAGGTATACATTGGCTGCGTTCGAAACAAATTAAAATCCTGGTGCCCATTGCCGTTAGTGCTCATGACAATTTATCCTCCACCGTGCTAAAATCGAAATGTACAATCCGATCTAGCGAGTGGGGAGAGTCCGCCAACGCTCCCCACTAGAAAACGGTGTATGGCTAAGAAACATAAAGATACTACCATATCGCTTCACCCGTTGTCGTTCGAAGAAGCAATACAGGATTTGGCAAAACCTTCTAAGCATGAGGATTCTCAGGCTGCGGGGTCCGGCAGTACCAATGAAGCCGACCTACAGACTGAGCCAACAAAGCAGCAAACCGATCCTCGTCAGACATCTTCCGACGATTGAACCTGTATTCAAATTCGTTCAGGTATTGGGGTAAGTGCCCTTCACTGAAGTGATGGAACACCCCATACACCCCGCGCCTTAGTAGGCTCCAGTATCCATCCACATTCTGAGTATGCACATCATCGCGAACGTACTCAACTTCATGGTCAATCATGTCGTGGGGTAAGTAGTCCTTTATCCGCCCGTAAGCGGGGTTACCGTCCGTGACCAGTCTGGCCTTCTGCACGTCGATGTTCTTGAGCATGAGAGGCCGTAGGGTTCCTCCGCTAGCATCCTGCACCTTTATCGTGCGCGCCCTACCCTCGCGCTCCACCATCCCGAATACCACGACTTTACCTTCTCGCGAGTCCTTGGACGGCTTTGGCCTCAACCCCATCTCGATTTCGTCCTTAACACGCTCATGGTGGGCTGGGCTGCCACGCCTGCGCCTGGGATGCATGTAGGTTTCGTCTGCCTCCACCGTGCCACTGAGAGGGGCCAGCTCTCCCTTATCCTGCATAGCTTCCCGTACCCTATGGCACATGAACCACGCGGACTTGTAGGTCACGCCGAGCTGGCGGTGAATCTGATGAGCCGAGATACCTTTTTTGGAAGCGCACATCAAGTATATGGTAGCGAACCACTTACTGAGCGGGATATGGGAATCCTCAAAGATGGTGCCGACAGTAGCAGTGAATTGCTTGTGGCACTCTTTGGCTCGGCACTTGTAGAGGGTGCGGACGGTGTTCTTTGAGGCCGACTTACGCTTGATCTGGTACGGCTCTTCGGCCCCGCACTTGGGGCAGTGAGGGCCATCAGACCAACGCATCGCCTCTAGGAACTCTCGACATTCCTCATCTGACCACCTTACGACATCTTGGAACGTTACCTGTTTCGCTACCATCTGTGCTATCCTCCGTAGCTATAATCCTAGCACAAATGGTTTGGTGTGTCAAGTATCTAATTGCCACTGAATCGCTATTAGACAACGGCTGCAAACCAGGCCATCACCCGGCTAATGCGATGCACAGGGTCCAGATATGCCATGCCTATCGTATCGGACAAGAAGAGACCCCGACTAGATCGGGGTCTCTTCTTGTTCCCTGGTCCTTATTAGTGAGCCAACCCCGGGAACTGTCCCCGTGGCCCGAGAGGCAGCCCCAGGGTTGGCTCAGGAGGAGAGAGCGATGTTATCCCATGTCATTGAAGCCCTCCAGGAATACTGGAGTTCTGCGCCCGATACGTACAACCGCACCTTTCGGCGGCTTTACCTGTACTGTGAAGGGCTTATCTGCTCCTAGGTCGGGATTAAGTTTGGTTTCCAGGCCTATGATCTTTACCTCAAAGGTCTCGCCACGCTCCAGCAACGTATCGCTGTCAGCGTTGCCCAAAGCAGTAGTGGTGAAACCACCGGTTGAAGCACTGTTTGCGAGAGTGACTGTTTGATCGGCATCGGTGTAGGTGATTATAGTCTTGCCAGGAGTCAGGTCGATGGGCTCGCCAGCGGCGGCGTTGGCCACCAGAAAGGACAACTCGTCTATGGCGGTCTTGCCCCCATTGGCTTTGGCCACTATGGTACCACTGATTTCCAGGGTGCCCGCGGCTTCGGAGTGTCCGGCATTAATAGTTTCTCTTGCCTTGTCACTGGAAAATAGGCCAGCGGATAGGGTCGCAAAGGCGAAGACCGAAGCTACGACGACGAAGGCTATCAAGACGATAGCCGTCTCCAAACCGGTAATACCCAAGGAGCTTTGCCAGGCTTTAGGCATTATCTTTTTGAACACAGCCACATACTGCCCCATCAGTATTTGGTCCTCCTCGAGGGTCTTGGTACAACGTAGGAATGCAGGATTCCTATGCCAAGCTAAACCAGCTTTTTTACAGCCCAGGCGGGTGTGCGGCCTTCTGAATAAGTCAACCGATCGTTGCCGGAATACTCATGGATACCCTGTTTGAGCATCCGACCGTCCCTACTTAGGCCCTGGTTTGATATTTCTATCTGTTTCGTTTATAAGCATATAATCGACATAGGGCTGTCCAAAGAGGGTATACCCACAACCAGCTTGGGAAACACACCCGGACGAATCCGGTGCCTCCCCCGTACACAACCCTACGAAGATAAGACGCGGTCCCTGAAGCAGCATCTCAATGTTCCCTGCGTCGCGTAGCCTGTTTATGAGAGAATAAGCTGACAATACCCGTCAGGTGTTAACACCCTGAAGGGCTGGGATTGACTCCTAGTACCAGTGGGTGTTAACATATATGTACAGACTAGCGGGAGGTACACCCTTCTCAAGATTCTTTCACACGGTAAGAATCACTGAAGGGCACACAAACGGCGATGGCTCCTGGCGTCGCAGAATGGCTAAAGCTCATAGGCCTAGGAACAATGGGAGGTGCTCTCCTGTTGGCCCCATGGCTGTTCGTGGTCTATAAGGCGATGTAGACCGCAGTAACCCGCCAGTTTCGTAACTCCTAGGGTGCCCTTCAGCGTTGAAGCTGGAGGGTTTTTGTATTCTGGTGCTATAGGTGTATCCTGCTGTTCCCTGCCATTCAATGAAACTGTCCCCCTTCTCATAAGGTGACATTTTCACTGAACTGTTAGCCGGTGTCATAATCTTAGAACTACCACACATCTCTTGAACCTTCCAGACTCGTAATATATCCTTCTCGAGGAACCGGTAACATAAGCGGCTCTTATCAGGAGGTCCCAATGGGAAGGCTCGAAAACAAGGTAGCGCTTATCAGCGGAGGAGCGAGGGGTCAAGGCGCCGTAGAGACCCGCCTCTTCGCCCGGGAAGGTGCGTCCGTGGTGTTCGGTGACCTGCTCGATGACGAAGGCAAAAAGGTGGAAGAGGAGGTGCGAGGAACCGGGGCTCAGGCCACGTATGTTCACCTGGACGTGACCAAAGAGAAGGACTGGCAGGCGGCCACTCAACTAGCCGAGACAAAATACGGTAAGCTGGACATCCTGGTCAATAACGCTGGGATAACCCGGTTCATCACCATGGAGGACACCTCTGAAGAGCTCTGGGACGAGATAATGGATGTCAATGCCAAAGGGGTGTTCTTTGGCACCAAGCACGCTATCCCGGCAATGAAACGTGCCGGTGGCGGCTCCATCATTAACATAGCGTCCATAGCCGGTATCGTGGCCCACGGGCGGGCTTCGCCAGCCTACAACTCGTCGAAAGGCGCCGTACGGGTGCTCAGCAAGGTCACGGCCATGGAATACGCGCGAGATAGAATAAGGTGCAACTCTATTCATCCAGGTCCCATCGACACACCCATGATTCAGGCTGTACCTTCGGACCCCACAACACGAGAGCAACGGATACGGCAGGTACCTCTGGGCAGGATCGGTACTCCAGAAGATGTGGCTTTCGGCGCCATCTATCTCGCGTCCGATGAGTCGTCATGGATCACCGGCATCGACCTGGTCATCGATGGTGGGATCACAGCCAGATAGCCGAATGTCCCGGCGATAAAGTGCCTCTGGTTGGCTTAAAGGAGAACCTATGAGTTTAGAAGGAAAAGTAGCCATCGTGACCGGTGGAAGCCGGGGAATTGGCAGGGCCATCTGTCTAGGACTGGGAGCCCAAGGGGCAAAGGTGGTTGCGGCGGCTCGAACGGAGGCAGATAGCTCCTCCGGAACCGAATATGAGAAGTACGGCTCGGGCACCATTCACGATACCGCCAATATGATCAATGGGCAGGGCGGCACGGCCGTGGGCATCAAATGTGACACCACTATTGTTGAAGACGTTCGCCACTTGATGGACACTACTATAGACCGATTCGGGCGCATCGATATCCTGGTGTGCAACGCCGGCATCGATTGCGAGTCACCTGTGGTGGACCTGGATGTTGACCTGTTGGACCGCTGTCTAGCGGTAAACGTACGGGGACCGTTGCTGATGTGCAAGTACGCTTTGCCAGCTATGATCAGCCAAAAGTCGGGCTCCATATTTGGCGTTACGTCGGGAGCGGCACGAACGTACAGGCTGGGTCGCGTCGGCTATTCCATGAGCAAAGCGGCTCTTGAGAGGATGCTCTTCAGTCTTGCCGAAGAGGTGCGTCCTGATAACATAGCCGTCAACGTCTTGAACCCTGGCCGGCTAGATACATGGATGAACCGGAGAGGAGATTGGCCCGGCACGTCCCACATCCCCATGGAGCAGCCAGATACGATAATTCCCGCGGCGATCTGGCTGGCAGAGCAAACAGCGGCCACCTTCACGGGCCAGTTTGCCGACAAGGTGGAGTACGGGGTTACCTGGGGCCCGGGTCTTACTGGCTCCGACTAACGAAAGCTCGCCCGTCAATATGTCCGGAAGCTAGGACTCGGGAATTTTAGGCCGTTCTTCATTTGACCCGCTCAGGACAGTCGAGTAACATGGTACAAAACTTTGAGGAAGTCAAGCGATGATTAAATCATTCTCTACCATGAACGTTGGGAATGTCATGGGCGGCGACCATGTGGGTAACCAGGGCACTCCCGCCAACGATCGCTGGTATTCCAACGAAACGCTTATGGAGGCATTCGACGTCTGTAAGCAAGGCGCCCAGCATACTGAGAAACTGGGCTACGACGTCTTCTGGACGGCTGAGCACCATTTCCAACGAGAAGGCTACGAGTGCATACCCAATCTTCTAATGCTCAGCCTTTGGCTGGCCCAGCATACCGAGAGGATCAAGCTCGGCTGTGCTTTCAATGTCCTCCCGTTGTGGCACCCACTTCGACTCGCCGAAGATTTTGCGGTAGCGGACATCCTGACCAACGGTAGAGTCGTTTTCGGTATCGGCCGAGGCTACCACACCCGAGAGGTGGAGACCTTCGGGGCCCCAATGCTGGATGCCGACGCTAACCGAGACCTCTTCGAAGAGCAGTTCGAGCTTATCATAAAGGCCTTCAACGAGGAGTCTTTCTCGCACCATGGCAAACACTACACAGTGCCCCCGGAGGTGCCCTACCGTGGATATCAGTTGAACGAGATAACCTTGGTGCCACGCCCGATGCATCGACCAGTGGAGACCTGGCAACCGATAGTTAGCGGCAATCCTCGAGGTATAGAGTTCATGGCCAAGCACGGGATCAAGGGCATTATCCTCGGAACGGCTATAGACCACGCAGACAAGTGGGTCCATCAATATCAGGAGGCAAACGCCCAACATGGGCGTGAACTCGAGTTGGGAGAGAACCTGGCCATGGGCATGTGGTGCTATTTGGATGCCGATGCCGAAAAGGCTAAAAGGACCCTTCGGCCTCTCTTCGAGGAGCAGGTAAAGTTCGCGGCGCCACTGGGGATGTTACGTTACACCGATGACCAAATGCAGGCCGTCGGCCCGGCCGGGGCAGCCAGACACATTGCGGCTAGTGTAAATTTCGAAGAGGTCCTGGATACCCGGGCTTGGCTCTGCGGTACCCCGGATGAGGCTATAGAATATCTAAAGGAGATCGAGAAAAGATACCCCGGCCTGGAACAGATAATCGTATCTCTGCCAATGGGCACTACCCCATCCCAGTTCAAGGAACAAACCAGCCTCTTCGCCGAACAGGTAATGCCCTCTTTCCAGAAGGCAAAAGTAGGGTAAGTTCTACGCATTCTCTTCTGGACACTTAAGTAGCATTTCAACAGATGGTATAATTTAGGTGACCTAATAAATCATAGTCGGAAGTGATCTTAGAATAAGCACCAAAACATGGTAAAATAAGCTGGTTTAGAGCCGAGGTGGTGGAATTGGTAGACACGCCATCTTGAGGGGGTGGTAGGCGTGAGCCTGTGTGGGTTCAAATCCCGCCCTCGGCACCAAGAAATCCGTTGATATTATAAAAGGCCCCTTTCAGGGCGAACCGGATCCAGGCGACGTAGCCAAGTGGTTAAGGCGGAGGTCTGCAAAACCTCTATTCGGCGGTTCGAATCCGCCCGTCGCCTCCATTAGGACACGAAATGAGCGCAGGACAGCGGCAGGTACACATTCCAAGGCCCTTCCTGCGCTCTTATTTCATTCACCAGACTACCTAAAGCCGAGGTGGCGGAATGGTAGACGCGGCGGACTTAAAATCCGCTACCTTAACGGGTGTGTGGGTTCGAATCCCTCCCTCGGCACCAAATACCAAAACTGCCTCATTCTCGTATCCGAATTCCTCCATTTTCCTTCGCTGAAACCCCGTTTCTCCGACCTAGATGGTTAAGATCCTTAGAGGTTGCCTACCGAGACGGTTGAAGAGCAGTTAACGAAGGAGTGAGTGGCTAGACTTATAATCACACTTGATTACTGGTATGATAGAGGTAGATTGAATCTTTGAGGTAGGGCCATGACCAGTCCACTAGAACAGGAATTTGATTTTTACCTATCTCACCAAGATGAGTTGGTGGAGAAGTACGATGGCAAATATATCGTCATCAAAGGTGGGGCTGTTCTTGGTGCATACGACGGGGATCTTACGGCAGTAATGGAAACTCAGAAGTCACATCAGCTTGGGACATTTCTTGTGCAGAAAGTGTCTACGGGAAATGCTGATTATTCCCAAACCTTTCACTCCCGTGTAGGCTTCTCATAGTCCAACTGCCCAATCGCAGCTTCACTACCGTTTCCAACGGTGGTCTGCGGAATGTTCTAAGTAACGAATGTGGTATTTCGCAAGCTTGGGATCCGAAAGGACTGGATCCTGAGCCACCGATACGGAAATTCTTCGCCGTTTGGGACACAGGGGCAACCAGCTCAGCGATTACCCAGGAAGTGGTCAATGCGTGCGGCTTAGCTCCTACAGGGACGGTTACCGTTAGTCACGTTGACGGCTCGTCCCTAGCAGAAACGTATCTTATAAACATTTATCTGCCCAACCAAGTTGGTTTCGTTGGCGTCCGCGTTACAAAGGCTAACCTCGGCGGTGGTTTCCACATCCTCATTGGTATGGATATCATCAACCAGGGCGACTTCGCTGTAACTAATTATAAAGGGCTGACGAAATTCTCGTTTAGATATCCATCAAAGGCACATATAGATTTTGTTGCAGATAGTAAGAGGCCACAGTTTCAGCATGGGGGTAAGTCCAAGGCAAAACGAAAGAAGAAGGGCAAAAGGTAATTATTGCTCCCGATTTTGCCCACGCAAATGCCCACGAACACAGCGGCATCTACCCTTGGTCCATGGCTTCAGCGAAGGCGTTGGCCGCCTCTCGCTGCCAGCCGGGTAATATATCGCTATAGATGTCCATCGTTGTCGAAACACTGGCATGGCCCAGCCGCTTGCTGACCAGCACCGGGCTCTGTTTTTGCTGAAGCATCACGCTGGCATGGAAGTAAATGTTGAATCGCTATGGGTTGCATATCCCAGTATTGACAAGGAAGCACCACTTTAGTACAATTATTGTACAGCAAATGCCCAAGAAATATGTAGGAGGTCATGAGAATGGCCAAGAAACGAATGAATCTAGAATTTAGCGAGGAATTTGACGCGAGTCTAGAGGAACTGAAGACCTTGATGAACAAGACCTCCAAAGCTGAAGTTATTCGTTCGGCTGTTACCCTGCTCAAATACGTCAAAGCGCAGGAATCTGAGGGTGGTCAGCTTGCTATAGCTAAGGATGGAGACGTCGACAAAGAGATAGTCGTGAGCTAAAGCCAGCACATAGACCCTAAAGGAGGCCTCCGACGGCAGAGTCACAGAAAGTCGAAATAACTCCTGACCCCAACGAGACGCTGTCGGAAAGGGATCCGGGCCAAGTTACACGAGAAATATTAGCCCCTGATCCAAAAGCAACAGTTGGAGAGAGGCTACTCCCGGGCATCATCGTGACCTTGCTTGCTATCTTTGTAATTGGAAACGGATCCTGCCTATCTCTCTTTTTTCTGAACGGGTTTGGAGTAACGAATCTAAGTGATGTGGCTCTCAGTGGCTTAGCCGCAGCGACAATTGCTGAAGTGGCGGGACTTCTAGTGATCGCCATGAGAGCTCTATCTGCGAATTCCTAAAACGTATGCATAGGCCCGTTCACGAAAACTGAGGCTCTTGCATTTCCCCTAATCACCGGCCCACTATAGATCGAGCTGTCCACCTCAATGTCCACGAACTTGACTCGTTCCGCTCGAACCTCAGTGTCTCAATGCACGCCGGGGGCGCCCAGGGAGGTCTCCAGGTGGGGTCGGGCCCCCAGCAGGCCCTGAAACCCCTGGAAGGAGTTCAGTATCTCCTGGGACGTGATCCCCTTGGTAATAAATACAACGCGGGACCTTCTATCGCCATCGGGCCACCGGGATAAATGCTCCGGAGCATGAATGATGTGCTGTACCCCGTTCACCAATAACGGCCCCGGATGTTCGGCCCCCACATTGAGATACCCCTTGACGCGGAGGACCTCTTCTCCCCTGGCATATAGCAGCATGCTCAACCATATACCGAATCCGACCCAGTCTAAGGGCTCCAGAAAGCTGATCGTCAGGGCCTGAGTATCCGAAGACTTGTCGCCGACCGGAGAGCCCGGCTGTGCCATGTCCTCCATAGGGCCACGGGGTCTGACCGTCGGCGGTACATGGTCTTCCATCCAGAGAAGGTCCCCATCCTCTACCATTCCATCGGACGCCACGAAAACGCGGGCCGCCGGGTTCATCGAGTGGAGCTCGCCGGTTATCTTATCGACAGCTTCCGGCGATGCCAGGTCCGTTTTCGTGACCACAATATCGTCGGCGGCGGCCACCTGTTTTCGCGCTTCCTCGTGCCGGGCGATCTGCTCCAGCCCCTGGACTGCGCTTACCGTTGTCACCACTCGAGGCGGCGCGAAACGGGGTCGTAGTAGAGGATCATTGGTTAGGGTAAAGTGGACGGGCCCCGGATCAGCCAGACCAGTGGTTTCCAGGATCACATGCCTAAGAAGCGAAATGGGCCTACGTTCGTCGTCGTCCACCAAGCTGGTCAGTGCGCGAACAAGGTCCTCTCTCACCGAACAACAGACACAGCCGCCCTGTATGACCCTCGTCTCTTCGTTGACCTGCCGCACAAGCTCGTGGTCCAGGCTCGCCATACCAAGCTCATTGACAAGCACCGCCGCACCTTCTGACCAGGGCTGTGCTATCGCGTGGCGAAGCAATGTGGTCTTGCCGCTTCCCAGAAACCCCGTGAGTATGGTGAACCGCCGGAGCCGGGCCATATCTGCGTTACTCGACTTGCTGGTCGCGGTGCAATGCCGCTACCAGTTGGGGGTCCAGAGGATCTATTCGGCGGCCCGCCAACTTCTCAGCGGCGGGCCACAGCTCGCCAAGGTCTTGTACGAGAACAGTGCTCCCCTTGGCATCGGTAAGTTTGTAGATAGCCCCCATCCAGTCGTCCACACGCAACCCGTAATAGCTCAGGATTCGATTGAGTACCTGCGCCCTTAGCAGCCGCTCCCGCCGTCTGTTACGCTCATGAACGCCCCCGGCGACCCGGCGATCCGAGGCATCGACCTCCCGATCTTCGGTCCAGTGCTGAATAGTCGGCAGCTGCCAACAGACGACACACACCTTCTCACTTCCTTGCACGTTCGTTAGTGGAGGACCTGTATCTACGCCGAAGCACACGAGTCTCTATGTCACCGGCCGTGGCTCAAGCGGCTTTGAAGGGCTGGCGGCGCCGGAAGCTATCGGCCATCTCCTCTAGGGTTGACCACTTCACGCCCGGAAAGCTGCTTATGTGGTCTATGACACGCTCCAACATCAGTAGAACCTGGGGACGGCCACTTACGTCGGGATGAATGGTGAAGGGGAAGACTGCGTAGTCGTACTCCCTGTAGACCCAGTCGAATTGGTCGATCCAGAGCTGCTCTACGTCGTGGGGGTTCACCCATCCATGACTCCAGGGCGCGGCCTTGATGAACATCATGGGTGGGAGGTCGTCGGTATACCAGTTTCCGGAAAGTTCTACTAAATTAACTGTCGTACCTCTCTTGAGGGGCTTCATCCACTCCGCGGCCGGCTTGGAATAGTCCAGCTTCGTCCACGAATCGCCGACACGTGCATAGTAGGGTTGGAAGTCATGATGGGCCTGGCTATGGTCGTAGGTGAAACCATATTTTAGGAGCAGATCTGCAGACACCTCGGACATCTCCCACCACGGCGCCACGTAACCGTGGGGTTTCCTGCCGCACAGTTTTTCGATCAGCTCGACGGATTTGGCTATGACGGCCTCTTCCTGGACGGGAGTCATGGAGATTGGGTTCTCGTGGGTGTAGCCGTGGCCGCCTATCTCGTGCCCCGCGTCGGCCACCGCCTTCATCTCCTCAGGAAAGGTCTCGATGGAGTGTCCCGGAATGAACCAGGACGTCCGTATATTCCGTCTCTTAAAGAGCTCCAATAGCCGTGGAGTGCCCACCTCTCCCGAGAAGAGACCGCGGGAGATGTCGAAAGGCGAGTTTTCACCGCCATAGGAGCCAAGTTGTCCCGCGACGGCGTCAACATCGATGCCGAACCCCACTAAAATCTCTTTATCCGCCATGTACCATTCCTCCTTCTGAATTTGGAATCCCGTCTACAGCAGCCTAGTTTACCATCTCTGTCCAGTTCCTGCGAGAGGAGCGCCTTCTGGCGCGTGATGAGCATTTGACGGCAATTCGGAGTGGCCGTATCATTGTCATCATCAAATATGGTGGGTACATAGGACATCCTGTCCATGAAATAGGAAGTGTCGGGGCATCACGCTGGAGGTATTAGAACGATGTACCTTAACGAAGGCCGAGCTCGAGCACTGCTGGAGCAGGAGGGCTTGGACGCTCTGGTTGTCACGAGGCCTCTCAACCTCCTTTACGTGGCGGGTTTTCACAGCGGTTGGGTGGACATAGACGCTTTCGGCATCGTTCCCCGCTCGCCACAGATTCCCACGACCTTGATTGTGGGGCATCGAGGACTAGTGACGCTGTCCGCTGATCGCACATGGGTATCGAACGTCCGCACCTTCAACCAGATCTACGCGGGCCGGCTCATGGCCAAGCCTGGCGACCTTTCATACAAGCTCCACGCGATCACCCCTGCTATCGACGAAGAGCTGCAACGCCTGCTAAGGGAAGCCAAGCACATCGATACCCACGACGCATACGAGGCTTTGGCTACGACGCTACGAGAGTTGGGACTGGACAAGGGACGCCTGGGTTTCGACGAGTTGGAAGTGGGCGAGGTCGCCAGAGAACAATATCTGCTGGACATAACACCAAGACGTGCCTTCGAAATGGTCCGCCGCATCCGCATGGTGAAAACCCCTGATGAGGTCGAAGAGCTTCGGAGCGCAGGCAGGATAAACAGGGTAGCGGTGGAAGAGACCCTCGGGACATTAAAAGAGGGTGCCGACCTAACTGAAGCAGCCATCACATACAGAACAGCAATAGTCCGACAAGGGGGCGTACCCGCAGCCCACGGCGGCTATGGATCGGGAGCGGGTGAGAGAAGCCTGGCCGCCCGGTATCATCACACCCTGAAGAAGGGAGATGTGATGTGGGCCAGTGGCGTGTCATCCTATAACGCCTACTTCAGCGACTCGGTGCGGACCTACGTAGTGGGCTCCCCGACAGCCAGGCAAGCAGAGGCCCACAAGCTGCTGGGGACAATATTTGACCGGCTCGAAGGGATACAGCGGCCTAACCTGAACAGCAGTGAAATTGCGAAGTTGGCTATCCAGACCGTCAAGGACGGCGGTAGGGATGTCGACCACCTGGAGATGAACATCCACACCATGGGAGTGGAAATAGTAGAGCTCCAGCACCAGCCCTGGGACGAAGGTTTTCTGCTGGAGCCCAACGTCTGCTTTTGCGTCTACTTTCTATACAAGCCTGATGCGGATATCTTCTCCATTGAACACAACTACGTTGTGAGGCAGGATGGCAGATGGGAGGAGCTAGACACCCTCCCCCATAGCCTCATCCAGATAAGCTAAAAAGCACCTGCGTAAGCGTGCACCGCGGCGACACAAGATGCGATCTCGCCTGGAGAGTAGGTTCTTAGAGATGTCCCCATCTTAGCTTTCCCAGACTGAGTAGAAAGCTCCTCACCCACAAATCTGGTTGTTGACATGCCATCAAGCCCAGAATAAAATCATCCTCAGAAAAGCCTGCGGATGGCCTGTTGAGCCGCTCCTACCCAAGTTGAGTACTACCCGCGGGCAGAGATTCACCACGGTGATCGGTGAAAGATAGGAGGACTAGAAATGCCCAACAATAGGATCATATCCTCGGACAGCCACGTGGTCGAGCCAAAGGACCTCTGGACAAGCAGGATGCCTGCCAAGTTCAAGGACCGGGCTCCAAATATTGTCAGCCTCGAGGACGCAGACTGGTGGTTCTGCGACGGCCAAAAGGTTATGAGTCTCGGCATCGGTTCCCAGGCAGGACTGAGGTTTGAGGCACCTGAAGAGCTACGAAACGAGCGTAGGTACGAAGAGGTACGGCCGGGGGGCTATATCCCCGACGAACATGTAAAGGACATGGATGTGGATGGGGTCGATGTGGGAATCATCTATCCTAGTGTGGGCTTCATAATGTATAGCATGGTGCCAGATAGCGAGCTTCTTACGTCCATCTTATCCGCATACAACGACTGGATAGGCGAGTTCTGCGGTGCTCATCCGAAACGCCTCAAGGGCATCGCTATGCTCAACGTGGACGACGTGCCACTTGCAGTAAAAGAGTTGAAGCGGTGTGCTAACCTGGGGTTTACAGGCGCCATGATCCCATCGTACCCTCAACACGCCAGACGGTACCACCTGCCCGAGTATGAGCCCTTGTGGGCAGCTGCCGAGGACCTGGAGATGCCCCTAAGCCTTCATGTGGTAACCTACCGTCCGAATCCAGGGGAGACTCTTGGGATGGATGAGACGCCATCCTGGATATCCAACGTGGAGCATTGGGTGCGCATGTCCCTGGGAGACATGATCATGAGCGGGGTATTCGAAAGGCATCCCAAGCTGCGGGTGGGCTCGGTTGAAAATGAGCTATCCTGGGCGCCCCATTTTCTGAATCGAATTGATTACACCTATACCCAGAGGACTGTTAAATCCTCATGGCACCAATTCAAGGAAGATATGCTTCCCAGTGACTACTTCCATCGCAACGTATTCATGAGCTTCCAACAGGATGCTTTGGGGATAAGGCTGCGGGACATTATCGGAGTGGACAATCTGATGTGGGGTTCGGACTATCCCCATCAGGACTCCACGTTCCCGAAGAGCCAGGAAATTCTTGAGGAGATTCTAGCCGAGTGCAACGAAGAGGAAAAGTCGCAGATTGTCGGTGGTAATGCTGCTAGAGTGTACCGCCTAGACTAACCTTTGCTGTTGACTGCAGCGTGGGGGATACTAAAGCAATGGCCACTGCCCTCGTTGGCAGTGGCCAACTTGTGAACCGGGTTTACGCTTTGCCCTTAGCTCGCAAGAAGGTTTCCAGCGCCTTGGCACTGATGGTAACGGGTCGTCCAAGACTCAATGCGCCTGGCAGCTGGCCCTCTTTTTCAAGTTCGGAGGCCATGTTTCGCTCTATACCCAGCGCGGTAGCCATTCCTCCGATCTTGTGGAGATAGTTTTTTCGTATAATATACAAAGTAATCAATAAGGTTAACGTACTCGCGGCAGCGAACGCAATCGCTATTGCTGCACCGACTTCCATAATTCTCTCCTTAATGAGCCTAGCTCCGTCTGTACCCCAGCCTCCCCGCTAATCGCCTCTCGGGCTAACCAATCCGTTCCTATATCTGTTCTTTCTCACCGTCCCCAATGGCAATCCTTGGGGATTTTGAGCTACCTGGACAAGGTCTGTATTAAACTGTTCACATGACGCACGCGGAGGCTCAATATTCTGCTAAGCTCCATCACAAAGGCCAGGGCCAAATTAGAGTTCTCGGCGCGAAGACGTTGGAACGAGCTCTCGGTAATCTTCAGGACCGAACACACAGTTACCACCGATACCCGCGCCGAACGGGGCATCTGATCGAAGAAGGACAGCTCACCGAATAGGCTACCCGGGGCGAGAGTGGCCACTTTAAGCCATCCGGACTTGCCGGCGATCAACACTGCGGCCTCTCCCTCCAGGAGGATGTAAATCGAGGTGTCCTGATCGCCTTCAGTGAGTATTGTGTCTCCGGCAGCGAATTCCTGGACCTCTCCAACGGAAAAGACCTTCTCCAAATCTGCTTCCGACAGGTCGGCAAGAAATTCGGGCATACTGTCTTTCTGTCCTGGGCCTGAGTTCTGCATGGAGCTTGATGTGGTCATAATAAATTTCCTTTACTTGTAGGTCCAACTCGTCCGCGCTTAACGATGTGATCTATCTATGGGGGCACGTCAGATAGTCAATGAGTGCCAAGGATTCATGTTACGCTCCCGTCATAGTAATAAAAGAGATTGACAAGGTCAATGGCATAGAAATCGAGTTAGACTCATTATTAACGTAAATTGTTGTTGGAAACGAAGTGAATGCCATTCAATGTGATATTCTAACCACTTCCACAACGGACTACCAGTGTGCTTTCCATGTATAAACAGAGGTGGTAGTCCCCTACAGCACCAGTCAAACCCCTGGATATACTGACAACAAGCGATTGCACTGCGTTCTCGATGCAGGGACCATAGGCCAACCACTTTCGAAGCAGTCGCTCCGGTGGTGATGCCATGCCGCGGTGTGGGAGTGTGGAATTTGTCACGATCCAGCTATGAACAAATCTGCTACATGGAATTATTGTGCCTTTGAATACTTTATCAGGAGCGAACCGCTGTTCACTGCCGCTGATAATGGCGAACCAGGATGACCCTTGCTTCAATAACACTGAAGACATGGATGAGCTTTGCAAAGGACTCCCGGGGCTTGACCAAAGTCGAGACCGCCATATCGATAATCGCACTCTTCGTGTTGATTACTCTGTTAGGGGCAGCAATCTTAGTGTATATGCAGGCGAATGTCAGCCATCAAGTCACCGGAAACTTTACTTCCTTCTCTCAGGACAGCGAAGCTACGTTGGAACTCCGCGGGTCAATCGTTGCAAAGGCAACCAACTTCGGAGATGCCATAGATGAAATCGTGCTTCACGTATCCAATGGACTGGGCAAGGGCTATGTGGACATGACTCCAGGGGTGACCCTGTTGAGATACGTAGATGCGGACCAGATCGCTATATTCGGAAAGGGCGAATTCATCGTCATAGGATTAGGCAATGCGGACGCTGATACGTTGGTGGAGCCCAATGAGATATATGAAGTGCGACTTATCGACCTTGAGTCAATTTTAGATCCTGATTTGACAAAGAACAAATCCTTCACCGTGGAGATCAAACCACTTCAAGGAGAGGTAATCCATATTATACGTAGAACTCCCTTAACTCTTGCGAGATACAACGACCTTGGTTAGGAACCTCGGTCGATCGCTGGACATCAACGCCAGCGTATGATTCAGAAATATAACGGTACAGCATAGCCAGGTTTAATCCAAAGCTGGGAGGGTCAAAATGACAAAGGTGCCTGTAGCTGAAGCCACACCAAGGGGCCGTCGGTGGCTGGCCAGTGTGCTCTCTGAAGGGGGACACCAACTGATAGAGAGTACCAACTGGAAAGATGTTCTGAAGAAAGCCAGTGAGGAATTGCCCAACCTTATAATGATGGAGGTGGCGATACCTGGGGTGGACGGCTTAGAGCTGTTGGAACAGCTCAAGGAGAATGCCACTACGGCAGCCATTCCCGTTATCATGCTAAGCGGATCATCCAAGTCAGAATCGATCGCCATGAAGTCGGGGGCTTCCAATTATCTGCTGAAGCCGCTGGCGCAGGCCACCGTCGAGGCGGCTGTTAACGTAGCGATCCGGGAGTCGGCAAGTAACGGGCACACCCCCGCACCAAGCCGTGACCCACAACCGATGAGCGAGGACTCATTCTTTCCCTCAACTCCTGAATTTTCAGAGCCGAACTATCAGCGAAGCTCCGACCCAACAGTGCTCAGTACAGGGATAGGTGTAGTGGACCGCATTCTACGTGGCGGGATCCCCTTCGGGTCGGTGACATTGCTAGATGGGATGGCGGCGGCGGGTAAGACTGTACTGTGCCAGCACATAGCATTTCAGGCCCTCGTAGATGGCCATAACGTTGCGTATTTCACCACGGATACGACGGCCGACGGCCTAGCGGACCAGATGAGCTCTATCGGATTGGATGCATCTAAGTACGTTCGATCGAACAGATTGCAGATTCATGACGTGACACGTCCCAAACCCGACCAAGATGTTGATCTCCTGCTAAGAGCCCTCGCGCAGGAGATCGAGCAGCTTCCCCCGGAGTATGGCTGCATCATCGTAGACTCTGTGACCAACTATGCTCGCCCCGGCTCCGGAAATTCCATATTGTCCTTCTTTGTTTACTGTCAGGACCTGTGTAGAGAGGACAGGAGTGCTGTATTGGTGGCCCGTCCTTATGCGTTTGATGAGAATATGCTCAACCGCCTTCACAGCCTCTGTAACTGTCACATCAGCCTGGCGGATGAGACTATGGGGGCGAAGGTAGTTAAGACGGTAAATGTACAAAAGGTTCGAAATGTGGATGTCAGGTCTGATAATCAAGTCAATTTCGAGGTCATGGACCAAGTTGGCATCCGAATAATCCCCGGCGCTAGAATCAGGGTTTAGACCTTGCCGTTGCTCGTACTCAGTCAACCAAGATTTGATAGGCGCCTTTCACCCCCATCCCTTCGGCAGGCTCAGGACAGGCTCTAGCCTTCCCCCATCGAGGGGGAAGGGACTTGTTCTCTCCCTCTTGATGGGGGAGAGTTAGAGTGGGGGTGAAACGATGCATCGGTTTTATGGTTGACTGAGTACTAGATGTTACGTACATGCTGCAACCAAAGACTTGACGGCAGGGCCCAGGTCCTTGACCTCATCAACCTTCACCCAGGCCTGAAGGGCAGGCTCCACCATGGATTCGGGCAGGGCCATCCTGGCATTCTCCCGGAACTTGTCCAAGATTGCCTCCATGGTAAAGGGATTGTTCTGGTGGCCCACGATCTGGTTCATTGGTGTTTGATGCTCGAGCACTCTTCCGTCCTTCAAGTGTATCTTGACCGGTATTCCGACAGAGTAGTCGTCGCGACTTTCTTGCCACCGGGCTCGGACATTGATGCGGATTTTATTCATAGTCTGTTTGATGACCGGGTCCTTCACCTTCTCGTCCGTAAAGGTGTCGATGCCAATCTTGCCGTCCACCAAAGCGGCCGCGGCACAGAAAAGGGCGCTGAACCGGGCCTCGTGGTCGTCTTCGGGCTCCAAGAAGAGCATCACGATGGACCCGTGCTGCTGGACCATCTCCAGGCTCTCTACGTCGTTGTGATCGAAATTGTGCTCCCTCATCAGGCCCAGGATGCTGTCCAGCATGCCGTGGTTGGTGCGGCAGCAGGGGAACCGGCGGATGTACTTGGTTTCGTGTATGCGAATGGGGTTGCCCAGCGCTTGGGCCACCGTGGTCATGTCGGCGGTGCCCTCAGAGATGCTGGCGCCGTACCAGCCGCTGGGGTGGTCGAAGACGCGGTCTAGCCCGGTGAAACCCTTCTCTACCAACAGCGCCGCCATGACGCCGTCCTTGGCGATCAAGCCCGCGTGCAGAGGCTTGGTCATGGTCCCCTGGTTCGAGACTAGGCCGCCTTCGGTGGATGTTGCCAGACCCATGGCCATCGCGGTCTTGTGAGCGTCGAAGTCCAGGAGCTTGGCGCAGGCTGCGGCCACCGATATGCGCCCACCGCCGATGGCATGAATGCCCCGTTGCTGGAGATTGGCGTGGGTCACTGCCTCCAGGGCCACGGCAAGCTCATTTCCCATCACGAAGGCCTCCAGCAGATCCCGCCCGGATGCTCCTATTCTCTCTCCGACGGCCAATAGCGCCGGAGCCATACCCACCATAATGGGCCCCGGGTCCAGGTCCATCGCGCAGCCAAAAGTGCCGTTTGCCAGGGCAACGTTTCCCGCTGGCGCCCTGATTCCCGAGCCCAGCACGGTACTCTCAGGCACGCCACCCTGCTCCTTGACGTATTCGGTGATTATCTTTCCAAGAGGTTGCACGGACCCCGACAAGGCCAGACCCAAGCAGTCCAGATAGGCCTCCCGGGCGGCTTGAACGGCTGCGGGTGGGATGTCCTCATAAGATGTATTGACTATCCAATTGGCTATGGTCTCGGTGGCGCCCATGGCTTGCAACCTCCCTTTGGACCGCTTATTCGCTATTTGATGGAGCAGAAACGGCTATCGTCTCGATTGATGAACATGGTGTTCCATTATAGCCATCTCTGGAGGCTAGGCAAAGCGCTGTAGCGTGGAACAGCGCAGTGGTGGGTTAGCTCGCTTACACTCTCTGGCATAATTGACAGGCGATAGGGTGGCTAATATGATGTGATCAGTGCCCACGGCATCCAAAAAGCCAACCCCATGTAACGTGGAGAGCAGTATGCAGAAGACCACCGATCCTGTCACTCGTGAGATCATCAAGAACGCGCTCCTGAGCACCGCCGACACCATGGCCATGACGGTGGTCCGCACTGCCCGCTCGGCCGTAATCAAGCATGGCATGGACTTCTCCACAGCCCTGTTCACCGCGGACGGTCAGCAGGTCGCCCAAGGACTGACCCAGCCCTGCCACCTGGGTTCCATGGCCCCGGCCCTGGAAGGCATCATGAACGCCTTCGGCGACGACGTGCAGCCGGGGGACGTGTTTGCCAATAACGATCCCTACGAGGGCGGCAGCCACCTGCCGGACATCTTCCTGTTCAAACCCATCTTCGCCTACGACACTTTGGTGGGCTGGAGCTGTTGCATCGGCCACCAAACAGACATTGGCGGCAGAATTCCCGGTGGAAACGCCTGCGACAGCACCGAGATCTATCAGGAGGGCCTGCAGATTCCTCCGCTCAAGCTCTACGAGCGGGGTGTTCTGAACCGGGCGGTGTGGCGTATCCTGGAAAAGAACGTAAGGGTGCCCGAGAAGGTGCTGGGAGACATTCAAGCCCTCCTCGCGGCCGTCAGGTTCGGAGAGCGGGACCTGCTGCGGTTGGTGGAGGAGTACGGAGTGGAGGAGATAAAGATCTACATGGCCGATATCTTGGACACCACCGAGATGCTGGCCCGCGCCGAGTTCCTGGCCTTACCCGACGGGGAGTGGGAGTTCACCGATTACATCGACAATGATGGCATGGATATGAGACCCATCGCCATCCATGCCAAGGTGAAGATCGACAGCGACACCGTGTATGTGGACTTCGAGGGCACCTCTCCACAGGCCAAGGGCTCCATCAACCCCAACTTCGCTTACACAAAGTCTCAGGTCTACGCGGTTATGAAGTGCCTGATAGACCCCGCCATCGAGTCCAACAGCGGGTTCTTTCGGGCCTTCGAGATAACGGCGCCTGAGGGCTGCTTCGTAAATCCCCAACATCCAGCGCCACTGGCGGCCCGTGGCATGTCGGGCTTCCGCGTTTGCCATACCCTGTTTGGCGCCATGGCCCAGGCGTTGCCAGGGCGTGTCCCGGCAGCCTGGGGCGGCGGGGAGGCAGGCCTCACTTTCGGCGGGTATCACCCCAATGGCGAGGCCTGGGTGTACCTGGAGTTCGACAATGACGGCCCGCGAGGCGGCGGCCCATACATAGACGGCGCCGACGGCCTAGGCGCTCCCATCCATAACGGCGCCAACACCCCAGTCGAAAGTATCGAAGCAGACCATCCGCTACTGGTTGAGCGGTACGCCCTGCTGGCCGACAGCGGAGGCGCAGGCCGGTTCAGGGGCGGCATGGGCATTGTCCGGGAGTTTCGCATCCTGGCCGAAGACGCCACGTTCCAGCTTCGCTCCGACCGTCACGACATCCGTCCTTGGGGCGTCGAAGGCGGCCTTCCAGGCACGGCTACAGAGAACTGCATCAACCCTGACCAAGAGAACCGCCAGATCCCCGCCAAACACCTCATGACACTGAACAAGGGCGACGTGTACCGCCTCACCCAGGCGGGCGGAGGCGGATACGGAGACCCATTGGACCGCCAGGTCCACGCCGTACTGGCGGACGTGGAACAGGAGAAGATGTCTGTCGACTACGTGCGCCGGGAGTATGGCGTCGTCATAGACCCGGTTACCCTCCAGCCAGACCTGAAGGCCACCGAGGCGCTGAGGGCCCACATGCGAATGCAAGAGGATAGGGTCGCGAACTAGGGGTTATTCCGTTAACTCGGGCCGTGTTTTGCCAGGCAAGGCCAGCCTCCTCCCCCCTTGTGGGGGAGGACTGAGGTGGGGGGTATTACACCCCCATCCTAGCCTTCCCCCATCGAGGGGGAAGGGACTTTTTCTCTCCCCCTTGATGGGGGAGAGTTAGAGTGGGGGTGAAACGACGTATCGATTTAAGGTTGACTAAGCACTTAGGCATAGTCCACGAGAGTCGCCATCGAGTCCAGCTTGTCCTGGAGAGAGCCGAAGGATAGGGTGTAGAACTTCTCATAGCCCGAGGACTCCAGACGGCGGAACACCGCTCCGAAGTCGATGTTGCCCTCTCCAGGCTTCAGATGCACTTCCTTCTCACCCGTGTTATCCGCAAGGCGTACCTCGCCGATTCTCGTTATGCCAAAGGCATCCAGAAACCCGTCGATACCTTCGGGCACCAGATTGGAGTGATTGACGGTAAAAGCCCAGCCAAAACTAGGCGATGAAATGGCGTCGAAGTAGGCGCGACACTCCTCCACGGTGTGGGCCAGGTAGTGCACCTCGGCATCGTCGGGCTCGAAGTTCAGGTTTTCCAAGAGCAGCACGACTCTTTGCTCTTCGGCGTACTCGACGGCACGTTTCAGCCGCTCGATGGACGCCGACATGCGCGCTTCTAATTGGGAGCTGAAGTGGAACCCTGCGTGCACCACCACTCCGTGGCAATCCAGGCGTCGCGCCAGCTCGATATATCCGCGCAGATACTGGTCGACGGCCTCGCTGACGAAAGGGGACACCTCCGCCACGTTGACCCCGGACTCAGTATGGAGGGTGAGGCGTATGCCGTTACGCCGGCAGATCTCGAGAGCCTTATCGACACGGTCTTCACTCCAGTTGTCCAGACGGTTGGGGCCGTTATCGCATTTGATGTCCAGGTAGTGGAGGTCGTGGGTGGTGGCAAACCCCAAGGCCTCCTCCAGTTTCATACCTCCCACGTCGAAGCCTATTCTGGCTCTCAAGCTCATTTTCCGCACCTCCTGAAATGCAGAATGCCCCTACTTCAAGAGCAGTATAACAAGAAGCGACCCCAGCCATAAAGTTGGGGTCGCTTCGTCGCTAGCTATCGGATTCTAAGCCGATCGGGATATCTTATTGTGCTTCCAGCTCCGCCACACGGGCCTCAAGCTCCTTGATGGCCTCCACTAGTACACCGACGATGTTGCCATAAGCCACCGCCTTGTGGCCATCGTGGCCTGTCAATACCACCTCGGGAAGCACCTGCTCCACCTCCTGGGCGATCAAGCCGACCTGGGTCTTCTGAGTGTCGTCTGTCGTCCGAATAAAGCTTACGCCCCGCAGGGCCAGCACCTTCTCCAGCGGGCTGGTGATGGCCTTGACGTCGGTCTTGAGCCGAGCGTCAGAAGTCTGGGTCAGAGAGACAACAGTCAGATTTCCACTAGTGTTCAATGACATCCGTTCGGTCCCGTTTACATCGAACCACCGGAGCCTAGTTCCCTCTGGGTCCATCCCGGCGCCGAGTCCCCCAGTGGCCTTGGTCGTGACAAAACCGGCATCAGGGTTGGTGGTGACTACATGGCCTTCTCCCACATAGAGGTGACCAGAGCTAAGCGTCGTATTCGTCGTATCAATGAGGACCTTGCCTGTGTTACCGCCGCCCTGGATGAATATCCTGTCAATGCCTGCATCTTCCTGGATGTGGAAGTTGGCGCCTGCAAACAGATCGAATGAGCCGCCGCCGTCTGCCAGCCGGACCTGGGGAGCTGCGGGATTGCTAAAGATATGCAGCGCCCTCTGAGGGTCCGTTGATCCGATGCCGACGTTGCCGTTCGAGTGCTTTACAGTTAACGCCGTACTTAAGGCTCCGTACCTGAGGTCCAGAAATGCATTAGCACCCACATCCCTGGCATTAAAAACCCAGGGCCCTCCTGTATGCCCGAAGGGCTGGATGGCCAGGCGGGCCACAGTACCGGTCGTACTGGAAGGTGCTTCCTGCCCTCCGACGTGCAGATCAGCCACAGGGTCGATAGTCCCGAGCCCAGTAGTCGTCCCGATACCGGCTCTCCCGGTGCCTGTCAGCATCATCACTACTGTATTGTTGCCCGCATTATCGGTAGCCACTTTATGGAATACTCTGTTGGCCGTGGTTGATGCCGAGAAGAAACCTATTTCGTTCTTCACTAAATCCTGATCACCAAACATGATATTGGATCCGCCATTGCCACTAATATCGGTCGACGTGCCCGATACATGTAACTTAGCAAGGGGGCCCGTCGTCCCGATGCCGACTCTGCCATTTTCTTGTATGAACATCCGCTGGGTTCCATCGGAGCTCCGGAAATGTATCCCGTCTGTACTGTCGCTGTCCCAACTTTGAAGGTAAGTTCCATCCAAATCCGTCCAGAGTACGGGTCTTCCACCTTGGCTCGGGTGCTCGGCAGTTATTCCCGCGTCCCTCGGGAGGTTAATCCAACCGCGCACATCTGCCAGGATAGTAGAAAGACCAGTTGGGGAGCCCGCCAAGAAAGTCGTAACCGGATCTCGAGTCCCAATGCCGACGGTACCGGTGTCATCCAGGACCAAAGTATCGGTCCCGGCGTTGGGCTCGATGGCGAAGGGTATGGTGTCTGGATCCGGGAAGGTCCGTTGCACCTCGAAGTTGCCGGGCCTAAGCACACTACCAACGGAGAATATGGTCCACTGGGCTCCGCCCGGTTCGGTAGATTCTAGGGTTAAGCCGGGACTGGCACTGTCTAGCACATGTATATTGGTGAAGGGGCTAGTACTCAGTCAACTCGGTTTTGGTAATTGTTTAAGAAAACGTCTAAGGTTGCTACCCTTTTTTAGGAGTGTTGACGTAGGAGGGTGGCAGCCATGGGACGAGAACGGTATGTGGTCCGGTTGGAAAGGGAAGAACGAGACCAGTTGGAACGACTGATTCGCGGGGGAAAGAGCCCAGCGCGAAAGGTTGCCCGGGCCCGTATTCTGCTAAAGGCAGATACGGGCTGGGGGGTGATGCGCATCGTGGAGGCGCTGGACACGTCTGCGGGTACGGTGTGCCGTACCAAGCGGCGGTACCTGGAGGGAGGACTGAAGCGGGCCTTGGAGGAAGATCCTCGGCCAGGACATCCGACCAAACTGGATGAGCGGGGGGAAGCGCACCTGATTGCCCTGGCGTGCAGCGAGGCCCCCCCAGGCCATGACCACTGGACCCTGCGGCTCCTGGCAAACAAGGTGGTGGAGTTGGGGCTGGCGCCCTCCATGTCCCACGAGGGAATTCGCAAGCGGTTGAAAAAAACAGTCTCAAGCCGTGGCAGAAGAAGGAGTGGTGTATTCCCCAGGTGAGCGCCGAGTTTGTGGCGTGTATGGAGGATGTGCTGGACCTTTACGCGGAACCCTATGACCCAGAGCGCCCGGTGGTCTGTTTCGACGAGACCTCCAAGCAGTTGCTGGCGGAAAAGAGGTCTCCGATCCCGCCCAAGCCGGCACGACGGGAGCGATACGATTACGAGTACCAGCGCAATGGCACCCGAAACCTGTTCATGCTGTGCGAGCCCCTGGCGGGCTGGAGGCATGTGGCAGTGACCGAACGTCGTACCATGGTGGACTTCGCTAAGCAGATGCGGTGGCTGGCCGATGAAGCTTACCCAGCGTCCGAGAAGATCCGGGTGGTGCTGGACAACCTCAACACCCACAAACCAGCTTCCCTCTACGAAACCTTCGAGCCCAAGGAGGCTAGGCGAATACGCAAACGCTTGGAGTTTCACTACACTCCCAAGCACGGTAGTTGGCTCAACATGGCAGAGATCGAGTTCAGTGTCTTGGCCAGGCGAGTCCTGCGCCGGCGTATTGCCGATGAAGAGACTTTGAGTGGCGAGATCGCGGCCCTGGAGGCAGAACGAAACCAAGCCGGAGCAACCATTGACTGGAGATTCTCCACTGTGGACGCCCGAGTCAAGCTTCACCATCTCTATCCTGCCAACAATTAGGTTGACTGAGTACTAGCTCCTCGAACGAGCAAGTTGATGACTTAACAACACTTCCAAACTTGTATTCCGCACAACTAGCCAGAGGGTTGACCTATTATGAACCCATGGATCGATGCCGTCACTTTAAGCCGGTAAATCTAGCATACCTTCCCATGGGTTGGTATTCGAACTCTTACAGAGATGTCGTCGCCGAGTTCGCCACGTCCCCTGCCGATCTTCTTCCCATCGGCGGTTACCGTGACATTGACTTTCTTGCCATCAGCGCCATCTAGGCCCTCAATGTTGTAGGTGACCTCTGCCTCCACGCCCTTCTTACCGCACTTCAGATTTTCGTCTTCACCTAGGGTCACAGTTTCGTTCCAGGCTATCTCCTCGATGGAGGCCTCGGCTCCAGGGGGGAGATCGACATGGATATCAGCCTCATAATTGTTGGCACCGTCGGGGTCTCCCACCACCGTCCACTGTGTCCTCACATCCGCTCCCTCTACGTCAATTTGGGCGTTCCAATACCATCCCGCGTAAGCTACCGCAGCCCCGACAATGAGTGTTGCTGTAAATACTCCCAACACCACGGAAATTCGAGTTCGCCACATATTCTTCCTCCTATTGAGCCACGATTATTGGTATCATGCAGCGCCAGGGCTGCTCGGGTGCTCTACCGCCACAGCGGTAGGGAGCCAGTACATCTGTCATCAGAGTCCACCCCTCCATTGCTAATGTCTCAAACCGTGTCGCGTTGTATAAACCTTTGGACCTCACTAGCACGAGCGACTCCTGACACCTGACTCTGATCCGTATGTACTATTTATACATATCATAGCTGAGAATGTAGCGTAAGTTGCCTGTGAATTATGTGTATTTTACGTCTCTTTCGTTCAATCCAGGTCCCAGGCTATCTCGGGACAAACCAATATGCCTATGGGAGCGTTAACTTTTCCCATTATAATATAGGTTACACCATGGCCCATTAACTTCAAGGCGGAACGAATTAGCATATCCGGTATAGACACTAAACCTCTACCAAGACCGTGGCGACCCATGTCGGGACGATCGGGCTATGCGGCCTTTATACAGGCGGGTAAGATTCTTGAAGATGCTAGATTAACTGATGGTGAATTAATGTCAAAAACTGACATCCTTCTGGCCACCACCAACTCTGCCAAACTGGAGCGCTTACGCTGGATTCTTGAGGGTCTTCCCATGAGCTCCGCAACGCCCGAGGAAAATGGCCTCACAGTCAGTTCACCCCAAGAGACGGGAGGCTCCCACGAAGAAATCGCTCGGCAGAAGGCCCAAGCCTGGTCCACGGCTACCGGGATGCTGGCTATCTCCTCCGACGGAGGTCTACTAATTCCCGCCCTCGGTTCCCAGTGGGACAGCATCCTTACCCACCGTTTTGCAGGAGAGGCCGCGGATGATGAAGCCAGATTAGCACGTCTGATCGAGCTGATGGAACCATACAGCGGAGAGGAGCGCAGGGCTACGTGGGTGGAGGCTATCGCGATTGGGGAGCATGGACGGACTATCGCCTCCTGGCAGGTCCAAGGCGCGACCGGGCTCCTGATGGAGAAGCCGGCGACTAAGCCGGTGGTTCCGGGTTTTTGGGCCTTCTCCCTGTGGTGGTTTCCAGATCTGGGGAAAAGCTACAACGAGCTAGACGAGGCTGAGCTGGAGAGCATTGACGACCACTGGAGCCAGCTAAAGGTATTGGTACAGGGCTTCTTCCGTGAGTAAGGAACAAACGCTCATGGTGGGCCTTCTACCATCTCAGGTCGAGCGAACTACTCCCGACTCAGAGCAAATGTCGAATTAGATTGGGGCCTTAGAAATAAGCTATGGAATTGGCCACATCTCTGAGATAGTATGTAGGCATGAGGACAGGCAAGGAGATAATACCGTGAAGAGCAAGGTCTACGAATCCTTTGATCAGGCTGTAGCCGACATACCCGACGGCTCCACCATAATGTTCGCGGGCTTCGGCGCGCCGGGCACACCACGCAATCTGATCGCAGCCCTGATACGGCAGGGAGCCAAGGAGCTGACTGGCATATCCAACAACCACGGCTTTGTTGGGAACCTGATGGATATCGGCAGATTGATAGAGGCGGGACGAGTGAAGAAGATGATATGCGCCTTCACTGCATCGCCCCACCCCTCCCGCAGGTTCGCTTTCGAGGAGCTCTACGAAGCGGGAAAGATGGAGGCCGAGCTGGTGCCTCAGGGGACCCTGGCGGAGAGAATACGAGCGGCGGGGGCAGGCATCGGCGCGTTCTATACACCCACCAGCGTGGGCACCGAGCTTGCGCAAGGGAAGGAGCATCGTACCATTAATGGCCGAGAGTACGTCCTGGAGTACCCCTTGCACGCTGAATATGCCTTCATTCGAGCCTACAGAGCCGATAGCTGGGGCAACCTTCAGTACCGGCTCACCCAGCGCAACTTCAACCCCATAATGGCTCAGGCCGCCCGCATCACCATCGTTGAGGTAGAAGAGGAGATCGTCGAAGTGGGGAGCCTGGACCCCGACCATATACACTCGCCGGGCGTCGTGGTGGACAGGGTCGTCAAGATTCCCCCGCCACCTGAAGGTATCTGGAACACTGCGTAGCGGAGATAGGGGGCGTGGGAACGAGGAACGGGGAATAGGGAACGGCGGATGCAGGAGACGGCTTACGGCCACATGTCAGGCACGGGTAGGCGTTAGCGTTCAACGGCTATGCGATTAGCCGGTGGCGCTAATTTGCTAGACATTTGCTTCGGAGAGCACGGGCAAAACCGCAGCTTTGAATTTGAGCAGTTTCTCAACCAGCCAATCTTCGATGACCTTCAGTTCCTCTTCCGCATCATCGATACTACCGCTGCGATAGACGGCAACCCTGGAAGCCCGGCGATTGTCCAATCGCTCCCACGACAATTGCTCTCCATAGGTCTGCTCGACACCATCCTTTTGAGCAAGTAGTGTGTCATATAAACGTTTGTTTTCGTCCAAATCTGGTGTGTCTATATACATCTCGGCCCGTGCGCGCCCTCCTTGTGCGAAGCTTGCCCCATAGTTGATGCCTCGGACGCCTGTGGAAAAATAATACCAACTTTGGGGCTGACCTGCTCTGGCATTGGTGAACCGATGTTCCTCACGCAGTCTTTCGAGGAGCGATCGGAAGAACGTCCGATATGCCTCACGCCGTTCAGACAAGGGTCGGGAATCTGTCGTGCCAACCTTACTCTTCCGCCATTGATTTGGACGCGCGACGACTTGGAAGTTGAAGGCCGACTCCGAGTTTCCGATGCGAAGCAACTCGACCAGCACCCCGTAGAACTCCGTCTGCGTATCGGTACGCTGGTTCAACCAATCCAGTGCCTGTCGGTGTTCATCTCGGAACTCTGGTGAAACCCAAACCACTACGTCCGCGTTGTACCCCGCAGCGTAAGTAAGAACTTTCCCGAGGTGGTCATGGTTAGTCTGCGCCAGTTGGTTTTCGACCACAACGTTTCTCCTAGTGCTTGCCTCAGTAGCGATGATATCCGCGGAAAATGGGCCAACCGGAGCCTCCTTACTTACAAATTCCAAGTCCATCCCTAATGCATCTCCGAGGGCTTGAAGATTGTCTGCTAGCCAGGGGGTGAAGTCAGTCGCCTCATTCTTCCATACGGTTCTCGGGTCTACATGAGTTAAGGGTAAAACCTGTGGCATTGGCCTCTCCTGATTCCGGGCACTGTCGCCCTTCACTCTGGTGTCTTTTCAGTTACACTCCGCCCAGACACTCGCTACTTATCCTAGCCCCCCGCCGGTCGGGGTGGCCCGACGAAGCTTTCGCGGAATCGGTAGAGGGTCAGCTCCGGCTCGATGGGCGCGAAGGGGACCTCTTCTGCAGCCTCTTGTATCTTGGCCACGATAAACCAGGGGCCTTCGGAGCCCAGGGCCTTCACGAAGATCGATTCCAGCTCGGATTCCGTGGATACGGTGGCTGTCTTGGAGATGCCGCAGCCCTGGGCCACCCGCTCCAGGTCCGTGCCCATGGCGGTGTGGCTGGGCTGGTGGCCCGTCTGCCCCCACTCTTCGTTGTCCCAGACCACGACGATCAGGTTGGAGGGCTTTTCCCGGCCTATGGTGGCGATGGTGCCCATGTTCATTAGCAGCGAGCCATCGCCGTCCAGAGATACCACCTTTTCTTTCGTAGAAAGGGCGATGCCCAAGGCGATGGATGAGCAGAGGCCCATGGCCCCGTATGTATAGAAGTTTCGAGGACGGTGTCCCGAGTGCCACAACTCGTTGCTGGTGGGGCCTAGGTTGCTGACGACGGGACTGTCCCCAACGTGCTTCAAGACTATTTCGGTGCCGTCCAGCCTATACACTTTTGCCTCCGTGAAGGAGGGGTGTCAGGCAGACGGCCACCGGCTGGCGGCTGGAGTAGCAGAGCTGGATGGCGCCTGCGACGATCCTGTCCATGTCCTGCTCACCCGTGAGGGTGTAGTGGGGTAGGCCCAGGATGTCCAGGATGGGCCTGGTAGCCCTGCCCATGGGCACCTGGGCGATATTGAAGTCGCCCAGATCACCCCTCAGGTTGATGAAGAAGGGTATGGGCACCCGGTGTGGTATGCAGAGGCTGCCTACGGCGTTGATGCAGTTGCCGAAGCCGCTGGACTGCATGAATACGGCGGAGTTTCGGCCCGCCGCATACGCCCCGACAGCTATTCCGATAGCTTCTTCCTCCCTGGCAGCGGAGACCACGTGGAAGAAGGGGTCGTCGCCCATCAGGCGCATAGGGTAATCTATATTGGCGTCGGGGACATAGGCGATCAACGAAATCCGCGCGTCCTTGAGGCACTGTACAAGGCATTCGGCCCAATTCACTATAACTCCCTCACTCAAGACTCTGTTAACTAGATTAGGCTACCGGCTTTGGTAGCGCCCACTATAGCAATGGGCTTATGGAATGTCAAAAATCGAGGACTGCGGTAGCGACTTATACTCTGGGCAATAGGCGCGATTGCTGTCTAATTGTTGCCCTGAGCAGTGATACAATCATTGCCATACAGAAAGCTCTTGGAAGGGCGAATGAGAGCCATACGACGGTGGTTCCGTAGGACCGGCATCGGGCTGGGGATATTGGTCTTTATCATGCTCAACTTCCTGGCCCTCGCTCCGGAAGGCAGGGCCATAGTTAGCTCTTTCTTATTCGTCACCCAGGTACTGCCTATCCCCGTGAAACCCCAGGAGTGGGTGACGGCTGACCCTATACGAGAGTCTGTTACCTTCCCTGTGGGCGATGGGCTGAGTGACGCCGACATCTACCGGATTCCCGACAACAAAGAACGTGCCGGGGTGCTGATATTTCTGGGAGTCAACCCCGCCCCAAGAAACGACAGCCGGGTGGTTAACCTGGGCAACGGGCTTGCCAGAGCTGGGTTCGTGGTCATGATGCCCTGGTCTCCTTCCATGCTGGAAAAGCGGGTTCAAGCCACCGAGCCCGATAACCTGGTCTGGGCATTTAACTATCTCAGAGGTCTCGACTACGTGGATAAGGAGCGGGTAGGCATGGGAGGGTTCTGTGTGGGCGCTTCCATAGCCCTGGTCGCAGCCTCGGATTCGCGAATCAACGACCACGTGGATTTCGTGAGTTCCTTCGGCGCCTACTATGACATGCAAGACCTTCTGGAGCAAATCGCCACTAGGCGAAGCTTCTACTCCGACGTTGCAGAGCCCTGGGACCCTCGAAGTCTGACTCAGGAGGTGTTCACCAATCAGCTTATAGAAGGCCTGGTAGATGAAGCAGAGAAAGAGGTGTTAACCCGCATCTTCATCGAGAAGGAGCTCTCCGACTCGCCTAAGGCCCCCGATCTATCCAAGGAGGGCGCGGCGGTATATCAGTTGCTGTCATCCCTGAATGCTAGAGAAGAGAAGGACAGGCTGACGCTGGAGCAAGCCGAGGCGTTGATTCAAGAGCTACCCACGACTTTACTTGAAGAGCTTGAGAGGATCTCACCCAGCAACTATGTCCATAATCTGAAGGCCCGGCTGTTGATCGCCCACGACAGGGAGGACGACGCTGTTCCCTCAGAAGAGTCCAAACGGCTGGCGGATGCCCTCCAGGACCGGTTAGAGTTACACTACACCGAGTTCTCTTTCTTTTCCCACGTGACACCCGACAAGACCGTAGGGCCCATCACATTTGTCAAAGAGGCATTTAAGCTATTCCAATACACCTACAAGATTATCCGACTGGCCTCTTGATATGTATCAGCTCTAAGTCTCCCCATCCCTTGAATGGAGGAACTCAGGATATGCTAGAATTGCTTGATACTTACTTTAGCGAAACTTGAGGTAACAATGCCCAAAAACTACTGGATGGTGGTCACCAGCCCAGAAAACTTCGAGATCACCCGCAAGCTTGGTTTCACAGTTCAAGGCCTGAAGGTCCATCATCAACGCAAGGTACAACGAATGGAACCGGGAGACCGGATGCTCTTTTACATAGGCTGTATCAGACAGTTCGGCGCAACAGCAACGATAAAATCTCAGTATTTCGAAGACCGGACTCCAACTTGGAAGCCCGAAGGAAACAGCGAATGGGCATTTAAGGTGCGTATCCAGGGGGAGGTAGTCCTGCCTAATGGCAATCTAATGGACGTCAGTCAACTGGCTCCCAGGCTGGATTACGTACGCAGATGGACGCCCGAGGATTGGTATATCGCCTTCGCCCAGAGCACTTTGCACCTCCTCCCCAAAAGAGACTTCATGCTGGTGGAAGAGGAGATGAGAAGAATGAAGTCCGGTCGCTCCCGGCGCTCACCAAATGCCGCCCCCGCGCCCAAAGAAGAAACTAAAGTCTGACTGCTCGTGGCCGATCCAAGGGGTGTTCGAGAACCGTACTGTCGGAAGAACTGGCAAATTGAGGCTCTTCTTGAGTGTGGCAATGCGCAGTCGGCATCGGTTTTCGGGCTGTGGGCGGTAGAATCATCCAAAAGGACCCAGTTACTTAAGAAGCCGCTATGCCTTGAAGCTAATTCCAGTGCTTGGTGTACGGCTTCCTAAGGTGCAACGGTGATCTGTGATGCTTCACTTCTTCGGCCCTTGCTCTTGGCGTCTGTCAGCGCTGCTCCTACCTCTTCGACAACCTGAGCGTCCTTCTCGTTAGTCAGTGCCCGCTCAAGAGCACTGATAGCCTCCGGACCACCGATTTGCCCGAGGGCCCACACCGCATGACTACGCACTAATGACTCCTCGTGCTCCATGGCCGCCGCCAGCGCAGGAACTGCTGCCGGGTCTCCAGCGTTGCCCAGAGCCACGCAGGCATTGCGCTGTAGTCCAATGCGTTTGGCTCGTTTTATGGGGCTGTTGCGAAATCGCTCCTTGAACTCCTCTTCCGTCATCTCCAGTAGGCTTATCAGGTCCACGGAGCTAAAACGTCGCTTCTTGAAGGCTTGCTCCTCGGTATATGCCGCCTTGATGTTTACGGGGCAGACATCCTGGCAGATATCGCAGCCGAACACCCAGTCATACATCAGAGGTCGGAGGTCACGTGGTATGGGACCGCGGTTCTCAATGGTGAGGTAAGAGATGCAGCGGGTATTGTCTATGACATAAGGCGCCACGATTGCATCGGTGGGACATGCGTCGATACATCTAACGCAGCTGCCACATGTCTTTTTCAAAGGTGGATCAGGCTCCAACTCCAGATCGGTGATCACCTGACCCAGAAATATCCAGGAGCCATGGGAGGATGTGAGGATATTGGTATTTTTGCCGAACCAGCCGATGCCACCTCGCTGGGCCACGGCTCTGTCCAGCATGGGCCCGTCGTCCACGTACCATTTGGCTTGCAACGTACGGTCTAATTGCAGCGCCAGACTCTCAACCAACGTTTTCATTCGTTCTTTCAGGACATGGTGGTAGTCGTCTCCCCAGCTGTATCGGGCCACTTTGCCAGTCAGATTGGAGGGGCTTTCGCTGCTTTTATCGGGTAAATAGTAGCTCATGCCCACGGTTATAATGGACCGAGCTCCCGGTAATAGCTCCTGTGGGTTGCAGCCGCGACGTACCCTCGACTCTGTATACCATGGCAGGCCATCCATCAACCCCTGTTTCAGACGTTGAAGAGTAACGGACTCGTGGTCGGCAAAGGGGTCTGCCGAGGCTATTCCCACCAGGTCGAACCCCAGCTCTCGTGCCAGCTCTTTGACCTTGCGTTTCAATCCGTTCATGAGCACACATATTATGCCATATCCAGGATAAGGGTGTAGCCTTCGTGTCAACTCAAATAAGAATGTTACTGAAGCAGGGGTGGTTCACTCATTAAGGAATGTTACCGAAGAGTGGTAGCCGCCTCCTTTCGGTTGGGTGTGTGGAGAGCTTCTTCGTCTGGACTCAGGTGAGGCCCTTTGGTGGGACTCAGGGCAGGCTTGGGACGCTGCCAGAGCCGTTCCAACGCCTGGTAGATGGCTTCCCGTAGCCGTCGAGGGTTCGTCTCGGCATAGAGGGTAGCGAGCCTCCCTTGCTGCTCCGAGGACAGGACGTTGCTGGCCAGGAGTCGCTGGTAGGGAGTCTGGGCCTGGTCCCACTGGCGGCGGAGCTTTCCGTCGATCACCTTCTTGGCCACCAGGTGTAACACCGGCTGGAACAGGTTGTAGTACACCCAGAGTTGATCATAGAGGGAGTTGAGGGCCGTATACTGTCTGGGGGTGTCCAGGCGCTCGTAGCCCAGGTATGCCCGTACCAAGGTGGCGTTCTTCTGCTCCACGAACCGGTTGTCGTTCTTCCGATAGGGTCTGCTCCGGCTGAGGTGCAGTCCCGTCATCTCCTCGCCAAAGTAGCGGAACAGGTGGTCGTTGAAGAACTCGCTGCCGTTGTCGGGATGGAGGTGGGTGATGGGAAAGGGTAGCCGTTCCTGGACCCTCCGGAAGGCCGCCACCATGGCAGTCTGGCTGCGCCCCAGCACCGCCACCCGCTCGCTCCAGCCCGTAGCGATGTCCACCAGTTGCAGGGTGTGGACATACTCTCCTGCTGCCACCACGCCGCAGTGGTGCACCAGAGCCTGCCCTGAGCGAAGCCGAAGGGTCCGTCTCGAAACTGCCCGGGGTCTGTGTGGCCCAGGAGAGCCGCTCAATGGGCGCCTGTCGGAGAAACTGGTTGGGCGGTTGGGGTTTGCGCCGTGGCAGCTTGGGAGTATCGAGCTGGAAGCGCTGCAGCCGCCGCTGGACCGTGGCTCGGCTTATGCTCGCCAGGTGAGCTTCCACTTCCGCCGTCAGGAACAGCTCTTCCCACCGGGCCAACTGCTGGGCCGTCGGCAGCATGGCTGGGGTCAGGCGCTCCGCACACACGTAGTCCAGCCTCTCCCAGACGACCCTGACCACCTCGGCCACCATCGCCCCGTAGCGCCTTCGCCGCACGCGGGGTCGCTTGGGAGCCCGCTCCAGGGTCGGCCCATGCAGCAGCCTCAGCAGGCTCTTGCGGTGCAGCCCTGTCACCGCTGCCATCTCGGTGAGCAACGTACTCCGCTCGGTCCGGCCAGACTTCGCATACCGGGGCGCTACCAGTCTCAGGTACTTACGTCGTTCGTCTACTGTCATCTTGTCTTCTCTCGGCATCGTCCCCCCAGTAACATTCTTAGCTGAGGGAACCTTACCCCCTTCGGTAACATTTTAGGTGAGTGAATACGCCTTGTAGAACCCCTCCCTCAAATAGGTTATAATGTTGGCCGAACAGCCACCAGTACTATGATCCATCAGAAATCCAAACGATCCGGCTGGATTGGAAGGTTATGTGGCTGCTAACAGGGTGGTATTTGTGTTGGACGGTGGTGGTACAGTGCGATATAAATGGATAGCTCCGAGTCCTGCCACAGAGCCCAACTACGACGAGATAAGACAGGCTTTGAGCGCGCTGTCCGAATAATATGGCCAACCCGAAAAAGATAAGGAGGTAGGTAAATGGCAACAGAAGTGGGCCAGCCGGCCCCGGATTTCAGTCTTCCCTCGCATACAGGCGATCAGGTCACCTTGAGCCAGTATAAGGGCCAAAAGCATGTAGTCCTTTCCTTCCACGTCTTCGATTTTACAGGCGGTTGAACGAACCAAGTCTCCTTGTTCCGGATGCATAATGCCGAGTTCGAGGAGAAAGATGCCCAGGTACTGGGTATCAGTTGCGACAGCCAACACGCCCACCGGACCTATGCCACCGGTTTGGGTAATATACCGTACCCCTTGTTGGCCGACTTCCACCCCCACGGGCAAATGAGCAAGGCCTATGGCCTGTGGAACGAAGAGCGAGGCACCAGCAATCGAGCGGTGATAATAGTGGACAAGAGCGGAATCATACGCTACAGGAAAGAGTACGCCGCAGGCACCATTCCAAACCCGCCGGACATTTTGGCGGAGGTTGCAAAGCTGGGTTAAACTGCCCTGATGAGGTTGTAACAGGCCCGCCATTGGATGCACCCATATTCACATGCCCGTTCCAGTTTGTAGTGAGTCATCCAATGTACTCTGAAGCAGCTTACATTGTTTTTGCAGCTGTTTAAGGGTGCAAAGTGTATCGATCGGCAACACCCAAAGGGTGGACAATGACCACGCGAGAAGAGTTACACAGGTTAATAGATGAGTTGCCGGATCGCGAGATACATGCCGCTCGACGCTTCCTTGAGTACATGCGTCACATGGGAGATCCGGTCCTAAGGTCCTTAATGGAAGCACCCGACGACGCTGAGCCCACAACTCCTGAAGAGGATGCACGCGCGAACGAAGCCTGGCAAGAATATTTACGCGGGGAGGCCGTCTCTGCCGAAGAAGCGAAGCAAGAGTTCATTAAGTGAGCCCTTTGTGGCGCTACCTTCTTACTCCCCAAGCACTCCGTGACATGCGACGTTTAGATGATCAAGTAGGCCGCCGCATATTCCAGGCTCTGGATCGTTACGTCGCCGGACATTAAGAGCAACGTGAGAAAGTTACAAGGCAGGGACCAAGAGTGGCGTCTTCGAGTAGGGGATTGGCGGATTCGCTTTCGGCCCGACATACCAAATGGTGTCCTAGTGGTTCTGCGAGTGCTTCATCGGAGTCAGGCATATCGTGAGTGAACCGAAACACGCAGTCACCGTGACATGAATAGTAGAACGAGGTTTCAACAAGGGGACCTGGCTCTTCTCATAGACCGCAAAAGGCGAAGATATCTCCTAACATTAAACGAGGAGAGCACTTTTCATACACACGTCGGCACGTTGCCACACAACGAGATCATTGGCAGTGACCAGGGTTCCTGGTTCCGTACGAGCCTTGGGCAGAGCCTTTTGGCTGTCAAACCGACTCTCGGGGAATTCATACTCGAGATGCCCAGGAGTAGCCAGGTAATATACCCCAAGGACCTGGGCAACATAATCATGCTGGGCGACATCTTTCCGGGCGCCAGGGTGATCGAAGCCGGCCTGGGCTCGGGCGCCCTGACCGCTACTCTGCTCAGGGCTGTAGGTCCGAGCGGAAGTGTCACAACCTATGAAATTCGAGAGGATATGGTAGAGCGGGGTCTCAGAAATATAAAGGCTCTTACCAACGATGCGTCCAACCATAAGCTGAACATGGCTGACATTTATGAGGGCATCCAGGAGCGAGACGTTGACCGGATAGTGCTGGACGTGCCCGAACCATGGCACGTGGTCCCATGGGCAGCCGACTCTCTGGCGTTGGGTGGCATCTTCCTAAGTTTCTTACCTACCATACTTCAGGTGCACCAGCTTTCGGAAGCCTTCTCCAGCGACCAACGGTTTCAGCTTGTGGATACTGTTGAGGTGCTGCTACGGCCATGGAATGTAAGCCACCGCAGCGTGCGACCGGTCCATCGCATGGTGGCCCATACGGGTTTTATTACCACCGCACGTAGATGCACTTCTCGTGATGACCCTTCCCTAAACGACGGAGCCAAAGATGACCAAAATGGGTTGAATCAGGAGGAGAATGGATAGAGAGGAGACCCTGAAACTTCTCCAGGAGTTCGTTAAAACCGACACTCTGATGAAACACCTGGTAGCCGTTGAGGCTGCCATGCGAGCCTATGCCCGCAAATATTCCGAGGACGAAGAGCAGTGGGGCATAGCAGGGCTTCTTCACGACTTCGATTGGGAGATCGTGCCTACCCCGGAGGAGCACCCGGCTTACGGGGCCAACATATTGAGGGAACGGGGCGTCCCGGAACATCTTGTCAGAGCCGTCCTCACCCACGGAGACCACACAGGCATCAAGCGGGAAAGCCTGATGGAGAAGACCGTGTTCGCGGTGGACGAGCTCTCCGGATTCATAAGGGCCGTCACCTTAGTACGGCCAAGCAAAAGCCTGGACGAAATTACTCCCCGGTCAGTAGTGAAGAAGATGAAGGACAAGGCCTTCGCCAGGGACGTCAAGCGGGAAGACATTACAGGGGGAGCCGAAGAGCTTGGCGTTGACCTGGATGAGCACATAACCTTTGTCATCGATAGTCTCAAGCCGGTGGCGAAGGCGCTGGGACTAAACACGGGCACTTCTTAATATGTAAGCTGGGCAACGTCTAGCATAAGGCTATTGTGGAACTCGGCCGACTGTTGAGATGAATTCTGAAGTCTCAGGCGGCTACATATCGTATAATTGAACGCTGAAAATTAACCAAGATAATGAGATAGCTGGAGGAACATTATGAGAAGAAGACATGGACTATCCGAAGGGGTAGAAGGTGGTGTGGCTGGGGATATGGGCTCACTGGCCAGTGGTTCTGTGGTTGTGGGTCTGGCATTCGTCTATGGAGGACCATTCGTTACGGCGTTCATGATTATAGCATCAATCGTCTACACCACAAGCTTGGCTTTCCGATTCCTGGTGCCCAAGAGTTGGCAGAAAGACCTCAAGGAATGGTGATAACGGAAGGCGACTAAGGAACGGCACACATATCTCCACTCGCCTGGACTCGTGTGCCGCTACCTTTTTCTAGTGAGATGTACGCTCCCTCTTACGTGAACACCACTCGAGGATAGTCACCTTCCATGTCCTTCCAGTCGATGGGACCAGCTCTTTCCGACCATTCCTGCCACGGCATGCATTCCTGACGAAGCTGATCAGTGTTCACCCCCATCAGAGTCGGCGGCAAAAGCCCCAACAACCGTACACTGTCGGCCAGCTTCACACCGGCACCCCGGCGGTTGTGCCGGGACAGGTGATAGAAGCCGACTGCGGCTTTGATGATGGCATGATAGAAGAAACGCTGGGGATAAGGAGTGTTACGCCAGACATCCTCCAGCGTCTCATGACATTCCCAGAATAATCCATTGTTGAACTGCTCGATGGCTGTGAATAACACCAGAGGACCTTCAGTCGTAGCGTCGAAGTCAAAGTTGGACCAACCGCGGCGCTCCAGCTCCTCAACCCATAGCGCCTCCAGCTTTCGGCGATTACCTTTAGATGGCCAGCGAGGCAGCTCGGTTACTTGCATCTTCGTATTGACCCAAATTTATTAGTCAGGGGTACGGCCTAACCTAGGAGCGGGCCCCGACTTTGCCCGGAAGCCTGCGCCGACGCAGCAGCTCTCGCGCCTTGGAGCAGGCGAACCATACCATCCTACCCGTGATGCTGTCCGTTGAGTGCAAATCAAGCTCGGTGAAGAACTTGAGGAAGAACAAGCTCGCTTCTCGGGGAGTCAACACCGATTGAGGAGCCAGAGCTATGGCCGCAAAGCTTTCCCCTGCCTCCAGTATCTCCCGGCTCAGCTCAGCATCGTAATCTTCCCAGGAGCAGACTGCAAAAAGCACTCCTGACAGTCCGGCATCGGTGTTGAGCCAGGCCCAATAGCTGCTCAGATTTGACCCATGCGACCCTGAGTCTTCTTTATCGTGGCCGAATAGAAAAATGCAGTTAAAGGCGTCCCTTGGTTCCAGGTGCGGTAGCACCTCTTCGGGAGACTTGACCCGGACCGGTGAGCTACCTTTTAGCTGGATCCCACGCCTACTCATGCTTGTAAAGAGGCGGTCACAGAACTCCGATTCCCATCCACCTACGTTACTCGATGCATCCACCATCAGGATGGCTGGCTTCCCCGAGATTGATTCAGAGCTCCACAAATCGGTCTTCCTCACTCCTGGAATATACTGTTACTCCTACAGTGATTATCTCATCCACTCATGATTACTGGCTCAAAGCTCTGCTAAGCTGCTCGGCTTCATCCTGGTCCAGAAAATACTCCATAGCCGTCACAACGCCCAGCTTCTTGAGGGTAATCACCAGACGATAACGGCCGTCGTCGGTCCTCTCCAGCTCCAGAGTTTTGGGTTCCCGGGATATTTGCAGAAGGCTCTCCATAATTGCCTCTCGATTTGAAGGTAGGGAGTCTGGGTATTTATCCAAGATCCAAACGACACTTCAAGTGTATCAAGGGTGGGCTTGAGGTGACAAGATGCTCAGTATCAGCAATTGGCGTCGGACTAGCGCGCAATCTGCCGTTGCAGCTCCTCCCACTCCACATCCAGGTGCGGATGCGGGTTCTGAGCGGAGGCATCTGGTGGGGTGTCAGGAGAGACAGAGCCAGATCTTTTAGCTTTTCCCCAAGAATCAGAAAGAGCTGAAACCCCGTGAGGAACCTCCTCAGGATAGGCATATCCAGTACTGGATCGGTCACCCGCACGGGCCAGGGATTACGCTTGGAGAGCCAGCTTCGGGGCAATTCCCCCTTCCTTGATACTCTTTAAGATTACCAAGGATGCACCTAATGCTAGCAATAACGCCAGGACTGCCGCGGGTTGGCCTAGCCCGAAGGTGACCGCGACCAGACCCCATACGAGCGGGCCGACTACGAATGAGATCCGCCCAGTTAGGCTGTGCAGTCCCATATATTCGCCTTCCGAGCCCTTTGGAATAAACCGAAGCATAAACGGGCGGTCAGCGGAGGCTGTCCCAGCTATACAGATTCCACTGAGGACCACAACAAACCACCAGATGCCATTTGGGAGACCAAGCCATGGGATGGCTACACTCAGGACGAAGGCCACAACAAAGCCCGCTAAGGCGATGGTCAGTGTTGGCTTTGGTCCGATTCGGTCTGACAGAATACCCCATAAAGGAGCGGTGGGAATCGCGGCCAGGATCCCTGCTAACAGTATGATCTGTACATCCCGCACACTCATGCCCACTGTTTCAGTGCCATACAACACTACAAAGAATCCTGCGGTACCGATAGCGAGCATGAAGCAAGTTCGAGCCAGGAGGAAGCGACGTAACCCGGGCCTTGCTCTCGTATCATGAAATGTGGTTGCTAGTTGCTTTAAGCACATTCCGATCTTGGTTTCAAGGCTACCGGACCTGGATGCCCTTGGCTGTTCTTTTAGCAGAATGAGCAAAGGCAAGGCGGTCAATATGAAGAGGGCGGTTAGAGCCTTGAATGCCACGTCGTAATGGGCGCCACTCAAGAGCCAGATACTCACCCCTAAGCCCGCCAGAGTGCCTACGTACCCGACGCCGATGCCGAGGCCGCTAACCCGTCCGCGATTTTCCTCAGTGCTCACCTCTACTATGAGAGCATGATAAAAGGTCTGGCCGACGTGGAAAGCGGTAACAGCCAGAGCGAAGACCACCAAGGATGCCCAAAGACCCCCGTAGCCGAGGAACATACCCGCTAATGCCATCAGGGCCGCCGAAACCATCAGGTAGGGGATTCGACGCGGTGACATGTCGGAGAGAGTGCCTACGATGGGCACCACCACGATGAGGATGAGCATTGCGACGGCGAGGGCATAGGCGACGTGAGCGTCATTGCCACCCTTAACTTCAGTGACCCAGAGTGGAAATACTATGCTCAGAGCTGCCGCCAGGAACAGGGTGCTCGCGAAATCGTACGTCACCCAGGCCATCAAGGCGACCCGTTGTTTTCCGGGTCCCGAATCTCGCCAGAATTTCAAGCCCTTAATGTCCCCCTCCTTATGTACGGGGTACAGCCGCCAGTGTCCCGACAGCTGAAGATGGACGGCTGCCAGTAGTCCTCGCAGATCAGGGTCTTATCCTTGTAATTTATCGGCGAACTTCCTTCTCCAAATAGTTGGCGGAGGTCTGTTCACCGATACCGAGGATGCCTTAACGAGTCTTGGGCACATACGGACGCGTCGAAGGGTCCAGAGGGCAACAGAACACGCTTTAAAGACTCGGATTCAGGTATGTAAACATGTACCGCTATCGAACATTATGGCAGGAACAACCGACGATCACTATGGTGGCAGCACCTTTGAATACGATACTCCTCACCCAGCCAGCTTCAGTGAGTTTTTCATTCCAATAACGCCGGCGACACGTCGTGGGGCACTTTAACCCAGCTAACGGTTACCTTCAGCTGGAATACGTACCTCAGACGAAGTTGGACGCTCCCTGATCTCGATGACACAGGAAATAGTTCTAGGGAACCTCTGAACAACTCGGCGCAAGCGTGGATGGGCAGAGTGGTTCCGTTCTTTGGAGACGTTCAGGCATCTTTGTGACGTTCCAGGTCGTGGTTGAGGCGTTCAGACCGTGTCTGTTGTGGCCTCGAAGCGGCTTTTCGGAGCCATCGCGGCTCCCCGGCCGTGATTTGCGCACTGCGCCCCTCTCATGTCGCCAGACGGCGCTCTGCCGTCATCAAGTTGGCCAGCCCCAGTAGCAATGCCAGCCGTTGCGCGTTCTTAGCCAACCCTCGGTAGCGCACCTTGGCATAGCCAAAGCGCCGCTTCACGTACAGGAACGGATGCTCCACTTTCGCTCTGACCGACGCTTTGCGCTTCTCCGCCAACGCCTCGTAGCTGCCAGGCTCCAGGTGCCGTCGCCGGCCGGGCCTCATCGCCACTCGCCACTCCACATCCAACTCTCGATTCTCCAACCGCTTGTCCACTCCCTGATACCCCGCATCCCCCCACACTCGTTTCTCTCCACCGTGCAGCAATCGGTGCGCTTCTGTCACATCATGCACGTTAGCTGGCGTCGTAGTCATGCTGTGTACCACTCCGGTCTCAGCGTCAGCGCCTACGTGTACTTTCATCCCGAAGCGCCACTCGTTCCCCTTCTTCGTCTGGTGCATCTCAGGGTCTCGCTCACCCGCACGATTCTTCGTCGATGACGGCGCCTCTATGATGCTCGCGTCCACGATCGTCCCCTCCCGAAGCCGCAGTCCCTGGGACTCCAGATGACGGTTGATCTCCTCGAACAGACTCTGCCCCAACTCATGCTCTTCCAGCAGATGGCGGAAGTTCAGAATCGTCGTCTCGTCCGGCAGCGGGCCCGACAGCTTCAACCCTACGAACCGTCTCACCGACTCGACCTCGTAGAGCATGTCCTCCATACCAGGATCGCTCAAGTTGTAGAACAACTGCACGCAGTGTATCCGCACCATCGCCGACAACTCATATGGTCGACGGCCTCGGCCCGCCTTGGGATAGAACGGACGGATGCGCTCTTCCATCTGTTCCCACGGGATCAGAGCATCCATGCGCTCCAGGAATATCTCCCGGCGGGTCTTGCGCTTCTTCCTCTCGTATTCCAAGTCCGCAAATGTTGGCTGGTCCATCAATTATCTCCCCGAACACAGTGCTATTCTCTATGCTACTATGCCCAGACTTGTTCAGAGTATCCCTAGAGTTCCTGCGCCAAAGATAGGCGCTTGAGGTCGGCGGTTTTTGGGTCTTTGGGTGCCCGAGGGTGTCCCTGAGACATAACTATATCGCGAATTTGTCAAAAGTAGGGCCCCCGGTGAGATTCACGGGGGCCCTACTCACGGACGCTCGCTCCTAGCGGTGCTATTAGTCTGCGCCAGCGGCAACCGACTCAGCGATGGTCTCCGATGTGGAGGAATCATCTCCCAATTGTTCGGAAGACTGTGCCCCCTTTCCACCAACAGCCGGGTCTCGCGCCGGCATGAACTTTGCCACCAGCAGCACTCCGACGAACGAGAACCCGGCGCCAATCAGCACGGCCAGACCCAGCGCATCCGTGAATGCCGACTTCGCAGCGACGGACAGGGCGAGGGCGTCTTCTTGCGGCAGCGTCGCCGACAACTGGACTGCGGCCCCGATTGAATCTCGTGCTATCTCTCTCGCCTCGGTGGGCAGCGATGCCACAGCGTCTCCTAGCAGCCCGTCCGAGAAACACGGGTTGGCGAGTGTTTGGGGGTATGATGGGCCCAGTCCAGTAGCGGGGAGTCGTTGATGAGCAAGACCTACCTTCCCTACGAACCCGACCAGCTGCTGCTGTTGCCAGCGGCGTTGCAGGAGTGGCTGCCTGACGACCATCTGGCCTACTTCATATCCGACGTGGTGGACCAGTTGGACATGTCGGAGGTCACCGCTCGCTACGAGCGGGAACGGCGTGGCGGGCCGCCGTATCATCCACGGATGATGGTCAAGGTGTTGCTCTACGGTTACTGCGTCGGGGTGGCGTCCTCACGCCGCATCGCCCAGCGTCTCCACGAGGACATCGCCTTCAGGGTGTTGGCGGCGAACAACACACCGGACTTCCGGACCATCTCCGACTTTCGCAAGGACAATCTGGATGCGCTGTCGGGCCTGTTCGTACAGGTACTGGCGTTGTGCCAGCAGGCGGGGCTGGTGAAGCTGGGGCACGTGGCGCTGGACGGCACGAAGGTCAAGGCCAACGCATCGAAGCATAAGGCGATGAGTTACCAACGGATGAAGGAGAAGGCAGCGCAGTTGGCGGCGGAGGTAGCGGAGTTGTTGCGACAGGCCCAGGCAGCGGATGATGAGGAAGACCGGCGGTACGGCAAAGACAAGCGTGGAGATGAGTTGCCGCAGGAGTTGGCCTTTCGAGAGGGTCGGTTGGAGAAGATACGGGAAGCCATGGCGGCGCTGGAAGCCGAGGCGCAGGCGGCTGCCGAACGGGCCGAGGCCGAAGGTGGTAAGCACCCGGGGGTGCCCGACGGCAAGGCCCAGCGTAACTTCACCGATACCGAGTCGCGCATCATGCCCGCACCTGGAGGCAAGGACTTCCTGCAAGCGTACAACTGTCAGGCGGTGGTGGACAGCGCTCACCAGGTGATCGTGGCGGCGCGGGCCACCAACCAGACTTCGGATAAGCAACAGGCTGCGGCGATGATGGAGGAGACCATCGACAACGTCGGTGCAGTACCCAGGGAAGTATCCGCCGATGCTGGCTATTACTCGGCAAAGGCAGTCGACGAGCTCTGTGCTCTGGGCGTGGACCCGTTCGTCGCGCCGGAGCAGACCCGCCACGGCCGGGTTGTGCCACCCGCGCCCCGAGGTCGCATACCCAGCAATTTGTCTCCCAGGGACCGGATGCGACGGAAGTTACAGACCAAGCGGGGTCGGCAGCGCTACGCTTTGCGGATGCAAACTGTGGAGCCGGTATTCGGCCAGATCAAGCAGGGCCGGGGATGCCGGCAGTTCCTGCTGCGGGGACTGGAGAAGGTGAACGGCGAATGGTCGCTGATCTGCACCGGCCACAACCTGCTCAAACTGTTCCGCTTTGGGGTCAATCTGCACAGGAAAGCACGGGTCGATGGGCCAGCCCAACGCATCAGGAACTTTGCCGAGGTAGTGAGCACGGCGCTATTCGCAAAGCTATCTGGGGGCCGGCCGGGGCAACCGGCACAATTAGTTGTCGCGATCCATTGTCGCTGACCCGCAAACACCGTCAAATAATCCTCGGACGGGCTGCTAGCCTGGCGGCGTAAATCGCAAACATCACGGACCCGACCACGGCGATACTGAACGCGCCTGCCAGCATCTGGGTCACATCGTTCATGGCTGACCCAACTCCCGCCTTCGCTGCTCCAACTGCGCCCATGACCGCTTCGGCTGCCGGAGCGAAAACCAAACCTATGCCCAGGGCGATCACGGCCACAATAGGCCCAACCACCAGGTAGGAAGTGTTCATCTCCCAGAGGAGTAGGAGCGGCATCGTAGCAGTCATGATAACGAGTCCACCTGCCACGACTCTGGTGGTGCCGAAGCGGCGCACCAACTCCTCACTGGCTATGGCGCCAAACATCAAGCCCCCCGCTATCGGCAGGAATCGAATTCCCGCGGCCAGCGGAGTGTGTCCCTGAACGAACTGGAGGTACTGCGTGAAACCAAACATGAAGCCGACCACCGAGAAGAATGCGAGACTTACAGCGGCTGCTCCGGTCCAAAACCGCGGCAGCCGGAATAGCGCAAAGTCCAGCAACGGGTATGCGGCTTGCCTCTCTCGCAGGACGAAGCCCAAGCCCAAGATGACCGCCGTGGCTACCGTAATCGCGAGCAGCGGGGATGCGGCCCCCCACTCCGGACCCTCGATGATGGCGATCATCAGAGCAGAAATCGCTCCCATCGATAGAAGTGCGCCTGGAATGTCGAGTGGCCTGCTCTTGGGGTCTCGGCTATCCGGCACGAGGAATAGGCTTGCTGCAATCGCGATCACGGCAATCGGCACGTTCACCAGGAACACCGACCCCCAGTAAAAGTGCTGGAGCAGCGCCCCTCCAAGCATCGGTCCAAGCGCGACGCCGATCCCTGCCATCATCGCCCATATCGCGATCGCCTTCGGCTTCTCCTTTTCTTCGAACACATTCACGATGATGGCGAGGGTCGCCGGCATCATCATCGCTCCGCCCACACCCATGATTGCCCGGGCCCCGATCAGCTGCGCCGGAGATTGCGTCAGCGCCGCGCCAAGCGAAGACAGGGCGAACACCGCGAGCCCATAACGCAGCATCCGGGCCCGCCCGAACCGGTCACCGACACCGCCCATCGTCAAGAGCAAGCCACCGAAGACCAGCACGTACGAGTTGACCATCCACAGCAGCGACGAGGCCGACGCTCCCAGGTCTCGTTGCAGCGACGGGATAGCCACGCTGAGAATCGTTTCGTCGATGGTTGCTAACAGGACAGTGACCGAAACCACTGCGAGCGTCCACCAGCGCATTCGATAAATGCGCGACTGTGCCTTTTCTTGGGTGCTGATGCCGTCCATGATCGCCTCCTTTCGGTGCCAGTGATCGTTTATCCTAGGCTCGTTTCCCGCTGCTGTTCTCATCTGACTGTCTCCTTTCTCGGTGCTTTCATCTGCATTCCTCTTTAAGTTTTGTTTATGAATGACTATCAGTCATCACTTGGTAAAAATAGTAGACTCTTTGCCGCCTCTTGTAATCGGTAGGGTTGATGATTTTGCCGTGGCCAAAAGACCGACCTCTCTATCCCTCATAACTATGACTGACCATCAGTCATTATGATGCAAAAAAACCTAACCAGTTCTTCGTCTTAGCGCATTGAGAAGCAGTGCGGAAACACCTTGCTCAAGCCGGTCCGACTCTTCCCCCTCGCCAAAGACAAAAGCCTCGATCATTGCATGCTGAAGCAGGCCAGTTGCCAGCCGAGCCGCGATCTCCGGGTCCATCGCCTCCATCTCCCCCGCGTCGACCGCATCCCTGAAAAGATTCGTAATAGCTCTCAAGATCGAAGCGTGCTCCTTGGACTCGCTGTGCATCTCCAAGTGTGTTTCGTCAGTTCCTATGAACGCCAGCCTGAAGAGGTCAGCGTTCCTTCGAGCTACCTTGAAGCCTGCTGCGATCAGCGATTCGAGCCGGTCCTCAAAGGACGTGTGCGATTTCACAGCGGTGGCCCCTGCCCGGGCCATGGTCTCCATCAGCCCGTTACGTAGAGATACGGCGGCGGCCTTCTTCGACGGGAAGTAGAGATAGAAAGTTCCTTGGGCCACCCCTGCCTCACGCACTATCTCAGAGACACTCGCTCCGTCGTATCCTTTTGCACGAAACACCTTTCGAGCTGCCTTGAGTAGCTGTGCTCTTCTCACTCGTTCGCTTTCGGTTCTTCTATGCTTCGCCTCAGGCACCGCGTTCTCCTGTTATGCGTTGTGTATTCTCCAGTATGACTGACGCTCAGTCATTTGTCAAGGAGGCCTGCAGTGACCCTGAATATTAGACCTTCTGTGAATCGAGTCTTTCAGGTCATGCAATAAAGGGATTCAGGGTGTCATCGAAAAGAGTATTGGCGTTGCTGCGGTTGGTTAATCGATGCCAAAGACTGCTACTAATAAGTAGTGCGAGTTCAGGGCTACCCGGACTCTATCGCAGCATTTCCTCCCACTCGACATCCAAGTGTGGGTAGCGACCTTGTAAAAGGGACATGTGGTGGGGTGTCAGCAAGGGGGCGGGCAGATCCTTCAGAGTATGTTCGATATCGGGTGAGGGCTGGAAGCCCCACACGGAGGGGCTACCAACGCCTTTGCCCTGGGCCAGCACCTTGAAATCACCCATACCTCCAGGCCTGGAAATGTCCAGCATTCCCATGCGGTTGGCTTCCATCTCCTGTTGTTTAAGTCCGCTGGTACGAAGGTCGGCCATGAATCGCCCTAGCCCCAGATTATTCAGGAACGCCCTCTGGGTGGCAAATCCCAAGGTGTCCATCCCAATGCGTTTGCCCGTGTCCATCAGGGACGTAAAGTCCACCTGTGACGTGATGTCCTGTTTGCCGACATGCCGGTAAGGGTCGTTGGTCTGAGTATGTTTATAGAAACAGGTAAGGGTGCCCCGCCTCCGTTGATCGGAGTACAGCTCGCGGGCAGAATGACCGTAGTCGATGGTGAGAAGGACAACCTTTTCTAGGGAAGAGGACACCTCCCTTATCCATGGATCTACGTCCAGGTTTATCTCAGCGTGGAACCCATCCGGCAGGGAGATGTCCAGAGACTTTAAGCGCTCCTCCAGGGCAGGAGTAGAGGGAAAGCCCGCAACCTCGACAAGCTGCCCGTCTTCATCAAGGCAAACGTAAATTTCCTTTAAGCCACCATCCTGCGGGACTACTCTATGAACGGGAAATGAGTCCAATAGCTCGTTCGACAGCAGAAATCCGGTTAACCCTTTCATGGGAATGTTGGCGCTTACCAGACGCTCCACCTTACTTCTGGCTTCCAAGGGTAGCTCCTCTTCGATGCCCCGAGAGGGTACTCGGTCGAGACAAATGTAGCGAAGAGCATCTCGAAATGGTCTATACAGGTGGAGGCTGTACGCCATGATGTCATGGCAAAGTAGACCCTGACCCGCTCCCATCTCCAACACCCAGAAGGCCTTGGGGCATCCAAGTAGCTGCCACACCTGGTACGCCTGGACACATAGTAGTGCTCCGAGGGCAGGATGAGCACCGGGAGCGGTGTAGAAGTCACCCTCGGACCCGATGTTATCCGGACTGGTGTAATAGCCACCCTTGGGCCAAAACAGGGCCAGCTCCATGAACTCGGCGAAGGTTATTCGCCCTTGTTCTGCTATCCGTCGGCGTATCTCTTGCTCGGCGTCCACCGGAACCAAAACCCCAGAGAAAGTATAAGGAGGGGTCGAACGACCCCTCCTGTCAGTCAGCTTTAGTATCTTGGCCTAGTGGAGTTAAGTGCCCCTAACCCCGTTTTTCGATAGGGACATACTCCAGGTCCATCGGTCCCTTGTAATCGAGCAGGGGCCTCATCAGGATATTGTCCTTGTACTGCTCCACGCATTGGAGCGTCCATCCGGGGATCCGCCCCAGGGCAAAGATCGAGATGAACAGATCATCTGGAAGGCCCAACAGATAGTAAATGGAGCCTGCAAAGAAATCCACATTCACGAAGATGCCCCGGCTTCTGTAGGGGACCATGGTTTTCTGTTCCAGATGCGTGAGAATCTGAAACCATTGGGGCTGGCCCATCTTCTCTCCCAGCTGCCTGGAACGCTCCCTCAGGTGTCCAGCACGGGGGTCTTCGGCCTTGTAAACTCTGTGGCCGAAACCCATTATGCGCCCGCCGCCATCCAGGATCTTCCTGGCATATTCCTCCGCATTCTCGGGCTGGCCGATATCCATGGCCATCTTCATGACCTCTTCCGCAGCACCTCCGTGCGAGGGCCCTTTGAGAACGCCTATACCCGTAACCACCGCAGAGTGTAGGTCGGAAATGGTTGAAGCTGTAACCCTGGCGCCGAAGGCCGATGCGTTACAGCTGTGCTCGGCGTGGAGAATAAAGTCCACATCCATTAACCTCTGGGTCTCGGCAGTCGGGACCTCTCCGTGGAGCATATATAGAAAGTTGCCCGCATGATTTAGATCTGGACTCGGTGCCACGGGATCAAGGCCGTTCCTGATGCGATGGTGGGCCGCAGCTATGGTTGATGCCTGGGCAGTGAGGCGTATACCCTTGCGGATCGTAGCTTCCGCCGAGTTGTCCGTTACGTCAGGATCGAAGGCCGATAGAGCTGAAACCCCGGTGCGGAGGGCATCCATGGGATGGCTGTTCTTCACGAGCCGGAGAACCTGGATTATCTCGTCAGGCACTGGTCGGTAGGACCTGAAGGTGGCGTCGAATTCCCCTAGCTGTTTCTTGGTGGGCAAGCTCCCATACAGGAGTAAATAGATCACCTCTTCAAAGGTAGACTGCTCGGCCAGATCGTGGATGTTGTAGCCTCTGTAGAGCAGCTTTCCAACCTGTCCGTCGACGAAGCTGGCCTCCGTGGTGTCTATGTAGACATCTTTTAGGCCGCGCAGAATCTCAACGTTTCCGGTTGTCATAGCAACTCTTCCTTCCAGGCACCTGATTGTTTCACGAGATGTTCGTCACTGGAAATATGATTTTTAGCTACCCAAACTAACCAAGTGTTATACAAAGAGGTGGGCTACTTCGTGGTCTCTAGATCGACCAAAGAACCCGGTGATACAAAGGGATAACATCCACGCTAGCCGAAGCTTGACCAACGTCGGCGTTGTCAGGGCGATTCTAACATTCGCCCTGAGGGGTGTCAAGCTGAATGACTCCTGGCGCTCGACGCTCGGACGACGCCTATCCCCGTGGCTCCCAGGAGTGGATCATCCCTTTCCAGTACAAAGGAGCCGGCCACTTGAACTCGAATATCTCGTTGTCCTCCATGGCCTCAGTGCAGTGCTCGGCTCCACCTTGAGCCGCCCAGATATCGCCGGTGCGGCATATGTACTCCTGTGTGCCACCAAACTTTTCCTTCATTTCGCCTTTAATAAGGTAGCAGATCCAGTTGTGTTGATGGGTGTGGAGGGCCCATTTACCTTTCCGGTGGGAGTTCCAGATGACGGAGCCAAAGGGACCGGGAATCATTACCTTCATACGGTGCTGGATATCCAGGCCTGGAGGTCCAAACTCCGTTTCTCCTTCCACGCGGTTCATGATGGTCTCTTCCACCTCATCCCACTTTGAAAAGATGTGAGAGTCGCTGGGTGTGACCGCTCCCCAAGTCACCAGGCGGTTCCCAGATATTAGGTGGGGAGGGCTCATCCACTCCAACAGGACCGTATCCTCCAGCGCCTCCAGAGACACCTCTACCCCCGGAGCCCCGCTCCACGCGTCTCGAGCAGTTCCCTCATACTGTTGGCCCGCCAGGGTTACTCGGATGCGGCCACGCACCATACAATTAATGAAGTCATGAGCGAGCCTGTGGGCCGGTATGGTCTGGCCCTTGGTGAGGTGGTGTTCAAGGAGGGAACCCTTCGGTCCGGGAATCAGCACCTTGGTCTTGAGAGGACTGGCGAGCTTCATCCCATCCAAAGCGGCTATCTCCAATACTGGTGCTTCAGCACCATTGCCATAGAACACTGCGTCTGCCTTTTTCCCAACTACATCAGGTGTTACGGGCATCTTGATTCCTCCTCAACTCTGCATAAAGTGATTAGCTGCTGCTGTACACCGCCGGTTAAGGTTGCAACGGGGTTTATTATACCAGCATATGCCAAGATCAGAGCCTGGACGTATTATTTGTATGCAAATATAATTCTCATTATCCACTACAAGGGTTGAGTGTAAATGGCAAGTTTACAAGCGTTCTTCACCAATTTGTCGGTGTCTATGCCTCTGTCTCGCAAGGTCAGACTTACGCTGAGAAACAACTGGCTAAAGCTGTACCGGAGACAAGGCTGTTGTGGCCACCACGGCGAACCTGGTTGCTGACAAATTCAGGTCCTCTCTGGTAGAGAGGGTAGCTCTAAAGAGTAGGCGTCGAATTTGAAACACCGTGGACAAGTTTGGTCTGCTGCGCCAACTCTTGACACGACAGTGCCGGTCGGGTACATTTGAATGCGGTGCCCCGATTGTGGGGGCTATGACTAGCGCCCATCCGATGTTATGGAACTGCACGAAACAGGAGGAATCCAAATGTCAGACTACAAAGTGATATCGGCGGATAGTCACATCGTCGAGACCCCAGACCTGTGGGAAAAGTGGATAGATCCCGGCTTCAGAGACCGGGCTCCCAAGATAGTGCGCAAGAAGGGCTTCGCTTCGTCTAAGGGCGAATGGGAGTCCGACTTCTGGGTCGCGGGTGGCATGCAGACCACCGCATTCGGCTTCCTATCACAAGCTGGAGTGAAGTACGAAAATCCTGAGAACATCTCCTTCTCAGGCAGCTTCGAGGACGTTCCCAAGGGCGCCTACGACCCCCATGAGATGATTTCGGCGCTGGAAGTGGACGGTATATGGGGAGGCATCATCCAGCCCACCCAGGGACTCTCCTGGTACAGGATGGACCCCAAGGAGACCGACCTGCTATCGGCAATCTGCCGGGGCTGGAACACCTACGTGGCGGACTTCTGCTCGACTTACCCGGACCGGATGAAGGGCATAGCCATGCTCAACGTAGATGACCCGGCCGAAGCTTGTGCCGAGCTGGAGAGGTGTGCCAAGCTAGGACTTGCGGGGGCCTTCATTCCCGAGTACCCGTTGGGAGATAGGCCGTACAGCGACCTGATGTATGAGCGTCTGTGGTGGACGGCCGCCGACTTAGAGATACCGATTCTCCTGCACGTGTTCACCACTCGCCCCAATATACCCGGCTGTGAGATCACCGCCAATGAGTCGGAAGCTTCACCAGCGGCCATTGCAACAGGTGACCACTGGGTACAGTACTCGTTGGCGGCCATGATATTCGCCGGGGTGTTCGACCGCCATCCCAAGCTAAAGATAGGCTCCGTGGAACACGAGTTGTCCTGGGTGCCCCACCTGTGGCACCGCATGGACTTCACCTACAGTGAGCGCATCGAGATGGCAGGAGGCTATCGCTCCAAGAGGGGGCTGCTCCCCAGCGAGACATGGCGTGAGAACATTTTCGTGGAGTTCATGGAAGACCCAATAGGGGTCCAGATGCACGAGGTCCTGGGAGTGGACAACATGATGTGGGGGAATGATTACCCTCACGCCGAGGGCACCTGGCCCCGGTCCATGCAGTTCCTGGACAAGGCCTTCGCCGGCGAGTCCGAGGAAATCCGGAGGAAGATCACTTCGGAGAACGCGGCCAAGCTATACCACTTCTGGTAGGCCGATATATCTAAGAGCACTGTACGAACGGGCGAGGCTAAACTTCCTCGCCCGTTTACTTTGTGGTCACTAGTGCTTAGTCAACTTAGATTTGATATGTACCTTTCACCCCCATCCTAGCCTTCCCCCATCGAGGGGGAAGGGACTTATTTTCTCCCTCTTGACGGAGGAGAGTTAAAGTGGGGGTGAAACGATGCATCAATTTTGAGGTTGATTGAATACTAGTCACATAAGCTCCAGCGCAGAGCCCCGCTCGATCTAAGCTTGTCGAAGGACGCCGGCGCATGTTATTGCAGTTGTGACGAGCCGTCGATCCACGGGACTGGATAGTCTAACGGTAGAACACTACTCCGTAAACACCTCATCCATAAGAGCCTTGTCATGGTCTCTCATTTCCGATAGAGTGGGTGCCGGAAATGGTCAGCACCACCACACTTAGCCCCTACCGCTTTGTCATCGGCGGCCTCACCGTGTCTGCCAATCTGGCCATTGGCCTTAGTTTCCAGTCAGTCTCACCCATTCTCCCCATCATTCAAGAGGATTACAGCATAAACTCCACCAACGCCGGCCTGCTTTTGGCGGTCGTTATGGGAATTCAAGGCGCTGGTGGGATCCCGATGGGTATTGTGATAGGGAGGATTGGCATTAAGGCAAGCTACACGATAAGCCTGTTTCTTATTGGATCACTGATATTGGCGGCCCTCTCACCTAATTTTCCCTCACTGCTGGTGCTGAGAGGGCTATACGGTCTCGGATTCGTAACCCTGATAGCTGCCACGGGACCCTTGATAATGAACTGGTTCCGTCCCAGAGAGTTGGCGGCAATAACCAGTATAAACATAGCGTGCTTCGCACTGGGCGTAGCAATCTCTCTGTCGGCGGCGGCCCCCCTTTCTGATGTTATGGGCTGGGACAGAACTCTGGGGCTCTTTGGAGCGTTCGGGCTGGCAACGGCCTTCGCCTGGATGGTATGGGGAAAGACCCGAGAGACCGAGGTTTCCGTAACACCGGCTCCTACGCGGTCGGAGATTTGGGATGTGCTTAAAAACCGGACCGTTCTGCTTCTAGGGATTGCGGACGGCACCGGCTTCGCACTATACCTAACTCTCAGTGGATGGCTTCCCACCTACTACAACGAATCACGCGGTATGTCCCTCACTGAGGCAGGATTCATAACCAGCCTGCTGCCATTTATGGGTATTGGAGGGGTGTTGCTGGGCGGATTTCTGCCATTGAAGATCGGAAACAGGAGGCTGTTTTTAATCGTTCCTGGAGCGATGATCGCACTGGGTGGCCTCGGCTCCTTCCTAATAGATATCAGAGCTGTGATGTATCTCTCAGTCTCGGTCCTGGGAATTGGATCCCTTCTGTATGTCCCTACCCTCTTCACGTTGCCCATGGAGTTGCCAGGGATGAACCCGAAACGGGTGGCCTTGGTGTGGGGCTGGATCATGTCAGCGCGTGGGTTAGTCGCTTTCGTATCTCCCCTAGTGGTTGGCGCTTTCAAGGACTCGCTGGATACCTTCGTACCAGGCTTCTTGATCTTCGCCATGTTGGCGTGGTCCCTTTGTATTGTGGGGTTTATGCTTCCCAAGACGTTCTCACGGCCGGCACCGGTGGCCATTTAGCACTAGTTCTCATTCAACCAAGATTTGATAGGTGCCTTTCACCCCCATCCTAGCCTTCCCCCATCGAGGGGGAAGGAACTTGTTCTCTCCCCCTTGACGGGCTCACTGGGGTAGGCATTTGAAATTATGAGCTTTGGGAACCGGTTTATGGTAGGTAATTTGCAAACCAGGGAGTGGGTTTGGCCAAGGTTCAGGTATGAGCCACAGGCGAAGCCAAGGCCTACCCTGGAGCAGTTGCCGAGTCATACAGCATATGCCCTTCTTTATCACGCTATCCTTTCGGGGTCCAGAACAGCTAGGAAGTGGATGAGGGCTTCTGACTCTCTGGGGAGGTACTCCAAGAGAAATAGCGTCTTCTGCTCTGGTCCCATAGGCCGTGGCCCACAGGGTAGCCACCGCCAGAACGAGCCAGTACCGGGCCACTCGGTCCGGGTCAGTCCGTCGAGTGCGTTGCCATTGCCAACCCACACTCTTGAGAGCGCGAAAACCCAACTCGATCCAGAAGCGCAACCCATACCAGCATACCCCCACATCCTCGGGAGGCAAGTCGGTAATCACTATCCAGGGTTCCTTCTGGCCTTTATCCCAAACCACCACCAAAGTACCGAAGCGGTGGCGCTTGGGATTATAAAAGGCACTGCCCCTTCCTACCCAGGCGTGGCCTGGTCCGGGAATCAGCGTCCTGGCTTGCCGGCGTTGCCCCTGCAACGGTTGAAAGCTGGTGTTGTTTTTTACCCGCATCAGTGGATGCCATCCCAAGGCCCGTATTTGCTTCCAAAGGCGGGGGCTCCACAAGCCCCGGTCAGTCATCACCAGCACCTCCATGCTTTTGGACACTTCGGGAGCAAGCAGTTGCAAAAGCCGGAGGATTTCGGGAATCCAAGCCCCCGACCTGTTAGCAGGGAGTATGGTCCAGGCAATGGGAATGGCGCTACCCCGGTACAGCACGCTTACTACCAGGGCGACCACGCGGTCTTGGTGGGCTGTTGCGTCGACGGCCAAGGCCAGTTGTTGACCTTTCCACAAAGACAGCAGCCAGCGGAGCAAAGGCGCAAAACAGAGGGTTACATCCAACTGGATGTTGCAGGGAGTGGCCTTCTCCGAACCATCCCGAAGGAACTCTCTAAGGTATTGTCGCAGAGCATGGAAGGTGGCGATGGAGGATAGAGCATCAATCACCGCGCTTTGGCAAGCACTCTTAGCCATGATTGCCCCATACACCCATAGCGCCAATCCACGTATTTGGCTGGATCCTAGGTCAGGAAAATACTGTTCAGTTGAACGTAGCAAGTGGTACCATTCTCTCGGAAAGCGCATGAGTCACCTCCCCACATCCCAGTTGAGTGATACTTCTAGGATGACGGGAAAGCTCGGCGCTTTCCTAGCTGTTTTTAAACAAGTTTTAGGATCGCGGCCTTGCTGCCCATGCCTACCCCAGTGAGCCCTTGACGGGGGAGAGTTAGAGTGGGGGTGAACCGATGCATCAATTTTAAGGTTGTCGACTGAATACTGGTTCAAACCCCGACTGAGGACTGGACATCCTTACCAAGGCTGATCTAATCAAGAGTTGGCCCTCGCCATCTCCTTTGTGTCATTCTGAGCCACAGCCCAGCGGAGGCCAAAAATCTCACGCCCAAGAACGAGGCAAGGTACAGATCCTTCGTGGCTTCGCTTCATAGAATGACATTCCTTGGGCTTCTCTAGGGACAACGTGTGGCCCCGGTAACCCCTGGAAGGGGACCCACCGCGAATTGCGCTCTGGAGTCGAGCCCTGGAGCCTGCCCTGAGTTTTTTAAGAGGCATCACCCTCCAGGACGACCACCGGCGAGTCGAGGCCTTGGAACGTTGTCGGTAGCCTCAGGTAGTTTCGCCTTAAGAAACATGACTGCTCCCCCAAAAGCGACGCACGCCAATATAGGGAATGGGATTGTGTAGCTGCCCTTCCAATCGAAAATAGCTGCCGCGAACAGGGGGCCTATGAGCTGGAAGATGTGCATGGCAGCCATGGAGGTACCGGTGATAGTCGCAAAGGACCTCTGTCCAAAATAATCACTCCGCATGGCTACAGTGATGGGGGTTCGGCCCCCGTTCCCGACTCCATACATCACCGCGATCAGAAATGCCATTGGGACGCTGTGGATTAGGATAGCCATTGCGAATGCCCCGGCTTGTATGGTAACGAACACGAAAAGAGCAACGTTCTTGGGCACTTTGTCGCCCACATAGCCTCCCACCAGCTGAAATAGGGCCGCGACCCCCATGACCACGGCCCAAACATAAGCCGCCGTCTGTAATGAAATATCCTGGTCTGTGAGCATGGGAATAAGGTGCACACCGAGGGTCTGGTTGATCATTGAGGAAAAGGCGTGACCAAAGGTGATCATCCAGAAGGCCTGGGTAGCCAATGCCTGCCTCAATGTAAGGTCTGGACCCCTTGCGATATGGCCGGCCCCTTTATTATCACGGATACCGGGCGTGCTAGAATTTGGAGGCGGGGGCTCACCATCAGGATACTGACCGTACTCTTGGGGACTGTTGCGAATGAACCTGGGAATAATCAATGCCGCCACGAAAAAGACAACACCGAGGCCCAACGCCGTTGTCCGCCAGCCAAAGTTGTCCGGACTCACGGCCCAGGCCAGAATCGGAACCAGGGCCAGTCCCCCGACAAAATTGCCCTCCCCAGCTATCGAAATAGCCAGGGAGCGCTTTCGGACAAACCATTTGCTCACCGTGGTCATCAGCGGAAGCCAGGTACCCGCCGCTGATCCCAGCATCATGAGGGCGAAAGATAGATAAAAGACAGTCAGATTTGGTGTCCGGCTGAACACCATGAACCCGCCTCCCACTACCAGCAACCCTATAAAGATCATGCGGCGTGCGCCGACCTTATCGATCAGGAAGCCGCTGAGGGGGCCGATGAAGCTACCTTCCATCTGTGCCAGGGAGAAGGCGCCGGTCAGTTGGGTACGGCTCCAGCCAAAGTGTAGCTCAAGGGACTTCAACCATACGCCCAGACCGCTCCAGATGGGACCTCCGGCCAGGCTTTGGATCAATAAGGCAAGGCCGACAAGCCACCATCCGTAAAACACACCCCTGACCCGGCGTAGTGGCTTCATATGCGGAGTGGAGCGTCTCATGGATCAACTTTTGAGGGGGACTGCCCAACTATCGAGAGGTGATATACGTAATGAGAGGCCCAGGCTATGGAAGCCAGGGCCTCTTCTCTTTTTCGACTATAAAGTACTTTTAACTCTTTCCGAATTAATGGCGCGCGTGTATATATGCTGCCAACTTTTTCGGCTTGTACCGCAGAAGGTGACGCTACTCGTAGGGCTTGAGCTTAACTTCATGGAGAGCCGGTATCACCTCTTTACCAAACAGTTCGATAGAGCGCATGGTGTCATCATGGGGCATGTTACCATCGTTGCCGCAGAGTAGAAGGTATCCGGGGCTAAGCTCGTCCAGGATCTGGGACAGCTTTCTGGTGACCGTGTCCGGACTGCCGGCTATGATGAAATTCACCTCCTGAAGCTGCTCGTAGGTCATCGACCTTCCCTTCTGAAGGTCTCCCGTGCCTATCCGCTCCATCTTCAGTTTTACCGCCTCACGGGACTGGTATCCAGGCGGGTCCATGTGCTCCTGGGGGCCTCTATTCCGGTGCCTGCCGGTCCAGAGGAACTGCCGCCCCAGCTCTATAGCCTTCTCATCGGTGTCGGCAACGATGGCATTGAGCAAGTAACCGAAGTTGCCGGGACCTGCCTTATAGCCTGCCTCCTTGGCAGTGTCAATGTATACCTGTTTGAGCTGTTGAGTGACGCCCATCAGAGCGCCCAGATTCATGTAGGGGTGACCCCGTCGCGCCGCCCAAATGACGCTTTCAGCGCTGCCGCCGCCCGGAAACCAGATGTCCGGATGGGGTTTCTGCATTGGCAATACCCATGGGTTTATAACTCGGTACTGGTAATAGGTCCCCTCAAAACGAAAGGGGCCCGGAGTCGTCCAGCACTTTAGGATGAGATCATGAGCCTCCTCCATGCGCTCCCAGCTCTGGGAAGGATCTACGCCGGCTTGGAGGTACTCCACAGCACCCCCTCGCACGAAGCCAGAAACTATCCTTCCGCCTGAATAGCAGTCCAACATGGCGATCTCTTCTGCTATTCTTACTGGATCGGTGACTGCTATAACATTTCCTAGCATGGCTATCTTCACGTTCTTGGTGAGCTTGCTGATCACGGCGGCATCCAGGTTCACCGATGGCTTCATGTTCCAGTAAGAAGCATGGTGCTCGTTGCTCATGATACCGTCGAAGCCCACTTCGTCGGCATAGCCGTACTGCTCGTGGTACGCGTTGTATAGTTCGTGGGCCTTCTCAGGGTCGAAATGGCTGTTGGGGAAGCCCAGACGCCCAGAATCGTACTTCTCTAGTTGCTCCTCGGTTACGTGCTTATAGGGCTGCTGGGTGAACCAGAAAATGTCGGCCCTATCTGTGGGTCGGGCCATTTGATCAGCCATAGGAGCCTCCTAATGCGAAGTCTGGTCCGGATATCGAAACAAGGATTAGGGATTTCTTGATGTTATGATCTTGGGACGCTAACGGTAATTCGGTCCTCTCGCGTCCCGCATTGCTCTAACTCTGCTTGGGTACGATGGATGGCGGTACCTTCCTCGCAACCAACATTATATGCACCAATCGTTCCCATGTCTACAAACTCTGACTTGAAGTAGCAGAACGACTCTTTATGGACACAAAATGGCCGTGTAATGGCCCTATCAGTCTAGTCCACTCAGAAATATGAAAGGCTTCCAACACTGGATTGGTTTCCTTGACATCACCCGGCAAAATGGGTATAGTATGTAGGTCAAAATTTTAGCTGTAGAAGTACGCCTCTCAGCTATGGAGGAGTCGAATGCTAAAGATCGGGCATACCGTTACGGTACCAAAGACCCTTAGGGGCCCAAACCCAAGATCAGAAGAGGAGACTATTCCCATACCTGAGGAGCTGGAAACCGTTCCCGGGGCACCTAAGGATGAAGACACCATAAACTTCTACACTAGAAATTATCCCATCGAGACCCATAACGTCGAAAACGGCGCCTGGCTCACCTGGCTTATGGAAGAGAGCGACATCCTCGACGTTCAGCATGAACACTTCAAGCTGGACAAACCCATCGTGGATGAATGCAACCGGTCCGGGGACGTAGAGCCAACGGCGGAACCGGCGCCGGGTAAGGATGTCAGCCAGGAGATAAAGGCGAAGGCCCTAGAGCTAGGCTTCGCGGTCGTCGGAATAACCGCCTACGACAACCGGTACACATTCAAAAGCAAGAGAGCCTGGGTGAAGCCCTTCCCCCACGCGATATGTATCGCGATAGAGCAGCCTTACGAGACCACCCAGATGATTCCCGGAGAGGTTGCCGAGAGAGCAGTGTTCAAAACATACAGAATCGGTGGGGCTGCTGCCCTCGCGCTCGGTGACTACATTCGCTCACTTGGATACCACGCCCAAGTCCAAAGCTTTGCCGACGCCGCAAGCGCGGTTATACCCATGTTCGTAGCTGCAGGGATCGGTCAGCAGGGCGCCATGGGCTATCTGTTATCACCTCATTTTGGCTCTCGCCACCGACTCTTGATCATTACCACCGATGCCCTCGTAACTCATGACGAGCCCGTTGACTATGGGATTCACGCCTTCTGCTCGGTGTGCCAGGTGTGCGTAAACCGGTGCCCCGGTCGAGCCTTGATGAGGGAAAAGGTGTGGTGGCGCGGTGTGGAAAAGTTCAAGATCATCGCCAAGCGATGCCGGCCCGTGATGACTCGCTACGCTGCCTGTGGCGTCTGCATGAAAGTGTGTCCAATCCAGAGGTACGGACTAAAGCCGGTGATGGAACATTACGCCGAGACCGGACAGGTGCTGGGCAAAGGTACCACGAACCTGGAAGGATACGAGTTGCGAGACATGGGCTACTTCGGCCCTGGTGAAATGCCCAGGTTCGGTTCAGATTTCTTCCACACGCCGGAAGGTGGCAGAGACCAGTACATTCTGAAAACGTTCAAGTCCAAGATTGAGTCCGGAGAGGTGCCGGAAGGTCCTGAAGGCGACAAGGCCTGGGAAGAGTTCATGGCAGAGTACAAGGAAGTTCTAAGCGAACCGGAGGACGCCATGATGGTTGAATATCAGAAAGACCGCGGTGGCATGCCTTTCTAGTTTGCCGAGTTACTCAGTAAGAAGACGGCTAGTAGGGGCGGCTTGAACGAGCCGCCCCTTCATTTTGCCCATGTTCCGCCTAGCACCATCAACCTCCAAAAGCTAGCAGGGTCTTTAAATTGCCATCGCTACGAAAGCGGCCCTCATCCCCGACCCTTCTCCCAGTGGGAGAAGGGTGGCCGAAGGTCGGGTTGAGGGCCCAGGTGCCATTTTCATCTTTGGTGGTGCTGGTGGCAACCAGCATGATAGATTGCTTCGCTCCACTCGCAATGACAGTAAGGGAGAACTGAAAGACCCTGCAAAAGCTAGGACGACTCCTTGACGTGGGAAGCTTATTACCTTGTTTCCTTGACAGAGGAGAAGAAAAGAGTTACAAGTATAACCAATCCCTCGTGCCTAAGTTAGAGTAAGGAGTAGCGCCATGCTTAAGGTTGGACACACCGTTACGGTTCCAACGACCCTCAGGGGACCAAATCCGAGTGACAAACCTGAGACATTTCCAGTGGCCGAGGAGTTGGAGACTGTGCCTGGGGCCCCTCAATACCAAGAAACCGTGAACTACTACAGCAGGAATTACCCCATAGAAAGCCACAATGTTGAGCATTACAGCTACATGAGGTGGGACCGAGAAGCCAGCGATATCAAAGAGATGCGTGACGAGCACGAAAGGTTACAGATGCCTCAGGCCAAGGCAGCCCGTCAATCCGGTGAACTCGAGCCAACCGCGGAGCCCGTGCCTGGGAAGGACGTTACCGCCGCGATCAAGGCAAAGACCCTGGAGCTGGGCTTCGCGATGGTGGGAATAACCAGATATGACAACCGCTATACCTATCTTAGCCGGAGAAAATGGGTCAAGCCCTATCCCCACGCCATCTGCATAGCCATAGAGCAGCAGTACGAGGGGACTCAGAATATCCCCAGCGAGAGTGCCGAGAGGATGGTCTTCGCCACTTATAGACGAGGCGGCGATATGGGTCTCGAACTGGTGGACTACATCCGCTCCCTCGGTTATCATGCTCAGTTCCAGCACCCCAATGATGCTAGCAGCGCCTTTATTCCCATGTTCGTCGAAGCCGGCATGGGCCAGATGGGGGCCATGGGTTATATGCTGTCACCCCACTTCGGCTCCCGCCACAGGCTAATGATCATTACCACCGACGCCGAGGTCACCTACGACAAGCCCGTAGACTACGGCATACAGAATTTCTGTGCTATATGCCAGGTGTGCGTGAACCGATGCCCGGGGCGTGCCCTTATGAGGGAGAAGGTGTGGTGGCGTGGCGTAGAAAAGTTCAAGATTATAGCCAAGCGCTGCCGCCCAGTAATGTCCCGCTACGCCCAATGTGCCATCTGCATGAAGGTATGCCCCATCCAGAGGTACGGGATGAAGCCGGTGATGGAGCACTACGCGGCTACCGGACAGATACTTGGCAAAGGGACCGACAACCTGGAAGGGTATGAGATGCAAGGTCTGGGCTACTTTGGACCAGGCGAGCTGCCTAGATTTCGATCGGACTTCTTCCACATACCGGAAGGATATGGCGACCGGCACATCCTCGAAGAGTTCAAGCAGAAGATTGAAGCGGGGGAGGTCCCCGAGGGCCCAGAGGGCGACAGGATGTTCGAGGAGTTCAGGAACAAGCTGGAAGAGGTGATCAAGGGGCCCGCGGACTCTATGGACACCGAATGGGACGCTTTGCCGGAGGAGGCAAAGTCCTAGGCAGTGTCCCAATGAGCCTTTTTCGCAATGTTGTCATTCTGAACGAAGTGAAGAATCCACATCTCGCTCAGAATAAAGTCCGGCAAGCACCCACCATGTGAAGGGTGGCTCTCCGTCCTAGGACGGGGTAACAATCGAAAGGCATTTAAACACCGAAAGGGGCGTCCACTAGAGGCCGCCCTTTCAGTTTCCAACACTCTATGACCAGCTACCCTGACGACACGCCTCGGCCAAGGGTCTATGGGATCTTAACCACACTGGGATAAGCGGTAGTATCGTAGGCGAACCACATGTCCGAGCCGGAACTATTCTCGACCACCATAAAGACCTCCAGCTCGTCGCCCGATGACACAGTATAGCCAAGCTCAGGGATAAAGATCGACCTCTTGACCCAGGTAGATGCGCCGTCTTGCCAGTCTGCCGCATAAACTGTGCCATTACCGATCTCAGTGTGGGTGGAGCCATTGTAGTCCCGCAGGTAGACCGTAACTATCCCTGTCTGATCCTGGCCGAAATCTTTGATCGCCCCCCACAAATCTATAGTGACATCTCCAGTTATCGCCAAGTCGCCAGCCAGTGACCCTGATCTCCATACCTGGTGCTTCTGCAACTGGCTTTCGCTCAGTCCAAGGGGAGTCTTTTGCAAGATACGCCCGGCGTCGGCATCGTAATTCTGGTCGTAGTTGTACAGAGTTACGCCTGTAGGCGCGTTGGTGTCTAAGGGCAGAGGAGACTGGGCATCGGTGTCGGCAGTGGCAGGCGTGGGATCGTTGTGCAAGTAGTACAACGTTGTGAACGTGGGGGGAACGTAAGATAGGTTGACGAGGGATTGGTAGGTCTGGGTGTCGTAAGCAAACCACATCTCCGAGGCTGCAAGGTTCCCAACAATCACCTTTATCTCCAGCTCATTCCCGGCGGGAATAGTGTAGTCGAAACCCGGAATGAGTATTACCTTGCGCACAAAGCTGGAGGATCCGGATTGCCAATCCGCAGAGTACATCGTCCCCTGGTTGATCTCGGTGTGGCTGCTTCCGTCGTAGTCTCTGACAAAGATGGTCACGATTCCCTCTTTGTTCTGCTGGTAATTCTGAATAGCGCCCCACAGGTCGACTGCCACGGTTCCCGAGAGCGTCAGAGAATCAGCTAGCACTCCCGTCCTCCAGACCTGGTACTTAGTCGCGTCGGTTTCTCCAACGCCAACGGCGCCCTTGACTATAGTACGGCCGGGGTTGGTGTCCACGTCCTGGTCGTAGTTGTACAGCGTGGCGGCGGTGGGCGTGGTTTCATCCATCGTCAAGAAAGATTGCTGATCAGTGTCGCCGGTTGGTGGCGTTGGGTTGTTGTGAAGATAACGGCAATCGTTACTTACTGGGTCGGTGAAGTCGAACTCTACGTACGCGGAATCGAAAACCCCCTGAGGAGTTGCCACCAGGACGGTGCCCGTACTCTGGGATTTCGGTAGGGGATTGGGCCTCGCCCGTAGGGTGGCCCTCTCGTCGGGGTCCCAGATGTTAACGCCGAAGTTGTCGGGGTTTATGCTGGACACTGTCCACTTACCATTAGCAAGACTGCCGGTAACGTACCCTGGATGGGAGGCCGTCTCACCACCCGTAGCGTTCGTATAGAGCATCACCAGATCCACCTGGGAGAAATCTTCTATGGATACATCTCCAGAATTAGCCAACGTCGTGTCCACCGCAAGATAAGAATTGGCGCAATCACCTGTGGTTAGGGTAACGACCGAGACACTAGTTGAAGCAACGTTGACATTGGTCCGTAGTCGCTCGGCATAGCGCTCCCGGGCGTCATCCATGGCTGTCACCTGGTCAGTGGATGTGCTCAGGAGGCTCCCGAAGATTATCCACGAGGCCAGGAGAAAAACGCTAATTATGAATATTCCAGGGACTACAGTTGTCATAGCTCAGTGTGTAACGCAAAGACATAGACAGGAATCTATCTCCTCTATATTCACTTTATTCTTTCGATGTTACGTTTGCATCGGGGACAGCACCCTTAGGGCGGAATGAAAACCCCTTTGTCACACTTCATGACGACCCTCGGTTCCCCAAATCCCTTACCACCAAGGGTTGAAACCTGCCACGCTGTCATTGACGTAAATGAAGGCCAATCGATAGTCTGAAAATAGCCAGGGACGGACCCGGCATTCCTAGTAGCACCCAAAATTTCGACAGTATCTGAGGCACACCGAACTCGCAAGATACCGCGAGACTAAACAGGGAAACATGGAACGGGGAACGTCCCTCTCTTTTTACGTGCATATGTCGAGCGAAAGGAGTAAACGGCTTGCGCTGTCGGCGATGTGGTTGTGTAAGACTGATTAAGCTGGGAAAGTACCTGGAAGAGGACAACGACGTGTTTCGATGCAAAGAATGTGGTTTTCTATTCAGTCCCGGGAACGCCCTATGCCAGGCGGCACAGTTAGACCAGTCTCGTTAATCTGGTAGGTGCGACCCAAAGATAGAGGCTCCATCCCAGTCAACATGCCCATTGCAACAATGTTGCGAAATCCGCCCGTTATCAAAGGAGTTACGTTGGATGAGTAGACCACTCTATGAACCCCGCCCCGAACACTGCACATCGCCCGTACAGTTCGCCAAGGAAGTGTTGGGAGCGGATTTGTGGAGCAAACAGGAGGAGGTTCTGACTGCCCTCAAGGACCACCAGAGAGTGGCGGTGAAATCTGGAAACGGCCTTGGCAAAGGCTTTTCCGCCGCCGTAGCCATCCTCTGGTTCCTGTGCTGCCATGATCCCGCGGTGGTGCTGAGCACCGCACCCACCTTTCGTCAGGTCCGCCATGTGCTGTGGAGGGAGGTGCACAGATTGTACCGAAGGGCTGCGTTCCCTCTAGGTGGCAAGCTGCTGGACACTCGTCTGGAAATGTCCGAGTTTCGATTCGCCCTTGGGCTTTCCGCCGATAGTGATGATGAGTTCCAGGGGTTCCATAGCCCTAACATGCTCATCGTGGTGGACGAGGCAGAGGGGGTGGAGGAGACCATTTACGAGGCCATCGAAGCCATAATGACCTCCGAGTATTGCGGGTTACTGCTCATCGGCAACCCCACCACCATGAGCGGTACATTTCGAGCCGCATTTCACGAGGATAGAACCCTGTACCACACCGTTACCATATCGGCCCTGGAAAGTCCCAACGTGAAAGCAGGGCGAGTTGTCACTCGAGGGCTCACCACTCACAGGTGGGTGGAGGAGCGAAAGAAGGTCTGGGGTGAGGAGAATCCGATCTACCAAGCACGTGTCCTGGGAGAGTTCCCGGACCAGGGCGAGGATACGTTGATTGCCCTTTCCATGGTGGAGGCAGCAACCCGAGGGGAGTCAACGGTGCCTTCCGAGGAAGACCAGGTAATACTGGCTGTGGACGTTGCCAGATTCGGTTCGGACAAGAGCGTAATCTTACGAAGACGGGGCATGGTTGTGGAGGATGTTCAAGCCTACCGCGGACTGGACACCATGAAGCTGACCGGCTTGATAGTTGCGGCCATCGATAGCTGCAATCCTCAGGAGGTAGTCGTGGACGAAGTGGGGATAGGAGCGGGTGTCGTGGACAGGCTGCGAGAACAGGGCCATCACGTTCAGGGTATCAACGTGGGCCGGCCTGCCCAGGATAATCAGCACTTTGCCAACATGCGTGCTGAAGGATACTGGAGACTTCGTCAGCTATTCACCGAGGGTGCCATAAGGATCCCTGCAGATAACGACCTGATAGGGCAAATGGCGGCGCTGCGATACAGCTTTAACAGCCTCGGCCATGTTGTCATGGAGAGCAAGGATGAGATGCGACGTCGGGGTGTGCCGTCGCCCGATAAGGCCGATGCCCTAATGCTGGCCTTGCTGTCCAGCAAACGAAAGGTGAAGCTGTGGGGCTAGGGTTCATGGTCTGAGCAACACCCGGTTTACTCGGATTTAGGAGGGCGCCCTCACCCTAACCCTCTCCCACATGAGAGGGAATATGGTTATAAGGAGAAGCAGATGGCTGCAATGGAAGGAAAGGGAGGAACTTTAGTAGACTCGCTCGTTGGAATTTTGGGCATGCGAAGGACTGTATTTCCCGGTATTTCAAAAGCGTTGGGTATGGCAAGAAAAGTATTGGAAATATCTCCAGCGATGTCTACCGCGACAAAGGGGCCGCATGCGCCTGGGCGCGGCGGCGTAAAGCCCTTCAGCACGAAAAGCAACCGGGCCGCCGCCTCGGACCTGGACCTTTTCAAGGAGACCGCGGGAATCGGCCAGGACTGGGCCCGGACCGTTTACGGCGGCTACTACGCCAGCTCCGTGTCAATACACTCGGCTATCAAGATACGGAGCGAAGCCTTGGCCCGCCCGTCGCTGGTCGTTTTTCGGCCCGACGGGGTAGATGGAACCGCGGTTCGGACGGGCCAGTTAGGGAATCCCTTCCAGGGAGCAGCCATGCCCAGGTCAATTAGCACCTCCAACAAGAAGGGATGGCTTCCGGTCGGCGAGGCTCATCCCGTGCAACAGCTGCTGGACAAGGTAAACCGGTGATACAGCCGGGGAGAGCTGTGGCGTGCCTCAGAGACCTATCTCAGCCTGTGGGGGTCAGCGTTCTGGGCCTTGGACCGGGACGAAGCAGGTCGGTGGGAGATCTGGCCCTTGCGCCCGGACCGGGTCCGAGTCCTGCCGGACAAGCAAAAGTACGTCAAGGGCTACGTTTACTTCGGACTGACGGGGCCGGTGGCCTACACCGCCGACGAGATTATCTGGATCCGGTACTTCAATCCCATGGAGGAGTACGCAGGGCTGTCTCCCATAGCCCCGCTGAGACTCTCGGCGGACATGGGCATGGACGCCCTCAAGTTCAACCGCAACTTCTTCAGGAACTCGGCTCAGCCCGATATGATATTCACCACTGAGGAATCCATGAGTGAGGAAGAGGTAGAAGACTTCTATCAGCGCTGGGAGAAGCGCTACCAGGGGCCCGGCAACGCCCACCGTCCAGCCATAGCCAGCTTCATCAAGGACATCAAGACCCTAGGATTCAACCAGCGGGAGATGGAGTTCATCCAGGGGCTTCGTTGGAGCCTGGAGGACGTGAGCCGGGTGTACGGTGTCCCATTGCCCATGTTGTCGGACCTGCAGAGGGCGACCTTCTCCAACATCAACGCAGCGGAGAGGATGTTCTGGCGCAATACCATGATACCCGAGATCAAGTTCCTGGAGGAGCAGCTAAACGAGAAGCTGTTACCTCGCTTGGGCTACCCGGAGCTCAAGGTGGAGTTCGACCTGGGGGCGATCGAAGCGCTAAGGGAGAATGAGAACGACAGGGTAGACAGGGACGTGAAGCTGCTGGACCGGGGAGTGGTTACTATCAATGAGGTGCGCCGGCAACGCAACCTGCCCGACGTACCTTGGGGAGACGCCCCTCTCCTTAAAGGGGGAATCAGGACACCATCTAGTACTCAGTCAACCTAATTGTTGGCAGGATAGAGATGGTGAAGCTTGACTCGGGCGTCCACAGTGGAGAATCTCCAGTCAATGGTTGCTCCGGCTTGGTTTCGTTCTGCCTCCAGGGCCGCGATCTCGCCACTCAAAGTCTCTTCATCGGCAATACGCCGGCGCAGGACTCGCCTGGCCAAGACACTGAACTCGATCTCTGCCATGTTGAGCCAACTACCGTGCTTGGGAGTGTAGTGAAACTCCAAGCGTTTGCGTATTCGCCTAGCCTCCTTGGGCTCGAAGGTTTCGTAGAGGGAAGCTGGTTTGTGGGTGTTGAGGTTGTCCAGCACCACCCGGATCTTCTCGGACGCTGGGTAAGCTTCATCGGCCAGCCACCGCATCTGCTTAGCGAAGTCCACCATGGTACGACGTTCGGTCACTGCCACATGCCTCCAGCCCGCCAGGGGCTCGCACAGCATGAACAGGTTTCGGGTGCCATTGCGCTGGTACTCGTAATCGTATCGCTCCCGTCGTGCCGGCTTGGGCGGGATCGGAGACCTCTTTTCCGCCAGCAACTGCTTGGAGGTCTCGTCGAAACAGACCACCGGGCGCTCTGGGTCATAGGGTTCCGCGTAAAGGTCCAGCACATCCTCCATACACGCCACAAACTCGGCGCTCACCTGGGGAATACACCACTCCTTCTTCTGCCACGGCTTGAGACTGTTTTTTTCAACCGCTTGCGAATTCCCTCGTGGGACATGGAGGGCGCCAGCCCCAACTCCACCACCTTGTTTGCCAGGAGCCGCAGGGTCCAGTGGTCATGGCCTGGGGGGGCCTCGCTGCACGCCAGGGCAATCAGGTGCGCTTCCCCCCGCTCATCCAGTTTGGTCGGATGTCCTGGCCGAGGATCTTCCTCCAAGGCCCGCTTCAGTCCTCCCTCCAGGTACCGCCGCTTGGTACGGCACACCGTACCCGCAGACGTGTCCAGCGCCTCCACGATGCGCATCACCCCCCAGCCCGTATCTGCCTTTAGCAGAATACGGGCCCGGGCAACCTTTCGCGCTGGGCTCTTTCCCCCGCGAATCAGTCGTTCCAACTGGTCTCGTTCTTCCCTTTCCAACCGGACCACATACCGTTCTCGTCCCATGGCTGCCACCCTCCTACGTCAACACTCCTAAAAAAGGGTAGCAACCTTAGACGTTTTCTTAAACAATTACCAAAACCGAGTTGACTGAGTACTAGTCCCCCTTCTCCCAATGGAAGAAGGGTCGGGGATGAGTGCCTAATCCTAAAAAGTTGACGCAAGCCCCTTAGACGAGTTACGATGAAAGCTCAGCGACCGGTTGTGGGCCGCTCCCTCAGCGACTCCGCTCCCTAGGAGCCCGGCCGCTCCTTTGTGTAGCACAGACGATTACTTGGCCATGCCCACCAGGTTGATGTCGATGCTATCGATGGTGGGGCAGCCACACATACCCATGGCCATGTGAAGCTCGTCCCGCAGGATCTCCAGCACAGATCGCATCCCCGCCTCGCCATCCACGGCCAATCCCCAGAACATGGGGCGCCCTATCAGCACGGCCCTGGCTCCCAGGGCCAGCGCCTTGAGCACGTCGGTGCCCCGCCGGATGCCGCCGTCCAGGTAGACCTCAATCCGTCCCTGCACCGCCTCCACCACCTCGGGCAGCACCTCTATGGTGGCAAAGGTGGTGTCCAACTGGCGGGCCCCGTGGTTGGAGACGATCAGGGCCTTCACCCCGTGGTCCACGCACTGCCGGGCATCCTCGCCCGTCATTATGCCCTTCACCAGCACCGGCAAGGAGATGTTGGCGGCCATCCAGTCCATATAGGGCCAGGTCGCGGAGCGGTCGATCAAGTCGTTTACACCGCGGGGAGCGTCGGTGCTGAGGGTGTACGACGACTCCTGCAGCTCCAGGTCCGCGAAGTTGGGAGAGGTAGGGGCCTGGTACGCATTACGAATGTTTCGCTCGCGTTTGGCCCTGATAGTAGAGTCCAGAGTGACGCAGATCGCGCTATATCCGGCCTCCTCCGCTCGTTGGGCCATCGCCTTGGTCATACCCTTATCTTGGAACAGGAATTGCTGGAACCAGATGGGCCCGGTTGCGGCCCTCCCAACTTCCTCGAGGGTATAAGTGGAGCCCGCGCTGAGTATCATGGCCGTACCCATGGAACCCGCCGCTCTGGCAGTGGCCAGCTCCGCGTCGGGATGGGCCCTGCCGTGCCACCCCGCTGGGTCCAGCATCACCGGGAACTCAATGGGGTGCCCCAACACCGTTGTGCGCATGTCCATCTTGCTAATGTCCACCAACATGCGAGGTCTCAACATTATGGAGTCGAAGGCCTCCCGAGTCCTTCTGAGCGTGATCTCATCGGCCGTCCCGCCCTCAATGAAATCCACCTCTTCCTTTGGCAGACGCTTATAGGCGAGGGCTTCATATTCGTATAAGTTAATCGGGCCGGTCGTCATGGTGTCTCCACCTCATTCGTCGTCAACTGTGCAGGGCAATATAGGCCTCGCAGGCCAATCACAAGGATACGGGCCTCTCTTTGGCCTGTCAACCGGCGGCGATGATTCGACGGGAGTAGTGTATTAAGCACGGTCTATAAGGGCCTTTCGCCCGACCATACCGTGTTTCCAGTATCAAAAACGAAGGTATATCTCCTTAACCCTGCGCAAGACTTCAAGTCGGCTTAACACCTCTTGACATCTTCTCAACATCCACTGTAAACTTACTGCAGAAAGTATTAAGATTATTAAAGGAGGCCTGAGCATGACGGATGCAATAAAGGAACGTCTAACCGTAGCGGCAGAGCAAATAAGCGAGGTTCGTAGGTCGATGCAGAAAACCGGGCAGGTCTATCGTCTTGACGTTGCAAATCAGGCCATTCGTGCTGCCATTTCTTTACTCGAAACCCCTCCACCTAGTCCTAATGGGTACTCAGCCGTAACGCAAGAAAGGAGTGATGGGTATCCTATAAAGGTGATCTGGGAGCGCCCGAGGAAAAATCAGCGATTCGAAGGCCAGTTACTGAGCAATGGTAAGATTATACTCTCGGATGGTCAAGGCCCATTTAAACCAACAGCAGCCTGCCATGCTCTTGTGGGAGGTTCGACTAATGGCTGGATCGCGTGGAAATACCTAAACAACGTGGAAGAACAAGAGTGGCTTGTAATCGACGAACTGCGATCGGCTGGGGATTTTGAATAGCCCGCTGCACGAGGGGATTCCAGTCGTAACCAACGTGAAGAACAGAGTTTCGAGGGTGACACCCCTTCGTTGACAGGTCAACGGCCATCTCTTTAGTCTTATTATCAAGGAGTTAGTTCCTAGACGTAGCGGAACGTCTTAAAAGCACTTCCGCTACGGAGAGTAAAAGAACGGGACAGACCCGAGTGGGTCTGTCTTTTTTTGTCAGGGGACCCAACGAAATCTAGATCTGCAAAGGAGGTTAGGAGCTCATGACCCAATCCCGTCACATTGACACCGATAACTGGGACAGGGAGCGCCTTTTGGAGGCCCTGGACTCCCATACTCAGCGACTCAGCGATTCTCCACAAGTCAACAAGTGGGCGGATAAATCGACGGACTGTGATGGTGTGGGAGCCATGCCCTTTGTTGTCTCCACCGACGAAGTTGACCGGCATGGAGACACGATCTCGGTGGACGGATGGCGGTTGGATGCCTATATGCGCAATCCAGTCTTCCTATGGGCGCACAACCATACACGACCCGCCATTGGCAGGACCCTTGAGCTACGAAAGGAGAGGCACAGCCTGGTCGCCACAGTCGAGTTCGTCCCCACAAGCTTTGCTCAAGAGGTCGCGGCGTTGTACAGGTCAGGGTTTCAAAAGGGCGTGTCGGTGGGATTTCGCCCGCTGAAGTACAACATCCGGCGGGATGCGCAGACCGGAAGCTTCCTGGGCATCAACTTCGTCGAGCAGGAGCTCCTGGAGATCAGCGCTGCGCCCGTGCCCGCCAATCAAAGCGCTTTGAGAAAGGCATTAGAGGGTACACCACTGATGCGCAGCTACTACTACCACCAAGGTTTGGAGGAGCAGGAAGCGCCACAGCTGATCTCTTGGAACGTGGCTCTTCGTGAAGTCCTTGCCGGGCTGGAGAATGCCACAACACCAAGATCGCGATAGTGGCGCCAGGCAAAGTCCTCATACAACTAAGGTCTTTTAATTGTCATTGCGAAGGGCAAAGCCCTGAAGCAATCTCCCAATCCGATAAGAGATTGCTTCGCTCCGCTCGCAATGACCGCCGGGGAGAGTTAAAAGAGTCTGCCATACACCGACAGATAAGGCCATAAAAAGAAAGGAGGAAGCCATGACCATTGGAGCACACGATCTCGAGCTTATCAAGAAGGAGGTTGGGAGCATCCGAGAGTTCTACAACTCCAGGATGGATGCGGAGATACCGCCGATCAAGGAGGAGGTAGACCGCATCGGCGCCCAGGTGCTACGAATTCAGAATATGTGGCGGGATGGCGAAAAGCGGAGCATTATGGCCAAGTACGGAAGCCAGGACCGGCCCAGAGTGCCCTATGGCAAATACGAGGGACTGGACATGCTGGACCTGGCATACATGAAAAGTCTTCTTAACGCGCAGATACGCCAGCCCCTGGGCCTGAACCCACGGGCATTGGAGGAGTGGCAAGCCAACCTCAAGGCGGCCATGGACAGCACTACAGGCGGGTCCGGTGATGAGCTGGTATCCACTCAGGAAGCCAGCGCCCTGTGGATGGACGTGAACCTGGAAACCATGATCGCGCCCCTGTTTTCCAGAGTGGAGATGCCTTCCAACCCCTTCGAGATTCCACTGCAGCTTGGTGACGTGAACTGGTATCCCGGGACAGAGAACCTGGCCACCACCAGCACAGCCCTGTCCACAGGCAAGCAGACCCTCACAGCATACGAGCTTGTGGGGCAGGTACCCTGGTCTCTCACGTTGGACGAGGACGCCATCATAGCCATGGCGGCGGAGGTGCGCAGCGCCCTGGTCCGCAATGCCGCGGAGGTCATCGACGACGTGCTGTTGAACGCGGACACCACCACAGTCAATAACATCAATGCCGATGGCGCCACAGTCGCCGCAACCGATGCAGGTAAGGGCCACTGGTTGCTTGGATTCGACGGTCTGATCCATTTGCCCCTTATAGATAACACCAGCCAGGCCAACAACCTGGCCGGCGGCGTGACCGACGACATGTTCAATCAGATACGGGGCAAGCTGGGCAAGTACGGTGTTCGTCCCTCGGAGCTGGCCTACGTAATGGACGTGAACACGTACATCAAGGCCTTGAGCGTAGCCAACTTCCGTACCCTGGACAAGTTGGGCCCCAACGCCACACTGTTACGAGGGCAGCTAGGAGCCGTAGAAGGGATACCCATAATCGTGTCGGAGCAGATGAAGCTGGCGGATACCGACGGCAAGGTTACAGATAGCGGCAACGTGACCGATACAGGCCGTCTGCTCATGGTCAACCGGTCCCAATGGCGTGTGGGCTACCGCCGAGAGTTGGTCATCGAGACCGACAGGGACATCCAGAAGAGACAACACATCATGGTGGTGAGCATACGGCTGGCTTTCGCCGAGCGCTCGGGCACCCGGTCCAGCGCCACCCATACCGCCCTCCAATACAACGTCACAGGCGTCGCCTAATCGGAGAGCAAGAACACGAAGCATTTGGAGGCACGAATCGACTCCTAGATAGGATCTAGAACTTAAAGCACTTCAAAAGGAGAAGAAAATATGGCCAATCCGGAAAAGAACAGTCCCGTTGCCGAGCAACTAAAGGACCTTCTGACCTCAGACACCACGCCCGTCGCTCTAAAGTGTGCCAAGGTGGCCCTGGCGGCTGCCGATACGGCGGGCGGAATACTATCCTGGCAGAACCCGGAGTCCAGCGCCGTCGTTGTTGTCAGAGTCGCGATTGACCTCACGACGAAGGCGACCAGCAGCCTGCACTGGGGACTTTGGCACGGCGGCCAATGGCACCACCAGTTCCGACAACCTTCTGGACGGCGTAGACCTCAACGCGGCCACGGGAGTGTTCGACAACGTGGATGACCAGGGCACGAACGGAAAGTCCAGGCAGCGGCTGGATGCAAAGGGAGGCGCCACGGACTTCATCACGGGGAGCAAAGCAACCGGTGCCGCCGCCGGCGTGGTGGGCAATGCCTACATCTTTTACTACGAGGTATAACAGATGACCGGATATTCTGAAGGGAAACACGACGATCCCGCCGACACCCAGGACCGGCTCGTCAAGATCGGGTCCAAGTATCAGGCCACAGCCCCTAGCGTAGCCGACGGCGACAACGTCTATCTTCTGGTCGATGCCGCAGGCAGAGTGCTCATAACCGGTTCTGTAGCTCACGATGCGGTAGACGCGGGCAACCCTGTAAAAATCGGTGGCCACGCTCTATCTGCCGGGCCCACCCAAGTAGCAGCCGGAGATCGAGTCAACGCATTCTTTGATAGGTCAGGCCGGCAGGTCGTAGTAATCGGAGGTTTCGATTCCAGCGGAAGCCTCGCAGCCGACGTCGATGGCGACTGGGCGGACGGAGACGCTACTACTCTAGACCGACTACGTACCGACGCCGCTATACGAGCACTAGCTCCCGACGGAGCAACAGACGTCCTACGAACCCTCGGAAACACTGGGGGTGCCGGCTTGGGAGTATTAGCAGCAGCACCATGGATACCAGGAGCCAGCATCGTCAAGTCGGTACGAGGAACCATCGGTTCCACTACGAGAGCTACCCTTCTCACGCCTAGTTCAGGAAAGAAAGTCCGCATTATCTCTGTCGAAGTGACAGGACAAGACACCGCAGCCCACAACGTCGAGGTCTACTTTTCGACGGGAGCCAACATCACCACCACCGCTGGTAAAGAGATAGCCGAGCCTCTCGTCGACATCACGGACGCCCCCAACTACCATGAACCCTCTCCGGACGGCGGAGGTTCAATCGGAGCCATCGACGATGTAGTATCGATGCGATGCTCCACGGCGCCCACCACAGCATCCATAGTTCACGTGAAATACAGAGAGGAATAGCCATGAAGATTATCCAGGCAAAAGACTACGGCTTTCGCAAGGTTATTCGTGTGGTGCTGAACCCGGAGGACCCTGAGAGCGTACACCCCGACGGTCAGCCCCATACGGGACCTGCCCCAAAGGGCACGCCCAAAAGCCTCAAGCCTTGGGAGTGGTGCCACGACTGCCGCTACAACTGGCAAGTCATAGAGCAGGTGTGGACAGGGGAGGAGCTATACACCTTAGATGAGTCGGAAAGCATTCGACTGAAAACCAATGATGAGCTAATCGAGGAGATCAAGGTGAGTCTCCAAGCTCAGCCAGCTCCCACCGATATATACCAGCTCATCGATCTGACTCTTAGCGACCCTCGGTCATGAACAACGCCTACGCAGACCTGACGACCCTAAAATCCAGCGGTGTCCTGAATATCAGCGGCACGGGCTACGATACTCGTTTGCGTGAGTTGCTGGAGACAGTCTCCAGATTGATAGACCGTTACTGTAACCGTCACTTCTATGTCCTCTCTACCGCTAGGAAGTTTGACGGAGACGGAGGGACAGAGCTGTTAGTCCAGGACCTCATCGCAGTCACATCGTTGAAGACTGACGACAACAAGGACCGGACCTACGAGACCACGTGGGCGGCCACCGATTATCTGCTCTACCCATCCAACGCCGAGCCTACCAAAGTCTGGGGCCGTCCATATACACGGATATTGGTGGACACTGAAGCGGGCAATGAAGACGTATTCACCGCCGGAATGCAGACGGTGGAAATATCGGGCAAGTGGGGATACAGAGAAGTCACCGAGGACAGTGGCGCCGATATAAATGAAGGCGGCACCTTTTCCGCTACGGATACCGTCCTTACCGTGACCGACGGCTCGAAGTTCGCGGTGGGCCAAACCATCCTTATCGAGAGCGAGCAGCTATACATCACGGCGATTTCGACCAACAATCTTACCGTTATCAGAGGGATCAATGGCACGACTGCCGCGACCCATGCGGATAGCACAGACATCAGCATCTACAAGTATCCAGAGCCGGTGGTGCAGGCCTGCCTCATGCAGACATCCCGTCTATGGAAGCGTAAGGACAGCGGATTCGCTTCTGAAGTAGGCTTGCCCCAAACAGGAGGTTTTGACGTGTTTAGAGGATTGGACCCAGACGTGAAGCAGCTTCTTAGCTCATATCGCAAGCCTTCCATAGGAGTGGGACCATGGTAGCTCCGGCCACAGGAGTTCTCAAGAGGATCATCGACGAAATGGCCATTCAGCTTGACACGGTGGACGGACTCCGCGTCTACAAATATCCAACCGATAGCGCACAGGAGTACCCCGCCGCCATCATCCGGGACAACCAGGCGACGAACCAAACAGCGATCGCCGAATACAGGTCCACTAATCCTGAGGGCGTCTATCACCTGGAAGTGCTCGTACTGGTCAACCTGATGGATGAACAGGAGGCATACGAAGAGCTAGAGAAGTACATATCAGCAGACAGTGCTTCTTCGATGAAAACCCTCATGGACAACACCGTCATCAGCGGAGTCCAGGCCGTGGAGTGCATCAAGGCCGAGCCCAGACGCCGCTACTACATGAACGGAATCGCCCTGTGGGGCTGCTCTTTCTGGGTGAGAAGCATCGTGACCTAGGAACAGCAAAGGGGCGAGACTACCGCTCATGGTGAGCCCTTCGACGAACTCAGGACAGACTTTGTCAGAACCCCGACGGCACTTTTCGACTGGCTCAGTACCTTGCCTGAGACGCGGTTTGCAGATGGCCATCGCGGACTGTACAATGATGCCTGAGCCTGTCCTTCGGCTTTCTTACGACCAGGCTCTGGGCCTGAACCCAAATAGACCGTTAAAATCTAAATAACACACCACGTTAGGACGGTAAACCTAACGTGGTGTGCAATAAAGGCCACCATCGCTTGATTGGCTGTTTTTTCTTAATCTTTCGCTCAGTTGCATCCTTCATCCTGGGCCTCGTAATCTTTTTCGGATTCCTGGGCTTCCTGTTATCGGACAGCTTCCGAGGCAACTTTCTCACCGCTCAGTTTTACACCGACGGCCTCTCGGAAAACAATGTGTACGACCGAATTTATGATGAGGTGTTGCTGGACCCCGAGTTCGAAGAGACAACCCAAGACCTGCTGGGTGACATAGACATACCTCAAGAAGACATAGCAGAGGTCGCCCGTGACATCATAACGCCCGAGTATCTTCAAGAGCAGATTGAAGCTGCCATCGGAAACGCCATTGACTACCTTAACAAGGACAGTGACGTACCCGAGCTTTACATAGAGTTCGGGCAGCCCCTGGAGAGGACCAAACCCGCATTATTCAGGTACATCGATCAGCGTATCGACGATATGGAAGATGTGCCCGTGACCACGATGGAGGAGCTTCAAACAGAGCTGGAGCGCCTCTACCGGACGTTGGAGACTGGGGATATCCCCACGAAGGTGCCCTTCATAGAGGATGCTGATTTGCTAGTCCAGAGCTATGTAGACGACACCATCGAGGAGCTGGAAGAAGTCTCTATTAATACCAATCGAGAGCTGAGAAAAGCAGTCGAGAACCTCTATCTGGAGCTGTCCAAAGGACAGCTTCCCACCACTATCCCATCCATAGAGTCCTTCCCAGTGAACGTCCGCCTCTCGACCTATGACCAGGTGTTGCAGGCGTTGCAAAATGAGCAGGCACTACCCCAAGAGACCTTCGATAGGCTGGAGGAGCGAGAGGAGGACATCAAGCGCCAGCTAACTGAAGGCAGCGTAAAAGGGGCATTGCAGGTTGCCGCCCCACAGCTGACCGAGCCCGTGGTGGACCTCTACGTGGATGATGCTTACGACAGGGTCTTCCAAGACCTTAGTGAAGACCCGAACTTCCCCAAGAGCGCCCTGGAGGGGCTGGACGAACAAAGTGAGGCCATCAAGGAGCATCTTGGAGACGGTGAGATCAAGGAAGCGCTAAAGCTGGGTGCTCGGGGCCTCGCCGGACCTCTGATTGACGAAGCAATACAGCAACTTCGAGAAGACCTCGACCCGCTGGACCGCCTGGACCTCGTGGCCAAGGCTGCGGAGCAAAACGACCGAACGGTACAAGAGTTCTTGGATGACCTGGACACCGGCCGGAACGTCATCGACGTGGCAGCGGACCGCTGGATAGCTATACTCATAATCATACTCGCCGTCGTATTTATGGCCACGGTGCATTTCCCCCATCTCAGCTCAGCCCTTCGGTGGCCTGGGATTACTTTCTTGCTGTCAGGTGTAGTCTATTTGGTGCTGGGAATGCTCGCAAAATCCCAGCTACTCGAGGACCCATTGGACAGGGCAGATGCATCTCCGATCCCGCCGTCCCTGGTCGACATCATCAACGACGTGTCAGGGTCCATGTCTGCAGAAGTGGCCGGAGGGATCATAACAGTGGCTATCACCATTATGGTCATCGGCGCCGCGATGATCGTGGTGTCCTTCTTCATCGGATTACTGCGAATCCCCTTTCTTAGCCGTTAAAGTAAACACAAAAAGGGAGCGCACTCAACTCGCTCCCTTGTCTCGTATTAGGCGGGCGATTCCACCCGATAACTACCACCAGATTTTGCCTTTAGCTGCCTCCTCCATCTCTCCGTAGTCCTTCGACCACAAGCCCGTGCTCAGGTATTTCCAGCCTCCATCGGCCAACAGACATACAATGTTAGCCTTCTCTGTCCGTTGTGCCACCTTCATTGCGCCGTATACTACTGAGCCTGAGGATATGCCGGCAAATATTCCCTCGCGCCTTAGCAACTCCTTAGTCATGTGGAAAGAGTCCGCGCTGCTGACCATCATTCGCGCGTCCAACAACGACAGGTCCAGGATTGGGGGAATGAACCCCTCTTCTAGACTACGCAGAGCCTGGATATAATCGCCTGGCTCCGGAGCCACGGCGATTATCTTGACGTCAGAGTTATACTCCTTCAACCGCCTCCCCACACCCATCAGGGTACCGCCGGTGCCCAGCCCGGCTACGAAGGTGTCAACCTCCGGCAGATCCTCGATTATTTCGAGGCCCGTGGTCTCGTAATGAGCCCCCGGGTTCGCGCTATTACCATACTGATAGGGCATAAAATAGCCGTTGCCTTGAGACTCCATCATCTCCTGGGCCACCACGATAGAGCCATTCGTGCCCTTGGTACCGTCGGAGAAAACCACCTCTGCTCCGTAGGACTCCAAGAGCTGGAAGCGCTCAGGGCTGACGTTTTCCGGCATGACCACCTTGACCTTGTACCCTTTGAGACCTCCCACGAAGGCCAGAGATATCCCGGTGTTGCCGCTGGTGGGCTCCAGTATCACCTTATCCTGGGCAAGAACTCCTTCCTGCTCCGCCTTATCTATCATGTATTTAGCGATTCGGTCCTTAAGGCTACCTGTCGGGTTGTGACCCTCCAGCTTCACAAACACACGGACCTCTTTTTTGAGGTCCATATGTTTGAGCTCTACCAGCGGGGTGTTGCCGATGGTGTCTAATATCGTCTTGGGCATTGTTTACCCTATCTTCAGCACAAAGTCTTTCGATGAGGGGGACCGGAGTGAAGGATGACGGGACTATAAGTGGGAGAGGGACCCTCCACCACATCAGTGGCCGTTTGGGGGAACGACTCCGCAGAACACTTCGTAATCTATCAGCTCCGTCACTGTGGGGTTATCCCCACAGAGAGGGCATTGGGGATTGTGAGGTATTTTGACTTCACGGAAGTCCATACTCAAGGCGTCTATCAGCAACAGTCGCGACGCAAGGCTCTCACCGATACCAAGCAGGAGCTTCAAGGTCTCCACCGCTTGTATACTCCCCACAAGACCTGTGAGGGCACCCAGCACTCCGGCTTCAGCACAGTTGGGCACCATACCGGGAGGAGGCGGGGATGGGAACAGGCACCTGTAGCACCCCTGGCCGGGGATGTACACGGTCGACTGGCCGTCAAAGATAAGAATGCTACCATCCACAAGGGGCTTCCCCGCCAGATAGCAGGCGTCGTTTATGAGGTAGCGGGATGGGAAGTTGTCCGCACCGCTTACCACGATGTCGTACTGGGGAATAATATCCATGGCGTTTTCAGAAGTAAGCCAGGTCTCGTGAAGCACCACATTGGTGTCGGGGTTGTACTTCTTCAGGGTCTCCATCGCTGATATCACCTTTGGGCGGCCCACGTCACTGGTTTGGTGGAGTATCTGACGCTGCAGGTTAGAAACGTCGACCACGTCAAAATCGACGATGCCGATGGTCCCAACTCCAGCAAGAGCCAGATATGTAGCGACCGGCGAACCGAGCCCCCCCGCTCCGACTACCAGGACGCTGGACTCCAATAGTTTTCGCTGACCTTTGCTCCCAACTTGGGGCATTATAATGTGTCTGCTGTACCTCTTAACTTGTTCCGGTGTCATCGCCAAGACCTGAGTCATGGGCTCCTCCTTCGTCCAACAAAATAACCTATACCCCTTTCGTGCCATTTTAGTCGGGTACAGGTTATCGATTTAGCTATAGTTTACCTGCCCCTATTTCTTGGAGCAGTTACACAAATGAAATAGGTCGTCCTCGAATCTCATTTCGGTAGCAGTCTATCCAGGATACGAGCAATTGTCAATAGTCGGAGCATCGTGGCGGTAGTGAGGTACTGTTCATCCCTGAGGAGATCGCGGCCTAGAGAGGCTATATCTGGTACATCCCCCGGCCGGCCAAGTGGTTCTGACGGTAGGCCAGGTCCGCCACTGTGGTCGTGCTCAGCAGGTCCTGGACGGCATCCTCAACCGATCTCCATACGTCTCTCTGAGCACATGTGTGGGAGAGCTTGCATTCATCAGGATCGGACAGGCAGTCCAAGGCGTGAGTATTTCCTTCTAATGAGTCCATTATCATGCCCAGATTGATGTCCGCGGGGTCCCTGGCCAGCGCGTGTCCACCCAGGGGCCCGCGGCGGCTTTTGGTAAACCCGAATTTGTTGAGCGTCGTCAGCACCTGATCGAGATACGCCTCTGGAATGCCTTGTCTCGACGCTATTTCCGAGGTCTGTAGCGGTTTATCGCCGTAGTGGGAAGCCAACTCCACTAACGCCCTCACCCCGTAGTCCACTTTCATCGGCACTTTCATCACATCAGTCTCAAATAGCGTCCCATTGCGTTCATTATAGCACCCTGTTTGGGCTATTACAATAAAGTACCTAGACTAGGTGAACAATCCCGGAAACGTTTTGGGAATCCGTTCTCAGATGTGCTCTATCTCCTGTGTCTTACCAGCGACGTGCCCGTTCCCGTCGCAATCAGCGTGCCCCGGTCGTTCCGGACCTCTACTTCCCCCACCACTATCGTCTTGCCCCTGCTAATAACCTTAGACCAGCCAATTAGCTCTCCGTCCTTGGCGGGAGAGATGAAGTTTATCTTCAGCTCTACCGTGACACTGGACTCTTCGGGGGACAGAAGAGACCTCGTGGCCAGATAAAGGGCATGATCGGCCAACGTCACTATGAGACCGCCCTGAACCACACCTGCCTGCTGCAAAAAGTCCTCACGCACAGGCATGGCCGCTTTGCCCATCCCCTCGCTGGACTCCAGCACCCGGAGGCCCAACAGCCGAGCGAATGGGGCGTCGTTACGTTGTTCCTCTGCAGATGACATATCCAATTCCTCGACTGCTGTCTAAATCGTCTCGTTTTCTTGCCCGATACACAATATCTGTGTACACGATTATACATATTTCGTCATCTAACTGACGGCTAACGCCCTCTGTAGTCAGGGGTTAATTCGGATCCTAGTTCGAATCCATTTTGCCCAGGAGTGCCTCTCTTACACTACGCGCGATCGGCAAGTCCATCGATCCCCCTCTTCGGCGACTTGAATAGGGCCGCGCTGCCCCAGACCAGGAGCAATACTCCGACGATGGCGATTGGTATACTGAACCACCAGCCATGCCTGAACTTCGGCGGCGGGCCTACCCACGCTGTGCCGGGGTCGGACGGGAAGTAATGGACCGGTACCGAGCCACCCGGTTTGTATGGAGCGAGTTTCGATTTTTTGAAATCGCCACCAGTCATGCCTAAAGAGTCCAGAAAACAATGGGACTCTCCCAACTTTGACGACTTTCATGTTGTGCACCGTCCACGTCGTACTGAAACCTCACCGTAAGGATCCATTCATTGCTACCCCCAGATCTGTTACATCCAGGATAGTCTATACCAGACGACAGAACCATGCCGGTGACGGTACGTGATTCCGCCAACCCTCAGGTGTATTCGGCCTCAGCGATGGCCTTGCGTTCTAGGCCGATGGATATCCAGAACCCGGCCAGAACCAGCAGCCCAATGCCAAATAGAGACAGGACGATGCCGCCCGAGACATTGCCTCGCAACTCCCTGTTACACAATCCACTTCCTGATCGCTTGCTCATCCAGCTCCAGGCCCAGTCCGGGTTTCTCAGAGAGCACCATCTCGCCGTTCTCCACCGTCGGTGTCTCTTTGAACAGTGGTAGCGACCAGGGCATGTATTCCACAGTGAGGCCATTGGGCGCCCCTGACAATAAGTGGACTGCGACCTCAGGCATGAGATGATTGACCACCTGCACATTGAAGGTTTCGGCCAGCGCCGCCACTTTCCGCCACTGAGTAATTCCACCTACCCGCAAGATATCTATCATCACTATGTCCAGTGCTCTCGAGTTCAGCAGGCCAAGAAAAGGCTCCTTGCCATAGTGGTACTCTCCAGCACAAATTGGCATGTCGAGGGCTGCGGCTACCTCGGCACTTCCTGAGATGTCCTGATGGTTGACGGGATCCTCCAGCCAGTAGAAACCGTAGGGCTCGAGCATGCGACCCATGCGAATAGCGTGATAGGGCGTCCAGCCCTGATTAATGTCCACCATCAAATCCACGTCATAGCCGATGGCATCCCTGACTACTCTTGCGCGTTCTAGCTCCGCCTCTGGATTCTGGCCTCCCATCCTCATCTTCATTGCCTTGAATCCCCGCTCAACGATAGCCGGCGCCTCGTCCTCCAGCTCCTTCAGGCTGTAGTCCCTCCACAGGGCACCGCTGTAATAGCAGGGCACACGGCTACGATGACCTCCCAAAAGCCGGTATACAGGCTGCCCACAAGCCTTTCCTAAGATATCCCAAAGGGCGATGTCGATAGTGGCTATGGCCATGTTAATGACGCCGCCCGGACCTCCATATGCGGATACACCCCTGAGTTTCCTAAGGATGGCCTCGATCTCCAGGGGATTCTCGCCCACCAACTCTTCGGCCAGCTCATCCACGGCGGCTTTAATGGGTGGGAAAGATCGCTGGGAGAGGGAGAACGCGTAGCCGAGGCCTTCGACACCATCATCCGTGGCTACGTTCAGTATTACAAAGGGCAGCTCCTCGACTCTGCGCAACAAGCTACCCGAAACAAAGGGCCTCTCCAGGGGCATCACCACAACGTTGGTCGTGACCCTCGATATCTTCATGGGCTCCTCGAAATATCCACCTAAAGTGCCCTTAGTATAAACCAGATAGGGAGTCTTCGAAAATTACGATTTCACCGTCAATCTCGCGGCCATTACCTCTGAAAGGTCCTAAGTCCCCAAGTTTGGCCTGACTGGCTGTTTTCATAAGTCGGCATGGATGTTATTATTAGAAAATACTTTCCGGATAAGATTCGAGCAAGGAGACTCAGTGGCAGATAGAATAACTCTCAAACTCCAACTGCGGGAGGCTCTCGGTAAGAAAGTCAAAGCGCTACGGCGGGCAGGGATCACTCCGGTCCATCTCTACGGGACAGGGACGTCACCACGGTCCCTCCAGTGTCAGAGCCACGAGCTCGTCAAAGTGCTTACTCGAGCTGGTGGAAACACCCCTGTGTCCATCACCATAGATGGAGAGGGCGATGAGCACCTGGCGTTTGTTAGGGAGATCCAATGGAATCCTATCCGTGGTGACCTGTTCCACGTCGACTTCCTTCGCACAGAGGCCACCCAGCTCGTGTCCGCTGAAGTGCCAGTTGCGTTGATTGGCGACTCGCCAGGAGCCCGCCAGATTTCTGGGACGGTCGTGCAGCAGCTACGCACGATCTCTGTGGAAGCCCTACCTCTGGATATGCCTCAGGACATCCAGATAGACCTCTCGGTCCTCACGGAGCCTGATGGAGTCATACGGGCGGGTGACATTCCCATGCCCGCCAACGCCACCTTGCTGACCGACGCTGACGAGGTGATCGCCCGGATCGAAGCAGCCCGGGTCGAGGAAGTTCGCGTTGCTGAGGAGGTTCCCGGAGAAGCAGAGGCCGGGGATGCAGAAACGTCTGGGGAAGAGCAAAGCTAACCCATTCCGCTAACGCTTAAAGGTTTGCTTCTGGCTCAGACGATCTCTATATGCCAGCGATTTCCGTGAGATTCCTTTACGCCTCTATCCAGGATAAGGTGCGAAATCATGTATCTCGTTTACGTGGGCGAGTCAGGAAATACAGGTAACAGCGCCAGCGATTTAGGACAGCGACACCATGTTTACCTAGCCCTGATGATCCACGACGGGCAGTGGAACGAGATAAAGGCCGAGTTCAACTACGTATGCCGCCACTTTTTCGGGCCTTCATTCGGGCGAGAAGATGGAATCAAACAGCTGCGCGCCGGCCAGATCCTGCAGGGCACATCCTTTTTCTCTTCGTGGCCCAGGTCCAAACGTCTAGAGCTAATCGAAATCCTTCTTAGCATCCTTATCAAACGCGAGACTCCTCTGTTGGTCTCTTATGTAGACAAGCAAGAGTTCGCCTCCGCTCAAAACTCAGGTTCCGGTTCACACACCGTGGGACGAGGACTGTGGGAGTCTGCTTTCTCCAGGCTGGTATTCTCCCTGGACCTCTATATGGACGAGATGAACATGGCGGCTATGTCTCAGGAGGAGATGATTAGAGGAGACCCTGTTAAAATGCAGGAACGAGCTACCATCATCGCCGACATGGCTAACCACTCAGACCGACGAGTTATGAAGGAGCTACTTCAGACCGAGCTGGACCTACCCACAGGGACTTTGCTTGAGAACGTGTATTTCGCAAGAGCACCGGATTCCCACTGCACCCAGCTCGCCAACATCTGCGCATACTTTCTGAGGCGTCAGCTGCAACAGCCCGACCGGCCAAACCCCCAGTACACCGCTCTGGAAGAAGGTCGCCTTATCGAGGTGATCTATCCGGTCCGGTTCGAGTAACCTACCAGCATCTGCTACGGACTGCTAGCTCGGTAAGACGGATCCCATAAAATCCCTGTATCCCCGTAGGAACTCCTCGGAACTGGCTGGACGTTTGCCATCTAACTGTAGCGCCTCGATACCCAGGATACCCTGACCCGTCACCACTCCAACGGCTTCTCCAGCCTCTTCCAGCGGCACAACTTCTCCAGGTCTGTTCCCACCCAAGACGGTGGCGCCCCCCGACCCAGAGTAAGATAAGGCCCGGGCCGATATTATTTTTAGCGATCTCCCTTTCCAGTGAGTGAAAAGCCCGGGCCACGGAGTAAAAGCCCTTAATCGACGCTCTAGGTCCTCAGCCGGCATCTCCCATCTGACCTCTCCATCGGCTTTCTCCAGCCTCTTCGTCACCGTAGCCACGCTGTCATCCTGAGGTTGAGGGTTAATCTCGCCGCCGGCCCATAGAGGTAGGATCTCCTGCAGGAGTTTGGCTCCCACCTTGAACAGTAGGGGTGTCAGACTGTCGATCGTGGCATCGACTGCTACCTCAACCGGCCTGCTGGCCAGGACAGGTCCCGTGTCCATTCCCTCATCCATAAGCATGACCGTGACCCCTGTACGCTTTTCACCCTCCAAAATAGCCGTGGCCACGGGCGATGGTCCTCGATACTTTGGGAGGAGCGAAGGATGGATGTTAACGCAGCCATGCGGTGGTATGCTAAGCACCTCCGGTGGCAGCAGCTTGCCATATGCTGCTACCACGATCACGTCGGGTCTAAGGGACGAAAGTTCTTGGTGTACATTCGCCTGCCGTAAGGAAATCGGCTGAAAGACCTCGATACCATGCTCAATGGCAAAGCTCTTCACGGACGAAGAAACTGTCGCCTGGCCTCGTCCTCGCGGCTTGTCCGGGGGCATGTACACACCAACGACCTGGCTATCAAGGGACAGGAGAGCCTCGAGAACAGGAATGACGTAAGGGGGTGTCCCCATGAAGATAGAGCGCATATTATATCTGGCGAACACCTTTCGCTATAGGCCCTTTGGAGGTGTTGGCGATTTAGATTCTTCGAAAGGCATATCATTATAACATAGCGCCTCGTTTATTAACCCGTAAATTACTAATTACGTAACACTACAACATATGAGCTAATGAAACTCTAACCAAATTTTAAGACATTTACTATATACGACACCGATTTTCATGTTCTAGCAAAATTCCGCCAATCTCCCCTTGACATCGCCATTCTTGGGTCTGCTATCCTTTTTGAGGCCCCTTATGGTGCGGTGAGGTCCACGGGTTGGGGCCAGGAGCGGCAGCAGGACTCCAGCGAAGGCGCCTTGATCATCCACTTCGTTCCTCGAGTGTGAGTGATGGTAGGGTGGTGTTTGGTTTCTGTGGGTGTTATCTATTTAAGGTACGTCGATCTCGAAATCGGTCCCTGCCGCTCCGTATATTATAAATTGCTCCTATAGCTCCTAGTCGCGACAAGATCTGTGGAGATTTCCTATGGAAGCCGACAGCACAAATGCATTGGCAGTGGCCGCGTGGAAGGCCGTGATGGGCGACCTCCAGTTGCAGGTCACCGCGTCCACCTACGAAACCTGGCTAAAAGACACCATCGGGCTAACTATCGATGATGATATCCTGCTAGTTGGTGTGTCGAACCCTTTCGCTGTCGAATGGCTGGAACGCCGTATTTACCCACTTATCCGCAGAACGGTCCAGAAGATTACTGGACGTCAATGGGATGTCCGGTTCCTAGTAAACTCCAGCGAAGCCTTCGAGCAAAGCAAGGAGACTCCAGGTCAGGATATTCACCCCTTGGGTAACACCACCCGACACTCACTGGGCCATACTCTAAATCAGAAGTACACATTCGACAGGTTCGTCGTAGGACCTTCCAATCGGCTTCCGTTTAGCGCTGCGCAAGCCGTAGCTGATGCTCCGGGAACGAGCTACAATCCCCTGTTTCTATACTCTGACGTGGGCCTCGGCAAGACCCACCTCCTGCATGCTATCGGCCATACCTGCGCGTCCCAAGGTTTGGGGCTGCTATACGTCACCTGCGAGCATTTCACCAACGAATTCATAGCGGCAATCAAGAGCAGGACTACGGAGGACTTCCGGGCCCGATATAGAAGTGCTGACGTGCTGCTCATTGATGATGTCCAGTTTATAAGTGGGAAGGAACAGACTCAGGAAGGGTTCTTCCACACCTTCAACGACCTCCACAACTCCAACCGCCAACTGGTACTGACCTCTGACCGCTCTCCCAAGGCCATGCCACTGCTCGAGGACAGGCTGCGGTCGAGGTTCGGCTGGGGCCTCATCGCCGATATTCAGCCACCGGATTTGGAGACCAGGATAGCTATCCTCCGCACCAAGGCTGAACAGATGGAGGTCAACCTGGAGTACAATATCGTTGAGTTCCTTGCCAAGAAGGTGCGAAGCAACGTACGGGAGCTGGAGGGCAGCCTCAATCGACTGGTGGCTATGTCCCAAATGACCAATACTCAGATCAGCTTGGATCTAGCTTCTCAAGCGATTCAGGACTTTGCTATGGGTTCTTCCCACCGCTCCATAAGCGCCGATAAAATCTTGGACCAGGTGGCTAACCAGTTCAGAGTTAGACAAGAGGACCTCGTTGGACAGAGCCGCAAGAAGGATATCGTCAGGGCGCGACACGTAGCAATGTACCTTCTCCACATGGAGATAGGTATGAAAGACACCGACATAGGAAGGCTGCTGGGCGGTCGAGCTCATTCTACAGTCATCCACGCTATAGAAAGAATGAACCGCAACATCGATGTCGATACATACCTGAACCGCGACGTCCTGGCAATTAAAGAATCCCTCTTCGATTAATCGGCCTACCTCTTATTAGGCGCTATCAGTCCCTCGCTGTAGATAAAGCCGGTTTATTTGTAGATAACTGCTCATTCTTGTATATAACTACCTCAATCATTTACACTCTTTTCACCTCACTAGCTATTGTTGACCAATTAAAATATCCGCGGTTCATATATCAACAAACCAGCATCAGTTATCGAACTCCAGACATGCTAAAATAGGGTGTAACACACATTTTCAGCACACACCATCACGACTGACTATCTACACAGTAAACACCCTTATTATGAATACTGTATAAAACACATTTGAATATGATAGATATAACTAAAATATCGGTTACTGCCGGCCGCGGCGGAAACGGCGCAATCAGTTTTCGGAGAGAGAAGTTTGTCGCTAAAGGGGGGCCGGATGGTGGGGATGGTGGGGATGGTGGCAACGTTTTAATCGTTGGAGACTCGTCATTGAACACCTTGCTGCATCTGAAATATCACACGACATGGACCGCCAAGCGAGGGGTTCACGGCGGCGGCAAGAAAAAACGTGGAGCTAATGCCGCCGATGTGACCATCCGCGTTCCAATTGGCACCGTCGTCTGGAAACTTGAAGACGACCAGTCTCGGCAGATGGTCGCTGATATTACGGATACAATACCTATGGTGATCGCATTAGGGGGCGCAGGCGGATCAGGCAATACCCGGTTTGTGTCGTCCACCCAACAAGAGCCTGTGTTGGCGGAGCAGGGCGAGGAGGGGCAGAAAGGTACGTTCATACTTGAGCTTAAGCTTCTGGCGGACGTGGGCATCGTTGGACTGCCTAATGCGGGAAAGTCTACGTTGATCTCGCATTGCTCGGCTGCTAAGCCAAAGGTTGCACCTTATCCATTTACTACCACGGACCCGGTGCTAGGGGTAGTGCAAAGCCGGGATAGGGATTTCGTGATGATGGAGGTGCCGGGTCTTATAGAGGGCGCCCATACCGGCGCAGGGTTGGGTCACGAGTTCCTTCGTCATGTGGAAAGGGCCCGTCTGTTGATTCACCTTGTGGATGGGGTGTCGGAAGACCCTATAGCAGACTGGCACCGAATAAACGCGGAACTGACGGCCTTCGACGAAGCTCTAGCTGAGAAGCCTCAGATCATAGCACTTAATAAAATAGATATCCCTGAGGTCCGAGAGCGGGTAGCAGTGCTTGAAGAAGAATTTGGGTCGCAAGGCCCACCGGTGTTCTTCATCTCCGGGGCAACAGGAGAGGGTTTAGAAAGACTATTGGGAAAGGTCCTCGAGACTCTGGATGAGCTTCCCAAGTCGAAGCCCCAAGAGGTCACTGCTCAGGTTGCTGCTCGCCCAGGTGGAGCTTTAGCGGCCTTTCAGGTCAGTCGCGAGAACGGGGAATATTCGATATCAGCGCCCAAGGTTGAGAGGTTGGTGGCAATGGCTAACCTGGACGACTGGAAAGCGATGATCCAGATATGGCGAGAGCTACAGAAGTTGGGGGTTGTCAAAGAACTGGAGGCACAGGGCGTGCAGCCTGGAGACACTGTGCGGATCGGCGGCGTAGAGCTGGAGTGGTACTAACGTGAAGGTAGGTTTGATGGGAGGGACCTTCGATCCCATTCACATCGGCCACCTGCTTGTGGCGGAGGAAGCCCGGGTCCGTTTAGAGCTTGACGAGATACTCTTTATACCTACTGGCCATCCATGGATGAAGGAAGGTGCACCACTGTCCCTGGCACACCACCGCTTGAACATGGTGCGGCTTGCCGTAGCCTCTAATCCCTTCTTCTACGCCTCTTCGATGGAGATAGACCGCCCCGGGCCAACCTATACCGTGGATACCCTTACCCAGCTCCATGAAGGGGCGGATGGCGAGGACTCATTCTACTTTATCGTAGGAGTCGACTCTCTATCAGGGTTTCGTCGCTGGAAGGAGCCAGACAAGATCTTGCAGCTTTGCACGGTAGTGGTTGTTCCCCGACCCGGTCACCAGGCAGGTGACACAAGCTTTCTCGAATCTATCTGTTTGTCGGAGAGCGAAAAGGTGTTGACGTTGAATGGGCCGTTAGTTGACGTCAGCGGCACTGATATTCGGCGCAGAGTGGCCATGGGACAATCGGTGCGCTATCAGGTGCTTGAAGAGGTGGAAAGCTACATGTGCCAATGTGGCCTCTACAGAGAATCAGAGGTAGCTCAGTGAGCACGATTGAACGGCTACTGGAAGTTGCCCTCGAGAAGGGCGCCATTAAATACGGCGAGTTCACCCTCTCGTCTGGAAAGAAGAGTCCCTATTATTTCGATGGGCGGTTGCTTAGCCTCGACCCCGAGGGAGCGTATCTTATAGGGAAAGCTCTGATCCCCCTGCTCAAGGAGACCGGAGTCCAGGCCATTGGTGGGCCCACATTGGGCGCTGATCCTATCGTGGCCGCTGTTGCACTGGCTAGCTACCTTGAGCACTATCCCATCCCCGGCTTCATTGTGAGACAGGATACAAAGGCATACGGCACCAAACAGAATATAGAGGGGCCCTTGGCGTCTGGTACCAGAGTCGCCATAGTAGACGACGTGTGCACCACAGGTGCTTCCTTGTTTAGGGCTATAGAGGCTGCCGAGGCCCACGGCTGCACTGTAGCTAGAGTCATCGCCATACTAGACCGGGTTCAAGGAGGCAGTGAGGAACTCGGTCGCCGTGGCTACGATTTCGTCACTCTGTTGAAGGCTAGCCCGGATGGCCAAGTGAGGGTGGTCTAGTTAGTTTTACGGCTCGCTCCGGTCCCAGTCTTGCATGGCCCAGTACCCCTCGAAGGGCACTTCAACCACAGTGGCAAGTCCCTGAGCCCGCTTCAGTCGTTGCATATTGTAAAGGTGGGTGGTGTGCTCGTAATAGCGGTGGCGGATGGTGGCTTCCAGCGACATGTGGGACATAGCGGGGTCATTGGGGTCCTGTCGAATGCCTCGGGGATGGGCTTGGCCGAACCTCGGCCAGTTGCCCGTGTTAGGCAGGTCGATCTCCTTACTGCGGATTGAGCTCACAGTCTCCTTGGTCAGCACCCATTGGACCAGTTCCATACCTTCCTTCAGCTTCTCAAGGATGTCGTCCACGTTCCAGTACAGCTTATCGTCTAGCTGTGCGTCCTTGACGGGGGCCATCAGACTGTCTATGTCCTTTCCGCCAGGTAAGCCCTGGGGAAAAAGGCTCAGGCCCCAACGGACCAGAAGCCAGCGAAAGTCTCCCGATGCGATATGGCTCAGGTTCCGGCGAATGCTCCACTTGCCCCATTCCCATCGGTCGGATGTGAAGTCCAGCTGCTGGTCGCTGAGATTCTCTACTTCCGCAGCGATCATGTTATACAGCTCGGACTCGAAGTGAGGAAATAGGGCTGTCGCCGGGGCATTATCAGGGAGCTGAGGATCGGCCATGAAACCGCTCCTACGCTAGATTTGACTTCACATAGCTAGAGGTGTTGAGGCCTAGACGTCCAGTTCCCTCACACTGCGGGCGTGGGTCTGGATGAAGCTCTTCCTGGGTGCGACCTCGTCGCCCATGAGAGTCGTAAAGGTATCTTCGGCCTCCAACGCATCTTCAATGGTCACCAGGAGCATGTTGCGGGTCTCGGGGTCCATGGTGGTCTCCCAGAGCTGGTCCGGGTTCATTTCCCCCAGGCCCTTGTACCTCTGGACCTGTACGTTACGTTTTCCGTTCAAGGAGCTTATGAGATTATCTTTGTGAGCTTCGGTGAAGGCATAATTGGCGGTTTTCCCTGCCTGAACCCGGTATAAAGGAGGCTGGGCTATGTAGAGATAGCCATCTTCGATGAGAGGAAGCATCCTTCGGTAGAAGAAGGTGAGGAGTAAAGTGCGGATATGGGAGCCGTCCACGTCGGCGTCGGTCATGATTATTATCTTATGGTACCTAAGCTTGGTGGAGTTGAACTCCTCCCCCTCGCCCGCGCCCAAAGCGGCGATTACCGCCCTGATCTCCTCATGGCCCAGGATCTTGTCCGGCTGCCGCAGTACCCGCTCCACATTGAGGATCTTTCCCTTCAGGGGAAGGATGGCCTGGTAGCGCCGGTCCCTGCCCATCTTGGCGGAGCCGCCGGCGGACTCACCCTCTACGATATAGACCTCCGAGAGGGCGGGATTGCGCTCAGAGCAGTCGGCCAGTTTACCGGGCAATGAGGAGCCGTCCAGCGCGTTCTTTCTTATGACAAGCTCTCGGGCTTTTCTGGCAGCTTCCCGTGCCTTCTGAGCTGTAGTGCAGTTTTCTACTATACGCTTGGCCTCGATTGGGTGCTCCTCCAGGTATTGGGCCAGGGACTCCCCCATCGTTGTCTCTACTATGCTTTTGATCTCGGTGTTGCCTAGCTTCGTCTTAGTCTGTCCTTCGAACTGAGGATCGGTCAGTTTAACGCTGATCACGGCGGTCAGACCTTCCCGAACGTCCTCGCCCGAAAGGTTGGGCTGGTCGTCACGCAGAAGGTTCTGCTTGCGGCCGTAGTCGTTGATGACGCGGGTGAGGGCTGTGCGAAAGCCGGTGAGGTGGGTGCCACCCTCCTCGGTATTGATGCAGTTGGCAAAGGAGAGCACCGACTCGCTGTAGCCGTCGTTATACTGAATGGCGGCCTCTACTATGGTACTATCCGCGGTTTTCAGCATGTAGAAGGGCTTCTCTTGAAGCACCTTCCGGTGTTTGTTCACACTCCGGACCAGACTTGCCAGGCCTCCATCGAAATAGTAGGATCGTTCGTTGTCGCCGCTCCGTTGGTCCTCGTGCCAGTGACTTAGAAGTCGCACCTCTAAACTGCGGTTCAGATAAGCGATCTCTTTGAAGTGGTCCACCAGGTTATCGAAGTCATAGTCCAGGTTAGGAAAAATCGTCGCATCAGGTATAAAAGCGATGGAAGTGCCTGTCTCGTCCTTCTCGTGGTCGAGAAGGGCCGTGTGTTCAACGTCGGTTATCGGTATCCCCTGTTGATACTCCTGCGAGTATACGAGGCCGTCTCGCCTTATCTCCACGCGCATGTGGGACGAGAGTCCATTTACTACGGAAGCGCCTACGCCGTGGAGACCACCGGACACCTTGTAGGCTCCGCCACCAAATTTGGCTCCTGCATGCAGGGTGGTCATCACAGTCTCCAGGCCGGACTTGCCGGTTGTAGGATGCCGGTCTACGGGGATGCCTCGACCGTCGTCGGAGACCCTGACCCAGCCGTCTTTCTGGATAATAATCTGTACTTTGCTACAGTAGCCGGCCATGGCTTCGTCGACGCTGTTGTCCACTATCTCGTATATCAGGTGGTGGAGGCCCCTTTGATCGGTGCTACCGATGTACATTCCCGGTCGTAGGCGTACTGCCTTAAGTCCTTCGAGGACTTGGATATCTTTAGCTGTGTATTCTATTGTCATACTCCCCTTCCCATCTCCAGTCCCAGTAGCTATGTATAGTATACCATTACTCAGCTTTATTAGCTTGCCTCCATAGCTATGCCAGGGTTTAAGTTAAACTCCAGTTTATCCATTAGCCCCCTACCCCTCCATCGCCCTCCCGAAACCCTCCATCGCGCCCTCCAGCACAGAGTCCTCCACGCAGTAGGAGATCCGGAAGTAGCCTGGCGAGCCGAAACCTCTGCCCGGCACAGCCAACACGTTCCACTCCTGTAGCTTCTCTACGAATGCTACGTCGTCCTCGATGGGCGACTTGGGAAACATGTAGAAAGCTCCCTGGGGCTTGAAGACCGAATAGCCCATCTCTGTGAGCCGGGCGTACAGATAGTCCCTCTTGCGCTGATAATCTCCTACATCTACGCTTACACCCTGGAGCGCCCTGACTACGTGCTGCATGAGGGCCGGAGCGTTAACGAAGCCCAGGATGCGGTTGCAGAAGGTGAGGCCGTCAACTAGCTCTTTACCGTCCCTGTACTCAGGGTTAACGGCAATATAGCCGATACGCTCTCCCGGGAGAGCCAGGTCTTTGGCATGTGAGTTTACGACTATGGAGGCCTCGTAGTGAGGAAACACCTGGGGATACGTGAGACCATCGTAGATTATGCGTCGATATGGCTCGTCGCTGATGAGGAATATATCCGCGCCGTGTTCGGCGGATTTTCGGCGCATTAGCTCTGCTAAGCCCTTTAGGCGGGCCTCGGTGTAGACTGCCCCAGAGGGATTATTGGGCGAGTTAATCAGCACCGCTCGAGTTCTGGGCGTTATCAGCCCATCAAGGGCTCCTAGATCAGGCTGGAAGCTATGGTCAGTAGGTGCTATAACAGAGACCCCGCCCTGGTTGTCGGTGTAATATCCATACTCAACGAAGTAGGGGGCGAAGAACACGTCCTCATCCCCCGGATTGAGGATGGTCTTGAGCACCACGTTTAAGGCGGCTGCAGCACCGCAGGTCATCACGATCTCCCCCATCGTGAAAGAAATGCCCGTCTCGGCCTTCAGCCCCAACGCCACCGCCTCTCGGGTCTCAGGGTAGCCGGCGTTGGGCATGTAACGGTGCATACCCTTCACCGGGTTCTCGGCAAGCCGCCGCAGCTCCTGATTGAACTGCTCAGGTGGCTCCACTACCGGGTTGCCAAGGGAGAGGTCGAAGACCTTGTCCGCACCGTACTGGTGCTTGAGGGTGATCCCCGCCTCGAACATTCTGCGGATCCACCCTCCCTCTTCTACGAAGCGCTTGACCTTCTCGGACACCGCCATTTGATAGACCCCCTAACGGTATGCTTACCTTCGGACGATTTGGTGTTAGCGAATTCGGGACCGGTGGTATAGTCGGGCATTGTGGTTGCCGGAGATGAGTCGGCGTTGACAGAGAATTCGTATCTGGGTATATTAGTGGAGCAGTTAGCCTCAGGATTCTATGCTAAATCTGTCTACCAAGGACGGGATCCCATCCACTCAGAAGGCAGCGTAGCTCAGTGGTTAGAGCGGGCGCTTCATAAGCGCTAGGTCGTTGGTTCGAACCCAACCGTTGCCACCATTCGACGATTATACACCCATGGGCAAAGCCACCGGCGATGACTAACGACTGACTCGCCGTGGCTGCCCAACTTCAGGTGACGCTTTCGTGGTGCATCAAGTGTTTCGCAGGAGGATACTTTGACGGAACTAAGCTCGATAGCGGCGTCGGTTGGCGCACTGCTAAAGCAATCTCAGCAGACCATCGCTGTCTCAGAATCAGCTTGTGGGGGACTGATGTCAGCCGCCTTGGTGGCCATCCCTGGGGCTTCGGATTATTATCTAGGCGGCGCAGTAATCTACACTCGTCCGTCTCAAGAGGGGCTGCTACGGGTCCCGGACGAGGCTATGTCCCGTATGCGGGCAAGCAGCGAGCCATATGCCCTGCTCAATGGCCGCACCATCCGGGAATTGCTCGGGACCACCTGGGGATTAAGTGAGACCGGCGCCAGTGGCCCCACGGGGAACCGATATGGCGACGAGGCCGGTCATGCCTGCATCGCCGTCGTAGGCCCGGTTGAAAAGGTCATCACGCTGGAAACCGGCGACGCGGACCGCGAGGCCAACATGTGGGTATTCGCCAAAGCGGCTTTTGAGCTGCTTGAGCAGTGTGTTCAGGAGTCTAAGTGACTCAGGTTAGGGTCAAGATCCTCGCGGTACTTGGCACTCACCTAAACTGGGTCACCGCTTCCCGAGCCTCCTGTTCTTGGGGGGCGTAAACAAAGATCGCTGTTCTGCCTTCAAGTTTGAATGAGACTCGAACGAACCATTGTTTGATGACTGTATTGGTAGGTTGCTCTACAGTGAACGGGCACACAAACTCCTTCTCGCCCTCCCATTGCTCATTCGGAAACGGGCAGGGCTTTTCTGTCTCATCGCTGCCCGGGCGGTCCCCTCGGATCTCCACCAGCAAATCACCCAGAGTAGGAAATCGTGCATGAAGGTTTACGTGAGCACGCACGGAAGATCCATCTGAAACGGCTATCCTGGGACCTCGTGCCTCGCCGGAGACAAACACTGTATCAACGTAGGCGGGTAGCAGTGAGAGTACCACGGGAACAGCGTCTCCCGTCGCGTTCGTAACTACGCCGACGGTCCTCGGTCCATCAACCTGTAGCTCTCCAGAATAACTCCCGAAGCCGGAGGGGTTGGTGTTGTCGATGGACAGGATAGCACCCTCCAACCTGGCAGTTCCACCTCCCACAATGGGAAAGCTTTCCTCCCCGAAAAAGGGGTCACTGTGCCTATGTTGCTGAAACTGATACTCTTCGACGGTGGGAGCAGTTTTGAAAAAATGTACATACCCCTGTTGGCCTCCAAAACTGCTGTGCCAAATGCCGCTCATGTCTGGGAGGGTTGGCGAAATAGCTGTCGGCACGGTCGCGACGGGCTCCGTAGCCGCTACAGGAACAACGGGGGCAATGGCAGCCACGGTAACTAGGGGCGCGGTAGGCAGAACGGTGGGAGGTGGTTCAGTGGGAGGCTCTGTAGCGGGAGGTACCGTGATGACGGGCTCTATGGGTCCGGTAGGGTCATCTGATCCTAACTGGTCCAGGATTATCGGTAGCACGATCATGATGCAACCGGCAGCGAAGATTACTAACGAAGGTTGGGAAAGATCGAACTCTGCCTGAAATAGCTTGATCCTGTTTCGCCCTACTTCCGACTTTCGGAACCATGTGAACACGGCGAATAGGCCCATGCCTATAGTGGCCAGGAAGGCCCCGAAGCCCATTATGAATATTTCTGGGCCGCTCAATTTATTTACACCTGAAGGGAATCCGAGGCATGTGATCAGCCTAAATTTAGGGCCTTGCGGGCATTCTCCAGAAGCAGTTTAGGCCGCACCTCGTCTCGAATCTCCAGACCCTGGAATGCTTGAAGCCAGCGGTCCGGCTGTATATAGGGGTAGTCGGAGCCGAATAACACCTTGTCCTGAAGGCGAGTGTTAGCTTCGCGGATAAGCGCTTCGGGAATGAAGCGGGGCGACCAGCCCGATAGGTCCAGATACACGTTGGCTTTGTGTAAGGCGACCGCTATCTGCTCATCCGTCCATGGCCAGGCAGGGTGAGCCATAATGATGGTCAGGGCCGGAAAGTCGGCGGCCACGTCGTCGATGCCGGGTATGGGGGCGCTGTACTTCAGCTTCAAGCCGGAGCCGCCCGGTGTGCCTGCGCCAGCCCCGGCGAACCCTGAATGAAACAGCACGGGCACTCCTAGATCCTGTGCCTTCTCATAGAGTGGATAGAAATGGGTGTCGTTGGGAAAGAATGACTGGTGCACAGGATGTAGCTTCAGGCCCTTTAGCCCCAGCTCCTTAACCGAGCGCTCCAGTTCCATGACTGCGATTTTACCCTTCCATGGGTCTACGCTGGCGAAGCCTATGAACTGGTCTGGATACGTTTTGACGATGCCGGCCACGTAGTCGTTGGTGTCAGGAGGGTCTCCAGTGGTGGTCTCGGTGTCCACGGAAAATATTACTCCCAGGATATCCAGCTCCTTGTATTTGTTGGCCATCTCCTCAGCGTCCTTGGGGGGAGCAGCCAGCCTGAAGTATCGCTGGAGCTCCGCTTCGATGCCGATCTCGGGCAAGCCCGGCTGGCGTGGCACGTGGACGTGAGTGTCTATGGCTAGCATCTTCTCTTGACCTCCAGAGCTAGTTTTCCCGCGATTGGCACCCTCACGAAAATCCCTTCCCCCTCGATGGGGGAAGGCTAGGATGGGGGTGTGATACCCACCACCTCCGGCCTCCCCCACATAGGAGGGAGGAGGCTAGATTTCATCCCCAGGGGTTGTCGCAAAGACGGTCCAAGGACCATAGAAGCGACCATAGTTGCGATCGACATCAGTGGTTCATACATGGGGCCAGACCTTGGTGGCGAAGTCCTCCAACTGGCCCAGTGCGACTTCCAGACTATTCCCGCTTCGAAAGAAGTCTACCACCAGTTGGCTGACGCCCATCTCCTCGTACTGCCGGATGTCCGATGCGATCTGGTCAGCATTGCCGGTGAAGGGCACTCGGTCTCCGCCGGATGAGCTTGGTCCGCCATTTTGACTCAAGGCGAAATCATGGCTCCAGTAGATTACCTCGATCTCCTTCGGGTCCCTTCCCGCCCTTTTGGCCTGCTCAGCCAGACGCTTCATACCCGCCGCCAGCTGCGCCGGCTCTCTCATGGGGAATCGGGGATTAGACCCTATGGGATACCAGCCGTCGCCTAGCTCTGCCGTTCGGCGAATTGCGCGGGGACTCTCACCTCCGACCCAAATAGGCGGATGGGGCTTCTGCACCGGTTTCGGCAGAAAGCTGATGTCGGAAAACCTGCAATACTTGCCCTCGAAGCTCGGATTATCGCTGGTCCACAGTACTTTGAAAGCTCGAATATACTCATCGGTGACGTCGCCCCGTTGATCAAATGCTGGTATACCCAAGGCTTCGAACTCCTCGCGCATCCACCCCGCGCCTACACCCAGGGTGACACGGCCTTTGGACAAGACGTCCAGAGTAGCCAGAATCTTGGCTGTAACGAGAGGGTTCCGGTGAGGCACTATCATGACGCTGGTAACCAGCCGTATTGACTTGGTGTGGCCGGCGATGAAGGTAAGTAAAGTGAGCTGCTCCATGGCTTCGCCGTATGCTTGTCCGGGGAATTCCCCGCCTGGGCTGTAGGGATATGGGGAACTGATGCCATTGGGGACCAATATATGGTCGCCGGTCAAGAGCATGTGATACCCTAGCTCCTCGCCGCGCTTGGCGATCGTCACCAGGTTATCTGGAGTGGCAAGAGCTCCGCGATTGGGAACGACCATCCCGTATTTCATCTTCGGTCTCCTTAAGGGCAAAGGTCTCGTAGATGGGATACGCTTGCAACAGTATACGGAATAGCCTGAAGTTACGGAACCCCTGGCTGAACTACACAGGCTAACGGCTTCGACCATTGTTGCTTGACGTCCGTCGTGGCGTCCATATACCCTTTGTGCGCAGCGCGTCATAACTAATGAGACGGCCAAGCGCGGCAGGTGAACGATGCCATACGTGGACAACAGTGGAGTGCAAGTCCACTATCATGTGGAAGGTGAGGGGCCTCCTCTGGTGCTGCAGCACGGAGGCATCGGCAGCATGCAAGACTGGTACGATGCCGGCTATGTGGCGGGACTCAAGGGCAGCTACCGCCTAATCCTCATCGATACCCGGGGCCACGGCCTCAGCGACAAGCTACATAGCCCTGAGTCTTACGAGCTAAAGCCAATGGTAGGCGACATCGTCGCCGTGCTCGATTCGCTAAAGGTCAGCAAGACCCACTTTATTGGCTACTCCATGGGCGGAAGATTAGGTTTCGGCCTAGCAGCCTACGCTCCCGCATATTTGCGGTCCCTGATTATAGGCGCCATGGAGCCCTATCAACACAGTCTGGAATCCATTCGCCAGGTCTTGGACAGAGGTATGGAGGCCTTCATAGAGGAGATACAGGAGCAGGGGATACCAGTGTTCCCCGGTCCAAGAGCGAGGTCGCTGGCAAATGATGTACAGGCGTTACAGGCTGCCGCGGCTGTGGACTTGCCGGACATCTCCTTCGTTCTGCCCACTATTAAAGTGCCTTGCTTGGTCTATGTTGGACAGGCCGACGAGGGCTGGCGTCCAGGGACAATGGAGTGCGTCAAGCACATTCCTAATTGCACCTACGTTTCCCTGCCGGGCCTCAGTCACCTTCAAGCCTACGTTCGCAGTGATCTGGTGTTGCCCCACGTCATAAAGTTTTTGCAGTCGATTGAAAGTTAGGCAGAGCTACCACCGCTCCGGATGAAGGGCGAGTGGTATACTTTAGCGAGCCAATTCCTGACTGGGTCAGTGGAAACCTCCATTGGCAAAGGATATGTGCGAACCATAGTATCGCGAAAGGAGAGATGAGATGACCAAAGTGTTAATTATCCAGGGGGCGGGCATGAATATGAGAGGTAAGGCTCAGATAGAGACATTTGGCAAAGCCAGCCTCGACCAGATCAACGAGCAGATTCGAGGTTATGCCGATTCCCTGGGCGTGGACGTGGAGATATTCCAATCCAACGTCGAAGGAGAGGTGGCGAACTTTCTGTACGATGGCCACGACAACGGCGTAGACGCTGCCCTGATCAACCCCGCCGGCTATACGACGCTATCGGGTCCCCTCCGGACGGCAATTACCCAGGTCGGATATCCGGTCATAGAGGTCCACGTCTCTAACCCCTCGGCCCGTGGCACCACCTCCGCCGTTCAGCCTGTGTCCAAGGGCTCTGTCTGGGGCTTCGGCGTTTTCAGCTATTACCTGGCCCTGGAGGCGGTAAAACACATAACGAATTCTTAAGCTGGAAGGCAGGCTGGATGACGTGCCCTATAGAGGACCGGTGAAGGCTACCCCTAACAACCGTCGCAATGAAACTGGAGTGTGGATGGTGGTACGTAACGCCGGTCGCCTTTGATCTTCGGCTTCCGTTAAGGTACGCGACGCCCTCAAGTAGGGCGTATTGACGGTTAAACAACGGGCCGCCAGTAATTTACTGGCGGCTCTCTGTCTTATGTAGGTTTAGATGTTCGCTTAGGCACCTCGAACCATAGGAGAGCCCTCCGAGAGGCTCAAATCGAGCGAGAAATATCTGCCTCGGAGGAAGAATCTACAGACACTGGTTTAGGCCAACACCACTATTCGTAACGAGAAATTCGTGAAACAGCAGGTGGACGGTAGCAAGTCGGCCCTTGGTGATACAATATTCCGGCAATGCGCCTAGCTAGAAAGGAGTCAACCATGATAAAAAACGGAGGTAACGATGTCAGCAGGTCTCCCCTGCACAATACGGATCCGGTAAAGGGATCTGGTGATGCCCGTTTCAAAGTGCGCATCCCCAAATTGCTTGGGTCGCCCCTGAGTTTGATGCTGGCTCTAGCGGTCGTCGTTCTCCTGTCCGCGGCCTGCGGTCTCGGGTCTGACGATGATGAGGTGAAAACAGTGGTGCGGGCGGAGCGCTTCGAGGTGGTGGACCAGGCCGGAACCGTACGGGCAACGCTGACCACCCTCGAGGACGGCAGGCCAAACCTTACGTTGGTCGACGAAGCAGGCGAGATTCGCGTATGGCTCCTGTTAAGCTCCGATGGATCACCCAATTTGGTCCTGATCGATAATGGACGTGTGGTCTTGATGGATGGCCAGGGTGAGATCCGCTCGGTCCAGCGGCTGAGCCAGTCGGGGGTCCCCAGTCTGAGTATGAGGGATGCAGCGGGGGTGGTGCGGTCTGAGCTACGTCTGGACGGGGATGGTATCCCCACGTTGGAGCTACTGAACGAAACTAGTGTAGCCATCTGGACTGCTCCATAATGGTCGTCAAAGGGCCAGCCATGAGGGTCAAGGTTACTCTCGATGTCGGATCAATGTAGCTATTGTTAACTTATGAAATTGACATTGAAGGAAAGGCGATGTAAGTTCGAGGAAAGGCAATGTAAGTTCTCGGTGTTCTAACACGGACCTCACACTATATTCAAAAATGGCATAGCTGTTACAGCTAACAGGGGCTCCAGCGGGCACAGTTGTAGTTCCAGCACTAGCCGCTGATGAAGCTTCTTCGTTTCTGAGAACAGATAAATTCAAGGAGGGGATATCGTGAAGAATAATCTTTTTGGTAACCGTAGAAAGTGGCTGCTGGGCTTCATTGCCGTCGCGGTGATGGCGTTTGTGCTGCTGGTTCCGATGTTGGCCATGGGAGATGAGGGCGTCTCCACAAATTTGCCCCAAGGCGTCAGACCCGGCCCGCTTCACGCCACCGCATTGGAGGAACCGATAGCGGGGATGACGGCACAGTTGGAGCCAGGTGACAACGCGAGTCTGGGCGTCTTTACCCCTGGTCCAGGGATATACACAGTAGATACGAGTACCTTAAGCCTGACAGGGCCTGGGCCGACGGTCTTTACAGGTATAGACGACTCAGGTATCGCGGTATTCACCTTTTCCACTGTGTCGATTGGTATTGGAGTTACCATCAACGCGGCTGGATCGCGACCCTTCGCGTTGCTGTCCCAAGGTACCATAACCGTCGACGGTACGGTCAACGGTGCCGGCACATCGGCTGGACCCGAGTTCGCCGGAGGTGGTGGCGCTCCCGGTGGACCGGGTGGTGGCGCGGGTGGCGGTACGGTCGGTTGTTTCTTGACGGCGCCATCCGGTACTGGAACCGGTGGTGGAGAAGGTGCCGATCGACTCGATGGTGCGGGGGGAGGAGGCTTTGGTGGCGCGGGGGCCCGTGGATCCGATGGCACCCGAGACGGAGGCGCGGTTTATGGCGACCTGGAGCCAACCTCCGTACCATCGCCAACTCCCGAGACGCAATCCACGTCGACCCCTGCGCCGACAGCTACAATGGAAGCGCCATCTGCCGTCGAGCCATCTCCAACACCCATTGCTGCTGTTTCTGTCCCTACGGAGATTTCTGCAGGGCAGGAACCCTCGAATATAGATGAGCTGATCCGGTTAACGGACAGCGAAGTGTGGAAGGAGCGCTGGGATGCTGTAAATAAGCTTGGCAGGCTAAAGGACCCCAAGGCGATTCCGGCGCTGGTAAAGCGCGCCCTGTACGATGACAACTCCCACCCTCGCTGGCGAAGCTTGTGGGCGCTAGCGCTAACAGACCGAGCCGGTACGGAGACGGTTCCCTTGCTCCTTGTTGGCCTGGACAGCTCGGAGCCGGAAGTTGTACGAAATGCCGCCGTGGCTCTGGCTTCATTCGATCAACATGAAGCGCGTCCTGAGCTAATACGAGGGCTCGACGACCCTGACAACTACCGCAGGTGGGAGGCCGTATTCAGTCTCAAGAATATTGGTAGCCCCGAGGTGGTAAACGCGCTTATCAGTGTACTCAATGACGGGCTGGAGCTTGAGACTCGGGTACGCCAGGAGGCGGCCCTCACTTTGGGGCGCATCGGCGGCGACGGTGTGGATTCAGCCCTTTTTATTGCACTCCGAGAGGACCCAAGTCACCAAGTGCGATGGCGTGCAGCGATGTCTTTATCGAGAGTCGGGGACGCCTCGATCGTTGCAGAGCTTCAGGAAGCACTCACGACCGAGCTCGACCCCCAGGTGAGGGAGCATCTCGAGAAGGCGATAGCCAAGCTTGGGGATTCTGGATGAAAGAAAGGCAACGGTAATGGGAAGGTTGGACGGGAAGGTAGCCATTATCAGTGGTGGCGCCCGTGGGCAGGGCGCCGCGGAGGCTAGGTTATTCGCCCGGGAAGGCGCCAAGGTGGTGTTCGGCGATGTGTTGGATACGGAAGGGATGCGGGTGGAGGCTGAGATTCGGAAGTCGGGTGGCCATGCCACCTATATTCACCTGGACGTGACCGTTGAATCAGACTGGGTGGCGGCTGTGGACACTGCAGTCAGTAGCTACGGCAAGCTCAACGTGCTTGTAAACAATGCCGGCATCTTCACCCGCGTTAGCATAGAGGAGACCAGTAGGGAAGATTGGGACCGCATGATGGCCATCAACACCACCGGAGTGTTTCTGGGCACGAAGCATGCCATTCCAGCCATGCGGAAGGCCGGTGGAGGCTCCATCGTCAATATATCCTCCACCGCTGGGCTGGTAGGAACCACCACGGGCTCCGCCACTTACGTCGCTACAAAGGGGGCCGTTCGCCTTTTCAGCAAGGCCGTCGCCCTTCAGCATGCCGGCGATGGGATCAGGTGTAACACCGTTTGCCCCGGCCCCATCGATACCCCCATGGTCCAGGACTATCTGGATGATCCAGCGATGCGTGAGACCTACCTCCAGCAGATACCTCTGGGCAGAATTGGAGTTCCAGAGGACGTTGCCTACGGTGTCCTCTTTCTAGCTTCCAATGAGTCTTCCTACATCACCGGGACGGAGCTGGTGATTGACGGCGGCAGAACTGCTGAGTAGCTGCACCCGCTGCTAACGCTTGACCCGTACTTCAGGCACATCGGCAGCTCCAGCTCATCGCTCTGCATGGCGAAACAGATCGTAGCGTTCCGACGACTGCCGCACTACTACCTCAACGTGCACCTCCAAGAGGTATCCCTCCCCGACTAGCTCCCGTGCCGCGTTCTTGACCTGCTTCAGGTACTCCTCCTTCGAGCTATATCGCTCCTGGATGGAGAGGCGGGGGTCGCCGGACGCCTCTCGCGCGGCCTTGCTCGGCGGGAAGGGGACCGTAGAGCCGATCAGTCCAATGAACAGCCCAAGAAGCTGTTCTGGGGCTCCGATGTCAGGGTGGCGCAGGTTCCATCCAGTATGCGTAGCCAGTGGCACGCTGACATCGGGCAGGCGTATACCGCCCATCTCATTGCCGTCCTCGTCCACTGCGGAAACCAAGCCAGGATAAACCTTACCTGCTTTCGGCGGAAGGATGGTCACGACTCCATTATCGGCGTTTGGTCCGAAGTCCAGCCGTTTAGGAACGGGGAAATGGCCGGGAAACTTGATGCCGGGGATACTCTTGAACGTAGGCGCCGTAGCTTCAGGTGCTACCGCCGTGCCATCGTCTATGCGAGGGTGCTTGCTGGGTGGCGGCGCTTCATTCAGAGATACCCACCGGTCCAGCTTGACCAGGGCCGCACATAGGAGCGGCGCGTACTCCACGGAGTTGAAGGTCTGCAGGCCACGGTAACCGCCAACGGCATTGAAATCGGTCAGCGGGAAGGTGCCGGAGGGATGCTGGGTGCCCGCGAAGTGGTAGATGCGAAGGTCGTCCAGGGGCTCGATATCCTGCCTGCCGAGAACGTCGATGTGTGTCAGCGATGCGTCACCGCGCCAATACTCTGCTGAAGAGTTGGTGAGAAATACCTTCGGGAGTTTGCCTTCACTGGCCAGCCTGGACAGAAGGCCGTCGGAAACACCGAGCTCCGGGTCAATCTGCTCGACATCGGTGTGAGGGAACAGGGTGCCGATGCTTGTTTTCGCGGCGCAGGAGGGCTGCCCGAATCGCTGATTGAACTCCCCTCGCCTGCCCCCTGCAATGTGGGGAATGAGCCCATCGAACACGGTGCGGCCCTGCTCGTCCTCGTTCAGGTCATGATATAGGAGTTGGCGCAAGAACCGCCCGCTCTGGGACGCGCCGAAGGCGTAGGCGTACTGCAGGTCGTCGGCGCAGGGATTGCCATCTTGTGCCGCGCCATGTTTAAGGAAGGACACGATATCTCGGGTGGCCACGAAGCCCAGCCCCACCACCGGTGCCCCCGTGGTGGAGTAGACCACCTGGTATACCTTACCGGGTAAGAAGCCGGACTTCATGTAGATGTGAGAAGCGTCAGGCACGACATTTTCACCCTCCAGTCTGGCGAAGGACCATTGCGCCCGAGGCAGCAATTGGGGCGTCGCATCCTCGTGGTCCAGCATGTACAGGGCGGCTTCCTGGTCGCCCAGATTATTGCTGGGGTAGGGCTGGTGCATTAAGTCGGAAAGGGCTTCGACCTGGGTGAGCGAGTTGGGGTGCAAGGTCACCATTATCTTGCCGGAGATCGGCCCGTCTGGGCCCACCGCATCGGGTATTCTGATACGCAGCAGGCCTTCGACCGCAGGCACGTCGTGCTGCCAGCCGCAACAGACCACAGTGTAACCGTGGCGCATCAGAAAACCGTCGCCGGGGTCGAGAGGGTCGCTGTGCGTCGTCGGGTCTGGGGCGCAGTTGAAATACTTCAATGCCCGGTGACGACCTCGGTTCAGCACGTCCAGGAGTATACGATGGTTGCCCCGATGTGCATCGGTAGGCTTGAGGATGAGGAAGTCCGCAGAGCAGCTTACAAGACCCTGGGCATCCCGTGGGACGAGCTCCAGGTCGGTGATAGCCTCATTGTGGAGGTTGTTCGGGTCGACGCCGAAGTGGACTGTCCCCTTTAGCTGCTCGTACGGGCCCACTTCGCCAAAGCTTGTACCGCCGTCTAAGAGGCTCCGTGACTCTATTTCAATCCTGGTTACTGCCATGGTTGCCTCCTATCTAGATAGTGGTTAACCCGACTCCCAGAGTGTCCACCACCGGCGCAACTGGCGCAAGCCTCGCCCAAGGAATTCTTCCAAACTGGCTCGGTGCAGCACTGTTCTGCCACCGCCGCCGGCCTCCTCATCTATTAACGTAGAGGGCACGTCCTCCCAATCAAACCCACGTCTGCCGAAGGCGTCCCGCTGCTCCCAGACGATGACTTTATCTCCCTCGATCTTCCAGCCGTTAGGCACCTCGCCCTCGTTCTTGGCATGAGCTGATGCTCTCAGTAAGTTATCGAGGCGGGCTTTCACCCGGTCATACCGCTTCTCGGCGTAGTCAAACCAGGTTATGGTGCGACACCAGTGTGGAGACGATCCGCCTATGGCATCCGAGATGATGCTACTCAGCACACCTGACGACAGAGCCAGCCAATCGTCCGGTAATCGCTCATCGTCGATGCGATCCATGGTCTCTGCCAAGTAGCGGCGATAGAGATGTCCCGTTAGGCCGCGGCGCATCTCCTGTATCTTACCCTGCAGTCGCTGACGTAACTCTTCGTTATGTGGTGGCAACGCCGTCGTCGTGTATATCATCATGCTGCGTTTCACAACTTCGTCGGAGAACGACTGGGGCTCCGCATTCATGGAGAGGATGAAACCCGGGTACTCCGTGACGGGAGGCTGCATCTCATCCTTGATCATGTCTCTGCCATGGTTGTTGAACGCCCTACGCCCGATATCGTCAAACACCACTGGAAACCTCTTGTATCCCTGCTGTAGCCCGCGAAGGTTGGACGTAGTAAAGTTCCGTTTATCGACTGTGTGAGCATAGCCGAACATCGAGGTCATCAGCGTATCCACCAGGCTGGTTTTACCACAGTTGGACTTGCCGAAAATTATCGCAAATGAAGGATAGCGAATCACATCGCTATCCTGCAACAGCGCCAGAGAGCGTGTGTCGCAGATAAACGGCGAAAAGTATAACCAAGCCATCAGAGAAAAGTAGTCTTGCTGAAGGCGTGCCACATTCCCCTCGAATGCGCCCTCATAGTTCTTGAAGTAGTCCAGCAACAGTGTTGCATCCACCCTGACTGAATCGGCATTCCATTCCAGTGGGAACGGCTCGCCAGACAGCATGGCCGAGCGGTTCGTTCTATCAAAGGAGAGATAGCGGGTGTCTGCCTCCTCAGCCGATTTGACGAGGCTGATACGGCTTATCACTCTCTTTATTTCTGGAGTGATCCTTTGTGTGCCGTTGCGCATTGCAGGGATAGCTGCGGATATCCGTGGTCCTATTGCCGCTACAACCTTTTCTATTCGCGACACCTGGATAGGTGCCGTAACTTCTGTTTCCTCAGCCGAGGGTGCTTCAATAACGAGTGTTGTTGACGCGTCGGCCATCACCGGAGTTTCCGAGATTTCAATCTCCGCCTTGGATATCCTATCTTTGGGTAAAGGGATCTCGTCAGAGGCCGAGTTTCTTATCTCATCAAACATGCGATTGTAGTGATGCCACGCCTTCTCGTCGTCATCGAACTTGACTAGAGTCTCGGGCTGATTTCCTGAAAAGGCGCGCTCGGACAGGTTGGCGGAGCCAATGATTACACGTGTGTGTCCATTGATGTTAGATAGAAGGTACAGCTTTGCGTGGGCAATATACTTTCTGAGAACTCGGAACTGTGCCTGGCCCATTTGCACTTTTTCCAGGATGTGTATATGTCGCTCGTCTTTCAACCCCATGATTGCGGCGCGCGTGTCCCCAACAACCACCTTCTGAAACGACAGGATGTCCTTTATATCGTGCAGTATACTTTCATAGCCAAATACGCATTCGAAACTTGTGAATGAATACGTGTCCAGCATCCTGACGATAGCCTTGATGCTCGCGGAATATGTCAGCACACGTAGGCTGTCATATCCATTGAATAGATCCCAGTTGAACTTCTGTTCGTCTAAGAATTGGGCACTTACTACACGAAGCCCCACACCGTCATCCAAATCGAGCCCGGTCTGAGTATCATACGGTTCCTGAGATTTCTCAAAGAGTCCGTTATCTGACATAGTTAAACATTGTATTCCAGTGGCCTGCCGTTGGGAATCCCTGTTCTAGGCTCCAAGGCGATACCTGTGTTGGCAGCGGGGAGACTTTACAGTGATTGCCCTGTGTGTTAGATTTCCCCTGCAATTCGGTGGAGTATTCTCCACGTTCCCAATTCAAGGAGGAGAGCAGATATGCCTGTCACTACTGGTATGGGCGATTACAGGTACGAGTTTCATGGCGACTGGGCCCGGCTTCCTCAGGGGCACACGTTCCAGGTGCCCAGCGCGGTGGCCGTGGATTCCCAAGACAGGGTATACGTGTTTCAGCGGCTTGGCCCGCCCATCCTCCAGTTTGACCGGGACGGCTATCTGCTCAATGCCTGGCCTCGCCGCCGTGGTGAGCTGGAGGATGCCCATTTCGTCTACGTCAGCCCCGATGACCACCTGTATCTCACCGACAGGGATTCCCACCAGGTGATGATATACACCACAGAAGGGGAGCTGGTGAAAACCCTGGGCACCAGATATCAGGCCTCTCTCCAGGCGCCATTTAGCCACCCGTCGGACGCCTGTGTCGCCCCTTCAGGGGACATCTATGTCTCCGATGGGTACGGTAATTCGAGTGTGCACCGGTTCGCCGCTGATGGAACCTATAAGTCGTCATTCGGCAGTGCCGGAAGCGGCCCCGGCCAGTTCGTGGTCCCCCATGGCGTAAGGGTCTCCAAGGATGGCAGAGTGTTTGTGGCGGATCGAGAGAACAATCGGGTGCAGGTGTTCACTGCCGATGGTGAGTACCTGAGCGAGTGGGGCAACTTCTACCGTCCTGCGGGACTGCACATCGACGCCAATCAGATAGCTTACGTGACCGACCACATTCCACGTCTGACCATCCTCAATCTGGACGGAGAGCTACTGGCCCGGGGACGTACCTTCGAGGCCGGCCACAACATATACAGCGATTCGCGGGGAGACCTCTACCTCGCGGACGTTCAGAGACAGAGGATCCAGAAGCTGGTCAAGATTTCGTAAGCTAGGAACCGGGATTTTCTAGACTCCTACAGGCTCAAGATCTAGTGTTTTGTCCCTTTTCGCCATCGAGTAGGCCAAGGAAGAGTGCTATGGTTCGAATGTCAGGTAAACGTGCGCTTATGGAAATGCTCAGGGCCGAAGGTGTGGAGTACATCTTCGGCAATCCGGGCACCAGTGAAGCGCCCATAATGGACATCCTGGAAGAGTACCCCGACATCAAGTACATGCTGGCCACCCAGGAGGGAGTGGCCATGGGCATGGCCGACGGCTACGCCATCGCCACCGCCACCGGCAGGCCATCCTTCGTCAACCTGCACATCGAAACGGGCCTGGCTAACGGGATCAGCCTTCTGCACCACGCCTGGGAGGGGGGCACTCCAATGGTGCTCACCTCCGGGAACAAGGACGTGAGGAAGCTGGCCGAGGGCCGGACGGAGCTTTCCGAGATGGCCCGTCTCTTCACCAAGTGGAGCGTGGAGGTGACCCACCCAGAGCAGGTCCCTGGGGTAATGCGCCGCGCTTTCAACGAGGCCAAGACTCCCCCGACGGGGCCCGTATATGTGGGCTTCTCGGCAAACGCCCTGGACGATGAAGCCGAGGTGGAGATCCTGCCGTCATCGGTGGGCTACTTTCGCACCAGCGCCGACGTGAAGGCTGTGGATGTGGCGACTCGCATCCTGGCCGCAGCTTCCAACCCGATTATGGTTGTAGGTGACCGGCTGGGAAAGTCGGGTGGCACCGCCGAGGCGGTCCGCCTGGCAGAGCTTCTCGGTGCTCGGGTCTACGCTGCTTCCTATGCCGAGATGAATTTCCCCACCAACCACCAGCAGTTCATGGGCAGGATAAACCCTGCTCTACCTCCGGGACGGGAGACCCTCTCCAAGGGAGATGTAGTCCTGGCGGTGGGCGCCAACGTCTTCTCAGGGTATTTTTATCTCTCTGGACGTGCCCTGGGTCCCAGCGCCCGCCTCATCCACCTAGACTCAGCCCACACCGAGGTAGGAAAGAGCGAGCCCACCGAGGTTGGGATAATCGCCGACCCCAAAGTAGCCCTTGGCCAGCTCGGTGACGCGGTGGAAAGTGCCATGTCCGGCTCTTTTCGAGAGGCTGCCAAGGGCCGCGCTGCATCACTGGCGGCGGAGAAGGCGGCTATTAAGGAAAAATGGGACCGCGACCTGAAAGACCGATGGGACGCTCGGCCTATGTCACCGGCCAGAATGATGACGGAGCTGGCTCGCGCTCTCCCTTCCAATACGGTCATCTCCGACGACTCGATCACGTCCCGTGACGCTATCCATGGCGCAATGGAGTTCACTGAGCCGGGAAGTATCCACAGCGAGCGAGGAGGCGCTATCGGCTGGGGAATGGGCAGTACGCTGGGAATCAAGCTGGCGCACCCCGACCGGCCGGTGGTGGGTATCCTGGGGGACGGCAGCGCCATGATGACGGTCCAGGGGCTATGGACCGCGGCCAACTCCAACATTTCGGCGGTCTACGTGATCTGTAACAATCGTTCTTACCGCATACTGAAGCTCAACATGAACCGCTACAAGACCCACATCCTGGGCGAGGACAATCCTTCCAGCAAGTATATCGCCATGGACTTCCCGATTCCTCTGGACATGGCGGCAATCGCCAATGCTATGGGCGTACACGGACGAACAGTGGAAGACCCCGAGGAGCTGGGATCGGCGCTCAAGGAGGCCCTCGATATGGGCAAGCCCGCCCTGCTGGACGTGATCATAGACGGGAGTATCTAGAACCGTTCTCAGAATCTCATTCCGATTTTAGCACCAGGTTTTCAAGCAAAAAAGGGGACACGTAGCTAACGATCCGTTTTCGTTGTTGAACGGTTAGGTACTTCGCTCCCCGAACTACTCCTAAACAGGTAGCGGTTTTACAGTCGCACTCGAACTTTTCTACCATGTCCCATTCGCTCGTACAGTAGTTGTATGTTATCTTTTCTCCTTCCGAGATGCCTTTGATGGAAACCAGGTTTAACGTCTCCCAATCGATGTAACATGTCGGATCACAACTGTGGTCGATGTAGTTGTGCAAAGACTCCATCGGACTTTCAAGATGGGTGGTTTCGCTGATTTGTATCGAGTATTTGGAGGGCTTCGATACGAGGCTGCCGGCCAGATGTATTACGATCTTACCGGCTGCGATGTTCCTCGAGGCAACCAGAGACTTAGCGGTCTGTGAGGTAAGTAATACTACCTCGTCCGACTTGGAGACCAACGTACAACTCATAGTAGGTTCCCTGCAATGTTCAGGGACTTTCGATTTTTTGCCCCGAGCCAGATATATTCTGCTCGTCCTGACCTTGTCGAAGGACGCTCTCCAATGGTTCGACAAGCTCACCATGAGCGGTAGTTTCCTACTTATCAAAGATAATCGAAAGACCCTGATGCGATGTTAGGATACGACTGTGCTCGCTCTATTTTATCGGTGCCAAGAGACTTTGCCCAGATACTCAAGACGACAGCCAGACTCGGAGGACGCCATCGTCACGTCCGACACCTATGATCAGGCTGCCATCGGCAGTGGTTACGGCGGCAATGTTTGTGTTGAGTCGCCCACCGACGGGCACCGTCCAGGCCTCCTCTGCGCCTTCAGAGGTACGGCGAATCCCAGCTAGCTCAGTTAGTCCTCGGCTCGGCAGGAGCAGTTCTACCAGGCCATCGCCATCCAGGTCGCCGGCCAAAGCCAGGTCCAGGTTACGGGAGCCCAGGACGTGTGATGAGTACCCCGGCAGCTGAGCTACAACACGCAGTTCACCGTTTTCCAATCGATAGAACTCCACTATGCCACCAATGTGAGGCGTGAGCACATCTGCAAGCTCAATCTCGCCTTTAGGGCCAAATGGTGCGACGGCCAACTGGTGCCTCCAACGGAAGCCGCTGCCTATCGCCGGCCCAGCGGCAATCTGTATCCCGGCCTCATTGAAGACAATAATTCGTGCGCCTTGGCTGGCGTTACTAACCGTAACGATGATTTCAGGTATCCCATCACCGTCCAGGTCAGCCCAGATGGGTGATATCCCTTCCACCACATCTCCGTCGGGTAATGTAATGGTTGATACTATTTGAACCGACGGGTCTGTCTCCACCAAGGTGATGCTTGCCGCCTCTAGAGAATCGCCCAGAACACCATGGGTGTAGCTATTGGTGGCGTCTGTAAGTAGCAGCAAGCGCTCTTGCCCGTCTGTCAGTAACCTGCCATCGGGCAGGGCGTTCAGAGTCAGTCTTGCTATCTCGGCATCGTTCCAAAGGACAAGGTCTCCGTCCGACTGAATGAAGGCTACATTGCCGGATGGCTGTAGAACGACGGGAGCGGTTAATGACGATGCCATGGCATCAGGGGCGATAACGAGTGTTGGACTATCGTTGTCAACCTTTAGAAGGGGCGGCATGCCCGGCGGGAGTTGGTCAGGGAATATACTTTCTTCCGTCACTTCAGAGTCCACGATGCGAAATGCCTGCACTCGGCCACTTTCCAGGACTGCCACCCATAATGTGTCGCTACCTACAGGTGCAGCAATCACCCACTCTGGGATGCCGTCCAATGGTATATCGATCGGCGAAACCTCGGGCAATGAACCGCGTCCGAGCATCATTCGGTTCCCGTCAGGACGTTGGTGTGTATAGCCAAACTGTAATTGCCCTGCATTGCTAATGGGAATCGGGACCTTTGTTTCCATCTGGCCTTCCATGGGAGTAAGTGTGGATGTGTTGCCGCAGCCTGAAAACGCTAAGGCCAGGATGGAGACGACGAGCCACCAATAGGACAGGCCCATCTTGCCCAATGCTCCCTCCGGAAAATAAATGACGTTTTTCCGCCCACATGATACCTAGCAGCCCGTCCGAGGATTATCTAACGGTGCTTGCGGGTCAGCGCCAATGGATCGCGACAACTAATTTTGCCGGTTGCCCCAGCCGGCCCCCAGATAGCTTTGCGAATAGCGCCGTGCTCACTACCTCGGCAAAGTTCCTGATGCGTTGGGCTGGCCCATCGGCCCGTGCTTTCCTGTGCAGATTGACCCCAAAGCGGAACAGTTTGAGCAGGTTGTGGCCGGTGCAGATCAGCGACCATTCGCCGTTCACCTTCTCCAGTCCCCGCAGCAGGAACTGCCGGAATCCCCTGCCCTGCTTGATCTGGCCGAATACCGGCTCCACAGTTTGCATCCGCAAAGCGTAGCGCTGCCGACCCCGCTTGGTCTGTAACTTCCGTCGCATCCGGTCCCTGGGAGACAGATGGCTGGGTATGCGACCTCGGGGCGCGGGTGGCACAACCCGGCCGTGGCGGGTCTGCTCCGGCGCGACGAACGGGTCCACGCCCAGAGCATAGAGCTCGTCGACTGCCTTTGCCGAGTAATAGCCAGCATCGGCGGATACTTCCCTGGGGACTGCACCGACGTTGTCGATGGTCTCCTCCATCATCGCCGCAGCCTGTTGCTTATCCGAAGCCTGGTTGGTGGCCCGCGCCGCCACGATCACCTGGTGAGCGCTGTCCACCACCGCCTGACAGTTGTACGCTTGCAGGAAGTCCTTTCCTCCAGGTGCGGGGATGATGCGCGACTCGGTATCGGTGAAGTTACGCTGGGCCTTGTCGTCGGGCACCCCCGGGTGATTACCACCTTCGGCCTCGGCCTGTTCGGCAGCCGCCTGCGCCTCGGCTTCCAGCGCCGCCATGGCTTCCCGTATCTTCTCCAACCGACCCTCTCGAAAGGCCAACTCCTGCGGCAACTCATCTCCACGCTTGTCTTTGCCGTACCGCCGGTCTTCCTCATCATCCGCTGCCTGGGCCTGTCGCAACAACTCCGCTACCTCCGCCGCCAACTGCGCTGCCTTCTCCTTCATCCGTTGGTAACTCATCGCCTTATGCTTCGATGCGTTGGCCTTGACCTTCGTGCCGTCCAGCGCCACGTGCCCCAGCTTCACCAGCCCCGCCTGCTGACACAACGCCAGTACCTGTACGAACAGGCCCGACAGCGCATCCACATTATCCTTGCGAAAGTCGGAGATGGTCCGGAAGTCCGGTGTGTTGTTCGCCGCCAACACCCTGAAGGCGATGTCCTCGTGGAGACGCTGGGCGATGCGGCGTCAGGACGCCACCCCCACGCAGTAGCCGTAGAGCAACACCTTGACCATCATCCGTGGATGATACGGCGGCCCGCCACGCCGTTCCCGCTCGTAGCGAGCGGTGACCTCCGACATGTCCAACTGGTCCACCACGTCGGATATGAAGTAGGCCAGATGGTCGTCAGGCAGCCACTCCTGCAACGCCGCTGGCAACAGCAACTGCTGGTCGGGTTCGTAGGAAAGGTAGGTCTTGCTCATCAACGACTCCCCGCTACTGGGCTGGGCCCATCATACCCCCAAACACTCGCCAACCGTGTTTCTCGGACGGGCTCCTAGGAGGCCATCTCCGCCAACAGGTCTAAGGCCAGCCGCACGGCGTCCCCCAGCAGCGCCGGGTCTATGAACTCAACGGTGTCCGCGGGGGTATGAATCCTGGAGAAGTCGTCGGTGAAAAACATGACCGCAGGGATATCGGCATCCAGAAAGCTGGCGTGGTCGCTGCTGCCTCCCTGAAGACCGGCGCTCCAGGACACTTCGATGTCTCGCTCATCTCCAATATCTAGTACCAGGTCCGTCAGCTCCAGGTTACCAAGTACCCGCAGACCCCTACCGCTGCCCATGGCGTCGAAATTGAGCATCGCCTTCACGTTCTGACGCTCATTCTCGGACAGAGACTCAATGTAGAACTCGCTTCCGAGGAGCCCCAGTTCCTCGGCCCCGAAGGCTATTAAACGTAGGGTGAATGGGAACGAATGTTGAGATAGCTCTTCCGCCAAGGACAGAAGTGTGGCTGTGCCGGAGGCGTTATCGTTCGCTCCCAATACTTCAGGTACCGTATCGTAGTGAGCGCCCAGTATTATCACCGCATCACCAGGGCCCGGCAACTCTGAGATCACATTTCTGCTCTCGATAGTCTCGGTAGCCACTAAGATGGCGGCCTGCACGTCACCCGAGGCCGTCAGCGCCTTGATCCTCTCACCATCCTCCTGGGAGATGGCCACTACGGGAACAGGGCCTGGGTTGACCAGTGTGCCCATGAAGTTACCCGGCTCGTTATTGTACACCACCACCCCGACGGCTCCGGCATCATGGGCCCGATTTACCTTATCTTGGAAGGTTATAAGCCCCCGCTGCACAAGGGCTATCTTGCCAACGAGGCCCTCTGGGGGGATGTCTGCCTCAGTACCCAACCCTATATATACCAAATCGCCTGACACACCGCCAACAAGAGAGCCGTCTAGGGGGATGACCGCGACCTCCTCTGGGCTAGGCTCTGCCAAGGTAAGTCCCGAGAGTTCGGCGGAGATACGTTCGACCGTGAAGGGTTGCAGCATTACAGAGTATCCCAGCTGATCGAATCGGGAGGCCAGATACTCTGCCGCCATTCGCTCCTGGTCGGTGGCGCTCTGTCGGGGTCCCAGGTCCAAGAGGTCGGTGAGGTTTTGGAACGCAATGTCGGCAAGATCGGCCGTGCCTGTGGGCGGCAGGGAGACCATCTCGGCTGGATTCGTCGATGGGGTGAGTTCGGGTGCCAGGGTAGACTGGCTAACCGTGGGCGTAGGAGCATCCGTTGGCTCGGACGACTGTGTCAGTGGAGTAGGGTCTGTCGCCAGGATAGGCTGGGTGACCGTTGGCGACGGGGTAAACTGCTGGACGGTGGGCGCTGGGACATCTGCTATGTTGGGCTGCGCCGTGGGACTTGGAGCAGAGGTCCGGGAGCCGCAGGCGGCTCCGACGATGATTATCAGGGTCATCAGCGCCATCAGCGCTGGAATGGAATATTGTACTGCTTGTCGTGGTTTCATCATGGAGTAATGTTCATAGGTCTACCTTGTGGGTATGCTGCCTTTGTCTACGAGTAGACTGGAATCGTGGTTCTCTTCTAACAAATCAGGCCGCCTCATGGCGGCCTGATTAGACTTCGTCGTGAAACGGTGTTCCCGTTCTATCGTCCTTCCTTGATCCAGTCTGCTATGCGCTCTCCTATCATGATGGCAGTGGCATTGGTATTGGCCCGAATGCAGTCGGGCATAATTGACGCGTCGGCCACCCGCAGACCTTGCAGGCCGTGGACCCATCCGTACTGGTCGACCACCGACAAGGGGTCGGACGCCGGCCCCATCTTGCAGGTGCATGATATGTGATGCGTAGTGCTGGTGTTGTGCATCAGCCAGTGGTCCAGGGCATCGTCCGAGGCCAGGTCCGCATCGGTCGGTGAGAATCGCTCGATGAGCAGGTCTTTGAACGCCGGGTGCTCTGCCAGCTGTATAGCCAATCGTATGGCCTTACGCATTCGCTCTCTATCGAAGGGATCGGTGAGCAATCGGTAGTCTATAGACGGTTGCACATTGGGATCGGAAGAAGTTAACCTTAACTCCCCCGCACTGAGAGCAAGCTGCAGGCTTGCATCAATCCCTATGAAGTTCTCCTCATCGGCGATTTCAATCTGGACGGGGCGATGCTCGCTGGTCAAAAGCGTAGGGCTCAACAGCATATCGCTTTTCAGATGAGAGCCTTCCACCGTGTAGCGGACTCCTACCTGAAGTACCGGCGCCTGGACATCAGGCCTCTCGCCCTTGGCACGGAACATAGTGTTGGCGATGGGATGGTCTCTGAGATTCTGACCCACACCAGGCAATTCATGGATCATGTTTACGCCGGCGGCTCTGAATTGATCTGCGGGCCCCACGCCAGAAAGCAACAGAAGATGTGGCGAGCCGATAGCGCCACCGCTCAAAACGATTTGATCGCCCTCTAATGTAAATCGCTCCCCTCCGCTCTCCACTTCCACTCCAACAGCTCGTTTGCCTTCGAACACAATGCGTAGGGCCGTTACATTGGGCCTGATGGTGAGATTAAGCCTGTGGCGGGCCGGGTCAAGGTAAGCAAGCGCGGTGCTAATGCGGACTCCATCAATAGTATTGCGTGCTCTTGGAGAGACTCCCGTAGCCTCTGGGTGGTTCTGGTCAGGTTCGTCGCGAAACCCTTCCTCCAGACACGCTTGATAGAAAGCCACCGCGTGGGGTAACCACTCTTCTTTGGGGTGGCGCCGAACCGGGATGGGGCCGTCGTTACCGTGGAAGTCCCCGCCTGGGAAATCGAGGTCATTCTCCATCTTTTTGAAATAGGGAAGCACTTTGGTGAAGGCCCACTCGTCGTTGCCCCACTCTGCCCAGAGGTCGTAATCTTCCGGGATGCCACGATAGAGGATCTGGCCATTGATGGCGCTGGATCCCCCAGTGACCTTGCCCCGGGGTATAGTAAGTTTAGGCTGTTCGGAGGTAACCCGGGCTACATATCCCCAATTGTGGGGTCCATATGCCGACAGCCACACGTTGTTGCCTAGCTTAACGTCATCGGGAAGCTGCTGGAAATCCGGATAGTCGGGTCCTGCCTCCAGCAGCAATACCGACCGGTTTGGGTCTTCCGAAATGCGAGCGGCGATGGCTGCGCCAGCAGACCCCGCTCCCACAACAATCACGTCGTACTTCATACGTTTCCTCCATCCAATGAGTGTGCAGCAATCTTACCAAACTTCTTATCGTTCGGCACGAAGAGTCGACTTCTCGATGGCTAGCGGGACGGGTGTAGGGGAGGTCAGGAAGTGCTGAACAACGACCGACTGCTTCGTCCTCGAGGCAGAGCTCGAGCGTAAAGTTTAACGGTCGGAATTGTGCGTGGTGAGCAGTAGAGGACTCGAACCTCTGGGACGCTGCGACTGAGTACGCTACAGCCAGCGACGAACCCTGGCCTTGTACTGCCGATACTCATCGCCGAATATAGTCTCCAGATAGCTCTCGTCGCGGGCGATTACCCCATAGTACACCAGGGCGATTCCGACCGGCAGGACTGCGATCGGCCAGACCATATTCACCATAAACGCAATGCCCACATACACCACGTTAAACGAGACGTAGATGGGATTGCGGCTGAGCGCGTAAGGTCCGGTAGCGACGATGGCGGTAGTCGGCTCGTTGGGATCGGGGTCTACGCCGGCGCGAGACATCGTCCGAACCGACCATGCCAACAGCAGGACGGCTGCCACAACCACCGGCCATCCGACAGCATGGCCGATCCACCACTCTGGGAAGAATCTCAAATCCGTCCACAAGAAATGCAGGAGTAAGCCTGCCACGAATGGCAGTACGATAGTTAGTACAGGCGGAACCGTGACACCAGCGTGATCCCTTCTCATATGCCTGCTTTCATCTAGCAGCCGGTGTCCTTGTCCCATCGTCAAGCTACCTTTCCGCTTTCAGGGTTTGAGCACTATAATATCTCGGGCACAGCCTGGAACTAGAGACCGGGTTCCACTTCCACTGCCCCCAAGAGGGGCATATGAGCCGACACAATTCAGCTGTTGATTGGCTGAGATATGTCAAGAGAGATAATCGTCCCTCGGCCAATCTGGATAGTTCTCTCGGACCTAGCACGGCCATCGACGAACGCCACTTCTTGGCAAGCTCGGAGGTGGCTCCTCCGGTGTCAAGTTCCGGGTGTGAACGCCCGGCGGAGCGCTGCAATCACTTCTGTACGGCCCTCCTTCGCTGCCGGCACGACCTTCGTAAAGAAGGTAAAGCCGTGAATCATCCCGTCGTAACGGGAAACCGTCGCCGGTACTCCAGCGGCCTGAAGACGCCGGCCATACTCCTCCCCCTCGTCCCGCAACGGGTCGTATTCGGCCGTCAGCACCAGCGCCGGGGGCAACCCAGACAGGTCTTCCGCAAATATCGGCGACGCGTAGGGATTCCTGCGTCGTCCGGTCCCCGGAGATAGAGTTCCCAGGCCTGCTCTCCACATCCCCAAGCTCGGCCTCGACAGCCCCGAGTCTTCCGTCAAGCTCCCCGGCCATGGCGTCTATCTCTTCGGCGACGATGGTTACCAGCTCAGTGATGGTCTCGTCGGTGAGGATGCGCTCTTTAATCTTGTCGATGACGAAGCCCTCCACTTTGGGAGCGTTCAGGTAGCTGGCTTGGCAGGTCCCTGCCCCTTGCCGGTGAAGGGTGCCGCAGACGTAGTAGCCGTACTGACCGCTCTTGGCTCCCTGGCCGATGTAGGGCTTGCCGCAGGTACCACAGAGCAGCAACCCACTCAACAGGAACTTGCTCCCCACGCGGGCCGGTCTCTGCACTTTCGGCGCGCGTTCCTTTAGGCCCTGCTGCACGTTCTCGAACAAGTCTCTTGAGACCAGTGCCTCCCAAGCTCCCTCCACTCGTACAGGGTCGGGCTCCTTGTCACCCTTCGTCGTTCTGCCCCAGACCGAAGTCCCTGTGTAGGCTTCGTTGGTCAGCAGGTAGTGAAGGCCGGTCTTGTGCCAGCGCCATCCCTTATTGGTGATGCCCCGCTCGTTCAGCTCCTTGCATATCTCCTTCAGGCCGTTGCCCATCAGGGAGCTCTCGAACACCTCCTTCACTATCGGAGCCGTGGCGGGGTCAGGCTTCAACGTAGGACGCTCCTTTGCCCCGTCGGATACTTTGACCCGCTTGTATCCGAAGGGAGCCTTGGAGCCCAGGAAGAAGCCTCTTGACGCGGCCTCCCGCATACCCCGTGTGACCTCCTGGGCAAGATTCTCCGAGTAAAATTCGTCCACGCTCTCGATGATGGCTTCCATGAGCTTGCCAGTAGGGGAGTCGTCGGCGTGCTCGGTGATGGAGACTACCCTGACACCCTTCCTACGCAGCATGCTGGTGAAGGCCTCGCTGGTGAACTGGCTGCCCTGGTCGGTGTTGAAGATCTGTGGCCGACCCTTGCTCAAGGCCTCTTCCAGAGCCGCAACACAGAAGTCTACCTCCAGGGTGTTGGACAGCCGCCAGGCCAGCACGTAGCGGCTGTGCCAGTCCATGATGGCCACCAAGTAGAGGAAACCCCGAGCCATGGGGTATGTAGGTGATGTCGGTGGCCCACACCTGGTTGACCCGGTTGATCTCCAGCCCCCTGAGCAAGTACGGATAGACCTTATGCCCTGGGTTTGGCTTGCTGGTGTTGGGACGCCGGTAGATGGCCTCCAGGTCTATCAGTTGCATCAGCCGGCGGACCCGCTTGCGGTTGACCTGGTGTCCGTGATTTCTGAGCCAGGCAGTCATCCTTCTGGAGCCGTAGAAAGGTGTCTTCAGGTACTGTTGGTCTATGAGGGCCATCAACTCCAAGTCCTCGGCGCCGGCCTCGGTTGGCAGGTAGTACAACGAGGAGCGGCTGATACCCAGCAAGGCGCACTGGCGCACCAGAGACAGCTTCGGTTCTTCTCGGTCAATCATGGCCCGGCTCACAACCCGAAGCTCCATGACAAAAAATCCCGTTCCACCTTGAGCTGCCCAATCTGTTGGAGTAGAGTCCCAGGAAGTGGTGTAAGAGGGAGAGGGTCTGGAGAAAGAGAGACCACCGCGTCATCCTTAGCGGGCAAAGAAGAAAGCTCGAGAAAGGAGGACAACAGTGGTCAAGGAAAGGATGGACCTGCTGGAGCTATTGCGCAAGGGGGGAATGGACGGTGACGTGGACTTCCTACGGGAGGCACTGAGAGTGCTGGTAGAGGGGATCATGGATGCGGAGGTGTCATCGAGGATCGGTGCTGAGTATGGAGAACGCAGCCCTGAGCGGGTGACCCAGCGCAATGGGTATCGATCCCGGGCGTGGGATACCCGTGTAGGGACGATGGATCTGCACATCCCGAAGCTCAGAGAAGGGAGCTACTTCCCGAGCCTGCTGGAGCCACGGCGTCGCAGCGAGCGAGCTCTGCTGGCTGTGATCCAGCAGGCCTACGTGGAAGGTGTATCCACAAGGCGGGTGGACGATCTGGTCAAGGCGCTGGGATGCGAGGGTATCTCCAAGAGCCAGGTGTCGCGCATCTGTCAGGAACTGGACGTGGTGGTGGATGGCTTCATGGGCCGTCCGCTGGGCGGTGGACTACCCCTACCTGTGGCTGGACGCACTGACCCAGAAGGTCAGGGAGGCCGGCAGGATCGTCAACGTCAGCGTGGTGGTGGCAACGGCGGTCAATGGCGAGGGCAAGCGGGAGATCATTGGGATGGACGTGGGTACCAGTGAAGACTGCGCCTTCTGTCTGGCCTTCCTACGCTCGCTGTCCGCCAAGGGGCCTCGGCGGGGTGGAGCTGGTGGTATCGGACGCTCATCAGGGACTCCGAGGCGCCATCGCCGCAGTCTTCGGCGGAGCCAGCTGGCAACGGTGCCGCACCCACTTCATGACCAACTTGCTCACTCGGGTCCCCAGGCGCGCCCAGCCATGGGTAGCCACCATGGTGCGCACCATCTACCAGCAACCCTCCCCCGATGAGGTACACGTCCAGCTCGACAGGGTGACCGATCAACTCCAGGACCGGTTCCCTCAGGTCGCCTCTCTACTGGACGAGGCCGGACCCGATATCCTGGCCTTCTCCAGCTTCCCACTCGCCCACTGGAAGAAGATCTGGTCCAACAACCCACAGGAGCGTCTCAACAAGGAGATCCGGCGACGCACCGATGTGGTGGGCATCTTCCCTAACCGGCCGGCCGTGCGCCGCCTCGTTGGCGCCGTCCTGGCTGAGCAGCACGACGAATGGGCCGTTGGCCGTCGATACATCACACCTGTCGTGCTGACCTTCAACGAAGCTCTTCCAGAGGCCGATCTCGCGGAGGCGACAGCCGCCTAAACAACATTAACAGGATGACGCACTCTTACACCACTCTATGGGACGTGACCGTGATATCTTCGCCAAGACTCCACCTTTTCCTCAGCGTCTTCAAGGGACAGGAACCAGTTCTCGTTTAGGCACTCCTGCCTGAAACGTCCGTTGAATGCCTCGATGGAAGCGTTGTCCGTGGGCTTGCCGGGCCGACCGAAGTCCAGCTCCACTCCGTTCAGGTAAGCCCACCAACTACCTCAGATTAACCTCGGTCAGTATGTTCTCCCTAACACGGTCCACAACGAAGGCCTCCAGCTTTCTGGCGTTCATTGAAGGGGCATCACAAAGCCGTTCGACCCTTCATGAGTCGGCTGTTGCAAATGCAATAGAGGAACTTACCTGACTTGCCGTTGGTCCCCACGCCCCTCAACTGCATACCTCACGTGGGCCTTCGCTCGATATTAAATATCAGCTAGAGTCCCTGAGCGGGGCCACGCTGAATATAACCGAGAAGGGCTTGCAGTAGATCACGACGCTCATCTGCGCAGAAACGTCCACTCCATCGGGCACGGTGTAGTTCTGATTGCCGATGTTGCCCTTCAGCTTTCCGAGGTCGTGGTAGCCGTCGTCCTTCAGCTCGCTCCGAGTCATGGGGTCGCTGTGCGCCGACAGCAGAACGTGAAGCTCCGGCCCGTTGGTGACCTTGAAGTCCTCCAGCCGGACAATGTGGGAGCCGTCCGGGGCGCGATAGACCGCGGCCTTGCCGCTGCCCTTGTGGAAGCTGTCCTGGTCGCGGAAATCGCCCTCCTTCAGCTTAACGACCTCCCCGCTGCCTTCCTTCATCATCTCGGGCATGTCCTCCGCCATCGGTTCGCCGTCCATCTTCGATAGGGCGGCCATCGTCGTCTCAACGTCCTCCCGCTCCATGTCGGGAGGCACGACCGCCGAGTAGGCGAAGGGGAACTCCTCTTCGACGGTCTTGTTGAGGAACAGTGGGGATCCAAGGTCCCAGGCTAGGAATCCGGCCAGGACCAGCAGTGGCGTGCCGACGATGATCGCCAGCCGCCTGTGCTCCCAGACCACCCAGTGCCACTGACGCCGGTAGGCGTAAAACGTTATCGCGGCGACTACCGCCACGATAACGAGTAAGATCGGCCACCGATACGGGTAGAGGTCTGCTGCGAGCCGTTCAAGGTCCCCGAAGAACTCAGCCATGTTACGCTCCCTCCGCTTGGTCGATAGGGTCGGAAACGAGGCATCGCCAGTTTACCCTACAGCGAAGCCCTCGTAACAGATTATACGCAGTGTTGGAGGTGGGATGGTGGAGGAGATTGACATGTACTAACGACCGGCTTTAGTCTGCTGACACCGCAGTCCTGAAGTCTTTCTCAAGGTACGACGATAAGCGCTAGAAGAGAATTCAACAGATGGGTAACCTCGTGGATGTCCGCACCAGCCTTGCGAGCATTCCTCATATAGACCAGATTCTTGCGGGTGCGCTCCACGGTCCCCATAGGCTCATTCCTGGAAATCATATAGCCTCCAATTGGGAACTGTATGCTATCGTACCGGGCGTGCCTAAAATGACGCGGACCTTTTCAGCCCTAGTTATGACGGGGAGGGGTGAGATGGGAACCAAGCCGTTGACATACCGAGCCCCGCCGATAACAATGCCCACAAAGAGGGAGAACCTGTATCCGACTACTGGCGACCAGGACAATACAAACCCTCGCGAAGAGTGCTGGGGAATTATGCACTTGGCGCGGGTCGTGGCTGGCCAAGCGGCCTGTACGGGACGCGAAGGAGAAGGTGAGCATGGACATCATACATCCTAACGTCCCAGAAACCATCAAGAGGTTGGCAGATGCTTACGAGTATCTAGTTGAGCGTGGGGGCGCTAGCATAGCGTATTCGCTGCTTCCGACAAGCGGCAAAATGTAGCAGCGTTCATCTGCGTTGTCCGTCGCCGCGGGTAGGGGGACCCACATGGTGAACGAAGACGATGACACGGACGCAATCGTGATAATGGGCGAGACCGGCGCGACGATCCAGCGGGTGCTGGGTTGATTCGGACCGTCCTGCTCATCGCGGTCGTGGCTCTCGCCGCACTGGTCCTGACCGGGTGCGAGCGTCTGTTTCCCGACGTCGAGGACTGGATTACCGACTCGGAGACGCTCGCACGACGCTTCGACGCGCGGCTGGGCGACCTGAAAGAGTGCGTCGAGGAGGACAACTGCGAAGAGGCGCTTGATGCGGAGAGAGGAGTCTTCGTCATGTGCTCGTGGGTCATGTCGCGCGGAGAGCTTGCTCCGGAGGGCTTCGAGGCGGCGGAGTGGCAGCGGTTCGACACCCTCTGCGAGGGGCTGGAAGGTGTGATGGAGCTACCGAACGCGGACGCGCTCCTGCGTATTGAGGACCTCCAGGCTGAGACAGACCGCATTAGTGAGGGAATCCGTGCCGACATCGAACCCCGAGAGCGGGAAAAGGTGGAATGAGGCGAAGGTCAGGAACGGGCAGAGCCTGACTAGCGCCCATCGAAATGGATGTCACTGTGGGCACCGTCCCCGGAGTCCAGCATCAGTGCTGACAACAGCCCCCGGCCCACTTCCCCCCTCAGCCGTCCCAAGGTCTCGCGAGGTCACCCTCAACCTCACTCGCGTCCCGCAATCGTCCTTTATGAGGTCAGGGGCCACGTCACACATTCAGACATCCTTTAGGACCCTGTCAATGCCGAAGCCGAGGGACTCGGTAGTTTCACTGGGTGCCCAGCCACATCCCGAAACCCTTCCACTTGTCATCCACGTCGACCTACCTGGAAAGGTCCGAATGGGTACCCGGGCCCGCCGCTTCCAAATATGCGGTTCTTATGACGCTTGCCGGGATCGAGCGGACTCTCGTGCAAGGGGGCAATTCATGGCCCGGAGCCGGATGGGTCGCCCCCTTTGAGCAAGATGCTCAAGCTATACCCACCAGGGGGCCGCCAATTGGCGTTGGCTTTCGGCTTGCAAGTCAGACTGCTCGAAACTCTTCAACCGACCGCGCGGATTGCTCTGTCGTGTTTGATGGCCGTTGCCGTGATTACGGCATGTGACGACGGAAATATACCTGCTCCGACTCAGGAGCCAACAGCCACCCCGACGCGGGAACCGACGCCCACGCCAATTCAGACCGCCCGTCCCGGAGCGGCAGGGCTGGACGACCCTCTATTTCCCGGGCTGGGCAACGGCGGGTATGACGTTTCCAGCTACACGGTAACCCTCAACGTCGACGTGGAAGCCAACGAGATTTTGGGCCGGACTCAAATCGAAGCCTACGCAACACAGGACCTCTCCTCGTTCAATCTGGACTTTCGAGGCTTAACGGTTACGCAGGTTACCGTGGGTGGCCGCCCAGCCGACCACTCTCGCGCCGGATACGAGTTGACAATCGAGCCCCGTGCGCCGATCCCCGTAGGAACAACCTTTAACGCCGCGGTCTCTTACGAGGGTCAGCCTTCGACCAGCTCTGTGCCTGGAACAAGTCTCCTGACCGGCTGGATAAACTACGGGACCGGGATAATCGCGTACGGCGAACCCTGGGGGGCATCGCACTGGCTCCCGGTCAATGAGCATCCATCCGATAAAGCCTTGTACACCTTCATCATCACGGTGCCTGACCCCTATGAAGCGGCCTCAAACGGTGAATTGACCAGCACGACCGACCACGGGGAGACTGTGACATACGTATGGGAAAGCGTCCATGAGATGGCCAGCTATCTGGCGTTCCTGGCGGTCGCTCAGTTTGACGACGTCGCCAGCAAAAGTCCTGGGGGGATAACCATCGTTGACTCGGTTGAAGCGTCGATAGACGAATCCGCAAGGCGTAGTCTGGATAGCGTCCCTTTGATAGTCGATTTTTTGATGAATTGTTGGGGCCGTATCCATTCGAGTTCACCGGCTCCGTCGTCATTGACGAGGCAATTCCGCCGCTGGAAACCCAGCCCCGGCCCGTCTACGGGATACGGGCCCTGGAGAATTTCGGCGACAGGTTGATAGCCCACGAGTTGGCGCACCAGTGGTTTGGGAACCTGCTTACTCCCGCGTCATGGCAGGACTTATGGCTGAGCGAGGGGTTCGCCACCTACGCTGAGTGGCTGTGGTTAGACCACAAGTCCGGCGGCGGCTGTTTCGAGCAGTTCTGGGAGATGGTCTGGCGACCTGTCTATGGGCCGCCGGCGAATCCCGACCCCGACTCCCTTTTCAGCGGCAGCGTGTATGCGAGAGGCGCAATGGCCCTCCACGCACTGCGCATTGAAATCGGCGACGAGGCGTTTTTCAAGACTCTGCGTGAGTATGTGTCCCGCCATGCCGGGGGTAACGTGACCACCGAGGACTTTGTGGTCGTGGCTGAGGAGATTGCAGGCAGGGATCTGGACGGCCTTTTCGATTCCTGGATCTTCGGTGAGACCACTCCACTTCCGCCGGGGATGAACATCGGTCTGGGAAATCAGCCAGCTCCTTCTCCGGATCGGGCTATTGGGGAGGGGTGTCCACACGAACATCGGTGACAGCCCCACGGTCCCACTATATCTTCACCACGCCGCTCGTCAGCTACCGGATGCCGGATGGAGGGAGGCGGGAAAAGGCGGAGGCATGATTGTAAGGGGCGGAGGGCAGAGCGCCGGCGGAACCTTTCTTGAGAGTCGCTTTGCCCCGGCCCACCACAATAGTTGGAGAGGGCCTTTGGGGGCCTCACAGTTCCCCCCCAGCCACATCTCGAAAACCCTTCCGCCTACCATCCACGCAGGCCCACCTGGGGAGGTTGGGATCGGTACCCAGGGCTGCCGTGGCGCAACCACTTGTCGACCCGCCCGACCTTTCGCTGTTGTATCCGAATCGACCGCCCACGAGTATCGGGTCTTGACAAGCTTCTGAATCAGGGCCTCATAGTGGTCTAGGGAAGGCGGAAGTAGGACGATGGACTCACGTAGACGGACGGAGGGCTCTTACCCGTAGCTCTTCCCGGAGGACTTTGGGGAGCGGCTGGAGAGGCTCACAGAGCTCTTGGGGCTGTCGTGGGAGGAGTTCGCCGACCGCCTCGGCGTCGAGAACGACCGCGTGACGGAATGGCGTACGGGGACGATCCCGACTGGCGGAGAGGTGTGGCGCATCATGCATTTGGCGTTGTCGGTCCCCGGCGGCATGGAAGTGATGCTTCCGGAGAACACCAGGCTCGACGAGGGTGGGGAGTAGACGGTGTGACTCGCGCCAGACTACGGCGGGGGATACGCAAACGACGGGAGGCGCGTGAGGCCAGGGAGCGCAAGGCAAGGCGGGTATGGGCGGCCAGCTGGCCGCCTCCACCTCTCGAAACGAGTGAAGGACCGGAGCCTTGCAGGCACTCGTGGGGAGAGCCCGAGGCCGTCAGCTTCTCCTGCGGCAGCCGTGACGAGATTAGGGTCTGTTCGAAGTGCCAGGGCTTCGTGCACAGATGTAAGAGATGCCGTGGGTACCACATGGTCTATGAGGGACGGGGCGGCGAGTACTCAATGCCCTCGTGGGTCTCCGAGTCGTGGCTGAAGGAGCATGGGTGCGCGGACGAGGCGTTTGGAGACGTGCCCGTACCGTCCGTGAGGACGCCTATCGACCACGAGCCCCCAATGTTTGACCTCGCCACCTATGGGGAGATCGATGGGGAACCGGGACGTTACCAGTTAGAGGGGTTCAGCTGACGGAACTTGCCTAGCTTGAGTAAATGACGACAGGAAGCCGCTCTCGCGTACAACTGTCTGCAAGCGTCAGCCGCATCGCCTACCCGGAACTCTTCAGATCCACCGCCCACGAGTACCTGAGCCTTTCGTGTCGATTGAGAAATGGGTATGGTGTAGCACAGGAGGGCGTCGCCCGGCATCACGACGATCTCCTTGACGAAGGTCTCGATGAAGGCCCTGCGCTCGGTCAACTCGCTCTCGTTCAGAAACTCGCTCATGTCTTGGGCGTAGGCCGCGATGGTGTTCACGTCGTCCAGGAGGCCCTGCGCTGGGAGAGGATGGCCCTGGCGTCAGCCGCCGCGTCCTCCAGGCGCTCCTGCCGCTCACGGTGCTCCTTGATGCGGTCCGAGGCGTCGGCCATGTCGATGTCGGTCGTCTCCACGAAGTGCCAGATGCGGCCCAGCTTCCGCTTCACGTCCTCAAGCTCGTCCTCAATGGTCTCCAGCCGCTTGCGCTGCTCGCGGGCCACTCCGTCCATCTGCTCGTCGACGACCTTCACCAGGGCGCGGATGTTGCCATCGGTGAGGACGTTGGAGCGAATCTTGCCGACGACCATCTCCTCGAAGTGGCGGGCGTTGAGTCTGGGGTGTCGCAGGCGTCCTTGCCGCGCTTCATGATCGACTGGCAGACGTAGTACAGTGGACGGCGATGGCAAACCGGCTACCTTCGTCGCATTCACGCCGGCAACGTCATTTCAGTTCGGATTGCAGATGGGGACGGCGAGGGAGCGTGCCGTCCTCTACGCGCTCCTCTCCGATCATACGGGCCTTTGGGGGGCGAGGGCGACGGCCGCACAGCGAATCTTCCAGGGAGCTGTTGTCAGCCGGCAAAGATTCCTCGAGTGGTACATCGCCCACGTCGACACACAGCGCTTCGAGACCAACATCCGCCGAGAATTCCTCGAGGAGTTCGACCAGAGTAGCACGCGCGCGCCACTCAGCTCCCTGATCGATGAGGTCGCGGGACGCATGGCTCTGAGAGATGGCCAGCGCGAAAGGGCGCGCTCGATCCTCGGGAGTCTGCGCAGAATGCTCTCGCAGACAGCCTTAAGAGCACTCCAGCCGGACCTCGTGATCCTCGATGAGTTCCAGCGCTTCCGCGATCTGCTCGACGTGGGGACCGGCGGTGAGGCTGCGGAACTGGCTAACGATCTCTTCAAGCAACCTGACGCGCATGTGCTGTTGCTCTCGGCCACTCCGTACAAGCCGTTCACCTACGCGGAGGAGGCCGCGTCCGACGTCGGGCACTACGCGGACTTTCTGAAAACGTTGCAGTTCCTCGCCGGTTCCGAAATGCCCGTGGATTCCGTGCGAGCTGATCTCGATGAACTGTGGCAGGCGGCGCTCTCGGGCGAGCCGACGATCGAGATTCGCGATCGCGTTCAGGCCCAGTTGCGGAAGTGGATCGCTAGAACCGAGCGGCCCACAGGCACCCGGCGCACCAACACCGTCGATACCATCCCGGGTCCGTTTCATGTTCAGGCTGAGGACTTCGCAGGCTTAGTCTCCCTGCGACAGGTCGCGGACGCGGTCGGGGCACCGCTTACCGTCGAGTACTGGAAGTCTGCCCCCTACTTTTTCAACTTCCTGAACGGATATCGAGTTGGGGAGCACTTGCGCGCCGGCATGAAGGTCCCGGATCGCAGGGCTAAGTTGACACCGCTGTTCCGTGGCGCCCAGCGAATTGCGAAGTCCGACGTGGAGCAGTTCCAGCCTCTGGATTGGGCAAACGCTCGCATGCGCGCCCTCGCTGCAGAGACCCTCAATCAGGGTTGGTGGCGATTGCTATGGATGCCCCGTCCCTACCCTACCACTCGCTCGGCGGCCCTTATGAGTCGGTGGACTCAGCTGCGATCACCAAGCATCTGATCTTCTCCAGTTGGGTGGCTGCACCATCCGCCATCGCCTCACTCCTGAGCTACGAGGCGCAGCCGAGACATCAGCACGTCGCCGGTGCCGGCGGCGATGGCCAGCAGCGGGTGATAGCCTCGCTGGCCAGTGTAACATGGTGACGCGCCCCCTCCTTGGCCAGTCCGTAGGTCTCGCACATGGTGGAGTCTAGGTCGATGGTCAACGGCCCTTCGCCGGGTCCCGCACCAGCGGCCCAGGCCCGGGACAGCAACTCCCGGCTCACCCGATCCAACTGTCGGACGTGGCCCCACCGGAAGCTGCGCAGGAAAGTTCCCAGGGTGGATGGCGCCTTGACTACGCAGCCGATGGCGCCAGCTGTCCCGCTGGTACGCAACACGTCGGCGTCGTCAATGAAGTCGCCCCCAGCCAGCGCCGAGGCCACCAGGGTCAGCAGCTTGTCTCCCGGGTTCGCCCGCCCCGGCGCGTCTCCCAGGTCGACGTGGTTGTCGACGACTTCACGCAGGCCCAGGTGCTGGGCTAGGGTCACCGGGAGCAGCAGCCCAGCATTGGCCACCAGGCGGTGGTCGTCAAACGCGATTTGGATGCGATCGGGATGGTTGCGTGGTAGCATCTATTGGGTGCTCCTTGTTCTGGGTCGGCTTTGCTGTTTCAAAACCATTATCCCAGATTCACAGGAGCACCCTCTTGCCGCCTCAGGACACTGACCCGACGCCCTCCTTCGGTGGATTCGAGCTTAACAAGGTGTGCACCGATGATGCTTCCTCAGCAGTGGGTTAACTCAACTGCGGCGATTTCGCTCATTCTTACATCGGCGGTAATGGCCGATGTAGCTCTGTACAACTGCACGAATGTACAGTTCCAATCCGCCGCCTCAGTCACATCCTCTGCACAGCGGGCGCACAAGGTGCGCCACTCGGGTCCATGGGTTCAATGTACCTGTGGGGCCTCAGCAGTTCCATGGACAAAGGCGTAGTCACCGGCGCTGGGCACCTGGTGGTGGACGATTGTCACAGAGACTCGGCGTCCGCAGCATGGCTATGGCCCGTTGGTCTATGGTACGGTTGTAGTGCTGAACTGAGGCACTGTTGTCTTATTGTACAAGGAAAGTGGTGCCGGTCATCGCAGAACTACACCTTCGCCTCCGGCTGCTGGCTGCGGAGCGGAAGTGTTCGATAACGTCCTTGGTGGTCCAGGCTGTCGAGGACTACTTCTCCGGACGGTCGTGATTGAAGTCCAGGCATATATACGTACAGATATACAGATGTACAGAGGTACAGAAGTACAAACAAGAACAGCGGATTACTCCCGTGTCGCGTCCAGAAATGGAATGTAACGGGAATGCGGGTCTACCAAGGCGATAAGATACGGGCATAATCCGGATGGCATATTCGCAAGGCTGGTCTCGCAGAGGTGTCTCGAGACGCACCGGGCCAAGCCCGAGTTTGTATAGCCCCGTAAGTTCCAGTTGAGTCCACTGAAACCAGAGGTGCCCACAGCCTTGTCAGAGTTGGCGCCACAACCGAATGCGACCTCTGGATATGCCTTACCATATCCAGCCCTGCGACGCTGCCTCTCCCTGGACCTGGAGATCTCCGTTGAGGACAGCAGGCTGATGGCTGCGGCCGCCTACCGGCCCGACACCGGGGAATCCCTGTCCATGTCCGAGCACCCCAGCGGCGGCAGCCTCCAGCGCCTGGAGCGAATCGCAGAGGGTAGCCAGTTCCTCCTGGGTCACAACGTCATCGCCTTCGACATCCCCCATCTCAAGGCCATCAACCCTGACCTAGGTATCCTGAAACTGCCGGTTGTGGATACCCTGCGCCTCAACCCCCTGGCCTTCCCCCGCCACCCCTACCACCACCTGGTGAAGCACTACAAGGATGGTGGTCTGGTGCGCAGGCAACGCAACGACCCTCTTCTGGACAGCAAGCTGGCCGTCGAAGCTTTCGTCAACCAGCTTGGAAGGCTGGCGGAGGCCCCGCAGGAACTGCTGACCGCCTGGCACTGGCTGACGACCACCGCGGAGAACGGCAACGGTTTCGACCTGGTCTTCTCAACCATAAGGGGGGCCGCCAAGCCCACTCTGGAAGAGGCCAGGGGAGCCATCAGGCGAAGACTGGAGGGCGAGGGCTGCCAGACCCAGACCGTGTCAGTCGTTGACAGTGCTCAGGAACAGGGATGGCCTCTGGCCTACGTCCTGGCGTGGCTGTCGGTCGCCGGCACGAACTCGGTGATGCCCCCGTGGGTCCTGTTTCAGTTCCCCGAAGCGGGGAGGATGGTCAAGCAGCTACGCGATAGCCCTTGCCAGGGTTCTGACTGCCAGTGGTGCCGTGAGCGCCACGATCCCATCCAGGAGCTGACCAGATGGTTTGGCTTCCAGGAGTTCCGGCCAGAGCCCTCCGACAGCGACGGAACGCCCCTGCAGAAAAAGATTGTCCAGAAGGCCATGCTGGGAGATAACCTGCTGGCGATACTGCCCACCGGCGCAGGTAAGTCCATCTGCTACCAGGTCCCGGCCCTCTCACGGTACGACAAGACTGGCAGCCTCACCGTGGTCATCTCGCCCCTGGTGGCGCTGATGGCCGACCAGGTGGCCAACCTGGAAAAACGGGGAATCAACACCTGTGTCACCGTGAACGGCCTGCTGTCCATGCCGGAGAGGCGCAACGCCATGGACAGGATTCGTCTGGGGGAGGCGTCCATCCTGATCATCTCGCCGGAGCAACTGAGAAGCCGGTCCCTCAGGAGCGCCCTGGAGCAGAGGTTGATTGGAGCGTGGGTGCTGGACGAGGCCCACTGCCTTTCCAAGTGGGGACACGACTTCCGTCCGGACTACCGGTACATCGGCCGCTTCATCCATCGGCACCGTGACGGTGACTACCCAGCGCCCATCCTGTGTCTCACCGCCACCGCTAAGCCCGACGTCAAGCAGGAGATCGTCGACTACTTCCGGGAAACTCTGGAGGTCGACCTAGATGTCGTGGACGGGGGTACGGAGCGGGCCAACCTGCACTTTGCGGTCATTCAGACCAATGAGACCCAGAAGCTGGCTCACCTGCACGACATTCTCGAAAGCTACCTGCCTGCCGACCTCGAGGGAGGGGCCATCGTCTACTGCGCGACCAGGAGGAACGCCGAGAAGGTTGCCGAGTTCCTGAACGACAAGGGGACTCAGGCAGACCACTTCCATGCCGGTCTGACCCCGGAGCGTAAGAAGCAGGTGCAGGACGACTTCATAGAGGGCAGGCTGAAGGCGATCGCCGCCACCAATGCCTTCGGGATGGGGATAGACAAGCCCGATGTCCGCCTGGTGATCCACGCCGATATTCCGGGATCCCTGGAGAACTACCTCCAGGAGGCCGGCCGGGCCGGCAGGGACAACGACGCCGCCCACTGCGTGCTGCTCTACACCAACGAGGACATCGAGAGGCAGTACGGCATGACCGCCCGGTCCCGCCTGACTCAGCCTGAGATAAATGCTGTCCTCAGGTCTTTGAGAAACCTGGACAGCAAGAAGAGCATGAACGGGGAGGTCATCGCCACCGCCGGGGAGATCCTGCTCCAGGACGAGGAGCACGAGTTCATCAGGGACACGGCCACCGATGATACGAGGGTGAAGACCGCCATCTCCTGGCTGGAGGAGGCGACCATCCTCTCCCGGCATGAGAATGAAGTGACCGTCTTCCCGGCCTCCCTCCAGATCCAGAGCATGGAAGAGGCCCGGCGACGCATTTTCAGCCTCGACGATGCGGACTACTCCTACAAACAGCAGCTGGTCCAGATCGTACGGCGCCTGGTCAACGCCAACAGCGACGAGGGCATCACCACCGACGAGCTCAGCGGTATCACCGGCCTTACCAGTGAGGGCATCCGGAACGCCATGACCGAGCTCGCCCGCATCGGTCTTGTCTCCAACGACACTATCCTGACGGCCTATGTGCACCGTGGAGTGCAACGCCCGTCCAGGGAGCGTCTCACCCGGGCCTCCGCGATAGAAGAAGACCTGATAAGGCTGATGCAGGAGCAGGCCCCGGACCAGGCAGTAGGGGAGACACAGCCCCTTCACCTGCGGCAGACCAGCCAGTACCTGAAGGACCGGGGACACCGGTATGCACTGCCCTTGCTCGTTCAGCGGAGCCTGAGGAGCGTTGCCGCCGACGGACTGGAGGAATCGCAGGGCACCGCGAACATGAGGGTGCGCACCAGGCAGAACGAGATCATGCAGGTCACCCTCCTCAAGGACTGGAGCACCATTCTGAGAAGTGCTCAGGCCAGGCGCCAAGCCTCTGAAACCGTGCTCCAGCATCTGCTTTCCAAGCTGCCCAACGATGCCCGAGGCGCAGATCTTTTGGTTGAGACCACGATAGGGCAACTGACTGACAGCCTGAATTTCAGCCAGTTCCTGGACAGGTCCATCAACGTGGACCGCCTCCTGCAGCAGGCCCTGCTCTGGCTCCACGACCAGGAGGTGATACGTCTCAACAGGGGAATGTCCGTGTTCCGGCCGGCCATGACCATCCGGCTGGAGGCGGGCGGCAATCGCTTCCAGCGGTCCGACTTCGAACCGCTGCAGATCTACTACGATGAGAAGACGCTCCAGATCCACATCATGACCGAGTACGCGGGAAAGGGGCTCCAGTCCATCGCAGATGCGGTTCGTCTGACGCTGGACTACTTCAGACTGCCCCGGGCGGATTTCATCGACAGGTGGTTGTCCGATAAGAGGCAGGAACTCTCCCGGCAGACGACGCCGGAGTCGTGGCGCAGCATCGTGGAGAGCCTGAACAACCGGGCCCAGCGGGACATAGTGGCGGATGACCGGCAGAACACCAACGCTCTGGTGCTGGCCGGACCGGGCTCGGGCAAGACCAGGGTGCTGGTGCACCGTATCGCATACCTCATCCGCGGCAGGAGGGAGGATCCCCGTTCCATTCTTGCCCTGGCCTACAACCGGCACGCCGCCGTGCAGATCAGACAGCGGTTACACGACCTGATAGGGGACGATGCCAGCGGAGTAACGGTGCTGACCTGTCATGCCCTCGCCATGCGACTGGCGGGGTCGACATTCGCCCGTTCGATAGAACAGACGGAGGGACAGGCCCAGTCCATCTTCGACGATATTCTCAAGGAAGCGATAGAGCTGCTCGAGGGCGGGCGCGTGGCTCCTGACGAAGCAGACGAACAGCGGGAGAGGTTGCTGGCGGGATTCCGCTGGATCCTGGTGGACGAGTACCAGGACATCAAGGAGCTGGAATACAGCCTCATCTCGGCGCTGGCCGGCTGGACCAAGGGGGACCAGGACCAGAGGCTGAACCTATTCGCCGTGGGGGACGACGACCAGAACATCTATGCCTTCAGTGGCTCGTCCACCGAATACATCAGGCGCTTCCGGGAGGACTACCGGGCCAGGGCCTCCTACCTGACGGAGAACTACCGCTCCACCAAGCACATCATTTCGGCTGCGAACGCTGTGATTGAGCAGGCCGGCCAGAGGATGAAGGCTGATCGTCCCATAACCGTGAACCGGTCTCGATCAAGAGAGCCCTTGGGCGGCGAATGGGGCCCTTTGGATCCCGTAACCCGGGGCAGGGTACAGATCCTACCCGCAGGAAACGACCCCATCACTCAAGCCCAGTTGGTGGTCCAGGAACTGAAGCGGTTGGCCAGTCTGGATCCGGAATGGGACTGGAGTGGCTGCGCGGTAATCACCCGTAACTGGGGGCAGCTTGATCCGGTGCGCGCCCTGTGTCAGATGGAGGAGATACCCGTGCAGGTTTCCCGCGAGGACTTCACGGCCACCTGGCAGCTCCGGGAAACCCAGGCACTGCTCAATTGGTCTCAGAGCCAAGGGAATCTGCTGAAGGCCGGCCACCTGCTGCAGTGGGTTCGGGAGCAGCCCTCAGGTCCTTGGAACGAGCTCCTCGTGGAGGCGCTGGAGAACTATCTGCTCGAGACCAACAATGAGGAGTTGCCGGCGGGCGTCTTTCGAGAATGGCTGGCAGAGTGGGCCCGGGACAACCGTCGCCGCCAGCATGGTTTGCTGCTGACCAGCGCTCACCATGCCAAGGGCTTGGAGTTCGACCACGTCGCCATTCTGGACGGCAGCTGGTACACCGCAGGAAAGGGCGAGGACACCGACGCTCCCCGACGTCTTTACTACGTGGCCATGACCCGCGCCAGGAAGACCCTTACCCTGGCCAGGTGCGGGAACTCCAACCCATTTCTCAGATTGCTTCGCAGTCACCCTTCAGTTCTGGTCCGGCAGGAGCCGGACCGAATCCCGCCGGCTCCTGTGGAAATGAGGCAGGCATACCAGAGGCTCAGCCTGAGGGACGTGCAGCTGAGTTTCGCCGGCTACAAGCCCCCGGATCACCCAGTCCACCGTGCTATCGCCGGGCTTTCCGCCGGAGCCCCCCTGCGAGTTAGAACCGACCGGAACCCGTGGGAGTTGACGACCATGGACGGCATCTCGGTGGGCCAGTTGGCGCAGGCATTCAAGGCTCCTCCAGAATCAGGAGGGGTATCAGCGACCGTAGTGGCCATCGCTTCCTGGGACAGGACGAAGTCGGAAGGAGGGTACCAAGGCCGACTCAAAAGCGAGCGATGGGAAGTGGTGATCCCGGAGATAGTGTCAACGCCTACGGCGCCCTTGACAGGGAGAGCTGTCCAGCAAACGGCGCAGGCTGCACGCCCGGACCGTCAACGTCCGGAACGACCGTGACCACAAGGCAACGACGGCGATAGCCAAGTCGGCGGGCCAAGTGGTGGAGGAGACGTTGAACGTTTCCGGCATGGTCCGCAACCGGCGGTTGGCCAGGGCGATTGCTGATGCCAGCATGGCTGGGTTCGTGACCAAGATGGAATACAAGTGTCGCCTTGTCGTCGCGGGGGCGCAGCAGCAATAATAGGGGCTGTAACGCCCTCGCGCCCGCTGGTGGAGTGGGGCGTGGCCGCCCACGACAGATATGGAAGAGGCTCCAACCCTGGCGGGCCGGAGGCTCGTGGGCCAAGCCGGGGGCTCCCGACCTGCTGCTTATATAAGGACCTCCCAGCGAAAAGTTCGCAATTCAGCCTTCTCAGGCCCACCAGACTTGACGAAATCAAGAACTTTCACATTGAGGCTCGTCCTTGACCTCTAGTAAAATGGCATGAAGCTGATGTAAGTCTCTGTCAGACTTCAGGTCTATTCCGAACTTGGTGCGAGCGAAACGTGGGACTCATGCGACTCGTCGCAGAATTGTTGATCACCTCTGCTACGTGGATTGCTTTAGTGTCACGCTTTGTAAGCCACAGAGGGCCACGGATTGAACAGCCCACCTCGAACACACGTCCATGAACATGGAGGCCAGGGACGGATGCACCACGGTCTCTATTGGGTAATTGCTGCAACCGTTGCAGCCCTCACCATTGGCTGTGCGGGCACGCCGGACCCATCCCTTGTGCCCAAACTGACCCAGGAACCATCCCCAACCGTAGAGCTTACAGGGGGCCCGTACTCCGTCGCCCAGCTCAGGTCGTGGCACGAGCATCTTGGTCAGGGCGGTATCTGGAATATGACGGGTGTTGTGTCGACCGGGGTCAACGAACGGCATAAACGCGTTGAGATCGGAGTAGAGTGCGAGGAAAACCGCGAGGCGGCCAGATCCGCGATGGGCGATCTGCTGTCCAAACTCACCATTCCAGCGGATGCGGTCGCCGTCGTATCGGGGTCTTCTCCCAGCATGTACCCAGGTCCGCGCAGTTACCCTTGCGTTCCACCAGAGACAGTCGACCCTGTCACCGATCTGTCGTCTCCGGGATTCGGCGGTATGTTCGTCGATGCGGAAGTAGCATATGTGTACTTGCTAGAGCCATCTGGCACTGAGGCTCAGAGGTTGGTCCACGCAGCCTGGGGAGAAGGACCACCAGGGGAACCCCTAGATGTTCGTGTGCTTCAGGGGCAATACACCTGGGAGCGGCTGTTGGAGTGGTATGAATTGCTCAGATCTGAGATTCCGGAAGTATCGCCGCTATTTGTCTGGGAACATGGAGCCTTGACCGTCGATGAGAGGAGAAACCGCGTGACTCTCGACGTAACCGGCATTGAAGGTGCTACCCCGGCTGAACTCGAAGCTTTGTTAGCTCGATTGGATTTTCCGCGTGAGGCCCTCGTCTTTCTCGAGAGGGTTGATGGAGATCTGGTCGAGGTCAAGTAAGCGACGTTCTTGGATGGACTCCCGACGATTTGGAATGAGCGCGCTGGCTTCAATCCCCCGGATCGAGGCTGGCTCAGTCCCGGTCGAGTGGTGAGCCAGAGCAGCCGGCTCGTTCAGACAAACACCGGGTCGGTCATCACCGGGACCAGCGACACCGTCTCCTCGCCGACCTGGTCGAGGTTGGCCTGTTCCCGGGCCAGCATCGCGCACCGCACGGCGTCGACGATGTGGTCGTTGCCCTTGGCGTAGACCACGCGGCCGTCGTGCAGCGTGTAGGTGTGGGTTGTGAACTGGTCCTCGATCTCCAGGTCTTCCACGGGGAACACGACCTGCCGGCGCTGCAGCGCGCCGTTGATGAGGCTGGTCATGAACTCCTTGGTGCGCTTGCGGACCTCCTTGCCGTCCCGCACGGCCAGGGTCGTCATGCCTCCGAAGTCGTACCCGCGCAGCCGCCCGTCCAGCTGGAGGTCCCGGTACTTGTCCAGGGTCAGCAGCTCCTGCACCACGGCCAGGCCGTTTCCGCCGTTGTCCACGCCGATGCCGGTGGCGGTGTAATAGCGGTCCAGCAGCCCGATGGTCTGGGCGATGTGAGGATAGGCGACGTGCTCCATGTGCACCCGTAGGACCAGCTTCAGGTAACGGCGCTCCGGCAGCTCGACCTCTTGGAACACCACGATCTCGGTGGGATCGTTGGTGTAGCCCAGGTCGCCGCCGATCCAGAACACCCCGGACTGGGGCATCAGGTTGAGCAGCGTCTCCAGCCGCTCGGTGATGTACCCGCGCTGATGGTCCATCTGGTCCTCGGTGATCTTCCCAGACACGAACAGCCTGATGACCCTCTCCTCCTCCATTTGGACCTTCTGAAGATCCCGCTCGGCTGTGGCGATCTCCTCGGCCAGTCCACCACCTTCCCGATTATCCAAAGCCTCGATGCCGGCGACGATGAGATCAGGGTTATCCAGCACCCTCTTGACCTCGCCCCAGACCAGCCCCTCCAGCCGCTCGGCCCGGATCATGGGCTTTTCGCGGCACTTCAGGCGAAGCTGGTGGTAGCCGTAGCATCTGTAATACCTGCGGGGAGGATCGAGCTCGTACTTGTAAAGCTTCCCGTTGCGCTTGACTTCCTTCTTCGTATTGGCCTGGCCCCCCATGAGCAAGCCGCACTCGGCGCACCGGACCAGGTGCTGCAACAGGTAGAAGATCTTGGTGTTGCGCTTGGCCCGGGTAAAGCGCTGCCTCCGGAGTACCCTGGCCCTCTCCCAGATCTCCTCGTCCACCAGCGGCGGGAAGGGCACCCCGATCCAGTCCTCCTCCGGCTGCTCATAGACCCTCACTCCGTCCTCGGTGGAGACGTAGCGGGCCTTGCCGTACCACCAGGTGCCCTTGTAGGTCTCGTTGCTCAGAATGCGATGGATGGTGCCGTCGTACCAACGCTTGCCCAACTTGGCCAGCGGCACCGCCTCAGCGTTCAGTCGTTGGCCGATGACAGACGCTCCCATCCCATCGCTCACACACATGTGGTAGATGCGGCGCACCACCTCGGCTTCCTCCTCCACAATTACGGGCCTGCCGTCGTCGCCGATGCGATAGCCGTAGGGGACGTTGCTTACGGGAATGCGTCCCTGCTTGGCCGTTCCCCGTTTGCCCATTGACGCCCTCTCCCGGAAATTGTCAAGCTCTATCTTGCCTATGGCCGCCATGAGGCCGAAGGTCTTCATGTCGATGGCGTCCATGACGGCCTCCAGGTTGATGTGGTACGCCTCGATGACCTCCATGAGGGCGGCGGCGGGGTACATCCCCCGGCTGAGCCGGTCCGATTTCCAGCAGACGATGGTGTCGAAGCGTCCCCGCTTTGCATCCGCCAGCATCCTCTGGAACTCGGGACGCTTCTTGGACCAGCCCCGGCCCACCTCCTGGTAGCGGGCGGTAACGGTCATCCCCTTGTCCTCGCAGTGGGCTTCCATGTCGCCGATCTGCTCGGAGAGGGAGGTCTTGTCGTCTTCTGCCTGGCTCTTGTCCGATACCCGGGCGTAGATGGCTGCCCTCTTACCGTGTGCTTGTCTCTGTGCCTTGCTTACTGACATGATTGCCTCCTTGTTCGTAGCTGCCTGAAATGAAAAAGACCCGGCTCCTATCGGGAGCGGGTCTGCGAGTAGTACAATCCCATTCGCATCACCTGTCCGTCAGGTGGAGCCACGGCCCGGGGTGTTTGCGCATCGCCAGGCCAACCTCTACCCAGCATTTTACCGCGATCGCCGGGGCAACTTCAAAGCCCTGATTAGGGTCAAATAGAAGTCGGACCAGCGCGGCCCGCCACACCGGCGGGACCACGGCTTGCGGGAAGTACCTCCACAGGAGTGGGGATCAGCCACTCCTGCCCGGTCTTGGTCGCTCCCCTCACTCGCCCGTCGCGGGCCAACTTACGCACCCTGCGGTCGGAGATACCCAACCGAGCGGCGGCCTGACTCGCCGTGAGGTTGGCAACATCATCGGCAGGCAGCTCCGAGGCCAACTCGAACTCTATCGGGCTTGGCCGCTTGAGGGTGCTCATCTCGTGGATGAGAAACCCGATAACCTCGCCGCCGTCGTCCAGCCGCTTGAGGATGCGTTCATCATCGGTAGGGGTGAAGTACCCCTCCCTGAACGCCCACAGGACCTCAAGCATGTCCCCTTCGTCGTCGTACCAGACGGACACCGTTCTGCTCGTCATATTCAATCTCCTTTGATTCGGCGATCCAGATAGCCGGTGAGGATGAGGGAATAGCTGTCCCCCCTCTTTACCGCCAGGCAGAGGTAGCGATTCCTGACCCTCAAGTCCGGGTAGAGCCGGTAGTAGAGCTGGACCGTTGGATTGGACTTGGAGGCTCGCACCGCATCCGGGCTTGCGAGGGTGTCGGCGAACCTGTGGAGCTGGAAGGCCATTTCAGGATGCCTTCGCAGGATATGCCGGAGCCGCTCGTCGGTGAGGCGGACCTCGTTTCCCTGCTCATCGGTGAATCGTCGCAGGACGGTCTCCATCAGCTAATACTATACCGTAGAGTATACCATATACGGAATAGCACAGCAAGTCTCAGACCTGCCTTGCCACCGCGGAGTGTTCCATCAGACGCCACAGTAACCCTCGCACTTATTGCCGAAGCCGTCCGGGTCCCGGGCAGCTCGCAGCCCTGCCTCATCGAGGCTGACCGCCTACGCGAGGGGCACCCGTCGAGGATGCAGGTAGGGCTCCTTGGCGAACGCCAGCTTGCCCCGTAGGTTGGAGTCGATCTCCACAACCTTGGCAAACTGCTTAGGCCAACGGCACTTCGTCTCGGCCCACCTCTGGCGGGACTGGTAGGGGCAGCCGATGCAGGCAGAGCGCTCCAGCGACTGGTCGTAGCGGGCCTGCCACCACTCCAGGCAGTCCTTTCTGGACATCCCAACCGCGATCAGTGGGTAGCGATTGTGTATCCACCGGTCGCGGGATGTTTTCATTCGGATAGTTTCATCGGTGGAGATGCCCAGCCACAGCTCGACGGTCGTGTCCGCAGGGACCCGCTGTCCCCTGCTGAGTCCCAGCAACTCCCGTATCTTCCGGCGGACTGATTGAGTGGGGACAGCGCCGCCAGTGGCCGGATCGCTCCGGCTGGTCTGCGCCATCCCCCTCACCGAACCGGACTTGCGACTTTCATCGCATCCGGCTCTCCATCAGATGAGTTAGACCTATGTGGGTCGGGAACATCTGCTTTTCCGCCATCGTCGTCGGGTTCATACATCCCTTCTCCGGCGTAGTTCGCTCCGTTCCACACCCATCCGACTGCATTGGGTAGGGACGGCGCCGCCGATGGCCGGACTGCTCCGGCTGGTTTGCGCCATCCCCCCCTCCGAACCGGACGTGCGACTTTCACCGCATCCGGCTCTCCATCAGATGGGTTAGACCGGTGTGTCGGGAACATCGGCTTTTCCGCCATCCTCGTCGGGTTCATACATCCCGCCTCCGGCGTAGTTCGCTTCGTTCCACTCCCATCTGACTGCCCCCCTTCGCCATGCGGCCGGCTTTCCCGGCCTCGGACTACTACGAGGGCTCTGCCACACGTCCGGCGTTGGCCGAAGGCTGGCCTACTCCGTTGCCGGAGAGCCGGACGTGCTTCCCAAGTTCGACCAGGTTGCATCTTCATGCCGTCTTAGGTCCTGCCTGTACGCCTGGCACGGCTCGTTGCCGCGCTCGCCATCGGAGGATGCCGATCAAAGGGAGTACAGCATCCCTGCCTGAACAAGGCTGTCTCTGCAAGGAAGAGACAGAGATTCCGATGACTCCACTCTCGCCCTACCGTGAGCGGGTGGTTCATGGTGCGACGCTTCAATCAGCAGTTCCTTTCGTGACCATAACGACACTCTGGCTAGCAGCGCGTGGCGTGGTAGGGTGGCCGCCGCCACATTGTCGGGAAGGCTTCAGACACGATTCCGCCTCTGGCCCTCGCGCCTGCTTCCCTAGCCACCGGCCTACTCCTGGCCGGGTTCCACACCTGGAACGTTCAACCTATGCGCTTCTTGGCGCACCCCCCTTCGCCATGTGGGCCGGCTTTCCCGACCTCGGACTACTACGAGGGCTCTGCCACACGACCGACATTGGCCGAAGGCTGGCCTACTCCGTTGCCGGAGAGCCGGTCGTGCTTCCCAAGTTCGCCTAGGTTGCGTCGTCGCGCCGTCTTAGGTCCTGCCTCTACGCCTGGCTTGGCTGGCTGCCGCGCTCGCCATCGGGAGATGCCGTAAATTGGAGTCGGCATCTCTGTCCTAACAGGACTGCCCCTGTATAAGGCAGACAGGGGTTCCAATGACTCCACCCTCGCCCTACCGTGAGCAGGTGGTTCTACATTCGACGCTTCAGTCGGCAGTTCCTTTCGTGACCATAACGACACTCTGGCTAGCAGCGCACGGTTTAGCAGGGTCACCGTCGCCACATTGTCGGGGAGGCTTCAGACACGGTTCTGCCTCTGGCCCCCGTGCCTGCTCCCCTAGCCACCGGCCTACTCTTGGCCGAGTTCCAAAACCGAAACGTTCAACCCACGCGCTTCTTGGCGCACGCCTGATCTTGTAGTGCTCGGTGCACTGCCGCCGTCCCATGCCGTCGCCCTGTCCGTTCCGCACTCCTGCGCGGGCAGGTCCCTTGAGGTATAGGGGAAGGTCGATGAGGCCCCGGTTGCCGGAGTGGTTGGTGAGGGCTTTGGCGTCTTCTCGCAGGCTGCGCCCGTTGTCCACGGCGTACAGGGGAAAGCTCAGATTCCTGGACAGCCAGTCCAGGTGGGTGTAGATGGTGGGAGGCTCCCAGTGGGTGGCGGCGAAGATGGCGCAGTCCGGCAGTTGACCGAACTCGCCTTCACTTGCCATCAGGGCCATGACCGATGACTGGACGCCTCCTCCCAGGCTGATGACGGTCAAAGAGTAGGTCGACCGCATCAGCCTTCGTCCTCACTACCGTCTCCGAGAGATAAGTCCGCCTCGGATGGAGGGACCTTGTCGTGGGTGGCGTACTCAACCAGCAGGGTGAAGAGGCGGCGCAGCCGGTCCTGGGCATCGGGACCGGGGTTGAATTCGATGGTCACCGTGCCAAGTTCCGGCGCGCCTCTATTGGAGTCCTTCGGCTTGTCTTCGCTCTTGGTATCTTCCATATCGCTATTCCGGTGGCCGGGCTCTCTAGGGATGGTGCGGGAGCAACTGTCCTTTCCTTCGGCTCTGAGTGTTGGACTTGCGGCGTCGTACGCCCCTCCCATTCAAGTGTGGGCTGCCAGCGATCTGGACATAATCCCTTGAAAGGGAGGGTGAGCTCACCCTCCCTTTCAAGCCCTGACGTTCCCAGGGGCCTTCGTGGTGTGATGGACGTGTACAGAGATTTGAGTTTGTTCCAAAAAGGGAAGTCGGGGTCCTGAGCAAGCTAATTCGGGGAGAAACCACCCCCTAGAGGACCATCTCAGCAAGCACTTTGGCTCCAGAGCGGGTTCCAGGGGGTGGTGCCAGGAACGGGCTAGGGAAACTTCCCGAAAAGGAAGTGCCGATTTGTGAGCCGACTTCCCTTTCGTCGTGGAGAAGTTTCCTTTTCGGAAGTGGGAGTGAGGGACCGATGAAAGAGAGGGCTGTAGCGATGGAAAAGACGAGGAGCCTGGAGAACCTGCACGAGTTGCGGCTCATGGCGCTGCTGCTCGACGTGATACGCGAGAAAGGGCGCATGGAAGCGGCGGACCTGCTGGGCGTCAACTACAAGACCCTGGCTAGAGCCGTGGAGACCGGCAGCCTTTCGCCGCGCATGAGCCATGCGTTGGATCGTTTGCTCCTGTCCAGGGAGTCCAAAGCTATGGCCGCGCAGCAGGAACGCATCGCAGCTCTGGAGGGGCGGGTGGAGGGCCTGGAACAGAAGATCAAGAGCAGTCTCGGCAAGGTGCGAGCCTTCGTCGAGGGCCAGGTGAAGGCCCTGGGAGAGGAGCACACCAGGGCTCTGCGCCAGTTGGAGCGACGGGTGGCTGAGGTCGGGGCCGGGCAGGGGTCGGGGAGCGGGGCTAATGCGGTTCGCAAGCCGGTTGGTAATACCACGTTTCGGCGGAAGTATCCCGAGCTGGTGACCCGTGAACCTGCGCCAGACGACGAGGAGGTCTATGGCGCGGCGTGGCCGCTGGTCGAGGAGTGGCGAAGGCTCAGGGAAGGCCATCCCAACGACGGCAGGAACCTGTCGTGGCTGGTGACGGAGGAGCGCATCCTGAATCTGGAGCTGGCTATGGCCGAGGAGCACGGGCTGACCCTGCCGCCCGAGACCCAGCCGCTCGCGGGGGTGTGGAGGAACGGGCAGCGACGCTCGATAGAAGTGGCCCTGAGCGACACCCGGTGGGCGCGGACCAGGAGGGAGCGGCTCAGGTGGGTGCGGCGGTTCTTCACCGTGGGACTGTGGTGGAAGTAGGCGCTGCGTCATCTCCGCACCATGTTTGCTGCATGAGTGCAAGTGATGTGGGTGGTAAGGCCCCGAAAGTATTGCCAAAGGGGAGATGGGGCGTAATACTGAGATCGTTATCAGGTTTTTCCAGTGTTTCTTTGCCTTAGAAACCTGGGGGTCCTTTCCCTGAGCCCGGGATGTACCAGAGGGATCGAGCCAGGCTCTCCCAACGGTCGCCCAAGAGGGATGTTTCCACAAAGGCCGGAGTGCGTCCTGCGTTTCGACCTTTCCATACGACGGTTGGAGTGCCCCATGCCCTCTGACCGTCTCCCTTTGCCTGCGGCATAGCCTCTCCGAGAGCTAGGCCGCAGCTTCGACACGCGCCCGTCTGCCATTTGCATCGCAGGCTGGCCGCTTCGCGTCTTCGCAGCTTCCCCAGAGTCGGCGCGCCATATTGACCCTGGCCGAGCTGCGCCCTTTTACACCTGCGTCTGTTCCGTGGCCACATCGTAGGGCAGCCGCGCCGCGTCTTCGTAGCTCCCCAGAAGTCGATTCCAGAGCGAAGAGACCCTGGCCGAGCTGCGCTCTTTTTCACCTTGGCCGTTCTGCGTGTGATGCGTAGGCGGGCCGGTGCAAGTCACGCTCTCCACGACCCGCGTTCGGCATCCACCGTGGGCGGAGTGTGTCCATCGTTAGCCGGGCTATTCTTTACGACCTGTGCCCCGGATGCCGGCATGGGCATCACATGGAAGGAGGTGCGTATGCACGAGAAGGAACGAGGCCAAAGGGTCCTGGCAGCCGCCGTCAGGGCCGGGAGATTCCTGCGGCGGCGTAAGCCGCTGGGGATTGCGCTGGTGGTGGTCGCCCCACTGCTCACCGGCATAGGTCTGGAGCTGTTCTTCCTGAACCTCCTGGGCCTGGGCATCGGGGCGCTGTTCGTGCGCAGACGTAGACAAAAGCGGGAGCACCGACTGTGGTTGGAGCGCCGAGCCCAGCGGGAGGAGTGGGAGCATCAGCGCTGACTCAGACGCCGGGAGCGTGAGGCCGAACAGACCACAGGTTAACTACATATCCACGAATTCAGGATCGCAGCAACGGCGGTGCAGGCGTTCGCGCTCGCGCCGTCGTTTGTTGTGAGTTGACGACCGAAGGCAAACCAAATCGAAAGGAGCGCAGAGATGACGACGCAAGTAACGACCATAGGGACGGTAGGAACGATGGGAGCGGCCACCCGGCCCAGCTTGGAAGAGCTGGTGGACCGGCTGATAGCGGCGCTGTTCCCGGAAGACAGGGGAACGACAGAGACCGTGGCCCGGAGCGTCCACGACGCTAGACGGCTGCGGCAGACCGGCGACCTGGACGGGGCGCTGGCGGTCTTCGCCAGTGTGGGCACCGGCAAGGCAGACGCGAGCGAAGCTCGCTGGGCACACGCCGAGTGGCTCGGCCTGGTCAAGCGCAGGTTCGGCGACCGGGAGATCCTGATGTACAGCCAGGGCACCGGCAGGGCTGCGGCCCTGTCCCCTCATGACGACGGGACGCTGGAGGTCCTGGCTGTGCTGGGGATGCGCTGGCAGCCGGGCAAGCTTCTGTCCAGCCGCAGCCTGCGGGGTCTCTGGGCCATAGGAGGTGAGTCATGGCCTTAACCAATAGGCACATGGCCGGGGGCCGGCCCCAAGCCGGCGCTTGGGCTTGGGCGGCTTGGCCGCGCCCCGTCCTGGGTAGTGGTCGCCGAGGGCCTGTTCGACTGGCTTGCCTTGACCCAGTGGGGCCTTCCCGCCGTTGCAGCCCTGGGCACCCAGGGCATGGAGCGGGTGGCGGCCAGCTTGCTTGGCTGCCGACGCGTCTTCCTCGCCTTCGATGCCGACGGCGCGGGCCGGGAGCCGCCGGGCAGCTTGCGGGCTTGCTTGGACGCCGCGCCGCCATAGTCACCCTCCCTCAGGGCGTCGGCGACGCGGCAGAGCTTGCGGCCCTTCCCCACCGACGCGCCGGCTTCCTGCGCCTGCTGGCTCAGGCGGCACGCTCCGCCCGCTAACCGCCCCACCGCTTCACCACTGCGGAGCTTGCTCGCTTCGCTCCCTTGCTTGCGGGACTCCCTCCCGCCTCACCCATCTCACTCTCACCGCCCAGAGCTTGCCACCGACTCCGATCGGGGGAGGAGCTATGCCTAATTCATGACGAGCCTTGCCTGTCTGCGTGCATCGCACAGGCAGGCCCACACACGGCTTCCCATAGGGAAGTCCGCACCGGCCATTCGCCATAGGACCACGCCACCCAAGGAGACAGTCCCGACCATCGGGACACGGAATCGAGCGGGAGTGTCTCCAACAAGGGGGCAGTCCCGCTTCTTCATTACAGGAGGAAGCGACATGACGACTAGGAGCATTGAGAGGCATGCCCCCGTATCAGGCACGGAACAGACCCCGGAGATACGTGCCCGGGCGGCGGGACCTGGATCGAACCTTGGCAAGCCAGAGAGTGAGCTTCGGGCTGCGGCCAGGCGGCGAGGACTCACCATGAAGGAGCTTGCGGCCAAGATGGGGGTGTCTGCGGGCCACCTGTCGCAGATTGCGACGGGGGGCAGGCCGTGGACTCCGAAGATGCGTGAAAAGGCTGCGCCGGTGCTGGGAGAGGTCCCAGGACAGGGGGTCGTCTACCGCCAAGGCGGCGTGGTGACCGGCGAGAGCAGCTACATCCGAGAGCGGGCCCGTGGGCTGGGCATGAGCATGCAGGACCTGGCCGACCGCGCGGGCGTGTCCTACAGCTACATGTCAATGGTGGCGCGGGGTCATAGGAACATGGGCGTGAGCCGCAGCAGTCGGTGTTTTTCCTGGGCCGAGTTCTTGGTCGAGGAGCCGGTGAAGCCGAAGAAGAACGGGAAGCGGAGACCCGCGACCCTCTCCATGTTCGAGTGGGCGCTCAGCATGGAGCAGGAAAGGGAGGCCGAGCGGGTTGCGTAGGACGTTGACCGCTGCGTAGAAAAAGGGTGGAGGCCATCGCCATATCTGTGATGGCCTCCACCCTTCCACAAGCTCGTGTGTATGCGGGCTTTTTTGTTGTCCGAAATCGTCGGGAAGCGTAGAATCTCAGGTGTAGAAGAACGCCTGTGAGAGGGAGGGAAGAGGTGACGATACCAGCCCGGCCCGCCTCGGCGATGAGATATACGAGCGGGACATCCGGCCACAGGTCGAAGAGACCCATCACGGGAAAATAGTCGCCATCGACGTCGACAGCGGCTGCTACGCCGTTGGTGACACCGTTTCTGCCGCGTCGAATCGTCTGCGAGAGTGATGCCCGAATGCCGATGTCTGGAGCGTCCGGGTCGGATATGGGGCGCTGGTCAGCTTCGGGGGCCGACCCTTGCGGAGAGCCGAGTGATCGAGGGGGTAGTGAACGCTGCCTTACGAAGCGGTCAAAAACCTCCCCTTGCGCGGCCCGGCAGGACAGGCACGGGAAATCGACACCGTGATTGACACCGGTTACAGCGGCTTTCTGACTTTGCCGCCCGCGATGGTCGCAGAACTGGGGCTATCCTTTCAAAGTCATGGCCGGGCGACCCTGGCCAACGGCAGCGAGGAGACCTTCGACATATACGATGTCACGGTGCTCTGGGACGGCCAGCCGAGATACGTGGATACCTACGTGGCGGATGCCATGCCCCTGGTAGGTATGCTCTTGCTCGACAGCCATAGCTTGTATGTGGAAATCGTCGACGGCGGTCGTGTAGTCGTGCAGGCGATGGAGTGATACCGGGCGGCGACCGGGAGGTATCCCCACGCACCACGTACTATAGAGTAGGTTCTGTACGCACTTGGCGTTGGCCGAGGGTCTAGGCTGCGATCTATGGACTGCCGACGAGAAGTTCTATCAGTCCGCCAGAGGACTAGCGGATGGCAGCCAAGAAAGAGAATAAGCGAAAGGCGGGCCGTCCGTCTAGCCCGATGCGGAGCAGATACCGGACACGCCGGCGAATGTCGGTAAGGCTGTCCTGAACACGCCTCCGAAGAAGAACGAATCGGAGTACTTTAAATGGAAGAATGACAGACGAGTTCACACGTTGAACGGCAGTCTCGTTTCAGCTTCGGAATAGAACTCGATTGTATGACAAGAAAAGAAATTCCAAAGTCACCGGGAACTTTTTCTTATGAAGGAACGTCTATACGGTATAGGGTAAACAAGCTCATCAAAATGAAGGGAGTATCATGCGACTTGTGTTGACCATCGTTATTGGATTGGCGGCCCTTACGCTGGTGGCCTGTGGCACTGCCACACCATCACCCACCACCCGGCCGCCCCTTGCCGCTACTGCAGAACCCGCACCCACACAAACTCCGGGGCTGGCGAAGGAACCAAGTGAGGAATTGCGTTCGGCGAAGGAGCGCTCTGCATCAGCAGCCACAGATGCAGAGCTAACGGTCCTGGTCAAGGGCAACAGCGCTTTCGCCTTCGACCTGTACCAGAACCTCAGAGTCGCAGACGGGAACCTGTTCTACTCGCCCTACAGCATCTCCCTAGCTCTTGCCATGACCTATGCTGGGGCAAAGGGAGAGACGGAGAGGCAGATGGCGGATACGCTCCGCTACCTCCTTTCCCAAGACAAGCTGCACCCCGCGTTCAACGCCCTGGACACGGAGCTCGCGTCCCGTGGCGAAGGCGCACAGGGCAAAGATGATGAAGGGTTCAGGTTGAACATCGCCAACGCAGTCTGGGGCCAGGAAGACTATGACTTTCTGGAGAGCTTCCTCGACGTGCTTGCTGAAAACTACGGAGCAGGGGTGAGGCCGGCGGACTTCCGGAATGCGCCGGAGCAGTCGCGGATCACGATCAACGACTGGGTTGCCGAGCGGACGGAGGACAGGATCAAGGACCTGATACCCCGGGACGTTATCGACGAACTGACGAGGATGGTGCTGACGAACGCCATTTACTTCAACGCGGCTTGGCTCTATCCCTTCACCAAGAGTTCCACAGTTTCGCGCCCATTTCACCTCCTGGATGGCAGCGAGGTCGACGTGCCAATGATGAGGCAGACCGAGAGACATGGCTATGCGGAGGGAGACGGATACCAGGCTGTGGATTTGCCTTACTACGGTAATGAACTGTCGATGACCATCTTGATGCCCGACAGCGGACGATTCAGGGAGTTCGAGGAGTCGCTGGATGCCGCGTTTGTGAGCGGAATCCTCGGGGACATTGAGCGCAGGGGCGTTGAGTTGACCATGCTGAAGTTCGAGTTCGAGTCGACGTTCCGGCTGACCGAAACCCTCAAGGAGATGGGGATATCCAACGCTTTCGACAACAACGCATCCGACTTCTCGGGGATGGACGGCCGCTCGTGTGTTGCCGGGGACCTTCCGTGTCTGCTGATCTCGGCAGTCATACACAAAGCTTTTGTATCGGTGGATGAAAAGGGTACCGAGGCTGCGGCGGCCACGGGTGTGGTTGTAAAGACGGAGTCAGAGTTTGGCGAAGTGAAAACAGTCATGGTCGACCGACCCTTCATTTTCCTGATCCGGGACCGGGCGACGGACGCGATCCTCTTCCTGGGGCGCATCGAGGACCCCAGGTAGATGCCCTGATGATCTGGAGTTTCCGAATGCTTAGGCGGGAGTTCGCATTGAAGCGCCGGACAAGACTTTCGACTTTGGGCGTCATGTGGGGATTAGCAGTCCTCCTGACGGCGGCCATGGCAGGATGCGACGACGCTGAGCCTAATAGTGCAATTGAGCCCACCAAACTGGACAAAATCGAGAACTTTCACGCTCAGGTTCAGGTTGGAGGTGTAGCTAGACTGTTTCCACGCGGGGATAGTAAGGTACTCGATGCGAGATGAGTGACCGCACACTGTTGGCAGCCACGAGCAATCCAGACCGGGGATTGCCTGGGTTGATGCCGGGTTTGATGGCTCGATTTTTCTGAGGTTCGCTAGAGTCCAAATATACGAGCAAGGATGAACTCATGCCGACCAAATACAGACTGGTGCTTATGATAACGGCGGTTGCCGCGATTCTGGCCTGTTCTCCCACATCCAATGACCCTAAGGGTCCCATAGTGTTCAATGATCTTGGCTGGGACAGCGCATTGTCACAGAACCGCATCGCTCAATACATCGTGGAGAAGGGCTATGGGTATCCTACTGATGTGATAGAAGGAGGTCCCACAGTGGCGTTCCCAGCACTGAGGCGGGGCGACAGCGACGTGATGATGGAACTCTGGTTGCCCAACGCCCGCGAAGCCTGGGAGGAAGCCGCGGAAGCGGGCGAGGTGGTTTCCCTGGGCGAAAGCCTGAGCAAACTCTCGCAATCGGCGTTCATGATCCCTGCTTACATACAGGAGTCGCATCCGGAGTTGGACAGCGTTGAAGATCTGAAGGAGGAGCAATACCAGAAGCTGTTCGCAACCTCTGAAAGTGGCGGCAAGGCCAGGCTGATTTCCTGCCCTGATGACTGGGTCTGTAACGCGGTGAACCAGATTCAAGTCAACAGCTACGGCCTTTCCGATCATGTCTATATGGTGGTGCCTGAATCCGAAGCGGCGTTGCACAGCGGGCTTTTCGATCTCTATGAGAAAAGGAGCCCCTGGCTGGGTTATCTGGACAGCAGCATGGCCCCCTCGTTGAAATTACACATGGTCCAATTGGAAGAACCCCCCTACAGCCACCAGTGCTGGGCAACCACCAAAGCCTGCGCTTACGACGAAACAACTCTCCTAATCGCGGTGCGCCCTGAACTGCTGATGCGCGCTCCCGAAGTGGCCGGCATGTTGCTAAAGTGGGATTTGAATGCCGACCACTACGCATCCATGTCGATATGGCGAATCGACAACGACGCCAGCCATGCCGATACTGCGATCTGGTGGTTGAATAACAATCCAGGCATCTGGCGCCATTGGGTGACGGATGAGGCTGCCACCGCCATACGGGAGGCCCTTAACGGCGTCGAGCGCGCTGAAGGCTGGCCTGACGTGTATAGGTAGAATTACCTCCGAGGGAGAAGCAGATGGCGGGAACGCGACGGCAAATCACATGGCTGACGGGCTCCCGAGCCCTGCGCTGGGGACTGCCTGTCGTGCTGTTGCTGGCCGGCTGCTACGCATATGTCTCCTATGCTATGGCATCAGGCGTGGGTAGTGTATCAATTTGAATTTGACGGGATGGGGTGACAGTGCTAGCCTTGGAGTATGGCTAAGCGCTCAAGCAAGAAGAAGGACGACCACGACTTCGCGGTGACTGCGTTCCGCGTTGTGCAAGAAGCCACTGACCAAGATGTTCCTCCCCAACCCGAGAGGGCTGGAGAGGAAGTCGATCAACAGGAAGACCTGCAGGGAAAGAACCCCGCCGCCGTCGCTCTAGGCCGCCTGGGCGGGAAGAAGGGTGGCAAAGCTAGGGCCGCAAAGCTCACACCGGAACGGCGTAGCGAGATTGCTCGGAAGGCGGCAGCAGCCAGGTGGGGAAGTTCACCTAGCTAGCCTTCTCGCTAGCCTCCTCATCGGGCGCGTTCTTTCTCCATTCAACATCATCTGTGAAATCCAAGGGAAGCTGGATCGGTTGTTCCTCAGGATGAATGTGATTCCATTTTCTCAATCGACATCAAGCTGTCAGTTGGGATGCCAAGGGTGATGCTCACCTTGTTGTCCTTGTCCACGAGAATCTGATCGACGAGCAACCGCAGCACGGGCGCTAGGCCGGCATACCAGAGGGGCAGCCACCGTATTCCTACGATGGCTGCCCCAGCACGTCCATGTATGCGGCACATTTTTACGTCTCAGACCCCTGCGGTCGCAGGTGGCTCCAGCGGTGCGCCGCCTCAGTCGGCGAACAGATGGCCGAGTCCCAGATCGTCGGCCAAGTCAAGCAGAGCCATCATGTGATGCGCGTTGGGCCGTACCCCACCTTCAGTCCAACGCCATGCGGTGTGGCGATAGGTCCCAAGGCGGCGCGTCAGCTCTGAACACGACAGGCCAGACTCCTTCTTGAACCGCGCTAGGCGCTGCGGGAAGTCGGCGGGGAAGGCGTAGGTGAGGTCGCGTGGGGCGATGACCCACTACGTGATCCAAGCATCGAGTACACGGGCGACAGAGTGTCCGGCGTGGTTTGGCAGTCCTACAACGCTGGAACCTGAACGAGTCTCGAAGGGGCAGCACAAGGTCAAGGTCGCTTTGCGGTGCCGGAACCCGCATATCATTCCGGATATGACGCTTACCGACGTGGAGTTGGTGGTCGGGTATGGATAGGAGTGACTCTTTGTTAACCCGCAAGTTATGGTGTGTTACCATGCTGGACTCCTACCAAATGAGGTGAGAAACCGTGGACACGAAAGCTAGTCTGGTCATCGCCGTACCTACCGCTGTCGTAACCACCCTCGTGATGAATTACCTGCAGGACGACTATTCATTTCTCGTCTCACTTGCCATTGGAGCCGTTGCCGGGGTACTCACCGGCCTGGTGGCCTATTTCCTGTACAAGTTGGCTAGTAAGTCCTAATGGGTGGCACTGAGGAAAAGGCGGAGGCGTGGTTTGTCGAGCAACGTTGGCCTGTTGGCGTAGCTTGTACCTTCTGTGGTAGCCTGAATGTCGCTACGGTTGCCAGCCGTAAACCCCAGCCCTTCCGGTGCCGCGAGAAGGCTTGCGCTCCTGCATAGTTCCAACTTGCCCCTGAGCCAATGGGCAATCGCTTTCTTCCTCTACAGCATGAACCTCAAGGGCGTATCCAGTATGAGCTACACCGCGACTTGGGAATCGCTCAAAGTCCCGCGTTGTATATGGCGCACCGGATACGGAGAATGTGGACCACCGATGATGACAAGTTTGCCGGACCAGTGGAAGTAGACGAAACCTATATCGGTGGGAAGGAGCGGAACAAGCACGAATCCCGCAAGCTCAAGGCTGGACGTGGGTCAGTGGGCAAGACGGCGGTTGTTGGTATCAAGGACAGGGAGACTGGTCAGATTGCCTCTAACGCCGTGGAGTCCACCGATGCGCCCACGCTTCAAGGTTTTGTGGAGTCTAGGACGGAAGCCACGGCTCAGGTCTACACCGACGAAGCCAGGGCTTATCAGGGGCTGAATCGCCCACACGAGGCCGTCAAGCATTCGGCCAAAGAGTACGTTCACGGCATGGCGCACACCAACGGTATGGAGTCTCATTGGGCTATGCTCAAGCGGGGATATGTAGGTGCCTACCACCAGATGAGCGTCAAGCATCGTCCCCGGTACGTTGCTGAATTTGAGGGCCGCCACAACAGCCGCCCAATGGACACCGTCGAGCAAATGTGCATTATGGCGCGGTGAGCGGACGGCAAGCGGATGACTTACGCGGGGCTGACCGCATAATGGCCTCTCCGAACTTTGTGGATGAGACGATCTGGACGGGTGACAACCTGGACATCATGCGCGGCCTCAATTCCGAGTCTGTAGATCTGATTTACCTGGACCCGCCTTTCAACTCAAACCGCGATTACGAAGCACCTGTAGGTAGCAAGGCGGCAGGGCGGCTTTCAAGGACACTTGGTCACTATCTGACTTGCACGTTGCTTGGATGGGACTGATTGCTGATGAGCATCCTGCTATTGCTAGTCTGCTCCATACGGCAAGCCTTACCCATGGCAAGGGTATTCATGTTGCCGCCTAGCCAGGAGATGAAGAGGCTGGGCAGTCCACGTTGCTTCTCGACGTTCGTCGACCACAATCGCTCGGGTGCTTTTCCGGGAATTGGTAACCCAGCTCGTGAAGGCACCTTGGTTAGGGCCACCACCTAGCACACGACGGCACCGTAATTTCAGTTTTACAAGAAGGCATAATGCGTCTAGTCTTTAACTTCGTGGATTAAGGACTGAAAAGAAAGGAAATTGAATACCCGCATAAAAATACTGGTAGGGACTGGTCTGATGGTTGTAGCCATCCTGGCCGCCGGATGTGGACAAGACGCTATGGTCACGCTCGTTCCCACCCCGGACAGCGACGCCGATGGCGACCCCAGCGAGGCCTACTTCGCTCTCGACCGCGTTCTGAACATAGAGGTCGAAATGGCGCCGGAGGATTGGGACACTCTGCGCCATCAGACCCGCACCTTCGAGGACGTGATGGCGGAAATCGAGGAATATGGCCTCTCCCGTCCCTTCGCCAACATCTACACCTGGTTCTCGGGCACCGTGACCGTGGACGGCGAAACCTACTCCAACGTCGGCGTCCGCAAGAAGGGTTTCCTAGGATCCCAGAGCGACACCAAGCCGGCGCTGAAGCTCCGGTTTGACAAATATGTAGATGACCGGTCTCTTGGCGGCGTCATCCAGCGGATGACCCTGAACAACAGCATCCAGGACGCCTCGATGGTCAACACCTGCTTGACCTACCAGATTTTCGCAGCCGCAGGGTCGCCTTCGCCGCGATGCAATTTCGCTACGGTTACGGTGAACGGAAAGAACCTAGGGCTTTATGTTCACGCGGAGGAGATCAAGAAGCCCTTCCTGACGCGCCATTTCAATAACGCCGAGGGCAACCTGTATGAGGGAACGGTAAGCGATTTTGCACCCGACTTTCGAGGCACTTTAGAGAAGAAAACCAACGAAGACGCCGACGAGTGGTCGGACATTGATGCTTTGGTGGCCGCCCTTCAGGACCCGTCGGACGGCGGGCTGGAGGCCTTGGCCAAGGCCGTTGATCTGGACCGCTTCCTGTCCTTCTGGGCTACGGAAGTGCTGGTGGGTCACTGGGACGGCTATGCCGGCGACCGCAACAACTACCACTTCTACCGGGAACCCGACGGCCCCTTTGTGTTCATTCCTTGGGGAGTGGATGACACTTTCCACCTGAAGGACGACCCCAATCCCTTTGACAACATCAGCGAGCCGCCCCCGTCGGTGCTGGCCCTCTCCGCCATTCCCAACCGGTTGTACAACAATGCCGACTGGCGATTGAAATACGTCGTCCGCCTGAAAGAACTGCTGAATACCGCCTGGAACGAAGATGAGTTACTGGCAAGCGTTGACCAAATGGCGGCCATCGTCCAGCAGCACGCCTTACCCGAAGCCAAGGTAGCGGCAGGCGAAGACACCGGGCGGGTGCAAAAGTTCATTCTGAAGCGGCGGAGCGAAATTTTGGCCGACATCACGCCGGAACCACCGGATTGGCCCGAACCCGAAGAGGCCGCCGCGGCTGGGGAGTCAGGCTCCCTGGAACTGAGCTTTGAGACCACTTGGGGAAGCAACAAGAGCGCCAACCCCTTGGAGGAGGGGGTGGTCACCCGTCTGCTGCTGAAGGAAAATGAAGAATCCGTAGATGGCTTAGCCGTCATTGCCGGTCATGCCAGTCCGGAGGAACAAGTCATCCTGTCGGGCGCCGGAGCATTGGCATCCATAGCCATTTTTGGCGTCGAGCCGGACGGCTCCGTCAATGGTCTAACCATTGTGCTGCCCTTGTCCCACCTGACCGGCAGCGCCACGCTGGTCATTGGCGAGGATGAAATCGCCGGAGGTGTGTGGACCATACCCTCCGGGGCCGCCGCACCGGACAGTTTCTCACCCTTCACCACAGGCATTCTGGAGCTATCGGAAGCGGGAACGGAGCCAGGCGCGGCCATTGTCGGCAGCTTCTCCGGCTCCTTCGGGGGAATCCCGTCCTTCCCCGAGGACACCGAAGGCGGTGCCGACACAACTGCGGCTTATACCGGCCTAGTTATTAACGAGGTGGCTGCCAAAGGCGATCCGCTGGACTGGTTCGAGCTGTACAACGCCTCTGGCGAGGAGATAGCGCTGGCCGACTTCGTGGTGGCCGACGATCTGAAGGACGCAGCCAAGCGGGTTGCCTTCCCTGACGAACTGGTAATCCCACAGGGTGGATACTTGGAAATCGAGCTGGAGAAGGACGGCTGGCCCGGTTTCGCGCTGGGCGGGGACGAAGAGTTGGGCATCTGGACAGCGGACGGCGTGCTGGTGGCCGAGGTTGATTGGGACGAAGGGCAGGCGGGTGAGGGTATGAGCTTCGCGCGGGTGCCGGACGCTATCGGAGAGTTCCAGACGGTCGTCAACCCCACACCGGGTGCCGCAAACCAGACTGGCAACTGACCACGGGAAACGCAGAGGGATTCACGCGAGAAATCGCTATAATCACTGCGGGCCCTGTGGCGAAAAAAATTAAAGAGGCACAGAATACGTCGAACTGAGCCGGGCGGCCACGGTCACCGTCGCCTCGGTGCCGGACGCGCGGGCCTAGCCCGATGTTCATCAGATTACCCGCAACAGCGCGGTGGTGCAGTAGCCGGCCAGGCCTCAGAGGACCAGCCACAACTCGAAGACGGTACTGCCTACCGTCAACTTAGGCCCACCAAACTGGACAAAATCAAGAACCTTCACATTGAGATTCAGGCTAGCAGCCTGACATGGACCTTGGGCTAGGAATGCCCTGATGATCCCAAGAGAGGAAGCCGCGACGTATGACGAGATGCCCCGCCAACGACTCTCCCGTAGCCCGCGCATTGGGGGACGACTTTATCAATCTACACACGGCGGTGCGTAAGCACTACTCTGAGCCAACGGTGGTTTTGAGTGGGGTCATGAAAAGTATCAATGTTAAGACGGCAATCAGGCCAGTAGCATTGCTCTCATACATGCTGTTCCGTGCCCCGGTCCCGCACAACGGAGAGAATGTTGAATTCACCGTGCACAGCCGAGTCGATGGTTCGGGCGTGATGCATTGGCTTAGGACCTTCTTCGGCAACGACGGCTTTCGTAGGGACGTGACGTTCTCTTCTCACATGGTATTTTCAGGCGACCATAGAATCATCGAAACTACGAGATGGGGTCTGGGGGTAGAGTCGGACTTGCGAGTTGACGACGTAGGAAGCTTGGTCTATGACATCCGGAAGTACGTGTTAGCCCGAATCCACCGAAGGACGGCCTTGGGGACAGCCCTTGAAGAAGCCAGCGGGTGCTCCTCTGAATCTGGGATAATGGTTTTGGAACAGAAACCCGCCCGGAAACAAGGAGCACCCAATAGATGCTGCCACAGAACAAACCCGACCGTATCCGCATCCTCTTTGACGACCATCGCCTCGTGGCCAATGCCGGCCTGCTCCTGCCGGCCACCCTAGCCCGGCACCTGGGCCTGCGGGAACTCGTCGACCATCACCTTGACCTCGGCGGAGCGCCGGGACGGGCGAACACTGGGGACAAGATGCTGACGCTGGTCGCTTCCGCGCTGGCAGGCGGCGACTGCATCGACGACGCCGATGCGCTGCGCGCTGGTGGGACGGTCGGTGTTCTAGGCTGCGTGGTCAAGGCGCCATCCACCCTGGGGACCTTCCTGCGCAGCTTCCGGTGGGGGCATGTCCGTCAACTCGACCGCGTGAGCCGCCAGTTGTTGGCCCGGGCCTGGGCCGCTGGGGCCGGACCCGGCGACTCGCCCCTGACCATCGACCTGGACTCGACAATCTGCGAGACCTATGGACTGGCCAAGGAGGGAGCGCGCCACCACGGCTATACCGGCGCCCGCGGCTATCACCCGCTGCTGGCCATTGCCGCCGGCACCGGCGAGGTGCTGATGTCCCGGCTGCGCGAGGGCCGGGCCAACACCGCCCGTGGCGCCGCCCACTTCCTGCGTGAGACGGTGGGGCGGGTGCGCTACGGCGGGGCCAGGGGACAACTCACGGTGCGGGCCGACAGCGGCTTCTACGCCCACACTGTCGTTGCCGCCTGCCGGGAAATGGATGTCCGCTTCTCTATCACCATCCGCCAGCGCGCCAGCCTGCGGGACCTGATCGAGGCGATACCAGAGGAGGACTGGACTCCCATTCCCTACTGGATGGACGGCGCCGCCGATGTCGCCGAGACGACTTACACCCCGTTCCAGACCAAGCCGGACGCCGCGCCGGTGCGGCTCATTGTCCGGCGGGTGAAGCCGACGCCCGGTTCCCAGCTCGCCCTCTTCGCCAGATACAGCTATCACGCCTTCATCACCGACCGCGATGGGGAGACGCTGGAACTGGAGGCCGATCATCGCCGCCACGCCGAGGTCGAGAACGCCATACGCGACCTCAAGTACGGCGTCGGGCTGAACCACATGCCGTCGGCGCGCTTCGCCGCCAACGGCGCCTGGCTGGCGGTCCAGGTGATGGCGCATAACCTGGCCCGCTGGACGGCGCGGATTGGTCTGGGCGAGCGGACCGTGATCACCAAGACCCTCAGGCGGCGGGTCTTCGCTCTGGTGGGACGGATCACCCGCTCGGCGCGCCGCCTCACTTTGCATCTCCCCCGGCGCTGGCCTTGGGAAACCCAGTTCAGTCGCGCCTTGGCCCGGCTGCAAGCCATTCCGTTCCCGGCCTGACGGCCAGCCTGCAACTGACCCAACGTCCCCGCAATCTCGCGCCACCCCGGTCGCGAGAGTTCCCTGCTGCGTATCCTCTCGCCATCCCGCGCATCGCAACTCCCGCATAGGGCCTTAGGGGCCCTGTGCGGAACTGCAAGACCGGCCATCTCACCCTGCCGGTCCTCACGCCGTCCTATCGGTGTCCGGTGGATCTTACCCCCGAAAGCCCTTGGGGACAGCCCTTGAAGAAGCCATGCTCCTCTGAATCTGGGATAGCAGAAACCCGCCCGGAAACAAGGAGCACCCAATCCCACAGAACAAACCCGACCGTCACCTCTTTGACGACCATCGCTGGTGGCCAATGCTGCCCTGCCGGCCACCCTAGCCCGTGGGCCTGCGGGATCGTCGACCATCACCTTGCCTCCGGAGCGCCGGGACGGGCGAACACTGGGGACAAGATGCGGCTGGTCGCTTCCGCGCTGGCAGGCGGCGACTGCATCGATCGACCCGATGCGCTGCGCGCTGGTGGGAAGGGCGTGGCTCACGCCATCCACCCTGGGGACCTTCCCGTGGGGGGGCTGTCCGTCAACCAGCCGCCAGTTGTTGGCCGGGCCTGGGCCGCTGGGGCCGGACCCGGCGACCTGGACCTGTCGACCATCTGCGAGACCTATGGACTGGCCAAGGAGGGAGCGCGCCACCACGGCTATACCGGCGCCCGCGGCTATCACCCGCTGCTGGCCATTGCCGCCGGCACCGGCGACTGATGTCCCGGCTGCGCGAGGGCCGGGCCAACACCGCCCGTGGCGCCGCCCACTTCCTGCGTGAGACGGTGACGGCGGGGCCAGGGGACAACTCACGGTGCGGGCCGACAGCGGCTTCTACGCCCACACTGTCGTTGCCGCCTGCCGGGAAATGGATGTCCGCTTCTCTATCACCATCCGCCAGCGCGCCAGCCTGCGGGACCTGATCGAGGCGATACCAGAGGAGGACTGGACTCCCATTCCCTACTGGATGGACGGCGCCGCCGATGTCGCCGAGACGACTTACACCCCGTTCCAGACCAAGCCGGACGCCGCGCCGGTGCGGCTCATTGTCCGGCGGGTGAAGCCGACGCCCGGTTCCCAGCTCGCCCTCTTCGCCAGATACAGCTATCACGCCTTCATCACCGACCGCGATGGGGAGACGCTGGAACTGGAGGCCGATCATCGCCGCCACGCCGAGGTCGAGAACGCCATACGCGACCTCAAGTACGGCGTCGGGCTGAACCACATGCCGTCGGCGCGCTTCGCCGCCAACGGCGCCTGGCTGGCGGTCCAGGTGATGGCGCATAACCTGGCCCGCTGGACGGCGCGGATTGGTCTGGGCGAGCGGACCGTGATCACCAAGACCCTCAGGCGGCGGGTCTTCGCTCTGGTGGGACGGATCACCCGCTCGGCGCGCCGCCTCACTTTGCATCTCCCCCGGCGCTGGCCTTGGGAAACCCAGTTCAGTCGCGCCTTGGCCCGGCTGCAAGCCATTCCGTTCCCGGCCTGACGGCCAGCCTGCAACTGACCCAACGTCCCCGCAATCTCGCGCCACCCCGGTCGCGAGAGTCCCCTGCTGCGTATCCTCTCGCCTTCCCGCGCATCGCAACTCCCGCATAGGGCCTTAGGGGCCCTGTGCGGAGACTGAAGACCGGCCGCCGGCCTCCCATCTACCCCAAGACCCCAGGCCATCTCCCCTGTAGCTCCCTCACCCACCCCCTTCCGCTGCCCTCACGCCGTCCATCGGTGTCCTTCGGTGGATTCGGGGTTAAGGGTACCTTTTCTTGGGCTGATTATTGGGTTCCCCACCTGGGTCTCGCCTTTTGGAGGTGGCTGCACCACCGAAACCGGAGAGAGTGAAGCCAGTTTCAGTGTCAACTTTGAGATGACCCATCCGGTATTCGGACGAACTATCGGCTACTCGGGTAGGTGTCGGATGTCGTCCTCTTGAGCTAGCCAAGACTGGGCAGGCGGCAAAAGACATGGCCAAGGGCCAGCCACTGCCGCCGGGGTCGCCGTTGCAGCTGCGGGGGTTGCAAAGGGTGGGGGCATAACTAGAATTAGGCTATCGCTCGGTCCCTTCGGGCGACATCTCCAGGACGAGGCCAAATAGGAACCCCGCTAACGATTCTGAGAAACTAATGGTTCATGCGCTGGGGCAACTGTAAATTCGAGAGGGAAGTCGCTCTCGATGACCTGACGCGCCCGGTCGGTCTGTTGCGCCCGGTCAAGCCGCTCAGTGGGTTCAATCCCGACTCCTATTCCTGAGAAATCAGGAAGAGGTCCTGCCTCAGTGACATTAACGCCTGCCCCGGAGAGATCAAGTTCGACAAGCCGCCTTGCTTCCCGCTGAAGCTCTACGAGTGAGTAGGGTCTTTCAACTACTCGAACTGGGACGCTGGCCCGCAACGTCCGCACAAGCACGGCCATCCTGTGAGGGACTTGTCCCTTCCAGTAGAGGATCACTTCCCCCTTGTCATTGTCAAACCGCATCCCTGTGAAGCCTTGCAAGCCTTCTCTCCGCCAAAGCTCGTAGATTTGACTCGACGCGTCTGCTAGAGGCATCTGCCTAACGATCCTAGGGTCTATCGTTCGAGGAGGGGCCTCGTGGGATATCGATTTGTGACCAGTTGCCGATTCGTAACCACCCGTGCCTCGGGCGTACAAAAACCCCGCAGCGGCAATCAACGTCAGCGCTACTACCAGAATTGCAGAGTATGTGAATCTCCGACTCATACCAAAGCTTCTTCGTCTTCACGAATGCAATTACTACAGCAATGTCGTCAAATCCAACGAACCCTACTAGAATAGAGGGGCATCTCAGTTTCGATTTTACCACGCCGGGGTTTAGCCATCTCAACTCAGGCGCTTCGTGATATCCGGGAGCCCGGTGCACGAAACGTAGTAGCGCTTGGTACGGAGGGACATCTGAGGTCTATCGGCGTAGCGACAGTATCTGCATGGGTCGCCCATGCCTTTGCCTGGGCCGCTGGGGTCTGGTTGGCGTTCTGGCCCACCTATGAGGGTGCGTCGGTAACGGCGACACTCCCTGGTGAGCCTGGCGGGGAGGTGATTCGCTCTAGCGCTACGGCAATAGAAGCAAATGGCCTGCACGTAATCTTGTTGCTGCTAGTGCCTATCCTGTTGACCGCCATCACTTTGTTGGGCCTTCGGCTCCAACAGACGACGATGCGCAAGATACTCCTCTGGAGCCCCGCCGTCGTGCTTCTGGGATTCTGTTTTGTAGCGATAGCTTCCATCGGCATGTTCTACCTGCCAGCGGCGCTCGCGCTCCTTGTTGCAGCCATTGCTGTTCTCGGAGGTCAGGAGGGCAATGAGCCAATCTAATCGCAGCGTCGTCACGGGAGCCTTTGGGCACACGGGCAAATACATCGCGCGGCGGTTGCTGGAACAGGGTGGCATTGTGAAAACGTTGACCCGTACTCCCGCCTCCCGCAGCCCCTTCGGTGATCGGGTGGAGGCTCTACCTCTGGACTTCGGCGACCTTGATGGTTTGGTAGAAAATCTCCGGGGAGTTGACACTCTGTATAACACCTATTGGATTCGCTTCGCCCGAGGCACGGTTACTCACGACATCGCCGTTCAGAACTCCCGCATCCTGATAGGAGCGGCGGTCGAAGCAGGCGTTAGACGCATCGTCCATATCAGCATCACCAACCCCTCGGAAAACTCGCCACTTCCTTATTTCCGGGGGAAGGCGCTGGTGGAGAAGGCAATCCACGAGTCTGGGTTGTCCTACGCCATCCTCAGACCCACGGTGCTGTTCAGCCCCGAGGATGTGCTGATAAACAACATCGCCTGGTTCCTGCGGCGGTTTCCAGCGTTCCCCATCGCAGGGTCTGGGGACTATCCGATACAGCCGGTGTTCGTAGACGACCTGGCGCAACTTGCCGTGAATGCCGGGGCGGGAAGCGAAGATGTCGTGTTAGACGCCGTGGGTCCAGAAACATTCACGTTTGAGGAGATGGTACGGCTCATAGCTCGCCGAGTAGGCAGCCGAGCCCGGCTGATTCACGTACGGCCTTCGGTGGCGCTGCTGGCCGCCCGAATGGCGGGTTGGTTGGTGCGGGATGTGGTGCTGGCCAGGGATGAAATCGACGGACTGATGGCGGGCCATCTGGTGTCGGCTGACCCACCCACCGCCTCCACCCGGTTCACCGAATGGCTGGAGGCCGAAGGCGCCACGTTGGGACGGCGCTACGCCTCGGAACTGGGCCGCCACTACCGCCGCCCGTAAGGTCGCACATACTTGTTACCAAATAGACACCAATAGCTCAGATACTGGTGGGCGGTTGACTTAGCTTCAGTCGGAGGTAGCAATACCAAAATCTCCAGCTAGTAGCATAGTGGGGCCGGAGCGCCAATCGGAAATTCGTTTACGTTCTGTGTAGAGTGTCAACCGGCCCAATACGAATCGGATGTTGACGCTGAAACCGTAGAGATATGCTGATTGCCGCCCCAGATTCGGGAGCACTACAGCATTAGCCACATGGGATGTGCCGGTTCGATTCATATAAGGACACGCTCCCTAACCGGATGTCTTCCTTGCGAGAATGGCAAGCTGGGATTGTCCGTAGTTCCTATGGGGACTACTCGCTGTTCTGAGAGAGCCGAGCGACATCGACGCGGACGCGCTCCAAGTTAACACCCATGCTCTCCAGGACCCTAGCCGCCACACCCTCGCCCTCCCGCATGATGCCGATGAGCAGGTGCTCGGTGCCAACGTATTGGTGACTCAGGCGCCGTGCCTCATCCACGGCCAGCTCGATCACCTTCTTGGCTCGGGGCGTCAGCCCTATGTCGCCGGGGCCAGGGCGCTCGCCACTTCCAATGATGAACTCCACCGCCGACCGCACCTTGGAGAGTTCCACGCCAAGGTTGGTCAGGACTTTGGCTGCTACGCCTTCAGGTTCCCGTACTAGTCCAAGCAGGATGTACTCGGTCCCGATGTAGTTGTGGTTGAACCGCTGGGCTTCCTCCTGCGCGTGGGACAGAACGCTACGCGCCCCTTCTGAGAACTTCTCGAATCGCCCCTGAGGCACCTGCGTGGGAGCCCCTTGGATGTTCGGTCCAACTAGAGAGGATCGGCGGTGAGAAGACGAGACGCCCTGCCAGGACCCTCTCTGCCAGGACTTGTTCCGCGAGGGCCAAGGTATAGTCACCAGTAATGCGCCGAGTAGAGCCGCGCTGACCAGTGAGGCAGGGGAGTCTGCAAAGAGGCTCACGATGAGCAGCGGCACTCCCATAAACATGAGCTGAAACGGAACCATGGGCTGTAACCGATTGGGTAAGACGAAGAGACGTCGTTCCTTAGAAGGCAGGAAAAGGGTGCCCCGGGCCACCGACATCGCCCCTATGACGACGGCTCCCGCCAACATGGCCAGCACCACCTGGACTGCGACTTGGGACGCTAGTTGAATCCCCACCAGTGGCGCCAGCACCAGGATTGATGTAAGCGCACCAATGGCGACGCTCATCAGGCTCTGACTGAGTTGGTTCATCAACCCTATTATAGCCCCTCCCAGACACAGCATAGGGACGTTGTTTTTTACTCGACGGGCCGGTCCGTCTAAGGGTCTGCGTGCGCCGGCTGCGGCTGTCCCAGCGGACCGTGTCGGGAGGCATGGTCAGCTCGTGTTCCCTGATCAGCCCCTCGACGAGGTTGCTCAGCTTGTCCCTGGTATCAGTGAACTCAACATTCCCCTTCCGCCGCAGGCCTTTACCACAAAACCGTTCCCAAAACAATGGCTTGCAGGGCATTACCTTCAACGTTCCCGGCCTTCACAATGGACTATTGGGCCATTGCCGCCGGGAAACAGGATGAACACGCCGAAACACGGAACGCGAAACCAGACAAAGCCTCTTCCGAGGGGCCGTAATCTAACTGGCCTATCGGGGCCTCCCTACGTGCCTCTGGGCTAACTCCGAGCCGAGCGCGTGGGAGGTAGCGACATGGCCCTCTCCGGACGACAGATCCTGCACTCCCTCAGCCGGATGCCGTTCATTGATTC
>CBDFKS010000004.1:0-295529 GCA_965248905.1 Dehalococcoidia bacterium | reverse complement strand
CTCTGGAGCGAGAGGAGGTTCTTCCGGAGAAGCGGTCAGGCTCTCCGTTACCGTGACGGTGGCCTGCATAGAGGGGTGGATTCGGCAGAAGTAAGGGAAAATACCAACCTCACTAAAGGTGTGGCTGAACGAGTTTCCAGCGCTCAGATTACCGCTGTCCCATACCTGCCCAGCCTCCGAGTCGTTGGGCAGACCTGACGTGGTGGTATGGGGGAAACCGTCCCGCTGGTCCCATGTCACGGTTGAGCCTTTTTCTATGGTTAGGTCTTCCAGAGTGAAGTTTATGATTTCTGAACTGACCGTTACCGGCTCTGGAGCAGGAGGAGGTTCTTCTGCAGAAGCGGTCAGGCTCTCCGTTACCGTAACGGTGGCCTGCATAGAGGGGTGGATTCGGCAGAAGTAAGGAAAGGTGCCCGGAGCATTAAAGACAACCGGGTCCGAAGACTCATTCGCGTTCAGGAAACCGCTATCCCAGACGCCGTCGGGTTCCGCCCCTTGGCCGGAGGTAGCGGTGTGCGTTGTGCTGTCCCGCATTATCCACGTAACCGAAGTGCCTACCTGAACAGTTAGATTCTCTAGTGTGAAATCCCTTATTTCTGAAGAGACGGCGATAGGCTCCGGGGCGGGAGGAGGTTCTTCGGTCGGCGGCGTTGTCGGTGTGGGCTCCGTGGTAGGGGTGGCGGTAGGTTCTGCAGCGGGTTGTTCGTCCAGACTCTCCACCACCGTGACGGTGGCCTGCATAGAGGGGTGGATTCGGGGGTGGATTCGGGGGTGGATTCGGCAGAAGTAGGGGAAGGTGCCCACTTCATTGAAGGTGTGGCTGAAGGAATTTCCGGAGGTGAAAGTGCCGCTGTCCCATACCGCCCCGGTGTCCGAGTCATCAGGGTTGCCGGAGGTGGTGGTGTGGGGAGCTGGGTCTCGTTGGTCCCATGTCACGGTTGAGCCTTTTTCGAGGGTTAGGTTTTCCAGAGTGAAGTTTATTATTTCTGAAGTGATGGTTACCATCTCGTCGGAGGGAGTCGTTGGTATCGGCTCCATGGTGGGTTCAGGGACCGGTGTGTCTGTAGGTGCCGGTTCAGGAGCCGGAGTTGACGTTGGTGGCGCTGATGTCGCAGCGGGGGCTGTAGTAGGTGTGGGTTGCTCCTCCATAGCCTCCACGACGGTTACGGTCGCCTACATCGAGGGGTGTATGCGGCAGAAGTATAGGAAAGTACCCATCTCTTGAAAGGTACGGCTAAAAGTCCTACCGGCAGCCATGGTACCGCTATCCCAAACCGAGCCGGTGTCGGAATCAGTGGGTCGACCGGAGGTGACGGTGTGGGGAGCGGGATCTCGGTTGTCCCACGTCACGGTGGTGCCCGCATCTATGGTCAGGTCCACGTGGGTAAAGTCCTGAATAAGTGCGTCGACTGCAGCTCCGGTCATGGCTTCATCCGTAGGCTCCATCATCGCAGTAGGTGACGGTACCGGCGTGTCGGTGGGGGCGGTTGTTGTGGATGAGGAGGCCGGAACAGAAGTGTCCGTGGGGCCGGGTATGGTGGTAACCGCGGCGCCCGGCACCGAAGAAGTAACCGGAGGAACTATGGATGCGGTTGTTGGGACGGCAGTTGGGTCATCTCCTCCACAGGCTGCCACCAGTAGGCCGAGTAGGGTCACGACAAGAAACAGGTAGGTTTTCATCTATCTATCGCCTCTGCTATTAAACTCGAAGATACATTACGTGAAAGCGGCTTACCTGGATTGCAACTTCTGGCGGTAAATCCAAAATGGCCGCATTTTAGGCACAAAAACGCTCTCCTAAAATTCTATTCCGACGAGCTTGTAGGAGAGGCGATTCCGCATTTGAGAGATCATGGGTTGGCGGAAAGTCTTCTACCGGAGGGCCGATGAGTAATGCTTCAACATTACATAAATGGGGATGCGGGACGAGTCCCGCATCCCCATTAACCCCAGGTGATTAGTCTTTGATGATCTGTCCTCTTACCTCTCCGCCCGGGTTGGCCAGTGAGTGAACGTTTACATATAGCTCGCCGTTGGTGGCCGCTTCCAGCAGATCGGCGATGTTCATGATGTCTCTTCCGATTACTGATGCGCATGTGTTGGCAGCAATATTGGCGTTACGGATATTGCCGGCGGCTAGCCTGCCGCTGATGGTGGGAAGGGTGGGCCCCCCATATAAGGTAGCCACGACTCCACCGTTTCGTCCAGCTTTGCCGCAGTGGATATGGGCGGCGGTGATGTCTACGCCGTTATTAACTCCCAGCCAGTACTTGGCGACGGCGAGACGTGAATTGAAGTCTAAGGCGAATCCACCTCTGGTCGTGCTTGTTACTCCCAGTGATGGCGGAGTCGTCGATGTGACTTCCTGGGCTCCGTGTAACCAGGCATTGAATCTCAGATCACGACCGCCCTTACCGACGTCAGTCCACGCTAATAGAACGCCGACAGCCATTAGAGCCAAGACGGCAACGCCAAGTATCGTGGCAGCCCTCTTTGTCCTAAATAGGTTTTTCATATCGTTCCTCCTTGAGTTTCCGAGAATTACAGGGATATTCGTTGATATCCTAACCTTTTCCTTCAGACGTACGATTGGTCCATTCCTGACGGCAGGGCGTCTGAAGCCCTGATCTTACGCTGGACCCCATCAGCGCGTGACGACTCAAATGGGTATTCAAGTCTATTGAGATGGTGCCGATAAGACCTGGTATCACCCCCCTCATAAACCCCTACTGGATAGCTGATATACGATAGCTAGCATGGTGGCTGGTGTGGGATATACAGCTATTGTGAAGGGTGTAAAATATTTCTCGTCTATAGGCGGAATTCGCAAAGCTGGTTTTTAATGGAAGCGAGAAACTACGGGAAGTGTAGAATTAGGGATACTCTGAACAAGTCTGGGCATAGTAGCATAGAGAATAGCACTGTGTTCGGGGAGATAATTGATGGACCAGCCAACATTTGCGGACTTGGAATACGAGAGGAAGAAGCGCAAGACCCGCCGGGAGATATTCCTGGAGCGCATGGATGCTCTGATCCCGTGGGAACAGATGGAAGAGCGCATCCGTCCGTTCTATCCCAAGGCGGGCCGAGGCCGTCGACCATATGAGTTGTCGGCGATGGTGCGGATACACTGCGTGCAGTTGTTCTACAACTTGAGCGATCCTGGTATGGAGGACATGCTCTACGAGGTCGAGTCGGTGAGACGGTTCGTAGGGTTGAAGCTGTCGGGCCCGCTGCCGGACGAGACGACGATTCTGAACTTCCGCCATCTGCTGGAAGAGCATGAGTTGGGGCAGAGTCTGTTCGAGGAGATCAACCGTCATCTGGAGTCCCAGGGACTGCGGCTTCGGGAGGGGACGATCGTGGACGCGAGCATCATAGAGGCGCCGTCATCGACGAAGAATCGTGCGGGTGAGCGAGACCCTGAGATGCACCAGACGAAGAAGGGGAACGAGTGGCGCTTCGGGATGAAAGTACACGTAGGCGCTGACGCTGAGACCGGAGTGGTACACAGCATGACTACGACGCCAGCTAACGTGCATGATGTGACAGAAGCGCACCGATTGCTGCACGGTGGAGAGAAACGAGTGTGGGGGGATGCGGGGTATCAGGGAGTGGACAAGCGGTTGGAGAATCGAGAGTTGGATGTGGAGTGGCGAGTGGCGATGAGGCCCGGCCGGCGACGGCACCTGGAGCCTGGCAGCTACGAGGCGTTGGCGGAGAAGCGCAAAGCGTCGGTCAGAGCGAAAGTGGAGCATCCGTTCCTGTACGTGAAGCGGCGCTTTGGCTATGCCAAGGTGCGCTACCGAGGGTTGGCTAAGAACGCGCAACGGCTGGCATTGCTACTGGGGCTGGCCAACTTGATGACGGCAGAGCGCCGTCTGGCGACATGAGAGGGGCGCAGTGCGCAAATCACGGCCGGGGAGCCGCGATGGCTCCGAAAAGCCGCTTCGAGGCCACAACAGACACGGTCTGAACGCCTCAACCACGACCTGGAACGTCACAAAGATGCCTGAACGTCTCCAAAGAACGGAACCACTCTGCCCATCCACGCTTGCGCCGAGTTGTTCAGAGGTTCCTTAGTTCTCCGACATTGTCAAGCCATATAGTGCGGTCGAAGTGGGTATCATAGGACCCGGCCTGAACCCAGCAGCACCTTGACTATCCGCCGTTCCAAGCTGAGGCCTACCTGAGTGGCAAGCTCTTTGCGCTCGATGTCGCCCAAGGTGACCACATACGCTACACCCAGTACCCTCCCGACCCGGAAGTCCACTACCGTGGAAGAGACCAGACCGGCGTCCGTGGTCTGTAGGCTGTGAAGCCCCACCGCCTGGTCTGAATAACCCTCTACCTCTATTTGCTGTGCTCTAACGAGGAGTTGGTCTTCGCCCAGCTCTTGCCCCACAAAGCTCTTAAACTCGCCAAGAAATTTTTTCTCCATCCACTGAGAGACCTGTTCCGGCTCTTCAAAGAGGTGGACAACAGAGGCCACCATCAGGTCGGAACCATCGTGAAGGAGGGCTGGGTGGACCGGGCTCACGAACTCGCGAAGATAGCCGTTGAGTCGTCCCGTCTTGTTGACCTCCCCGGTGGTGTTGCCGGGGAATCCTTGGGCCGCCATAGACGCGTTGTCCAGCGGCCCCTCTCTGGCAACCTGGAACTCCTGTAGCTCTGGCAGGAGCTCGTCGGAAGTCAGTACCATAACGGCCAACGACTCTTCACCCACACTTCGGCTGGCATGGTCAAAAGCCTCGGACAAGTGATCCTCCTGTTTGTTCGGGTTCCTCGCGACCGGTGGCACTCTATCGAAATCTTGTTGGCAAGGTACTAGGTCATCTCGGGGTGGCTCCGACACATGGCCATACCATGGGTTGTTGTACCAGATCGTACTGCTCGGTGTGGTGGCCATTCACCCCGCTAAACCCTTTTAGGCCCAGTCTAAATAGCACCGCTATCAGCTAATTCCAGGGCGAGCCTACGATAGCACGACGTTCATTGAGCGTCAATAAGTGGACGTATGAGGGTCCGAACCGGCCTCTTCAACACGCCCTAAGTATGGTCTTTCAGTTGTCATTGCAAAGGGCAAAGCCCTGAAGCAATCTCCCCATGCCAGAAGAGATTGCTTCGCTTCACTCGCAATGACACTAGTCGAGAACTAAAAGACCCTGACGCCCTAAGAATCCTCGGTAGTTAATATCAGTCAGCATAGTATAATGTTGTTGATTAGCAGCACGAGACGAAAAGACCCACACTATCTTAGTGGTCGGATACTTAAGGAGACAGGCATGGCTGTCAGGACGGGTGACCAATACATAGCCAGTCTACGTGACAACACTGCCGAGGTTTACGTTCGTGGCGAGCGAATAATGGATGTGACCACTCATCCCGGTTTGCGCAATGGAGTGCGCACTCTGGGTAGCTTGCTGGATATGCAGCACGACTCAAAGTTGCGGGATGAGATGACCTATTGTTCGCCAACCACGGGTGAGAAAGTGGGCCTGTCCTTTGTCGTTCCAAAGACTATTCGTGACCTGGAGCGACGGCGAACTATGATGACCCATTGGGCGCGGGCCAGCTGTGGCATGATGGGCCGTACTCCCGATTTCCTCAATGTGAGCATCATGGCGATGGCAGCGGCTGGAGACTATTTCGCCTCGAACCGCCCGGAGTTCAAGACTAACATCCAGAATTACTATGAACATGTCCGTGAACATGATCTGGTCCTCACCCACACCTTGATTAACCTGCAGCGGAATCGCTCGCCCATGCCTTCGCCCCTCGACGACAGTACCGACGTTGCGCTCTCCTTTGTTCGAGAAACGGATACTGGGATCGTTGTCAACGGTGCCCGTGTGCTGGCCACACTGGGGCCCCTCGCAGACGAGATTCTGGTGTATCCCGCCCGGTCCCACCGGCTTCCCAAGGACATACCCGACAGATACTCCTTCGCATTCGCTATCCCTTGCAACACCCCCGGCCTGAAGTTCCTCTGCCGGGAGAGCCTCGATCTTGAACGCTCTCATTTCGACCACCCCTTGGCGTCACGCTTTGAAGAGATGGACGCCATCGCTCTTTTTGATGAGGTGCTGGTTCCGTGGGAGCGAGTGTTTTTGCTTGGAGACTCCGATCTCTGTAACAATCTCGCAGCAAGTACCAACCAGTACACTCACTCCGGCCATCAGGTCGTGACTAAGAATGTGGCAAAGTGCGAGTTCATATTGGGACTTGCAGAGCTGATGGTCCGCACTCTAGGTTCCCGCGAGCTTCTCCAGGTGCAGCAAATGATGGCCGAGGTCATCGAAAATCTGGAGATTACCAAGGCCTGCCTGCGTGCCGCTGAAGCCGACGCCCAGATCGACCGATGGGGTGTCATGTGTCCATCACCCCTGCCCCTGACCGTGGCGCGAAACCTCTTTATGCGAATGTACCCCAGGATGGCGGAGATACTTCACCTGCTTGGCTCAAGCAGCTTGATGGCACTGCCCACCGAGGAAGACCTTACGGGGCCTTTAGGCCCCTCTATTGATCGGTACCTCGAGACGGACGGCGCCTCGGCGCGGGAGCGGGTCAGGTTGTTTCGCCTGGCGTGGGACACCTGCTGCAGTGCCTTCGGATCGCGACAGGTATTGTATGAACGATTCTTCCAGGGGGATGCCCTGCGTAATGCCCTTCTCCTCTACAACCAGTACGACAAAGAGCCGATGACGGCTCGGGTGAAGGACTTCTTAGAGCAGGAATGATTCCCTGAACCTGCTTATCGTCTCACGTGAGCACGCCGTCCAGTTCCAAAGGTGGCAGACCATCAAAGATGTGATTGCTACGAAAGTGTCATCCTGAGGCGCAAGCCGAAGGATCTAAACGTTGAGGCTGAGACCCTTCGCTTCTCTCAGGGTGACATGAGCAGACTCTATTTTCATCTTTGGTGGTGCTGGAGGCAACCAGCATGAACGATTCCGAATTGGAGAGTTAGTGATGGCTGATAACTGGAAGCTAAGCCCGTCGGACTTCGCCTTCTTGTGGGAAGAGTGTCGGAGATGCTTTTACCTGAAGGTTGTCCATGGCTTGAGGCGGCCGGGGAGCATGCCGAGCATCTTCAGCAAGATCGACTCGATTATGAAACGGTACTTTGCGGGCTTAACGACCCACCAAATCTCTCGGGAGCTTCCTCCGGGTATCGTGGCATACGGCGAGAAATGGGTGGAGTCGGAGCCAATCGCACTGCCGGGCCATGAGTCGACCTGCTACGTTCGAGGTAAGTTCGACACGGTAGTAAGGTTTGACGACGACAGCTACGGCGTCATAGATTTCAAGACATCTGCTATTAAAGGCCATCAGGCCGGGCTCTATTCGAGGCAGCTTCACTCCTACGCCTACGCATTGGAAAACCCTGCTCCAGGCAAACTCAATCTGGCGCCGGTCTCCAAGCTCGGTTTACTTTGCGTCGAGCCGGTGGAGATGTTGGATTTTGGCGAGGACGCCTTTGCATATAAGGCGGAGCCGACCTGGATAGAGTGTGATCGAGACGACGAGGCATTTCTAGCATTTTTGGATGACGTGCTGGGAGTCCTGGAGAGTCCGCGCTTGCCCAAAGGCAGCCCCACATGTCGATGGTGCCTGTATCGGCGCGGCGCGGAATCGGAGCTTGACTAGCCTGACCGTGACCAACTCCACTCGGATCGGTACTGAACAAATCTCCACCTTCTGATTCACTGTCGCCTGGTTTCAGTGCTGATCTGTCAAACCACTATTTGCACAGGCGTGGTTCTTTGATGCCAATATGTCAAAATCAACATGCTGGGTTGAAGGCGTATGTTCATGTCTGTAATACTCGTGCTCTAACTGGATTGATTAGGTGCCCGCCCTTGACTGCCGGTCTAAACATCATGGTGATAATATTAGAAAGATATCAAAAATTGATTGATAAAAGACTTGAAATTCATTCAATTGCTATGTTATTCTCTCGGAGATGATTGTGAGGGACTGCCCTGGGGCTCTAGCCCGAAGGGCAGACGGATGGGATTTCTTCTAGCCTCACACGCGCCGAGGCCTTTCGGTGCCAGTTAGGGCAAACCTGGGACAGGAACCTCCTGACCGGGGTAGCCGTTAGATCGGCAACTCTCTCGATTGTGGGATCAGACCTATTTCTTTGTTCTAAGGGAGAGGTCTTGTATCCTCCGAGATGGCCCCACAACTTTTGGCACGCGTTCCAGGGGGCATGATTCGATAAGAGGTGTTGAGGGGTAAGGGTGGAAAGGGTTCTTTATCGGCCTGTTCATGTCTCAATGGCCCTAATTCGCAACGAGGATGCGGAAGTGGAGCGATGGCCTCGCCTAGAGGGTCCCATGCAAGAAGGATTCTCACACCAGTCGGTGCTTCTAGACGAAGCAGTACAGTATCTGGCGGTGCGGCGGGGAGGTGTGTACATAGATGGCACCGTTGGTGAAGGTGGCCACGCTTCCGCAATCCTACAGGGCGCCTCGCCCGGAGGTCGGCTCCTGGGCATTGACCTGGATCTCCAGGCCCTGGAACGCGCTCAACCCCGTCTTGAAAGATGGGAAGGCTCCTTCTCCTTGACAAAGGGCAGCTATCACAACGTGGCTGAGTTGGCGCATCATTTCGGCTATACCGAGCCTGATGGGATTTTACTGGACTTGGGGTTGTCCTCTCTTCAGCTTCAGGATTCAGGTCGGGGCTTCAGTGTCCTCAGAGATGAGCCCCTGGACATGAGGTACGATCCCGAGTCACCCTTAACGGCCGCTCAAGTAGTGAATGGTTACCCTGTGAAGGAGTTGGCCAACATCCTCTTCGAGTATGGCGAAGAGCCTAGGGCTAGGTCCATAGCCCGGTCCATTGTGGAACGAAGGCCGCTGCGAACGAGCCTGGAGCTGGCAAACCTCGTAACCAAGGTGTATGGCGGAAGAAAGGGCAGGACTCATCCGGCCACCCGCACATTTCAGGCGTTGCGCATCGCGGTTAACTCGGAGTTGGACAACCTCAGGGCAGGTCTTCAACAGGCTATTAGCTTGCTCAAACCAGGGGGAATGTTGGTCACTATCAGCTATCACAGCCTGGAAGACCGGATAGTCAAGCAGACGCTTACCAGAGAATCCAAGGGATGCATATGTCCTCCCAGTGTGCCTGCATGCATTTGTGACCACACTCCTTCCGTGAGAATCGTCACTCGAAAGGTGATAACTCCGACCCCGCAAGAGATTAGACAGAACCCTCGCAGTCGGAGTTCCCGCCTGCGGGCTGCCCAACGTCTTTTTGAGACTTAATTTACTTGTCCCCCGGCTCGGACGTCTATGTCCGAAGACAACCGGGGGGAGAGGGGAAAAATGGCTAAAGAGACCTTCTACACAGCCATAGATCTAGGCACTACTAAGATATGTACTATCATCGCCAAAATCGGGCCTGAAGGGGAGTTGAAGGTTCTTGGGACCGGGATTGTGCCTTCTCAGGGGATACAAAAAGGGAGGGTCGAAAATATCCCGGAGACCCAGGAAGCGGTCAAGGCTTCTCTGGACGAAGCCCAGCGGTATCTTGGCCGAGGAGTCTCGTGGACCTATCTGGGAGTGACCGGTAATCACATATCCTGCCTCAATACCACGGGGGTCATCAGTGGCACGGCATATGAAGGCGCCATCTCGACTCAGGATGTCCAGAATCTTATCCAGTCTTCTTATCCAGATGTGGCCAAGGGCAAGGAAGTGCTCCACGTTATTCCGATCAGCTATGCCGTGGATGGACTAACTGGAGTGAGAAATCCGTTGAACCTGCATGCGGACAATGTGGAAGTACAGTCCCATGTGGTATTGGGCGAGGCGCCCATATTAAGGAATCTGGTTAAGCCGGTGGAGGGATGTAAGCTTTCGGTGAGGAGTCTTGTGCTCCAACCTCTGGCAGCCGCGGAAGCCGTGTTGACTGAGGACGAGCGTGAAGTGGGGGCGGTGCTAGTTGACATCGGTGGAGGTACTACCGATGTGATCATCTATCGGATGGGAAGCCCATGGTTCACGTCAATCACTCCTGTAGGTGGAAATCAGCTCACCCGGGACCTTTCGGTGGCGCTGGACATTCCCTTCTACATGGCTGAAGAGCTAAAGGTCAAATGGGGACACGCCATGCCTGACGCGGTAGATGTCGATGAAGAGATCCAGGTTCCCGGTTTCCAAGGACAACCACGCCGCACCGTAAATCGCCGCGCCATGTGTGAACCGCTTCAGGAAAGGCTCATGGAAACTCTGAAGCTGGTGCTAATGAAGGTACGCCAGGCCGGACTTAGACAATTGCCTCCGGGCGGACTGGTGCTAACGGGTGGCTCTGCTGAGATACCCGGACTTCAGGAGATGGCTCGGCGAGCTACCGGCTCTCGAGTGAGAATCGCATACCCCACAGGTATTCTTGGACTGACAACCAACCTGAGAAAGCCGGCCTTTTCCGCGAGTGTAGGCACTCTGTTGTGGGGCATCAAGCACCAGGGAGAGAAACGGTCATATAAAAACGGAGATAAGACCCCCTGGGGAAGCAAATTCTTTACGTCCAGATTTACAAGAAAGCCTGAAAAGGTGTCTATTTAATAACAGCTCGGAGATGGGCTCAATCGATAGCAAACAATTTTAAGGAGGGGAGCTATGGGACCTAAGGATCATCAGTTTCTGGAGGATATGAATGAGCAGGAAGCTCTGCGAATAGACTCGCAGGTCTCGGATGGGGAACGTCCGCCTGGAATGCCCACGATAAAGGTGATCGGAGTGGGAGGGGGCGGATGCAACGCTATCAGCCGCATGTACAAAGATAAGCTGGCTTTAGTGGACTACTATGGTGTCAATACTGACGCCCAGCACTTGGCCCGATGCGATGTGGGCCACAAGGTGTCAATCGGACAGAATCTGACTCGGGGCCTAGGGGTAGGCGCCAACCCTGACCTGGGACGCCAAGCGGCTGAGGAGAGCAGGGAAGAGCTTAAAGGCATCGTAGAAGGCGCGGATATGGTATTCCTGGCTGTGGGCATGGGTGGTGGTACCGGAACGGGATCGGCTCCTGAGATTGCCCAGATCGCCAAAGAGAGCGGCGCCCTTACGGTGGCCGTGGTCAGCAGACCCTTCTCATTCGAGGCAGCCGTTCGCCGCAAGAACGCGGAAGAGGGTATTGCCAGGCTCAAAGATCATGTGGACACCTTGATCGTGATTCCCAATGATTGCCTGCTCCAGTTGGACCGACATCAAGAGCAGACCTGTAGCTGGGAAGACGCTCTCAAGATGGCTGACTCAGTGCTCCATCAGGGAATTCAAGCGATCGCGGAGGTCGTGACCATTCCTGGAGAGATTAACGTGGACTTCGCCGATGTCAAGACAATCCTGAACAACGCGGGGCAGGCGTGGCTGGCCATCGGAAAAGGCAAGGGTGAGAACAGGGCCAAAGATGCGGCAAAGCAGGCTGCCAGGAGCCCGTTGCTTGATATCGACATCCAAGGAGCCAAGCGCATCCTGTTCGTAATCACCGGGGGCAACAATTTAGCCTTGAAAGAGGTGCAGGATGCCGCGGATGTCATTCAAGAGATGGCCGATATAGACGCCAATGTCATCTTTGGTACCTCGAAAGACCCGAAGATCGACGACGAAGTGAAAGTGACCATGGTAGCCGCAGCGTTCCCCATACCTCAGGATACTTTGGACCAGAAGGACGAGGACCTGAAAAGACTGTTGCAAGACGCCATTCCAGACAGTGGAGAAGACCTGGATGTGCCAAGCTTTCTTCGTAGACAGACCGCACAGAAGGGCAGGGGTTTCTTTAGATAGAACGCCTGCTCGTCCAGCTCCCTGAGGAATGTTCCCGGCTACCCATAAGGACTAATTGATCGATCTGTCGGAGTAGCAAGGGCACCGGGAACCCTATCGAGGCCGCTCATTTTTGGGCGGCCTCTCCATTTGTCATTCGTTCTAGCTGATGGCTTGTTTCTGACGTCAGAAATCTTCGCAATCTATCATGTTGGCTGCCGCCGACACCACTGGGGATGAATTCTGGCCTCCTCCCCCGTGTGGGGGAGGACTGAGGTGGGGGGTATTACACCCCCATCCTAACCTTCCCCCATCGATGGGGAAGGGATTTTCGTGAGAATAATTGTCTAAATCTTGTAATACCACTGTCATGTTTACCTTGACAACGCTTCTGGCTATGACTACAATCTGTAGCCTCACCACAAGGTGTTGTGGTATAATTACAAAAGAATACTAGATGTAGTGTTTCTAAGATAGTTTTAATAAAATTTTTAAAATAGATTAAGAACGGTTAACAAACGGCGAATCAACGATGCGTTGTCCCCACTGCCAAAATCCCGATTCCAGGGTTACGGACTCCCGGACTGTAGAGAACGGAATTCGGCGAAGGCGCGAGTGTTCCCGCTGTGGCTTGAGATTCACGACCTATGAACGGGTGCAACGCACAGCACTGCTGTTGGCCAAACGAGATGGGCGCCGAGAGGAGTTCAACAGAGAGAAGCTGATGGCCGGCATCGTACAGGCTTGTGCAAAGCGGCCGGTGGCCTTCAGGGACATAGAGAAGGTGGTCGAGGACATCGAGGCTGAGTTACAGCAGCTAGGGCATGCTGAGTTCCCAACCACCATACTCGGCGGGATGGTAATGGACCGGTTGCGGCGCCTAGATAGGGTAGCCTACGTACGGTTCGCCAGTGTGTACAGGGACTTTCAGGATATAGAGAGCTTCGAGCAAGTAGTAAAGGACCTGCGGGAAGACACGGAGCAGCTCTCCCTCATGGAGGGGGCGCCACCACCGCGGGTCCGAGGGCGGAGGGGCAGGAGCCAGGCAAGGAGGTCCACCACTTCAAGAGGCCTGGCCAAGGAAGGAACCACAGGAGGAACTCGATATGAGTGATTCACTAAACAATGCCCCACTCACCCGCTGGGCAACTCTTAGCCAGGATGTACAGACCATGGAGAGGGCCCTTAACGGTTTCCCTCTGCTGGGAGTCCTGGACAGAGAGGATAATCATATATCGTCGATGCAAGAGGAGATAGACTCCAAGATCAGAGAGGCCTTGGCGTTCTACTGGCTGAGCGAGGAACAGGACCAGGTCGGCTAGTGCATTGATGTAACGGGGGCGGCTGACATCTGTGTGTCATACGGCTCCGCCTTGGTTGCAGGCCGGGCTAGGGGGCCGTTTCCTTACTTCATCTGGGACGTTAGGTCTTAACGTCAGGCTTGTTTATGCAGAGCCTCAAACAAGGTAATTATCCAGCTCAGGATTATTCTCAGGCAGGCCCCGTGTCTGCCAAATTGACTCAAGATATGGTAGTAAAAAGGGTTTACAACCACTAGAAGTTGTGGTACGCTGCGCCAGCGGGGAGAGGGCTGAGGAGCTCAGGAAGATGGTGGGGGGACAACAGACCAATGGCTTCGACTAAACGCTTATCATCCAGTTTCCCTATTTTTTAGGCATTCGGCGAGCCAGAGTTCTGTTGTCCTTTAGATGGGCGGTACGCTCTGAATTGCCCTCTCTTCGTTATTAAGCTCAGTCCGCACGTGTAGCGAGATCCGAGGTCCTTCTAATTCGCCACTAGTCTAATTCTCTGGCGACCGATTGAATCCCAGCCTTATTATCATCCGCATTTCTAATATCTAGGGGGCACTCATGGCCAGTATTCATCAAAGTTCAGAGGTAGGTACTGTAGAAGTCAAGCGCAAGGTCAAGGAGGCCCTGGCCGCGAGTGGCCACGTTGATAGCTTGGCGAGCCGCGCGCAACGTCTCACGGACAATGCCTTAGCCGTGCTCAAGAGGCGATACCAGGCCAAGGACAGGGAGGGCAACGTGATCGAGGAGCCCGACCAGATGTTCCGTCGCGTCGCCCACAACCTGGCCCAGGCAGATCGCAACTATGGCGCCGACCAGAGTGGGCTTGACGAGACCGAGGAGGAGTTCTACCGGGTAATGTCCCGTCTAGACTACCTGCCCAACTCCCCCACCTTGATGAACGCAGGGCGGGAGCTCCAGATGCTCTCCGCGTGCTTCGTGCTCCCAGTGCAGGACTCCATGGAGGCAATCTTCGAGACTGTAAAGCAGGCTACTTTGGTGCAGAAAAGCGGAGGTGGCACCGGCTTTGCCTTCAGCCGGCTGCGTCCGGAAGGGGATATCGTAGGCTCCACGGGAGGGGTCGCCAGCGGGCCCGTGAGCTTCATGAGGGCCTTCGACGGCGCCACCGAGGCCGTGAAACAGGGCTCCACCAGACGGGGCGCTAACATGGGCATCCTGCATGTGACCCATCCAGACATCCTCAAGTTCATAGGCTCCAAGAAGGATGGCAAGAGTATATCCAACTTCAACATAAGCGTGGCTGTCACCGAAGATTTCATGCGCAAGGCCCAGTTTGGTGAGGAGTACGACCTCATCAACCCCCGCACGGGCAAGGTGCAGGGCAGGCTCAACGCCAAAGAGGTGTTTGAGTTGCTGGTCGATATGGCTTGGAAGACGGGCGATCCGGGCATCGTCCTCTTGGACCGGATAAACAAAGATAATCCCACACCCCTGCTTGGCAATATTGAAAGCACAAACCCCTGTGGGGAGCAGCCCCTCCTACCCTACGAGTCCTGTAACCTGGGGTCAGTGAACCTGGCCCGGATGGTTGAGTACACGCAGGAAGGCGCCGAGATTGATTGGAACAAAATGGGGCAGGTTGTCAAAACCGCTGTTCACATGCTGGACAACGTCATTGACATGAACAACTATCCCATCCCCGCCATCGACGAGATGAGCAAGAAGACCCGACGAATTGGTCTGGGGCTGATGGGGTTCGCGGACCTACTGATCCAGCTGGGCATTCCATATGATTCGGAAGAGGCCCTTGACGTGGCCGACAGAGTAATGGGCTTCATCAAGGAGAAGACCTACGAGGCGTCCATTGGCCTAGCAGGGGGGCGGGGCACATTTCCCGCCTGGAAAGGTAGCATCTACGATTATCCCGAAGGGCCTCGCATGCGGAACTCCGCCCCCACCACCATCGCTCCTACGGGCACCATAAGTATCATCGCCGGCTGCTCCAGCGGCATCGAGCCCCTATTTGCCCTGAGCTATGTGCGCAACGTGATGGACAACACTCGTTTGGTGGAAGGGAATCCCATCTTTGAGGCTGTGGCCAGGCATGAGGGATTCCACTCCCAGGAGTTAATGGAACGCTTAGTGGAGAAGGGTAGCCTACATGATCTGGATGGCGAGGTGCCTCAGTGGGCCAAGCGCCTCTTTGTCACCTCCCACGATATCACCCCCCAGTGGCACGTGCGAATGCAGGCTGCTTTCCAAAGGCATACCGACAATGCGGTATCCAAGACGATAAATTTCCCCCGCAGTGCGACTGCTGATGACATATCCGAGGCCTACATGCTGGCATATGAGCTGGGCTGTAAGGGTATCACAATCTACCGGGATGGCAGTAAGGACAATCAGGTGCTTAGCACCGGCGAGACGGGCAAACATAGCGCTGCCGGTGACCAGGATGCATTGGCGATCCTTAGCGCCGAACCTCAGCGAGAGGGCCTTGTGCCCAGGGGAAGGCCCCAGTACATGTCGGGAGTTACGGAGAGAATAAGGACCGGCCACGGCACCATGTACATCACCATCAACTTCGACGAAGAAGGCCGGCCCTTCGAGGTGTTTACCACTCTAGGTAAGGCCGGTGGCTGCGACTCGGCCCAGCTGGAGGCCATATCCCGGCTGGTGTCCCTGTCCCTGCGCTCCGGTGTCGACATCAAGGAGGTGATAACCCAGCTAAGGGGTATCACATGTTGTCCAGCTTGGGATAATGGTGTTCTGGTGCGCTCGGCCCCCGATGCCGTGGCCCTGGCCTTGGAGCGGCACGCTAACATGGAGCCCAGACAGCAGCCCACCAACGGTACCCAGTTCAAGCTACCCGCCAACGGTAAGGACCGGGCCACCTGGGACATGAACGGATATCAACCGAGGAGCCGCTGCCCCGACTGCAACGTGCCCCTAGCCTACCAGGAGGGCTGCCTGCTATGCACCGCCTGCGGCTGGAACAAGTGCGGGTAAGGATTAAAGGTGAATCAGAATAAGTTTCCACCAGGCTGGGATGAGAAGAGAGTTCAGAAGGTACTTGCCCACTATGAGAGCCAGACGGATGCAGAAGCCATAGCTGAGGATGAGGCTGCCTTAGGAGTATCGGAGAAGAACAGTGGTTCATGAAGGATAGAGATCCTCTTTGTTTGGAGTCAGAGGACGGACGCAAGATGAAAGTTCTAGTGACCAACCACCAATTTCCATCAGGTCTGTATCAGGTTCTAGGAACTGGTGGATGGCTTAATAACGAATAGCAAGACAGGCACCTCTCCAGTCACCAGATAGAAATAAGGACATGGTATCTTGATTGAGGCCATTCACGAGAAGGTCTCAGAATCCAAACTTGAGTTTACGCAGCACGCCCTTGACCAAAGTATATTGCGACATGTTTCCCTGCAAGAGCTTTGCGAAGCTGTAGCTGTTGGCGAGATTATTGAAGACTATCCCACTGACAGATACGGTCCTAGCTGTCTAATTTTAGGATATACTGAAACCAGAAGACCGTTGCATGTTCAGTGCAGCTATCCCTCAAGAGCATTTATTAAAATCATAACAGTGTATCAACCAGACCCATCGCTCTGGATAGACTTCAAGATTCGAAGGAAATAACATGGAATGTGACCTGTGCGGTGCTCCGCTAGTCGAGCAAGAAATTACTTACACCATCGAGCTTGATGGCAAATGGATTATAATAGAACACGTTCCAGCCAAAGTATGCCCTCAGTGTGGAGAGAGGCTTTTTTCTGCCGACACTGTCGAACGTCTGCAACGCACTGCATGGGAGCAAAGGTCCCCACGCAAAATCCTTGAGACTCCAGTGTTCGACTTCGCCGAGCAAGTTAGCTAGCATTCCCACGGGCCATAACCCTAAGAGTCTTATTAATGTCTAAAAACGTGAACGTGAGACACACAGGAAGCTACCATGCCCAGCAATGAGAAACCCGTCATCGCCATTACCATGGGAGACCCCTGTGGCATAGGGCCTGAGGTCATCGTCAAGGCCCTGGCGTCGGGGGAGGTCTACCCTGCCTGCTGGCCAGTAGTGGTAGGCAGCTGCTGGTCCATGGAGCAGGCCGTCAAGTTGACCGGCGCGGCTCTTCAAGTCCGAGAGGTGGAGTCGGCCATGGAGGCTGGACAGTCGCCGGAGCTCATCGACGTGGTGGACATCCACAACCTCAATCCCGAGGATGTGACCGTTGGTCAGGTCTCACCCACCTGCGGTAAGGCTGCGATGGAGTGGGTGTCAAAGGCGGCCGAACTAGCCCTCGCCGGACAGGTAGATGCCTTGGCCACCGCTCCTATAAACAAGGAAGCCGCAAGTCTCGCCGGTTACAAGGCCATCGGCCACATGGAGCTGCTTCAGGAGATATCCAAAGCACCCGACGTGGCCACGATGCTTATGACGGGCCGGCTGAGGGTTGTCCACCTCACCACCCATCGCTCTTTGCGTAAAGCCTGCGACTATGTTACCAAGGACAGAATACTGGCCAAGCTACAGCTTACTCACGACAGCTTCGTCCAATGGGGCATGCCCAACCCGCGCATCGGAGTAGCGGCCCTGAACCCCCACGGCAGCGACGGCGGACTCCTGGGTCACGAGGAGTCAGGGGAAATCGCTCCGGCGGTGGCGGAAGCCCGTGAGAATGGAATAGACGCCCATGGCCCAATCCCTGCGGACATAATATTTCATCAGGCAATTCAAGGCGACTACGACGTATCTCTGGCCATGTACCATGATCAGGGACACATCCCAGTGAAGGTCCACGGCTTCGAGAAAAGCATTACCGCTAACCTTGGGTTGCCCTTCGTGCGTACCTCGGTGGATCATGGCACGGCCTTCGATATCGCCGGCAAGGGCATCGCTCACCATCACAGTATGCTGGAAGCCATCAAACTGGCCATCGCCCTTTCTCTAGGAAAAGGTCTATCCTGAGCCTCTAGCCCCTGCATCGTCGTAGGGCTCCGATGTTATAATATAGTCAGGTCGGCGAATGAGGGGGCTATGAAGTTAGCTTTTATCGGTGGCGGCACTATGGCTGAGGCGATAATGGGGGGCGTGCTCTCCAGAGGAGTGGCCAGGCCGGAAGACATTTCCGTTGGAGAGCCCATCGAGGCTCGTCGCCAGACCCTTCAAGAGCGCCATGGAGTTTTCGTCACTCCCTCTAATCCAGAGGCCGTAAAGAGAGGCGACATCGTTGTCCTGTCCATAAAGCCTCAGAATCTCCTGGAAGTCATGGAGCCCCTGCAGGGCAGCCTGCGAGAGGACCAGACCGCTCTTTCCATTATCGCCGGCACCAGACTTGCGACCATTGTTGACGGCCTGAGACATCCCTCTGTCATACGCGTCATGCCCAATACACCGGCCCAGATTGGTGAGGGAATGAGCCTGTGGACGTGTATGCCCCAGGTGAAAGACGACGTGCGCGATCTGACCAGGTCCGTACTTAAAAGCATTGGCGAGGAGATATACGTCTCGGATGAAAAGTACCTCGATATGGCCACGGCCGTCAGCGCCAGCGGTCCCGCCTACGTGTTTCTTTTTGTCGAGTCATTGATTGATGCCGGAGTGCATTTGGGCCTGCCCAGGGACATGGCGCGGACTTTGGCTGTACAGACAGTGCTGGGTAGCATCAGACTGGTCAAGGAGACGGGAAGACACCCGGCCGAGCTGAAGGACATGGTCACCTCCCCCGGAGGCACGACTGTAGAGGCCCTTCTCGCCCTCGAGGAGGGAGGGTTGCGAGCGACCGTCATTAATGCTGTTGTCGCTGCCTACGAGAAATCTGTGGAGTTGGGTTTAGATCAGTGAGCGACCTCATAAAAGAATTCATCAACATCCTGGTGCCGATATTGTACGTGGCAATATTTGCCCGGGTTATACTTTCCTGGCTTCCGATAGGCGGCAGCAACAATCCTCTGGTGGCTATAATCTACCAAATAACCGAGCCAATCCTGGGTCCCTTGCGCCGCGTGATACCCCGCATTGGCATTTTCGATCTGGCTCCTATGATTGCCATCGTACTTTTGGGGCTGATCCAGAGCCTGGTCAATAGCAAATTTTAGGTTATAGCAGCGATCATCTTTCCCTAGTTGCAGCGCGCCAGCAGGCGCTTATTTGTAACCCCGATCGGAGAGAAGAATCTCTGCGGCGACCGATAGATTCTTCCCGGAGTTTACCTTGAGGTAGGAAGGGCTCAGCATTACCGTGGCAGCGGGTGTCCATCAAAGTTTTGCCTAGTGGTCCGAGTGCCGAAAACCGCCCCGTAGGGTCGCCCCTACGGTACAAATTGCCTAGGTCGCCGCACGAGCGCGCAAAAACCTGACGGGTACCCCGTGGCAGCAGTGAGCTTGACCGCCTAGAGCATACGGTATAAAATCACTCAAAGTCCTCTAACGGTGACGTGCCATGTATCACAAAGAGCTTCTTAAGGGAAACACTGAGACTCTTCTCCTCTCCTTGCTCGCCGATGAAGCTATGTACGGATATCGAATAGTCAAGGAAATGGAAAAGAGGAGCAACGGCTATTTCCGTTTCAAAGAAGGGACCCTCTATCCCGCCCTGCATCGCTTGGAAGAGGCAGGATGGGTGGAGGGCGACTGGAGAGAAGTCGGTTCTGGTGTGCCTCGTCGATATTACAATATCACACCCAAGGGTCAGACCGTGCTGGATGAACGCCTGAGGGAATGGCGACGATTCGCTAAGGCCGTGGATTCCATAATGCTGGCCCAGCCTACTTAGATCAGCCAAAAAGGAGACCTTTGTGGACATAGAGGTCCAGCGCTACCTCCAGACGCTGACCGGGAAGCTCAAGCTTGACCCCAAGAAGAACAGAGAGATCGCTCTCGAGCTTCAAGGGCATCTGGAAGAGAAGGTCCAGGAGCTAGAAGAAGAGGGGCTCACCTACAGAGAGGCCCTGGCTCAAGCTCTTCGTGACCTTGGACAGCCAGGCCCCATCGCCAACGGAATGTACTCCGTTCATAGCAAGGGCTCCTGGAGAGACATTCTGCTGGCTGCGTTGCCACACCTACTCCTGGCATCCCTGTTTGCCCTCCATCTGTGGACCAGGTATCTGTTGGTGGCTGTCCTGCTAGTCGGCGTAACTTTGGTCACACTCAGAGGATGGAAATCGGGTAAACCCAAATGGACCTACACCTGGCTGGGCTATTCGATGGCAGCGCCGGCCATTTCCTGGCTTATGGCGCTCATAGCCCTCGGGTATGGTACCTGGAAGTTCCTCACCACTGGCGCTTTGCCCTTCAGTGTGCCCATATATATGCTCATCGTCGCCTACGTTCCCTTTTCGTTGTGGATTATGTCCAAGGTGGTCACAAGAGTGGTGCGACAAGACTGGCTGCTTGCTTCTCTCACCGCTCTGCCATTTCCGTTCCTGACTTCATGGATGCTATTCCTCAATTGGAGGGGAGCATTCTGGGACGCCAATCAACCCGAAATACGGGCAACCGATACCGATAGGGCGCTGATATTCCTGGCCCTGGCTGTGACTACCGGCGTGTTCATGAAGATTGGGCACCGGCTGTTAAAAATCGGTCTTCTAACGGCCTCCACCATCGTCCTGGTTGTGTTCACTCTGGTGGCAATCCCCGTCAGCTTCGGCCTACTCTCCGTGATTCTGATCACCCTGGCTTCGGTGGCTTTTATTTTCGGCCCAGCCATGTTTCAATCCAGACTTGAAAGAAGGGGCCCTTCCCATATGCTTGTTGAAGAGCAGGGAGAGGTTGTGACTCATTGGTTCACAAACGCAAGGTAGCTGTAGTGGTGGACAGCAGCAGCTGTCTTCCGCAACAGTTGCTCGAGAAGTGGCAAATTTGCGTAGTACCTCATCAGCTTACAATTGGCGATCGCTCCTTCCGGGATGGCATAGATATAGGCCCTACCGAATTCTACGAGCTACTTCAGAAAAACCACACCGTGTTTACCACGTCCTCACCCCAGCCTGCCAGCTTTCTTGAGGCCTTCCAGTCGGCGAGCCGTGTTGCGGAAAGTGTTGTCTGCATAACGGTCTCCGCCAATTTCAGTGCTACCTATGATTCCGCCATGGCCGCGGCTCGTGTGGCTGAGACGGAGCTACCAGGATGCACAATCGCCATTGTGGATAGCCGAGCAGCCGCCGGAGCCGAGGGTCTCATTGCCCTCGAAGCAGCCAAGGCAGCACAAACAGAAGCCGACCTCGATGGGGTGGTATCAAGGGTAGAGGAGCTTATTCCCAGGGTGGACCTGCTGGCTTTCCTTGATACCCTTTTCTATCTAAGAAAAAGCGGTAGAGTGCCGAGGATTGCCGCATGGGCAGGCTCCATTCTGGGCATAAGACCACTCACGGAGCTGAAATTGGGTGAAGCCAGGGTGGTGGAGAAGCCCAGGACCCGGGTTAGAGCCATGGAGCGACTGGTCGCAATAATGCACGACAGGGCACAGGACAGGCCTGTGCACGTGAACGTGATGCATGCCCAAGCGTCCGCCGATGCCGATACGCTGTGCTGTCGAGTGGAATCAGAGCTTAACTGCCAGGAGATCTTTGTCAGCGAGTTTACCCCGGTCATGGGAGCCCATCTGGGACCTGGCCTATTAGGCCTGGCGTTATATGCTGAACCGTAGTATCAATAATGATTCGGTTAAAAGATCCGTGGCCAGTGCATGATAAGAAAAATACTAGATGTAAAGACTCGGCTTGAACGGGACGTCGAGCAACTCAGAGCAAGCCTTTCGGAAAGACCGCCACCGGTCGCAAGGCCGGCGTTGGTAATAGTCAGCGGTCTTCCGGGTTCCGGCAAGTCTTATTTCAGTCGAATGCTGGCCGCGCAGATTCCGCTACTGATATTGGAGAGCGATGCGCTTCGCAAGGTGCTATTCCAGACTCCCAGTTACGAATCTGAAGAGAGTGCCAGTTTATTCAACGCTTGCCATGTGCTGATTGGTGATCTGCTTGCCGAAGGAATGCCCGTACTGGTCGACGCCACCAATTTGGTGGAGAGGCATCGAGAACGCCTATACCGCATCGCGGACAACGTAGGAGCCACACTAGTTCCGATATTTCTGAGAGCCTATCCTGAGGTCGTCTACCAACGTCTTAAAAAACGCTCGGAAAAATTAGACCCGGAGGACAATTCAGACGCCGATTGGCAGATTTATCAGAATATGTGCAGCACAGTTGAGCCTATAAGGCGCGAGCATTTTGTAGTGGATACCTCCGGAGACATCTCTGTGTGTGTATTGAAAATCGCAGATGAGATCAAAGGATGGATACGGATTAGGATGTAAGGGATGAGGCAATGGAATGGTGGCAGGACGCCCACTCTGTCCAGGCATACGGCCTAGAGGTTAGCACGTTTGTCGAGATACTGAAAAATTTGTCGTAATAGATGTATGAAATTATTGGTGGACTGATTGGTGCTTTCGTTGTTGCAATACTTGCCGTATTTGGGTATTGGTGGGAAAAGAGGCAAGAGCAAAAACGAATCCAAGAGCGTGTAGTGCAACGGTATTTGCTGCAGCTCCAAGACGCGATGGAATCCCTTTGGTACAGACTTGATAACGTGAGGAACAGGGGTGGTCAAGCTGTGATGGATAGAGCCTATTACTATTCGACCACACTGTATGCTTTAGCAAACGCGCTCGCGTATAAACGCATCCTACTACTGGACGGGATCTATCACCAGATGGGGCAAATTAAGATGGATGATCTGAGACTTCTTTTGAGGAAAACACTGCTGGGAATAGAATCGCGTCTAGAGAATATAGCCCAAAATCATTGCCTTCGATTCTATCATTATCATCGGCAGGTCTTGGCCGAGGCTGTCATGGAAAGAGAAGAAGATCATTGGAGAACAAGTACATATCTGGAGTTCATGCTAAAATATGAAGACCCTAATTCCCCGGTCAAAGCCTTCCTAGAACCTGCAAAAGATGCTATTAATACCTTTGGTCCACAAGAATCAGATTTAGAAAAGACTTTGGATGAGGTGCGGCACATCACAGAGGAAGTCATAAAAGAAACCGAATTTCCAACGACTTTACCTAGCAGATGAGAATTGAAGGAGGCAATGTGAACATCAAGGTAGTCCAGGAAGATGTAACACAGATAAAAATACCCGCCCTTATTGTCAATCTGTTCGAGGGTGTGCAGAAACCCGGTGGCGCCACTGGAGCTGTAGATACGGCCCTGGACGGCGCAATTTCCCAGCTCATCGAAGACGGGGAGATCAAGGGTAAGAAGGGAGAGACAACCCTCATACACACCTTTGGCAAGATAGGCCCGGCAAGGGTGCTGGTGGCTGGTCTGGGCAAGGCTGAGAAATTTGACCAGGGGACCATCCGTGAGGTGATGGCGGGCTCTTGTCGCTACCTTCGAAAACTAGGTATGGAGAAAGCGGCGACCATAGCCCACGGCTCTGGAATCGCGGGTCTCGAAGCTAAATCCTCCGGCCAGGCGATCGCTGAAGGTAGTCTCCTGGGCCTGTACAGCTTCAAAAACTATCTAACGAACAACGACGATGGCAACGACAACAAGATGGACGAGCTGCTAATAGTCGAGGGTGATGCCGGCAAGGTCAGTGATCTAGAGGCAGGTATTGAGTGGGGCTGTCTGATGGCTGAATCGGCTATTTTCGCCCGAGACATGGTCAATGAGCCCGCTAATGTTATGACCCCCACACGGATGGCGGAGCTTGCTAGCCAGGTGGCTGATCAGGAGGGGCTTGAGATAGAGGTCCTGGAGCGAGCTCAAATGGAGGAGATGGGTATGGGGGCCTTCTTGGGCGTGGCCAAGGGAAGCGACCAGCCTCCCAAACTGATTGTCCTCAAGTACACCGGGGACCCCGAAAACTCCGCCAATAACCTGGGTCTCATCGGAAAGGGGATCACCTTCGATACGGGCGGGATATCGATAAAGCCGGCTGCGGGTATGGAGGACATGAAGGGAGATATGGCTGGCGGAGCCTCGGTAATCGGCGCCATGAAAGCCATTGGCAGGCTCAAACCCAAATTAAATGTGACCGGCATCATCGCCGCCACCGAGAACATGCCCGGTGGCTCCGCTCAGCGCCCGGGAGATGTGGTGCGCAGCATGAGCGGCAAGACCATCGAGGTTATCAACACCGACGCGGAGGGCAGGCTCGTGCTGGCAGACGCGCTCTGCTACGCGCGGCGTGAGGGGCTTACCCGTTTAGTTGACATCGCTACTTTGACCGGCGCCGTGGTGGTAGCCCTCGGCAACGAATGTAGCGGAGTCATGGGCAATGACCAGGGGCTGATAGACGAGCTCATCCAAGTTGGCCAGCATACAGGAGAGCGAATATGGCAGCTACCCATGTACGATGATTACAAAGAGCTTATAAAGAGCAACGTGGCAGACATCAAGAACACGGGTGGTCGCGGGGCCGGCTCAATCAGCGCTGCCATGTTCCTGGCGGAGTTCGCCGAAGACACCCCATGGGCTCACTTGGACATTGCAGGGACCTACTTCAGCAGCAAGAATAAGAGCTATCTGGTTAAGGGAGGTACCGGCGTTCCCACGAGAACCCTAATCGACCTGGCTGTGAAGCTTGCCGACGCGAAATAGGGTGCCTGGCACGACGTTTTGAACAGGGATATAGCGTCTCATATGTACATCTAAAGATATCTAACACGGGCACGTCTGTTGACGTCACGACCGGTTTCCCGTAGACTTTTAGTTGATGTCTAATTCTCAGCAGCCGTGGTGAGCGTAGCCAAGTGGTCTAAGGCGCCTGGCTGTGGCCCAGGAGATCGTGGGTTCGAATCCCATCGCTCACCCCATTTCCCAACCAGGCTGGATCTGGAAATACTCAGATAGGACTGCTAGAAACTAAACTCTCCATCGATTAAATCACACGCGTCCGTAGCTCAATGGATAGAGCACTGGGCTTCGGACCCAGGGGTTGCGGGTTCGAATCCTGCCGGGCGCGCCACTGTCTGCTCACTTTCAAGCCCTATCCCTTTGTTTCAGGAGCCTCAGTCGTCTTCTAGAGCAAAGGGTTCTCCGCGAGATCAAGCTCGTGTATTGGCGCATTGTATTCCCGAACAAACATTTTTCGCTCACGTCCGCCCGTCCAAGCCTTTGACACCATTCTGAGAACCGTGTAGCATAAGCAATGCCCAGCTATCGGGTGCCCAATGCTCTAATCAAGAGAGCTATTACGCGATCATTTAACGAAACTGGGGGACACTCAATTGGTAGACAGTACCAAAGCTCCACAAGTCCAGCAAGGGTCCGGCTCTTACCTCGACGGGCCGTCCATAAACCCGGAATTTGTCAAAGAGCTAGATCAGCTTGTAGCCTTGGGCAAGCAAGGCCACCGATCGAACAGCGAATACTTCAACCCGTCCAATGAGTGGCTCCTTAGCAATATGAGGATTTTCCAGGAGCTCCCCGAAGGGCAGAAGAAGCAAATCCTTGAAGAGGCCACACAGCTTGCTCTTGAGGCCGAGAAAGCTAACGCAGCGGGCAAGGCTGCCTCTAGGGCTTGGCCCGATGCGGTAGTGCGATTAAACCATGGCGGCCTGGCCTTTTTTAGTCAATTGGGGGTTGTACGCCGCCCAGACCTCACCCAATATTTCATAGATGGTTTCCTGAAAAACAGAGATGCGTTGGCCTTCAGCGAAGAGAGTCAGGCCCTCTTTGCCGAGGTATTCCGGTATATCACCAATTACATGAAGGAGAAACTCGGGGCCGGGGAAACCATCATCCAGTCCGATAGACAGATATGCGACGCGGCGGGACGCTCCTTCCATGCCCGCCAAATGTTATTCGGCGATCACTATCTACAGGCACCGTACATGTGGCGTCAGCTCACCTTCGATCTCCCGGAGTCTGATCTCCAAAAGACGCCAGACATTTTGGAAATATCCATACCAAATTGGATGGAGGATATTCGCATACCGGAAGACCTGAAATCTCGTGTGAAAGAAGCTGGTCTGGCTCAGCTTATCTTCAAAGCCCCTACCAGAGGCCTTTCATTGCATCTAGGATTCGATTACGTCGGCGAGCATAAGATGGGGCCATTGTCCATAGCTATGTTCCTGGTCAAGCAGCAGAACGGAATAGCGATTCAGGCTGCTCTCAGTATGGCTCGTGCCAGGACCATAAGCGGTAACATAAACAATATTGCCATGCTCACAGTCGGACCATCATTGCACGGTAAGAGTACCCTCACCACCATGATAGAGTTCGCGAATAGCGAGCTCGCCAAGGTCTTAGGTCTCCCGAATGATTCCGATGAGGGCGTCTACCCAATGAACGACGATATCATTCTCCTGCAACCGCTGGCGGAGCCCAAGGAGATCATACGCGGGGGACATCGCGTCAGAATCTCTCATGGTATCGATGGCACCGAAAATAACTTCTATGCCATGCCTGCCGGTTTGACCCAAGAGGAAGACCCGATCACCTACGACGTCGTTCGGGGAGCAACTGATGCCCCAAACCCTCAGGAAACCCTGGAAAATGTTCCTGTGAACGTCGAGCAAGGGGTACCCGACTTCGTACAGAATCCCGTTCGTAACATGCGAGCCATTGTGTCCCGCCGCCGCCTCCTCGCCAGGAAAGGTACCGAGCATGTGATTGAGGCGATCACGGGCGGTAGTGTCAAGGACTCTGTTCACGTTCCCATGGAATACACCGACCGGGTTTTCTGGCAAGCAGTGATGCGACAAAACACCGTAATAGCGCCCCTTAGACGGCTGACCCTGGAGCAATATATAAGAGTGCTGATGTACGGTGAAGCGGTCCAGATGGGAGCGGCTACCGGCGCCATAGGTAGGCCCTATGTAGAATATTTCTCCGATCCTTTCATCATCGGCTTGGAAGACGAGAATGCTAATCTGATGCATTACATATTGCAGCAGATAGGCCGGGGAGGTCTTCAGCAGGAGTACTACGTATTCAACACGGGTGGAGTCGGTGCGGAAACCAATGATGAAGCCAGTGGACCCCGCTATAAGAAGATACCGAGGGAACTTACGCTCATGCTACAGGAAGCGGTGCTGCGAGAAGCCGTAAAGTTCGAGTACGACTCTAATCTAGGCTCCGACGTGGCGGTGGCCATTGTTAATAGCAAGGGTGAAGAGGTGGTGAATCTCAGGAATGAATGGCTGCCGAGGCAGATATATGGTGACGACGAGTACGCTAGACGGGTAGTGGAGCTCAGACGGAGACGCTATTATAGCCGGGATTCGAAGGATAAGGCCGGAATATTGCGGTATACCAAGGTCATAGACGCGCTTATTGACCTGTCTGACATCCCTCCGCCGACTAGCGAGCGTGAATTGGCGTGGCTGCTATCATTTTACTGGCATGTAGACCGGTCCTACGACTCGTTAGAGGAGTTGGCTGATCACAGTGGTGAAGGCCAATGCCCTGTAACCCACCTGTTAAGGGCCCTGCGCCAGAAGTATTACGCTGGTCGTGCTGAGGGACTCAATTTATCGGACCAAAGCGAAAAATTGCTGTTCGATCTGGGAATTCTTGGTGTGCGTTAGTAGGATTTTGCCTAATGCATCCCTGTTTATAGCGGCTTAACCGGGCACCTGAATCGACGGACGAGGTTCTTCGTTCACCACATTCGGAATATCTATTGAAATTCTGATTGGACACGCACCATCATATAGCCATTGCCCGCCTCTTGGTACGTTAGCACTCTCCTAAGCCAGTAATCCAATGTCTTTATTGCCCTCGGCATTTCTCCAGTTGCCCCATCCACATGGATCCCTGAAGTTACCAATCCTAACAGATCAGGTTGAATATTTGATCGTCACTGTTCGGTGTCAGCTGGTCCGATTGATGACAGTGGTTCGGCTGCAGTATGATGTCTATTCCGGCGACTGGCTCTACTATAGGAGGTGAAATGCGATGGTGGTAACCATAGGGACAGGGCGGTACGTTTACGAGTATTACGGGGAATGGGCACAGCTCCCCAGCGGCCACGTGTTTGAGAAGCCCAGCGCGGTAGCGGCCGACTCCCAGGATAGAGTCTACGTATACCAGCAAAAGGGTCCCCGCGTGCTAGTCTTCAATCAAGACGGTAGCTTCGTTGCTGCATGGCCGCGGCGGGCTGAAGATGTCCTGGACGCCCATCTAATCTGCGTCAGCCCTAAAGACGAAGTGTACCTGGTGGAACGGGATGCCCACCAGGTATTGAAGTACACCGTTAACGGTGAGTTGCTCATGACTCTCGGAACCAGGCATCAAGCCGTGGAGCAGGCGCCTTTCAACCATCCCACCTCGGTAGCGGTTGCGCCCTCTGGCGACCTCTATATCTCTGACGGCTACGCCAATTCCAGCATACACCGGTTTTCCGAAGATGGCCGGTACATCGCATCTTTCGGCAGTCCGGGCAGTGGCCATGGCCAGTTTCGGGTCCCCCACAGTGTGGCAGTAGCTGGAGATGGGCGTGTATTAGTGGCCGACCGGGAGAACGACCGAATCCAGGTGTTCACCGGAGAAGGTGCATATATTAGCGAATGGACCGACTTCGCCAAGCCCATGGGCCTCCATATCGACTCTAATCAGGTCGTATATATCACCGACCAGATTCCCCGTCTAAGTATCCTCAACGTGGAAGGCGAGCTGCTTTCCCGTGGACGTACCTTCGGCTGGGGACATAATATATGTACCGACAGCAGGGGGGATATCTACATTGCGAACGTGGTAGACCAGAAGGTTGAGAAATTCGTAAAGAAGAGCTAATGGTTCCCTGACTGAAATCGCCAGCTACTGCCGGATTACGGTTTGTGTAGCAAAAAGGGGACCTTCGGGGTACAATAAGTCATCTCAGCCTGGAGGTAAAACTTTGGCTATCCAAGAAAAAACTACAGCACGACAAGACTACTTGGACGTTCTCGCCAATTTCGTGGCCGATACGGGATACTCCGATATTCCTGAACCGGTAAGAGAGCATGCTAAGCACGTTTGGATGGATACCATCGGCGTGATCATGACAGGAAGTCTGGAGCCCGAAAACGCCGCATTCGCCCAGAATCTTAGCGACGACCGCGGCCAGTCGACCATACTGCGGCAGGGCTTCCCCCGTAGCGATGCAAGGAATGCCGCCTTGGCCAACGGTACGGCCGGCACTTTCCTTGAGTTGGATGAGGGTCACCATCCCACGGGACATCCCGCTATCTATGTCGTTCCCGCAGTCTTGGCCTTAGGGGAAAAGACAGGCGCCACGGGGAAGCAGCTCATCGAAGCCCTTGTCCTGGGCTACGAGGTCACCGCCAGACTTTCCTGGGCAACCAAATTTGTCCCGGGAATGCACATTCATGGCTGCCTGGGTGTCGCCGGGGCTGCGGTAGGGGCCGCCAAGCTTCTGAACTTTGATGCGTCACGGGTTCGGGAGGCGCTCAACGTGGCCAGCAGCTTGAATGGCGCCACTCCCCTTGAAGCCGCGCTGGAGGGGGCTCTGGTACGAAACGTCTTCGCAGGCTTCTCGGCAAACATGGGCTTGCTGTCGGCTGATCTCGTCGAGTGCGGTTTCACCGGACTTCGCGACGGTTTCGCGGAGACATATACCAGGCTTATAGCCCACAGCTTCGATCCGGACCGTATGGTGACTGGTCTGGGCGACGACTATGAAATAACCAGTAACTATTTCAAGATGCACGCTGCCTGCCGGCACGTCCACCCACCGCTGGACGCATTGGCGGAGGCGCTCAACGGACGTTCGATACTTCCTCAGGAGGTCGAGCGGGTGACCGTGAGCGGAAACTCCAGTATGGTCATGTGCGGCCGGCCCGCTCCGGCAAACACGCTGGCAGCCAAGTTCTCCATTCCCTTCGCCGTCGCCACCGGCATAACCCGCCACACCACCGGAATAGACGGCTTTCGGATGGACGCGGTAGGCGACCAGGTGACCAGAGAGCTTGCTCAACGGGTGAAAATGCAAGAGGACAGCGGCTATAACGCCCGCTTCCCTGACGAGCACCCCGCACGAGTAGAGATCGAGCTTACCTCAGGAGAGAGGCTGGTCGGAGAGGTGGACGATCCGGTTGGTGACCACGCTACTCCTATAAGCTACGAGCAGCTCAAGGGCAAGTTCCGCGATCTCACCGGTCCGATCTTCCCAAGCGCCAACGTCGACAAGGCTATAGACCTTTTCACTGGTCTGGATGATTTGCAAAAGGCCGGCGATTTGACCGCCGCCCTGAAAAAGCTGGCAGGCTAAGAGTAAAGAAAGGGTGCTGGGGATGTCAGCCACGGTATCGAATGGCCGACATGTCCAGCACCTCTTTAATTCGGGTGTCCTGCTCTGTTTTGAACGCTGAAGATTGAATAGCCACCTTCTACAAGGTGGCTATTCATGTTTACGGTCTTAGTAGTCCGGTAAGCTGGGATAGGTCTTTAGCCTGATCTATGGCCCTTACCGTTTCCACAACTCGTTCGGCGCCGCTGTATCCCAAAGTCTCCTGGGCCAGACTGGTAAACTTGGAGATCTCTTCTTCCCAGGTAATCGGGTTCTCCGGCTCGCCCTTTGCCAAGGGGACCTCCTTGGTGTATTTGCCGCCGTCCTTGCCGGCAATAGTGACCCTGCCGCCCATGCCCTTCACGTCATCGGCGGCTTGGGCTGTGGTGACTTCCATCAGGGCTTTCACCGTTGGGTCTTGAATTTTCTGATAGCTTTCCCAGGAATATTCGCCGTCTACAGCCGAGACGGCCGCGGCGAAGTAGGCGCTGAACTGTCCCTCTACCACGGTAGCAGGATTTCGTTTCAGGTCCACCGGGACTCCAACAAGGTTGAGACCTATTGGAGACATGTACAGGTCCATGGAAGCTATATCCTGGGCATTCAGTCGGTGTTCCTGGACCAGGTCCAGAACGCCGTCGATAAGGCTGTGGTTGAACCGGCAGCATGGGTAGGGTTTAACGCCCGTGGCCATTACTTCGAAGTCGGTGCCCAGCCCTGATATCTTGGAGGGGTCCCATTCGCCTCCGGCGAAGCTGAAGAAGTATCCGAACCGTCCCTCCAGGGGATAGAGGGCTCCCTTGAACCCGTTCTTTGCCATTGTCAGGGCGTATATGGCGTTGTGGGCCGCCAGCCCAACGTGTAACGGTTTGTTCTGTCCGCCTGCCTCTAGGAACTGCTGGGAGCCCGCTGCCTGGCTGCCGTTTATTCCCATAGCGCTGAGGGCCTGCTCGCGGCTCAGGCCCATGAGTCGGGCGGCTCCAGTCGTGGCGGCGAATATGCCTGTCGTGGCGGTGGGATGAAGTCCTCTTTCGTGTAATCCGCCTCCTACGGCTCTGCCCATCTTGTTGCCCAGGTCGTAAGCTGCCACGGCCGAGGTAAGGAACTCCTGACCGGTAGCCCCATGCTCTTCAGCCACCGCCATTAGCGTAGCGAATATGGGGGTACCCGGATGCATGATGGCGTCCCGGTGGGTATCGTCGAAGTCCATGCCGTGGGCGAATGCGCCGTTTAGCAGGGCGGCGAAGTGGGGCGGGTATGTACTCGATTCGCCGACTACGGTGCAGGGCCCCTGCTGGCCGTTCATCAGGTCATGGACTCCCTTGCTGATGGGTTCGCTGGCATCCGCGTAGATACGCCCCCCCAGCGCCACTCCCAAGAAGTCCAGGAGAAGCTGCTTGGTCCTATCAATCACGTCAGGTGGGATGCTCTCGTAGCTCAGGTTCAGAGTGTAGTCAACTAGCTGCTCGCTTAAGCCGTAGTTTTCAGTAGACACCTTGCCCTCCTTAATCTCTACCGATATTGTGCTCACTATAAGGTGGGGGTCTCTCCGATGTCAACTTGGGTCGGTCAGATAAATTCCTCCCAGCTAGAATCAATTGTGTGGCTAGCCAGTGTTGCAAACATAAGTCGGCTAAGGATCTGTCAATGGAAAGATCCAGGCAGTCATTCTGAGCGAAGCGAAGAATCTACCATCATTGCAGACGTGCCTAGATTCTTCAGTCGCTTTGCTCCCTCAGAATGACTAGCCAGGAAAATCGAGCTAACGACTGCGACTACCCCGCCCCTTGGCGCATCAGGTTCAAAGCGGCACCCGCTTTGAACCAGCCTACCTGGACTTGGCTGAAGGAGTGCAGCAACTGGATGGTCTCCCGTGTGCCGTCGGCGTGGTGAAGGTGGCAGGTAACAGATTTCCCGGGGGCTAGATCATTCAGATCGACCAGACTCATACGGTCGGACTCCTGGATTCGGTCGTAGTCTGCCGGATTCTCGAAGGTCAGGGCAAGCAGCCCTTGCTTCTTGAGATTGGTCTCGTGGATCCTGGCCAAGCTTCGGGTTATCACAGCGGCCGCGCCCAGTAATCGGGGTGACATCGCAGCGTGCTCCCTGCTGCTTCCCTCGCCGTAGTTCTCGTCACCGACTATGATCCATCTCACCCCTTTAGACTTATAATATCTGGCGATCTGGGAGAATGGCTGTCCGGTTTCGCTGGTGAGCAGGTTCAGTCCGTTACCCTCCTCACCGGTATAGGCGTTAGCAGCCCTCGTCAGCATGTTATTACTCAGATTGTCCAGGTGTCCCCGGAACCTGAGCCATGTTCCCGCCGGCGAGATGTGGTCGGTAGTGCACTTGCCCTTGGCTTTCACCAGGATGGGCAGCTCAATGAAGTCCTTTCCGTCCCAGGCTGGAAAGGGCTCCAGAACCTGCAGACGATCGCTGCTTGTTGGGATTATCACCTCGACCTCTTCGTCCTGGTCGGCCGGTGACTCGTAAACCTCGCCGCCCTTGACGAATCCATTAGCGGGAACATCGGGTGCCGGTTTCGGCGGAGAGAGCTTGAATGAAGTTCCATCTGTGGTGGTTAGAGTGTCGACCATCGGGTTAAATGAGAGGTTTCCAGCTAGGGCATAGGCGATCACCATCTCGGGGCTGGTAATGAAATTCATCGTTTCAGCCCTGCCGTCGTTGCGCCGAGGGAAGTTTCGGTTGAAGGATGTGACGATGGAGTTGGGCTCTCCCTCTCCTACGCTCTGGCGCTGCCACTGGCCCACACATGGGCCACAGGCGTTGGCCAGCACGGTGCCTCCTATGGCTTCCAGAGACCGTATCTGTCCATTGTGCTCGATGGTGGCGCGGACCTGCTCAGAGCCCGGCGTTACCAGCAAGGGCACGCTGACCTTGATGCCGTGGTCCCTGGCCTGCTCGGCGACGTCTGCGGCTCTACACATATCTTCGTAGGAAGAGTTGGTGCAGCTCCCTATCAGCGCATCGGAGATCTGGTCCACATATTCATGTTCGGCAACCTCAGACGCCATGGCTGAGACGGCTCGGGCCCGGTCGGGAGAGTGGGGACCAACCACCTGGGGTTCGAGCCTGGACAGGTCTATCCCCACTACTCGGTGAAAGTAGTCCTGGGGGTTGACCGCAACGTCATCATCAGCTCTCAGTAGATTGAGATTATCGTTGGCTAGCTCGGCCAGGGCGCCACGCTCTGTGGCTTGCAGATAAATGTTCATGCGCTCATCGTAGGGGAAGACTGAGCAGGTCGCTCCCAGCTCCGCGCCCATGTTGGTAATGGTAGCCTTGCCAGTGCAGCTAATGGAGCTTGCCCCGGGCCCGAAATACTCGATGATGGAGTTGGTGGCCCCCGACACCGTCAGCACACCTGCCAGGTAGAGGATGATATCCTTGGGCGCCGTCCAACCGCTTAGTGCCCCCGTCAAGTGCACCCCGATGCGCCTGGGGTATTTCAGCTCCCAGGGAAATCCGGCCATAACGTCGGTAGCGTCGGCTCCTCCCACACCGATGGCCAGCATGCTCAGCCCGCCTGCATTAGGAGTGTGGGAGTCGGCGCCGAGCATCAGCCCTCCAGGGAAGGCGTACTTCTCCAGGACCACCTGATGGATAATTCCTCCTCCCGGCTTCCAGAACCCCATCCCGTATTTTCTGGCGGCCGACTCAAGAAAATCATAAATCTCGCTGTTTTCGATAATGGCAATATTAGTGTCGGATACGCCGTCTACGCGGGCCTGAATTAGATGATCGCAGTGAACGGTAGTGGGGATGGCCACCCGCTTCCGCCCCGCCTGCATGAATTGGAGGATAGCCGTCTGGGCGCTGGAGTCGGGCATGGCCAGGCGGTCGGGACGCAGAATCAGATAGCTCTCACCGGGCTCCAGCTCCTGGTTCTCTGGGTCATCCAGATGCCCAAGCAAAATTTTGTCCGAGAGAGTCAGAGGCCGTCCCAACCGCCCGCGAACGACGGAGAGGTTGCGTTCCATCGTGTTGTAGACTTTGGCGACAAACTCTGGAGTGGAGTCGATTGCATCCATGTTCTATCCTCCTGGGACCTTGTATGCAAAAGCTGAATATAAGTCCGTTAGGTTCAGCAGCGGTATCGTATCCTGGGCACAGAAAGGTGTCAACCTTGATACCTCTGTTGGACCGTTGCCCGGCGATGACCTGGAGACATCAGGCATGTCGTAATGTTATTGCTACGAAAATGTCTTTGCGAGCCCTTCACTCCGTTCAGGATAAACTCCGCGAAGCAATCTCAGGATGGGAGATTGCTTCGTCGCTGTGGCTCCTCGCAATGACCTTTTCTTGCTTGGTGGTGCCGGTGGCAACCAGCATGATAAATTATGATGAACAGCAAATCCGCTCGTGAGTCAGGAGATTTTCCGGAGAAGGAGTGATCACATGTCTACAGTAGGCACCGGCAAGTACACGTACAAGGTGATAGAGGACTGGGCTAAGTTACCGCAAGGAATGGCTTTTGGAACGCCCAGCGCCGTAGCCACCGATTCCCAAGACCGAGTGTACCTGTTCCAACGGGGCGAGCCCCCGGTCCTGATCTTCGATCGGGATGGTAACTATCTCAACTCCTGGGGCAACGGTGCCTTCGCCCGCCCCCATGGCTTCTACATCGTCGACGACATCGCATACGTCACCGACAGCGACGATTCGGTCGTTATGAAATACACCTTGGATGGCAGGCTTCTTCAGCTTATTGGCGAGCGTGGAGTTCATTCCGATACGGGCTCCGATAAATACGGCGACCTGGTGCCTAGAGCTGCTGGACCTTTCAATCACCCGACCGAGATGGTCCCCTCTGCCTCAGGAGAGCTGTATGTCTCGGATGGCGAAATAAATGCTCGGGTACATAAGTTTTCGGCTGACGGCCAGCTCATATCTTCCTGGGGTGAGCCGGGTAAGAGTGGACCCGGTCAGTTCCATATGCCCCACAGCATCTTCGTGGACCGGAATGATCGAGTCTACGTATGTGACAGGGAAAATAGCTGTGTCCAGGTCTTCACAGGCGATGGCCAGCAAATTACGAGTTGGACAGATCTACGTCCACCCACCGACATTGCTGTTGATGGAGATGGGGCATTCTACGTGAGTCAGTTCGGGTTTAACGTCGTCCACCGATACCCTGACTGGCCCGCGCCTGCTGGCAGCGGCAGCGCCCTAAAGGACTCCGAGGGTCGCCGCACGGTTCGGCCCGATGCTCCGCCTCAAATCAGTGTACTGGACAGGGATGGGCGGGTGTTGGCTCGCTGGACTTCGCGCAAGGCCCATGGGCTTTGGGTGGACTCTCGAGGGGACATCTATCTGGCGGTGGAAGACGAGAAGGCCGTAGACAAGTACGTGCGTCAGTCGTGAGATGTCTTATTTAGCAGAGCTTTGATCTGGTTGACGGCAGCATTGAGGTCGTTGTTAATAATCACGGGCTGTTTGTGGGCTCGCGCCAGTTCCAGAATCCCCTCTTGTAGCTGAACGAGCCGGCCCAGTTGCTCATCGGAAAGTCTGCGATTGGTGTGGTTGGGACTTAAGGCTCTGTGTTTCAGCTCCTCTCGGTCCGGAACGTCCAGAACGCAGAGGAGGCTGGCTCCCAAGGATGCGGGCTCCAGGACACCTGGAATGAAATGGCTGCCCTCCAGCATCATGCCGATGCCTTCTCGCTTGGCCCTCTTGATACAGGACTCAATGGCCGGCTTAAGTAGCAGCGACTGCCGGATGGCCCCTTCCATCAAGGGACTTCTGCCGTTGGCGGTTTCTGCGGTCAGAGCTTGGTATGCATCGTAGGTATGCTTTTTCAGTAGCTCGGCATCGGGTTCCGGCAGCAGATGGGTAATCGAAGCCCGGATAAACCCAGTGCTCAGATGATGAGATAGGCCCAGCTCTTCGACTAAGAGGTTTGCTATTGTGGTCTTGCCGCAGCCAGATGCACCCCCCAAGAGAATGACCGGAGGCGCTTCGATGGGAGACCTCTGAACAAGCTCGCTGGTTTCCTGAACAGTTCCATTCTGGGTATCGGTGGAATCGGTGGTGCCGCTGGGTTTCATTCTTAGGACCTTCCGCTGATGTACGAATTAAGGGGCCTATTAACGTGTTGTCAAATTCGACCTCAGATAGATGGCATGGTGGGCAGTTTACTCTTGGCTGTGTAGCGTGTCAAGGAATTTCACTCGAGCGCGCCCGACAAAATAGCCTATGAAACTCTGAAGTTTATGGGGTTAACATAAACCCTGTAATGAGCGCTCGTTGACAGTGCTACAAGCTAATCTTATAATTGCCCCTGCAATGTGGTGGGTAGCGGATAGAGTCCAGATAGGGAGAATAAGATGCCTGAGCACGATGTAGTGGTGGTGGGTGGAGGCTTCGCCGGAATGCGCGCAGCTATCGCCGCTAAAGCCGCGGGCGTCGACGTAGCTCTGGTCTCCAAGGTCTATCCCTTGAGAAGTCATTCCTCAGGCACCCACAGCAGTATTAACGCGGCTCTAGGCCCCGATGACTCCTGGGAGACCCATGCCCAGGACACAATAGTAGCGGGCGATTATCTGGGGGACCAGGACGCAGTACAGGTCCTGTGCCAGGAAGGCATTCAGGAGGTAATTCAGCTCGAGCACATGGGTGTCATCTTTAGCAGAAACGACCAGGGCCGTATAGACGTGATGCCCTTCGGAGGCTCCTCCAAGCCGCGCTCTTGCTATGTGGGGGACTCTGCCGGCCACATCATACTACAGGTGCTGTACGAGCAGCTTTTAAGGCTGCAAATACCCACCTACGACGAATGGTTCGTCACGACACTAATGATGGATGAAGGCGTCTGCCGGGGGGTCATCGCCCAAGAGCTGTCATCGGGGCAACTCCACTCTCTCCACTCGAAAGCTGTGCTATTGGCCACCGGAGGGATTGGGCGGATGTACGAACCCACCACCTCCGCCTACACGTCCACGGCCGACGGGGTAGCGCTGGCGTACCGCGCGGGAGCCCCTCTCATGGATATGGAGATGGTACAATATCATCCAACCACCCTTGGCGATCGAGGAGTGGTGATTACCGAGGCGTCCAGAGGAGAGGGCGCCTATCTCGTTAATACAGATGGAGACCGATTCATGGCAGGTTACCTGGCCGGCCAGTTGGAACTGGCGCCGCGCCACTTGTGCTGCCAGGCTATCGAGTCGGAGATCGCAGCGGGGAGAGGTGTCGATGGACACGTTTTCCTGGACTTCCGTCATCTGGATAAGAATCGTATCGCCGATCGACTGCCGGAGACCCAGCTTCTTGTCAAAAGATTAGCAGGCATAGATCTCAGTAAGGAAATGGTACCGGTGCGGCCCGCTATGCACCGTCCACTGGGGGGTATTCAGGTAGATATTCAGGGAGCCACAGCAATTCCGGGGTTGTATGCCTCCGGGGAATGCGCATCCGTGGGTGTCCATGGAGCGGACGGTCTTGGAGGGAATGCGCTGCTGGACTGTGTCGTCTTTGGTAGGCGTGCCGGGGAAGCGGCTGCATCCCACGCCAATGCAGGCTCGCTTAAAAAGAGCTCAGAGTCCCTTCTGGCGGATGCCAGGGCCCGGGTGGAGGATATGAGTGGTCGGCAGGCAGGTGTTGACACTGTAGGCTCTCTACGACGAGAGCTGGCCGGCACCATGCATCAGGCTGTGGGTTTGAATCGAAACGCTGATGGACTGGGGCAGGCTGGAAATACCATTAGTGCTCTAAGAGAACGCTGCTCGAAGGTGGCTATTCCCAACGCCGGAGGAGCCTACAATCCGTCTCTGTCATCCCTCCTCGAGCTAGAAAACATGCTGGAGGTGGCCCAGGTCATCGTGGCTGGTGCCCTCGCTAGAGAGGAGAGCCGCGGCGCCCACCGTCGCGGCGATTTCCCCCAACGAAACGATGACAACTGGCTGCGTCACACTGTAGCTTCGCACACGGCGGATGGTCTAGAGCTCAGCTATAAACCTGTCGTTATAACCCAGTGGAAGCCCTAAAGGAGAGTCGACTGATGGAGATTACTTTCAAGGTTCATCGTTACGATCCGGCCACAGATGGCAAGGGTCAGTCGCAGTCTTATTCCTTGGACGTCGAGGAGAACGCCACCGTCCTCGACGCCATGATGCGCATAAGGGAAGAGCAGGACAGCACTCTGGCCTTTCGCGGCAGCTGCCGGACCGGCTTCTGTGGCGACTGCACAATGCGTATTAACAAGAAGAATCGCATTGCCTGCTGTACCGCTGTTTCCGACGTCGCGAAAGACGATGAAATCTCCGTCGACCCGATCCGCCTTATAAAGGTTTTGAAGGACATGATGTTCGACATGGAGGACATGGTCTACAAAAAGTACAAAGCGGTAGAGCCATGGATCGAGCCCACCGAACCTCAGCCTGAAGGTGAGCACATTGTGCCCAACGAGGTCATCCAGGACCTGCGAAAGGTGATGAGCTGCACAATGTGCTGGCTGTGCGATGAAGGGTGCACCACCATGGTGGTGGACAAGAAGTTCATGGGCCCAGCAGCCCTGACAAAGGGCTATCGGGTGGTGAGTGATCCTAGAGACAGTAGGACCGATGAACGGTTGCGAAACCTTGGCGACGTTCACGGGCTCTGGGACTGTTGCCATTGCTTCGAGGCCAGTGAACATTGTCCCAAAGGTATTGATCCCACCGAGCGCATATTTGCCCTCCGGGACATGGCTATCAAAAAGAATCTTGGGAGCCCATCAGTGCCCACTGTGAGGAACCATTACAGAAGCTTCGCTGCCTCGGTGAAGGCCCACGGCTGGTTGGACGAAGCCCGGTTAGCCATCGAAACTGAAGGGATAACCAATATTCCCGGCCAGCTGAAACAGCTACCCCTGGGCATCAAGGCCCTCATCCGAGGCAAACTGCCCAAGCCCTACTTCTTCCACAAGAAGCGGAAGGGGGCCGATCGGGTCAAACGCATATTTGAAAAGTGGGAGGAGAAGAAGTAATGGCCTACGCATTCTACCCTGGCTGCGTGTCAAAGGGGGGCTGTCCCGAGCTATACCCAGCGACGGTGAAGGTGGCAGCCAGACTGAATATCGAGTTGGCTGAGCTGGAAGACGTGAGCTGCAGCGGCGCCGGCGTGCTCAGCCAAGAGGTCTCCGATCCCATCAACGCCCGCACCTTGGCCAAGGTCGAACAGATGGGCATGATGATGATGACCATCTGTAGCACCTGCCAGGGTGTCTTCACTCAGGCCAACCACCGGCTCAAGTCCGATCCCGACTACAGAGACAGGATCAACAAAGATTACCTGGCGGCGGAGGGACTTGAGTACAAGGGCACCGTGGAGGTCAAGCATTTTCTGTGGGTGCTGGAAGAAGAGTACGGCCTGGACAAGCTCAAGGAGCTGGTGGTACGTCCCCTGGCCGGGCTCAAGGTGGCGCCATTCTATGGCTGTTACCTGCGCCGCCCTCCCGAGCTGATGGTGCCCAAAGGTTTCGAAAGCCGGAAAAGCGTTTTGGAAAGTACGATAGAGACCCTGGGCGGAGAAGTGACTAAGATCTCCGGCCGGGGCAAATGCTGTGGCTTCCCGATCCTCACCGCTAATGTAGAAAGCTCTCTTGAGATGTGTGGCACCCACACTTTGGAGGCGCGACAGAATGGCGCCGACTGCATGGTTACACCTTGCCCCCTGTGCCACCTGGAGCTGGACGGCAAGCAAGCAGACGCCGAAAAGCACAAGCAGGAGCAGATCGACATGCCTGTGTTGCATCTGCCCCAGCTGGTTGGCCTTGCTCTTGGCTTCTCTCCCAAGGAAATGGGACTACAAAAGCACATAGTCTCCACCAAGGAAGTGGTGAAAATAGTGGAGGCCATCCGCACCTAGGCGGCCATCGATTCAAAGAAATCCCCTCTCCCTTGATGGGAGAGGGTTGGGTGAGGGTGAACCCCCCTCCTTCCTTTAGCCTTTCTTAGCGAAGAAGGGCCGCACTGTTCGCGCCAAATGACGAGGTGACAATATGACCAGGATAGCCATCATGGGGACCGGTGCCGCAGGAAGCTACATCGGCGCCTTCCTGACCAGAGAGGGCGAAGATATCACCCTGATAGACATGTGGCCCGAGCACGTTGAAAAGATGAAGACTGTTGGGCTCCGGGCCAGTGGCAGCCAGGGCGACTTCACGGTTCCGGTCAAGGCAATGCACCTGACTGAAGTCCAGAGTATCCGGGAGCCCTTCGACTTCGCCTTCCTTGCCGTAAAGTCCTATGACACCGTGTGGGCCACCCACTTCATCAAGCCCTTCTTGAAACCCGAGGGATTCATAGTCTCGTCTCAGAACTGCATGAACGACGAGACCATCGCTTCCATCGTGGGCTACCAGCGAGAGGTGCCCTGTATCATGTCCCACATAGAGGTGGCCCTGTGGGAGCCTGCACATGTCAATAGGGGAGGCCCCGTGGGAAGGGATCATGGCCACGACGTGTTCCGTGTGGGTGAGACCAATGGCAGGATCACTCCACGGGTGGAGCGTATAGCCGGCTTGCTAAACTGTATAGATGGCGCGAGGACCACCACCAATATCTGGGGTGAAAGATGGACCAAGCTGGCCCAGAACTCCATGGGCAACCCCATCGGCGGTATTTCGGGCCTGGGCGCTGAGGGCATGGCGGAAAACCCCAAGGCCCGCGCCCTGCGCATACACCTGGCTCGAGAGACGGTGCTGGTGGGCATGGCCCTCAACTACGAAGTAGAGCCTGTAGCGGGCTTCGATGCCGAGATGTGGGTAAAGGCAGAACAGGGAGACGTGTTCGAGGAGATCGAGGCCAGCATGCTTCCCAAACAAGGGCGGGCTGACTGGCACGCATCAATGGCCCAGGACGTGAAGAAGGGACGCCTCTCAGAGATCGACAACATGAATGGCTACGTTGCGCGAAAGGGCCGTGAGGTGGGAGTACCCACTCCCATGAGCGCCTCGGTCGTTGGCGCAATGCACGAGGTGGATGCCGGCCACTTGAAACCCGATCCGTCTAATATAGACCGTGTACTCAACGGAGAGTGGGGGTCATAGCTCCATTATCGCCACAGCCATTTACTCTGATCGTCCGAGCATCGATTTTTGATTTGTCCTTGACTTTATGCCGGAAACGCATGGTAGAATGACAAGTCGAATCAATCCCTGCGACTAAAATACTTTCGGTTGGCTTGCAGCGCTTATCTAACTGGCAGGGATATACGAGAAAGGGTTCTGGTGCTCTACCAGGCTCATGTTCAGGGAGTTCCAAAATATAGGAGGGAAAACCATGATGGTTAGGACCATTGCCACAAATCGAAGTGCTTTTCTTGGTGTGGCGGCTGTATTACTTGGTTTGGTGGTCGTCATATAGTTGCTTGCCACCGGCGCCTTCGGCCAGGCCAGCGCCCAGGATGGCAGCGGAGATACTCCCGGCACGGTTAGCGCCTCAGGCGGTCCCGGTCCGTCGGGCCCTAGCACTAACAACTTGACCGTAACGTCGACCTTCACTGGAAGGGGAGGCTTCTCTGCAGATGGCCTCGGCCAGGATGGAACCGGAGATCTGATACAGGCCGATGTGCCGGGGGGATCAACGGTGGAACAGGCGTTCCTGTACGGGAGCTACTTTAGCGGGACAGATCCGACGCTGGAACAGAGGACAATCGATTTCGATGGCACCGTCTCGGTGCTCACCAAAATCGGGGATAATGCCGTCGGTGGCCTCAGCGCGGCTAGAGCAGACGTCACTGCGCAGGTGGCAGCTAAGGTTGGGGGTGGCGGTGGAATCACCGACTTTGCCGTTAATAGCGATCCATTTGGCCTCGACGGTGTAGGTCTGGTGGTTGTCTTCTCAAACCCCGGCCTTCCCGAATCCACAATTGCTGTGATGGATGGGGCTCAACAGTCCGCCGGAGACAACTTTGCGTTCAACTTCTTGTCTCCCCTTGGACAAGACAGTTCCTGGGTTCGCCGCTACCATGTCCCTGGGCATCGGATTCGGCTCTCAGGGTATTGATGGACATGCATGCGGTGGAGGCCAGTTTTCCACTGTGGACGTAAACGGCGCCAGGATGACCAGTTGCGCGGGAAATTACGATGATGGGTTTGGTCAAAATGGCGGTCTTATTACTGTGGGAGGGGTTGGCGACAGCAACAACAACCCTGTTGACCCGAACTCGAGCAACAGCGGATTCGACGACGAGCTGTACAATCTCGAGCCGTTCCTTAACCAAAACGACAACCAGATGGTGGTCAACACGACGAATCCGTCCAACGACGACATCATCTTCCTCGCGGTAGTCGGTATCACCGCCCAGGCCACAGTCAGCGCCGAGATCTGTAATGACGGGATCGATAACGACGGGGACGGACTCGTCGATGGCGATGATCCCGATTGCACACTGCCAACGACCAGAATCCCGAGGATGCCGACCCTTGACCAGCAGCTTGACCTACTGGGCGACCCGAACGTTCCGCCCATGCTGGCAGATCAGGTCATAGCCGAGATAGTGCACCTGAACCTGGCAGCGCCATTAGTGTTGCCTACGCTTGGCGACCCAGAGGTCATGGACGAGACCATGAAGTTCTGGAACGCAGTTGCGGAGGATCTGAAAGACAGCATTCAGGCACTCACCGACACAAAAATGGACCAGGCCCGTGATGACGAAGTGAGAGCTGCTGCGAACCGGGCCAGTGCGCTGTTGGAAGCTGCTTGGAGCGTGGCCCTTGGATTGAAGATGCAGGTGGAGAACGTGGACCCCACGCTTACACTTCCTCCCCACCTGGACGAGAGGCAGGCGGAGATTGAGTCACCCTTCCTGCCAATGCCGTCCGGCCCCGGCCACATGCCGGTAGAGCGGACCGAGGTGTGTAATATAGGTTCGGGCTCCCACACCAGCGCCACTGATGGGAGCGGGCAGCACAGTGAGGCCTGCATAATCACGAAAGAGACCTTTGGATTGAAGGCGGTGCTGTACCATAAGATAATTCCCATCTACCAGGAGCCCTGGGATGTACGACAGAGCCCCATAATAGGTCACAAGGTGGTGTGGTACATCAAGTGGGTACCGGCAGAGCACATCAAGGTCATAATTCACCGGTTTAATCCTGCCGGAGTGAGGATCAAGACGATAATCAGGCAGCATGACGTGTTGATGCCCGGGTTGAACAAGTTCTGGGCCTTCTTCCCGCCCCACTAGCCCTGAACTTGGTCAGTAGATTTGGACCCAAAGTAGGGCCCCTTTACCAAGGGGCCCTACTCATTTTACTAGCGGTCGTCCGGACACCATGTCCACGATCTTGGGTATGATAAAATTTACTGAAAATTACACGGCAGGTCAGGAGGTACACGATGCGTATCAGGGTTGAGCCAAAGGAGTTATTCATGTACTCGGTGTTTCTGGCATTCAACCCTGACCGGCCGGACTCGGAAGACGAGGCCGTAAAGGCATATCTAGACCAGCACGAACTTATACCCAAGATGCAAGGCAAAGACACTGTCGACGGCCAGGAATACGATGTCATGTACTTCGGTGGCTGCTATCTGGGACGACATCTGGAAGTGGTTGGAGATATGCAGCGTATGGCTGTCGAAAAAGATATGCTGGACACCGAGATCGAGCGCCTACTCAAGAATCCGATTTATCCGGCCATCCGCGATGCGGCAGAGAAGGCAGCCGGGCCTCAGTGGCAGGAGCTAATTGCCGATCTGGTCAAGGAGTTCCACCAGGACTCATCCTTCGGGGCCGACGAGGATGGCTATCTGAAGGTTACTCTAGAGCAGGATGCGATAGAGAAGAAATTCATGGAGATAGTGGGCGACCGGGTCTGATACCTCTTGGTTTGCGAGGCCTGAGTAACGGGATTTACAAGTCTTCTGTGTGGGTCACCACATCTTCTAAAATATGTGTAGGGGCAGACCTAAGTGAGCCTGTCTCAAAAGGTGTATGCATTCTCTTATAAGGAAGAAAAGGTTAGAATTGTCTGCAAGAATTGAGCAAAGGAGAGTCCAATGCCGCTTCGGCCGCTGAATCGAGAGCAGACATGGTTGTTTCCGCCGACTCTGGACGAAGTTGTGCCGCAAGACCATCCAGCGAGGTTTGTGGCAGAGTTTGTGGATGCTTTGGACCGTTGGGGATGGTCTGAGTTGGGTGTTGAGGTAGATGGAGAGGCATTGGGAGCGCCGGCGTACCACCCTCGTGGGCTGTTGAGCGTGTGGCTGTATGGGTTCATGACTGGGGTGCGTTCCTGTCGCAAGCTGGAGGCGGCCTGCCGAGACCAGATACCGTACCTTTGGCTGACAGGTTGGCAGCATCCGGACCACAATACCTTGTGGCGGTTCTACAGAGACCATCGTGGAGCAATGAGGAAGCTCTTTAAGCGGACGGTGCGCATGGCGGTGGCCATGGGCTTGGTGGATTTGGCGGTGCAGGCGGTGGATGGGACAAAGATAGTTGCCAACGCAGCGAAGGACAGGACCCAGGATGCTGAAGGGCTGCAGCGACTGCTGGAGCGGGTGGAGACGGCAATTAGAGACCTTGAAGCGCAGAACGAGGCAGGAGAAGGCGCTGTCCCTACGCGGCTTCCAAAGAAACTGGCCAAAAAGGAGGCGCTGAGAGAACAGGTGCAGCAGGCAATGGAACAGCTTGCAGGCGAAGAGGAACAGCAACGCATCAATCTTACCGACAGCGATGCTGGGCTGATGAAGGGTAGACAGGGTATCGTGGCTGGGTACAATGCCCAAGTGATGGTCTCGCCACTGCAGATGGCCACCGACGAAGGCACTGGGCTGGTGATCACCGCAGCGGACGTAGTGTGTGACGCCAACGACTATGGCCAGTTGACTCCGATGCTGGAACAAGCGGAGGAGATGACCGGAGACAAGGCGCAAGTAACGCTGGCCGACGCGGGCTATCACTCCGGCGCCAACCTGGAGGAGTGCGCCCAACGGGAACAACAGGTGATCATGCCAGAGTCCCAGCACAAAGCCCTGGAGCACCCGTACCACAAGGACCGCTTTTGCTACGACGAGCAGACGGATAGTTACACCTGTCCACAGGGCCAGAGACTCCGCTTCACCCGAGTTAAGCGGACCAGGGGGACGCTCATGCGGCTGTATCGAGCCTCCGGAGCCATCTGCCGGGTGTGTCCGGCCTTCGGCATTTGCACCAAGGACGGGCGTCATGGGCGTGGGCTGGAGGTAGGACCTTACGAAGCCGTCCTGCGTCTTCATCGGGTATGGATGTCTACCGAGGAGGCCAAAAAGGCATACAAGCAGCGTATGCAACTGCCGGAACCAGCTTTTGGGATTCTCAAAGAGCAACAAAGAGCTCGGGGGTTCTTGCTCCGTGGCGTTGTCAATGTGTCGGCCGAGTGGACCTTGTTGGCCACAAGCTTCAACCTGCGCACCTTGTGGCGTATATGGCGCGACTGGGGCAGACTTAGGTGGAGCCAGAGCTGGGCGCCGCCGGCGATAGCAGGGCCATGATGAGATGACCGACTACGGCGTGTAAACCGCGCCATCCGCAAGATCGGATGGCTGTCGAGTCATCGTTTCCACTGCGCCAAACAGACTCGGACCTAGCATAATCGACTGACTCGTCGTCAATAATCCATCATTCTGGGACAGGCTCCATGCCTCGCCCCTACCTTAATATTTGCTACACTGGTAGACCTGTAACACGGCAGGAGATCAATGCTAAGAGGAATAGAAGAGCTATCAATAAGCCGGTAATGAGAAACCAGTGCCGGGCCTCCAATATTCCCTATACCCTCTTGATCCGACTATGGCGTCACTGTTACACAACGGTGGTACGGATTGAGAGCCAAGCCAACGTTAAGGACTATGACTTCAGGAAGTCCACCGCCAGGCTAACAAATTCTTCGGGTTGCTCCAGCATAGGCAGGTGCCCCCATCCAGGCAATACTTCCAGCCGAGCGCCGGAGATGTGCCGGCAGAACTCATTTGCGTATGCAGGCGGGATCATCCTGTCTTTTTCTCCCCATAAGATAAGGGTCGGCGATTTGATGCGATAAAGCCGCTTCTTCAGGCCCCGATCTGGAATGGGAGTCAGGAATTTGCCCGCCGCGGTTAGGTCCTTTATTCGGTCTATCATGAGCTCTTGACGGGCCTCGTCGCTCTCCGGCCGGGCCATGGCTTCTCTGGCCACCGCGGAATCAAGATCAGACCAGATGTGAGCATTCATCTCTTCCGTGGTCATTGCCAGGAAGTCCGCCGAAGGAGAGTCGTCAAGCCAGAGTCCAGCCGCTGCAGCCAGGATCAGACCTTTAACCCTGTGATGGCAAATAGCAGCCATCTCAGCCGCGATCATCCCGCCAAAGGAGTGACCAACGACGTGGCACTGCTCGAGACCTAGAGAATCCATAAGCTCGAAGTAATACAGAGTCAGGTCTAAAACACTGTCTACATTCTCCAGCCCCTCGGACTCGCCGCAACCAGGATGGAAGGGGGCGTATACCGTGAACTGTTGGGAAAGACTATCAAGGAAAGGCGCCCACCCCTTCTGTCCGACGATACCGTGAAGATAAAGCAAGGGCTCTCCGGCCCCTGCTTTTAATACCCTTGTGTTGAATTTACCATTTTGAATCGATATCTGCAGTCCTTCTGCTGGCATTGTCTCTCCTTAGTTATACCTGTGCTGTGACCGATGAAACGGCGCGGTCTGCTTCCGGCAGTGCTTTGGGCCACCAGCGGTCCTCGTACTCCGACCACATGTCCTTCACGAACGGCATGACCTCTTTAGCGAACAGCTCGGTGTTCTTCGCTGCCAACTCCTTGGGCATGCTTCCGAAGTGGAGGATGAGCATGAGATGGCCTACTCTGAGGTCCTTGATGGCTTGCCGTATCTCCTCACGTACCGTGGCCGGGCTACCGGCTATGACTGAGCCGTTGTCTATGTAATCTTTCCAGCTCCGTTGACTCTTACTGCTTCCTATTGCCCCCGAAGCGCGCACGCTTCGGACAGTGCGATAGCCGGGCGGATTAAGGAAATACGAGGGGATATGCTGAAGCTTGTTGTAGAAATATTCGATATGAGGTGCATACTCATCGACTTGGGCATCGGTTTCCGAGACCGCCACAAACTGGAGGAACCCGGCGTGGTGCGGATTGAACTCCACACCTGAGTTATCGGAAACCTCCCAGAATCTGTCCAATACCTGTTTCCCATCCCTGTATCCGCCATAGCTCAGGTAGCTGTACATGTAGTCCTGTTGGATAGTCCACTCAAAGGTCTCCAGGCTGCCGCCAGCAGGGATCCAGATAGGAGGATGGGGTTGTTGGATTGGACGCGGCCAGACGTTCACGTATCTGAGCTGGCTGTATTTCCCGTTGAATGCGAAAGGCTCTCGCTCGGTCCAGGACTTTATAATCAGATCGTGGGCCTCTCGATACTTTTCTCGAAGGGTCGCCGGTACCTCTCCGTAAGAGAAGACGGTGTCCATGCCGCTTCCTACCGGGAACCCCGCGACCACACGCCCTCCAGACATCACGTCCAACATGGCCAGCTCTTCGGCGATCCTCGTAGGAGGGTTGTAAAGGGCTAAGCTGTTGCCCAAGACTATAATTGCAGCTTTGGAGGTCTGGCGAGCCAGGGCCGCGGCCATCAGGTTGGGCGACGGCATCAGGCCGTAGGCGTTGCTGTGGTGCTCATTTACGCACACGCCATCGAACCCTAGCTGCTCCGCGTATATCATCTCGTCAAGGTAGCGGTTGTATAGCTCGTGCCCTTTGGAAGGATCGTAAAGATAGTTTGGTGGGTCTACGTATACGCTTCGGTGACGTTTCTCGAAGTCGTCGGGCAAATACTGATAGGGCATCAAGTGAAAGAAGGATAATTTCATGGAAACCTCCAGTGGACAGGGAGATGCGATAGAGTGGACGGGGTACTGGTGAAGATCAACGGGCGAGGCACGAGTGCACTATACCTCTAAGGGCAAGGGAAGTCAAGATACGGGCCGCGCCTCACGGAGGTGAGTCAGGTAGCCGCCCGTTCCTCAAGGTGGAAGTAAATCGGAGGTTAGGTTTCTTCTTCGGCTCCGTCCACTTCTACCTGAGCAGGAGGCTCCTCTGTCGCTACGGTCGCAGCTCCATTGGTCTGTTCGTGGCCTGTGGATGGAGAGTCATATAGGTGGCAGGACACCATGTGGCCTCCACCTATATCCCGATACACCGGAATCTCTACCGAACATCGATCGAAGGCCCAAGGGCATCTGGGATGGAACCTGCAGCCAGACGGTGGATTTATGGGAGAGGGGACCTCTCCTGGGAGAACGATCTCTTCACGCTGCACATCCGGATGGGAGGGCAACGCCGCCGAGAAAAGCGCCTTGGTGTATGGGTGCAGAGGATTTTCGTACAGCTCCTCAGTGTCTGCGTATTCAACGATTTGACCTAGATACATAACAGCAGTCTGATGGGCCATGTATCGAACGGTTGCCAGGTTGTGGGCTACCAGCAGATATGCCACCCCGGTCTGCTGCTGAAGGTCGACGAGCAGGTTCATAACCTGAGCGCGGATGGAAACGTCCAGCGCGGACACCGGCTCGTCCAAGATGATAAGCTTGGGATAGGATGCCAAAGCGCTGGCCACAGCGATACGCTGTCTTTGACCACCGCTGAACTCGTGGGGGTAGAGGTTGCCTTGCAGGGGTTGAAGGCCCACCTGTTGAAGCACCTCTGCAACGCGCTCCATCTTTTCTGTCTTATTGACTCCCCTGTTTACCACTAGCGCCTCGGAGACTATATCTTTAACTTTCATGCGTGGACTCAGGGAAGACCAGGGATCCTGGAACACTGCCTGTACCTGGGTTCGGTAATCTTTAAGTTTCTCACCTTTGAACGTTTGGATGTCCTCACCGTCCAGTAGGATGTTCCCGCTCGTAGGTTTCTCTATAAGCAAGACCAGCTTGGAAGTGGTCGTCTTGCCGCAGCCAGATTCTCCGACCAGGCCCAAGGTCTCCCCTTCATTGATGGTGAAGCTGATTTCGTCAACAGCTTGCACATATCCAACGGTCTTCATCATGATAAGACCCTTGGTAACTGGGAAGTATTTCTTCAGTTTTTCTACGCGCATTAATTCTTTTGCCATGTCGACTCCTCGACCTTTTCTTCTGTCCAGGTTGGATCAAGCCTGAAACAGGCAGCCGTATGGGCCTCTTCCACATCATATGTTGAAGGATAATCTTGAAGGCAGCGATCCTGGACATGCAGACATCGGTTGGCGAAACGACAGCCGTCAGGTAGGGCATATAGTGCTGGAGGCTGTCCGTCAATGGCGAATAAACGGTCCGTTTTTTCCATCTGAGGAACTGCTGCCATGAGCGCTTGGGTGTATGGATGGTTCGGCTTGTTGAACAGGTCTCTTACACCAGCGTTCTCCACTATGCGCCCTGCATACATTACGTTCACCCGGTCGCACATACGGGCTACGATTCCGAAGTCGTGGGTTATGAAGATAATCCCCATACCGGTTTCGGCCTGAATCTCTTTAAGCAGTCTTAGATATTGGAGCTGAATGGTTACGTCTAGAGCGGTGGTGGGCTCGTCGGCGATAATGACCTTGGGCTCACACGATATGGCTATGGCTCCAATCACGCGCTGTTTCATGCCACCGCTCATCTGATGAGGAAAGTCATTAACTCTGCTCTCTGGGGCGGCGACTTTCACATTGCGTAGCGCCTCCAAGGCCTTCTTCACCATATTTTTGTGAGAGCCTTTCCGGTGGGTCCGTAGCGCCTCGACGATCTGATTGCCTATGGTAAATACTGGATTGAGCGAGGTCTGAGGGTCCTGGAGAACCATGGAGATCTTCCGCCCTCGGATGTCTCGCATCTCATTATCGCTCTTCTGGACCAGGTCTTCCCCGTCCAGAATTATCTGCCCTGATACGATCCTGGAAGCGGGTTTTGGGTTCAGACGAAGGAGGGTGAGGGCTGTCATGGTCTTTCCACATCCTGACTCTCCCACGATACCCAGGGTCTCGCCCTCCTTGAGTGAGAAGGTAATACCATCTACAGCTTTAACCACGCCCCACCGGTTAAAGAAGTAGGTCCGTAGATCGTTTACCTGGAGAACTACGTTTCCATTTTGTGTGGCCATAACATTTACACCTGTCTCAGCTTAGGATCGAGCTTGTCCCTGAGCCAGTCTCCCAAGAGGTTCACACCCATGACTGTGAGCACGATGGCAAGTCCTGGGAAGAATGCGACCCACCAGGCAGTCACTATCAACTCGCGGCCATCCGCAACCATGAGTCCCCAGGCAGGCGTGGGTCTTGGTATTCCCGCACCAAGGAAGCTAAGGGTGGCTTCCAGCAGGATGACGAAGCCAACCCAGAGAGTACTGAAAACGATCAAGCTGTTGAATATATTGGGGAAAATGTGGTGAAGCATAATTCGGAGGTGGGAGGAACCTGCCACCCTGGAACGGGCTATGAAGTCCTGGGTCTTTATGGCCAAGGTGTCCCCCCGGACCATACGAGCAAATCTCGCCCACATCAATAAGACCAGCGTTAATATCACCGTGTCGAACCCTGGCCCTATAGTCGCCACGAAAACCAGACCTAGCAGGATAATAGGCATGGACATGGAAATGTCCACCAACCTCTGAATTATTGCATCTACCCAACCGCCCAAGTAACCCGAGGCGATTCCAAAAAACGTTCCCACGACGCCTCCAATCCCGATGGCTATAGCGGAGACGATGATGGAAACCCTGGACCCATAGATAATCCTGCTCAGAATGTCACGGCCCACCTTGTCGGTTCCCAGAAGGTGGTCCATGGACCCGCCACGGTCCGAAAGGATGGTCACCTGGCCACCGATCACAGCTTCGCCACCGCCGACAACTGTCGCGTCACCGATTCTGACGAATCGTTCGGCGTCTTGAAGCGTCAACTCGACAGCGGGGGCCGTCGGGTTCTCCACGACGTTGAAGAACTTTGTCTTGGAACCCTGCCAAGCCGGGGGTACCAATCGATCTTTCAGGTCCCCTTGCAGAGGGTCGGCAGGCGAGATAACCTCCGCGAAGATGGCCGGTATAACCACCACGACCATCAGGAGAGTGATGGCCACTATGGGAAAACGTCGCAAGTCAAAAACGTTACGGCCTAGTCTTCGAGGGGCATACCATGGTTGCCTTTGTGGTACTGCTATTGCCATGTGCCATGCCTCCTAGTTGGCTGGGTCGCCTCCGACATCGTATGGGGGAATTGCATATTGGTCCAGTCTCAGAGGCTCCAGGTTGCTGCTTCCCTACAACCTAGCTATACGGACTTCCAGCGGTAGCGGATTTGATTGAATACGTCATTTAAGCAGTTGTTAACTGTCTGGCTCACGTAGTTGCTATTTAACCCAACTAGTATCAGGTGATTCGGCACCTGATAACAATTGTAATACTCTACACACCTCATAGAGCCGATGTCAAGAGTTTTCGCAAATCTTCGTCTAACTTGATGTACGTGTGCTGCGACCGAGGTTTCCATGTGAGGTATTCGGTCGTGTTGTTGCTCTTAATCGCCGGCAATGGATTCTGATTTCACGCATACTGAAGTTGTGGAGACCGGGTATATCTGAAGAAGAGATGCCGATTGTTGACACTGGGGCATCTCACAAATAATATAGTGAAGAGAACCCTTTCGAATAAGCATTGTAAGCAACAATGTTCCGTCCCAGTAGCTCAGTGGATAGAGCGGCTGCCTTCTAAGCAGCGGGTCGCGGGTTCGAATCCTGCCTGGGACGCCACTCTAAACAGAAAAAGCCACAGTCGCCTTCCCCATGATCTGCTAAGACCTTTCCGAGAGACACGTCATCGCCCGTAAAAATGCTTTGGGTCAAGCTATGGCTCTGCCTTTAGAGACGTGAAGAGTTTTAAGTTGATGTGGTTTTTATGCGACGAGTCGAGGGACTAGGACGGTTTTAAACACTAAAAACAGCCTCGCGGCTCTGGGCGTCCTCTAACGATAGTTTGCCCATGCGTTAAGACTGTATTTATAATACTATCATGTTTCTAACACATTTGTCAAATCTTTGATATATCGTAAATCAGTACCATTTGCTTATTTGTATATCTAAATCGTTTAATTTATGAGGATATAACGCCGATAATACTTATGAACGGATGGATCTATGAATTTTATGCGGAAAATCAATAAATCGCAACGAAATTTACTTACGTCAAAATATGCGATACATCGGGTCCCTTCTGTTAGGCGGCACCCATAATGAAGCTCCACCTGGTTGATGGCACCTACGAACTTTTTCGCGGATACTTTGCCTTGCCGCCCATTGTTTCACCGGACGGACGGCCCATCGGAGCAGTGCGAGGTCTTATCCAGACGCTGTTAGTCCTGCTCCGTCAAGTCGAGGTCACACACGTTGCATGTGCCTTCGACCACGTCATAGAGTCCTTTAGGAATGAGCTGTTTGCCGGATATAAAACAGGGGCGGGAGTCCCTGAAGAGCTATTCAGCCAGTTTGAGCTGGCTGAACGGGCCGCCCGTTGCCTTGGCATTGTGACATGGCCTATGGTAGAGTACGAGGCTGATGACGCCATAGCCACCGCCGCCCACAGATGGTGGGACGCTCCAGAGGTAGATCAGGTGGTTATCTGCTCGCCGGACAAAGATATGACTCAGCTTGTCCGTGACGACAGAATTGTGTGCCTTGATAGGCGAAGAAACATCACTATGAATGAGGCTGGAGTAGTTGAGAAGTTCGGGGTATGGCCAAGCTCGATTCCAGACTACCTGGCACTGGTAGGCGATTCCGCGGACGGAATTCCTGGCATACCCAAGTGGGGAGCCAAGTCCAGCGCGCAGGTATTGAAGCGGTACCTCCACATCGAGCAAATCCCCGGTGACCAGTCCAAGTGGGACCTGAAGCTGCGTGGCGCCCAAGCGATTGCTGCCAGCTTGAACGGGCATATGGATGAAGCTTTACTATATAGGACGCTGGCAACCCTGCGACTGGATGTACCTTTGATGGAGGACTTGGCTGATCTCCAATGGCACGGAGTTGTAAGACGAGAGTTCTCGGCCCTGTGCGAAGAACTTGGCCTCACCGGGCTCGCGGATCTTCCCAGTAGATGGGATGAAAGCTAGTACTCAGTCAACCTAATTGTTGGCAGGATAGAGATGGTGAAGCTTGACTCGGGCGTCCACAGTGGAGAATCTCCAGTCAATGGTTGCTCCGGCTTGGTTTCGTTCTGCCTCCAGGGCCGCGATCTCGCCACTCAAAGTCTCTTCATCGGCAATACGCCGGCGCAGGACTCGCCTGGCCAAGACACTGAACTCGATCTCTGCCATGTTGAGCCAACTACCGTGCTTGGGAGTGTAGTGAAACTCCAAGCGTTTGCGTATTCGCCTAGCCTCCTTGGGCTCGAAGGTTTCGTAGAGGGAAGCTGGTTTGTGGGTGTTGAGGTTGTCCAGCACCACCCGGATCTTCTCGGACGCTGGGTAAGCTTCATCGGCCAGCCACCGCATCTGCTTAGCGAAGTCCACCATGGTACGACGTTCGGTCACTGCCACATGCCTCCAGCCCGCCAGGGGCTCGCACAGCATGAACAGGTTTCGGGTGCCATTGCGCTGGTACTCGTAATCGTATCGCTCCCGTCGTGCCGGCTTGGGCGGGATCGGAGACCTCTTTTCCGCCAGCAACTGCTTGGAGGTCTCGTCGAAACAGACCACCGGGCGCTCTGGGTCATAGGGTTCCGCGTAAAGGTCCAGCACATCCTCCATACACGCCACAAACTCGGCGCTCACCTGGGGAATACACCACTCCTTCTTCTGCCACGGCTTGAGACTGTTTTTTTCAACCGCTTGCGAATTCCCTCGTGGGACATGGAGGGCGCCAGCCCCAACTCCACCACCTTGTTTGCCAGGAGCCGCAGGGTCCAGTGGTCATGGCCTGGGGGGGCCTCGCTGCACGCCAGGGCAATCAGGTGCGCTTCCCCCCGCTCATCCAGTTTGGTCGGATGTCCTGGCCGAGGATCTTCCTCCAAGGCCCGCTTCAGTCCTCCCTCCAGGTACCGCCGCTTGGTACGGCACACCGTACCCGCAGACGTGTCCAGCGCCTCCACGATGCGCATCACCCCCCAGCCCGTATCTGCCTTTAGCAGAATACGGGCCCGGGCAACCTTTCGCGCTGGGCTCTTTCCCCCGCGAATCAGTCGTTCCAACTGGTCTCGTTCTTCCCTTTCCAACCGGACCACATACCGTTCTCGTCCCATGGCTGCCACCCTCCTACGTCAACACTCCTAAAAAAGGGTAGCAACCTTAGACGTTTTCTTAAACAATTACCAAAACCGAGTTGACTGAGTACTAGTATGCATTGCCTCTTTCTCTGCCTCAAGGGATAATGGTGTCAGGAAGTGGCTCATCAGGAATTGATGTTGGCTAGCGTATCCGAGAGAACAGGTGTCGACCACAAAAGTCCGCCGAAGGTGGTGATCGTAGGTGGGGGATATGGTGGCGTTTACACTGCCCTCAAGCTGCAAAACGCCGCAAAACGAAAGCGAATAGAGCTGTCCCTCGTGAGCAGGGACAACTTTTTCCTGTTCCAGCCTATGTTGGCTGAAGTGGTCTCCGGGAGCATAGAGCCTACCCACATTGTCAACCCCATTCGGCGCCTCTGCCCATACACCAACATTTATCGTGCCGAGGTAGAGGCCATAGACGTAGAACGTCACTCCGTAGTCATCAGCTACGCGGGCCTTTCCCAATACAGGCATATTCCCTATGACCACTTGCTCATTGCCGTAGGCCGTAGGCAGTAGCACCGACCTCTCCTCTCTTCCCGGAGTAGCGGAGCACGCCTTCCCTCTTCAGACCTTGGGAGACGCTCTCTTCCTCCGGAACCACCTTATCGGAATCTTGGAGCGAGCTGAGGTCGAGGATGATCCGGAGCAGAAGGCGGAGTTGCTGACCTTCGTTGTCGTGGGAGGGGGCTACACTGGAGTCGAAGTCGCAGCAGAGATCAACGACTTTGTCCGGGAGGCAGCTAAGAGCTACCTCCACGTGGACCATAAGGAGATCAAGGTTATCCTGTTGCAAGGTCGAGACCGAATACTGCCCGAACTTCATGAAGGGTTAGCCGAATTCAGTCACCGGTTGCTGGAGAGAAGAGGGATCGAGATTCGCCTCAGGACGCGCATAACGGGAGCTACCGCTCAGAGCGCTATCTTAGACATCGGGGATACCTTGGCCACGAGGACTTTGGTGGCTGCAGTAGGCGCCTCTCCCAACCGGCTACTGGACACCCTGCCGTGCGACCGTGACTCTAAGGGACGTTTGATCGTCGATGAGACCCTTGCTGTGCCTGGCTACAAAGGGCTGTGGTCAGTAGGCGATTGCGCTGCGGTGCCGGATGTCCGAAAAGGTGGGACCTGTCCTCCTACCGCTCAATATGCACTGAGAGCGGCCAGACATGTAGCTCAAAACATACTAGCGTCCATCAGAGGTACAAGGGTGCGCCCCTTCTCTCACAGGACCTTGGGCATTTTTGTACCCCTAGGCAGGTTCTCAGCGGCGGCTGAGGTGTTGGGATTGAAGGTATCGGGTGCTCTGGCGTGGTTCCTGTATCGCACTTATTATCTCTATCAGTTGCCCCGTTTGGAGCGGAAGCTCAAGGTGCTCACGGACTGGAATCTAGCGCTTGTTTTTAGGCGTGACATTGTGCAGCAGGACTTCGGTAGAAGCGGAGGGGCCACTCGCGCTCACTACGAAGTCGGACAGGTTATCATTCGCCAGGATGAGCTGGCCAGGCATTTTTACATCATACTGACGGGAAAAGTCCAAGTTTATAGCCAAGGGAAAGAAGGGGACGTCGATATAGCGACCCTGGGGCCTGGAGAGTATTTCGGAGAGATCGCTTTGCTCCAGGGAGTAAGGCGTACAGCCTCGGTTCGAGCTCTCACTCCCGTTGATCTGTTGACCCTTAGTGGGTCCGATTTCACTGCCCTGGCTACGTCGTCAACTCATTTCGGTGAGCTTCTGACCGGGGTGATGCAAGAGCGATTGTCGGAGAACGAAGCAAGACATCCGTCCGGAGCCGAGAACAGGGTAAATCTGAGCGGTGATTAGAAACGCCTATTTCCTTAACCCGACTCTAGGCTTGGGAGGGTTCTAGTGAGCGACCACATATTGGTTGCAGAGCAAGATGGCATTGCTACCGTGACCCTGAACCGTCCCGAGCAGCGCAATGCCATTAGCTATGAAATGTGGCAGGAACTGGGTAAGATAGCCACCTACTTGGAAGAGAGTTCATCCGTCAGAGTTGTGGTTTTTCGAGGCGCCGGCGACGAAGCCTTCTCCACTGGCGCCGACATCAAGGACTTTGATCTTCATCGCGATAACTCAGCCCAGGCTCGCGAGTACGCTATGGCCATCGATAGCGCCATGGATGCCATTGAGCTCCTCTCCAAGCCCACTATAAGTCTTATAAAGGGTTATTGTGTAGGCGGTGGGTTTGAGCTTACCCACGCCTGCGACCTAAGAATAGCTGCCGACAACTCCTGTCTGGGGATCACTGCCGCACGGCTGGGTATCGCCATCGGATACAAGGAAATGAAGCGACTGGCGAGATTGGCGGGTCCGGGGGGAGCTCTATACGTATTGCTGACCGGGCGCTTGATGGAAGCCCAGGAAGCACTGGGCCTGGGCCTGATTCACCAGGTGGTGCCTGCGGTCCAGGTGGAAGAGCACACCTACGGCCTGGCGGAGCAGATCGCCCGCCTGTCCCCCCTTTCACATAAGGCCCACAAGGAGATTCTTCGCACGGCGCTTGAAAGGACTGATTTCAACGACATGTCCCCAGAGCAAGAGGCGGTCCCTTTCCTACACTTCGACACCGCCGACTACCAGGAAGGGCGACGAGCGTTCCTCGAGAAGCGCCCTGCTGTCTTCAAAGGAGAGTAGAGCCTCGACGGATTTTAGTAAATCTTTAGACTCAAGGAAGTGGGATTGTACCTCGTGAAATATGTAAGGATTGCTGGTCAGGGTGACATATTACCGGGACAGGTCAAGAGCATCTCTCCCCAACGGGGTGAGCACATTCTGCTGTGTAATGTGGCGGGTGTTTACTATGCGCTAAAAGACGCCTGCACCCACGACGGAGGCATGTTGGGATTCGGCGAACTGAAAGATAATCTGATAGAGTGCCCACGCCACGGAGCAAAGTTCGATGTAACGACCGGCGAGGCTGTGGTCGGCCCCGCTATAAGCTCAGTGTACTGCTATCCAGTGCGAGTTCAGGGTGAGGATATAGAGGTGGGGCTAGGTTACGAGTGAGGGCAGGATGCCTGTCCCGCCGACGCGCGAAACTAAACCGACCTTCGAAAACCGCGATACTTTTATCCGATAGTCGTCACAGCCCTGAAGGATTCAGGGGGTTTCTAGGTATTCGGATCAGGCCACAGGTCCCGGAGATTAGGAGCTATATGCTTTGCGAAAAGCTCCATGGATTTCCAGGTTTTCTCCGGAGGGTCAAAGTCCTGGGTCAGAATAAGTAGAGTACCGAAGCCTCCAAGGTAGTCGTACATTTCCCTGATCTTTTGGAGGCAGTATTCTGGGTCTCCCACTGCCCAACGGTTGTCCATGAGATATTCGACTGTGATGTCGTCGTCGGGCATGCTCTGGTCGGGCTTCATGAGACTCATCATGCCCGAATAGCGGAGCAGGGGAAAGTTGTACTGGTGAAAAGAGCGGGCCATGCCATGGTGCAGCACATCGTTGCGCGCCTCTTCAGTGGTTTCAGCAACATGGAGGTCTATGCAGACACGCCACTCCCGCCGGTCAGTGGTTTTCCCCGTCTTTTGGGCCCCTCTTTTATATGCCTCCCAGTGGGACGGCACCTGATTCAGGGCTACGATGTTCGTGGACAGGGGGATATAGCCGTGCTCGCCGGCCCACTCTATGGTGGAAGAGTTGGGGCTTACCCCCGCTACGGCCACTGGAGGGTGAGGTTTGGTAAAGGGCTTGAGCCAGAGGCCACTGCCGAAGTCCGAGATGCGAGGTGGCGAGACTACATCAACGAACTTGCCATGGTACTCCAAATTACCATCCGACTCCCAGATTTTCATTACCGCGTCCAGCACCTCGGCGGCTCGCGCGTGCCTTTGCTCCTCGGCAATGCCGAAGTAGCTAAACTCGGTGGTGGCCCCGCCGGTACCGACGCCAAAATAGAAACGGCCCTCGGCCAGATGGTCCAACGTCGCAATGCGGTCGGCCAGCATCTTGGGTTCGTGGATCTGGAGGAGGGTCACCCCCGTGCCCAGCTTGATGTTTTTGGTCAGGGCGAGCGCCTTGGCGATGAAAAGATCGGGTGCGGTGAGGCCCTCCCAATTGAGGGTGTGGTGCTCGCCGATCCAGGCCTCGTCAAAGCCCAGTTCATCGGCCAGGGTAATGGTGCGCATGTCTTCTTTGAGGGTACGTTGCAGTCCCTTATCAGGATGGTGTAATGGCATCATGAAAAAGCCGAAATTCATCTCTTTCTCCCTCTAGTTCAAATGCTGTGCCAGATTAGTCTGCTAAGTATAGCCTTCTGTGCATCTGCCCAATTATAGATGCGACCCATAGCGTGGTCAATGCCAATCAGAGATATCTTCAGCGTGCCATGGTTCCGCCGAAGGGTCTCGGTGCGGCGTCCTCTGCTATAATGGGGCCATTCCTGGGAATGGAGGCTTATCGCCATGCCCTATTCTGGACTCAGTTTAGACGGACAGGTGGCGCTGGTTACCGGATCCGCGAGAGGTATCGGTAAAGCATTGGCCATTGGTCTTGCCGAAGCCGGCGCGGCTGTCGCTGTATCTGATTTGCCGGAGCAACTGGAGGAGACGGATACCACGCGAAAGCTGATCGAAGGGCTGGGGCATGAGAGCCGCAGCTACACGTTGGATGTGTTGGACATCGGCAATATTCAAGGAACCGTGGCACAGGCGGCCCGTGACTTCGGGAGGCTGGATATTCTGGTGAACAATGCCGGTATCCGAAACCCCAGGCCGGCCCTCGAGGTGACAGAAGAAGACTGGGACGCCGTCATCGACACCAATCTAAAGGGTGTGTTCTTCTGCGCTCAGGCCGCCGCTCGCCACATGATTGACCAGGGGAGCGGCCGCATTATAAACATTGCCTCCCAGATGGCCGTCGTTGGCAGCGAGAACAGAGCAGCGTATTGTGCCAGCAAGGGCGGCGTGGCTAATCTCACGCGTGTTCTGGCCCTGGAGTGGATAAAATATGGCATCACCGTTAACGCCATCGGCCCCGGCCCAACCGAGACTCCAGGAATGCTGGCTGCATATCCTCGTACCCCTGAAGAGATCCAGCGCGATCTGGACGCACATATGCCACTACGCCGACTAATGGAGCCTGAGGAGCTGGTGGGAGCTGCCATCTACCTGGCCAGTCCGTCAGCCGGAGCCACCACGGGCCATCTGCTCATAGTGGATGGCGGATGGACGGCTCTGTAGGCGCTGTTCGAGAATGGCGCACGCGCTGTCACCCCCCCTTTCTAACTTTCCCCTATCAAATGAGGAGAGAACGGTCTTACCCTGATTCCGCGGAACGGCGCGAGCCTGCTTTATTCCCTGTTCAGTGATCCGAGTTCCCAAACGCTATCTTATCGATCCCTATTTCAAGTGAGCCGCTAGGAACTCCAGGGTGCGAGGCCACGAGGCCTCAGCTGAGGGCTGATGATACCGTTTGTCCGTGTGGTCCATGAAGGCGTGTCCCGCGCCTGGGTAGGTGTAAAAGGTGTGTGGTTTATCCAGCCGGGTCAGCTCAGCATCCAGCTTGGCCATGTCCTCCTGAGACGGGTTGGGATCTATTTCCCCGAAGTGGACCAGCATAGGACAGTCGATCTGGCTGGTTAGCTCGAAGGGGGCCTGAGTGGCGGTGCCCCACGGCACCATGATATTGCCCGGATGATATGGGACCATCGCGTTGAAATGGGACGTTACGGTCGACGTGAGATATGCTATCCGTCCGCCTATGCAGTATCCCAGTATCCCAACGCGGTTCATATTGACGGTGCCACGGCGACGCAGGTAGTCCACCGTAGCGTTCACATCGTCTATGATCTCCGGGTCGCTGAGAAATAGGTAGGGTAGTGATCCATCTGCGGTCATCTCTGGTGTGATTCTATGGAAAATCTGTGGTGCCAAGGCCACGTATCCTTCGCCTGCCAGGCGGTCGACGATGTCCCGAACAAAGGTATCTACTCCCGTGCCGGCGTGAATCACAACAACACCGGGGAACGGCCCCGGCCCGCTGGGCTCGCTTAGATACCCGCCCATTTGGTGGCCCAGGCTGACGTTAGCTCTCTCGTCTGATTGTGGCATCTTTGCCTACCTCCTGGAGTTCATAGAATTCCCTACTGGGAACTGGGACTGATATTTTAACTCTGGTGTCTCGCAGCCATAGGATACCCTTACAGTAGGCTTCTTTCAACCTGTAGGGCTCCATGGCATCTCATACCCACAGGTCTTTCAGATATCTCCTCCAATCATTGATACGAAAATATCTTTGCGAGCCCTTTCCTCAGTTCAGGATAAACTCCGCGAAGCAATCTTAGGACGGGAGATTGCTTCGTCGCTGTCGGTCCTCGCTATGACATTAGAAAGAATTTCCTCATACCCAATGGGTACTCTTAACTCGTTGTTAGAATGGGCCGGTAGCGATGAAGGGCGCCAGGCCATATAATTAGCCCAACTCCTATAGAAGAAAGGGGACTGGTCTCATGAGATTAATAGCTCCAGAACGTCCTCCCAGACTCTCTTTAGTCTTGCAGCAGCGCAGCACGGAGGAATACACTCCGCTGCCCCTTCATCCGAACAATGTGCCAGCAGTGGCTCAAATACGGGCCGAAGGGCCCAAGAATGCTGCCCGCCTTAGCCTGTCTCTGGACGGTTACTGGTCCAGCCGGCAGGGGACTGCCGCTGCCTTGCTGGCGGTGGACAAGGCCTGGGGTGGCGGGTTCTATAACCTGCCGCCGGAGGCTGCGCTGGACAGCTCCGCCGCCGATGAGGCCCTGGGTGGAAATCAGCTGGTCATCGACGTCCAGACCCACTACGTCTGCGACCGGCCCATAGCTGCCAACATGGCGCTCCAGATTATCCCAGACCTTGGCCATAGCGTCGCTGGGGACCTCTTCAAGGGACTGGACAAGCTGGTAAATACCCAAAATCAGGCTGGATACTCCCTGGCCGAGTATCTACGCTGCGTCTTCCTGCAGAGCGAGACCTCGGTAGCTGTGTTGAGCTCCAGTCCTGGAGCTGAAGGCCAGGACCATCGTCGGGCCCTCAGTAACTCGGAGATGATCGGCACGCGCGAGCTAATAGATCGTCTGGCAGGCACGGGTCGCCTTATCAATCATTGCACCATTCATCCCAACGTGGCTGGTGACATGGAGATGATGGACCGATGGCGTGATTGGTGCAGCCCTGCAGGTTGGAAGTGCTACACCATGTATGGGGCTGAAGGTCCTAAGATGACCCGCTGGAAGGACAAGACATGGATGCTGGATGACGAAGAGGTTGGGCAGCCCTTCTTGCGACGGAGCATCGAGATGGGCGTTCGCAACATTTGCGTGCACAAGGGCATTAGCGGTGAGTCCGATACGGGATGGAATGGGCCCTCGTCTCCGCGGGACATAGGTCCGGCAGCCAAGGCTTTTCCGGGCATCAATTTCATCGTCTATCATTGTGGCTACGAGCCCAGGCAGGGGGACCAGGAGGAGGGCCCCTATACCGAGGAGACGGCAGATAGGGGCACGAATCGGTTTATCAAAAGTTTAAAGGACGCCGGCATCGGGCCCGGCGGCAACGTATATGGGGAGCTGGGTACCCTTTGGTACATGGTGATGGCCCATCCCCGGGAAGCGGCCCATACGATGGGCAAACTCCTGGCTACCTTGGGAGAGGACAATATCCTCTGGGGCACAGATTCCATATGGTACGGCTCTCCCCAGCCTCTGATCGACGCCTTTCGGGCTTTCCAGATTCCCGAGGAGTACTGCCAGCGTTACGGGTACCCCCAGCTAACCGCCAATGCAAAGGAGAAGATCCTGGGGCTCAATGCGGCCCGGCTCTATGGGATGGACCCGGAAGCGCTGAAGGCCAAGGCCAGTAACGACGATCTGGCATGGGTGAAGGCCGCCTTGGCGGAATACAGCTCCAAAGGGGTACCGACGGCGGGGTAGTGGCCTTGTGAGCCACGCGGCCGTGGTTCGACAAGCTAAAAGCAGAGCATAGCCATTCCCGACTAGGACAGAAGGAATTCTCTCCCCATTGATGGGGGAGAGTTAGAGTGGGGGTGACTGCCTTCGTTCGTACGCGATGTGTCGTGGCTATTCGCGAGTGAAGAAGCCCTCTTCAGGATAAGTCTGGCGGTACACTAATGCAGTTAGGGACAGATGGGAACCTATGCGGCGAGTCCATTCGGTCGGATTGTTCAGAAACTCCTGATACTCCTTACTGTGGAGCGTCTCCTCAGTCTCCAGCTCGAAGATGGTCAGATATTTGGGATAGTAGTCGGGTCGTGGCCTGCCAGCGAAGACCTCGTCGCGGAGGTCTGGGGAGGAGGTGAACCGTCGCGCGCTTATAACGCCGGGCACGCGGCGCAACTCGTCGATTAGGTGCTCCTCATTGTACCAGCGGTTGACCTCGTCGTCCCACTCCGGGGGCGCGTCCATAGAGACAATAAGCAGTGCCTTGCCCGTGGTCTTCGCCATGGTTGACCTCCTAATGTTCTTGCCAAGATCTCTCCTAGGCGACTAAGATTCTTCGTTGTCGCTCAGAATGACGGTGATTAAGAGACTTGGGGAATTGACATGATCCTATGCGTTGTGGTTTTGTAATTTGGTTTCAGCGGGCGATGCCGTAGGCCGTGGACTTGTTTAGTGGCTCTGCTTTGGCGTCGATGCGCTCGGCCACCTTTTTGATCAGGGATGCAGCGGCTGTCTTGCCCCAGAACCACTCGTGCAGGTCCTTCTCCTGACTGTCGGGACTCTGTATCATTCGGGCCTCGTAGTAGAATGCTTTCAGGTCATCGATACAATATCGAATGAACTGGTCCACCGATATATCGGCAGGCCTCTCCTTCATGTCCACGTCCTCGTCACCGGCGTAGCCTTCAAGAAAGCGCACGACTCCTCGAAATCTTCGCTGGGGTATGCCGCTAAGACCCACAGCCGTCGCGCCTTCGTGCTCTTGAACCCATAGCTCGTAGCAGCCTCGCAGGGCTGTCACCTCATCGGCTGTGTTATCGAGGGAGAATTGCTTAGTAGTGGAAACAGTTGAGGACTGGGGCAGCAACTCAGGCGCCTGCTCCTCTGGGAAATCCTCCAGAACCGGGCCATTTTGACGATCCAGCAGGTCGAATGCCGAAGCCAGCACTCTGTGTTGCAGATCGGGGTCATTGGGCCTGCCCAAGGTAAACCCCATAGCGAAGGGAACGAATAAGGCTCTCGGTGGATTTACCTTTTCGGCGTGCTCCCGGATTATGGCGATTGCGATCGTGGTAAGGCCGAGCTCTTCAAGCCGCCTGGCAAGCACGCTTACAGCGTGCGTACATCCCGGTCAGATAGGGGTTAGCAGCACAACGTCCACTCCCTCGGCTTTGAGTCGTCGTGCCAGCTCCGGGGCAATATCTTCCATAAGGGGGCGTGGATTGATATGGGAGGCCCCATTGAAGGAGTAGAAGTTCTCGGCTAGGTTGCCGATCATGCCCCGCTGAACCAGCTCACGCAATCGGTCCAATGGGAACACGATATTGATGTCCCGGTAGACGCCTGTCCTGTCGAAGCCTATGCTCACATGGCTCTGGACTATGTCTTTCGCCTCTGAGCTGGAAGGGATTACTCGATAGGAAGAGTCCCCTTGCGACCTTTCATGGATCAGGAAGGGTTTGTCCGTACGGAGGTGGACCGCAGAGCTGGTGATCAGGGCCACCTTGCTCTGGGACAGCTCCTTTTGCATCGGTGTCCATGGTGTTGTGTCGAATTCAAGGCATGGATAGAAGAGGATGCTCCGTCGTGGTTCCTCGGCCAGATACTCTAGTTTAGGCATGATGTTCCGCTCCTACTCCACTATCACGTCCACACGCTGGACCATGTTGTTGCCCATGCCCTGAAAATTCCAGGGCTGCTCGAAGGGCTGTACGTTTCCTTCAGTGTCGGTGGCGCGAACGCACAATGTTGACCGCCCAGGCTCTGCGCCCCACTGGTACGACCATCCACGCCATGCGTAAGGCGAGACCTGCTCGTCCATTTGGGTATCAGACCAACTAGCGCCGCCGTCCACGCTGACCTCTACGCGAGAAATACCCAGTCTGCCTGCCCAAGCCCTACCGATCAGCTCGACCTGTCCCGCACGGACCAACCGAGTACGGGTCAGAAAGTCTGGGATGCCTGGAGGCGCCATGAGTGCTCTGACGTTGATCGTACTCACCGGTTCTCCCGGGTCGTCGGCTGACTGAGCGTATCTGTACGTGTGTGCTACTTGATAGCCCTGAAATGGCTCGGCGATTGCATCAATACGGTCCAGCCACTTGACGCTGGTCATACCGTACCAGCCGGGCACTATTAGTCGCAAGGGAAAGCCATGCTGGGGCTCCAGGGGCTGTCCGTTCATCTGATATGCTAGCAGCACTTCGTCGCGGGTAGCGTCCTTCAGGCTCAGGCCGCGCTGATAGTAGTGGACCTCATTCCCCTGGATGCCCTGGTCAAGCCCGGTGAAGAGTATCTCTACGGCACTCTTACTGATACCCGCGTCTTCCAGGACTCCCTTGAGAGGTGTTCCCGTCCACTCGGCGGTGCCGATTGCTTCTACGGACCAGGGCTGACTGATGGGACGAGGGCTGAGGAGGGCGCGCCCATTTCCCGCGCACTCCATGGTAACGGGAACGGTGACAGAAGGTCGCTCCATGATCTGGTCCATGTTCAGGCTTATTGGTTTGGACACCAGCCCACCTATATCGAGACGCCAGTCCCGGATGTCCACGTAAGGGATGTCGAAGTGAACAAGGAGATAGTGCATCCCTGTGGGCGTGATAGAGTAGCGGAGCCCTTCGAGAGGCATACCCTTGTTGCGAAGAGCCAGCTGGACCTCTTCTTTGTAGAAGCTATCTTCTTGGGCCAGTCCTCCTCCATCGCCTACGACCGGGAATCGGCTGCCCGTAGTCTGCTGGCTCATCTATATCCTCCGCACAGCCGGGTTTACGGCCGAGCACGATGCCAAGGTAAAAACCCTTCTGACAATCTGCTTACCGCGATATAAACGCGGTAGCAGTGATCTCCACTAGCATGTCTGGTCGCATCAGCTCCGCCTGGAGAGTTGTCCGTGTAGGCGGGTCGGTGGGGAAGAACTTCCGGTACTCCTCGTTGTAGCCCGCAAAGAGGCTGGCGTTCTTCAGATATGAGGTTACGGCTACCACGTTGCTAAGGGAGCTGCCGGCGGCCTCCAGTATCTCTTTGATGGTCTCGAGGCAGCTACGGACCTGAAGCCCGATGTCCGGGTCAAATGCTCCCGTGGCAGGATTATTGCTGGGTCCGGTCCCGGAAACAAAGACCAGGTCCCCTACTACAATAGCTCTAGACAGGGGCGAAGTGAGTGCGGGCATACCGGCTGGGCTGATTACGGTCTTCTTGGCCATGGTTCCTCCTTGTCGAAATTAAGATTCGGATAGACGGGCAACTGCTTAGTCTTAGTACCAGTTCTCAAGTATCGAGAAGCGCTCGCCGCCTAGAAAGTCACTATGGGGTTAACAGGGGATCCGGTCCCATTGTGCAACCTCAGCGGATTTATGGAGATCAAGAACTCCCACCGGTTTCTCTGCTGGCAAGCACCGGCCAGGTTCTCGAAGTCGGCGTTATCCAGGATCCAAAGCCCCATACCCACGATACCCACCTGGTGGATCGGGTTGGGTACGTTGGGGTATATGGCGGGGATGATGTCGTTGCCTGTGTCAGACCCCAGAACGGCGATGCTTCGTTCATGAAACAGGGGCAAACAGGCGGCATGGCAGGCGGTCGAGCCTTCATCGAAGAGACTTACTGGCCCCTCCACATTGCGCCGCTTGAGCTGGCCGGTGCGTATGAGCAGTACATCCCCTTCCTCCACACGAAATCCGCACTGCTTCTCGGCAGCCTCTATGTCCTCGGGCATCACCCCCTCACCTCGCTCCACCCAGTCAATGCCCCTAATCATAGGGACATCTACCAACACTCCACGGCTAACTATCCCGTCCTTCAATAGGTCTATGGACTCTACTGTGGCGCCCAGACTCGTGGAAATCAGATGGGCGGGCCACCCGTTATACATCTTGCCTTCCCAGAAAATGTGGGCCAGGCTGTCCATGTGGGTGATGCTCATGCCGTGAAAGGCCACACCAATGAAGTCCATGGAGCCGGCAAGGCTGTGGGCGCTGACCTTGTCACCGCTGGCCCATTGCTCTCCGCTCTCTAGCATGTAGTGTATCGGCGGAAAGGGCCACACATCGGGTGCTGCATCATATACGATCTCCCGGGCCGCGCTGATAGTAACTCCATCGCGGACTAGCTGGGCGGCTCGCTTGGTCTTCTCAGGAGTGATGTGATTTCGGGTGCCGAGCTGGTCCTCCTTCCCCCAGCGTCCCCAGTTGGAGAGGGACTTGAAATAGCCGAGAACCTCTTGCTCCGTGAGTGTTTTGGTGGCCATAACTCCTCCCTTCAGTGTCCGAGTAAATAATGACCTGAACTGCGATGGGTAATTGGCGGCCTATTCGTAGGGCTGCAACTTGATCTCGTGCAGAGCGGGAATGACCTCTGTCCCCATAAGCTCGATGGACCGCAACACGTCTTTGTGGGGTATGGGCCCGTCAATGCCGATGAGGATCAGATATCCGGGGCTGAGGTGCTCTATCGTGGTGGTGAGCTTCCGTATGACCGTCTCCGGGCTACCCACTACGATGGCATTAAGGTCCTGAAGCTCCTGGTAGGTGAGTCTTGTACCTGGCGCACCAGCACCTACTCTCTTCATCTGCAGGGTTCTCGCCGCTCGTGACTGGTAGCCTGGTGGATCGTTGTGCTCTCTTGGGCCTCTCATGCGATGGTCTTGAGTCCAGAGGAATGCCTCTCCCAGCTCCTGGGCCTTCTCGTCGGTATCGGCCACTAAGGCTCGAAGCTGATATCCGAAGTGCTCTGGGCCTGGCTTGAATCCAACCTCATGGGCGGTGTCGATGTATATCTGTTTCAGTTCCCTGGTCAGCTCTATCAAGGCGCCCAGGTTCATGTATGCGTAGCCATGCCTTGCCGCCCACATCACGCTCTCAGGACTGCTGCCACCGGGGAACCAGATGGGTGGATGGGGCTTCTGCATGGGCAATACCCATGGATTCACTATCCGGTAGTGGTAGTACTTGCCCTCGTGGCGGAAAGGGCCCGGAGTGGTCCAGCACTTGATGATGAGGTCGTGGGCCTCCTCGAAGCGCTCCCGGTTCTCCGTGGGGTCCAGGCCTGACTGGAGGGTTTCGGCTGCTCCCCCGCGCACGAACCCGGAGACGAGCCTGCCCCCTGAATAGCAGTCCAGCATAGCTATCTCTTCGGCCATTCTTATAGGGTCGTTGATAGGAATGATATTGCCGAGGATGGCGATCTTGACATTACGGGTGATCTTACTGATTACCGCCGCATCCAGGTTTGCGGAAGGCTTCATGTTCCCATAGAAGGTGTGGTGCTCATTGGTCATGATGCCGTCGAAGCCCACCTCATCGGCGAAGGCGTACTGCTCATGGTAGTCGTTGTACAGCGCGTGGGCCTTCTCCGGGTCGAAATAGGTGTTGGGAAAAACTAGGCGGCCGGCGGGATACTGGGCGAGCTCCTCGTCGGTGACGTGGGTGTAGGGCTGCTGTGAGTGGAAGTAGACCTCTACCTGCTCCCTTGATCCGTTTGGTTGCTGGGTCATAGGGCCACCTCCTTTGAAGGCTGACGCGGCCAGATACTGGATGTTTCGGATCTGCGGCGGGGAACGGCTATAGCGCTCGTTGATAGCAATTGTAGTGGTGCCTCAGAGGGCCGTCAAGCTTGACGCTGCGCCGGGCTCTACCTATCATATCTATGGTAAGGAGCTCTACAACTAAGAAACTATCTCAAAAGGTGGTTCGACAGGCTCACCACGAGCGGATCAGATCACCGCACCCGCTCGTCCTGAGCCTGTCGAAGGACAGGGTCTGCCAATCTCGGCCGTTTTGAGACAGTTACTAAAACGTCAAGTAGTCCGAAAGACTTCATTATCGTCAGCGTGACCAAAGCAAACATCTCTCAGGGTTGTAGTTGATTACAGGAGGGCCTGAACTATGCCAAAAATGCAGACCGACGACGGTATCGAGCTTCACTACCATGTGGACGATTTTCGCGATCCCTGGATATCCGATCCGGGAGAGACGATCTTGATGTGCCACGGGTTCAGCAGGAGCATGAAGTGGTGGACTCAGTGGGTGCCGGCCCTCTCCAGGAAGTACCGGGTGGTTCGATTGGACGTCCGGGGCTGCGGCCATTCCGCTGCTCCCCCAAAGGATGCCGAGTGGTCGGCGCACCGCCTTGCACAAGATGCCCTCAACCTCATGGACCATTTGGGCATCCAGAAGGTCCACTGGGTCGGATTCGAGTCCGGCGGGATGTGGGGCTATGTTTTCGCCAACGACCACCCAGACCGAATCATAAGTCTCACGGTGCTGAACACGCCTTCAGTAGTGGCCGGACGGGCTGTGACCTTCCTGACCAAGGAAGGCTTCACTGGGTCGGAAGCCATAGAGAAGACGGGGCTCAGGCAGTGGCTCATAGACACCTTCGACGTGAATATGGACATGACTCTGGCTCCTGCTAGTCTCAGGGAGTGGCACATAGATGAGCAGGCCAAAACTCCCCACGAGGTGGCGTTCGGCATATCTCGAATACTGGAAACCCTGAACATTCCTGACATGTATGCCAAGGTTAAGGTGCCCACCTTGATCATGGTTGGGGACAAGGCTTTCAACTGCCCGGTCGAGGAGCAGAGGGTGGTCGAGAACCTACTTCCCAACGGTCGAATGGTGGTCTTCCCCCAAATAAGCGCCGGCGCCCAGCTACTGATACCGGACCGATGCACCGATGAAGTAATTCACTTCCTGGAGAGTTTGTAGCCCTCACTCCCCATTAGAAATTCAGACAGATCAGCAGCTATACTCAGGCACGGCGCAAGAATACAGAGCCGAATACCCCCACTGCAGTGCCCGCCGCCGCCAGAGCGAACACAAGTCCCAGGTCATCTGTGGCGTCCGCGAGACGCCCGGCGATGATGGGGCTTATGGAGTGACCCAGCGCCGCTCCAACTCCCATAAGTCCCCAGGCCGCCGCGGAGAATTGGGGTTCAACATAGTCCCCTGCCGAAGCCGCGCAAATGGTAAAGGCTGCGCGAAAGGTCAATCCCAGCAGCACCACAGCCGCTACGATTCCGGCCACAACAGGGATGAGCCACAGCACCAGGCACCCAGTTCCAAAGACGATGAAAGAGAGCAAGAACCCGCTTCGGCGGCCCAAACGGTCGGACATGCTGCCCCAGAGGATTGGACTGAATATCCCCAATAAACCGAACAGGCCCCAGAGACGGCCGGCGGTATCGACGCTAAAGCCCTCGTCCTGAAGATATTCTCCGAAAAAGGTCGTATAAAGAGCGACGCTCCAGCCCGTGCAGAATGCCAGGAAGGCGATCAGCCAAATGGCGCGGCTTTTATAGGCCACTATGGGCCAGACTCTAGTTGGCCGTACCGTCTCAGCGCTTTGTCCAGGGCGGTCCCTGAGAAAAAGAAGAGAGAACACGCCAATAGCTATTACTATCACCGCTAAGCCATACCACGAATGGCGCCAGCCGTCCTCGGCATCGCGTCCCGTGAGCCATGGGACGATAGCGCCGATCACGATGAAACTCACTCCACCTCCAGAAGCCGCAAGTCCCGCTATGGTACCCCTGTTTTTGGATGCGAACCAGACCGAAAGCAGGCCCATGACAGGCGTGGTGCATCCCTCGGTAGCGAAGCCGACCAGAGCGCTCATGGCAAGAGCGAACATGAAGCTGGTGGAGCTTCCCAGAAAGATCATCGCTACGCCCAGGCAGATGGAGGATACTCCCACGATGAACCGGGTGCCGTACCGTGGCGCCAGCATGCCGAAGACGAAGGAGCCCGTCATGCTCAAGATGGAGAGCGCGGTGATAAGGCTCCCCTCTTGAAAGTGGGACAGTTCAAGGCTGTCTCGCATCGAGGGAAGTGTAAGTCCGTAGGCGTTGCGTCCAAGCTGCGTCCCCAGGTTAACCAGGAGGATACCCAGGAGAATCATAGACGCATAGCCGGAGAGCCAGGCCGGTGCGACGCGAATCATTCGGCTCTCCTCTCGATCAATAAAGGCGACAGTTCCGGTCAGGGCGCTTGAGTAAGTCTGGTACAGTCCATAAGACAGGATTCAGACAAAGTAAAGGGATGTTTCAGGTTGGGAGGGCCAATTCTCCTTAACGGCGGTCGTATTGTTGCTGCGCTAGGGTCGTGTAGGTGGCAGGGGTAACCGAAGTCAGTCCGGCATCCACCGGCAACACAACTCCAGTGACCCATCGGGCTTCGTCGCTGGCCAGGTATAGAGCTGCCGCACCAATGTCCCATGCAGTACCTTCCGTGCCCAGAGGGGCCGAGTTCTTCCGGTGCTCCCGCAGTGCGTCGTCCATGCGGTTGGCCACCATGGGTGTGTAGACCAGTCCAGGAGCGATACAGTTCACCCTTACGTTGTCGCGACCGTGGTCGGCGGCCATGGACATGGTCAGGCCAATGACCGCAGCCTTCGACGTGCTATACGGAGTGCTGCTGTGGGCTCTGAGGCCGGCTATAGACGAGACGTTGATAATGGAGCCGCCACCGGTCTCGATCATGCGGGGAATGGCATGGCGGCTGGCCAAGACTATGCTTTTGACGTTGACCGCCATCACATGGTCCCAGTCCTTCTCGCTGATCTCTAGCACTGTGCCGCGCCGAGATATACCCACGTTGTTGTCAAGAATATCGAGACGGCCGTATCGCTCGATGGCGGCGTCCACCATGGAGTGACAGTCGCCGTCGTCGATCACGTTAGCCTGGAAAACCGAGGCCTCGCCACCTTCGTCCTTAATCATTGCCAGCGTCTCTTTGGCTCGCTCCACAACCGCGTCTACCAGTAGCACCTTGGCGCCCTCACGAGCAAACAGTACTGCGGTGGCCTTGCCGTTGCCCACACCCGGGCCGCTGGAACCGGCGCCGGTAACGATGGCCACCTTTCCTTCAAGCCTTGGAGGTCTCTCTGCCATTTCGGCGCTCCTGTAAATGTAACATCAGAGTAGAAGGATCATCTGCTGGCTGCTACCCGTAAAACGGATTGAGACAATGCCGCTTCAAACCCTCACCTCGGCCTTCGGCCACCCTTCTCCCCATAGGGAGAAGGGCCGGGGATGAGGGGGATTTGAGGCAATTGTAGGCTCAGACCTCTGCGCGGTCAAGCTAAGCAGTCCACTCCGAGCCGCAAGCTACCGTGTGATATACTGGCTGCCACTAAGTAACTATCTCAAAGGGTGGTTCGACAAGCTCACCACGAGCGGGCGAGGTGATCTGATCCGCTCGTCCTGAGCTTGTCGAAGGACAGGGTCTGCCAATCTCGGCCGTTTGGACATAGTTACTAAAGGAGAAGAGAGTTTGGATGCGGACGTCGTAATCCACAACGGCCGCCTGGTCATTCCCAGGCAGGGCATTGTCGAAGCCTCTTTGGCTATCAAAGACGGCCGTATTAGCGCCATATTCCAGGGTGACTCCGATGTTTGGAAAGCATGGGAAGTGGTGGACGCCGGCGGCAAGTATGTGCTCCCAGGGGCCATAGAGAGCCATATGCACATCGGACACAGCGGACCTCACGCCAAGGAGTTCGACACGGAGACGGCGTCGGCTGCCATCGGCGGGGTCACGACTATTCTGACATTCTTTCGCAAGCACCCATATAACTACCACGAGTTAGTTCCTCAGCTTATATCCGACGGTGAGGCCAACGCCCGGGTTGACTTCGGCATCCATCTGGTCCTGTTTACCGAGGATAATCTCGCCCGCATCCCCCAGTACGTCAGAGAGTACGGTATTCTCTCCTTTAAGTTCTTTCCGGGCATTAAAGGGGAGGACGCGGCCATAATGACCGCATTGCCCCACACCGGGCCCATGGCGCCCATCGATGACGGGTTCTTGATGGAGGGCCTGCGAACCGTGGGACAGGTACCAGGCGCCGTCGCCCAGGTGCATGCCGAGAATGCCGAGATCAATGCCAGGGCTACCGAGAAGCTGAAGCAGGCGGGACGAAACGACTTTCTGGCCTGGTGCGAGAGCCGGCCCGCTGAGGGCGAAGCGGAAGCCGTCTCCAGAGCCATCTACCTGGCTAAGCAGACCAACTGCCCTCTCTACTTGGTGCACATGTCCAGCGAGGCTGCCCTCAGCCAGATCCGTCGGCTCAGGAATGGAGGAGCCCCTGTCTACGCCGAAAGCTGTGCCCAATACCTCACCCACACCAAGGAGTCACCCGTGGGAGCCCTGGGCAAGATGAGCCCGCCTCTGCGCACGGCCCAGGACAACCAGGCTATCTGGGATGCCCTTGCCGACGGGACCGTACAGGTGATGGCTACCGACCACGGCGCCTTCAAGTGCCACGAGAAGCTCACCGGAGACATCTGGCACGCCAGCTCTGGCTTTGCTGGAGTGGCTACTTTGGTGCCTGTGCTGCTTAGCGAGGGGGTTAACAAAGACCGAATTAGTTTGGAGCGGGTCGCGGAAGTCACCTCGTACAATCCGGCGCAAATCTTCGGCATCTATCCCCGGAAGGGCACCATCGCAGTGGGTTCCGATGCGGACCTGGCCATTGTGGACATGGACTGGGAACGAGAGGTCAGTGCGGATATGCTGTCTTCGGGCTCGGACTTTAGTATCTACGAGGGATGGAAGTTGCGGGGTTGGCCCGTGCGTACCATCGTGCGGGGCTGGACAGTGATGCAGGACGGCGAGGTCGTCGGCTCCCCAGGCTACGGGAAATACCTTCGTCGAGCGGCTCACTAGGATGACCAGTTGTCGCCACCGATAGGAAAGTGATATAACTCTAAGGTCAATCTAATGATCAGAAAGCGAGGGTAAAGGAGTTTGTCTCATAGACTGGTGGGGGAGTTGAGTAACACAGGTGTGGGAGCGATGCGCCTCAACAGAGGTTGGCCCGTCCAGTTGCACCGGCCACTTGTCGGCCCTCAGAGAGGTCGTCTACTCTCTTAGTTCCATGGCGCCTTGGCGCTGCGCCAAAGCTTGAGCAAGTTATGGGTCGTCCCTGCCAGCGACCACTCACTCTGTGCAGCGCCCAACCCCCGTCTCATAAACCGTCGGAACCCCTGGCCTTCCTTGACCTGTCCGAACACCGGCTCCACCAGTACACCCCGCTTCTTGTACAGAGCTCGGCCTCGCTTTGTCAGCAGCTTGCGCTCCATCCTGTCTCTCGGGCTCAGTCCTTTTGGTATACGCCCTCGGGGACACCCCTTCTCCCGTAGCATCTTCCGCTGTTTCCAATCCTTGGTGGAGGCAATAAGAAGCTCAGGCATCTCTGGCCAGGGGCAAGCCCTGATATTGGCCTCACTCCAGTACCCGGCATCGGCCAAGCCAGCTTTTGGCCGGTCCTCTATGCCGGCTGCCTCCAGAGTATGCGCCATGGTTTGCAGCATCGGCTCCAGTTGCTGCACATCGTTGGCCTCTTGGGTCACTCCAACGGCTACTATGATCTGCTCCTCGCTCACCACCGCCTGGGCATTGTAGCCCTGCACGTACCCTTGCCTGGTCTTCATGATGCGACTGTCCAGGTCGGTGGTATTAGCCTTCGCCTCTTCGGTAGGGAGTGGCTCTACCACCTTGGGCTTTCGCCCACGCTTCTTTTTGCCTGTGGCCTCTTCTTCTGCCCGCCGTCGCTCCACATGCTCTTGGACAGCCTTGGCTCCCGCTTCAGCATCCCGCCGCAGACGTTCCTTGGCTTCCTTCAGGCGCTTGAGCCGCTCCGTCCATCCCCCTAGCCCTTCCGGTAGCTCATCCCCTCGCCGGTCGGGACCATAGTTGGCATCCTCTTCAGCATCCATTGCCTTGGCCTCTGCCAATATGCGCCGCACTTCTTCTTCAATGGCCTGGTGGCTCCGGTTGGTGGCCAGGGCCGCGTTGGCTGCCACCTTCGTCCCATCAAGAGCCACTACCCCCAACTTCACCAGACCCGCTTCATGGCATAACCTCAGTACCTCTACAAAGAGCTCCTCGAACGCCTCCTCGCGCTCCGCCCTAAAGCGACAGATGGTACGGAAGTCTGGCTGCCGGTTGGCCGCCACCACCCGGAATCCTACATCTTCCTCCAGAGCACGGGCTATGCGCCTGGAACTGCGTACACCCAGGCAGTACCCGTACAACAGGATGGCCACCATCATCCCCGGATCGTAGGCCGCTGCACCCCATCCATCACTTCGATAGACTCCATAGAACTCCCTCAGATCCATCTGGCCTACTGCATCCACTATGAACCAGGCCAAGTGACCCTCGCTCAGCCAATCCCTCATGGACGGCGGCATCAAGTAGCTCTGGTCTCGCTCGCAACTCAGAAGGTTATAACCCATAGTATCCCACCTGCCTGATGTTTCTATGAGCTTACTGCTTTGCCAACCCCGCAGAAAGGGGGTCTATGGGACACGCTCAAAGACTATGAAAAAATTTATCGTGATCTATCATGCTCCAGCGTCAATGATGGAAACTATGAAAGATGCCAGCGCTGAAGATATGCAGAAGGGCATGGAGGTGTGGATGGCATGGGTAGCGAAGTGCGGTGCCGGTCTAGTTGACATGGGCTCCCCACTTGTTGGCGGCCAGAAACTAAGCAAGTCAGGTAGTTCACCAAGCGATAAAAATGTGGTCGGTTACTCGGTGCTGGAAGCAGAGGATATGAGCGCAGCGAAAGCGCTGCTTGACGGGCATCCCCACCTTGAGTGGACGGCCGGTTGCGAAATAGAAGTTCACGAATCTATGCCGATGCAAATGTGAATCTTGCCGTTGATTTCTTACTTCTAATTAATCGCGGTTCTTAACGGGAAAACACTGGAGTGGGATCTTAATGCGGGCCCCGTGTTGGAATACTCCACCTAACATGCCACAAAGTCATAGGGTGTCTATCGAGCCCTTCTATCCAATCGAAATGGGAGCCACAAACGAACATTAAGGCTTGATCTTCCCTGCAGGGCCTGCCTCGTAGATGGCGCTGATTTCAGCGTCCGTGAGGGCGCGGTCGAATATCTCCACCTCGTCTACAAGGCCCTTGAAGTGAAAGTAGGGTAGGTCGCCACAGTTCATTCTTCCGATCTCGGGCGTGTCAACACCGCTGCCATGGTAGAAGATAGCCCCCGAAGGACTGGCCGCGGTATCAACCAGCTGGCCATCCACATAGAGACGCAGCTCAGAGACGGTATGGACCGCCGTGAAGTGGTGCCAGCGGTCGATGGAGACCGGGTCGGGGCTGGTTACAACGACAACCGCCGATACTTCGTGGTATTTGTAAAAGACAAGCTGTCCACTTCCTACGATCTCCGAGACGTAACCCCAGGCATTGTTGGCAAAGATTGGATACCGGGGCCCGCACCCTCCTCCTCCATTGTTGGGGTAATCGGATATCCGGAACCAGGCGTCTATAGTGAAGTCCTGGTCGGTGAAGTCCAAGCTCGCGATATTGCCCAGATCGACGTAGTCTCCGTCCCCGTCCAGGCTGAACGCCTGGTCCACCATGCCTCCGGCGTAGGTGGCGCCACCTTGCAGCGTGCCGTGGTTGCCGTCAACGATGTCGTTGGGGTGGTCGTCCGCGGACCACCAGCTCACCATGCCTGAGGGTGGTACGATGGGTTTCGGTTTGATCTTGCCTTCCGAGCCCGCCTCGAAGATGGCCCTGATCTCGTCGGCGCTGAGGGCGCGATCGAAGATCTCCACCTCGTCAATGAGCCCATCAAAGAAGGAGTTCGCTTGATTGCTGATATTGGTCAGGGCACCTATTGTAGCCGGGACACTCGTTTCGCCAAGGCTCGGAAATACATTGAGTGTGCTCACTGTAGTGGCGGTATCTTCTACGCCATTGATGTACAGCTTAACGTTACTGCCTCCAGACCAGGTCCCAGCAACATGTGTCCACTGTGCAACCGGGATGTTATAACTTGATATCGCTGAGAAGAAGTCTACTGTCCAGTTGGGATCCCAGGACGCACCGAAGTTGAGCTGCCCGTTGACGATGTGAAACTGGTACGTCGTCAGCGTCACGGAGCTGTTGTAGACTCCTGCCACGGCGTGATTAGCCGCCACTGTGTCTGGATTAATCCAGGCGTCGATGGTCAGGCCCGTAAAGCTGGACCCGTCCAGATTCGTCACCTGTGGCGCGGAGACGTAGTCATCCACTCCATCAAAGCTAAAGGCCTCGTCCACCATTCCAGGGCCGTAAGTGGCGTCGCCTTGCAAAGTTCCGTGGTTGCCATCGATGATGTCGTTGGGGTGGTCGTCTCCAGACCACCAGCTCACCATGCCGGATGGTGGGTGTATGGGGCCGCTGGGAATGGTGCCGTTGGACATCTTGGGCTCAACGCGCTCCACGTCAATGCTGGTTCCCACACCGTTGTCGCTCGGGGGATTCTTCGCTTTAGAGGTGTACACCGCGACCACATCCAGCATCTTGTCGGAGCGGATCACCATGAAGCCTTTACCGCCAGGGACCTTGGCGCCTTCGGGCAACCAGAAGTCGTCCCGGAAATGGAGGCAATCCACGTCGAAGGATGACCAGGGCTGGAGGGTGTCGGCTATTCTGCCTCCCGTGATGGGCGTCTGGCCCTGGGGTGGTGACAAGGTGACCCATTTCTGGATGTGGGCGGGCTCGTCCGATGGGTTGTGGACATTGACAGCAGTCCTATACTTGCCCGGCATCAGTGCGGTACCGGCTTTGCCCAGGTGCGGTACACACACGATCTTGGCGGAGTAGGTGAACACGTCGGGCTCCTCGAACTCATAGGCGCCTATATCGCATGCGGGGCCCTGCGGTCGAGATACACCCCGTTGGTCGATGGTGATTGGGTTGCCATCCGAGTCGGTGCAGTCCGCTACTGGAATAGCGTCGATGGCAGGGCTGCCGGCCGGCAGAGAGTGGGTCTTGGTCGGGCCGCCGTTGTCCTGCAGCGGGCCCAGATCGGGGTCTGTGTTGGGGAGATCTGTTGGCTCCGTCAGGTTGCAGGTGCCATCGCTGTCCAGGTTATGGCCCAGAGAGGTGATCCCACTCCCTTCACAGTCGCCGCCAAAAGGATTCTCGGCGATGATGCTGTTGGTCAGGCTTGCTGTGCCGTTGTTTTCCAAAAAAATGCCGCCGCCGAAACCGGCCGAGTTGGCGCTGATGGTGCTGTTGGTAAGTTCTGCCGTCCCGCTGTTTCTGTTCTGGATGCCCCCGCCCCGATTGCCAACCACGTTGTTGCTAACGGTGCTGTTGGTAAGGATTAGCGCGGCGCCGTTATTATTGTCAATGCCGCCGCCGGAAAAAGCCGAGTTCCCCCTGATGGTACTGTTGGTCAGGGTTAAGGTACCGACTTCGTTAGAGATGCCGCCACCGGAAGCGCTGGAGCCAGCCGCGTTGACGCTAACGGTGCTGTTAATCACGGATGCCGCGCCAAGGTTCTCGATACCGCCGCTACTGGTGCCGGCCGAGTTGCCGACGACGGAGGTGTTGGTCAGGATTAGCGTGCCCCCGAATCCGTTGGAGAGGCCGCCGCCATTACCTCTAGCTACGTTATTGCTGAGGGTGCTGTTGGTCAAATTGAGTGTGCCGTCATTGCGGATGCCGCCAGCAGCGGCGGCGGTGTTCCCGCTGACGATGATGTTGCTCAGCGTTAGTGTGCCGTTGTTAAGAATACCGCCAGCTACGGCGTTGGCGGTTATATTGCCGTCCCGGATAGTCACCCCAGAGATGTTCACGGTCCCGCTAATGATGTTTAAGACGCGACTTGCATTGTTGCCACTGACGGCCAGGTTGGCTGCGCCAGGGCCCTGTATGGTCAGGTTCTTGTTGATAGACAGTTCGCCGCTGGTGAGCGTGATGGTCCCCGTGACGGCGAAGTCGATGGTGTCACCGGCCACTGCGTCGATGATCGCCTGTCGCAAGGAACCTGCGCCGGCGTCATTGAGGTTGGTCACGGTAAGGGTCGCGGCGGCGGGCGCGGCTTTGGGAGACCAACCCCCAGACTCCCGCGGTGATGCCCGCAGCCAGCGCCACGACTAGAGCTACTGCAACAGTCCTTTTCATGGACCTATCTCCAAACGATAAGATGAGTCACCGTTGCGCCCCAACCCCCTTGATTGTGTTAGTGAGGGATTGGCGACAGGATAGCTTCTTATGTACGAATCGTCAAGCCACAGTTCTACAGGGCAAGCTCCGACCTTCGGATACCCTTCTTCCACTGGGAGAAAAGGCCTGGGATGAAGGGCACTTTCGTAGCAATGATCAGGATAGGGACAGACCTTTCACTAAGGTTCGACCGTGCACCAGGGCTGAATAACTCAAAAGGATAAGGCCCGGCTCCAAAAGCCGGGCCTTACAAGCGATGTCCTTAGTATGTGAACTAGTACTCAGTCAACCTAATTGTTGGCAGGATAGAGATGGTGAAGCTTGACTCGGGCGTCCACAGTGGAGAATCTCCAGTCAATGGTTGCTCCGGCTTGGTTTCGTTCTGCCTCCAGGGCCGCGATCTCGCCACTCAAAGTCTCTTCATCGGCAATACGCCGGCGCAGGACTCGCCTGGCCAAGACACTGAACTCGATCTCTGCCATGTTGAGCCAACTACCGTGCTTGGGAGTGTAGTGAAACTCCAAGCGTTTGCGTATTCGCCTAGCCTCCTTGGGCTCGAAGGTTTCGTAGAGGGAAGCTGGTTTGTGGGTGTTGAGGTTGTCCAGCACCACCCGGATCTTCTCGGACGCTGGGTAAGCTTCATCGGCCAGCCACCGCATCTGCTTAGCGAAGTCCACCAAGCAGTGGTACGACGTTCGGTCACTGCCACATGCCTCCAGCCCGCCAGGGGCTCGCACAGCATGAACAGGTTTCGGGTGCCATTGCGCTGGTACTCGTAATCGTATCGCTCCCGTCGTGCCGGCTTGGGCGGGATCGGAGACCTCTTTTCCGCCAGCAACTGCTTGGAGGTCTCGTCGAAACAGACCACCGGGCGCTCTGGGTCATAGGGTTCCGCGTAAAGGTCCAGCACATCCTCCATACACGCCACAAACTCGGCGCTCACCTGGGGAATACACCACTCCTTCTTCTGCCACGGCTTGAGACTGTTTTTTTCAACCGCTTGCGAATTCCCTCGTGGGACATGGAGGGCGCCAGCCCCAACTCCACCACCTTGTTTGCCAGGAGCCGCAGGGTCCAGTGGTCATGGCCTGGGGGGGCCTCGCTGCACGCCAGGGCAATCAGGTGCGCTTCCCCCCGCTCATCCAGTTTGGTCGGATGTCCTGGCCGAGGATCTTCCTCCAAGGCCCGCTTCAGTCCTCCCTCCAGGTACCGCCGCTTGGTACGGCACACCGTACCCGCAGACGTGTCCAGCGCCTCCACGATGCGCATCACCCCCCAGCCCGTATCTGCCTTTAGCAGAATACGGGCCCGGGCAACCTTTCGCGCTGGGCTCTTTCCCCCGCGAATCAGTCGTTCCAACTGGTCTCGTTCTTCCCTTTCCAACCGGACCACATACCGTTCTCGTCCCATGGCTGCCACCCTCCTACGTCAACACTCCTAAAAAAGGGTAGCAACCTTAGACGTTTTCTTAAACAATTACCAAAACCGAGTTGACTGAGTACTAGTTCGTGGGATCCTAGCCCTGATCGGTGTATGTATCCCCGTTGTTAGTCTCGTCGCTCTCCGGCACCGTGTTGCTGTTGTCAACCTTGGCCGAGGTGGTGCAATCGGGGTCGTGGCACGAGGCCCCTGGTCCGAATCTGAAGGTGTCGTTAATGTCTGCTCCTGCGGCAAGCCCGCCGTACGAAATGACGGTCGAGTAGCTCGGATCGGCATCCAACAACAGATCAAAGGGACCCGCGGCCACGGGACCGATGTTGCTTATCCGGAAGGGCACGTCGAACTCACAGGTAGAGGCTGTTGGGCAGTTCTCAATGATCGATTCATTGTTGGGAGCTATCTTCACCGTGAGGTCTGGCAGGGCCACTGACGGCATCTCGGTACGCTTATGGGGTTTGATGTACTCCACATCGATGCTGGTCCCGACCCCTGTGCTGGTGGTGCCACCCTCCGCCCTGGAGGTGTATATGGCCACTACGTCCAACTCTTTGTCCGACTTGATCACCATGAATCCCTTGCCACCGGGGACCTTCAGCTCCGCGGTAGTTGGCCAGATAAAGTCGTTCTTCATGTGTTTGCAGTCCACATCAAAGGCCCACCAGGGGTTCAAGACCTCTGTAACGTGCTCGCTCATGATAGAGGGATTGCCCTGGGGCGGGGACAGGGTGACCCACTTCTCGATGTTGGCGGGCATGTCCCAGGGGTTATGGACGTTGACCGCAGTCCTGTACTTGGCAGGCATCAGCGCCGGGCTGGCAGGCCCGAAGTGGGGCACACAGGTGATCTTCACCGGATATATATAGTGTACATTAGTTGTAGGAGGCGGCAACTGGCAATCGGGGTCATCCCCATCAACCAGGCCATCGCCGTCGTTATCGATGCCGTCATTGCATATCTCCGCGCTGACGGTGGCCTCGGCGGTTATACCAATTACCGCGAGGAAGATGATGTCGTCGTCGGACGGGTTGGAGGTGGCGACCACCATCTGGGTGTCGTTCTGGCCCAGGAACGGCTCAAGATTGTACAGCTCGTCATCTTCGCCCCGGGGTGTTGTACCATCTCCCGCCTCTTGGAGTGGGTTAGCGGGATTGTTGGTGCTATCGCCAACCCCTCCCACAGTGATAAGACCGCCATCTAGGCCGAAGCCATCATCATAGTTCCCTGCACAGCTGGTCATCCTGGCGCCGTTCACGTCAACAGTGGAAAATTGGGGCGACAGGTCCCCGCAAATAGGCGAGCCTAACCCGCCTATATCGGCCTGAAAACCCCATCCAATACCCAGAGACATGGTCGCGGAGAACCCCGCAATCGTCTTGTCCAGAGGAGACGCGAAGTTGAACACAAACGAGTCTCCGGCCGATTGTTGGGCGCCATCCATCACCGCGATGGTGGAGTCGGGAAGGCCGGGATTAGAGAAGACTACCACCAGACCCACTCCGTCTAGACCAGCCGGGTCACTGTTAACGGCAAAGTCGGTGATTCCACCGCCGCCCCCGACCTTCGCGGCCACCTGACCGGTGACATCGGCGCGGGCAGCACTTAGGGTTACATTTTCTCCGATTTTGGTGAGCACTACGACGGTGCCGTCGAAATCGATGGTCCTTTGGGTAAGGTCAGGATCTGTTGTGCCAAAGTAGCTCCCATACAGGAACGCCTGTACCACGGCTGATCCCGCCGGCACATCGGCCTGTATCAGACCTCCGGGCCCAGCCTGACCGAGGCCATCCGCGGAGTAACCGCCCTTTCCATTGAAGATCGACGTAACGTTCAGGATGTTAGTGCTAGGGTCCGACGAGCTGGAGGCGGCTGAGGCGCCAGGAGTACCAATGCCACCAGTACCAGGAGTATCCGCATCTTCCCCTCATGCTACGCCACCGCTTGCTCCTACTGCGAACCACAGGATAACCACCAGGGCGATTATTAGACTGGAAATAATCGCCGCGGTCATGGGTTTAGGCCGCAAAATCCTAGTCATGACTCCCTCCATCGACAAGGTTAGAACGTTCGCCTGCCGCGTAAATCACCTGCAGGCGAATTAGTGAGAACGTAACTATAATGGTGTTTTTAGGGTGAATTGTCAAGCCTTGGCGCTATTTCATCCAGGGTCTTTCAGTTCTCCGCTACTGTCATTGCGAGTGAAGCGAAGCAATCTCTTTTTGCATCGGGAGATTGCTTCAGGGCTTCGCCCTTCGCAATGACAATTAAAAGACTTGGTCATGGCCCTTAGGGGCACCACTGATAGATGAAAATCCCTTATTTTCATAGGACCCTACCAGACTCCACAGAGGCGTGCAACTCCCTCCGAGAGATTGACTCCCCATGCCTGCCGGGGTACAATTGAACGTGTTCTGAAGGCAGGAGGTGCCGAGGCATGGCTGATCTGAGTCCTCAAGAGGTGAAAAACATGGCCCACGCCATCGGCATTCCCATCACCAACGATGATCTGCCTGAGGTCACCCACCGGCTGAACGCTATTCTGGAACACCTATCCACCCTGGAATCCATGGACGAGAGCCAGACTACCGCATTAAAGGTCAAGGCCGGCTAATACGGTGCGAGAAGAGCTACCATTTTTGACTGCCGGCCAGCTGGGAGATCTGATCCGGCGGCGAGAGGTCTCTCCGGTGGAGGTAACTCAGACCTCCCTGGACCGCATTCAGGAGCTCAATCCCAAGCTTAATGCCTTTATAACGGTCACCGCGGAGGGCGCCCTGCAGTCCGCCCGCAGGGCGGAGCGAGCTATCGCCCTAGGCAGGTACCGTGGCCCTCTCCATGGAATCCCCTTCGCAGTCAAGGACGTTCTTTGGACCAAGGGCATTCGCACCACCAACGGCTCTCGCCTATTTGCAGACTTTGTGCCTAGCGAGGATGCCACCTTGGTATCTCGTATGAAGAGGGCGGGTGGCATCCTTCTGGGTAAGCTGAACATGATGGAGATCGGCTTCGGCCCCACCCTTTACCCTCCATATGGCACCCCTAAGAATCCCTGGGACCTGGGCAGGACGCCGGGAGGGTCCAGCAGCGGCTCGGCTTCGTCTCTCGCCTCCTTCCTCTGTCCCATAACCTTGGGTGGGGATGCGGGTGGCTCTATTCGCCTTCCAGCCTCCCTATGTGGAGTCGTGGGGCTCAAGCCAACCTGGAGCCGCCTCAGCCGCCATGGCCTCTTCCCAGCATACTGGCAGTACGATACCGTGGGCCCAATGGCCAGGACCGCAGCCGACTGTGCATTGGCTCTTCAGGCCATCGCCGGATATGACCGCAAAGACCCGCTCAGTAGTCGCAAGCCTGTGGACGACTATGGAAAGGGTCTGGACGATGGGATTCGTGGTTTGCGAATCGGCGTCGTGAAAGAGTTCATGGATAACCGGTACCTCCAGCCTGAGACTAGAACCTCTGTGAGCTTAGCTATTGAGAGGCTGGCAGAGCTGGGAGCCACGGTAGACGAGGTTTCCATACCACTGATAGGGTCGGCATCGGCGATCTATGTAGGCACTTGCGAGCCTGAAGTGGCGGCACTATTCCGGCCACATCTCCTCAGCAGGAGCGATGATATCGACGTTTTGCCCCGCAGGCGGCTCCTAGCGGCCAGCCTGATTCCGGGGTCTTTATCCGTGAAGGCCCATAGACTGAGAGAGCGGCTTCTAGAGCAGGTGAACCAGGCTCTGACTCACTTCGACTTGCTGGCAGGGCCCACCAGTCCGAGCCCCGCCTCGCCTATCCAGACCACCAGTGGCATCTCCAGCAAGGAAGACGCCTGGGTGCAAACGTTGGCAGGGCGGAGCGTTTTTACCAACCCCTTTAACCTCACTGGGCATCCAGCCATTTCGGTGCCCTGCGGTTTTAGTAATGAAAACCTGCCCATAGGCCTTCAGCTCATAGGACACCCATTTCAGGAGGCGGACATCCTAAAAGCGGCTCAAATATATCAGTCCAACACCTCGTGGCATGAGAAGCGGCCCCCCTGTTCATAGACCCAGAATTCCATTTACTCGGTTGAAAGGCGGCTTACCCGCATAGTCGCTGCGGCCTCATTCAGGTTCGAAAGGAGCACCAGAAAATGAAATATCAGGGTGTCAATCACTTAGCAATGGTAACCAACGATATGGAGAAAACGGTCCGTTTCTATCGCGATGTGCTGGGAATGGATGTTGTGGGCACCATAGGTGGAGAGGTAGGAGGCAAGCCGATGCGTCACTACTTCTTCAGCCTGGGTACTGGTAGCTGTATCGCCTTTTTCGAGTGGACCGATGTGGAGCTTCCGGCATCCAAGCCGTCGGGAGAGCCCGCTTCAGGCCGCCAATTCGACCATGTGTCCATTGGCGTGGAGTCGGAAGAGGACCTTCTTGGGTTACAAAAGCGAGCACGGGCTGCCGGCGTGCCCGCGAGTGACTTAGTGGACCATGGGGCTATGCGCTCGATCTACTTCGAGGACCCCAACGGCATCTCCCTCGAGTTCTCCGTATGGATGCAGGACCTGGAGAAGGAGCCCATGTTCAAGGACCAGAACCCGGTACCCGCGCTACTGGGAAACAGCTAACCCGATGTGGGGATTTTCTCGCAGAGGAAAATGACGGGACCTTCTCTTGACACGTAAGCCCAGCAACATATTCTTCGGCTGGTACGTGGTCGCCGGAAGTGGCCTTGTAACCTTCGGTGTTGCCGGGAGCCAGTTCTCCTTCGGTGTTTTCCTCAAGCCTATGACCGAAGATTTTGGTTGGAGCAGGGCCACTCTATCTCTTGCCTTCGGCACCACCTTTATGCTGTCAGGTCTCTTGCGTCCGTTGGCCGGGTACCTGTCCGACCGCTACAGCCCCAGAATGGTCGCCCTGGCGGGTGTCGGTTTAACGGGCGCCATGCTGCTGCTTTTACCACTGATCACCAACCTTCTCCACCTGTACCTCATATTCGCTGTGATGAGCCTTGGAATCACGCTGGGAACAGGTCCATCTTTGACAAAGGTGGTGAGTGCCTGGTTTTACAAGAACCGCGGCTTGACCCTCAGCCTGATCACCGGCGGAGGTTCTGTGGGAGCCATAATCCTGGTGCCTGCGGCATCCGCATTCCTGGTCGTCTTTGACTGGAAGGAGGCTTACTTGTTCTTGGGGGTCCTTCTGCTGATCTTTATTCTGCCCGCTGGCTTCTTTCTCATCAAAAACCGTCCTGAGGACATGGGACTGGAACCACAAAGAGCCGTAGTAAGTGAGGCGGAACAAGCTGGTAGGGCCCCCGAAATTCCCCGCCAGTTAGTGGCACAGGATTCTACCTTTGGCCAGGCATTGCGTACTCCGTTCTTCTGGAGGCTCACCTTCGGGTACTTTGTCTGAGGGTACTCGATGAGCTTCGTGAATGCTCACTTCGTCTCCTACGCTAGGGACCTGGGTTACCATGAGCTGGTGGCTGCCGCTGGATTCAGCCTCATCGGGATTTGGGCCATAGTGGGTACGTTGGTGTTAGGACATCTCTCCGATAGGCACGGACGTCGTAGGTTCCTGACCATGTCATACCAAATCAGAACCGTGGGGTTCGCGATTGTGCTACTCTCGATGGGCATACCCTTCTTGTCGATACCGCCCCTTGGCCTGGCTGCCCTTCTAGCGGGCATCGTCCTTGTTGGCTTTTCGTGGAACGCGGTGGTAGGAATAACGGCGGCCTTCGCTTCGGACCGGTTCGGCGTTTCTCATATCGGCACCATCTACGGTACTATGTTCGCCGTGATGCCCCTGGGTTCAGGCCTAGGGGCCTACCTGGGAGGACTGCTCTATGATGTTCGCGGCACCTATGACGTTGCCATCTGGTCCAACCTTGTGCTGCTGACAATAGCGGCTGTACTAGTGGCAATGCGCGAGCGCCCGCCGGCTCTGAAGGAGCAGCCTGTCGCCGCCGGCTAGTACTCAGTCAACCAAGGTTTGATAGGTGCCTTTTACCCCCATCCCTTCGGCAGGCTCAGGACAGGCTCTAGCCTTTCCCCTCGATGGAGGAAGGGACTTGTTCTCTCCCCCTCGATGGGGGAGAGTTAGAGCGGGGGTGAAACGATGCATCGATTTTAAGGTTAACTGAGCACTAGCCGTAGGTCCCTGGACAGGCTATCCATGGCAACCCCTTGTAATAGAAACCTCTATCTATAGCAATTGAAGGCCATTCTACGCGATTGTTCCTGAACCGGAGTAGTAATGGCGTCTACTCTTTAAACTGTCCAGGGCATATCGCATCGCTTCGAACAGAGGCTGAGGTGGGTCATCCAAGGGATACCACCCCCATTCGGAGAATGCCTCCGGCTCAGCCAGCCGTGGCTCCTGCTGTCCGATCTCGCCCAGGAACTCGATGTCGACGTAATGTTTGCCGTAGGCAATAATGTTGCTTACGCACAAAAATCTCAAGTCGCCGACCCTTAACCCCAGCTCCTCCAACGCCTCCCGACGGGCGCACTGCTCCAAGGTCTCTCCCATCTCCAAGTGCCCGCCCGCCGAGCCCCATGTACCCTCACCATGGGAGCCATGGCGCTTTGCCAGGAATACCCGTCCATCCCGGACGAAGATGGTGCCGACACCGACCCGAGGTACTGGCAAGTCATTGGTCATGGCGGTGAGTATACCATGGTGATGTTCAGTTCTTGACGACTCGGTCGGCCGTCTCTATACTCGCAAGCGAACGTTAATACAAGCCGTAAGAGTACACCTGAGTATCTAAAATGACTGTTAGCGAAGATTTAGCCGGTTTCATCACCAGACTCAAATACAACGATATTCCATCGGGAGTGGTCGACGTTACCAAGACCTTCCTGGCCGACTCCCTGGGCGTTGCCATTGGTGGGGCGGTTAGCAAGCAAGGTCAGGCTATCCAGGCTTTCCTGAAAGAGGTAGGTGGCCCGGAAGAGGCCACTGTTCTCGGCACTCGCCTGCGAACCAGTCGGTTGCAGGCCGCTCTGGGAAATGGCGTTCTCATGCGTGCGCTGGAGCTGGAGGACACCTTCGAAGAAGGGTTTTTCCACTCGGCGCCCGGCACCATCGGCGCAGCCCTGGCGTTGGCTGAGGATGAGCGGCCCACAGGGAAGGAGCTGCTGACCGCCGTAGCGCTGGGCTACGAAGTCGGGGTGCGAATCTCCAGGTCAATCTCTCCATCCCACGCTTCGAGGGGTTACCATCCCACCGGCACCTGCGGCAGCTTTGGAGCCACCGTAGCTGCTGCTAAGCTGATGGGCCTAACGGAATCACAGACAGCCTCGGCGCTTGGAATCGCCGGCCTTCAAGCCGCGGGTATCATGCAGAGCTCAGACCCGTCGTGGCGATACCTAACCGCCATTAATGGTGGGCGGGCCGCTCAGCTTGGAGTTACCGCCGCGCTGCTCGCCCGCAACGGGTTCCAAAGTAGCGCACAAATATTCGAGGCTGCGGATGGGTTTTCTGCACTGCATGCCGACGCCTTCGATAACACCGTAATTACCCGGAATCTGGGCTCTGAATACCTGATGCCCGTAGTGGGTATAAAACTGTACCCATCGTCCCGCCCAACCCATTCTCCCATCGCGGCAGCGATACAGCTAAAGGAGCGCCACGGAATTCAGCCGGAGTCTGTCGAGAGCGTCGTGGTAGGTACCTTCACCGAAGCTTCGGCGATGGCGGACAAGCCCACTCCTCAGACCGAGCTCGATGCCCAGGGAAGCATCCAGTTCCTGGTGGCCGTGGTCCTTACTCGTGGCAGCTACACCATCGCCGACGTAAGTCCTGATGTCCTGAATGATACGGGCATCCAGCAACTTATGGCCAAAATAAAATTAGTTCCTGACACCGAGCTGGACGTCCAACGTCAGCGTGAGCCGTCTAGCTGGCCCGCTGTCGTGGAAGTTCGAATGGTGGATGGCGCCTCTCACGTTCAACGGTTGGATTCGCCCCCAGGCTCTGCTGCCAACCCGGCGACTGCTCAGCAGCTATCTGACAAATTTCACTCCCTTGCGACCAGGGTTCTGCCCGACAGCCAGGCCCAGGAGTTGTGGGATAGGGTAGGCCACCTGGAGGCAGAGGACGACCTAAGTGGGTTTATTCAGTTGTGGGAGCCTCCGAGCTAGTACTTCAGCTCGATGAGAACATTTCTGTATCGAGTGGCGCTGTTGTTGACCACCCGGTGAACCACGTGATCGGTGTGAAATCTCCAGCGACCAGGCTCGTGCACACTGGGCTCGATAGTGCCGTCCTCCAGCTCTAGGTTTATATGGTCTCCCTCTGCCGTTATTGTGATGTAGTCCTGTGGGTGCAGGTGCCAGGGGCTGGCCTGGCCAGGCTCAACTACCAGGCTCCAGATCTTGACCCTATCATTTTCAAACAGTACCTCGGTGGCGATGCCTCCCAGTGGTTCGTTGCCTCTAGGCATGGTGGGCCTCCTAACGATTCATCGTTGTGACAAGAGCGCTGGCTGAGATCTTGTCGGCGTGCTGACTCCAAATATATCAGAGGTGGGTGTTTGGCGGCAATGGGAGACTGGAATATCTGGGTTGACACTGCAGGTATCAGTGCGTATCCTTTGGTTGCCGTCAGTCTCGTCGCCCGTACAGGCAGCTGAAAGCTGGCTAATAAGGAGGACTTAGGATGACCACCGGACCGGTGAATCTCTTCGAATATGAGACTTTCGCGAAAGAGCGCATGGCAGCGGCCGAATACGATTTTGTCATCGGCGGCGCTATGGACGAGCTTGCCCTGGAAAGGTCTCGGAAGGCGTTCGACTCCATAATGCTTCGGCCGCGGATGCTTGTGGACATAAGCCGACGTGACTTGAGCACCACTGTGCTCGGACAGCGGATCGAGTTCCCTGTCATGCTGGACCCCGCCGGTATGCATGCAAGGGCCCATCCCGAAGGAGAGCTCGCAACTGCAAGAGCTGCAGGAGCCATGGGCACGGTCATGGCTGTCAGCTCCGGCTCCAACTATAAATTGGAAGACGTAGCCCAGGCTGCAACCGGCCCCATATGGTTCCAGCTGTTTTTATATCAGGACAGAGGCCTGACAAAGTCCATGGCTGAGCGTGCTCAGAATGCGGGCTACTCTGCCCTCTGCATCACCCTCGACTCCACGGTACAGTCCAAACGAGAGCGCAATATTCGCAATCAGTATTCCAGCGGGCCTTCGGCCAACTACACAGATTTGGAAATGCCCGGAGAGTCCTGGGACCTGGGTACAGACGTGCCTCGGGGCGCCCTATCTCTCATTGACCGAGCGGCCACCTGGCCATATCTGGAGTGGCTGGCCGCCAATACCCCATTACCGTTGCTGGTGAAAGGAATCATGACGGGGGAAGACGCCAAGCTATCTGTCGAGCACGGAATGAAAGCCCTGGTCGTTTCCAACCACGGCGGTCGCCAGCTTGATGCGGCGTTTGCCCCTATCGAAGTCCTTCCGGAAGTGGTGGATGCTGTTGATGGCCGCCTGGAGGTCTATCTGGACGGCGGTGTCAGGCGAGGCACCGACGTGCTGAAGGCCCTGGCCTTGGGTGCCCGGGCGGTGCTCATGGGTCGGCCCCAGTTCTGGGGGCTGGCCGTCGATGGTGAAGCTGGTGTGCGTGCCGTGCTTCAAATGCTGAGAGATGAGCTGGAGATGGCCATGGGCATGTGCGGCCGCCCCACCATAGATAGCATCGACTCCAGCCTTGTTGCGACCATGTCACCGCTGGAGAATTTGCTCCGAGGGGCAAGGTCCGGTCACTCGGCGAAATCCTAGATGGCCTGGAACCATCTCGGTCGGAGTGAGCCAACTGGTCTTCAGTAGTTGATTGCTCCACTTGTTTTCAGATAAAAGTAACCGATTCGGACTTTCCATTGGAGACAGCACATATGAAGGACGTTCTCGGGAAAATCGTGTACGAGAGTCTGGCCGAGATAGTGCAGCCAAAGCACACCGCCCTGCTTCTCGTCGACGTTACCAACGATTTCTACTCGCCGCAGGGCTACTTTGCGCAGCAGGGACAGAATTTATCTATCCTGGACCAGAGCTTACCTAACCTAACGAATCTCTTGGATGAAGCCAGGAATGCAGGATTGATGGTGGTCCATATCCAAAACACTGTGCTTCCGAACGCGGGTAGCGATTCGCCGCCCTTTATTCGATTCAAAGAGAGACACATGGAAAGCTTGCCGGTGTATACCATAGAAGGGACCTGGGGCTGGGAGTTCCTTGAAGGATTCGAACCCCGCGAGGGCGAGTTCGTGGTCAAAAAACACCGTCCGACGGGGTTTCTTCACACGGACCTTGACCAGATTCTACGCCTGAAGCAGATAGAGAGCGTCGTAGTAACGGGATGCGTCACCGATGGTTGCGTGAAGTCTACGGCCATGGATGCCATGTACAGAGACTACTATACGGTAGTGGCCCCTGATTGTGTGGGCGCCTATACCCAAGAACTCCACGACGCGGCCCTGGACTGGATGAAGCTTCGAATGGACATAGCGGATTCCAGTGAGATCGCCAGCGTTTGGAGGGAGTTAAGGGGCTAGCAACGACCGCTAAAATTGGTCCGCGACTTCGCCACGGACCTGCACACCCGCCATCTCCTCTTGCAGCGTAAAGATAATCGTGAAGTCCTTTTGCGACCAGCCGCGGTTTACTCCCTGTATCACCATCTGCTCCACCAGGTTCGCTACCGGCATGGGAACACTATTTTCCCTACCGAGTTCCGTGGCGAGCCCCTGGTCCTTCCGAAACAGGGACACGTGCCAGCTGGGGGAGTCGAAATTGCCACTGAATACCCTTCGGTAGAGCTCCGAACTCATAGGCGCCCATCCCTCACGAGCGGGCTCCAATATGGTGTTCAGGTCTAACCCCGCCTTGATCCCAAGAGTCAACCCTTCAGACACTACCTGCCTTACTCCGGCAGACATCATATTGCTAATTATCTTCAAGACGTTGGCCTGGCCCAGGGCTCCGGCGTAGATCACTTTGTTTGAATAGGACTGGAAAACGGGAAGGAGTCTTTCGTAAGTCGCCCGGTCGCCGCCCACCATGACGAATACCTTCTTACTGGGCGCTTCTGTGGGGCTGCTCAGCACCGGCGCGTCGAGCACCTGGACGCCCTTCTGGCGGAACTTGGGCTCCAACTCCCGGATAAGGGATGGCCGGCTGGTGGAGAGGTCAACGTAGACTGATCCCTGCTTGATGCCTTCGAGGATTCCGTTGGGTCCGGTGGCTACCTCTTCGACCTCCTTCGGCCCAGGTAGCGAGGTCATGGTCACGTCGCTGAGGCCGGCGAGCTCCGCGGGAGAGCTGGCCAGACGTGCTCCGGCATCCAGGAAAGGCTTGGCGGCTTCTTCTCTGGTGTCGTATACTACCATGGGATATCCTGCCTTCTGGATATTTTGTGCCATGGGCGCTCCCATGTTGCCCAGCCCGATATACCCTATCGTGTCCATTTTGCCTCCTGTCCCATGCTAAGTGGAATCATTCTAACCGTACAAAGCTGAGAGTTCAACAGGGCCAAGCGTGGCGAGTCCGAGCGCCGCGCACGTAGGTGACATGTATATCCAGTGGGGTTTTGTAGTCAGGAGTGAGCGAATGCAGCGACGAACGTGTATGGAGTTATTATAGCTTCGCCACCCGTTGGAGCTGCTGTCTCAGGTCGACTCGTTTGAAGGGTTTGTTGAGTACCGGATTCCCCGTTTCATCCAGGAAGGTCCTTACCTCCGGATGGAGATTCTCCGAGTAGAACTCGTCTACGCTCTCGATGATGGCTTCCATGAGCTTTCCTGTGGGGGTGTCCTCGCCGTGCTCGGTGATGGACACGACGCGGACGCCCTTCTTGCGCAGCATGGACTTGAAGGCCGCCTGAACAACATCCTCAGGATGACGAACTCCAGGGCAATCGCATTTTACTGAGCGAGCCCCGAGAGCAGGTAGTCCTCGTCCCATCCGGCGCGCTTGCGCTTGGCTTCCACGCCTCCCTGTGACGTGGTTTCCCAATTGAGCATGTTCAGTGCCATGCGACGTAGTACCGAGAGGTTCTCGGTGTGTATAGTCAGCACATTTGGGACACCTGATGGGTATTTGAGAAGCGACAGATAAAGCGATTATCCTGGCTCAGGCAGGAGAGTAGATTCACGGAAGTGAGGGGAGCCAGGATGCAGGAAGTCAGTCGAAGCTACGATCAGGCGGACGAGAACGCGAGGCGAGTGATCAGAGGCAACAGAAGGGCTACGCGTCGCAGATACACACCTGAGGAGAAGGTGAGGATCGTCATAGAGGGTATCCGAGGGGAGATATCGGTCGGCGCCTTGTGCAGGCGAGAGGGAATCAACTCTGGTGTCTACTACAAGTGGCTCAAGGACTACATGGAGGCGGGCAAGTCGAGGCTGAAGGGCGACACCTTACGGGAGGCGAACAAAGGGGAGGTCGATGCATTGAAACGCGAGAATGAGCGTCTCAAGGAGCTCGTTGCCCAGCTGTCGGTGGAGAACCTGGTCCTGAAAAAAAACCTCGGTTAGAGCCCATGGGCAAGCCCTATTTGAGAAGGGGGCCCCAGCGCAAAGCGGAGATCCTGCAGATCGTTGAAAGGTCTCCTCTACCGGTTAGGCACACCCTCCGAGAGTTGCGGATAGCGCCGTCGACCTACTACCGGTGGAGGAGCAGGTATCGAGACCAGGGACCTGACGGCCTGATGGACCGGTCTCCGGAGCCCAGGCGGGTCTGGAACAGATTGGCTACAGAGCAAAGGCGATACGTGGTCAGGAATGCGTTGGAGCATCCATCGCTGAGCCCCAGAGAGGTGGCGACCACCCTGGTGGACGAACAGGTCATGTACGTCTCCGAGTCCACCGTCTACCGGATATTAAAGGAAGCGGGGCTCATCAAGCCGCGCGAGACCGAGGGCTTCCCAGCAGGTAAGGAGTTTCACGCCAAGACTACCGGGCCCAATGAGCTATGGCAGACCGATGCCAGCTACTTCTTCGTGGTGGGCTGGGGCTACTACTACCTGATCAGCGTGCTGGACGACTACTCCAGGATGATCCTGGGCTGGAGAGTGCAATCCAGCATGAGCAGTACCGCCATCATCGAGGTGGTCCAGGATGCTGTGGAGTTCACCGGTCAGCCAACGGCGCCTATAGGGCCTGGTCCAGCCCTTCTGAGCGACAACGGCCCAGGCTTCCTGTCCAGGGCGTTGGACGAGTTCCTGAGGGCCAGGATTATGAAGCACATCTTTGCCTCACCGTTTCATCCCCAAGCGAACGGCAAGTTGGAGCGGTACCATCGCACAGCCAGGGCCAGCGTCAACGTTTTCGTCCATCACAGCCCGGACGAGCTCGTCGCGGCTATGGACAGCTTCGTCAGCCACTACAACTACGAGCGCTATCACGAAGCTTTAGGGAACGTCACGCCGGCAGACATGTACCACGGAAAACGAGACGCCATACTGGCGACAAGACAGGAGGTGAAGCGAAAGAGTCTAGCGGATCAGAGGACGGCAAATCTGAGCACGGCCTGAGCCGAACAGTGTCATAAGCTGCACGCTTCAAAGCCTCCCTTTCTGTCCTACTTGTTTTGACGACGTACATCTCGTCGTCTTCCAGGACCTCGTGCAGGATACGGAGCTCACCGGGATAGGTGGTGAGGTTCTCTCCAGTGAAGAAGTTCAACAGCCCTGCCATGAGGCGCTCCGGCACGCTGCGGTCGTTCCGACTCCACATGGTTGAGCGCCCCTGCCACTGGGCGTTGATCCGGTCGGACTTGGTCATTCCAGCATGGCCCGCCGTGGGGAGGACAGCACTAGGCGGTGCTGAAGACCAGGCAGGTGTTGCCGAAGGGGGAGGAGCGGCTTTCACTTCTCGCAGCCGCTCGGAAAAGTTCCGGGCGTAGCCGTCTTGTACGTCCCGCATCGTGAAAGCCTGGGGGTCGCCATGGCCGACCCAAGCGCTGTAGCTCCGCCCAGTGGGGTCACCTCGCCTGTGGCATCAACATCCACCGATTCCATGTTGTGCAGCGGCATTTCCGTGATGAGCTTGTTCATGCCCTTTTTCTTGAGCAGAACGACCCGCCTTCCGGTCAGCACTGCTATGCCGTCGTACTGCCTCATCCGATCCAAACGGTTAGCGCCTGCGCGGAATACGTTTTCCGGGCCCCAAACACAGCCCACCAAGGACTCGATGCTCTCGTTGTCGTTCAGCACATCGTAGAGCATCTGGCGCTCTCCGTCGTGCTCCTTGGGACCCCAGGCCGGCTGCAACTCCCGCCAACGAGTATCAACCATGCCCCGTTTGTTCTGTGCAGCCATCGCGTTACCTCCTTAATCCGTGGCCATGGGTGGACAGTACTCCCATGTTGCCCAGCTCAAGGCCTATCTCCCCGGTCAATTGGTTGCGTCATTGCATGGCCTTCAGAATCCGCCCCCCAGGAGACAATGGAGCCCCGGTCTTCGCACCTCAGGCATAGCTGGCCCGGTGCTATTGGACTCCAAATAGCCAATCCTACGGGACCCCTGTGCCCGCAGGCCGGACAACGAGTAGTCGAGGGCGTGGGCCACGGCCGGCTATAGAAGACGGAGCAGATAGTTGGCGTATCTGAAATCGAACCAGTCGGTGCGGCAAACTTGTGTGCCGGTCAGCTCGTTGCCGCTCCGGTCAATTTCTTGGTCGGTACAAGCCGACAGATATTCCCGCATAGACCGCTCTTCGGCTGTTTCCTCACCTTGTTCGGCTGTTTCCGCACGCTCTGCCTCTGCCCGTAATTGCGAAAGCTCCTCTTTAGCCTCTGTCTCCTCCAGCTTTGCGGTATCGTCGTCTGAGAAGCTACCTATTCTTGTCTCTTTTACTGTCTCATCCCCTGCCTTCGCCCACATGGATTTCCTGTCGTAATTGTAATCGAAGTGAAACATCAAGCTGTCCTGTATGTCCGACACTACATCATTTGCTGAGCCGATTTCGAGTAGTGCACTATCCCCTCGAGCTCCACGGAGCGCATCCAGGTAGCGCTGCCAGTCACGGTCCTCGTCCCAGGACCCATAATTTATGAAGTTGCTCGCGCCTTGCAAGAAATAGCTTGGGTCTCCGGCGTGTATCATGACCACGCCATTCGGGAGAAATATGAAGCTCTCCCATTGTTGATCGGGATTAACCCAGTAAGCCACCCCGCGCTCTTCCTGCTGCTGATAGCCCAAGCCAGCGACGGTTTCCCGCAACCCTTCTACGTCCTCAATCCCGCCTAGAAATACAGCCTCTCTGGGCAGGGAGACGGCGAAGGCAGCATCCTGGAGAGTGAGACCAACCGCATCGCTGCTGTCTTGGTTCCACAAGTTCCAAGTGTCTGTCAAGTTCTGACTCAGTGGCGCCAGTCCGGAGTCAGCGCGAATTGACGCAAGGTCCAGAAACCAATACTCGCGGACTTCGCCCTTGGCCAGCAGCCGCAGCATGAACACTACGTCTTCGGATTGTGTAGACTGGGTGTTGCCGTCGTTGGTGGTCGCAACCTGCTCGGGCGACTCTCCGCCACCGCACCCCGCCACGAACGCAGCGGTCAGCAAGAGAATCAGCACAATGAGAGAGTGGGGGTTAAATAGGCTGTGTTTCACGGCAAATCCACCTCCAAGTCTACCTAGCCTAGGAAATCATAGAACTAATGGACTTACATACTAATGATTTAGACATTTGTTGGCAACCAGCAAAATTGGGACACTTCGAACCCCGAGAGATCATGGGTCGGATGGAGGTCGCATGAGCTCCCTGAGGGCCCTGTTGTATTGTCTTCGCCGTTCGATCGTCTGAGCCTTCACCTCCTTTCTCCGTCGCAGTATCTCCTCCCGCCTTCCTTTGAGAACATCCGAGGGCGTCACGTTCTCCAGGGCCTTGTGATAGCGCCGGTAGTTGTAGGAGCTGACGAAGGCTACGATGGCCGCCTCCAGGTCTGAGGGCAGCTCATACGGCAGCTGGTTCACGTCTCGCTTGAGGGTCTGGTGATAGCGCTCCAGCTTCCCGTTGGTCTGCGGGTGGAAGGGAGCAGCCAGGATGTGCTTGATGCCCACCATGCCTAGGTAGTCCCTGAAGGCCCTGGACACGTAGCCGGGGCCGTTGTCACTCAGTAGCCTGGTGCGGTCCGTTACGGGGACGTCGTCCATGCCCGTCCGGTCCACCGCTTCCTGCACAACCTCGATGAGCAAGTCGGAGGTCATGTCCCGTTGAAGCCTGTGGGCCAGGATGAAACGGGAGTAGTCGTCCATGACGGTGACCAGGTAGTAGTGCCCCAGCCGACCACCCTGAAGTAGGAGGCGTCGGTGGCCCACAACTGGTGAGGGCCTGTAGTCTTCCGATGGTACTCCTTGCCCGCAGCCAGTCTCATCTCAGGCCTCTTCACCAGACCCTCCCTGCGCAGGATGCGGTACACCGTGGACTCCGACACCGAGAACCCCATGTTGTCGGTGACCCACGAGGCAAGCTGTCGCGGACTCAGCTCCGGCATCTCCCTGGCCGCCGACAGAACTTGGTCTACCTCCACGGATGAAAGCCTGTTCCATGGAGGCCTGCCTCCTCCCGTATTATCCTCGAGTCCCCGCTGCTCACTCCGCCTCAGCCACCGGTAGTAGGTGCTCCGGGGGACTCCAAGCTCTCTCAGTACCTTACGCTTGAGTGTGGAAGACGAGGCTACTGTGACGAGGACCTCACTCTTCTCCACGGCGTTCATCCGCTGGTACCGGCGGCGGCGTGGGGCATCGGTATAGCCGTTTTTTCAGACGGTATCCCTCAAGAGACAACTCCGCCACCAGCTGCTTCAGCTCTACGTTCTCTCGCCTCAGCACCTGTATTTCCTGCTGCGTGGCGTCCCGCACCATGTCGCGGGTCAGCCGTTCCTTCCCCGCCTCCATGAACTCCTTCGTCCACGCATAGTAGGAGTGGGGCTTTATCCCCTCCCGCCGGCACAGGTCACTCACTGTGACCTCCTTCCGGAACCCCTCCAGCACGATGCGGACCTTCTCCTCCGGCGTGTACTTGCGCCGGGAAGCAGCCTTCACCGTCCGCACGAAAGACCTGGTCTCCTCTGTCCGTTCCTCTGTGGCTACTCCCTTGGCTGTCTCTGTCTGGGACATTGTTGCTCCTCCCTATGAAGTACTCTACCTCATCCAGGGAGCCAACCTCACCTCTTACCTCTCGGGTTTTCCTACCCCCTCAGTTGTCCCATTTTCGCTGACAACCTACACTAGAGGAGACCCTGAAGTGGGGAGAGCCCAGCTATCTCGCCAAGGGCGGTAGCACCATCAGAGTGGACTGGAAGGACAGAGAGCCGGACCAATACGCGATGTGCTTCAATTGCAACACGTCGCTGGTCGACACCTTCGAAGCACTCTATGGAGATGTGTCCACATTCGAGGGCAACAGGGCGATCGTGTTCGGCGGAACCGAACAGTTACCAGCCGACAAGCTGAAGCACTGTGTCTCGCTCGCTCTGACATATCATCGTGTGAAGCACCTACCGTTGCTTGGTGCGGAACCGATTCGCAGTGCGGAGGAAAGCGGGAGGACCAAGAAGACCACCGGCAAGGCCGTCATCTGACCCGCACCTTGCTTCCTACAGCGCCACCTCCCACCGAAAAGTTCGCAGTACAGTACACGTAGGCCCACCATACTTGACGGTAGACAGTACTGGGCTGTGTAGAGCAAGCTCCTCGGCGTCCTTTCCAGGTATGCGGCTGTCGTCGGGCATGGGGATAGAGTAGCGGACGACGGCGTTGCCGGGGCTGACGACAATCTCCTTGACGAAACTCTCGATGAAGGCCCGCGACTCGGTGAGCTCGCTCGTCCTGAGGAACGCGCTCATGTCGTTGGCGTAGGCGGTGATGGTCTTCACATCGTCCAGCACCACGTGCCGCTCCAAGAGGAGCGCCCTTGCGTCCTCCGCAGAGACCTCAAGGCGTTCCTGACGCCCCTTGTGCTCTCGGATGCGAGGGAGGACGTCCGCCATGTCCATATCGGTGGTCTCCACGAGTGTGTAGAGCCGGTCCAACCTTCGCCGCACCTCTGCCAATTCCGTCTCGATAGTTTCCAGCTTCTGGCGTTGCTCTTTGGCCACGCCGTCCATCTCCTCGTCCACCAGCCTCACCAGGTCTCTGATGTTGCCCTCGGTGAGGATGTTGGAGCGAATCTGATCGACGATAAGAGTCTCAAAGTATTTGGCGTTGAGCCTGGGGGCGTCGCAGGCCCCGCTGCCCCGCTTCATCAGCGACTGACAGACATAGTAGGAGAACTTGCCGCTCTTGGAGTCCTGGCCGGAGAGCGCCCGGTTGCACCGCCTGCACTTGACCAGCCCGCTGAGCAGATAGGAGCTGCCGACGCGGCGGGGATGGACTCTCTTGGGCGCACGGGACCGCATCAGCTTGTTCACCCGCTGGAATTGAGACTTGGAGACGATGGCGGGGAAAGCCTTCTCCACCCGCACCGGCTCGGCCTTGTCCTTGGCCTTGGTTCCCCAGACCAGAGCGCCGGCGTACGTCTCGTTTCTGAGGATGATGTGCACCCCGTTCTTGGACCAGAGCCTGCCCGTGGGGTTGGCGATGCCCTCGTCGTTGAGGGTCCGGGCGATGTCCGTGATCCCCTTCCCCGACTCGGCCATTCCGAAGATTCGCTTCACCACGGGAGCGGTTGCGGGGTCGGGTTCCAGGGTGGGACGCTTCTTAGCCCCGTCCTGCACCATGAGCTTGTTGTAGCCGTAGGGCACCCGGCTGGCCACCCAGAAGCCCCTGGACGCGGCCTCCCGCATCCCACGTGTGACCTCTTGGGCAAGGATATCGGTTATTCAATCGACACAAAACACTGCGGTACTCGTGGGCGGTCGATTTGGATGCAATCAGGTAATGTTAGGGGATCGACGAATGGTTGTGACACCTTGGCCCTAATCACCCGTTCGAGCCTTCTCCAGTGGGTTGGCCTGGGACGGCCTTCTCCGAGCAGGTGAGCCCCTGCTCGGAGAAGAGATCGAAAGCCGATCAGAGCGTCCTCATCCCCCATCAGTGAGTAACCGTCATCGCGCCTCCAAGGGTCTCGCCACGATGCTCCGGACGATAGTACGAATAGACCTGGGAGACGACCTCTTTGGCCCGGACCGGGTACTTGGCCCGCGCCTGGAACCCGAATGAGGCCGTCTCGCCCGGCATCATGTCCTCGATGTAGAGGAGCACCTTCCGACCCGCGATTTCGAATCGCTTGAGGTTGGCGTTCTCCTCGACGAGCTCGCCGACGGTCTCTCGCACTGGCTCGAACCCTGTAGGCACCGCCACGTCCAAGACGACCATGCCCGCCTCGATTTGAGTTGGAGGAGTGAACGTGACCGACGCTGAAACCGTGATGAGGTCGTCTACCTCCACGTGATCGGTGCCGTAGTCGACGGTGATGTCGAAGACGTCCGGGATCTCTGTCCGACGCTCGGGGACGTTGTACCGGAGCACGGACTGGAGGACGGCGTCGCCCTTGCCCACGGCCGTCACGGCGATCACTTCGCCAAGGGGGACCTGTACCGTCTGAAGAACGTCGGCATTCTCAGGGGTGATGCGCATCTCCTTGCGCCAGGTGTCGCTTTCCAGAACGACCGTCATGTCGACGTTCGTCCGGACCTTCGTTGAGAAGATGGTCAGACCGTGGAGGCCCACGATGGTATCCTGTGTCGAGCCGAAGCCGCCCAGCGCGTTCCGCTGGCCCACCAGCCACTTGGCCGTCCGAGATGCGCTCACCAGGTCCTCATGGTGCAGTAGCGCTAGCAGCGCATAGCCCGTGGTCTCGATGGCCGCGCTCTGGTTTCCATGCCGAGCGGACCGACGGTCTTCAGAATACGATTCGATTGGCAGTCCGCCTCCGCCCCAGTACAGCGCGCCGTTGTCATCTATCTGGGCCATGGACATCAGCTTGTTGTAGGCGGTGTCCTTGAGGCCGCTTCCAGCCAGCTCCAGTGCGTAGGACGTGATGGCCATCGTGTACGGGTCGTCGATTTCGTCCAACCGGCCCTCCAGGTAGCTAATAGCGTTAGCGGCGGCACCTTCGCTCCCCGCTTCGAGGAGCGCGATGGCCACGTATGCCGTCAGGGCGTCACGACCCTGCAGTCCGCCGAGAAGCTCTTGGTGGTGGAGGAAGCCCACGTTCTCGAAGGAGCCGTCGCCTAGCTGGTGACTCTCTATCCACGACGCTGCCGATTCGATCACCGACTGGTCGATGTACATCAGTGCTTTCGCTTCGGCGAAGGTCTTCAGAACGAACGCCGTGAGCCATAGGCTCCCCTCATCGTCGCGGTCGCCGAAGGCCGAGAAGCTGCCGTCAGCACGGCGGTACGTCAGCTCCCGCTGGTACCCTACTGTCATCAGGTGCTCGGCCTTGGCCATTATCTCGGGCTTTAGCTGCCCCGTCTCTTTCAGGTAACGGGCGATGTACACGTTCGGAGCAAACAGGATCATGTTCTGCTCGCCGCACCCGAAGGGCATCCTCAGGAGCTGGTCCAGACCCTCGATGGTCTGTGTCAGGAAGCTACCCGTCAGCGCGACGTAGGCCCGACCCGACCCGTCGATGGCATCGAACGGCAAGTTGGTGTGGAACTCATGGTGATGGCCGTCGGAGATCACGTGATTGCCTACGATCTCGACCTCGATGCCCTCAGGCTCCACGAGCAGTTCCTTGATGACGGCGTCCGCGGCCTCGGTGCTGCGCGCGGTGATCTTGACGGGGTTGCTGCCAAGACCCTTGGGGCGAATCATGAACTCGGCCCCGCCGATGTCGTTGGCCTCGATGATGATCGACTTCAAGGGTGCGTCCAGTAGATCGAATTCATCGCTGCCCTCAATCTCCACGAAGATCTCTTGAGGGGAGTCAAGGTAATTGAACAGGGCGATCTTGATAGGGAACTCCTCGCCCCGGATAGCCGAGAAGGGCAGGTCCACCGTCAGGAAGAAGGGCTGGAACACCCGCAACGAGTTCTCTCCTATACCAAGGCCGTGCTCCTTGGACATTCCCACGGCGCGGAGCATCCAGGTCGTGATGCTGTCGGGTGCCTCGACGGGGACGACGGCCCTTCCGTTCTCGTCAGTGGTGATGTCCCGCCAGATCCAGGTCTCGGGGAAGAATTGGCGTACCCGCTTTACCTCTGCCAGGGGGGCCTCACCGGGCATGGCCATGGTAGCCTGCATGGCTCCATTCTGGACCGCTCCGTCTATTGCCGCGAGTGCCTCAGCCTCCACAAGTCGCACCGCTCGCCACTGCCTATCCTCGATCTTTTCACCAGATGGGACTTCCTTATTCGTCAGCACGATGGTGCCTGCGTCCTTGAAGGTCTCTTCTGCTCCCCGCGTTGTGATGGTGCGTCGTGCTTCGTGGAGCTCCACCTGCGGCTCCATGTAGAGCTTCTCCAGCTCGTTGAAGACCTGCTGCAGGTTCAGCCGGTTTTCGGCCAGGATGAAGACAGACCTGTCCACGGCCACGAGGCCGACGCGCGACTCGTCCTGGGTTTGTACATTAATGTCGACCGCGGTGCCTGGCCGCACTTCCTCTTCGCTGAAGCCCACCTGTACGTGGTGGGGATAGGACGCCTGGACGCTGAATGGGAGGTAGTCGGCGGCGATCTCGTTGTTTGGCAGTATCTGGTACACGAGGATACGCGAAGACGGGGCCATAAGCTGGGTCGCGACGAACTCGATATCCGGGCCCGACGATACGTGGGTGAAGATGACGGTGCCCCTGGAAAGCACCTCGTAGTAGAAGTTGCGCGCCTCCCGCGTCGAGTTGACTCGGAACCCTATGATATCCCCTACCCCTATGTCACCCTCGGTTGTCTGCTCGACGTGGATGAAGTTGCCCGAGGGGGAGTGGCCCGATTGCAAGGTAAGCGAGGTATAAGCCTCCTCCTCTCCTACGCTGGCCTCTAGTGTCATCTGGATGGCGTCTGAAGGTGGCGTAGCCTTCAGCAGGGCCTTGCCATTGGAGGTGGTAACATTGAACCTCTCGGCATTGGTCCCCTCAGACTTATCGACCTCACTAAAATCCTTGTCCAGATAGTGAAAAGTGAGTTCCACTTCGGTGTCGATGGGAGTCCCGTCGGGCGTTTGGGCTACCACCAGGTATCCCATCTCCAGGCCGGGCTTGAACACCCGGCTCTCGGGTATAACCTTCAGCGTCACCGGTGTGGCCGCTACGGTCAGAAGCCTGCTGGTCTTCTCTTCGTACCCGGTTCCCTTCTCGCGGATAGTCACGTCGAGGGTGACGTTTCCCTGGCCGCCAGCGGCAGGGACTCCAGCGACGTACCCCACCGGGGGAAGCTCGAAGGTGGTATCTCCGTCAATCTGCCCGTTGAAGCGGGCGTACTCCTCCCACTCCCCGACGTATTTCGTTGCCATGATCTCGACCTCGCCCACCACCGGTTTGCCGAAGGAGTACTCGCCGGAGACGGTGCCCTTGATCGGCTCATCTGCCAACACCCAGTCCTTTTCGGTGTCGATGTTCACCTCATACTTGGGCAGCACGTACTCCTCTACTCTTACATCAAGCTGCGTCTTCTGGTCCCCCGCGAGGGCCGTGAGCTTCCAGACGCCCAGATTGGGCTCGGTCGACAGCGGCAGGTCGACCGTGACCATCCCGTAGTCGTCGGTCGCAACCTCCTTCTTGAATACCTTGATGCCCTTGGCGTCCTGCACCTCTATGGTCGCGGCAGACTGCCAGGGCTTTAGCAGGGCGTCTAACGTCATCAGCCGGATATGGACGGTCTGTCCCGGCTTGTAGATCGGCTTGTCTGTCTCCACGAACAGCAGCACGCCATCCTCGACCTCGACGGACGCGCTGCGGGTCTCCGAGACGTCCTCGACCTCGACTTCGATCTCGTACTTGCCCCGTTCGAGCTGCGGGACTGGAAGCTCGATGTTAGCCGCCCCCTCCACCTTGGCAGCAACGGTGCTCACCGATGCCCCATCGTCCAGCAGGGTCAGCCGCACCTTGCCCGACACGGGCCGGTCTCCGTTGAAGAGGGATACCGAGACTCGCTCCGTGTAGCCTGTCCGAAGCGTTCGCGGAACGACGGCGACGAAGCTATCCGGTGCTAGGCCGGGAACGACCTCCACCCTTGGCGTAGGTCTGGCTGTAGGAGTGGCTCCGTCTGTGGGAGTGGGGGTTTGAGTAACCGGAGTTTCCAGAGGCCGATGCGGTTCGGTTGTCGGACTGGTCCCATCGCAGCCCATCAGTATCATCAACAGGACCGTCATAGTTGCCAACGTCAAGAGTTTCTTCATCGAACGTGGACTCCTTACCATCGATTTCGCAGGTGCTACCTTTAATAATGTAGACGTACCTGGGCCAGAAAAAGTTCCACCGCACGATCAACCATAGCCGCTGCCACCAGGGCAACTGGTACTTCTGCTCCGTACCGACTGCCTGCGTAACGCCCCACGCTGATCCTTCTCAAGTCGTCCTCCACTGAGTGTGCCTGGCAAGGTTCTTGATTATTGACTACACATCGGTTTCCTCTTATCGATCATATTAACGCTCTGTCACGCACAAAAGTTCCCGCGCCTAGGCTATCTAGCTCTGGTGAACAACTACGAGTCGTCGGCAGCACGTTGGTCGGCAACCTCCTCTGAGACCCCACTGCGCCACGCCGTCGGATCAGGACTGTGAGGATACGAGGAATACGGCGTACACACGGATGGTCCCGAAGCAGTTCTCATGGGTAAGCGCTACGTTTTTCGTGGAGCAAAGCCTGTGGCTCGACGTAGTTGGATATCTGGCGAACTTTCATCCGTCTTCAGGTTGAGTGCGAACGCGCCGGTCGGCACGTTTTCGGGCAATCCGCCTGGGGAATCGCAATCTTCCCTGACTGTCCAGACCATAAAATTGCCAGACACCAACGGCCCGACGTATGGCCTGTCTACCTTGGCGACCGTTCGCTTGTGTCGGTCTCCGAGGTCCAACACGTTAATGTCCGACCCGCTATCCTCTCTAGATCCTTGCCACACGACATATTGCCCGTGGATGGAACGGGGTCCGTTGTTGAGTCCAGACTCAACCAGTGGTCTCTCTTCCCCGGTGGTGAAGTCGTACGAGTAGATGTCGAACCGATTGTCGGAGCAGTTGCCGCAGCCTGCCTCGGGTGTTCCCATTACCGGGTCCTGTTGTCCGCCCATACGACTAAGTCGCCGTAAATAGGCGGCCACTGTTGAACTCCGGGGGCGATTGCAACCTGAAGCTCCTCGTCGTTTTCTTAGATCGTAAGCATAGATATCGAAGTGAGTGTAATGCTCTCCGAGTTCGTTTCTGTTGTCCTGCCCAACCAGGCGTGAGCCGGACATCTGAAGAAAGCGTCGCCCAGCCGGCTTGTCGGTTATCCGGCGTTCCTTGCCGGTACTCAGATCAAGCAGAAATATGCCATCACCGAATAGGGGAGTAGCGCTGTCGGTTTCGGGCAGTTCGATCTTCCTCCGCTGGTCTATCCACGCGACGTAGTCAGTGGAGATGACGGCTCCGAATTTCCTGTGCCCGTCATTGGTGAGTTGGCGTCTCTCTCCTATGGTGATATTCACCAGGTAAACCTCGCCGTCCGAGTCGAGGCCGACGGCCTGGTCACCAAAGATGTCCGCCGGCAGAACTGCCGTTCTAAACTCGACCACTCTATGGGACGTGACCCGGTGGAGTTTGCGCAGACCCATTGCAGTGCCCTAGCAGGCTGCTGAAAAACCCTGGGACGGACAGACGTCAAGGGGAGAAGATAGCTGGGGTACAATATAGGAAACAGCCGGGGAGGTGGCGGTGGTGCGCGGACGACATGAACCACAGGTAACCATGTTGGCCTTCATTGACCTGGAGACGCGAGTGCCACCCGATCATCCGCTGCGGGTTATCAAGAAGCTGGCTGACCAAGCCCTGAAGGCGCTATCCCCGGATCTGGACCGGATGTACGCCGACGTAGGCCGGCCTTCGATTCCTCCCGAACGACTGCTGAAGTCTTCACTGCTGATTGCCCTGTACTCGGTGCGCAGCGAACGGGGCTTCTGCGAACAACTAGTACTCAGTCAACCTAATTGTTGGCAGGATAGAGATGGTGAAGCTTGACTCGGGCGTCCACAGTGGAGAATCTCCAGTCAATGGTTGCTCCGGCTTGGTTTCGTTCTGCCTCCAGGGCCGCGATCTCGCCACTCAAAGTCTCTTCATCGGCAATACGCCGGCGCAGGACTCGCCTGGCCAAGACACTGAACTCGATCTCTGCCATGTTGAGCCAACTACCGTGCTTGGGAGTGTAGTGAAACTCCAAGCGTTTGCGTATTCGCCTAGCCTCCTTGGGCTCGAAGGTTTCGTAGAGGGAAGCTGGTTTGTGGGTGTTGAGGTTGTCCAGCACCACCCGGATCTTCTCGGACGCTGGGTAAGCTTCATCGGCCAGCCACCGCATCTGCTTAGCGAAGTCCACCATGGTACGACGTTCGGTCACTGCCACATGCCTCCAGCCCGCCAGGGGCTCGCACAGCATGAACAGGTTTCGGGTGCCATTGCGCTGGTACTCGTAATCGTATCGCTCCCGTCGTGCCGGCTTGGGCGGGATCGGAGACCTCTTTTCCGCCAGCAACTGCTTGGAGGTCTCGTCGAAACAGACCACCGGGCGCTCTGGGTCATAGGGTTCCGCGTAAAGGTCCAGCACATCCTCCATACACGCCACAAACTCGGCGCTCACCTGGGGAATACACCACTCCTTCTTCTGCCACGGCTTGAGACTGTTTTTTTCAACCGCTTGCGAATTCCCTCGTGGGACATGGAGGGCGCCAGCCCCAACTCCACCACCTTGTTTGCCAGGAGCCGCAGGGTCCAGTGGTCATGGCCTGGGGGGGCCTCGCTGCACGCCAGGGCAATCAGGTGCGCTTCCCCCCGCTCATCCAGTTTGGTCGGATGTCCTGGCCGAGGATCTTCCTCCAAGGCCCGCTTCAGTCCTCCCTCCAGGTACCGCCGCTTGGTACGGCACACCGTACCCGCAGACGTGTCCAGCGCCTCCACGATGCGCATCACCCCCCAGCCCGTATCTGCCTTTAGCAGAATACGGGCCCGGGCAACCTTTCGCGCTGGGCTCTTTCCCCCGCGAATCAGTCGTTCCAACTGGTCTCGTTCTTCCCTTTCCAACCGGACCACATACCGTTCTCGTCCCATGGCTGCCACCCTCCTACGTCAACACTCCTAAAAAAGGGTAGCAACCTTAGACGTTTTCTTAAACAATTACCAAAACCGAGTTGACTGAGTACTAGACTACAACCTCCTCTTCCGCTGGTTTCTGGGGATGAACCTGGTTGAGCCCAGCTTTGATGCCACCACCTTCACCAAGAACCGGGAGCGGCTCCTGAAGCACCGGGTGGGCCAGGCCTTGTTCGACGAAGTGGTACTGTAAGCGGACCGGTGGGGCCTGCTGTCGGACGAGCACTTCACCGTGGACGGAACATTGATTGAGGCGGCCGCCAGCCTGAAGAGCTTCAAACCCAGGGACGGTGACCCACCCAAGACGACAGACGATGACCAGGGCAATCCCTCGGTGGACTTCCATGGAGAACGGCGTAGCAATGCCACCCATCAGAGCACCACGGACCCGGAGGCCCGGCTGCTGCGCAAGGGGAAAGGCAAGGAAGCCAAGCTGGTATTCATGGCCCATGCCTTGATGGAGAACTCCAATAGGCTCGGGAAGTAGCTCCCCTCCCTCAGCTTGGGTATCTGCAACTCCATTGTCCCTACGCGAGTGTCCCATGCTCGTGACCGGTACCCGTTGCGCTGGGTCACCCGCTCAGGGTTGCGTTCTCCATACCCAGCACCGGTCCTCGATGACACATCAGCCTCCATGATCTCCTCGACCAGCACTCTCAGTGCCTCTCGTAGAAAGTCCACGTCACCGTCGACTCCCCTCTTGCGCATTAGCTCAAGCAGGTCCATCCTTTCCTTGACCACCGTTGTCCTCCTTTCTCAGGCTCGTCTTTGCCCGCTAAGGATGACGTGGTGGTCTCTCTTCATCCAGACCCTCTCCTCTTCTTACACCACTTCCTGGGACTCTACTATGTGGGCCACCGACGCCTCCTACTTCAGAGTGGTGGGTTGGGGCTACTACTACCTGGTCACCGTCATGGACGACTACTCCCGTTTCATACTGGCCCACAGGCTTCAGAAGGATATGACATCCGACTCCTTCATAGAGGCGGTCCAGGAGGCCGTGGACAGAACGGGCATGGACCAGGTCCCGATAACGGACCGGACCAAGCTGCTGAGCGACAACGGTCCCGGCTATGTATCCAGAGCGTTCAGAGACTACCTGGGCATGGTGGGCATTAGGCACATCCTGGCAGCCCCTTTCCATCCTCAGACCAACGGCAAGGTGGAGCGCTACCACCAGACCCTCAAGCGGGACGTGAACCAATTGTCCTATGAGTTGCCATCCGACTTGGAGGCGGCCATCGTGGCCTTCGTCAGCTACTACAACTACCGGCGCTATCACAAGGCCCTAGGAAACGTGACGCCCTCGGACGTGCTGAGGGGCAGGCGAGAAGAGATACTACAACGCAGAAGGGAGGTACAGGCTCAGACAATTGAACGGCGAAGACAGCACAACAGGGAAATCAGGGAGCTTACAAGACCTCCATAACCCCCCTGATCTCTCGGCTCCCAAAGTGTCCCACTTCTGCTGGTTGCTAACACCCCCTTATGTGTCCCATTTTCGCTGACGGTTTACACTGGCGCCATCGGTATCCCGATGCGCCAGTTTTTGGACTGGGGGTAAATAGTCCATTACCTGCCAATCTTTCCCCGATCTTGTCCTTTGACGACACCGAAACGAGGTATATGTTCCCTAGCATGGGTCTCGTGAAGACCGCCAGCTGGCCACAGACAAAGGCGTCAGCACGGCCAACGCTATTACCCACGTCGCTGCCATCAATTGAGCACAGTCACCGGTGTGATTGCGGCCCGGCAACTTTCAGACCCGCTCAGGCTATGTTGGTCCAGTGGGCGGCTGGATTCTGAGCCCAGTAGCTGGCGAAGCAGGCATCTTGGCCGTGCATGGAGGTGGCGGCATAAGCGGTATAATAAATACCTCACTGGCAGCACTGCTCACGGTGTCTATCCTTGCTGCCACCAGATTTACGGTTGGGAGCAGTGGAAACATTCAATAAGACGTGGGTAAACTGGTGTGGCACCAGTATATAGTCGCAACATTAGGGAGATATGCGCATATGGGCGTCGAGACCGAGCGACTGGGGGATATCTTAATTGCAAAGACGAAGGGGCGCGTCGATGGCACCAATGCCCGGGAATTCCAGGATGCTTTAGAGGCTGCTATAGACCCAGGCGAGCGTGCTGTAATCCTGGATATGCAGCAGCTATCCTACATCAGCAGTGCCGGCCTTCGGGTTATCTTGCTAACCGCCAGGGCATTGCAAGACCAGAACGCGAAATTTGCGATCTGTTCACTTTCGGAGTCGATACGGGAGGTGTTCGAGATCAGTGGTTTCGACAAGATCATCTCCGTTCACGCTTCTCAAGCTGAGGCTCTAGCCTCATTCAACGGCTGACCAATTCCGGGCTATTCACAGGTATCCAAGAGCGGGACCTCGAATATCAAGAAGGTGGCAGACCCCAAGGCTAAAGCGCCAAGGGACGGTAGTAATGCAAGAGCCGTACAAGATCCTGGTGGTTGACGATGAGCCGGACTTGGAGTCGCTCATGCTGCAGCGTATGCGCCAGAACATTCGAGCGGGTCGCTACCAGTTTGTCTTTGCTCAAAACGGCGTAGAGGCTCTTGAGAGGCTAAAGCAGGACGAGGACATCGACATGGTGCTCTCGGACATCAACATGCCTCAGATGGATGGCCTTACGCTGTTGGAGCAGATCCCCAAGGTGGACCCCAACATCCGCTCCGTAATAATTTCGGCGTACGGCGACATGAAGAACATACGCACGGCCATGAACCGAGGCGCCTTCGACTTCGTCACCAAACCCTTAGATTTTGAAGACTTGCGGGTGACTATTGACCGGACACTGCGCCATATGGCCGAGTGGCGGGAAGCCCTCCTATCTCGAGACAAGCTGGTAGTTTTGCAGAACGAGCTGGACGTAGCCAGGCAGATGCAGCAGTCCATTCTTCCCACCCAGTTCCCCAAAGGGCCCGGCTATGGGGTGTACGGCAAGATGGAGGCAGCGCGTAACGTGGGAGGCGATTTCTTTGATGTACTGTACCTGAACGACGGGCGGATCGGCCTTGCAATCGCCGATGTATCAGACAAGGGCGTGCCGGCAGCATTGTTCATGATGTCCAGCCGTACCCTACTAAAGAGCATAGCTCTGACCGACACCGGCCCCAGCAAGGCGCTGGGCCAAGTTAACGACTTGTTGCAAGAGGACAACGAGGCGGGCATGTTCGTTACCGTCCTCTATGGAGTCTACGATCCTTCCAACAGAGAGTTGATTTATGCTAACGGAGGCCACAACAGTCCTCTTGTGGTACATGGCGACGGAACCTCAACGTTACTTCCTTTGACGCAAGGGATAGCCCTAGGGGTTGCTGCCGACATCGAGTACCAGCAGAACTCGGTAACCCTGTCCCCCAGCGACACAGTTGTTTTCTACACCGACGGCGTCACTGAGGCTATGAACGGCGACGGGGAGCAGTTTGGTCTTGACCGCTTGCGCAAAGTCTTTGAGGCGACGCCTCCGGAGGACCCTGAGAAAGCCAACCTAGCGGTCTTTGAAGCCGTAAACGCTTTTGTAGGCGATACACCTCAGTCCGATGATATTACTTGCCTAACGTTTTATTGTAGTGAGGCTTCGGCGTGAGCGCGAGGCTGTGCTTAAAGATTGAGACCCGGCTGGACGTAATCGAACGCCTTTCCACCGCCGTAGAGGCCCTTGGCAAGCGGGAGGACTGGCCTCCGGACCTCATCTATCGGGTCAATTTGGTGCTTGAGGAGTTGGCAGTCAACGTCATAAACCATGGACACGATGACGGACTCCACGAGATTGAAATTATACTGACCTCGGAAGAGGTGGTCCTCACTATTGAGATCGTGGACGATGGTATGCCCTTTGACCCAGTGAAGGATGGTCCCTCTCCCAATCTAACTGGGCCGTTGGAAGATAGACCGGTGGGTGGTTTGGGCTTACATATAGTGCGTACGATGATGGATGAGCTGCGCTATCGACGGGAGGGAGGTAAGAACCATCTGACACTGGTCAAGCGTAGGGACGAATGAAGGGTATCCCCCGTGTACCAACAGATATCTTGTTCGTGCTCGGTATCGGGGGAGCGGTGGCCATTGCTGTGGCCGTCAGTCTGGGGATCTGGTTTTTTCTCGACCACGCGGATGGTGTCCGGAACGATCAGAAAGAAAACGCCACAGTCGATAGGACGCCTGAGTCAGGGGATAGTAACACGGTCTCCGTGGAAACCGGTATCTCGGACCAAAGCATTCTTTTTGGCCAGTCTGCCGCCTTGAGTGGACCGGCTCGAGAGCTGGGAAGGAACATGGGCCTCGGTATTGAGGCAGCGTTCCGCGAGGTGAACCAGCAGGGCGGCGTCCACGGGCGGCGGTTAGAGTTGACTTCACGAGACGACGCCTACGAACCGGAAGCCGCCATTGCCAACACCTTGCATTTGATCGAGGAGCAAGCGGTGTTTGCGCTGATTGGGGCAGTTGGCACTCCCACATCGCGCTCTGCGGTGCCAGTGGCTGCGGCCAAGGGCATTCCCTACATTGCACCGTTCACCGGCGCTGCTTTTCTACGAGACACCAGGTGGAACAATGTGATCAACCTGCGAGCCTCTTACAACCAGGAGACCGAGGAAATGGTGGCCCGGTTGACGAACGACTTGGCCATCAAGCGCATCGCTGTAATGTATCAGGACGATTCCTTTGGCCGGGCGGGCTACCGTGGGGTAAGAAGCGCCTTGGCGCGGCGGGAGATGGAGCCGGCAGCCATCGGTTTGTATCCACGGAATACCCTGGCTGTAAAGACCGCCCTCTTGGATCTGAGCCGGAGCTCGCCCGAGGCAGTGATTCTCATAGGAGCTTACCAGCCAGTGGCAGCGCTAATCGCTTGGGCGCGGCATACAGGGTTGAACGCTGTTTTCATGACGATCTCCTTCGTGGGCAGCAACGCATTGGCCAAGGAGTTGGGGCCCAACGGAGCTGGGGTCTTCGTCACCCAGGTGGTGCCTTTCCCAACGGATGATTCCATACCAATTGTTGCTGCCTACCTACGGGCCCTGTCGGCATACGCACCCAAGGCCACCCCTGGTTTTGTTTCCTTTGAAGGCTATCTGGCCGGTCGGTTAGCTATTGCCGGTTTGACCAGTTGCGGGCGAGAGGTGGATCGGACCTGCTTTCTGGACAGTCTGCGCCGCACGAATATCATCGACCTTGACGGCTTCGAGCTCAGCTACCAGGACGGCGATAACCAAGGGTCGGACGCGGTCTTTCTGACAGTGATCGGTTCTGACGGTCGTTATCACTCCATAGACACTTTGCGGGACACAGGGCCGTGAAAGACCGCCTGAAACGGCTACTAGAAAGCCGCTTCCGCATCTCTACGCAACTCCACCTAGCTATCTGGGGAGCGGTGGTCCTGACCATCGCTGCCAGTCTGGTGGGCTGGTTGTCGTTCAATCGGGTAGGAGAGGCGCAGAGCCGGGTGAATGAGGGCAGTATCCCGGAGATGGTTGCCGCTTTTGGGGTTGCTCAGTATAGCGGAACGCTAGTGGCTGCCGCCCCTCGCCTAACGGCTGCGGCGACTACCGAAGAGTTTGACCAGGTAGCCCTTAGCATCGACGACGCGCACCGGGCATTTGAGGACCAGGTAGCCCTGCTTGAGGAGGGGGATGAGAGCTTTGAGCGAATTCGTGGCCACACCGACACTCTAATTTTTACCACAGAGGCTATTAAGAGTAGTAAGTCCGAATTCTTTACACTGACCGAGCGCAGCGAAGCCCTAGGAATCGAGCTTGGGGAATTGCGCAGCCGCTTGGAAAACATCGTAATTCCGGCTATCGATGACCAACTCTTTTATACGATGACAGGCTATCGCAACCTTGGCGAACCTGCTGTACCGCGCACAGAACATTTCTCGGAGGAAGAGTTTGGCAGCTACCGCCACCTGGCACAGCTGCAAGCGGACAGCAACATTGCAACAGAGCTCTTGGCCAACGCGTTCACTATCTCAGAGGCATCTCTAATTGAGCCGCTGCGAGAGCGCTTTGAAGCTGCCGCAAGCCGCATTGAGCGGAACCTGTCAGCCCTTGAAGAGTCCCCAATACGCACCGAGGTGTCCCCAATATTTGCCCGGCTGTTTGAGTTGGGAGTTGGGGAGGAAAGCGGCTTTGACTTACTAGCCAGTCGGCTTAGGCTGGCGGAGCGCCAGCAGGACTTGCTAGCGCGCAACCGCGGCATCGCTATCGACCTTGTGACCGAGGTCGACGTGCTGGTGAACACGGCTCATGTCAGCGCCCAGGGGGCCACGCAAGCGTCCAGTCAAGCGATACTAACGGGTCGCACCCTCCTCCTGGCTATTAGCGCCATCAGTATAAGCGGCGCTTTGCTCATCGCTTGGTTATTTGTTGGCCGGATACTGGTGCGCCGTCTGAAACTGCTATCGGATTGGATGCGGCGCATGGCCGGGGGCGACCTAGAGGCGAGAGTGGAGATTGGAGGGCGGGACGAGGTAGCCGACATGGCCGCTGCATTGGAGGTGTTCCGGCGTCATGCGTTGGAGATATAACGGCTGAACTTGGTGGAAAAGCTGGCGGAAGAGTTAAGCGGGAAGAACACCCAACTGGAAAGTGTGCTAGCCGACCTACGCCGGGCGCAAGACCAAATCGTGATGCGCGAGAAGCTGGCTGCCCTGGGAGAGCTCACCGCGGGCGTGGCCCACGAGATTAGAAACCCATTAAACTTCGTCAAAAACTTCTCGGAGGTATCGGAGGAGCTTCTTACGGAACTGCAAGAGGTCCTGAACAAGGGAGACGCGAAGTTAACCGATGAACAGCGCGATCTCATTCTAGAAATCTGTGGAGACTTGAGCAGCAATCTAGAACGCATCCGGTCCCATGGCGAACGGGCCAACCGAATCGTTCATGACATGCTTCAAATGGGTAGGGACGCCAGCGAGCTACAGTCTACCAACATTAATAACCTGCTCGATGAGCACGCCCGCCTGGCATATCACAGCGCTCGGGCGACCGATCCGGATTTCCAACTTGATCTCAGGCAGGATTTTGACCCGGAAATGGGCGAAATGGAGGTGATTCCCCAGGACCTAGGCCGGGTGTTTCTGAATATGGTGAGCAACGCTTGTTACGCCACCAGCGAGAAACGGCGGGTCGCCTCAGAAGCAACAGGAAATGGCGAGACCTACACTCCAACACTTTGGATGACAACCCGGCGGGCAGAAGACCACGTGGATATCTGCATCAGGGACAACGGAAGTGGGATTCCACCGGACCACATAGACAAGATATTCAACCCCTTCTTCACCACCAAGCCCACGGACCAGGGCACCGGCTTGGGCCTGGCCATGTCCAGCGATATTGTGCGTCGACACAGCGGTACTATCCGCGTCGAATCAGAACCGGGGCAGTTCACCCAGATGACCATCGAACTGCCCCTCACGCCTCCCTCGGTCACAATGGAGGAAGGTACGGAGGAGTTGGAGGCGAGTGGGCGCGCGGACGATCCATCTGTCCAGGGTCATAACTGAGATACAGGAGACGGTTCTGACACCGGCGTGGTATGAGAACGACATTCCGGTTGGGTTATAGCTGCCATCGGCTCTCATATGGTATTATGGTTAGCAATGCCTTAGAATTCGCTACATATGCTAACAGTCCCTTGCCGCTGAAGCAGCTTACAAGCCCGAGGAGTCCCTTGAGCATCTGGATGCCGCTATGAACTTCGACACTTACAATCTTGATATTTCCATATACGACGAGATGTTCCAGCCGGATGGCGCGGCCAGAGAACATTACCGGCCGCTCCACGAAGGCCTTCGACAGCTTTCCGTGGAAGAAATGACCAGCATTCAGGAACGAGTGACTCGCTCCTTCTCCAATGAAGGTATCTCCTTCACAGTTTATGGAGACGCCGAGGGTGAAGAGCGGATTATACCGGTAGATTGCGTCCCACGGGTGCTCTCGGGCACCGAGTGGCAGCATCTAGAGAAGGGCTTGACTCAGCGCTTGAAAGCGCTGAACCGCTTTCTAGAAGATGTGTATGGCGAAGCCCGTATCATTGAAGACGGAGTGATTCCAGTAGACGTGGTACGCGACTGCCCCCAGTACCGCATAGAGATGCGGAGCTTTTCCGCGCCCTACGGTACCTGGGTTGCAATTTGCGGCACCGATCTGGTTCGGACCAACGACGGCTTCCGGGTGCTTGAAGACAACCTGCGCGTCCCTTCCGGTGTATCCTACATGATCGCAAATCGGAAGGCGGTGAAAGTCAGCTTACGGCGGTTGTATCGAAGCTCCAGAGTGCGGGAGGTTGAGCACTACGGACGTTTGCTACTGACGACGCTTCGTGAGCTTGCGCCCAGTGGGCGGTCCGAACCGAGCATTGCGTTGCTGACCCCAGGAGTTTACAACTCCGCTTTCTATGAGCATATGTTTCTAGCCCACGAAATTGGTGCTGAGCTGGTGGAGGGCCGAGACCTGCTGGTGAACGATGGTTTTGTTTACATGCGCACCACCACCGGGTTACGCCGGGTGGACGTGGTCTACCGTCGTGTGGACGATGATTTCCTCGACCCGCTGGTTTTCCGCCCGGACTCCCTGTTGGGAGTACCGGGGCTCCTCCATGCCTACAAGCTAGGGAACGTAGCGCTAGTGAACGCCCCGGGCACAGGGGTTGCGGATGACAAGAGTGTGTACGCCTACGTACCCGATATGATTCGCTACTACCTTGGGGAAGAAGCGATCCTGGCCAACGTTGAAACCTACCTCTGCCGTCGGCCAAAAGATCTCGAGTACACTCTGGACAATCTGGAAAACCTGGTAGTGAAACGGGTGGGCGAATCGGGGGGCTACGGAATGCTGATAGGCCCCCACGCAACGCCCAAAGAGCGGGAAGAGTATGCGGTGCAGTTGCGCGCCGACCCAGCCGATTTCATCTCTCAACCGGTGCTAGCTCTTTCCCGTGCGCCATGCCTGATCGACGACAGATTTGAGCCCCGTCATGTCGACCTACGGCCCTTTGTACTCCACGGGCGGGAAACTCGCATGGTAGGCGGGGCGTTTTGCCGGGTAGCCTTACGACGGGGGAGCCTCGTAGTGAACTCCAGCCAAGGCGGGGGCGGCAAAGATCTCTGGGTACTAAGCGACTGAACTGAATTGCTTTCTCGCAGTGCACAGGGCCTCTATTGGATGGGCCGCTACCTGGAACGAGCAGAATTCCTCTGCCGTCTGTTGCGTTTGCAGACAGAGGCTTTGGTGGACCGTCCAATCCGGGAAATTCACTTTGGCTGGACCAGAATCTACAACGGCATAAACCGCGAGCCTCCCGGGGGTAGTCTCGAACTACCTAACAGCGATGAGTTCACCCTAGCCGATTCCTACACCCTAGCCGACGATCTCACCTTTGAGCGCTCCAACCCTGATTCCATTTGGAGTTGCTTCGCCCGAGGCCGTGAAAACGCTCGGCAGATGCGCCATTGTATTAGTAGCGAACTATGGACTAGCCTCAATCTGGCCTACCTAAAGATGCAGAAAATAAGCATCCAAGACATTTGGCGGGTCTCTCCGGAGGGTTTTTACGCTGAGACCGCAGCCGAGATGAACACGTTTGCTGGCGTGGGCGCCGCCACGATGTATCGGGACGAAGGTTGGCTTTTCATGCAGCTCGGCCGTTTCATCGAGCGAGCCCAACTTTCCACTTCGTTGTTTCTGTCGCAACTGGCCACGGATTCCCAGACGGCCGAATATTCCGACGCGGAATGGACAAGCTTGCTGCGGCTTTACAGTGCTTTTGAGGCCTACAATCGCATCTACAGCGTTGAAGTGCAGCCTGGGCAGGTATTGAATCTACTGGCCACAGACCCCTTGCTACCAGGCTCGGTCTGCAGCTCTCTAGACAGCACGGTGTCCTACTTGGCCTCTATTGGTCCTGGTCCAAACCCAAAGGCCGGCGCTGCTGCCAGCCGGTTGGCGGGCCGTATGGCGGCGTTGATCCATTACGAATGGCCCGATGAAGAAGACCACCACGACTTATTGCGACAGGTAAGGGAGTACTGCCGGGAGCTACATCATCTTGTAACTACGGCCTATTTCGATTATCCGGTAGAAGATTTCCCAGGACGCTAGAACTATGAAGCAACCGGCGCTCTACGAGATTGAGCACGTCTCCCGCCACTACTACACGTCGCCAGTACGGTACTGTGTGCTTTCCCTCTGTCTCAAGCCCCGCGATGATTCGGGGCAACGGCTTCTGAGCTTTGACGTGGCGACGGACCCCCCAGCGCCGCTTAATAGCGAGACGGACTTCTTCGGCAATACCAAACAGGTCATGAACATCCATCGCGAACACGAATCGCTGGAGATCACGTCTCGGGCCACCGTGGAACGAGCACGCCCGACAGCGCTGCCGGATTCCTTGGGTTCCGGCGCATGGGAAGAGATACGCTCATGGGCGGAATCGTTCAGCTATTGGGACTTCACTCACCCCAGCGCCTTCGTCCAGTCTTCTCCAGCTCTCACCGCCTTCGTGGACGAGTTGGAAATCAAGCCAGAAGACGATCCATTAAGAACGCTGTTACAGCTTTCAGACGCCCTCTACCGTAGCTTCCAATATGTTCCAGGCAGCACCTCGGTGGTGTCTCCAATAGAGCACATCCTTGAAACTAGACAAGGAGTCTGTCAGGACTACGCCCATGTCATGATCGCCATTGCTCGTGCCTGGAACATCCCTACCCGCTACGTCTCTGGCTACCTGTGCATCGCCGGCCAAGACGAAGAAGATCTGCCGCAAGCAGCCACCCACGCTTGGACCGAGTGCCACCTGCCCGGCCTTGGCTGGATTGGCTTCGATCCCACTAACCGGTGCCTGGCTGACGAACGGCACGTGCGGGTAGCAATCGGTCGCGATTATCAGGATGTAGCTCCCATCCGTGGCGTCTTTGTAGGAGGTGGGGAAGTCCGGCTTGCCGTGGACGTGCGGGTGCGTGCCGTCCACCGAGTTAGAGGTGGTGAGCCAAGCTGACTGGAAGCAGACCTGTAGTAGCTAGCACTTAGTTTGACACTTCGATTCAGATTGGTAGAGCCGGTTATTCCAGTGTCCACGACGAGTTCGGCAGGTGTACACCGACAAGGGGCCACCAGGCTTAGCCGCGCCTAATTGACAGAAGAGCCATCTCTCATCCGGTATCAGTGACAACTTTGACATCAACGAAGGCATCCTTGGACGTTATGTGAACCTGGTCTCGCCAAAACTGGTGCCGCGAGAGAAGTATTACTTGAGGCGGCGTAGTAGTTGCCGAGGATGACGATTGTAGGTCATACTGGAAGAGGGTAACCCAAAACGTCGAAATTAACCAAGGGTGTAGGATATGGTTGTTAGCAACTACTCTGAACTGCGGACCGTCTACTAACCACCTGCTCCCCGGGCGGTCCAAAAGGTGTTGGACCACCTAGACGTTCACTGCCGGAGCTTCATAGCTCTCTCGCCTCTTTGTGTTCTGAGCTCTGCGGGTGCCGACGGTCAGGCCGATGCTTCACCTCGAGGCGATCCGCCGGGGTTTGTGGAGGTACTAGACGACAAAACATTGCTCCTCCCTGACCGACCCGGGAACAACCAGGTGGACTCCTTGCAAAACATTGTGGAAAACCCTGGAGTGGGACTGCTATTTTTCGTGCCGGGGATGAACGAAACGCTGCGAGTGAAAGGCAAGGCCGAGATCGTGACCGATACAGAGCTCTTGGAGCCCATGAAGGTGAACCGTAGGGCACCGGTCTCAGGGCTGCGGATTACTGTAGAGGAGGCGTTCCTGCATTGCGGCTGGGCCTTGATACGCTCCAAGTGTTAGCAACCAGCAAAAGTGGGACACATTGGGAGCCGAGAGATCAGGGGCTGGATGGAGGTCTGGTGAGCTCCCTGAGGGCCCTGTTGTAGAGTCGTCGCCGTTCGGTGGTTTGAGCCTTCACCTCCTTCCCCGCGGCCAACCGCATCTCAGGCCTCTTCACTAGGCCCTCCCTGCCCAGGATACGGTAGACGCTGGACTCTGAGACTGAGAAGCCCTGGTTGTCGGTGATCCACGCGGCCAGCTGACGGCAGCTCAGCTCTGGCATCTCTCTGGCTGATAACAGGACTGAGCGTTCTTCCTGAATAGTAAGACGGTTCCATGGTGGCTGATCGCCTCCTGGTCGGTCCTCAAGTCCTTGTTGGTCTTGGCGTCTGCGCCACCGGTAGTAGGTGCTCTTAGGGATGCCCAGCTCTCTGAGGACCTTCCGCTTAGGGAGGGGAGACGAGGATACTTTGGTAACTACCTCTGCCTTCTCCGGGGCGCTCATCCGCTGGTACCGGTGGCGTCCTGGGGCATGGGGATGGCCGTTTTTTTGAGACGGTACGCCTCCAGCGACAGATCGGCCACTAGCTCCTTGAGTTCCCCGTTCTCTCGCTTGAGTTGCCCTACCTCATGCTGAGTGGCGTCCCGAACCGAGTCACGGGTCAACCTCTCCTTGCCCGCCTCCATGAACTCTTTGGTCCACGAGTAGTAGGAGTGGGGCTTGATCCCCTCCCGCCGGCACAGGTCGTTGACTGTGACCTCGCGGCGGAAGCCCTCCAGAACAATTCGGATCTTCTCTTCCGAGCTGTACTTACGTCGGGCAGCCGCCTTCACTGTGCGGACGAAAGACCTGGTCTGCTCGCTTCGTTCCTCGGCAGCCTCTGCTTTGCTTACTTCTAATTGGGACTGCGATAATCTTTCCCGGGCCTTCTCGGGTCGGGTCTGACCCGAGAATGGGACCGGCGCAGTGCCTTTAATGTGATCTGTCGACCTCGTTCTCGAGGCGGCCCAACCCGCCCACCGACCAGGTGAGCAGTGACCTGATAGGAGCCTGGCCAAAGGCCCCGTCGCAGTCCTGTCCGCTCTCCTGGCCTGTTGGAGCCATCTCACTCAAGAGCGAGGAGGCAGTCTGTGACCACTAGCAGCGGATTGGATGGTGTCGCCAGGGTGATCGTTGGTGTTGACACGCACCTGGACGAACACGTAGCTGTGGCAATCGACCACCATGGAACGCGCCTGGGTGAATACCGGCTAGGGACGACGGCCAAGGGCTACGAGGACCTGGAGACCTGGGCTATCGGCCTGGGCCAGGTCTCCACCTTTGGCGTCGAAGGGACCGGCTCATATGGAGCGGGGCTGGCTCGACACCTTGCTCGGTGTGGCCACAAAGTTATCGAGGTCAACCGACCAGACAGGTCCACACGCCGTAGACTGGGCAAAAGCGACCCTCTCGACGCTGAAATGGCCGCACGATCTGTCCTCGCCGGGGTGGCTCGGGAGTCTCCCAAGTCAGGTGTGGACAAGGTGGAGATGATCCGGGTGCTCAAGATTGTCAAGGACTCTGCGATGAAGGCCCGCACGCAGGCCATCAACCAGATGAAAGCCCTTGTGGTCACCGCGCCTGTTGAGTTGCGAGAGGAATTGGCCGGACTAAATGCCCGGAGGCTTGTAGATCGCTGCATTAGCTTTCGCCCGGGTAGGCTGGCGACGCCGGTAGCAGCAGCTAAGCATGCACTTCGGCTGCTTGCCCGTCGTCACAGCCAGCTCACCTGCGAGATCGAATGTAACGACGACGAGCTGGCCCGGCTCACCGCGGAGACTGCGCCGGCATTGGTCCACACCTTCGGAGTCGGAGCGGACACCGCAGCCACGCTTCTCGTGACTGCCGGCAGCAATCCCGAGCGACTGAGGTCTGAGCCCGCCTTCGCCGCCCTGTGCGGAGTAAACCCCATTCCTGCCTCTTCAGGCAAGACCGAACGCCACCGACTCAACCGCGGAGGCGATCGACAAGCCAATGCCGCTCTCTATCGCGTTGTCCTTGTGAGACTCCGCTACGATGAGCGGACGAGGGAGTATATGCGGCGTCGCACCAGGGAGGGGATGACAAAGTCCGAGGTCATCCGCTGCCTCAAACGCTACGTCGCTCGTCAGATCTTCGCCATCTTGCATGAGATCGGACGCAAGAACCTGGCTCTACCAGCAGCCGCTTGACATCTATAGGAGCATCACATCTGCTCCTTTCTGTGGGTAACTCTACCCTCATTTCAGGAGCTCACACCACCCTCCGACTCTCGGGTTTTCCTACCCTTATATGTGTCCCATTATCGCTGACGGTCTACAGTCGTCGTCTACATGCTGGACGTCACCAACACGGCAGCCGCGGAGGCGGCTTTCCGCGCAGCGTATCACGGTAGTCGTGAGATCACCCAGATAATCCCCGTTCAAGGCGACTACTCTTTCGACCAGTTGGTCGAGTGGTTCCACATCCTCGACAGAGCTTTAATCGAGAGCGGCATACCCCCAGCCAGCACATCGGTGCGAGAGGTCGAAAACCGCATCCGGATAGGACTGTTCGATGAGGATCAAATTGACGACGCGCTCCAGATAATGGAAAGGCTCGGGATTCCCGAAGGGGCAGTAGTGCTTAAAGAGGGATACATGGAGCTGCTCGCGGATTGAGGCAGCGCGGGGCACAGTGGAGCCTATTGGTGAATAGACAAGTTGGTCGTGATAATCTTGCTCGCCTTCGGCGCATTCGTTGTCGCCTGCGGAACAACAGACGAACCCGAGCTCGCTCCGCCCACCACCACAACTGAGCTTCCTGCCAGTGCTACAGACGCCCCCGGTGGAGGTCCCCCCACCGCAAAGGCGCTTGTCGCTCGCGCTCAGGAGGCGATGGACCAGCAGAGCTTCCGAGGTGGCTTTGCCTTTTCACCTTCGCAGCTTGAGACAGAGTTCACCTATGTTCCAAGCCTCACTCTCCTGAGGGACATGAGCGGCGATTGGCCCCGATACATGCTCCTCTCGGAAGGCGAGGTCTTCTCCTCGGAGGGCGGCGCTCGTTGGCTCACGTCGCCTGGGCACTCCAGTTTTAGGGTCTTCCTGAGCATCGTATCCGACCCGCGGGTCGCACTCCGCTTCGCCGATGGCCCGGAGATCGTCGGGACGGAGGCCATCGACGGTCGCAAATACCAGATCGTGTCTACCGGCCTCGACGCCGATGCCCTCCTGGATATGATGCCTCCCCAAGAGCCGCACGTCCTCGTTAGCTTGGGCTTCCCATACCCAGGAGGAGCCGACGCCCAGGAGCTTAGCGCGCTGGGATATGAGGTGTCCGGATTACGGCTGGAGGACTCCGCCGAATGAGAGGCTTTCAAGGGGTCCTACCACCTGAGCTTCTTCGAGCGGGGTGACCGTCCAGGCCAGCCACGGGAGGAATGGTACGTAAGGGTCACCGTGATTGTCCGTGGAACCACTGAGCTGGAGGCTTCGGCGAAACAGGAGCTCCGGGCAGCTCTGAAGGCTTACGGCGCCGACCCGGACATCATCGAGAGCGCACGTGTCAGGTCCGTTGTCCAAGACTCAAGTGAGAGCATGCGTCAGCAGCTTCAAGACCTGAAGGTCGGGTTATGGATAGACGCGGCGACGCACAAGGTGCGTCTCCGCGGCATCGGACAGGGCTCTTTATACACCGGTGAAGGTGTGGTCGGGTTCTGGGGCTACGGAGAGAGTTGTGGCTCCAAGGGGTGGGAGCCACAACCGCACCGCCCTGGCAGTGAACTCCGGCCCGTTGTCCGAGCGGAGGTGCTCCGGCACGCCACGCTGGACCATGAGGTCCCCCAGGCATTCAATGACATGGGGTGAGCGTAACGAGCGACCCACATGGATGGCCAGACACTCCCTGGTATACTCATCCACCGCTGTCAGGAGACGAACGGGTTTGCCGTCACTGGTACGAAGGGCCACAAAGTCGTATGCCCAGACGTGGTTCCGTCGTTGTGGCCTCAGCCGCACGCAGGAGCCGTCAGTAAGCCAGAGTCGGCCCCGTTTGGGCTGTTTGGCTGGTACCTTGAGTCCTTCCCGTCGCCAGATCCGCTCCACCCGCTTGTGGTTCACTCTCCATCCCTCCCATTGCAGCATGGCAGTCACCCGCCGGTACCCATACCGTCCGTACCGACTGGCCAGCCGAACCACTGCCATCGTCAGGGCCTCCTCATCATCGGCCACTGTTGCAGCGTACCTCTGTGTTGACCGGGGTTGCTCAAGCGCCCGGCAAGCGCGCCGCTCAGAGATGCCATACCTGTCCCCCACCACTTCCACGCATCTCCGCCGGCGAGCCGGGCTCAGAAGTTTCCCCGTGCTGCCTCCTTCAGAATCTGGTTGTCCAACGTTAGGTCCGCTACCGCACGCCTGAGTCGTCCGTTCTCCGCTTCCATCTCCCGCAACCGCCTCGCCTGGTCTATTCTCAGCCCCCCATACTGCTGCCGCCACCGGTAAAACGTATGGTCTGATACCCCGATACCCCTGCATGCCTGGGCCACCGTCTCCCCTTGCGCCAGGGCCACCTCCGCTTCCCGCAGCTTCCCTATGATCTCTTCTACACTGCGCTTTTTACTCGCCATTGACTACCCCCTCTCACCAGCTCCATTTTACGAGTTTATAACTGGACCAGTTTTTGGGGGGCAGGTCAGCAATGCTTGGGACGCCCCCGCGTTACAACGTCGTGTCCACGAATATGGCGCTCACCGCGAAGAACAGCGGTGAGATGCAAGCGTCGCATACGCCCTCTCGCGAGGCGCGATGACTAGGGCTCTACCCAAAGGCCATTTCATGGCATCGCTGGGACTCACCGCGGTTACGGGGGCGGGCTTCGGTTTGGCCTTTACGGTTCTTGACAACGCCAGCTTGTGGCTTGCGGTTTTAGTTCTCGTGATCGCTCTAGGCGTATCCCCTCTTGTTACGGGCTGGTTGTCGCCAGAGCTAAAGCACGTTTTGCTCTTTCCCATTAGCGTGATGGGGGGCATTTCGGTCGCCTGAGCCGTTGGTGGACCGCTTGGTTTGGACACTCCCTTCGTCGGTTATGTGATCATGATGGGCGTGATCTATGGTGGAGGGGCAGCTTTGGTATTCTCTGTCGGATGGATAAAGCGGCAGTACATTGGTCGGTTACGAGGCCATGGCATGATCGTGGGCCATGGTGCCGTTGCCTCATTGGTGGCTGCTTGCTGCTCGGTGGCCCTCAGTGCGCTCTTCATCGCTGTGCCTCTCGCCTCAGTGACCGCACCCCAGGCTCAGTACTGGTCCGCCATCCTCGCTCCCATCGGTTTGATCGGAGTCGGTGCGGGGACCGCCATCATCTGGAGCGATCGCCACAAGGGTCGTTGGAGCTTGCTTGGATTCGGGCTGTCCCTGCTCTACCTGGGGGCAGCGGTTGCGCCGCAGGTCTACCTGGCCACGGCCCATTTGTACGGACCAGTGGTTCTGGTCCTAGTAATGCTTGCTCTCTGGAACATTTTCAAATGGAACCGCCGAGCGGCGCACCAAGGTCGACGCTATGTGGAAGAACCGTGATGCAGGAGGTATTGTGCATCTAGAATGCTGGGAGTACGTCCCGTAGCAATGACTGAGGTCCACTATTGGGCACGAGTTGGCTGGATGAGTCTGATGACCCTTCGCTTCGTGCTATTTGTCGGAGTTTTGAGCTTTGCTATGGGATGCTCCGCATCTGATCCTTCCGACACCTCGGTTTTCCGTACCGTGTCAGCGGAGGAACTGGCCAGAGCCTATACGACAGACCCAACCGGCGCAGATGCTGCGTGCCGTGGCCAAGACCTGTCAGTGACGGGTACGATCCATTCCGTCACACAACTGTACCCGAACTCGGCGATGGTCCTTCTGAGAGGAGACGGTAACCATAACGTCGGTTGCTTCCCCGGACAGTGGGGAAACTATCGAGACCTTAGCGGCCCAGTGACCATGTTCGGAGTAGGTCTGGGACTAAACTTTACCATGCGAGCTGTTGAAGGAGTTATTGACCTAAGCCACTGCGAGGTAGTTCGTCCAGGAGAGCCCACGCCGGTTGGAAGGCCCTCTCCCAAGCCAACGCAGTAGAAGCGAGTAGGAGTAACCTTACCGGCGCCCAGTACCCACGCGCCACGAGGCGACATGAGCTTGTTAAGCGACGGTGATTCTCGGCGTCCCATCGATGCTCTAACCCCTATGGTCAACCGGTTCCCTCGCGATGTGTCCACGTTGCAGGCTCCCCATACCAGAGAGCCTGGGCAGACTTGGCATCGAGAACAATGGCATGGTGGGCATCAAGCACATACTGGCAACACCCTTCCACCCTCAGACCAACGGCAAGCTGGAGCGCTACCACCAAACCCTCAAGCGGGACGTGAACCAACTGCCGTATGAGATGCCTTCAGACTTGGAGGCGGCCATCGTGGCCTTCGTTAGCTACTACAACTACCGGTGCCATCACAAGGCTCTGAGAAACGTGACGCCCTCAGACATCCTCAAGGGAAGGAGGCAGGAGATCCTACGATGTAGGAAGGAGGGGCTCAAACAATCGAACGGCGAAGATGCTACAACAGCACCCTCAGGGGGCTCACCAGACCTCCATCCGACTCCTGATCTCTCGGTTCCCAAAGTGTCACACTTCTGCTGGTTGCTAACAGCTATAATCATGTACGAGAGATACAAATTAAGTTAAACATCTTCCACGCCCTAAGGGGCGAGTTCCGAAGATGGGTCGTCACCTTGCGCCGCCACCGCTGCCGTTTCCTCTTCCGGGACCGTCGAGGGCGGCGTCAGGGGCAGCTCGACAATCATCTCGGTGAACTGGCCCGGTTCTGACTCGACGCGAATGACGCCGCCGTGTTTTCGCACGATGTCGTTGGACATGGCGAGGCCCAGGCCGGTGCCCTCGTTGGTGGGCTTAGTGGTGAAGAAGGGGTTGAAGATCTTCTCTATGGCGTCCGGGGGAATCCCGTTTCCATTATCCCTTATGCGGATTTCCGCATGCTCCTCTCCTCGGTGGGTGGTCAGCAGCAGGGTTGGCATGTAGGAGCCGCCATTCGCCTCTGTGACTGAGCGGCGCTTCTCGTCGGTGGCATAGCAGGCGTTGCTCACCATGTTCAGAAAGACCCGCCCAAAGTCCTGGGGAATTACTTCAAGTTCGCCCATCTCCGGGTCGAAGTCCTGCTGCAGGTCCAACTGGAAATTTGAGTCGGAGGCCCGGGCGCTGTGGTAAGCCAGGCGCGCGTGTTCGTCGAGGAGATTGTTGATGTTGGTAGCCTGCACCTCCCCCGAGTCTCTACCCATCTGAAGCATGTCCTGGACGATGCGGTTAGCCCGTTCCCCGTGGGACCGGATGCGTCCCAGATTGTCGCTCAAGTCTCCGAAGATGTCTTCAAGCAGCCCTCTCTGTTCGTCGGTTAGCGTCGCGCCCTCTTCCTTTAGGACTTCTTGCAGTTCCTTGACCAGCTCTTCCGAAACCTCGGAGAAGTTGTTGACGAAGTTCAACGGGTTCCGTATCTCGTGGGCTACCCCCGCCGTCAGCTCACCCAGAGCTGCCAGCTTTTCGCGCATGACAATCTGATCCTGCGCCAAGCGTAGGTCCTCCAGCACAACCTCCAGTTCCTCGTTCTTGCCTTTCAGCTCGTCCGCTAGCTTTTCCACCAAATTCAAACGTTGGACCTCTAGAGCATGACGACGGAAGACCTCCAAAGCAGCAGCCATTTCGGCCACCTCATCCCGACCCTCGATCTTAACTGTGGCCTCCAGGTCGCCCTCAGCCATGCGCCGCATCCAATCCGATATTAGTTTCAGGCGACGCACCAGTATCCGCCCCACGAAAAGCCAGGCGATGAGCAAAGCGCCGGCAACGCTTATGCCGCTAATGGCCAGAAGGAGAGTGCGACCCGTCTGTATCGCGTCACTGGAAGCTTGGGTCGCCATCTGTGCACTGGCCCGGGCCGTGTTCACCAGCCCGTTCACTTCCTCCACCAAGTCAACGGCGATGTCGCGGTTACTTACTACCAGGTCCTGTTGACTCTCCGCCAGGGTCAGCCGCTGGGCTAGCAAGTCAAAGCCGCTTCCCTCCCCAATTCCCAACTTGAACAGTCTGGTGAATATGGGGGACACTTCGGCCCGTAGCTGGGATTCTTCGAGAGCTGCGAGGGTCCGCTCTATGCGGCTGGCGGCAGCCTCGAACCGCTCCCGCAGCGGCTCGATCAGCGACGCCTCCGAAAGAGTGAAGGCGGTTGCCAAAAGCTCCACCGCAATGTTGCCGTCCACCTGCAATTGAGCCAGATGCCGGTAGCGGCCGAACTCCTCCTCCGAGAAATGTTCCGAGCGCGACACCGGAGGCTCCAGAAGGTTGCGATAACCAGTCATTGTGTAGTAAAGCTGGTCGTCGATTGCAGGAACGACGATGCCGTCCAACTGAGCGCGTAGTTCCGCCAACTCGGCTCCGAGGGCTTCGCTACCCACAGTCAGTGCACCGGACTCGCGGGTCTCCTCCTTGATGGCCTCGATGTTAAAAACCAGATTTTCGACGTGGTCGCGAATCCTGGCAAAGCTCTCATCCCCTGCGTTCCCTTCCTCCAAAAGGGCCAACTGCTGCTCAAAATCCCTGTATGCCTTATCGATGCTAAGGCCCACCTGGTCAAACTCTTCCTCTGTCACGGCGGTCGTCAGGCGTGGGGCCGCGGCCGCCAGTATGCCGCTGTACTGGGCCACCTCGAACGCGGCCGCAATATCCGGGATACTGCCCTCATTCACACGGCTCTGTACATCTCCTACCCGGTTGAACGATAACCAGCCCACCAGGCTGGCGCATACGGTCAGGGACACCGCTCCCCAGATAGCCACGTGGAGTTGGGTGGAGATACGAGAGCCGCTTTGTAGAAGCCGTTTCAGGTGTTCTTTCACCGCCCTGCGTCCTGCAAACTATCGATGGAGTGGTAACGGCCGTCGGACCCGATCACGGTCAGAAAGACTGCGTCGGATCCTTGGTTGTCATCGTCCCCATAGCGGAGCTGGAATCCGTCGAGGTTGGTGATATCCGGGCTGTGCAGGCTGTCCAGGAAGCAGGCCCGGTCCACCTCCCACCCGCAACTCTCCAGACCGGCGATGGCCAAGCGGCCCGCCAGATAGCCTTCGAAGGAGACGAAGCCGGGCGCGGCGTCGGGACCGTAGGCCGCTAGAGCGTTGAGGTAGGAAGCAACGATGGGTATGGAATCATCCGTTGGGAAAGGCACCACCTGGGTTACGAAGACCCCGGCGCCGTCGGGCCCCAACTCGGTGGCCAACGCGTTGCTGCCCACGAAAGAGATGGTCATGAAAACGGAGTCCAACCCGGTGTGACGCGCCCACTCGATGAGCTCCGCTACGGGCTGATAGGCGCCTACCAGGATCACCGCTTCGGGAGATCCCTGACTCAAATCCAGAAGGGCCGTCTTCACCGCCAGGGTATTCCGCGTATACAGCCCAATCGCCGCCGGTTTCATGTTCCGATGCTCCAGAGCGCTCATGACCCCCTGGTAGCCCGCGCGGCCATAGGAGTCGTCCTGGTACATTATGCCAATGTGTTTGATCCCCAAGTCCTCCGTCAACCGGGCCACCATCTCTTCTGTCTCCTGGTCGTAAGAGGCCCGCAGGTTGATCACGGTTTCCCACTTGGCGTCCCGCAGAAAGGCCGCGCCGGTAAAGGGGGCAATGTAGGGGACCCCACTAGCCTCGGCCACCGGGAGCGCCGAGCGCGAGGTGGGGGTGCCCACGGCGCCGATCAGCGCGAAAATCCCCTCCTCTTTTATCAGGCTGGTGGTGTTGGCGATGGCGGCTTCCGGTTCGTAGACGTCGTCACGCGACGTCAGTTCCACCATCCTGCCATGGACGCCACCGGCGTCGTTCGCCTCCTTGAAGGCCGCCAGGATGCCTTCCCTCATATTGATTCCAAGCTCCTGGGCGGGGCCGCTAAAGGCAGCCGACTGGCCAAAGAGAATGCGCTGGTCGGAGACCCCAGTTTCCACAGGAGGTGGTTTGCTATCTTCAGGCGTAGGGACCATCTCGCCGGCGCCGGTTGCCCTCGCGCCGTTCTGGCTGGCATCCGTGCCGCCGAGCAAAAACCAGACTGCCAGGCTGATGGCCACCGTAAGAGCCACGCCTCCCCCGATGCCCAGCACAAAGAGTACGTCTGTTGGTAACCGGGGGATTCCCCTCACTCAACCCTACGCTTAACCAGAATCAGATGGTTTCTACGCTCCTCCCGTTTATACCGCACCTTATCCATCATCGTACGTACCAAATGAATACCTAGGCCCCCGACCGGTCTGTCGTCCAGGGACCCCATCACATCCGGTACCGGCGCGTCATTCAACGGGTCGAAGGGCTTACCATCGTCCGTGATCTCAATGGTCACGGCCTCCGCTTCCGAGGTCAATTCGATTTCAACCTTGTGGAAGCCTCCGTCGTGGCCGTGGTTCACCACGTTAAGCCACAACTCCTCCAGGGCCAGATTGACCTGAAAGGCGAGGGAGAAAGGCCAGTTGTCACCCCTCCCGAGGTCCTCTATAGCGCTGGAGAGGCGCTCCAGTTCCTCCAGCCTGGTCTCTATAGTTAGGTGCAACTTCGCGCTCAAGAGGAAGCCTCGCTGCAATAAAGGACTAGGCAGGTAATATCGTCGGACTGGGGGGTGTCGCCCGCAAAGGCGTTTACCGCTTCAAAAACCGTCGCGGTGGCCTGTTCAGGGTCCTGGGGGGGATTGGCCTGAAAGAATTCGCTCAGAGGGTCCAGCCCAAACTGTTCCTCTTCGCCATTCATAGCCTCAGTCACGCCGTCCGTGTAGAAGATAACCGTATCTCCGGGGGACAAGGTAACCGTGTTCTGCTGGTAAGGAAGGCCGGGCACAATCCCCAGGGCTATCCCGTCGGTCAAGGGGAGCAAGGCGGATGCCCCGTCGGCGTGGACTACCAGGGGACTGTTGTGTCCGCCGTTAGCATAGGTCAGCTTTCTATTGGAAGGATCGTACACCGCATACAGAACGGTAACGAACATACTGCCCTCGTTGTCCTCCAGCAGCAAATCGTTGACTTCCCGGAGCACCTCACCGGGTAAAGCAAGGCCGATAGCAGCGCCCTTCAACAGAGTGCGGCTGGACATCATGAAGAGGGCCGCCGGCACACCCTTGTCCGACACGTCGGCCACGGCAAGGCCGATGCGCCCGCCGTTCAGCTGTATTACGTCAAAGAAATCGCCCCCCACGTTGCGCGCCGCCTGCATCTTGCCGTAAACGGTGTAGCCCGGGTCTTGGGGAAACCGGGTCGGAAGGATGGACTGCTGCATCCCCCTGGCCACGTCCAACTCGTTCTGCAGAGCCAACAACTGGTCGCGGGACTCGAGAGCCTCGCGCCATTCGGCCATATTGCGCAGCGTCCGGTCGATAGTCACCCGTAGGTCTTCAAAGTCTAGGGGTTTGGTGACGAAGTCAAATGCGCCGCGGTTCATGGCGGTGCGTATGTTCTTCATATCGCCGTAGGCCGAAATTATCACCGCCCGGATATTGGGGTCTACCTTGGGTATCTGCTCCAGCAGGGTGAGACCGTCCATCTGAGGCATGTTGATGTCCGAAAGCACCATGTCGATGCCGTCGTCCTGGTTCAGCTTCTCCAAAGCCTCTACGCCGTTCTGGGCGAAGACGAACTCGTAGCGGCCCGCCCGTATGTCCCGGCGCATCCGCTGCAGCATGAGGGGTTCCAGGTCAGGCTCGTCGTCAACCACCAGGATTTTGTACGATTCTTGCATCGATGTCATCCCGCGCGCTTCTATCTTACCTTTACATAACTCTTCTCAATTCCTTGGTGACCGAACGGGAACCTTGATTCCCTCGTAACAAGGCCTGTTTGAGATGAGCCCTGGCGTGCGAAGGTGGTCTGGAGCGGAGGAGTCCACGAGATGCCGGCTGCTGCCTCACCGCCCCATCTGCTGCCCTCAGGACAAGCGTGATCCCTTGCGGGTACCCCTTCCGTGGCTCAGGGCACCCGGTGGAAGTTGTGGAGCGGCGCCCTCATGCGGCCGCGACCGCAGGTATCGTCCCGACCGCCCGCTGAGCCGTGTTCTCCATCTCCACTAGGCGTGCATGGACCATCCGCTTGAAGTTGCACGCCAACGCCTTCAGGTAGACGGCAAGCCGCACCCGACGGCCCCCTCGCACCCGCAAGCGCCCAAGCCCGTGGGCGCGCTTCAGCTCGGAGTTCGTTCCCTCGATCCCGGCCCTTATGGCATACCGCTTGCGCCACTCCACGGTGGCCTCGGCCCTCCGGCGCCGCTCGATGTTCACCTTCACCAGGTCCGCCTTGAGGACGTAGGCCCCCGCACGCCGGTCCAGCTTCACTGGGCAACGGGACCGCAAGGGGCAGGGCTCGCATGTTGTCCTGGCAAAGTGGACCTCTACCCGCTCCGGCGCATCCTCCAGCTCGTACTCTAAGGTGGACGGGTGGCCGGCGGGGCACACCGTGGCCTGCTCCCCTGTGACGTCGATCTGGAAGTCCGCGGCGGTGAGCGGCGGTGGTCCGTCACGCTCTCCTTCGTGCGAGTTCCCCGGCGCCGACCCCGCCACCGGGCTTACCAGTTCCGTTCCCCGGCGCGAGGCTTCGAAGGCGTTGCGGCCCGAGCCATACGCCGTGTCGGCGAAGAGCTCGTCCGGTCGGACCTTCCGCTCCGCGAGCCCGTCAACGACCGGCACGCTCACGTCTGTGTCGCTCCCACTCGAGGGGGTCACCTCCACGTGGGTGATGAGCTGGGTGGCGTTCTCCTCGTGGCAGGTCTCCGCCACCTGCACCTCGTACCCCTTCCCCTTGTGGCCGCTGTAGGTCACATCCGGGTCGTGGGGCGATTGCAGCGAGTCGGCGGACACCTGCTTCGGGTCCTTCAGGACCACGGGCGCCTTGCCTTCCCCAGCATCGTCGTCATCGTCCCCGGGGCGCCCGTCCCGGTGTTTGCCCACATGGCATTGCTCCCGCAGCAGCCGCTCCAGCAGCCGGTACTCCTCCAGCTGGGCAGCAGTCGTGCCACGGAACCGGTCCACCAGCCGGTAGAGGTCCCGGGCACAGACCGAAAGGCGTCGCCGACCCTCCCCCGAGCGGGCGTCCTCGTAGTGGGTCGCCTCGTCTTCTTCCTTCAAATAGCGCCCCAGGACGCCCTCCGGAACCACAGGGCGAAGCTCTGGGTGCTCCCGGCGCAAGGTCCGCAGGAACAACCGCATCGTCTCACAGAACAGGCCCAGCCGGGTGAGTGTGGCGATGTTGCTCATGATGTGGGTGGAGTCCAGCCGTTGCTTTCCGGTGCGTATGCCCAGCGCCTGGATGATCCGGTCCGTGGTCTCCTGGAAAGCCAGCCGGCCACCGTCGTGCTGCATCAGGCGAACTCGGAAGTTGTGGAGGGTCTTCTGGGGCAGGTGGGTCTCCTCGATGTCCAGCCGCAGGGCGTGGTGCCAGAGCAGGTTGAACTCTAGTTGTTCCAGGGCTTCATCGTCGGTGAGGTTGAACATCTCTTTGAGAAGGTGGACCCCGAGGACGGTCTGCACCGCCCGGTTGGGACGGCCGTTGTCGGCGCAGTACATGGGAGCAAAGCGCTCCTCGTCAATCAGGGGGAGCGCCTCGTTTCGGAAAACCTCGGCCCAACTTCTCTCCAGGCGCTTAGCCTTCTTCGGCGTCACCAGGAACTGGGACTGCCAGAGGCTCCCTTGCGGGTCTCGTATTCGGAACATCCTCCCCTCCCTCGCCCAGGTGCAGCACCTCGCCGCTTCCCCACATTATCCCTGCCTTGCCCCAGGATGGCAAGGGGTTTTTACGAGAGAATCAACCTTGTTAGCCTGGGAAAAACCCGGCGTAAATCAACTCCACGTGCGAGTCCATGTCTTTCGGCGGAGTCGGCCCATCCCAGAAGGCGCCGTCGTCGCAGCCGGGCAACCTGCGCATGGGGCCAATCAGTCGTTGAATGCGGCCAGGGCCTCGGCCTGAGACGGGTGGATGGAAATGATCTTGTCGAAACCACTGATCTCGAAGACCTCTTGGATCGATTCCGATAGCGAACAGACCGCAAATTTCGCGTTCCGCCCCTGCAACGATTTGGCGGTCAACAGGATCACCCGTAGCCCCGCGCTACTGATATACGACAGCCGCTCCATATCCAAGATTACAGCACTCGTATTATCGTCTATCGCAGCCTCCAAGGCGCTCTGGAATTCACGGGCATTGGCCCCATCGACCCTCCCACCCGTCTTTGCGATTAAAGTATCACCTTGCCGCTCGGTTTCAAGTTCCATTTCACCTATCTCCCTAAGGTTACGGATGTGATCCTGTGTGTCGCTCTGCTCTCGATTCTGCTTTTCTACATGGTGAGGTTACTGAGTTGCAACTACGCCCTAGAGCCTGAATCCCTATCAGAATACCCATCGAGTCGTCAATCTTCCACCGCTTCTTTACCACATCCACAACGAAGAAATGTACTACGCTGGCCGCTGCGACCAGGATCAAACCTCCCACGGGACCTAGGGCCTTTCTAATTTAAGCGAAAATAAGAACAAGGTCAATAATACCAGGGACATCCTCGAGGTCTTTCGATTGTCATTGGAACAACTAACCTGTCATTCCGACCGGAGCGAGGAAATTATCCTGCCCTGCTCGAATACGACGGGATGTTCGCGCGGGTGCCCTACAGGTCACGAATTGTGCTCTCGCTGGCGGCGTGCTGATGGACCTGGCGTTGGAGAACCGCATCGACACCGACTTGGAAAAGCTGATCCTGATCGATGCCACCCCCGTCGGCGACAACCTATTGGACGAGACGTTGGCCGACATAGCAGCTACGGATGAGCGAGACGCCCGTTTCTGGGTGGAGCACACCGTGCAGCGTGCCGACGCGATCCGGGAGGAGGCCCTATCCAGACTGATCGGCCACGGTGACCTGACCCACGAAAACTAGTCCAGAGATAAACTCGCACACTGGATATGTAGAAAGGGGGGACGGATGCCGAGGGAGGGATATACGCCGGAGCAGATCATAGGGAAGCTGCGGGAGGTGGACGTGCTGGTGCAGCAAGGGCACGCCGTAAGGGAGGCTGTCAGGAGGATAGGAGTGTCTGATCACACTTATGATGTATGGAGGAGGGAGTATGGCGGCATGGGGGTAGAGCAGGCCCAGACTGTAGACCGTCAGCGATAATGGGACAAGAGAGGGGGTAGAAAAACCCGAGAGATTTGAGGTGGGGTCAGCTCCCTGATGAGGTAGAGCACTTCAGATAAAGGAGCCCAAGATGTCCCAGACAGAAACAGGTAAAACAGCGGCCGCTGATGAACGCACAGAGGCGGCCAGATCATTCATCAGAACGGTTAAGGCTGCTACTAGGCGCAAGTACACCCCGGAAGAGAAGATTCGTATCGTGCTGGAGGGCTTCCGCCGCGAGGTCACCGTGAGTGACCTGTGCAGGCGGGAGGGGATCAAGCCCCACTCCTACTATGCATGGACCAAAGAGTTCATGGAGGCAGGGAAGGAGAGGCTGGCCCGGGACACGGTGAGGGACGCTACCCAGCAGTAGGTCCATCAACTCAAGCGGGAGAACGGAGAGCTGAAGCAGTTGGTGGCGGAGTTGTCCCTGGAGGTCTACAGTCTCAAAAAAACGTTCATACCAATGCCTCAGGGGGCCGGCAGTATCAGCGGATGAGTGGCGCAGAGAAGGCGGATGTGCTGGACAAGGTGGCTTCCTCCGGTCTCCCCAAACGCAGGATCCTGGGTGGCCTAGGAGTCCCCAGGAGTCCCCAGGAGCACCTATTACCGGTGGCTGAGGCGGAGGAAGCAGCGAGGATTACAGGATGATGCGGAAGGAGGCAAGCCCCCGTGGAACAGACTTGCTTCTTGGGAAATCGACACCGTTCTGTCGGCAGCCAGGGGGATGCCGGAGTTGAGTTGCCGGCAGTTGGCCGCATGGACCACCGACAACATGGGCTTCTCGGTATCAGAGTCTACTGTCTACCGCATCCTGCGCAGGGAGGGTCTGGTGAAGAGGGCTGAGATGCAGCTGGATGCGGGTAAGGAGTACCATCGGAAGACCACCGGTCCCCACCAGATGTGGGCAACCGATGCCTCCTACTTCAGGGTGGTGGGCTGGAGCTACTACTACTTGGTGACGGTGATGGATGACTTCTCCCGCTTCATCCTGGCCCATAAGCTCCAACGCGACATGACCTCAGACTCTTTCATAGAGGTGGTCCAAGAGGCCGTGGACAAGACCGGCATGGACCAGATCACGATAACAGACAGGACCAGGCTGCTGAGCGACAACGGCCCCGGCTATGTTTCCAGAGCCTTCAGAGACTACCTGGGTATGGTGGGCATCAAGCACATCCTAGCAACTCCTTTCCACCCTCAGACCAACGGGAAGCTGGAGCGCTACCACCAGACCCTCAAGCGGGATGTGAACCAATTGCCCTACGAGGCGCCATCCGACTTGGAGGCGGCCATCGTGGCCTTCGTCAGCTACTACAACTACCGACGCTATCACAAGGCCCTCGGCAACGTGAGGCCCTCGGATGTTCTCAAGGGAAGGCGGGAGGAGATACTACGACGCAGGAAGGAGGTGCAGGCCCAAACGATCGAACGGCGGAGACAGCACAATAGGGCCATCAGGGAGCTTACGAGACCTCTATCCGACCCCTGATCTCTCGGGTCTCAAAGTGTCTCACTTTTGCTGGTTGCCAACACCCCTGGATGCTGAAATGGTCTTGCCAGACCGACGAACCGTTGGAGTGGTCAGGCAGGAAGCAACCGCTGATAGGATGGGGTTCTTCAATAGGGCCTGGCGCTTGCCCAGAGCCTTCGTATCCGCAAGCTCATGGCGCAGATTCCTGGTCTGGTGTCCGATGGTCAGAGCAAGTCAGTGAGCATACAGCTGCATCGAGACGGCCACCGATAGTTCGATCTCCTGGATCGCCCGTGACATAGCTTGACCGATGAGGTCAAGCTTGCGCACCTGCTCGATGCGGGCGGACACCTTCTTCAGTTCCCTCTTGCGCAATAGTCTCTCGAAGATGCGGCATGCGTCGGCTAAGCAAATGATCACCACGTCGCGCGGGTGCGGTATCTCGTCGCTAAACAGCACCCCCATGATGCGTAGCTTCACTTCGCGCTCGGCCTCTCCATCGATCACCGGGTAGCGCCTGGAACGGAACACCCATAGGAAGCGGTCATCCTGGCGTTCCAGGATGCCTTGGGCGACCAGTCGGGAGAGAGCCTCACCATAGATGGTGTGTGAGCGGTTTGCCGTGCGCTCCACCCAGAAACTGGCGTTGCGCTGCTCTCCCGCTTCGATATCGGCCAGGGCGGGGTCGAGCAGGCTGTCACCCACAGGTGTGGGGTCAACCAGAATCAGATTGTCCAGGTCGGTGTCAATGCGGTTCTCCAGTGCCAGATCCATCAGCACGCTACCAGCGAGGGCATAGTCCAACGACCATCTGGGCACGTTTGCGAACCTACCACCATTGTCGTTGAGTAAGAGTAGGATCATTTCCTCGGCGAATCTCAGCACGCTGTTTGTCCTCCCGATATACGCGATCGCTTCAGTGACATGAATGCCTGAATTTGGCCATCATAGCGCCAGGCACATAGTATACTATTTGGCAGCGTCCGTCATCACCGTGTACTCGTCCAGTAGATTAGGTTCTGTTGACATTTCATCTTAACCATATGAGAGCGCCGACGAAACTCAGGAAGCCCAAATAGCGCGAGGCCAACTTGTCAAAACGAGAGAAGATGTGTCGGTAGTGCTTGATCTTGTTGATGAAGCACTCCACAAGGTGGCGCTCTCGATAAAGATGCTCATCGTACTTTCGCGGGGTCTTTCGGTTTGATCGCGGTGGTATTACAGGTATCGCCCCAATGCTCAGGATCAATTGGAGGAAATCGGCTGAATCATATCCCCTGTCTCCGATCACATGCTCAGTCTCAAAATCAATGATCAATGCCTCTGCCTGGGTGATATCATGTTGTTGACCCCCTGTGAGTTGGAATCTCAATGGGTTGCCCAGCCGATCCACGCTCACGTGGACTTTGGTGCTGAACCCACCCCGGCTTCGCCCCAGCCCTTGGGAGCTTTGACCTCCCCTTTTTTCGAGGCTCCAGCAGCACGCCTTACCCGAAGCCAAGGTAGCGGCAGCCGAAGACACCGGGCGGGTCAGTGCTACCTTCATCGAGACAAACGGCCTGCACGTTATATGGGTGACCGACTTGGGTCGCTCGCGCGGGGCTCGGGCCGCCGGTCGTCGGGGCTGCAGAGAATGATGTCCAGATGGAGGCAAGGCGGCGAAAGAGCAGCGTTGGGTGATTCGTAGTCGATGACAGCATTACTGTGGCTTCTCTCAATGGTCCCGCCTTCCGCGTTATTCCTGATTGCAGGGATCTGGGTGGTCAGGAAGAAGTACGGCGGTGTGCGTCACGTACTCGGCGTGGCAGCGATTGTCGTGGGGATGGCGCTAGTTGCGATTACCCTGATTGCGCTGCCTGGAATTACCACAACGTTTGAAACGACGGCAACCAATTTTGATTCGTTCGTAAAAACCCCTCGCCAAGCTGGGGCAAGGCAGGGATAATGTGGGGAAGCGGCGAGGTGCTGCACCTGGGCGAGGGAGGGGAGGATGTTCCGAATACGAGACCCGCAAGGGAGCCTCTGGCAGTCCCAGTTCCTGGTGACGCCGAAGAAGGCTAAGCGCCTGGAGAGAAGTTGGGCCGAGGTTTTCCGAAACGAGGCGCTCCCCCTGATTGACGAGGAGCGCTTTGCTCCCATGTACTGCGCCGACAACGGCCGTCCCAACCGGGCGGTGCAGACCGTCCTCGGGGTCCACCTTCTCAAAGAGATGTTCAACCTCACCGACGATGAAGCCCTGGAACAACTAGAGTTCAACCTGCTCTGGCACCACGCCCTGCGGCTGGACATCGAGGAGACCCACCTGCCCCAGAAGACCCTCCACAACTTCCGAGTTCGCCTGATGCAGCACGACGGTGGCCGGCTGGCTTTCCAGGAGACCACGGACCGGATCATCCAGGCGCTGGGCATACGCACCGGAAAGCAACGGCTGGACTCCACCCACATCATGAGCAACATCGCCACACTCACCCGGCTGGGCCTGTTCTGTGAGACGATGCGGTTGTTCCTGCGGACCTTGCGCCGGGAGCACCCAGAGCTTCGCCCTGTGGTTCCGGAGGGCGTCCTGGGGCGCTATTTGAAGGAAGAAGACGAGGCGACCCACTACGAGGACGCCCGCTCGGGGGAGGGTCGGCGACGCCTTTCGGTCTGTGCCCGGGACCTCTACCGGCTGGTGGACCGGTTCCGTGGCACGACTGCTGCCCAGCTGGAGGAGTACCGGCTGCTGGAGCGGCTGCTGCGGGAGCAATGCCATGTGGGCAAACACCGGGACGGGCGCCCCGGGGACGATGACGACGATGCTGGGGAAGGCAAGGCGCCCGTGGTCCTGAAGGACCCGAAGCAGGTGTCCGCCGACTCGCTGCAATCGCCCCACGACCCGGATGTGACCTACAGCGGCCACAAGGGGAAGGGGTACGAGGTGCAGGTGGCGGAGACCTGCCACGAGGAGAACGCCACCCAGCTCATCACCCACGTGGAGGTGACCCCCTCGAGTGGGAGCGACACAGACGTGAGCGTGCCGGTCGTTGACGGGCTCGCGGAGCGGAAGGTCCGACCGGACGAGCTCTTCGCCGACACGGCGTATGGCTCGGGCCGCAACGCCTTCGAAGCCTCGCGCCGGGGAACGGAACTGGTAAGCCCGGTGGCGGGGTCGGCGCCGGGGAACTCGCACGAAGGAGAGCGTGACGGACCACCGCCGCTCACCGCCGCGGACTTCCAGATCGACGTCACAGGGGAGCAGGCCACGGTGTGCCCCGCCGGCCACCCGTCCACCTTAGAGTACGAGCTGGAGGATGCGCCGGAGCGGGTAGAGGTCCACTTTGCCAGGACAACATGCGAGCCCTGCCCCTTGCGGTCCCGTTGCCCAGTGAAGCTGGACCGGCGTGCGGGGGCCTACGTCCTCAAGGCGGACCTGGTGAAGGTGAACATCGAGCGGCGCCGGAGGGCCGAGGCCACCGTGGAGTGGCGCAAGCGGTATGCCATAAGGGCCGGGATCGAGGGAACGAACTCCGAGCTGAAGCGCGCCCACGGGCTTGGGCGCTTGCGGGTGCGAGGGGGCCGTCGGGTGCGGCTTGCCGTCTACCTGAAGGCGTTGGCGTGCAACTTCAAGCGGATGGTCCATGCACGCCTAGTGGAGATGGAGAACACGGCTCAGCGGGCGGTCGGGACGATACCTGCGGTCGCGGCCGCATGAGGGCGCCGCTCCACAACTTCCACCGGGTGCCCTGAGCCACGGAAGGGGTACCCGCAAGGGATCACGCTTGTCCTGAGGGCAGCAGATGGGGCGGTGAGGCAGCAGCCGGCATCTCGTGGACTCCTCCGCTCCAGACCACCTTCGCACGCCAGGGCTCATCTCAAACAGGCCTTGTTACGAGGGAATCAAGCATGGATCATGTTCGACCACAAGCTGATAGAGTATAGGTCCATTAGTACCTGGCATCCTGATGTCCATGATAATACAGTCATATTGGTTCGTCTGGATGAGGCCAAAGGCGGAATCTCCATCAGGCGCCAAATCAACGGTATGGCCGTCCTCAGAAAGGTTCTCGAACAGAAGGTCTCTGATGCCAGCCTCGTCATCCACCACCAGAATTCTCTGGTCTGACAGTCCTTCTAAGTCAGCATCGGTTGGCTTGTCTTTGCGCTCCAGCTCTCCGAATATGATAGGCAGATCGATGTGGAAGGTAGCTCCCTGTCCGGTGGGACTTTCTACCCATATATCACCACCATGCTCGCGAACTATCCCAAAACAAATGCTGAGCCCGAGACCGGTGCCCTCCCCCACTTGCTTTGTGGTGAAGAAGGGGTCGAATATCTTGCGAAGGTTTTCCGACGAGATACCGGGCCCATCGTCGACAACGCTAATTCTTATTTTGTCATCTACATGTTTGGCCTTGACGATGAGTTCACCGCTACCACGGTGCTGTGACATAGCCTGTTGAGCGTTTGTCATTACGTTGATCAACACCTGAGTTAGTTGCTGCTGGTCGACCATGGTATGAGGTAAGTCGGCTGCCCAATCGGTGACGACCCGGATGTTGCTGAGGCTAAGTTCGTGGGCAACCAAGTCCAATGCTTGCTGCAATACGGTCGTCACATCCATATATAGCTTTTCAGACCCACGTACCCTGGCGAAGGATAAGAGGTTCTGCACAATTTTAGCAGCGCGATGGCCGTCTAATAGAATCCGTTTCGCATAGCCAGCAGCCCGTTCTGGCAGGTCCATATCCATTAGCAATTCAGCCGAGCCGGTAACCACGGCCAACGGATTATTGATTTCGTGAGCGGCGCCTGCTGCCAGTTCCCCGAGAGAAATCAGCCGACTGGCCTCCTGAAGGCGCTCCTCGTTCTGCTTTATATATTCCTCCGCCTCTTTTTGTTTAGTTATGTCTATGCTTACTACCGTAGCGAATTCGATGTTGCCATTAAGCTTAATTGGACTGAGTCGATTCAGATACCATAGAAAGCTGCCGTCAGGACTGGTTGTCCTCGCTTCATATTCATATTCAGAGACCTCGCCTTCTTGGAACGCCAAGTCTAAGACTCTCTTCATGGGTTCGATATGAGAGGGGTCTACGTTCTCAAATATGCTCCTTCCAGGCGCCTCCTCCACAACGAATCCTGGAACGGATCGATTTAGAAACAGGCATATGCCATCTTTGTCCACGTTTGTGATAACGCAAGGAGCGTTTTGGGCCAGCGAACGCCATCTTTCCTCCGAATCCCGGAGAGCTGTCTCTTTCGTTGTACGGTCCGTGATGTCCCGCAGTACTTCCAAAGTTGCTGGCATGCCGCCGTAGCTGATGGACGCAGCTGAGGTTTCCACCGTGCGGACTTCTCCGTCGGACTTCAAGATTCGGTATTCGTAAACCTGAGGAACGAGCGTACCATCCTGCTGAGCTAAAGTTCGCTCAACGATCAATTGCTTGTCTTCAGGTACAACGAATTGCTCCAAGGGTAGCCCAAGCACCTGCGAGGCATCATCCAGGCCGTGCATGGTCAGGAAGGCTTTGTTCACAAAGGCTCTCGCGTTGCTAACGTTAATCACGATGGCGTCTGATACGTTCTCGATCACCGCCCTATAACGTTTATCGCTATCAACCAGCCTGGCCGCTATTTGGAGGTGTTCCGCTGCTGTCGCCTCCAATTCACCAACCCGAGCGCGTAATGCACGGAGCTCCTGTATTAGCTGCTCTCGTGTGATTGAAGTATTGTTCTTTTCTGTTGGGTTTACAATGTTATCCACCGATTTCCCATTCTAATTCAGCGTGTGAGGTTCCTAGAAATAGCCTATGTTAACAATGGAACGTAGTATCTCATATATCGTAATCTATGTAGTGTGATACAAAGAAACGTTCAGTATGAACTTGAGGAGTGTTCAAGCAACTCATTGTCTTTAGTTGTTGTTCTGTTCCTATCTGTACTATAGCTACTGGAGGAACGCTAAACCTTGAATAGCTGTAGGCCCAGTTGTATAATGAGTCACTTGAAATCGGCGTATCTCCCAAGTCGCGAACCCTGAATCCAGGGTTGTGGAAGGTGTAAATGGCCGAGGAGTATGATGTAGTTGTCGTAGGGGCGGGGCCAGGGGGTTACGTTGCAGCCATTCGAGCGGCCCAGTTGGGGTTAAGAACGGCGGTAGTGGAGATGGATGAGCTTGGGGGCGTATGCCTTAATTGGGGCTGCATTCCAAGTAAAGCCCTCCTCAAGAACGCCGAAATCCTATCCCTCTTACATCGTGCCGATGAGTTCGGATTCCAATTCGACAATCTGCGTGTCGACTATGGCAAAGCGGTAGACCGCAGCCGGAAAGTTGTGGACCGCAACACCAAGGGCGTCGCCTTTCTACTCCGCAAGAACAAAATAGATCATATTAAAGGTGTGGCTACCCTAAGGGATGCCCACACCATAGAAGTCTCTCCGGATGGACAGATTATCAGCACCAAGAACGTAATTCTGGCCACGGGGGCCCGTGCTCGAAGCGTTCCTGCTCTGTCTGTCGATGGTCAACTGGTTATGACCAGCCGTCACGCTTTGGAGCTGCGGGACCTTCCTGCCTCGATTGTCATAGTGGGCGCGGGTGCGACTGGTATGGAGTTTGCTTACCTGTTCAACGCCTACGGAGTGAAGGTAACGGTTGTTGAGCTTCTCCCCAGAGTAGTGCCCAACGAGGATGAAGAGATTAGTCAGGAGCTGGAACGTGCTCTTTCTAAAGAGGGCGTTAGTTTCATGACAGATGCCAAAGTGACCGGGATGACACCAGTGGAAGGTGGAACTAGTTTAAAAATAGAGTCATCCAATGGAATTAAAGATGTCGAGTGCGAGAAGGTCCTGGTTGCCATCGGTGTCCAGGCCAACACGGAAGATTTGGGCCTGGAGCGGGTAGGAGTGGATACTGATAGAGGGTTCATCGAGATAGATGGGACCATGTCTACAAACGTGCCCGGCGTCTATGCTATAGGAGATGTTACCGGTAAACTTCTGCTGGCTCACGTAGCCTCTGCACAGGGTGTTATGGCTGCGGAGACCATCGCCGGCGAGGAGTCCCAGCCCCTTGATTATGTGACCATGCCAAGGGCTACTTATTGCCTTCCCCAGATAGCTAGCTTTGGACTAACCGAGCAGCAGGCCCGCGACCAGGGTTACGACGTAAAGATCGGCAAATTCCCCTTTCAGGCCAGCGGTAAGGCCGTGGCTATTGGGGAGACCACCGGAATGGCAAAGCTGGTAGTCGATGAGAAATGCGGGGAGCTTCTTGGGGCCCATCTCATAGGACCTGAGGTGACGGAGATGCTGGCCGAGCTGTCTGTGGCACGCCTTCTTGAAGGCACCACCCTGGAGCTAGGCTGGATGGTTCACTCCCACCCGACCCTGTCGGAGGTGGTGAAAGAAGCGGCTCTGGCCGCCGACGGACGCGCTATTCACATCTAGAGAAAGGTGCATAAATCTACCGATGAGGCTTAAGGAAGGGTTGCCTAAGACCCAGCTTTTAGAACTCTACTACCAAATGGTTTTGGTTAGGGTTTTCGAGGAGGAGTGCGCTCGCCAATACATGCAAGGCAACATTCGCGGATTCCTTCACCTGTACATAGGCGAGGAGGCCATAGCCGTTGGCTCTATTTCCGCCCTTAGACCTCAAGACTACGTAGTGACCCACTACCGGGATCATGGGCATGCCCTCGCTAGGGGCATGGACAGTAAGGTTATAATGGCCGAGCTTTTCGGCAAGGCAACGGGCTCCAGTAAGGGTAAGGGTGGCTCTATGCACCTTTTTGACATCTCCAGGAACTTTATGGGAGGTTATGCCATCGTCGGGGGACAAATGCCTATCGCCGCCGGGCTTGCCTTATCAGCCAAAATGAAGGGCGAGGACCGCGCGACCCTGTGTTTCCTGGGTGACGGGGCCCTTAACGAAGGAGAGTTCCACGAGTCCATGAATCTAGCCAGCATCCGCAAGCTGCCGGTGATCTACTTCTGCGAGAACAACCTCTATGGCATGGGAGCGCCCGTGTGGGAAACCTTTGCCATGGCTGAGGAAATTTATAAGGTGGCCGATGCCTACAAAATGCCCGGCAAGCGAGTGAACGGCATGGATATCATGGAGGTGAGGGAGGTAACCCAGGAAGCGGTTGAATATGTTACCAGCGGCAAGGGGCCCATTTTCCTGGAGGCTCAAACATACCGCTTTCGTGGCCATTCCATAGCCGACGCCGCACAATACCGCAGCAGGCCGGAGGTAGAGGACTGGCTGAAGAAGGACCCCATAGCTGGCTTTAAGAGGGAACTTCTCGACGAGAACCTGGCCACTGAGACCGAGCTAAGCAAGATTGATGAGACGGTGATGAAGGAGATAGAGGAGGCAGCCAACTTTGCCAATGATAGCCCCTTTCCTGAGTACTCCGCCCTATTTGAGGATGTTTACGGCAGCTAACCCGGCAGTAAGAGAGGTTCGGAGGAGCCATAAATGTCAGAGATGACTTACCGTGACGCCGTCCGTACCGCTTTGAGGGAGGCGCTTAACGAAGACTCCCGCGTTTTCCTGGCGGGCGAAGATATAGGGCCCTATGGCGGGGCCTATGCCGTTACCAAGGGTCTTACCGAGGAGTTTGGGCCAGAGCGAATCAGGGATTCACCTCTCTCCGAGTCTGTGATTGTTGGCGCTGGTGTCGGCGCTGCGATGGGTGGACTCCGGCCCATCATCGAAATCATGACCATCAACTTCACTCTGTTGGCGATGGACCAGATCGTAAATCACGCGGCCAAAATGCGATATATGTCTGGTGGCCAGCTGTCGGTGCCACTGATAATACGAACCGTAACCGGCGGCGGCGCTTCGGTAGGAGCTACCCACTCTCAAAACTTCGAGGGATGGTATGCTTCGGTCCCCGGCCTCAAGGTGGTGGTCCCATCTACTCCTCATGATGTGCTGGGGCTGTTGCGGGGCAGTAGGGACGAAGAGGACCCGGTCTTGTTCGTTGAGCATATCTTGCTTTACAGCAGTCGCGGAGAGGTCCCGGAGGACCGATACGTAATACCTCTCGGTACGGCCGACGTCAAGCGAAAGGGAGACCATGTCACCGTTGTTGCATACTCCAGAATGGTCAATATTGCGCTGGAGGCTGCTCAGAAACTCGCCCAAGATGGGATAGAAGCAGAGGTGGTGGACCTCCGATGTTTGAGACCCCTGGACATGGAAACGGTGCTTGAATCTGTTAGGAAGACTCATAAGGTCTTGGTGGTGGAAGAGGTCTGGAGGACGGGAGGCGTTGGAGCGGAGATAGCTGCGCAGATACAGGAGCAGGCTTTCGACTTCTTGGATGCCCCTATTTCTCGACTGGCTGGAGAAGAAGTGCCCATGCCCTATTCCCGTCCGCTAGAAGATGCGGCCATACCGAATAGTGCCCGCGTGGTGCACTCGGTGGAGTCGTTACTCAAAGGATAGCTTCCGAGGTAGTATCATAGCCGCTCAAGGCTGAGGTACGGAAGTTCTGTTAGAGTCTCTTAGACTGGACCTTAACTCCATACAGTCCTCGGATTTGTATTCAGGGAATCTGATCCTCGGTAAGCAGTCGTTATCTTGTGATTTGACCAGGAGGTGGCCTTGGCTACGACTATTGTAATGCCTCAAATGGGTTACGACATGAGAGAAGGCACCGTGGTCCGTTGGCGGAAACAGGAAGGTGAGTCCGTGACCCGAGGTGAAGTGATTGCCGAGATCGAGACGGACAAGGCCACTGTTGAGGTGGAGGCGTATTCAGCAGGAGTATTGAGCAAAATAGTGGTGGAGGAAGGGAAAACGGTGCCGGTGGGTGAGCTAATTGCAGTCATAGGAGAGCCAGGTGAAACATTGCCTCCTATTGAAGAGCTGCAGGGTAGCCCACCCTCACCCCAACCTTCGGCCACCCCTCTCCCACTGGGAGAGGGGGTAGGGGGTGAGGGAACTGAAGCGCCCCTCACGGCGCCCACTACCCCCGTTCCATCAACGGAAGTACGCGCCACGCCAATAGCCCGAAGGCTGGCCCGCGAGAAGGGCATTGACCTGGCAAAAGTTAGCGGCACAGGTCCGGGTGGTCGCATAACAGAGGCAGACGTGGTGTCTTATGAGAAGTCTGGCGGGGAAGCTCCTGCTCCTTCAGCCGCAGCGCCCGCGGCACAGCCAGTTTTGCCCGGTGGCAAGGTTGAGCTCTCTAGGATGCGTCGGGCCATCGCGAAAGTGACGGTCCAGAGTAAACGAGAGGCACCCCATTTCTACGTCACCTCAGAGATAGACATGTCCGAGGCCATGAGCGTACGCGCCCAGCTTAACGAGACCCTGGGAGGTGACATCAGGGTAAGCGTCAACGACTTGATAGTTAAGGCGGCGGCCCTGGCCCTGGTGACCTATCCTAACTTCAACGCGTCTTTCCAGGAAGACCATCTGCAGCTCCATGCCAACCTTAACATCGGGATTGCTATCGCGCTGGAGCAAGGCTTGATCGTACCGGCCATTAGCGACTGTCAGAACAAGTCGCTGGCCGACATCGCCAAGGACAGCCGAGACCTCATTCAAAGGGCCCAGAGCGGCACTCTCCGGGCTGAAGAGTATACAGGGGGCACATTCAGCATCAGCAATCTGGGCATGTTTGACGTGGAGAGCTTTGCGGCTATCATATTCCCGCCCAACGCGGCTGTGTTAGCCGTGGGTACTGTTAAAGAGCTACCCGTGGTCCGTGACGGCCAAATCGTCATAGCCCAGATAATGAAGGCCACTGTATCGGTGGATCATCGGGTGGCTGATGGCGCCGAGGGTGCACGCTTCCTCATGGAAGTGAAGAAGAACCTGGAGCAACCGGTGAGGCTGCTGCTCTAGCTTTCTGTCTTTAAAATGACTTCGTCCAGGAATATTGCTTTCGGGTCGGGTTTCCCCGTCGGTTGTCCACGCTCAAGATAAAGGTGCACAATTGCTAGTCGCCATCCATTGTGGGGCACGATGTATGCCCAGACCGTACTCCGCGAACCGACTCTGAGGTGCCGTGGGCGGCGTCTGCCTCTCCAAAGTGGTATCCGCTCCAGTACTCCTTCGGTACCTTTACGTGCGATATCTAAAGCGTTAAATAGTGTTCTCATCTCCTCCTTAGGGAGTAGTATGATAGAATGATCTTGGTACAAAAAGGTCATGATGATTAAACTTTCTGACTTGATAAGTTCCCTGGAACCATACGTAGAAGGACATGTGGACCTGGAAACATGGTATAACCAGGCACTGCTAAGCTTCCAATCTCTAACTGAGCACGCTTCCGATGATGACCTGGACGTACTTTCCGAGATACTAGCTGGTCTGTATGAGGTACAGGACGGCGTGCTTGACGAAGAAATATATCGAGAGGCGTTACGAGAGCTTTTGTTGGTCGGCGTTCGACCTCAAACCATAACTGTGGGTGATGACTTTACAGATACCTACCAGCAGTCTCCTTTGTCGGGCACTTCGACCAACGCTGAAGATACTGCGTTGGCTATGACACTTACTTAAGGTTGTTTCTGGTTCGACTTGATATTAACTTGGAATGGCACGTCTATTACAGGCTGACCGTCCAGATATACACGAAAAGCATAAATTCCTGAATCTTGGACTCGTACTCTGATATTATGCCTGATTTGCCGAAATTGGGGCCCTCCCTTTAGGTCGAAAGCTGCGATTGGCCCAAATTCACGCTCTCTTTTATCTTTTTCGATCAAAGTGATCTTTTCGACATGCTTTCCAGCGGGGCCTCCCCACTTGGTAAATAACGCGCAATAGACCATTACCGAGGGCTGGGGAGAAGGGGTATTCGGGCCCCTCGAAGCGTTGCCAATCTCATAGTTGAAAACGTCCACGACTCGAAACAAGGTACTCGTGCCGTCTTCATCCTGGAAAACACGCTCGCAGATGAGCGCCGAATAAAGTACTGGCTGTTCGCTTTGCATGGTCTACTCTGCCTCGTGTTGACAACCTTTGCTGTGGCTGGAGCGGCGCTAGAGTTTTGCTTGTGGGGGAGGGGTGTCGCTGTCAGACACAAGCTTATATAATCATCTTAAGTCTCTCCAGTCAACCGAGAGACATTGCAAAATCGCCAAGTAACTTCTCCATACTCTTATATTGTGTTACTGAGAAAGAGGCGTTCTGCTTATGCCCGATAGCCTAAATGCGTCCTTTCCCCGCCGCATATATCCCCTGAGCCCCAAGGAGCTTACCGAGGAGCAGCTGGCGGTGGTCTTTGCCATGACCTCTCGCAGTCCCGAGCCCTTCGATGAGATTGCTGTGCAGGTGAGCCAGGAGAAGGCGGCGGACTTCCACGAGCGGTGGGTGCTGGGATATGGCCACGCTTCAGTTGCGGAGCACGCCGTCATCCATATGGCGGCGGAGAACATCTCGCGCCTGGCTGCCGATACGTTGGAGGACAATCGCTTAGCCTCCTACACCGAAAAATCGTCCCGCTTCCAGGTGCTGGCCCAGGGTTACTATCACGTGCCGGCGGAGCTTGGAGAGCACTCCGATCTCAAACGGCTTTTCATCGATACCTGTGATTACCTCTTCAATATCTACGGTGAGATGATAGATCTCGCCATAAGCCACTTGAAAGAAGCCCAGCCAAAGGGAGAGGACGAGCGAGATTCAGCGTACAACCTGCGGCTAAGGCGAGAGGCTATCGATAGCTGCCGCTTCCTTCTCCCTGCCGCTACCCTTACCAACGTGGGCGTGACCATGAACGCCAGGATTATGGAGCATGCCATAAGCAAGCTCCTATCCTCTGAACTGATCGAGGAGAGGGAACTGGGCGATGAGATCAAGAGCAAGGGGAGAGAGATCACGCCTACGTTGATCAAGTACGCCGAGGCCAACCAGTACCTGATGACTTCTACACAACATCAGAGGGAGCTTTCAACTTTCCCCTCTCCCCCGACGGGAGAGGGTCAGGGTGAGGGTGAATCTCCCCTTCTCCCTATTTCCCTCCCACCAAGGGATGGAGAAGGGCTGGCCGTCGAGGTGGAGCTGGTGCACTATGACGCTCAGGCTGAGCTGAAGCTCGCGGCAGCCCTACTTTATCGTTTCTCCAGCGTCCCCTATACCGAGGTGTGGCGTCAGGTGGAAGATATGGACCAGGAGCGTCGGGGGGACGTCATCGCGGCGTGCCTTGAAGGCTTAGGCCCCCACGATTCCCCCGTGAGGGAGCTCGAATTAGTGGACTACACCTTTGAGTTTGTAATGGACTATGGCGCATACCGGGAGTTCAAACGCCACAGGATGCAGAGCTACATCCCCCAGCCACTGACCGTGGCTAACGGGTATCTGATACCGCCTTTGCTGGACCAGGCGGGGCTCAAACCAAAGTTTGAAGAGGCTATGGATCGCGCAAACGAGGCCTTCTGGAAAGTGTACGACTCCTTTCCACTGGTGGCCCAATATCTTGTTACCCACGCTCACAAACGCCGCTTGTTGTCGAAGATGAACCTTAGGGAATGCTACCATCTGTTCAAGCTACGCACCCAGCCCCAGGCCCACTTCTCCATAAGAGGACCTACGGAAAAGGCATTGCGGCTGGCGGTCGAGACCCATCCGCAACTGTTCAAACATCTCAAGCTGCGAAAGTTTCCCGAGTGGTGGAGCGACTTCTACAATGTTTAGTGTACCCTCGCCCTGTCCTACGGACATCCCTCTCCCACTGGGAGAGGGGCCGGGGTGAGGGCTATTTCAGCCGCCAAAGCTCGCGCCAGCGTAGACCTATGAAAGCGGTAGCTGCTAAAGCTAATACGCCGGCCACGGCTATAGCGTTGCCCGTCCCCAGCCACATAGCCATCAACCCAAGAAGGGGAATGCCGATGGGCTGGACACCGTGGTCTATAACGTAGATGCTGGTGACCCTTCCTCGTAGTATATCTGGGGTCCTGCTCTGTATCAGCGCGCTGTTGACTATGTGATAAGCCATATTGAAAGCACCCATGAATCCGATGAGCACCGCGGATAGAGCCAGGTTCGAGGACAGGCCAAAGAATATAAGCAATACAGTCATTAGCAGAACCGATGCCATGTTGACGACGCCCCTGACCTGGAAATTTCCCAGGGACGCTATGCCCAAAGTGGCGACCAAGGACCCGACTCCCATCGATACGTATAGCAGTCCCAAAACAAAGTTCTCGTTCCCTGACAGGATGTCCTTGGCGAATATGACCAGCATGTACTGTACCGCGTGAACCACTACGGAGGGTATGATAATCAGCACTATCAACAGCAACAACATCGTGTCCGTTTTGATATATCTCAATCCCTCCATGAACTGGCCGGTCACTGAGTTGCCCTCCGCCACTCCTTCCCGATAAGGCGTCCTCATGGGAATGAGGATCAGCAGGACTCCCAGGTACGCGGCGGCCTGTATAAAGAAGTTGCCCGAAAGACCGAATGGCGTGATCAGCGCGATTCCGATAGCTGGTGCTGCTATTCTCAGGATATTCCCTACTGAGTTTTCCAGGGCGTAGGCGTTGGTCAGGTCATTACCGGGCACCACATTGGCTATCAGAGACTGGCGTACCGGGTGGTTCACCGATATATCCACCCCTAGCAGGAAGCTGAAGACCAGCGCCTGGAACTCGTTGATCTTGTCCAGATGAACGCCCAAGGCGAAGGCAAAGCACAGAGCGACCAAAAAGATCTGGGTGAACATGAGCAGCTTCCTGCGGTCCAACCTGTCCACCAACACACCGGCCAGGGGTCCGATCAGCAGTACGGGTAATGTTCGCACACCCAGCACTGTGGCCACCCAGAATGGCGAGTCGTTCGTGAGGTCCGCCACCAGCAACGCCAAGGTTATCTGCTGTATCCAGTTGGCCGTGCTACTAAAGCTGTTGGCTACCCATAGGAATCGGTAGTTCCTGTGCTTCAGAGCTGCGAAGGTTTGCAGGCGTGTGCGTCCCTGCTGGCCGGCTACCTCTCTCGGGTCTTCAGGCGTGTAGTGTCCGTGTGCCATGGGTCAACATTATCCGGTTCCGTGCTGTCGTTTTCAAGTGTATGTCCATGGACATTTGTGCTCGTCCTCATAATGGTGTACGAAGCTCAGCATACTCCATATCTATGATAAATTGACTGCACCTGAATGCGAGGGTAAAATCCTTTCGTTGACGCAGGCGCATGCAAGCCCTGCCTCTGTAGAACTCTCGAACGGAGAAAAGATACATGGACTTCGAACCAACTTATTCTTCCGAGCAGCAGCAGTTCAGAAAAGAGGTGCGAACCTGGCTTGAGGAGAACGTTCCAGATGGCATCGTCGAGCCTGCTGACTCGATTAGCATCTCCCACGAAGAGTACCAGACACGTCGGGACCTGGGCCGAAAGCTGGGTGCTAAGGGCTGGCTGTGGCCCACCGCTCCAACGGAATATGGTGGTGGCGGATTGACCATTGACCACGCCATCGTGATCGAAGAGGAGCTGGACAGACTCGAGCTGACGTTGCCGCCCTACTACGACTCAGGCGGGCGACTGGGAGGACCTACGATTTTAGTGTGGGGGACCGATGAGCAGAAGCGCCACTTCTTCCTCCTATATTCAAGGGACTGGCCAGGACGTGGCAACTGCTGTCTGAGCCCGAGGCCGGCTCCGACCTGGCAAACGTGAAATGCACAGCTATCAGAGATGGGGACGACTATCTAATCAACGGCCAGAAAATCTTCGTGGGCAGCACCCACGGCGCCGATCAGTTCTGGACCATCGTGGTCACCGACCCCGAAGGAGCCCGCCATCAGAACTTGGGCTGGATCATGATCCCCTCCGGTCTTCCGGGCATCAGCGTTGCTCCCATGGACCTTTTGATATCGGGGGGTAATAAGGGTAACGGATCGGGAATCAAGCAGACTGTCTATTTCGACAATGTCCGTGTGCCCGGCTTTAACCTGGTTGGAGGTGAGAATGAGGGTTGGAAAGTGGCCCAAACTCACCTGGAGCTGGAGCACGGAACGGGTGGCATGGTGGCCAGAGATCGTTTGGTAGACCGCTTAATCGAGTACTGTAAAGAGACCAAACGCAACGACCGGCCAATTAGCAAGGACTCCGATGCCAGGGACCTGCTGGTGGAGCTCTATATTGATGCCGAGGTGGGCCGCCTGTTCGGCCTCCGCAACTACTGGCTTAGACACTCGGGAAAGCCGGTTACCTACGAGGGTCCTCAGCTGTCATTCCATCGTAAGACGTCTGGGCTTAGGATGGGCAAAACTATCCTGGAGCTTCTGGGCCCATATGCCCTGACCAACGACCCTCAGTGGGGCATAGCGGAGGGCCATATCGAGGCTCACCAGCGTTCCAGCATCGTCGATATCCACCCCGGAGCTACCACTGACATCCAGAAGGTAATCATGGCCAGGCGTATGGGGGTGGGGCGTGCCACCAAGGAGAAAGCCGGGACCCTTGCGTAGGATAAACACATCTGCCGGAAGTGGGCCACAGAGGCATACAATCACAGAGATTAGAACCATAAATTCTCTGTGCCTCGGTATCTCTGTGGCAAATTCTGAGGACAGCCGCTAATGGACCTGGCCCTCACGGAAAATCAGGAGATGCTCAAGACGGCGGCCAAGGAGTTCGTCCAGCGGGAGTACTCCAAGGAAACGTTACTTGAGCTGGACACCATGGAGACCCCGCATACCCAGGAGCTTTGGAACAGGATCAAGGATATAGGCTGGCTGGGTATGGTGGTCCCCCAAGAGTACGGGGGCGAAGGGGTATCTCTAACGGACGCGGCGGTGCTGTTTCAGGAGTTGGGCCGGGGTCCAGTTCCTGGCCCGTTCTTCTCGTCCAGTATCTTGGGGGCAATGGTTGTCATGGAGGCGGGCACCGAGTCGCAGAAACGTGAGTTGCTTCCTGCAATAGCCAGCGGTACTGAGACCCTAGCTCTGGCGGTAACCGAGTCCGACTACGGCTGGACTCCCCAGTCGGTGCGCATGAATGTTGCGCGAAAGAATGGCGGATACGTCCTAAGCGGTGTGAAACTGTTCGTGCACGATGCGTCCACAGCCAGCCAGCTTATCTGCGCCGTCCGCACTAGAGAAGACTCCGAGTCGACAGGGGCTCATTCTCTACTCTTGGTGGATGCCAAATCCCCGGGTGTTTCTGTCCGGAGCCTACCTGGCTTTATGACTTCGGTCCAGGAGGTGACCTTCGACTCGGTGGATGTGCCCGACTCAGCCTTGCTAGGGGAAAATGAGGGCAGTGGTTGGAGCGCCGTGGAACGGGCGATGGAGAGGGCCATACCCATTCTATGCGCTTATAAGGTGGGTGGATGCGAAGAAGTGTTCGAGATGTCGGTGGCTTACAGCCAGACCAGGGTCCAGTTTGGAGTACCCATCGGACGTTTCCAGCGAGTCCAGGATCATATAGTCAACCTGGTCAACCACCTGGACGCCGCCCGCTGGACTACTTACGAGGCGCTATGGAAGCTGGATACAGGCAGACCGGCCACCGACGGAGTGCACATGGCCAAAGCTGTGTCCAGCGAGGCCTACTACCAGGCATGCAACTACGCCCATGAGGTGCATGCTGGAGTGGGTGTCATGAAAGAATACGGGCTGACGTTGCACACCAAGATGTCCCGTACCCTATATCACTACCTCGGCGACCCTCGCTTTCACAAGAGACGTCTCGCGGAGGCGCTGGAGCTGTAGGCTGGGACTTTGTGGGACTATTCCAAGTCCGCCACCCGTGGGCTGACCTCCTCCATCAGGAGGCGAAAGGAGCGTTGCACGAGACTATGGTCGTCGGGATCATGGGTGATGGCCAGCAGATAGCCAAACCCGCCCACGTCATGGTAGAGCTTGCGTAGCTTGTCGGCACATTCCTGGGGGTCCCCGACTATCCACACATTCTCCATCATATAGTCGACGTTGACATCTTCATCGGACATTGAGGGGTCACGCTTTATAGCCCCCATCATTCCACTTGCTAAACGGTTCGCCCACTGGTGTTCATCAAAGGGTTTGCCCAGCACGATTCTAGCCTCTTCCCTGGCGGCCTCAGGGGTCTCACCGACGTAAATATCCCGTGCTATTCGCCACTCGCGACGGTCCGCAGTGCGTCCCGCGCTGGCTGCCCCTTCTTCTACTAGCTGCCACTGGGCGCGAATGTCGTCCTCCAAAAGGTTGGAGCTGCTCATGGGAATCCAGCCCCGCTCGCCGGCCATGCGTAACGTATCGGACTTGGGCGTGTTGCCCGCCACGCCTATCGGTGGATGGGGTAGCTGATACGGCTTGAAGTAGAGCCTGCGTCCTATTTCAGGAGCAGCTTCCGGGGCGTGAACCTGGTAGTACTTGCCTTCGAAGCCGAAGTGGCCATCCTCGGCCGCCCACAATCCCAGTACCACCTCCAGAGCCTCCCTGCCCCGTTCTCGTACGGCTTGCATGTCTTGGGACTCGATCCCGTACAGCTCCAGGTCGGTGGGGATTGACCTCACCCCGATGCCCCAATAGAAGCGTCCTCGGGCCATGTGGTCGATCATGGCGATTCGGTGCGCAGTGTCCACCGGATGATGCAGGGGTAACATGGTGACGCCGGTCGCGAGCACGATGCGTTTGGTCAAGGCTAAAGCCTTGGCTATCAGTAGCTCAGGCACGGGCGCGGTCTCCCACGTCTCCGTTATGTGCTCTCCAATCCAGGCTTCCGGGTAACCCAGCTCATCGGCCTGAACCAAAAGCTCTATGTCTCTGTCGTAGGAGTCCGCGTAGGACCTTCTTGGAGGGTGTAATGGCATCATAAACAGCCCGAAGTTCATGGCTGGTCTCCTTTAGCGGCTGTCTGAATTGTATCGTACAAAGGCCCCGACGTGTCGGGGCCTTATTGATCTCTTAGCACAGGATAATCCCTGCGTTGGTGACTGTTCGGACTAGTGGCTGCCGCAGCCTCCGCTACCGCATCCACAGCTACCGTTGCCACATCCGCAGCCGCCTCCGGCATACATCGGGTTGTTGATTACAAACCCGACCCTCGTCAGGTCTTCCACATAGTCTATTGTCGCTTCTTCAAGGAAGGGAGCACTGTCGGAGTCCATCAAGAACTGGACGCCTTCCATGTCTAGAACCGTGTCATCCTTCTGCGTCTCTTTCTCCATGGTCATCATATACTGAACGCCGCCATTCTCACCAGGGACCGCTATTACCCGCAAACCTGCATTATCTTCTCCCTGTTCTTGCATGACCTCTTTCAGCTTCTCCAGCGCAGGGGAGGTGACTTCGAGCATTCGAGTACTCCTTTCACAATACCAACGGCCTTCGCCGATTTATTCGATAATATATGTCAACTGTAGCATAGGCCCTTTGTAAGAGTCAATAGCTATAGCCTGGCAAGGCAGGTGTCTTTTGATTATCCGAGGTGGGAGGAAACTAACGTTCCTGGTGAGCTACATCCTGAGCAAATCCGAAGGGTTGTCGAACCATCGCGGCGCCCTTCGGCGAGCTCCTGGTGAGCTGAAAACCCATGCCTCGGAAGAAGAATCATAAAGTACTGCGGACGAAAATACTTCCTTGACCGTAACTCCAGAGAGGTGATAGAGTTTCCTCTAACGTTTCCAATTTTCAGAGGCCATTCTCCATGGATGACACTGTTAAAAAGCTTCTTTCCGGCGATCAGCGGGCCCTTTCCCGCCTCATTTCCCTCGTCGAAAGGGGTGACTCCAGCGTCGCCAAAGTCATGGAGCAGGTCTACCCCCATACGGGCAAGGCATACTGCATCGGGGTCACCGGTTCACCCGGCGTAGGGAAAAGCACTCTGGTGGACCGCATGGCAGAGGTGATGCGCAGCCAGGGACTCTCAGTTGGCATTATTGCCGTAGACCCTACGAGCCCATACTCCGGCGGCGCATTCTTGGGTGACAGGATTCGGATGCAGCACCATTATCTGGATCCCGGTGTGTTCATCAGGAGCATGGCGACAAGGGACAACCCGGGCGGCTTGCCCAGGTCTATTCGCGCCGCCGTGCACCTATTGGATGCTTCCGGAAAAGACATAGTTATGGTGGAGACTGTGGGTGTGGGCCAGACCGAGTTGGGGATCATGGGAGTAGCGGACACGGTTGTCGTTACCCTTATGCCGGAAGCGGGAGATATTATCCAGACCCTCAAAGCCGGCCTCATGGAGATTGCGGATATCTACGTGGTCAATAAAGCCGACAAGGAGGGAGCAGACCAACTGGTGGTGGCCATCACCACCATGCTTAAGATGTCCATCGAATCCCATGACTGGACCCCTCCGGTGTTGACTACCGTGGCCCACAAAAACGAAGGTGTGGATGCGCTCTACGAGAATATCCAGCGACACAGGGAGTATTTGAAAGCCGCTTCTTTGTTGGAACAACGTCGGGAAAGCCGGAGAAGCGAGGAGTTCCTGGAGACCATCGTTCAAGAGTTAAGTCGACGGCTGAGGCGGCTAATATCCGATGATCCCACATTGAGTCATGCCCTTGAGGAAGTTAAAAAGGGTGAGATGGAGCCCTATTCCGCTGCGTTGAGGCTCCTGGAAGGCGATCTCTCCCTTACAGTTAGGCCATCCGTTGACGTCTTAAAAGCCGGATAAAACTCCGTTTTCCATTGTGTGGACTGGGCGATGCTCACCCTCGCTGTGTAGTTACAGAGTCCCGAATTCGGTTTTCGACTCCAGTGCCGTTACGCTGTTTCTTACTTGGTTTGAGGAGTGGATATTCCATGTCATTCTTGGGCATCGACCTCAGCGCCTCTTCCAAGAAACCCAGTTTTTACGCACTTATTGATGGAGACGCCAGGCTCTCCCACCTGGACTACTTTAGCACTTTCGACGAGTTGCACAGGTTTCTGGACATTCACGCGCCGTCACTGGTTGCAATCGATGCGCCGCTGTCGTATCCGCTGGGACTGGACTGTCTTGAGGAAGACCATCAATGCGAGCAGACCCTCGAACAAAAAGGGCGTACCTGTGAACAGGAGTTGGCTCGGATGGGCATCGGATGCTTCTTCACCACGAAGCGCTCAATTATTAAGGGACTGATTTACAGAGGGATTGAGCTTTCTCGGGAGCTGGCGAATAAAGGGTTCGAAGTTATCGAGGTATATCCTTACGCCACCAAGGTCATTATTTTTGGCGATAAGATACCGCCCAAGAACACGGTCCAAGGAATGGACTATCTAAAGGCGAGATTGTCTCCCCTGGTAAATGGTATGGAGCCTTACATAGATGGGCTCAATCACGATGGATGCGACGCCATACTGGCAGCCTACACCGCCTGTCTCCATAGCACGCAGCGCACCAATAGCCTCGGTATAGCGGAGGAAGGGTACATAGTGGTCCCCAAGCCGCAAACTGATTCAACATCCTAAACTTAACAAGTGTATCCCACCTTGCCCATGGTGCTGGGGCATCTTACAATTAAATTAAGATATCCTGCGAGGAGGTGTCCAGTTTGGAGCTCCAGATAGTTGGCAGGAACCTGGAACTCAGTGAGAAAACGCGATCGGATATATCCAGGAAATTCGATCGCTTGAGTCGCCATCTCCCAAACATTACTTTGGCCAAAATTGAGTTGGTAAAAGGGAATGCCAAGGCTCAAGACCAAAGAATAGTGGCCCAAGCCACTTTAGACATCGATGGGACCGTGCTTAGGGGCGAGGAGCGGGGCGCCAGTGCCACGACAGCAGTTGACTCGGTAATACAGGTCATGGACCGCCGGATAGAGCGGTACAAAGGTAAGGTTTACAGAAGCAAGAAAACCGGCAAGGTCGTCTCTTTGAGCAGCGTGGAGGCAGCCGATGCTGTCGTAGAGGAGGAGCCCGCCGACGAGGAGCTAGAGGCGGTAGATGGCAAGGTGGTGCGCGTAAAGCGGTTCCCCATGAAGCCAATGACCCTGAACGAGGCTACTTTTCAGATGGAGCTATTGGGCCACGCTTTCTTTCTTTTCTTGAACAGCGAGAACGATCAGTACAGCCTTCTGTACAGCCGGCTGGACGGCGATTACGGCCTCATTCAGCCCGAGCCCCTCTAGCCTGGGCAAAAAACTGGTATCTAACGACGTATGGGCGATGCACGCATCGCCCATACGTAGCTGACCGAGCCGTCTGCTGATCTGCTCATGTCTATCTACGATTTGTTGTCGTCCTGGTTCCTATTTCCTCCCAGACCCAGGAAGGGCTGCAACATGGAGGTGAACTCCATGGGGAATATGAACTTGGTGGATGGGCTGCTGCCTAAAGACTTCAAGGTCTCGAAATACTGAAGACTCATGGTCTTTACGTCCACGGTGTTTGCGACCTGGTAAATCTTGTCCAACGCTATGCTGAACCCTTCGGCCCTGAGGACTGCCGCCTGTTGGTCGCCTTCGGCCTGCAATATCTCTGATTGCCTCAGTCCTTCTGCCTTGAGGATGGCCGCCTGCTTGTCTCCCTCCGCCCGGTTGATCTCCGCCTGGCGCTGGCCCTCGGATTCGGTAATATCCGCGGTCTTTATGGCCTCTGCCGATTTTTCTCGCTCCATGGCGGCTTTGACACCTGGTGGTGGGTCCACCTCGTTTATCTCCACCTGACTCACCTTCACTCCCCAGCGTCCGGTGACCTCGTCCAACCTTACCTGGAGTGTGTCCCGGATCTTTTCTCGTTCGGACAGCGCCGAAGCCAGAGTCGTAGCTCCAATTACGGCCCTCAGGCTTGCCACGGCAAGGTTTATCACCGCTGACTCCACGTTTTCAACGCTCAGCACGGCCTTCTCGGCCTCTTCCGGTACGATCCGGAAGTAGATCACGAAGTCCATGTCTACTACCACGTTGTCGCTTGTTATATATTTCTGGGTCGGCACACGCCGTACCCGTTCCCGAAGGTCCACAATACGGCCGTTCTCCATGACCGGCACTAGAAAGCGAAACCCGGCGCTGGAGACCCGGTTCAAGGCGCCCCACTTAAGCACCACCATCTTTTCGTACTGCTTTACAAGCACAATTCCTACAGCCATATCAACCTCCTGAGATACCGTTTGGGATGGGACTACGCTGCCGTCTCTTGGACTCTGGACACCGTCAATGTGGTTCCCTCTACGGCAATTACCCTGACTTTCTCGCCTGACTTGATAACAGTACCATCTTCGGTTATCGCTGTCCACACTTCGTTCGCCACTTGCACCGTGCCCCTGGGATCCAGGTCCGTGGTGGCTACGCCTGTAGCTCCTATTAATGGTGACATGGCCGGCTTTGGTAGTCTTCCCTCGCGTCTTGACTGGGCGGTTGTGCGAAGGAACCAGACCCCGAACAGGCTGATTGCCACTACGAAGGGGACCAGAACCCACAGGTTGACCCGCATCGATGGCACCGTTGGTGAAGGCGTGCCAAAGCTGGAGAACAGCAACAGTCCGCCAAACACGAAGCTTATTATGGCTCCTATGCCTAGAATACCGAAACCTGACACGAATATCTCCGCTACCAATAGCGCTGCCGCAAAAAGGATAAAGCCCACCGCAGCCCAGTTCACCGGCAAATTTCCGAGACTCAGGAATGCCAGGATCAGGAGGATTACTCCCACCACTCCTGGAACGATGAGACCCGGATTGAATAGCTCTACTACAATTGCCAGCCCTCCCAGCGAAAGAAGCAGAAAGGAGACGTTGGGGTCGGCCAGGAAAAATAGGAACTTCTCGATGAAGCTCATGTTAATCTCTCGGAGGGCGAGTCCCTGTGTGCTGAGGGTCCTGGGACCCGATGCCGTCTCCACCGTCTGTCCATCCAGCTGCTGCAGCAAATCGTCTACGTTCCGCGCAATGAAGTTCACCACGTTCAGATCAACCGCTTGTTGGGCGTCGTAGGCCCTGGGGTTGGGCTCGGTGACAGTGTCCTCCAGCGCCTCAGTGTTTCGGTTGCGTACCTTGGATATGCTCCTCATAAGGGCGGTGGTATCCTCCACTACCTTACTTTTGAGTGTGTCAGGGATGTCCTCCCCTCCCGAAGAGACCGGGGCTGCTGCACCGATGTTAGTGCCTGGAGACATGACCGCGAAGTTGGCTGCGGCCGTTACAAATGTGCCCGCCGAAGCGGCTTGAGCACCCGACGGGAATACGTACACGGCGGTAGGAACATCGGCCTTAAGTAGCGCTTCCACAATCTTTCTGGTTGAGCTCAGCAGGCCCCCCGGAGTATCCAGCTTGATGATTACCACCTCAGCTCCGTCATCCTCTCCTCGCTTGATAGCCCGCTCGATGTATCTCTGAGTCACCGGGTTAATTATCCCATCTACCTCCGCGACCAGCGCGTGGCGTTCCTGGGCGAGGGCAGTCCCGGCCAGCCCTAAGGCTATCATTGCCATGAAGACCAAAAGGAAAATCCGACGGAATGGCCCGGTTTTTCTCATCGTAGTCAGTTTGAACATTGTAATTCAGCGAGACGAGTCGATGGCTACTTCCTCTATTTCCATCATTACCTCCCTGGGTAACGTTGTCAACTTTGAGCGACTCAGCCGAACCCCAGGGTCTGCCGACTTTTGCTATGGTCCCAATATTAACGCTATAAGTGCGTAGTCGGGCTCGACTTCCGCTCTCGTTGACACCGCTATATGGGGAGTTTACACTACCCCTCGTAGTTCAGGCTAAAGATGTAGCTCATCCACCGTTCCTTAGAAGGTCACGGCCTCCCGTAGCCCATAATGGCTACGAAGGACCAGAGCTCTGGGCGGAGACATCGGATGGATGTGGGAAGGGAGAACCATGGCCACCCTGGCAGAACGAGACCCCGAGGTTGCTCAGGCTATACAGAATGAGAATGAGCGTCAGCGGAACAGTATCGTGTTGATCGCCTCCGAGAACTATGCCAGCCGCAATGTGTTGGACGCCCAGGCCACGGTGATGAATAACAAGTACGCCGAAGGCTACCCTGGCAAAAGATATTACGGCGGCTGCCAGTATGTGGATGTGGTGGAGCGTCTGGCCATGGATAGAGCTAAGGCATTGTTCCATGCCGAGCACGCTAACGTGCAACCCCACAGTGGCGCCCAGGCCAACATGGCTGCTTATTTCTCCTTACTGGAGCCCGGGGACACGGTGATGGGAATGCGGCTGGACCAGGGAGGGCATCTGACTCACGGAAGTCCCGTGAATTTCTCTGGCAAGCTCTACAAGTTCGTAGCCTATGGCGTCAGGCAGGATACCGAGACCATAGACTACGACGAAGTGGAGAGTCTGGCCAAGGAGCATAGGCCGAAGGTCATCGTAGCGGGTTACACAGCCTACCCTCGCACCATAGACTTTGCTCGATTCCGCGAGATCGCCGATATGGCAGGGGCCACTCTGATGGTGGATATGGCCCATATAGCCGGTCTCATTGCCGCCGGCGTTCATCCCTCACCCTTACCCCACGCCCAGGTGGTGACATCTACAACTCAGAAGACCCTCAGAGGACCGAGGGGAGGCCTGATCCTGTGTACGGAGGAGCTTCAGCGGAATGTAGATAGGGCCGTTTTCCCCTTCGCACAGGGTGGCCCGTTCATGCATGTCATCGCGGCAAAGGCGGTGTGCTTTGGAGAAGCGATGAGGCCCGAGTTCGTCGTTTATCAGGAGCAGGTTGCGCGCAATGCGCGCTCTTTGGCCCAGGAGCTTTCTGAAGGAGGGCTTCGCGTAGTGTCGGGGGGTACGGACAATCATCTTATCCTGGTAGACCTCACGCCCCTTGGCATAAGTGGTAAGGATGCCGAAGAGGCTTTGGAACAAGTGAACATCGTCGCAAACAAGAACGCCATACCCTATGACACCCGGCCCCCTCGCATCACCAGTGGTCTCCGACTGGGCACTCCCGCAGTTACCAGCAGGGGCTTTGGAGAAGCGGAGATTACTCAGGTGGCAGGAATGATTGTGCAGTTGCTCTCCAATATGGGGGATGAGCGAGCGGAAGTGGACATCAAACAGAAAGTTGCGGACCTTACGACGAGATTTCCCGTTCCAGGGCTCGACGCTTAAGTTGAGCTTGTTGAGCCTGGTGCATCCGGATGATATAATCTTGTCGTAAAGAGAATTAGTGGAGTATGATTTGCGTCATTATGAGCTTGTAGTTGTATTAAGTCCTATCCTATCTCCAGACGAGACCTCCAGTGTATGGGAACGGATTAAGCAGATAATATCCGATAGCGGTGGAGACAATACTCAAGAGGAACAGTGGGGTACCAGGAGGCTCGCCTACCCTATCAGGAGAGGCGGACAGACATTCCAGGAAGGCAATTACCTCCTTGACCGGTTCAGCACCGATGGAGTAGTGCCTGGAGAACTTGAATCTCACCTCAGGCTCTCTGAGAACGTGCTGAGATACCTGGTAGTAAAATCTGAGGCCCCGAAGCCTGTGAAACGGCCTGAACCTGCCGTCGCTACCACCGAGACGGAAGAGGCGCCCGCGGCAGAAGCACCGGTAGCAGTTGGGGAAGAACCAGCAGCGGAGCCGGTAACGGCAGAAGTAGAGACCGTCGAGGTCGCGGCACCGCAGGCGGAAGAGCCGATAACCGCGGCGATGGAGACCGCCGAAGCTGAAGAACCCGAGGCAGAAGAGCCGATAACCGCAGCGGTAGAGACCCCCGAGGTCGCGGAACCGGAGGCGGAAGAGCCGGTAACGGCAGAGGTGGAGACCGCCGAAGACGAGGAACTAGAGGCGGAAGAGCCGGTAACGGCAGAGGTGGTGACCGCCGAAGACGAGGAGCCGGTAACAGCAGAAGTAGAGACCGACGACGATGAAGAACCGGAGGCAGAAGAGCCGGTAACGGCAGAGGTGGAGACCGCCGATGATGAAGAACCGGAGGCAGAAGAGCCGGTAACAGCAGTAGTAGAGACCGCCGAAGCTAAGGAACCAGAGGCTGAAGAGGTGGTGACCGCCGATGACGAGGAGCCTGAAGCTGAGGAGCCGATAACGTCAGAAGTAGAGACCGCCGATGATGAAGAACCGGAGGCCGAAGAGCCGGTAACGTCAGAGGTGGAAACCGCCGATGACGAGGAATCGGAAGCCGAAGAGCCGGTAACGTCAGAGGTGGAGACCACCGAAGATGAAGAACCGGAGGATGAATCGGACGAGTCGAAAAATTCTGCATCAGGCAGGGCTGAGCCATGACGATGAACAAGATGATGGTAATTGGCAATCTGGGGCGGGACCCGGAGATGAGATACACGCCCAATGGGCAGGCCGTTACCAGTTTTTCCGTGGCCACCAACCGCAAGTTTACGACCTCTGATGGAGAGAGTCGAGAGGAAACTGAGTGGTTTAAAGTCTCCGCCTGGGGTCGCCTGGCGGAGACCTGCAACCAGTTCCTCACCAAGGGACAGAAGATTTACGTAGAGGGAAGACTGAGAAGCCGTAGCTACGAGACCCGCGATGGACAAACTCGATTCGAGAACGAAATAGTTGCCACAGACGTGAGATTCCTCGACAGGGCTGGATCAAGGACGGAAGAGTTTGGTGGTGAGTCTGACCAGACAGCGGAAGCCGGCGTTGAAGCCGATGATCTACCCTTCTAAACCTTTTAGCCTATGGAGGTAATAGTCCAAAAATGACTAGTAGCAAACCACGAAGGGATTTTAAGCCTGGCCCGGGTGGCCGTCCTCGGCCCAGAGGCCGATTCATGCACCGGCGAAAAGTCTGTGCCTTTTGTGTAGAGCGTATTGACGTCATTGATTATAAAGATATTGGTAGGATCAGACGCTACCTCTCAGATAGGGCCAAAATACAGGCCCGTAGGAAGACGGGCGTCTGTGCAGGACATCAACGAGAGCTTTCGACAGCAATCAAGCGAGCCAGGCATCTGGCTTTATTGCCCTTTACTCCAAACCATAGCCGCATGCCGGTATAGTTTAGCTGACTTTATCCTGAGGCTGCGGAGTATACATAGGGTGTCCTATGCCCTTCTTCCTCTGTGGGAGAAAATTTCACTTATGTCCAGGAACACATTATGACTTCTCCACGCAACAGACGAGCTTCCTCTCGTGACCCCCAGGACGGACAGTCTTACCCATCGGGTCCGTCCGACAGGAGGATGCGTCAGCCCAAGGCTCAGCCTGTTGACAGGCGTATGCGGCGACCCGATGACCCCATTGCCCGCCGAAAACAGCGTATGGTTCTTGTAGTTGGTCTGTCAATTGTCCTTGTCGTGGCAGGAATAATCGGATACGGATTCTACGACCAGTTCGTAGTCCCACCCAGGGTGCAGGCGGCCCGTATCGGGGATACCGTGTACACGAGGGGAGACCTCGTAAACCGGATGCGTATGATGCAAGCAGCGTCAAACGCTTTGGGGCAGCCTTTCGATCTGGGTCGAACCCCATTCGAAATCCTGGGTAATATGGCGGAAGCGGAGATGATTCGTAGGCGGGCTCCGGAGTTTAACATCCAGGTTACAGACCGGGATGTTGAGCTGGCGATACTCGCTCAGTTCTTCCCTCCCACGCGAGAGGGCGAAGAGTTCGTCGAGGGGCAACTTGAGCGCGAATACAAAGAGAATTATCGACGGTTTCTCGACGTTAGCCACATATCTGATAAGGACCACCGCAAGGTACTAGAAGAGAACATCTATCGCACCAAGCTAAGGGCCAAATTAGGTGAAAAGGTACCAACGGTGGGTGAGCAGGTGGAGGTCCAGTGGATACTGGTGCCAGCGGAGGGTGAAGGCCTTCCTGGAGGCTCAACCCAGCAGTCGAGGAATCCACCTCCCGGAGTGATACGGCAGCGCCTGGATAACGAGATTTTCGCGGACGTGGCTAGGCAGGCCAACGCCGATAAGACCTATGCCAACCCAGATGGATATGTAGGATGGGTGCCGAAAGGAGCTTTCACATCCCTGGATGAGACCCTTTTCGGCAGCGATGAGGCTGAACCCATCACTCACAATCTAGTTAGCCAGCCTATCTCTTCCCCAGGCGGACACTACATAGTCAAGGTAACTGCCGGGCCCGAAGTGAAAGAGATTTCGGAACCCATGCGCGAGAGGCTTAAAGATCAGGCTTTGGAACAATGGCTGTTCAAAGAGAAGGAGATCGGCGTCGAAGAGGGGTGGTGGGAGGTGAAGTTCAACAGCGAAATCTACTCATGGGTGATCGACCAGGTCCAACAGGCCTCTCCCAGAACCACTGAGGAACCAGAGCAAGGGCTACCACCAGGGCTACCAGGGGTATAGGCTCAAAGTGGGCTTGCCTGGTGAAATTGGTGTCGGCCTGATGGGCCTCGGGGTAGTGGGCAGTGGAGTCGCCGGTGTTTTGCTAAATTCATCTGAGGCCGTCTCTAGAAGAGTAAATTGCCCAGTCAGATTAAAGAAGATACTAGTTAGAGACCCGGCCAAGCAACGCTCCATCACAATACCCTCGGACCTTCTCACCGCTAACCCTGGGGATATCCTTGACCACCCTCAGATACAGATACTGGTGGAGGTAATAGGGGGAGAGAACCCAGCCAGCCAGCATCTCCAGGAAGCTTTGTCTAAGGGAAAGCACGTGGTGACCGCCAACAAGGAGGTCATGGCGAAGCACGGGCCTGAGTTGATAGCTCTGGCTGCGGAGAAAAGAGTCAACCTCCTTTTCGAGGCCAGCGTCGGCGGCGGCATTCCCATCGTCGGCCCTTTAATGAAGGATTTGCTGGCCAACGACATCCACTCGATCCACGCTATCATTAACGGCACCACCAACTATATTCTTACTCGCATGGCCGGCGACAGAATAGATTTCGGCGAAGCGCTGGCGGAGGCTCAACGGCGGGGTTATGCCGAGGCTGATCCCACCAACGACGTGGAAGGAATTGACGCCGCTTACAAGCTCGCGATTCTAGCGACCCTTGCATTCCACACTCGGGTCCATGCCGATGATGTGTACCGAGAGGGCATATCTCGCCTCCAGTCCCAGGACTTTAAGTATGCCCAAGAACTGGGTTATGCCATCAAGCTGCTCGCTATAGCGCGGAGAAAAGACGATGCACTATCGCTGAGGGTATGCCCAGCCTTCGTACCCAAGGAGCATATACTGGCGAAGGTGGATGGAGTTTTCAACGCCATTGAGGTGGAAGGGGACCTGATAGGTAGAGTCCTGTTTCACGGACAGGGTGCGGGCCAAGAACCCACCACCAGTGCACTCATTGGAGATGTTATAGATATCGCTAGAAAGCTCGGCTCAGGAAGTGAGCCGGTGCCGGCGACCGAGCTCAGTGAGTCATTAGTCATCGCTCCTATGTCTAGCTTGATGAGCCAGTATTATTTGCGGTTAAACGTGGTGGATAGGCCGGGAGTCCTGGCTCAAATAGCCAGTGTATTGGGAGACTTAAGGATAAGCATCGCCTCCGTAATACAGAAAGACACCGATCTAGGCGACCAGATGGCGGAGCTGGTGGTGACCACTCATCTGGCACTGGAAGCCCGCATGCAGGAAGCCATCCAACGCATGGAACGTCTTGAAGTGGTTCGACAGGTCGGTAACCTGGTGCGAGTAGAAGATTCGGGTTCTGGTTGACAGCGGAAGAAGATTCGAGTAGAAGTTATGGGTGTGGGTGTATTAAGTAAGTACGGACAGTATCTTCCCATTAATAGCTCTACCCCTATGATAAGTTTGGGTGAGGGCGAGACGCCGCTGGTCAAGGCCGGCAGGTTGGGCAAAGATCTGGGCTGTGAGGAGCTATACTTCAAGCTGGAGGGATGTAACCCCACCGGCTCCTTCAAGGATAGAGGGATGGTGGTGGCCGTTGCCAAAGCCTTAGAGAGTGGAAGCGAAGCCATAATGTGTGCTTCCACCGGTAATACCAGCGCATCTGCAGCGGCCTACGGAGGCCGCTGTAACATTACTACCATCGTTGTTGTGCCCAAAGGAGATGTGGCCGCAGGAAAGTTAGCGCAAGCCATAGCCTATAGTGCAAAGATCCTAGCCGTGGACGGCTCATTCGACCAGGCCTTATCGCTTGTGCGCGACTTCACCGACAAACATGCCGTGACTTTGGTCAACTCGGTCAACCCCTACAGATTGGAAGGACAGAAAACAGCGGCTTTCGAGATCATAGATGTTCTGGGGGATGCCCCGGATTATGTGTTTATTCCCGTGGGCAATGCTGGCAACATAACCGCTTACTGGAAAGGGTTTAAGGAGTACAAAGCCCAGGGCTTGTCCACCAAGACCCCTAGTATGATGGGATTTCAGGCAGAGGGTGCCGCTCCCATTGTGCGGGGTCACCCTATCGAGAATCCCAGCAGCATCGCATCGGCCATCCGTATAGGTAATCCTGCCAGTTGGAACGGCGCCCTAACGGCCAAGGAGGAGTCGCGAGGGGTTATCGATATGGTCAGCGATGAGGAGATACTTGCGGCATATCGGCTGCTGGCATCCCATGAAGGTATATTCTGTGAACCCGCCTCCGCTTCCTCCTTAGCGGGCTTGCTAAAGCTTCAACGAGGTGGGTTAGGTCTAGCAAACCGCCGGGTTGTGTGTATAATAACGGGGACAGGTCTCAAGGACCCAGAGCTAGCATCCCGCTCCACCCAGTCACAGATCGTTGAGGTAAAGGCTGACATAGAGGAGATAGAAGCGGCATTGATGATGCCTGTATTGCAAAAGGGCAATGGGAATGCTTGATGAGGAGCGGATACGGTCAGCCGTCTCCGCCATCCTTGAAGCTATAGGAGAAGATTCATCGAGGGAAGGCTTGAAAGACACACCTAGACGGGTGGCCAGTATGTACGCCGAGCTCTTCTCAGGCATCGGAATTGATCCCCGGTCTGCCCTCGACACCATCTTTGAAGAGGAACAATATCAAGAGGAGATGGTGATCCTTCGGAATGTGCCCTTTTACTCTATGTGCGAACACCACCTTCTTCCCTTTTCCGGCCAAGCCCACATGGGTTATATACCCCAAGGTCGGATAGCCGGTGCGAGCAAGCTGGCCCGGGCCCTGGAGGTCGTGGCACGTCGGCCTCAACTCCAAGAGCGGATGACCAGCCAGTTGGTCGACGCCATCCACGACGTATTGAAGCCAGACGGTTCGGCGGTGGTAATTGAGGCTGCGCACCTGTGCATGTCCATGAGGGGAGTCAAGAAAGAGGATAGCCATATCGTGACTACCGCTACCCGTGGCCGGTTCAGTAACGGAGGTCTTAGCAAGGCTGAATTCCTGGCCTTACTCCAGAGGAGGCTCAATTGAGCCAGTTCACGCGTCTGGAGTCCTATCAAGGCACCGAAGAACAGTGGGAAAGTCTCCTTTCGGACAGCTCGGTCGATACCCTGTTTCTCACTTCTCGTTGGCAACGGACGTGGTGGGATCAGTTTGGTGATGGCTCTGAAATATTGCTGCTTTGCCTTCAGAATGGAAATAGTGTGGAAGGGATAGCGCCTCTGACACGCGACAGAGATACCTTGTCTTTCGTGGGCGGCCAGGACCTATTTGACTATAATGACTTTCTTGTAAGGCGGGGTTCTGAGTCCCACTTCTATCCCAGCCTGTTGGACTACCTGGACGGGGAGGAGTGGGAGACCATTCGGCTCTCCTCTGTGCTCGAGGATTCCCCTACCTTGACCCACCTGCCTGACCTGGCGAGGCAGCACGGATATTCGGTAGAGGTGGAAAAGGAAGACGTGTCCCCTCGGCTAAACCTTCCCGATAGTTGGGACGCTTACTTGCAGAGTCTCTCTAAGAAGGATCGGCATGAGCTTCGACGAAAGCTACGGCGCCTAGAGTCTTCGGGCGAAGAAGTTAGGTGGTACAAACTTTCAGACCCCGATGAGATCGAAAGAAACCTGCCAGACTTCTTCTCCCTGATGAGAAACAGCAAGGAGGCCAAGCACCGGTTTCTCACTCAGCCCAGAGAGCAATTCTTTCGCAACATTGCCCTGGAGATGGCCAGCATTGGGGTCTTCAAGCTGTTCTTCATGGAGCTAAACGGAGAGCGAGTTTCCGCGGCAATGTGCTTCGACTACGGTTCAGCCAGGCATCTGTATAATAGCGGCTTCAACCCGGACTACGGGTATTTCAGCGTGGGACTGGCGCTCAAGGCATTTTGTGTAAAAGATGCCATCGCAGAAGGGAAAACGTATTTCGACTTTCTACGGGGTTCCGAGTCCTATAAATATGACCTTGGTGGCAAGGATAGGATTATTTATCAGATGGTGGTGAGACGTAATTGACGGTAGATAGGGTTGCGATTATTAGCTTTCATACCTGCCCACTGGCCCTCCTGGGTGAGGGTAAGGCAGGTGGAATGAATGTATACGTAAGAGAGCTGTCGAAACACCTGGGGAATATGGGTCTGAAGGTTGACATATTCACCCGGAAACACTGCAACCAAGAGGAAGATGTCGTAGAGTTGGGTCGCCACGTGCGGTTGGTCCACCTGGAAGGAGGGCCCGCCGATACTCAGTTAGACAGCCTTTATTCACATCTTCCCGGCTTCTGCGAAGAGCTCTGCCGTTTCAGCGATGAAGAAGAAGTTAACTACGATCTGGTCCACTCCCACTATTGGCTTTCCGGATGTGCGGGTATGAAAGTCTCTGAGACGTGGGGTGTGCCTCACGTGGTCACCTTGCATACACTATCAGAGATCAAGATGCAGGCGAGAGCCGGGGAGAAGGAGTCTGCTGTTAGGTCGATGGCAGAACGAAAACTGATGGCCTCGGCAACTATGGTCACCGCCTCCTCCTCCCACGAGAAGGAAGCCATGGTGCGTCTGTATGATGCACCCGAACACCGAATAGAGCTGGTCCCCTGTGGAGTCGACCTCTCGCTGTTTAAGCCGCTGGACATCGGAGAAGCCCGAAAGAGGCTTGGCCTGAATGGTGAGAAAGTCATCGTATATGTGGGTAGAATCGAGCCCATAAAAGGCCTGGAACTGCTTTTACGCAGCACTGCTATAATGGAAGTCGGAGACTCTCTGAAAGTGATGGTCATCGGTGGTGACCTGGAACACGATCAGGAGATTAAGCGACTCAGAGAGCTCGCCGAAGAGCTGGGTATTGAGAAGGTCATGGAGTTCGTGGGTGCGGTAGACCAGAGACAATTGCCCGTATATTACAGTGCGGCCGATGTTTGTGTGGTGCCTTCTTACTACGAAAGTTTTGGGTTAGTGGCTCTGGAAGCCCTTGCCTGCGGGACCCCTGTAGTGGCATCAAGGGTCGGCGGACTTCCCGCGGTGGTGCAACATGGACGCACCGGCTACCTTCTGTCATGGCGCTGTCCCGAGCCTTTCGCAGACTCTCTTGAAGTGATCCTTTCCAGCAAAGCTCTACAGAGAAGTATGAGCCTGGCAGCCAGAAAGCGCGCAGAGGGAATGGGTTGGGAGACGGTGGCGGAAGAGATCCACAGGCTCTATAACTCGCTCTGATCACCTATCCGGTCGGTCTACTCGGAGAGCTTCTCCAGGTCATTTGTAGGTTTCTAGTATATGCTTGGGCTTGGCCAATCACTACGGAAGACGGGCAGCCACATCAGAGGTACTCTGATAGCTGGGCTGCTGGTCATTATGCCCGTGGCGGTCACGTTCCTCATCCTCAAGGTTGTCTTCGATTTCTTTGATCCCCTATTAAAAGACCTCATTGAGCCCTACTCACCTCAATATACACCCGGCATGGGCATACTGGCGCTGCTGATCGTCATATATCTGGCCGGACTGGTAACCAGACACGTCCTGGGCAGAAGAATAATAGGGTTTGGGCATAACATCGTAAACCGCGTTCCAGTGGTAAGCGGTGTTTACCGTGCCGCTCGCCAGGCCACCGATGTGTTTTCGGCCGTGAGTGCCAAGAGCAATGGCCGGTACAGCAGCGTTGTGCTAGTGGAGTTTCCTGGCAACGGTCTGCAGTCCATTGGGCTGGTGACCGGCTCCATGAAAGATAGGGACGGGAACAACCTGCTCGCCGTTTACATGCCCACGTCGCCGTTCCCTACCTCGGGCTTTCTGGTGATTTTGCCGGAGGACCGAGTCACTCCCACGGACATGCCGGTGGACGATGCCATAAAGCTCATAGTGTCCGCCGGTGTCGTTGCCCCCGACCACATCATTACACACGCTAAACCCTTTTATGAGGTCGTTCATCCGCCGCCATGGGGTCCTCCAGTACAGCCGGGAGGTCCGTCAGCACAGGATTAAAGGCCTGACAATCGGGCCTCGAACCAGTGAAGTTCCGTCACCTTTTCGAACCCCACCGATGTGTAGAGCTTGACTCCGGGCGCGTTCGATCCGTCGACTTCCAGACCGATGTAGTTCACCGCCTTGCTATTCAGATATTGCATTCCCGCCAAAAGTATGGGCCTGCTTAGCCCCTTACTCCGATAAGCAGGGTGAATGCCAATCATCCCGATCATGCCCACCGAGTTTCTGGTATCCCCTATGATGCAGGGCCAGCAGTATCCGGCGGTGTCGCCGTCGCGAGCGAGGAAGCGGACACCCTCGGAGCTGTGTGCGCTGGTGTGTGCTTTGTAGCTGACTTCCTCGACGGTGTTAGGGCAAAACCCCCAGCTGCCATCGAAGGAGGCGTTTTGCACCTGGGTTAGCCTCTCTTCATCCCCCGGTCGAAAACTCTCTATGACAAAGCCCTCAGGCATATCTACCGACGGAACTTCTTGCTGTTGCCACTTCATCCGACAGTAGTTCCGCACAAAGGTGAAACCTTCGGCCTCTAGCAGGTCTTTCCAGAACGCTGATGGCGACGAGCACAGGTCAAGCACTTGAGCCCTCAGCTTATTTGCTCGCGCCAGCCCATGTCTAACGATTTCCTTGGCCACATTGGACTCAGCGTGGTCAGGATGGATGCCAAGCTGGAGGACGGTCCTGCCGATCCGCGGCTCGGGGTGAAGGACCGAGTATGCCCTAAGGGCTTCACCTTCGCTGAACAGAAAGCAGTTTTCTTCCGGTGTAAGTCCTGGTCGTGATAGCTCTTCTTTCAGAGCTGTCGAGCTTATCTTGGGCTCGCCTTCGGCTGTATGTCTTCCCAGGTTGATGAACTCAACCAGGGCTGGAAAATCAGCCCAAGTGAAGTTACGTACTTGCAAAAGAGGGTTCTCCACTGAAAGTGTGGTGGAAATGGCCGCGAGGTCACTTCCCGAAACGGGGGCTTGACACCTGCGGGCGATTGTAGCAGAGTATCATTTCGTGTACAAGCCCTAGCAACTTGGAGGTATCGACATGGTGGAAAGGCCCGAAGTCGCCCTGGTAGTAATACCACACCCCGACGATGGCGAGGGTTGGTGTGGAGGCACGGTGGCAAAGTGGGTAAAGGACGGGACTCAGGTTTACTACGTGCTGTGTACCGACGGCGGCAAGGGCTCTAATGACCCCGACATGACCTCGGAGCGGCTGGCAGCCATACGGGAGAAGGAGCAGTTGGAGGCGGCGTCATCTCTAGGGGTCAAGGACGTGGTGCTGCTTCGCTATCCCGATGGCGAGTTGGAGGACACTCCCGAGTTCCGCAAAGAGATCGTGCGCGCCATAAGGCGGTTCCGTCCAGACCTGATTCTGTGTCCCGACCCATATCGCATCAGGTCCTCGTGGCACCGAGACCACCGTCTCACCGGCCAAGTCACCGTCGATGCCGCCTTCCCATACGCCAGAGACCATCTGCACTTCCAAGAGCTTTTTGTCGAAGAGGGTCTAACGACTCACAAAACTGGCACAATATTGTTCTGGGCCCCGGACGTGGCCGACACCTGGATAGACATCGCGGAGACCATCGACATGAAGGTCAAGGCTCTCGAATGCCACGGTAGTCAGATGTCCAAACGGCCGGACTATGATGCCGGGGAATCGGTGCGAGAGAGAGCGAAGCAGGCCGCCGAAGGCTCAGAATTCCAGTACGCCGAAGCCTTCCGTAAGATAGAGTTCCGGCGCTGAGTGACCGTTAGCTGACCTAGCAAAACCTACTGGTGGTTAGAGTTGTAGAGGCTGTTTCGCATTACCTTGCCAGGCAGGGCACCCGTGTGCTTTCCATCCTCCAGCAGCACTTCGCCGTTGACTACGGTGTATTTTATGCCTTCGGCCATCTCTTTAATGCGCCATCCGCCGGCGGGAAAATCTGACACCACCTCTTCCGGAAGTGGACCCACTGTGTCGGGATCGAACACGGTGATGTCGGCGGCCATGCCTGGGTGCAACAGTCCGCGATCGAATATGCCGAAGGCTGATGCCGACTCGAAGGTAAGCCGCTGGACCGCTTTCTCCAGGGACATGATCTGATGCTCCCTGACCCAGTAGCCCAGAAGTCGTGTACTATAGCCGTAGCCCCCGTGGAACTGGACGTGAGCCCCTCCATCGGAGAGTCCCACTATGGTGTTCGGATAGTTTAGAATCTTCGCAACGGCCTCGTTATCGACGTTGTTCTCTCCCTGTAAGAAAGCAGTTTCCAGGTTCTCCTCCAACGTCAGGTCAAGAAAGGCGTCGATTATACCCTTTCCCTGCTCCTTGGCGACTTCAGCTATGGTCTTCCCCTTAAGCGCCTTGTTCTTCTCCAATACAGGCTCATCCACCCAGAGGTAGTCATACCAGTTGAGAGCGACGTTGCGCTCAGGCATTTCAACACTCCACTCTATCGCCTCGGAGTGTAGCTTCTTGCGAATCTCTGGGTCCCGGTAAGCTTGTATCTTCTCCTCGTCCGAGGCCAGCAGGATTGGGTGCCAGGTGGGGATACCTCGGAACATCTGGCAGTTCTTCATGGTGAACCGTTGATTGGTGCTGTTTGGGGTGCATAGAGGATAAGCCCGAATGCCGGCGCTGGATGTCTCATCCACTATGGCCATGAGCTCTTTCCACTCGTTGGGTCGACGGAAGGTCTGTCCCAGATTGTTGTAGACCACCTGTCGTCCCGTAGCCTGTGAAAGCCTGCTCATGAGCCGGTTGCTAATCTCGGCACCATGCCCTCCCCCGCTCTGGATGATACCTGTGCCAAGCTCTCTGAGAACGTCTCCCAGGGCGAAGATTTCCTCTTCGCTGGCCCATACCGCGGGAATGTGCACTCCCTGAGGATCATAATGGCCTTTGTTACGCGATACCGAGAGCCCAAGAGCACCGGCGCTGATACCTTCTCGGACCACATTTTGCATCCCGGCGATCTCATCCGCGGTGGCCTCTCTACCCTGACATTCATCTCCCATTACATAATGTCTGACTGCGGAGTGGCCTATCAATGTCCCCATATTGACGCCGAGGCTGCGGTCTAATGTGTCCATATATTGGGGAATTGTCTCCCAGGAGAAATCAACAGTTCGGAGTACGTCCATGGGGATAGCTTCGACGTACGACAGGAACTCGGCTAGCCGCTCCTGAGTACCGGGCCTCACCGGCGCCAGGGCTAGGGAACAGTTTCCGATAATCACTGTGGTGGCGCCGTGGTAGCACGAAAAGCTGCACAGGGGATCCCATGTGGCCTGGGCATCATAGTGGCAATGGTTGTCCACGAATCCGGGGGATATTACCATGCCGCCGGCATCGATTTCCTTGGTAGCCGAGGCGCCCAGCTTGCCAATCTCTGCGATCTTCCCATTCCTAACTGCCACGTCGCCGTAAAAGGATGGCATTCCTGAGCCGTCAACTATTCGACCGTTTTTTACAAGCAAATCATAAGCCATGTTCTTCACTCTCCGTTGGCTCCGTCCTTCGGCGGCCGGAGCGTTTTTACGCGATTGTTACCTTAACGACGTCACTATCTGATTTCCTATAGCTGAGACGATTATAGCCCGTCACCATGGGGTGTCAACTGCGGTTACCAGCCATGGAATCGCAACCATACGTGTCTGTTATTTTAAAGTTCTAATTTTCGGGTTGAAAATCGACAGGACGCGCCGCGCAAGGGTCTGGCTCAGGAATTCTCGCTGAAGTTCGTCCCACTCTACATTGATCATGGCGCTGCGTCTAAAGCGATTTAGAGCTCTATATGTGAAAAAGTAGGTCAAGGGCCTTACTGGGTTCACCAGCTGATCGGTGATCAGGTGCCCCGTAAATGCGACGCTAATTCCGAGCACCACCGGGTCCCATCCCGAAAGGTAGCCTGCTAAAAAGGCCGGTATAACCAGCTCATAGCTATGGAGAAAGTAGAAAACCTTGGTGTTGTCCTCTTTGATAAACCACCAGTAGTACTCCACCAGGTGATCTAAGTCTATCATGACGCCTGTGACGGTGGCGGCTACAAAGGCGTATGGAGATTTGGTGACGGCCCACAGGACACCACCGATGGTGAGGGATATGGCCGCATGGCCGGGAGGCTTCAATGGCTCACACCTTCGAACGAGATTTGCAGCCTACATTATGACATAGGAGCTCACGATATTTCGAACCTCGTGACCACTTGAGGAAGCGAATATGGTATCCACGGAAATGGGGCTATGAGCGTAGAGGCGTCCAACGAGGCGAGAGGGGCTTACTCTTCAGGTCTGGCCAGGTCCACGACCAGCATCCGGTCCAGGTGTGCCAGGTCTTGCTCGGTGCTGATGGCGGCTGTGGGAAATAGCTCTTGGGCCAGTGTTTGAAGGGGTGACACTTGCTGAGGGTCTATCTCCAGCATAATGACCCCGCTGTCCTTTATTTTCGCCTGAGCCTGATGCAGCAGCCTGGTGATCACGTCAAGACCCTCGGCGCCACCGTCCAGGGCTTCCTTTGGCTCCCACTGGATCTCCGGCTGTAACTGGGATATCTTGTCGCTGGCGATGTACGGAAGGTTGGCCACGATCATGTCGGCCGACTCGGGTACCGGCTCAAGCAGGTCCCCTTGATAAAGTGTGACCCGATCGCTTACTTTGTGCATCTCTATGTTGTAGCGTGCAACCTTCAATGCTTCCGGATACAGCTCTGTAGCATGAATTCTGGCCATGGGCAGATGAATAGCCAGATTGATTGAGATACCGGCGCTGCCGGCTCCGGCCTCTGCTATCACAAGCTCCCCGTCGTCCATATGCATCAAGGCCGTAAACATGGCCTGTTCCACCAGCATTTCTGTCTCCGGACGAGGAATCATCACCCCGGGCCCGACGGCCAGGCTGACTCCGTAGAACTCCTTGGACCCAAGGATATAGGCCAGAGGCTCTCTTTTCAGCCGTCTCTCGACCAATTGAGCCAAGGCGTCCGTTTGCTGGGATGTAAGCTCCTGTTCTTGGTAAGCGTAAATGCGGTGCCGTGGCATTTGGACGGTAGCGGTAAGCATCACCTCTGCCTCGAGCCTGGCATCCGGTATGCCTGCCGCCTCCAGGGTCTTTTGAGTTTCTCGGATAACCTCTCCAAGGGCAGCCATAGCTTGTACCTCGGGTCATGGAGTCATCGATAAGCGGGTCGTCGTGGGGAAGACCAACGGGAGTTGCTAATGTGTCAGACCAGGGCCTTCTCAAGAAGGCTGGACTGCTCTTGGGAGAGAAGGGAGTCGACGATCCCGTCAAGGTCGCCGTCCAGCACCTGTGGGATTCCATGGAACGTCTGACCTATACGGTGGTCGGTAATCCGATCTTGGGGGAAGTTATAAGTCCGTATTTTTTCAGACCGCTCACCTGTACCTACCTGGGCGCGACGCGATTGTGTTATCTCGCTATCGTGCTTCCGTTGCTCGGCCTCGTATACACGGGCGCGAATAATGGCCATAGCCTTTTGCTTGTTCTTGAACTGCGAGCGCTCGTCCTGGCAAACAGCCACCGTCCCGCTGGGTATGTGAACGACGCGCACCGCAGTGGCTACCTTGTTCACGTTCTGGCCGCCGTGGCCGCTGGCATGGAAGATGTCGATGCGTAGGTCCTCTGAGCTGATCTGCACCTCTACTTCATCCACCTCGGGCAACACGGCCACTGTGGCTGTAGAGGTGTGTATCCTGCCCGAGGCTTCTGTCAGAGGTACCCTTTGAACGCGGTGACCTCCACTCTCGAACTTCAGCCGGCTAAAAGCGCCCTTGCCCCGCACTTCGAAAACAACCTCTTTGAAGCCACCCATCTCCGATGGGTTTGAGTTCAGGAGCTCTACATCCCAGTTTCGAAGTTGGGCATACCGGGTGTACATTCGATAGAGGTCCGCAGCGAAGATTCCTGCTTCCTGGCCCCCAACACCTTCTCTTACCTCTACGATGACGTTCCTCTCATCATTCGGGTCTTTCGGAACGATTTCGAGTCTCAACTTTTCATCTAGGGTTTCTAGTTTCCCCTCTATTGCTTGTAGCTCTTCTTTGAATAGAGACGCCATTTCCTGTTCAGCGCCCTCCTGGAGGATGGCAAGCACGTCTGCCCGCTCCGTTTCCAGCTTGCGGTACTCTCGGTACATCGTTACCAAGTTGTCGATGGAGGCTCGTTCTTTGGCAAGGCGCCGAACCTGCTCGTAGTCTGTGGCTATTTCAGGCTGCGCCATCAGCTCCTCGATCTCCTGGAATCGACCCTCTATCGAGGCGAGTTTGCTTAGAATTGATTCCACAGTATGTCCATTCAATCACAGATGAGAGAAAACTCTACTCTTTCAATAGTGTATCTCACTAACGCCTACCACACAAGGCAAAGCTAGCCGCTTCGATCATAGATCGCATCTACCTGTGCCCTCATCCTAACGTTGCACACCATGTGCCAAGCTCCAGCATGGCTGTCCTTCGCCAAACCTCACGACCGTGCAGTATAATATGGGAACAGATTGGTGGTACCCGTGAACCGATTGAACGAAGGTCATCAGGGGTTGAGAGCCTAGCCGTGACTCGTGTCAAAATATGTGGTATACAGCAGGATGCCGATGCACTGATCGCGGCGGAAGCTGGGGCCGACTTTGTCGGACTGGTCTTTGTGCCCAACCGAAGACGTAAGATTGATGAGGACAGAGCTCGAAGCATAATTTCTGCTCTAAGAGAAATGGCTGGGAACCCACCGAAGGTTGTGGGTCTCTTCGCCGATCAACCTCTGGATGAAGTGAACCGGTTGGTGGATCTCTGTGACCTTGATATGGTGCAGCTGTGTGGAGAAGAAAGCCTTGGGTATTGTGGAGAGATCGGTGTCCCAGTAATCAAGGTGCTGCACGTGGCGAACTCTCTGACGGTGGAAGATCCGGAGGACGAACTGTCTGAGAAGATGGCATCCTTGAAGCAGCAAGGACATTTGGTGACCCTTGACCGAAAGGTGGAAGGGCTTCAGGGCGGAACCGGACAGAGCTTTGACTGGGATATTGCCAGAAGGTTGTCGGATATGGGATTCTCCTTTCTCTTAGCAGGCGGTCTAACACCGGAAAATGTTGGACTGGCCGTAGAGAAAGTGGGTCCCTGGGGTGTGGACGTCTCCAGCGGCGTCGAAACCGAGGGAGTAAAGGACGCAGGAAAGATTCTCCGATTTGTCCAGGAAGCTCGTTCAGTGAATACCAGGTAAGGACAAAGAACACCATCTCCTGCCTCAACACCGGATGCCATGAGGGTTGAGCAAAAGTCCATGAAGGAGAGCTATGGTAGACGCCAAGACATTACCTGATCAACGAGGTCGTTTCGGCGACTTTGGGGGCAGGTATGTTCCAGAGACACTGATGTCCGCTCTGGACGAGCTGGAGCAGGCCTACACTAATGCAAAAGGGGACGGCGATTTCCAGCGGGAGCTAGAGAACCTGAACCTTCACTATGCCGGCAGGCCCACGGCTCTCTATTTCGCGTCCAACCTTACGCGTAGTTGTGGTGGCGCAAAGATATATCTCAAGCGTGAGGATCTTGCCCACACCGGTGCACACAAGATTAACAACGCCCTGGGGCAGGCGTTGCTGGCCAAGCACATGGGCAAGAAACGTATCATAGCGGAGACCGGAGCTGGGCAGCACGGCGTAGCGTCGGCCACAGTGTGCGCTATGATGGGGCTTGAGTGCATCGTCTATATGGGTTCAGAGGACGTCAAACGCCAGTCTCTAAACGTGTTCCGTATGCGTTTGCTGGGCGCGGAAGTGAGGCAGGTCGACGCAGGTAGCCGCACCCTTAAGGACGCCATCAACGAGGCGATTCGCGACTGGGTGACCAACGTTGAGACCACCTACTATCTCTTAGGCAGCGCTGTGGGCCCACACCCATATCCAATGATGGTACGGGACTTCCAGTCTGTTATCGGCAAAGAGACCCGCGATCAAATACTGCAGGCAGAGGGATCCTTGCCCGATTACGTGGTGGCCTGTGTCGGTGGCGGGAGCAACGCCATAGGCATGTTTTATCCCTTCATTCAAGACGAAAACGTAAAGCTGGTGGGAGTGGAGGCCGGAGGAGAAGGCACAGATGCGAACCGGCACGCTGCACCTTTGACTGTGGGCAAGCCTGGCGTACTCCACGGCTCGCTGTCCTACCTGCTCCAAGACCAGCATGGACAGGTGTTGGACACCCACAGCATATCGGCGGGACTGGACTACCCTGGTGTAGGCCCGGAGCATAGCTATCTCAAGGACACCGAGCGAGCGCAGTACCTGGCTGTGGGCGACAAAGAGGCTTTGGAAGGGTTTCACATGCTATGTGAGACTGAGGGGATCATTCCCGCCCTGGAGCCCGCCCATGCTATATACCACGCCGCCAGACTGTCACGAGACCTCTCTCAAGACAAAATTGTTTTGGTGTGCCTCAGTGGCCGTGGTGACAAAGACATTGATGTTGTAGCTGAGGCCAGCGGAGCCGAAGTTTAGCGGGCCAGAAGGAGAAGGGAGCACCATGTACGATCTGAGCGGAAAAGTGGCATTGGTGACCGGCGCCGGGGGCGAGAAGGGTATCGGACGTGCCATCGCTACCAGGTTGGCGCAAGAGGGGGCCGATGTGGTGGTCAACGATGTTGCCTCCAGGCCTTACTCCGACAGTCCAACAGGTTGGGGAGGCCTCCCAGACGTTGTAAAAGAGATCGAAGCACTGGGCAGGCAAGGGTTGGGTATCGTAGCGGACGTGACTGACAATAGTCAGGTCGAGGACATGGTGCGACAGATTGTAGAACGGTTCGGCCACATCGACATCTTGGTGAACAACGCGGGCTCGCGGCCTGGAAAAGACCGGGTGGCCGTGGTGGACCTTGAGGAAGAAGCATGGGACCTGGTGCAGCGGGTGAATGTGAAGGGCACCTTTCTGTGCTCTAGGGCTGTCGCCCGACAGATGATACCCCAGGACCGGGGAGGCAAGATGATCGTGATTTCCTCCAGTGCGGGAAAGCGTGGACACGCGCGTTTTGCCGCATACTGCTCCTCCAAGTTTGCCCTAATCGGCTTCACCCAATCTCTGGCACTGGAGCTTGCTCCTCATAAGATAAACGTCAACGCAATCTGCCCAGGGTTGGTAGACAGCGAACGACTCATATTCATCTCAGCAGCTATGGCATCGGAGGGCGAAACGGCTGAGCAGTATCGTACCCGTTACCTTGAGGGTCGGAGCGCGGAAACTCCCTTGGGTCGGGTAGCTGACGGCTCTGACATCGCCAGGACGGCGGCTTTTCTCTCTTCATCGGAGTCTGATTACCTTACCGGCCTGGCCATAAGCGTAAGCGGCGGCACCATGATGAACTGACCACGTCGGATGCCCCATCGATCGTGTGAACGCTAAACTGCGGCGGCTCGGCTGCAAACTAACCGTCCTTGTTACTCCACCTGGGATACGACCCGAATATCTTGAGCATCGATGCCTTGGCTCGGACGGCATCGATGGCCTCTTTTACGATGGTGTCTTCTCTGTGTCCCTCGCAGTCCACCAGGAAGATGTACTGGCCCAGTGATTGCTTCGTGGGACGTGACTCGACCTTGGCCAGGTTTATGTTGCGACCGGCGAACTCTCCCATTACGTCATACAGTAGCCCAGGTTTGTCGTCCTGGAAGGAGAAGCATAGGGAAGTCTTATCGCTCCCCGTGGGTGGATGATCGCTGTCGGCCAGGATTACGAACCGGGTGACGTTTGTGGTACTGTCCTGAATTCCCTTGGCGAGAATGTCCATCGAATGGAGCTGTGCCGCGCGGCAGGGAGAGATAGCCGCCGCCGGAGTGGAGCTGTTTTTCATGTCCTCCACGGCGGAAACCGTGCTTAAAGCCGCCACCGGTTGGGCCTTTGGAAAACAGCGCTCCAGGAAGTCTCGACATTGGGCCAGGGCCTGGGGATGGGAATAGACTGTTCGAATATCAGCTGCCCGCGTCCCCGGCTTCACCAGCAGACAGTGTTCAATGGGAAGGACAAGCTCCCGCCGTATGAAGAGCCTGGCTTCTTGTATCAATAAGTCCAAGGTGTAGGTAACGGAACCTTCGAGACTGTTCTCGATGGGCACTACTCCTTCTTCAGCAATACCGGAAGCCACCGCGAGGGCCACGGCATGTATGCTTGGAAAGGGCTCCAGGCCTGCCTGGGGGTCGTGGCGTAGGGCTGCTTCCTCGGAGAAGGTGCCCTCTGGGCCCAGATAGGCTATACGCTTAGCGATCACTCCACTCCCGTGAGAGTTTCAAATAGCAACTGTTCCTCTTCGGGGCTTGTCACGGCTACCACGTCGTCCCCCGAATCCAATACCACCTCTTCAGAAGGCATCACGGGCCCCTGGTGTTTTACGACAAGGGAAATAAAGCTGCTGGGCGGTAGGTCGATGTCTTCAAGGGACTTTCCAACCACCGCCGCGTCCTGGGGTATGTTAATGCTTATCATCTCCAAATGGAGGGCCTTGAGATTCATCAAGTGTACCAGCGGGTGTCCAGGTATCTCCCCTTCAATGGTGGAGAGGATGAGATGGGTACTGTTCACTATCACATCCACCCCCAACAGTTTGAAGAGGGCTTCGTTCTGAGGGTCCTTTATCAGGGCCATAGTATTTGGTGTTTCGAACAGGTGCTTCGCTAACTGGCAAGTAGCAAGATTGTCTTCGTCTCTGGGAGTGGCGGCAATTATTAAATCTGCTCGCCCAACACCCGCCTTCTTTAGCACCTGCACCTCGGTGCCATCTCCCTGGAGAACAACGCTACCCAACTCATCTTCGAGGGAATCGCATAGACGTGCATCTTTGTCGATTATCAAAGTCTCGTGGCCTATCGCAAGTAGGGCTTTCGTAAGGTGATAGCCTACATTACCGCAACCTACAACCACGATGTACATGGCTGCTACCTCTGGACAACCTTAGAGGTCTCCTCTAGAGCCCTCTGAAAGGAGTCGATCAGTATCAGAGAAGGGCACACCACGTTTATGCCCAACTCTCTGTAGATCTTCTCCCGATTGGGATCGTTGACGCGGCAGACCACCTCAGGCACACGGAATATATGGCTTGCTACCTGCGCGGCCATAACGTTTTTGTTATCGTCCTCTGAAATAGCCACAAGTGCATCTATGTTGTTCATACCGACTCTTCGCAAGTCTTCCATAAGGGAGTCTGAAGCCACCACCGCATCCACCTGGACCTGCTGAAGCAAAGAGTCCAGGCGGTCTTCGCTGGGGTCTATGACTGTCACCTTATGACCGCTCTTTACGAGGGTAGATGCTAGATTCGCTCCCAGGTCCTCACACCCCAGCACAATAACACGCATCTGCCTACGCCTCCACGCCGGCGGCTATCCCAATCGGCTCTCGCCAAAGAATAACCGGACAAGGTGCATTCTTGATCACGTAGGACGAGGTTTCGCCGACGGCAAAATGGCCGAAATGATGCTTGTAGGATATTCCTAGTACCAGTAACTCCGATCCTCGTTCAATGATCTCCTGGATGATGGCTGGGCCTGCTCGTCTGGCCTGCAAGTACCCGGCTTCTACGTGGCATTTCTCCCTGTGGCTAATGGCCTCGATTCTGTTCAGGGCTGTTTCCCCCTCCGTAGAGTCCACCACCGCGTCCAAAGGTAGCTCCTGTTTAATCTCGATTATGTATAGGGCGTAAAGTTTGGCCTTGCTGTCCTTGGACAGCTCGCAGGCGAGCCGGAAAGCATTTTCTCCCGCGGCATCACCTTTAATCGGCACCAGAATTTTCTTCGCGCTCATCATGGCAGTTTTACGTATCGTTGTGGGAACTTGGTCGCTCTGGTCGGTTACGGTAGTGGTATAGCACCAACTAGCAAATTGCCGAAAACTTTGATCTGGCTATGCCGCGCGGCTCGATTCAGTAGTGGTAAGTTCTGGTTCTAATCTGAGCTCTCTAGCGGCGCTGTGAATCTTGCCGAGTTGCTCACTGGTCCCCGCCAGAATCAGGATGTCTCCAGGCTTAACCTCTTCATCCTTGGAAGGCAGCAGATAGGCGTCGCGACCCCGCCGGATAGCAAGAACCGCAATACCGTATTTATCCCTTGGACCCGCAAGCCCCGCTTCCTCCAGCGTATGCTTGATCATCTGTTCTGGCGGTCTAAGTCTAGTAATACCATAGCTAGGAGTTACTTCCATATAGTCCAGGACGCCGGGGTCGAACCCGATGTGGGCGAATCGTCGGCCCATTTCCTGTTCTGGGTAGACTACCTTGTCAGCTCCTACGCGCTCCATGACGTTGGCGTGCAGCTCGTTTATGGCTCGAGCCACGATAAACGGTATGCCCAGGTCTTTTAATATAACGGTGACAAGAATACTGGCTTGTATATCTGACCCAATGGCCACCACAGCAACGTCAAAGTTGGAAACGCCAAGCTCCTTCAGCACCGCTTCGTTGGTCCCGTCTGCTTTTACGGCATAGGTAACGTGACCCAACACTTCCTGAACGTTCTGTTCATCCAGGTCTATAGCCAGGACGTCGTGGCCCATCTGATACAGCTCTTGGGCTACACTGGAGCCGTACCTTCCCAGACCTATTACCACCACCTGCTTTTTCATTCCTCTCTCCAGATCATCAATGAGCTTGTAGGCTAAGTCCTTGAATTCAGATCCCTGCCCAGCACCAATCGTGTCATCATCCTATTTTAACTCTTTCCTGGACAAAACGATATACCGTGGCTTCCTCCCTGGGAGTCAACGCCAGTGCCAGCGTTAGAGGCCCCAGCCTTCCCAGGATCATGATTACAATAAACAGGATCTTACCAGCCAGACTAAGCGCTGGTGGAACTCCTGTAGATAGTCCGCTGGTTCCAAAGGCCGATACGGTGTCGAAGAAAAGATCTAAGAAGGGAATTCCATCTTCGGTCAGAGTGAGCGCCAGAGAGATCACAAAAATCAGCACCATTCCCAAAGCTGCGACCGTAAGTGCCCTGTTTACCTGAAAGTGAGGTATCTCCCGCCCGAAGGCCTCCGCCTGAGCCCTGCCCCTAATAGAAGACATGACGGCCGCAATTATGACTGCCAAAGTGGCTACCTTGATACCACCTGCAAGCGAGCCTGCCGCTCCTCCCACGAACATGAGCAGGGGGTAGAACAGGATTGTGAGCTCCGTGGCTGAGCTGAAGTCCTGGGTGCTCAATCCCGCCGTTCTCCCGCTTATCGACTGGAATATGGACTGGACTCCCTTTTGCAGAACAGAGAGGTTGCCTAGCGTACTTTGGTTATCGTATTCAGCAATAAAGAATATCAGAGCCCCCAGCACCCACAGAAATATGCTGGCGGTAAGCACCATCTTGGTGTCCAGGGTGAGCCTTGAGAATCTTCTCTGCCTGAAGACATCTACCAGAACGGTCCAGCTGATCCCGCCTATGATTATTAATATGGCCAAGAAGGAGAGAAGGGCTGTGTGTGACAGAAGGGTTTCCAAACTCCCGGCGTCAGGCAATATCGAGAAACCTGCGCCATTGAAAGCCGAGACGGAGAGAAAGGCCGACTGCCAGATTGCTTGACCGCCCGAAAATACATCCGCCGACTCGAGGCGCCACCAGACCACGAGCATCCCCAATGCGTAAATCGCAATGACAATTATCACTATGTTACGCATAACGGCTACCAGTCCACCCATGCGGTCCACTCCCATGGTGTCCCGCATCAGCATTCGTTCAGGCAGCGTAATGCGTTGTCCTATCATGATGAGAAAAAAGGTAGCTAATGTGGTGAATCCCAGGCCCCCGACCAACATCAGTGCGAATATTACTGCATGACCGAATGAGCTCCAATAGGTCGCGGTGTTCTCTACGGTAAGGCCGGTGACGGTGACCGCGGATGTAGCGGTGAAGAAGGCCACTTCCAACGGAGTAAATCCGCTTTCGTTGTTATTAGCGACAGGCAAGGCCAGTAGCAAGCCGCCTAGCGTTATCAGACTGGCAAAGCTATATATGAGGATAAAGGGAGCTGAGAACTGACGGGCAGGATGTCGGATTGGGACCCTCTTGATAACTTCGGGCATTATATCCCGAAGCCGCGGCCGTCGTACTACCCTGTCGCCTATCCTTGCCGGACGGTCCATTTCTACTATCTGCCTTTAGGCCCGGATCCCCAGAGGAGCATCTCGACCTTCATGGCCTTACCGCAGCAGTTATCTCGACGCTCCAAGGTGTCCACTGGTGTTTTAATTGCACCAAAGTATAACGCAGCATCGGGCGCTAGTAAAAGCAAATGCCATCGATTACAGAAGAGGATTGATGTGCTATTGAGTCGAGGATATGTACACGGAAAAGGTAGCCATTAGCAGTAGTGAATCCTGTCGCGCCTACTAAGAATCCAATCAATAACAAGGTTCGTATCTGAAGATTAAATGAGCCTCCATGAAATGCATGAAATGACTGAAATGAACGCATCGGCAATGCTCAAAGAGTGGCTCGAAATCACCTTGACAATCCATATGCCCTATGCTAGATTTCTTAGCCACAGAAAGGGGTTGTAACTGTATGGTACAGCAGGCCTCTAGGCTGAAGCCTGGAGAAGAACAAGAAAAAACAATGTGTCGCCACCACTGGGTCATCGAGGCTCCCACAGGTCCGGTGAGTAGGGGTGTGTGTCAGCTGTGTGAGGAAGTGCGGGAGTTCAAGAACTACATCGAATCGGCCCCTTGGGGCGAGGATGCGCCTGCTCCTCAAACCAGTGCCCGCTATTCTGCATCCTCCTCCGACGATGCAGCTGAACCTGAAGAGCAATAACGGCTGTTCTTAGGTTACTGCACCCGCCTCTCCCATTTTTTGCGAGTCCTTAGTTCCCACTAAGTGGGAGAGGTGTGCCCACCACTCCTGTCGTATCGGTATCCACTGTAGACCGTTTTCGTTCTCGATGTTGCTTTCTATGTAGCTATCGGAACATGTCTCGCTCCGGGGGTCTGATCAAAGCCTTTGCCCCTTTACTCGCCTCGTCTGCCGGCTCCGGCTCGTAGGTATATCCTCGGATTAATGCGGCAGGCACTCCCGAGACCTTGCCCGTGACAAGCTCGGCAGCGGCGGCTAATTCGTCAGCAGCGGCGATTACCGTTGTGCGCATGATCTGGCCGTAGGCGTCCAGCTGGCCCCTGTGGTCCTTCATCGAGTCCATACCGGCCACCCCTATGGCCACGTTCACCGCCCCTTCCCGCCAGGGGCGACCGAAGGTGTCTGAGATGATAACAGCGACCTCTTTTCCTAGTGTCGATCTAATACCGTCTCTGATTTTGGTTGCCGATGTGTCGGGGTCGAGGGGCAGGAGGGCCACCGTATCTTCTCCCGGAACGTTGGAAGCGTCCACTCCGGCGTTGGCGCAATTGAAACCGTGGTGAGTCTCACTGATGATGTTGCCCCGGTCCATCCGCACGATCCGTCGGCTCTCCCGCAGGATGATCTCGGTGTGGCGAGGGTCTCTGTTGTGTCCCTCCGAGAGCCGAATGGCAATGGAGGAGGGCTCAATGTCGCCTAGCCGCACCACACGACCCTCTGCCTTGGACACGATCTTTTGGGTGACGACCAGTATATCGTGCCGCTCAATGAGCGTCCCCTGGCGCTCCAACGCATCCATTATCAGACCGGCCAGATCATCTCCAGCCTTGATTTCTGGTATGCCGGCGATACCTATTACCTTAAGCTCTGTCATGATTGCTATCTATCTGCGAGAATTCGTGAGCACGGCGTTTGAGAGATAACCATAGTATAGGGCAGGAAACCTTGGGTAGGAAGCAGGGGCTGTAGAGCTAATGTTTAGATGCCGCAAAAGTCTGCGGTCGCTCAACCACATTATCGTTAGGGGTCGCTTCAAGGTGCGTATTCACGCTGGGCTGTCCATGGCTGTATGCAAGCACAAGCGGTAACAATTGGATGTAGGAATTCCGTAAGAAAAGTTGCTTGATGCGACGATTTGACATGGCCTTGAATTTTTGCTAAAATGGGTTCTACTCCCACTGGACCCATTTTAGCAAAAGCCTCTATTATTGACATTTCGTAACCACCATGGTATAAACAAATTGTACCCCCCCTGTTGCTTCGGTAGCAGGGTCGAGACCGTCGAGAGACGGTCTCTGTTACTTTTAGCACCATTCTATGAAAACCAATGTTTACATTGATGGTTTTAACCTTTACTACCGTGCCGTAAAAAACACGTCCTACAAATGGTTGGATATCTACAAGGTTTGCCAAAAACTTGTGCCGTCCCACCAGATCAATCAGATCAGATACTTTACCGCTAACCCACTCCCGTTGCCTAATGACCCTCAGGTTCCGGTGCGCCATCAAATTTACATTCGTGCGTTGGAAACTATCCCAAACCTCACAATCCACAGAGGTCACTACAGACTACGACAAAGCACATTCCCTCTAGCCAAACCCATCGCAGGTCTCCCTAGTTATGTTGAGGTCAAATACTTTGATGAAAAAGGCTCGGATGTAAATCTGGCCACTCATCTCTTGTTTGATGGCTTCAGCAACGACTATGAGCAAGCCGTTGTTATCTCCAACGACTCAGACTTAGCGGAACCGATAACATTAATAAAGGAAAAACTGCATCTTCCCGTTGGTGTCGTAAATCCAAACGCGAATCCGACGCATATCACTCCTGCGGAACTTACAGCGGCTGCAACCTTCACTAGACGCCTACGGACTAAGACGCTCCAAGACTGTCAGTTTCCTCCGACTCTCATTGATGCTAAAGGCGAATTTAGCAAGCCCGCCTCCTGGTAAATCTTCTCTCCTCCTTTCTCTTATCCAGAATTTTTAATGGCGTTCATATAGCGCTACAGGCGTCGCTGTGCTACAATCTACGCCTGGAATACATCTTGTCCAAGTGTGTGGAACAGGCCCTTTGAATCGAGGCAGAATCTAGATGACTTCTTCCCCCAGAAAGAAAATCTATACCAAATATGGCGATGAAGGGACCACCGGCCTTCTCTACGGAGGTCGGGTATCGAAGAACGATCCTCATACCGAGGCCTATGGGATTACCGACGAGGCAGTCTCCACCATGGGCCTGGCTCGGACTATGTCCGATGACCCGAAGGTCAAATACATCTTGAGGGAGCTTCAGAAAGAGCTATTTACTGTTGCCGCCGAACTGGCCACTGAGCCAGAGCGGTACGATATGTTCAAGCGCCACTTTAAACCCGTTTCCATGGAGATGGTGACGAAGATGGAGCAACTGATAGATGAGCTGGAGGAGGGCGTCGAAATGCCCAACGTGTTCATCCTTCCCGGAGGCTCTTCCGCATCGGCGGCTATAGACATGGCCCGTTGCATCATACGTACTGCGGAGCGGCGTGTGGTGGCGCTGCACGAGCAGGGAAAGCTTACCAACCCCGATATCCTCAACTACATGAACCGCCTCGGAGACCTGCTGTTCGTGCTTGCCAGGTATCAGGACCGCGATTTACCCCTGGATCGAGTCACAGGGGAGCGGGTCTAAGGCGACTACCCTAATGAAGCCCATCTCACCATGCTTTTCAGGCAGTCCGAATCAAACATGAAGAGTGTCGGCAGGAATCCCCGTTTCCATGTGTTACTCTTTGGCCTTGCAATCGGGTGCTGTGTGTTGATAATGGCCTGCGGTGCCGACGAAACGCCCGTACCAACGCCTTCTCAGGAGACAGCAAGACATGTTAGTTTCACCACCGAGGATGGCCTGGTGATCCGTGGTCGGCTATTCGGCCAAAGTGACGTAGGCGTGGCGTTGGCCCATATGTATCCCGCCGATCAGACTAGCTGGTGGCAGTTTGCCGAGCTCCTGGCTAAGGAGGGCTACATGGCTCTGGCATTCGATTTCCGCGGTTACAGGGAATCTGGAGGAGATAGAAACATAGACCTCATTGATCGCGATGTCGAGGCGGCACTGGAGTTCCTGATGGACCAGGGCGCCTCCACCGTCTTTCTCATGGGGGCCAGCATGGGAGGCACGGCTGCGCTCCAGGTAGCAGCTAATAGGGCAGACGCTGTCGCTGGAGTGGTCAGCCTGTCAGCGCCCGCGGAGTTCCGCGGAATCAGCGTGAAGTCCAGCCGCATTCAAGTGCCGGCACTTTTAATGGCTACCGACGGTGATGGATCAGCGAAGAAGAACCTGGAGCGAATGATTGAGGATAATATCGTCGGAGAGTCCCCGCTGACCGAAACGGTGGTTTATGAAGAAGGCAACGATCACGGCACCGATATCCTCAGTGGGGATAATGCAGCCGCGGCCACGGCGCGGATTCTGGGGTTTCTCAAGACGCGCAGTCGGTGAGACCGATTAGAGTCGCGGTTATAGATTACGAGTCGGGAAACCTGCGAAGTGTTTCCAGAGCCCTGGAGCAGGCGGGAGCGGAGCCTGTCGTTACTTCCGATCCGAAGATGATTCTCGATTCGGATGCGGCCATACTCCCGGGCGTGGGCTCGGGAGACGCCGCCATGAGGGCGCTCCGGCAGCGTGGCTTGGTGGAGCCCCTGAAAGAGTTTGCCGGGACGGTTAAGCCGTTCATGGGCATCTGTCTGGGATTGCAGCTCCTCATGGATAGCACCGAAGAGGGCGACGCTCAATGTTTGGGCATAGTACCCGGCAGGACACGGAAGCTCCCTGCTGGGCTCAAGGTGCCTCATATGGGCTGGAACCAGGTGAGATTTAACAGAACCCACCCGGTGTTTTCAGGTATACCCGATGATTCCCACTTCTACTTCGTTCACAGCTACTACGCCGATCCGGAAGACAGTGGGCTGATGATAGGAGTCACGGAGTACGGGATGCCCTTGTGTAGCGTAGTGGCTAGAGAAAATCTAGTTGCCACTCAGTTTCACCCGGAGAAAAGTGGTACGCTGGGTTTGAAGATATACGATAATTTTGTCAGGTTCGCTCAACGTACATCCATGGACCGGTGACCGGACTGGCATCATAGCTGACTACACAGTATTATAGAACCGCGTTCTACCACGGCATCAGCGTTTTAGAAGGCCGCAATCAGGATCGGAGAGCCAAGTCTGTGGAGATTATTCCCGCTATCGATCTGAAATCGGGGCGGTGTGTGAGACTGTACCAGGGAGACTATGATAAGGAGACCGTCTATTCCGACGATCCCGTCGAGGTTGCCCTTCGATGGCAGCGGGAGGGGGCCCAACGGCTGCACCTAGTCGACCTGGATGGTGCGGCCCAGGGCACGATGGCGAATCTAGACGCGATTAAGGAAGTGGTCAAGGCGCTGGACATGCCTGTCCAGGTGGGCGGCGGTATCAGAGAGATCGAGACAGCCTTAGACCTTCTGGATACAGGCGTAGGGCGCGTCGTACTGGGAACGGCTGTCATTCAGCAGCCGGGCTTGGTGCAGGAGCTGTGTAGTCGATGCGGTAGCGAAAGCGTGGTGGCCGCAGTGGATGCGCGAGATGGAATTGTAGCTATAAAGGGCTGGACAGAGGCCAGCTCTCTGAATGCTATAGAGGTAGTACGGCGTATGGAGGCTCTTGGAGTGGGCCGGTTTCTCTACACCGATATAGCCAGGGATGGCACCCTGACCGAGCCCAATTTCGTGGCGCTCGAGGAGTTGATGGCCTCCACAAATCACCCAATTTTGGCGTCGGGTGGCGTATCCTCCCTGGACCACCTTTTGCGTCTGGAGTCCCTGGGCGTAGAGGGCGCCATCATCGGAAGAGCGCTCTATACCGGCGATATGGATCTGAGTATTGCTCTAGGAACTGTCAAACAATCAACGTGAATCACCTGGCGACATTCGCGTTAACTTCAAGGAGTCCCTGAAAGTGGAAGAACAGAGCGAACCTACAACTGAAGAGTTTATAGAGGCACTTCTCCGCCCCCAACGTCAGGAGAATCTGGACCCATTTATGGTTATAACCTTCATGCCTATAGAGCCCTATGACATCGTCGCGGACATAGGTTGCGGACCAGGGTACTTTACCATCCCTTTGGCAAAGCACCTGGTCTACGGCAAGCTCTATGCCTTGGATATTGTGGATGAGATGTTGGACGTAACCCGCCAGAGGGTGGCCGAGTCGAACCTGGGCAACGTGGAGGTACTTCAGTGCGGGCCAATGGACTTTCCCATCCCTGACGAGTCTCTAAACGGCGTATTCCTCGCCTTCGTCACCCACGAAAGCGAGGACAAGGTAGCATTCTTACAGACTGTGAAAAAGCTATTGAAGCCTCGCGGTTGGTGTACGATTCTTGAGTTTTACAAAAAGGAGACCGAAGAGGAGGGACCTCCTCTGGCTGTGCGGATGGACCCCGATGAGGTGGAACGAGTGGCCCGCGAGGCAGGCTTTCATTTCCGCTGGTGGCGAGATATCAACGGCAGCCAATACATGGCTTTGCTTAGGAACCGGAGTTAAGGCATGGTAACTCACAATGTCCAAGGTGGAAAGACGTGCTCTCCAAGCGCATAATTCCCTGCCTGGACGTGGACGCCGGACGGGTGGTCAAAGGCGTTAGCTTCGTGAACCTGCGAGATGCGGGTGACCCCGCAGAGCTCGCATCTTTTTATGATGAAGAAGGTGGTGACGAGCTGGTGTTCCTTGACATAACAGCCAGCTCCCAAGCTCGCGACACCATGGTGGACGTGGTCAAGCGAGTATCTCAGGAGGTGTTCATCCCACTGACTGTGGGTGGAGGCATTCGCAGTGTGGAGGACGTGCGACGCATGCTGAGGGCCGGTGCGGACAAAGTGTCGGTCAACACAGCAGCGGTTGAAAACTCGGACCTGATACGACAAGGAGCCGACAACTTTGGAAGTCAATGCATAGTGATTGCCATAGATGCCAAGCGTGTGGAGCCACGGAGGTCGATCACAGAGGTCCGTGAACTTGGTATTGGAGCCGAATCCACATGGGAGGTCTACACCCATGGGGGCCGGACTCCCACAGGGATCGACGCCGAAAAGTGGGCGGTACGGGCGGTGGAGCTTGGAGCGGGCGAAGTGCTCCTCACAAGCATGGACACCGATGGCAGGAAAACGGGCTATGACCTGGAGCTAACTCGAGCCATATCCCAGTCGGTGTCGGTACCCGTTATAGCCAGCGGAGGCGCCGGTACACTGGAGCATCTGTACCAGGCCTTCACTAACGGGAAAGCGGACGCGGTGCTCGCCGCCAGCATCTTCCATTTCGGCATATACTCCATTGCCCAAGCTAAGGAGTATCTTGCTGAAAAGGGAGTGCCTATGCGAGCCCATGTCTGATTAAGGCATTAGCTCCAGAGCGACTAATGTATCTACGGGAAAGCGAATTGGTATTGACGTATGAGTAGGATAACCACTGTAATTTTCGACGTATATGAGACCCTGGCTTACAACAACAACGGACTGTGGATAGACACATTCAAGAAGATATGCCATGACCAGGGTCTTGAGATAGATCCTCAGCATCTGTATCGCGAGTGGAAAGAGCTGGAGGTAGCCTTCAGGAATCAGCGACTTAACCTCGACGAGCCAGAGAAGAGCCCTCCATTCAAGTCCTACGAAGAGGCCTGGCGTGACTGTTTCGTAGAGGTGTTCTCCAAACTCGATCTCCAGGGAAATGCGGCCAGCGCCGCGAGAGAGACAATCGTGGACATGGGCGAGCGGGATCCCTATCCCGATGCGGTGGAAGCGATTCCCAAAATCCAGGCCCGCTGGAGGACCGGCATACTCTCCAACGCTGACGACGACTACCTCTTCCCGCTACTGAAAAACATTGGCTGGGAGTTCGAGGCCGTGCTGTCATCTGAGGGGGTGCGTGCCTATAAACCTCTACCTAGCCCCTTTTGGCATATCTTGGAGAAATTGAACGTCAGGCCGGAAGAGGCTATATATGTGGGTGACACACCCTATGATGATGTACTGGGGGCCAAAGGGGTAGGCATGCGGGCGGTCTGGATTAACCGTCATGGAGCGTCCATTGGCCCACTGGAAGTGACCCCCGACTATGAAGTAAAAAGCCTGAACGAGCTGCCGGAAATATTGCAGCGCGAGGGTTAGCCACAGAGGCACAAAGACACCGAGAACAAATTAATAGATTCTCTGAGCCTCAGTGTCTCGGTGACTACCTTGGATGAAGGAGGTGTGGAGCTATGGAAGTGAAGCTTAATGAGCAGGGGCTGGTGCCAGCCATCGCCCAGGATATAAACACAGGTCAGGTACTGATGCTGGGATACATGAACCCAGGGTCCCTTAAGCGCACGTTGGAAGGCGTGCAGGTCTGGTTCTATAGCCGGAGCCGGGAGGACCTGTGGCATAAGGGTGAAGTGTCCGGTAATTACCTGAATCTCAAAGAGGCTTACGTCGACTGCGACGCCGACACTGTATTGCTTAAAGTGGAGCCCGATGGTCCGACCTGTCACACCGGCAACACCTCCTGCTTCTTCACTCCTTTGGAAGGTATGCCCGACTCCTTTGAACATGGAGAGCTTGGCTCGGGAATCCTTGAGGAACTGTTCGCAGTGGTGCAAGACCGCAAACAGGAAATGCCCGAAGGCAGCTATACCACAAAGCTTTTCCAGGGAGGGATCGGACGTATCGCTCAGAAGGTCATCGAGGAGGCAGGAGAGACCGCCATCGCCGCTACCCAAGGGGAGAAGGAGAACCTCCCAGGAGAGGTGGCAGACCTTCTTTATCACACTCTGGTGCTGCTGTCGGCTTCAGGGGTGACGCCCCAGCAGGTCTTTCAGGAGCTTCGGGAGAGGCGACGGTAAAAGGACCTCATTGTCTGATATGTCCGCACCCGCCCTTGCCCGTCTCTCATGACCATGTATAATAGGCGTGCATTCTCAGAGGCCCATGCAACTCAACAGGAGGAAGAATATGCCCGAGGAGCGAGGTCACAACGGGTCCGATCTAGTCTTGGAAGCGCCGGAGGGATATAAATACGGGACAATTCTTAGTAGCCCTGCCGTAGAGGCAAAGAAGGCCATTCATGGAAGAGCGATGATACGCCAGCAAATACTGGCCAAGGGCAAGGACAGCATATATAACATGACAGGCCTTGTGCGGGCATTTCCTCTGGACCCGGAGGACCTGCCGTCGTTGGACACTCAGTTCTCCTTCTACGCCTACTTCAGTGGCAGGGCCGAGGAGCTGGCCATTCAGCACACGGGCGGCAATCCCAGAGACCATGCAGCAGTCATCTGTAATCGCGTGACCTCGGGAGTGCTGGCAATCATGCTGGCGATGGTGAATAAGGGTGATCGGGTGTTGTCCGTTGTGAATAAGGGTCGGTCTCATCCCTGCGTTCAGCAGTCGGTGGAGCTGGCTGGGGGCACCTGCATAGAGGTGCAGGGCGCAGATGCTTTTGAAAAGGCTATGGAAAGCGGCCCCTGGAATATGGTGGTCATAACACCAATGACACCTCAGAAATACCATCTTCCCATGGCCGACGTCGCTCGCATCATCTCCTTGGCCAAATCTCAGGACTTACCTGTCTTTACAGATGACGCTCACATGGCCTCCCGTAGCATCTTCTACGATGAGCCCGAAAGCATGGGCCTAGGAGACGTGGATGTTACCGTGTGGTCTCTGGACAAACACGTGCCCGGCCCTCGCTGTGCCGCTGTGGTAGCTAAACGGGATCTCATGGAGAATATTCAGACCATGGTCTTCCAGTATGGTCTGGAGGCTCAGACGGGCCACTACGTGGCTGGATTGCGAGGAATGGAGGCTTACGATCCTGAGAAGATAAGAGTGGCCGGCCGACTAGCCCGTGAGTTGTTGGAGAGGTTCAGGCCTAAGTACGGGGATTACGTTTACCAGGCGGGCCCCGGTGTTGCAGTCTCAGCCGAGGACTTTGGTAAGATCGTTATGTCCCGGGCGAAGAATCAGGATACTCCATTGATCGCGGAAGAGATGAGCGTCACAGCTTCCTTCCTCATGCTCAGGGACTACGGAATGGTGACTATTCCCATCACCGGATACCCTGGGGCTGCCCCGACGTTCCGACTGATGATGCACCCAGACGGGGGCAGACTGGGTTTGGCGACGGTAGAGCAGGCGACTGAGGATGCGATTGAGGGAGTGTTGGGTCTGTTCCAGAGCCCGGATAAGGTGCAGGAGCTGCTTCTAGGACCGCCTAAGTAAGCCTAAGGAACCATCTGGAAGATTTTGCCCTCGGTCTTAATCGACGGTGCGATAACCATCTGGGCGTTGTGCATTTCACGGATGTTGTGCGCACCACACATCCCCATGGCTACCCTCAGCGCGCCGGCCAAATTCTGAGTGCCATTGGTTACGGATGTGGGTCCGAAGAGGATGTTCTCTAGGCGACCCTTTGTTCCCACCTTGATTCTCGTGCCCCTGGGCAGCTCGGGGTGAGAGTTTGCCATACCCCAGTTGTATCCGCGTCCTGGGGCCTCCTCTGACTGGGCGAAGGGGGTGCCGATCATCACTGCATCGGCGCCACACGCTATGGATTTACACAGGTCGCCGCCGGTCCTGATCCCACCATCGGTTATGATAGACACATATCGGCCGGTGTTTCGGAAGTATTCCTCTCTGGCGGAAGCACACTCCAGGGTAGCCGTTACCTGAGGCACACCTACGCCCACGACCTCGCGAGTAGTGCAGGCGGCACCCGGGCCTACCCCCACCAGTATGCCATCTATGCCGGTCTCCATGAGCTCCAGAGCAGTGTTGTAGCTTACACAGTTGCCTACCAGCACCGGAACCTTGAGCATCTCGCTGAGCTCGGAGAAGATAAGGCCCCGATAGCTGGTGGACTCGTGCCTTGCGGTGGTCACGGTGGACTGTACGACTACTACGTCAGCGCCGGCTTCCACGGCGATGGGTGAGAAGCGTTTGGTGTTCTGCGGCGTTACCGATACGGCGCAGACTGTTCCGTCGTTCTTAATCTGCCTGACGCATTTAGCGATTAGCTCTTCTTTTATGGGCTGGGAGTAGACCTTTTGAAGACATGCTGTAGCCTCTTCCTGGGGCACCGAGGTTATCTCTTCCAGGATTTCGTAGGGGTCGTCATACCGGGTGTATATCCCTTCCAGGTTCATGACACCCAGACCTCCAGCCTGGTTCATCAAAGTGGCGAAGGTGGGTGATACCACGGCATCCATGGCGGAGGCCATGATGGGAAGGCTGAAGACATGCTCACCTACGGTGAAATCAGTAGTGGCCATGTTCGGATTGATTGTCATCTCTCCAGGAACGATGGCCACTTCATCAAAACCATATGCTCGACGAAGCTCTTTAAAAAGTGGGGCGCCCATCTTTACATCACCTCTCTTCCCTACCCTACGATGGGTTAAAGCTATACCAAGTAAGTCTGGACAACTGGAGCTACAACAGGAAGGGATTCTTGACCGAGGATAGTAGGCAAGACTTTAGCAGAGAGGGATGGGAAAGTCAAGCTCGAAAAAAGGCTCTGGGTCCCGTCAGTTTTTTCGCGCACTCACACCGAGACATCAACGTTTTGTTTGGTAGGGGCGACCCTATGTGGTCGCCTTGGTTGCGCCAGCCAGGGCATACACATAGGAGCCTGTCTCAAAAGGTGTATGCATTCTCTTATAAGAAAGAAAAGGTTAGAATTGTCTGCAAGAATTGAGCAAAGGAGAGTCCAATGCCGCTTCGGCCGCTGAATCGAGAGCAGACATGGTTGTTTCCGCCGACTCTGGACGAAGTTGTGCCGCAAGACCATCCAGCGAGGTTTGTGGCAGAGTTTGTGGATGCTTTGGACCGTTGGGGATGGTCTGAGTTGGGTGTTGAGGTAGATGGAGAGGCATTGGGAGCGCCGGCGTACCACCCTCGTGGGCTGTTGAGCGTGTGGCTGTATGGGTTCATGACTGGGGTGCGTTCCTGTCGCAAGCTGGAGGCGGCCTGCCGAGACCAGATACCGTACCTTTGGCTGACAGGTTGGCAGCATCCGGACCACAATACCTTGTGGCGGTTCTACAGAGACCATCGTGGAGCAATGAGGAAGCTCTTTAAGCGGACGGTGCGCATGGCGGTGGCCATGGGCTTGGTGGATTTGGCGGTGCAGGCGGTGGATGGGACAAAGATAGTTGCCAACGCAGCGAAGGACAGGACCCAGGATGCTGAAGGGCTGCAGCGACTGCTGGAGCGGGTGGAGACGGCAATTAGAGACCTTGAAGCGCAGAACGAGGCAGGAGAAGGCGCTGTCCCTACGCGGCTTCCAAAGAAACTGGCCAAAAAGGAGGCGCTGAGAGAACAGGTGCAGCAGGCAATGGAACAGCTTGCAGGCGAAGAGGAACAGCAACGCATCAATCTTACCGACAGCGATGCTGGGCTGATGAAGGGTAGACAGGGTATCGTGGCTGGGTACAATGCCCAAGTGATGGTCTCGCCACTGCAGATGGCCACCGACGAAGGCACTGGGCTGGTGATCACCGCAGCGGACGTAGTGTGTGACGCCAACGACTATGGCCAGTTGACTCCGATGCTGGAACAAGCGGAGGAGATGACCGGAGACAAGGCGCAAGTAACGCTGGCCGACGCGGGCTATCACTCCGGCGCCAACCTGGAGGAGTGCGCCCAACGGGAACAACAGGTGATCATGCCAGAGTCCCAGCACAAAGCCCTGGAGCACCCGTACCACAAGGACCGCTTTTGCTACGACGAGCAGACGGATAGTTACACCTGTCCACAGGGCCAGAGACTCCGCTTCACCCGAGTTAAGCGGACCAGGGGGACGCTCATGCGGCTGTATCGAGCCTCCGGAGCCATCTGCCGGGTGTGTCCGGCCTTCGGCATTTGCACCAAGGACGGGCGTCATGGGCGTGGGCTGGAGGTAGGACCTTACGAAGCCGTCCTGCGTCTTCATCGGGTATGGATGTCTACCGAGGAGGCCAAAAAGGCATACAAGCAGCGTATGCAACTGCCGGAACCAGCTTTTGGGATTCTCAAAGAGCAACAAAGAGCTCGGGGGTTCTTGCTCCGTGGCGTTGTCAATGTGTCGGCCGAGTGGACCTTGTTGGCCACAAGCTTCAACCTGCGCACCTTGTGGCGTATATGGCGCGACTGGGGCAGACTTAGGTGGAGCCAGAGCTGGGCGCCGCCGGCGATAGCAGGGCCATGATGAGATGACCGACTACGGCGTGTAAACCGCGCCATCCGCAAGATCCGATCGCTGTCGAGTCATCGTTTCCACTGCGCCAAACAGACTCGGACCTAGCATTATCGACTGACTCGTCGTCAATAATCCATCATTCTGGGACAGGCTCACATAGGTCTGCCCCTACGGGTTGGATTTCTTTGACCGACTGATCCGACTCCGGTTGCGAGGGTTTGGCCACTGGAGTAGAATAAAGGCCGCGACCTGCCCGTTTTGTTTAGCATAGCGTTTTGCTGACATGATAAATGGCGGGCATACAAGACCAAGTTTGTCTTTCACATTTCGCATGACTAAGGAGGGGCTATGATCTACGAGATGCGTACGTATACTCTATATCCGGGTTCTGTTCGTGAGTTCGAGACAAAGTTCGGTGAATCGCTACCTTATCGCGAGCAACACTCCAAACTAGGAGCCTTCTGGCATACTGAGATGGGCCAACTAAACCAGGTCATCCACGTGTGGCCCTATGACGATCTGGTCCAGCGAGACAAAGTTCGGACCGAAGCATCCAAAGACCCTCATTGGCCGCCTCCCACTTCACATCTTGTGATTGATATGGACACTGTGATCGTGACGCCCGCTCCGTTCATGCGACCGTTGGGAGAACAGCAGCTGGGCAATATCTACGAGATGCGGATGTATACCTTTCAGCCTGGCAGCATACCGGAGGTCATCAAGCGCTGGTCGGAGGCGATCCCCCATCGCGAGAAATACTCGCCATTAGCTGCCTGCTGGTACACAGGCCAGGGACAGCTTAACCGCTGGTATCATATCTGGCCCTACAAGAACCTGGCCGAGCGGGAGAAGGTTCGAGCTGAGTCTTTCAAGGACCCCCACTGGCCGCCGGGCACGGGTGAGTTCATGATAAAGTCGGAGAACACACTGATGGTGCCTGCGTCTTTTTCACCCATGAAATAGAGGAGTGGGGCCAGCCGAAGGAGAGACCCATGAAGATCGGCATCGCGGTGCCTACAGTAATAAACGCACCTGTAGACGTTGGAGTGCTCGCCCAAAAGGCTGAAAGCCTGGGATTTGAGTCCATCTGGGCTCCAGAGCATCCCATCGTGCCGGTGCATAGCGAGTCCCGATTTCCCGGGTCTCACGATGGGGTCGTTCCCCAGTCCTACTCTCACATGATGGACCCGTTCATTGCGCTTGCACGTGCTTCAGCGCTCACCAAGACTCTGATGCTTGGGACCGGTATCTGTCTCGTCCCGGAGCGCAATCCTCTTGTCTTAGGCAAGGTGATCGCCACTCTTGACCATTACTCAAACGGCAGATTTCTTTTCGGCATCGGCGCGGGCTGGCTGAAGGAAGAAACCGAGATCATGGGTGGGAATTTCATCCACCGCTGGAGCCAGACCCGTGAGTCTATACTGGCTATGAAGGAGCTATGGACCAAGAGGGAATCAGAGTACCACGGTAAGTATTACGATTTTCCTCCGGTGCGGTCATTCCCAAAGCCCGCCCAGAAGCCCCACCCACCCGTCCTCCTGGGCGGAAAGGCTGAAAACGTGTTTCGCCGGGTTGTGGCCTGGGGCGACGGATGGTTGCCCAACAGGATAACCCCAGAGCAGGTGAAGGCCGGGCGTGCCACTCTGGACGAGCTGGCAATTGTCGCAGGCCGGGACCCCAAGAGCATAGAGATCTCTGTCTTTGGCCTCCCTCCTGATAAGGCTCTGATCGATAGCTTCGGAGAGGCGGGCGCCATTCGAACGATCCTCAGACTAGAAGGGGAATCCACGCAAGAAGCCGCGGCCCAGCTTGAGGAGATGGCTCAGGTGGTCTTGGTCTCATAGCATAGCTGGGGTCTTGTCAACAAGAATTCAATAGAGTGTCATTCTGAGGGAGCTAAGCGACCGAAGAATCTGGAAGGGCGTGGGCCCTCCATCCCCACCAGATTCTTCGCCTTCCGCTCAGAATGACATGCATCAAATCTACGTTGAATAAGCACTAGTACGCTCGTACCAGGCATAATCGAAGTAAATGGCATTCATGTTTTGATGCCATAGTGATGACAAATGCGAGCCCGAACGCCTTCTGGCGACCCGAATCAGCAGGTGCTCCTAAAATCCCAGCAAGAGTACTACGACGCTCGCGCTCCGGAATATGACGACTGGTAGTATAGGCGCGGACGATACGATAAAGGTCCCGCTTCTAACTTTCAGTGGTTCAACGAGTGCAACAATCTCTACGCTGAGTTTCAAAGAGTCCCCTTCCACGGTCACCTACTCGAACTGGCATGCGGAACTGGGATCTGGACCGAGAGAATCGTCGATCGGGGACTTCACGTCACTGCAATTGACTCGTCAGAACGGATGTTGGCGATCAACAAAGCTAAAGTTGCCAGTGAACTTGTCGAGTACATCCAGACCGATATTTTTACGTGGAAGCCGGATCAGAAATATGATGGTCTAGTGATGACCTTTTGGTTATCACATATTCCGAGGACCCATCTGGGCAGATTTTTGCAGATTGTGCGCCAGGCGGTGAGCTCCGGCACACCAATCTTCGTGGCGGATTCTCGTTACCATGAAGGGCAATTGGAACCCGATAGGTTAGCTTCAGAACCTCACGCCTCAACCTCCACACGGATTCTGCCCGACGGACAAAGCTTCGAAATAGTAAAGGTCTTCTATGATCCTGACGAATTGAGCGTGGCCTTCCAAAGTGCTGGTTTCGACCTGGACTTGAAAGGGACTCAGGCATTCTTTATTCATGGAGCCGGAGTCGCACTGTGACTCACGCATCAACCTCTATTTGTACCTAAAATTTGATCATCCTTATCACCTGACCGATATCATCCACCTGCTCCAGGTTCCATAACCGCTCTAGAAGGGCGTCCGTCTTCGCCGGCTCCAGCAGTCCCTTCGCCAGAGAGCGAAACTTCTCCTCCACCTCCTGGTCGGACATTGGGTTTTTCCAATGACCTCGATGATAGGGAACCTCCGAGGAAGATAAATGCTCTCCAGCCCCCGTAACGACATCGACGGTACAGAGCATTGCCTCGGGTGCACGCCGGTTCGCCTCCTCGGATTCGGAGACCTTCACTTTCTGGACCAGGTCAAGCAGCTCACGATTTCGCAGGTACTCGTCTCCGAAATGCTGCTGCTCCAGCGATCCGTACTTCAGGGCTACCCCTACAGCGTAGGGTATGCTGTGGTCTGCCGTTTCCCGATTGGCGGGCTGCCACTTCTCCGGGTCGCCGGCCATGATCTCAACGGCGCTCTTCAACGTCCGGACGTGGACCTCTTTCACATCGTCGATGTTGGCCAGCTTGTCTCGCACTTCCAGCACCGCTTCCACCACGGTCTGGGAATATAGACCCAATGGAAAGCGTTTTATAGTGGCCTCCATGATCTTGAAGGAGTTGCCGTTGCCTCCGAATGGCTCCAGGCTAAAGGGTTCCCCGCTGACTGCGTTGAAAAAGCCGCCAAGGCCTTCGAATATGGGAGAGGGCCCGGTGAGCCCCCGCTGGGCCAGCAGGGCCGCGAAGACCGCGTTGCGGCTGGCGTTGGCGAAGGCGCAACCCTTCCACATGGACACATCCCCGATGCGAGTCTGATATAGGGCGATATTGGGCGCAATGGACAGGTTCAGAGTCTGGATGGTCTGATCCCGGGACAGTCCGAGGGCTTTGGCCGCGCCGATGCCTGCCGCCATCACCCCCAAGGTAATGTGATCGTATTTCTTGCTGCGCACGGATACGGCGTCGCACATGCGGCAGAACACTTCGTAGGCCAGTACTGTAGCGGTGAGGATAGTCTTGCCATCGGCATGGGCTATCTCGCCAGGGGAGAGCACGGCGGCGATGGCATCGCTGGGGTGGCCCGCCTCTTTGCCTGTGTAGCCGTCGTTGAAGTCCAGGTACCGGATCATCACCCCGTTGGCGAAGGTGGCAAGGTCCGGGCTGGTATTCTGGCCGCTGCCAAAAATAGTGGCGGGCTGGCTACTGGTGACGGTGTCTGCCATCTCTCTGGCGATTCTGCTTGGCTCACTGGAGAAGCCCCCTAACGCGCAACCTAACGTGTCTACCATCATGCGCTTGGTCTGCTGGATCACCGGGGCTGGTATATCTTCATACTTTAGGTCGGTGGCGTAGGAGCTCAAGTAATCCACTATCTTGTCCATGCCGATACCTCCGTCTATCTAGAGCTACGGGGAGAATTCCTTATTAATTGACAGCGCTGGGCAGACTACATATAATAGCATTGTATTAAGCAGCTTACCAAATTAATAGTGCGTCCCGGGTGCCCCATGGGTTTAATAGGGAAGGCGGTGTAAATCCGCCGTGGTAGCGCCACTGTAAGCGGGGAGCCGGCCAACTTGCCACTGTCTTGAAGAAGATGGGAAGGCTTGGCCCAGCATAGATCCGTAAGCCAGGAGACCTGCCCGGAAACGTGGAGTCCTACTCTGCGCAGAACGGAAGTAGCTCCTGGATAGTAGGTGTCTTGGCAAAGACACGACTACCCGAAGGGCAACATATTGAGACCCCTGGCAGAAGTAGGACCAGGGGTTTTTATTTTGACCATACCCGACAAAATTCAGGTGCCCGGCATTAATTCCTGGGCGAGGCTGCAAGCTCCTCATAGATCGAGCCGGCCTACTTCTACCGCTGGGAACACACCATGACCACTGTGCCTACCATAGTAGTCGCCGGGGTGCGTAGCGGCGTTGGTAAGACCACCTTAGCCACGGGTATCATGGCCTCCCTGACACGGCGAGGGTACAAAGTACAACCCTTCAAGGCAGGCCCGGACTACATCGATCCATCCTATCACCAGCTAGCTTGCGGTGTACCTTGCCGTAACCTGGACACCTGGCTGCTTCCCAAAGATGTTGTCGTGGAGCTGTTCCAACGGGCATGTTCCGGCCGAGACCTGGCGGTAGTCGAGGGCGTCATGGGCCTCTACGACGGCCACTCAAGCCTCTCCGAAGTCGGCTCCACTGCCGAGTTGGCCAAGCTGCTAGGCGCCCCCGTCCTGCTGGTCGTGGACGCATCAAAGGTGGCCAGAAGCGTGGCTGCCGAGGTGCTGGGCTTCCAACGTTTCGATCCCGATGTCTGCATTGCCGGAGTTGTGTTAAACGGTGTGTCCGGTCCGGGTCACCTGGAGTTTTGTAAGCCCCAAATAGAAGCCACCACCGGGTTGCCCGTGATGGGCTACACCCCCTACCGAGACGACCTCACTCAGCCTGAGCGTCATCTGGGTCTGATTCCCACCATGGAAGGCACTGTGGTACGGGCATGGTACGACCGCCTGATCAACCAGATTGAAGAGACCATAGACCTAGATTCGATAATAGATCTAGCCGGTAAGGCCGACACTCCCGAAGCGAAAACCAGTGTATATCCACCAACTGCGCTCCCGAAGCAGGCCACCATCGCTATCGCTATGGACAGAGCCTTCAATTTCTACTACCAGGACTCGTTGGACCTGCTGGAAGCGTGGGGAGCCGAGCTTGTGCCCTTCAGTCCACTGGAAGACAAGACCTTACCCAGTGGAGTTGGTGGCGTTTATATAGGCGGTGGGTTTCCAGAGATGTACGCCGCCGAGCTGGCACGGAACCATGTGATGAAGAAGGCTATACGAGATGCTGCTCAGCAGGGTATTCCCATTTATGGCGAGTGTGGTGGTCTTATGTATCTTGGTGAGAAGCTGGTGGACTTGCAGGGTACCCAGCATCAAATGATGGGTCTCATCCCCGTCTCTTCGTCCATGTCCCAGAGCCGTCTGAGTCTTGGCTACCGGGAGCTGGAGGCTGTCGTGGATGGCCCGTTGCTCAAGAAAAGTCAGAAGGTGAGAGGCCACGAGTTCCACTGGTCTACCCAGGAAGGGGCTCCGGCCGAGCAAGACGCTCTTTACACTGTGCAAGATCAAGGAGGGCGGCTGGAAGGCTTCCGAGCGGGCAGTGTGTGGGCATCCTACGTTCATCTGCATTTGGGTAGTGACCCCTCGTTGGCGCCACGATTCGTGGAGACGTGCGCGGCTAAAACTGTAAATATGACCAAGTAATCCTTCATGTAGACGGGCCGCATCGGCTCTCGGAGAATCAAGTCACAGGAGAGGTAAGTATGGCACCGGTTAACCTAACAACAAGGCTGATGACGTCATCGAAATTGGTGCTCGGGAGCGTGATAGTGGTAATGCTGGCCCTGGTGCTCGCTTGTGGGGACGATTCCACGGCGACACCAGACCCGACTTTCACACCAACTCCACCTGCTCAACCCGCAGCCACATCCATATCGGAAACTCCAGCACCGACCTCGGCACCATTGTCTGTACCCAGGTCGACCCCTTCGCTCCAGGGGACATTTTTTCCGACCCCGACCACAGCGCCCCAAGGAGTTACCCCTACGCCAGAGCCGACGGCTACGTCTGTACCTCCTCCACCAGCTACCCTCGCACCGGCACCTGCTGGTTTCCCATTGACCATCACCGATGGTGCCGGGAATGAAGTGACCTTCGATGAGCCGGCTAAACGCATAATAGCCTATGGCTCTGCGCCGGTTGAGTTTTTGTTTGCCATGGGCGAGGGGCATCGTTTGGCGGGGACCCATATTTACGCAACTTATCCCCCGGAGGCCGAAGCCATACCCAAGGTGGGTGATTCCTTCAATATCAATTTTGAGAAGATTCTTGAGCTTGAGCCCGACCTGATATACACCTTTTTCGGTAGCTCGGTTCCCGACCTGGAAGCGCTGGGAATCAAGGTGCTATACCTTGATACGCCCGACACTTTGCCAGAGATAGCGCAGCAGATCCGGACTTGGGGAAAGATTGTAGGAAATGTGGAGGGGGCTGAGGAGGTAGCCAAAGGTTTCGAAGCTAGGGTTGATAATTTACTGAGCAAGTTGGTGTCCGTTGAAGCTGGTCCCAGGGTGTTTCATGACCAGTCGGATTTCTGGACCGCCGGCCCCGATACCCTTATAGGACGGATCTATACTTTGCTAAAAGCTAACAACATCGCCGTAGGGGTATCGGGCTATGCCCAGCTAAGCCCCGAAGTGATAGTGGAGAGGGATCCCCAGGTGATCGTAACGACCTTTCCCGGCAGGGCGGATGCTATTGAGAGCAACCCTGGTTTCAGCGATGTGACGGCCATCAAACAAGGCAGGGTGTACACAGTAGATGCCGGTCCCATCAGTGTGGCGGGACTCAGGACGGTCGACGGAATCGAGGAGCTGGCCAAGTTGGTCCATCCGGAACAGTTCGGCTTGGCCATAGCCACACCTGCGCCAGTTTTGATTACCGATAGCGATGGAAAGGTGGTGTCCTTCACTGAACCGCCACAACGTATAGTCGCTTACGGCTCAGCGCCGGTTGAGTTTTTATTTGCTATGGGAGAAGGGGATCGTTTAGCTGGGACACATATATATGCTGACTATCCGCCCGAGGCGGAAGCCATACCCAAGGTGGGCGACTCATTCAACATCAATTTCGAGAAGATTCTTGAACTAGAGCCCGACCTGATATACACATTCTACGGTAGCTCCGTTCCTGACCTGGAGGAGCTGGGAATCAAGGTATTGTATCTAGATACGCCCGAAGACTTGCCAGAGATAGCTGCGCAGATCCGCACGTGGGGGCAAATTGTCGGTAATGTAGATGGCGCGGAGGAGGTAGCTAAAGGTTTCGAAGCGAGGGTGAACGACCTGCTGGGCAAACTGGCTTCCGTCGAAGCCGGTCCCAGGGTATTTCATGACCAGTCAGATTTCTGGACGGCCGGCCCTGATACCCTCATAGGACGCATCTATACCTTGCTTAAGGCGGAGAATATTGCCCAGGACATCACGGGCTATGTCCAGCTAAGTCCCGAGGTGATAGTAGAGAGAGACCCCCAGGTGATAGTTACCACCTTCCCCGGAAGGGCAGAGGAAATCCAGAGCAACCCGGCCTTTGCCAATATATCGGCTATTAAGGAAGGGAGGGTGTATACGGTAGATGCCAGTCCTATCAGTGTGGCAGGGCTTAGAACGGTGGACGGAATTGAAGAGATCGCTGCACTGATTCACCCTGAGCTATTCCAGGCAGGGCCATATTAGGATGGGACTTCGGATCTCCATAGGGGCTATGAGGCCCACGAGCAAGGAGGCCGAACCGCGCCCTGTGCCCTTGTACCTGTCCTACCCCTGGTGGCGCCTTGGCATCGGCGTAGTGGTGGTGCTGCTCATTGCGCTACTGGCATTGGGCATAGGCTCCGTGTACGTGCCTCCTTCCACCGCCGCGAAGATCGTGCTCAACGGACTACCATTCGTGGATTTCGACTCCACCTGGCCCGATAGCTGGCATACCATAATCTGGCAGCTACGATTTCCGAGGATCGCGCTGGCCGGTCTGGTGGGAGCGGCTTTGGCGATTTCAGGAGCCACGTATCAGGGCTTATTCCGGAATCCATTAGCCGACCCCTATTTCATAGGAGTGGCAGCGGGTGCTGCCTTAGGGGCTACCGTCGTGCTCCTTACCAGTGTACCTGTTTACTTCCATGGGTTCAGTGTCCTGCCGCTAGCGGCGTTCGCAGGAGCTATCGTGGCCGTTACCGTTGCCTACGGGGTTGCGCGACAATCGGGGGAGCTACCCCTACTCACCCTTATATTGGCGGGCCTAGCCATATCAGCCCTGGCCGGGGCGGTGACCAGCTACTTGATGATAAGCAGCGATCCCGACGTAAGGCCCCTCCTGAGTTGGATTCTGGGAGGGTTTATCGGCACCCAGTGGGACGATGTGTACACGGTTTTACCCTATCTGGTTCCAGGCGTGGTGGTAATGATCGCCTACGCTCGAATCCTTAACATGTTCCAGCTCAGGGAGGAGGAGGCCAAACAGCTTGGGGTCAACGTTGAGAAGACCAAGATAATTCTCATAGCCCTGGCTTCCCTCACTGCGGCCGCCGCCGTATCGGTGAGCGGCATCATAGGCTTCGTGGGCATAATAGCTCCCCACGCCATTAGGCTGGTTTGGGGTAACGACTATCGCACGCTCCTGCCCATGGCCATGGTCACGGGCGCCGGGTTTCTGATCCTGGCGGACCTGACAGCCCGCACCGTTGTCAGCCCCAGCGAACTGCCGGTCGGGATAGTCACCGCCTTCTGTGGTGCACCCTTCTTCCTCTACCTGCTAAGGAAGGGCAGGAAGGTGATTATATGAGTCATGCGGTCCCGTTGAGCGCAACTGGCGTCGGCTTTTCCTATGGCCAGGACACGATTCTCGAAGAAATAAATCTGGAAGCCGGCTTGGGGGAGATAGTGGGTATGGTTGGCCCCAATGGCTCCGGCAAGACCACCTTCCTCAGAATTGTCTGTGGGACCCTTACTCCCAAGAGAGGTAACGTCCATATCCAGGGTCGCGAGGTGCGCGCCCTACCGCCCAGGGAGAAGGCCAGACTGGTAGCCATGGTCCAGCAGAGTCCTGCCGTGCCCTCGGGATTCACCGCTCTGGAGGTGGTCTTGATGGGTCGGAACCCACATTTAGGGTTGCTTCAGTGGGAGGGACGGGAAGATATCGATATGTGTAGGCGGGTCATGGAGCTCACCGACACCTGGCAGTTTGCGCAACGTCCAGCCTCCTCCTTATCAGGAGGCGAGCTGCAGAGGGTGTTCATAGCCCGTGCCCTGGCCCAGGAGACACCTGTACTTCTGCTGGACGAGCCTACAGCGCACCTGGATATCAGTTTTCAGTCCAGCGTCTTCGACACGATCGAGAGAATAAGAAGCACCACCAACATCACGGTTCTGGTGGCTATACACGATCTCACTTTAGCGGGGCAATACTGCGACCGGATAGCCGCCCTTTATATGGGACGGATATACGCCATCGGAGAGCCGTCCCAGGTTCTCACGGAAGAGGTGATGTCCAAAGTATTCGGGGCCCCGGTCTCGGTCATTCAGCATCCGGTCCATAAGACCCCGGTGGTCCTGCCCTTGGGACAGGCGGTCCGTGTAAAGGACTCGGCCGAGCGATGAGAGGTGGGGATGGATGCCGTCGCTCCTATCGATGGAGAGCCGGAAAACGAGGTCGACATGAATGAAGCCACAGTCGGAGAGCATCAGCCGGTAAAAGGCCCAAGAGTAAAAAAAGGGCTGGTAATCGTTAACACTGGCAACGGCAAGGGAAAGACCACAGCCGCGATGGGTGTGCTTTTCAGGGCCTGGGGCCGGGATATGCGGGTCATCATGTTGCAGTTCATCAAGCATACCGGCGCCAGATTCGGAGAGCAGCGCGCAGCCAAGAAAATAGGTGTGCCGATACTGGCCTACGGCGACGGCTTTACGTGGCGTTCCAAGGATATGGAGCGTACGGAGGCCATGGCCAAGGAGCAGTGGGAGAACTGCAAGGAAAAGATCAACTCCGGCGATTATGACCTGGTGGTTCTTGATGAGATTACCTATACGATGAACTATGGCTGGATACCCGTGGAAGAGGTGCTGGAGACCCTTCGCAATCGCCCTCCGGACCTACACGTTATCCTTACAGGCCGGTCTGCTCCCGAGGCCATTATCGATTACGCCGATCTGGTTACTGAGATGCGTGAGATCAAGCATCCATACAAGAGTGGCATCAAGGCCCAACCAGGTATCGAGTTTTGATCGATAGCCACGTTGATTCCCAACAATATCTCCAAAGCAAAATGGCAAGGGTCTTGAGAGTTGGCCCTTTCTCGCTCCGTAAGGGAAAGCTATGACGGCCACGACTGCCAAGGCCAAGGTCCTGATGGTGCAGGGCACCGCTTCTCATGTGGGCAAGAGCGTCATGGTGGCCGCCCTCTGTCGCATCTTCCGGCAAGATGGCTACAGCGTAGCGCCCTTCAAGGCCCAGAACATGTCCAACAACTCCTACGTTACCCCGGACGGCCGAGAGATCGGCCGTGCTCAGGTTGTTCAGGCGGAGGCCTCCGGTATCGAGCCGAGGGTTGAGATGAATCCCATCCTGCTGAAGCCCGAGAGCGACAACCGCTCCCAGGTAGTTGTGATGGGCAGGCCGCTAGAATCGCTGCCGGCCCAGGAGTACTACTCCCGCAGGGAGGAGTTATGGACGGCAGTCACAGACTCCCTCGACAAGCTGATGGCGGAGTATGAGGTCGTCGTGATCGAAGGCGCCGGGAGTCCAGCTGAAGTTAACCTGCACGATAGAGACATTGTCAACATGAGGGTAGCTCTATATTGTCAGGCCCCGGTGATGCTCGTGGCCGATATCGACCGTGGAGGGGTCTTCGCTTCCATCGTTGGAACTCTGGAACTCCTTGAGCCCGAGGAGCGTGCCATCGTCAAGGCGGTGACAATAAACAAGTTTCGTGGTGACCTCTCGCTCCTGACCTCGGGACTGGACTGGCTTGAAGAGAGGACAGGGGTGCCTGTGGCCGGGGTGATCCCCTACTATCGCGATATTCACATCGCAGAAGAGGACTCGGTCTCCCTGGAGCGACGGCGCATCATGAAATCCAGGACCGACTATGTTATTGACGTCGCGGTGATGGGCCTGCCCCACATCTCCAACTTCGATGAGTTCGATCCCATAGAGAGGGAGCCCGGGGTACGGCTTCGTTATGTTGAAGCTGGCGATGCCCTGGGTAGTCCGGATTTGATTATTATTCCAGGGACCAAAAGCACCATGGCCGACCTCCAATGGCTTCAATCCATGGGCTTCAGTGACAGAATCGTAGAGCTGCACCGCAACGGCGTTCCCGTGATAGGAATATGCGGTGGATACCAGATGTTGGGGCAGCGTATTTCCGATCCTGCTGGAGTAGAATCGGACCGCCAGGAGATTACCGGGCTGGGGCTGCTACCGGTGACAACTCTGTTTGAGGGCACCAAAGACACCCATCAGGTGGCTGGAGCGGTAGGAGAAGCGCCCGGACTACTGGAAGGCGCCCGGGGACTTCCCATCTACGGATACGAGATCCACATGGGCCAGTCGTTTTACGAAGAGGATCAAAGCGGGCGTTCTGAAGACCGAATGGCTGAAGCTGCTGTACCTGATGGCCAGGCTGGAAGGCCATTTTACATTCGCCAACGCTCTGGTGTGACGTGGGACAGGCCGGATGGTGTGATAGACTCCAACGGCCGTGTGCTTGGTACATATATCCACGGCCTGTTTCACAATACGGAATTGCGGAGAGCTATTCTCGAACGCCTTGCAGAGTGGAAAGGTGTTGCCTTACCCGAGGGCATCACGCCAGTCACTGGGGACGGCGAGTACGATAAACTGGCTGATGTGGTGCGCGGTAGCTTGAACATGAAGCTGGTCTACGAAATGACGGGGCTGGAGGCTCCGGAGGGGTACTGAGAGATGGCAACAGGACTCTCTAAGATGGCTGATGCAGCGATAGGCCACTTTAGAGCTGCGGTACAGCTACTTTTACGATAATATCCTTATCCTCGGGTATGGCCTCTCCCCGACCGCGCATAGATTCCAGCCACAAAGCAATAGCGTCCTTCGTCATTTCTGTGGCTTCTTCAACGGAATCTCCTTGGGACATACAACCTGGTAGTGCAGGAACTTCAGTCCAGTAGCCTCCTGACTCATCGGGGTGCAAAATAATGGTATATTCTTTCACCCGCTTCTCCTACAAGGCGTCCTCAAATTGCTCCCAACTAATACCTACACGCTTAAGCTGACCTAGAATGAGTCCCGGTTTAACTGTGTGGTGTCTAGGTATAATTACTTGCGCTCCATCATGGCGAGATAGGATCACATGGCTACCACTCTGACGTTGAAAGGTAAAGCCCATCTTCTGGAAAGCAGTAATAGCCCGAGCGGCCCGTACACCCCTGCCTCTTCTTCCATTCGGCAACTCTGTTCCCCATTTGGTCTCTCTTCGCTTTTAATTCTAGCACCGACTTGTCGAGGAGTACAAATCGCCTTGACACACCTCCAGGCCCCACCTATACTCGGATACACTTTCCGGCCCAGAGGTAATCGCTATGTCCTCTCCCACCGTTAACTCTCAACGTCTCAATGCCACTTTGGAGGCCCTCGGCCGCATCGGAGAGACGCCTGAGGGGATGCAGCGCATCGCCTTCTCTCCCGCCGACGTGGATGGAAGGCGCTACGTTATCGAGCTGATGGGCCAGGCAGGGCTGTCTACCAAAGTCGACTTCGCGGGCAATATCATTGCGCGCCGCCCTGGCCTCGATGAGTTACTTCCGGCTATCGCCATGGGCTCCCACGTGGATACGGTGCCCAGCGGTGGGAAGTATGACGGTGCATTGGGTGTTCTGGGTGCTATCGAGGCTGTACGCACCCTCAATGATCAAAATATTGCTACTCGCCGTCCGGTCGAGGTGCTGGTGTTCACCAACGAAGAGGGGACTACCTTCCATCGATGGCTTCTCGGCAGCCGAGCCATGGCGGGCCAGTGGGAGCCCGCCGACTTCGACGCGGTTGACAGCGTGGGAGTTGGCATCGGAGAGCATCTGAAGGCTATCGACGGCGACCTTACGCGAATTGGCGAGGTCAGTCGTCGAAATGAATCGCTCCATGCCTATCTGGAGCTACATATCGAGCAGGGTCCGGTCCTTCATCAGGCCGGTATTCCCGTTGGCGTGGTGATGGGAATTACTGGGAGAGCCGTCTATCAGGTAACGGTCAAGGGTGTGGCCAATCATGCCGGCACCACTCCCATGGATCTTCGCCGCGACGCACTCTTGGTGGCATCCAGACTCCCCATAGCCGTTAACGCCATCGTTACTGAGGAAGAAATCTGCCGGGTCGGGACGGTCGGCATGGTTGCCGTCAAGCCAAACGCCCTAAATGTGGTTCCGGGCGAAGTGGAGTTGGGAATAGAGTTCCGGGACATAGACATGGCCCGGTTGTCGGAAGCGGAGCGTCGTCTCAACGAGGTAGCCGCTGAGTTGGGTGATGCCACAGACACCGAGATTGATGTGAGACGGTTGGAGATGGGACAGTCCTGCCCTGTCGATGGCAACATGCAGGATGTGGTGGCCGAGGCTTCTCGAAGATTAGGTCTCGCCTATCGCACTCTCCCCAGTGGGGCAGGTCACGATGCCCAGGCAATGGCAGCCATTACCAGGGCGGCAATGGTCTTTGTGCCCAGTATCGATGGAATAAGCCACTCTCCCCATGAGTACACCCCACCTGAGGACTGTGCCAATGGCGCAAGCGTTCTGCTGAATGCACTATTGCTTCTGGACGAGGGATAGGGCGAGACCCGCACAGTCCGGTACCTGATAGGTCCAACCTCAGTCTGCCAGCTTCTCCGGAATCCAGCGACGCAGTAGATCGTGAAGCTCGTCCCTGCACTCTTCCAGACTGTGTTCCGCGCCCGGGTATAGCACCAGCTCTTTGGGTTCCTGGGCCCACTCATAGATCTGCCTCGCGCATTGAGGAGGTAGTCGGGTGTCTTCGAGGCCATGGACTATCAGCAGCGGGCGAGGCGACAGGTCCCGGGCTCCTCCCGCACCAGAGGTCTGTGGTGACAGGGACACCACTGCAACTGCATATTTGCTGACAGCTGCGGCCCCTATAGCCACCGCGCCTCCGAAGGAGTGGCCGGCCACCAGCACTCGGGAAAGTCCCCGCTCCTTTAGCATCTCAATAGCGCACAGAGCGTCAATGACCGAGTCCGGGTAAGAGCCGGGATAGCGGTAGTTGAGCCGAAGAGAGCTGATCCCCTGGGACGTAAACTCTTCCGCCAGATTGGCAAATATGCCTCCGGCGGGCCCGGCGTAACCACCGCGAGCGCCCCAGACCCACAAGACCGCGGTATTGCTGCCTTGGGTGCTTTCATGAAGTATAGCCGGTATTGATCCCAGGTCGGTGTTCAGCTTAAGGCCGATACCGGAATCACCTTCATGAGGTGGCCCGGTATCCACGCTAAGAATGCGGGGAATAGGAGGCTCGGGAAGATTACGTCCCCGGTCAGCAGTGCCTTCAGCCATAGGGCTAAACCTCAGTGAAGAGTGGGTGCGCGGCTTTTGTTTTTAAACGCTGGTGCGAGACTTGGAGAGCTACCGGACCCGTCGCCCTCCCTGAAAAACCGCCCAGATGTTTCGAAGCGCCCCCGGGTCCGAGTGAGGGTCGCCATCAATGAGGACCATGTCAGCTTGTTTGCCAACCTCTATAGTGCCCACCTGGTCCTGGATTCCGATTAGAGTTGCCGCCTCCCTGGTGGCTGCCTCCAGGGCTGCCTTGGGGCTCATCCCGCAATCCACCATCAGCTCTACCTCCCTGGGGAAGAAGCCGTGGCGTGCGGCAGAGCCCCCGGCGTCGGTGCCCGCGGCTATCTTTACACCTGCTCTCAGGGCCCGCTGGAAGGTGATTTTTGCGTTCTCTTTTCGGTCAAGGTTATCGGCGGTCTGCTCTTTGGACATCTCGTACTGACTTGCCAGGCGTTCTCGGGTGTCCCATGTGGACATTGTGGGCACCAGGTATGTGCCTTTTTGGACCATCAGGCGGACCGTTTCTTCGTCCATATAGTACCCGTGGTCAATGGAGTCGATTCCCGCCTCAACCGCCTGCCGGCTTCCTTCGAAGCCCACACAGTGGGCGGCGATTTTGAGCCCGGCCTCGTGGGCAGCATTTACCGCGACCTCCAATGCCTCTGGGCCCAGGCTGCCGAACTGCTCTTTGTTGGGCCCCAAGCCGGTGGCGCCTACTTTGACCAGTCCAGCACCGCGCTCGATCTGCTCCCGTATTGCTATTAAAAGCTCTTCCGGGGTCTCGGTGAGGCGAGTAAGACCGGCGGGCCAGGTGCCGGGAAACTGAAGCCATTCGCCCGCGGCTACGATGCGAGGGCTAAATATTGCTCCTGCCGCGGCCTGCTGAGCGATCTGGATGTTGATACCGTACCTTGCGCCTACATCTCTGGCCGAGGTCACGCCGGACAATAACGCACGCTGGCAATTGCCAACGGCCTTCAGGGTAAACTCCTGCTGGGTATCTCCCAGCAGCCGGTCCATGCTGTCCATTCCGCCGTCACCCGTGAAGTGTTCGTGGCAATCGATCATGCCCGGGATCAGGGTCAACCCAGCACCGTTGATGTCCTCCTGATGTCTTTGCTTTCTGGGGCGGGCTGTCTCTTCACCGATCCAGCTGATGGCGCCATTGGCTACCACCACGCTTACACGGGGTATCGGGTCGGCTCCGGTGCCATCAATTAGCCTTGCGTTTCGAATCACTACATCCATAGCACACTCCTAACGACGTTGCCTTTGGATATCTCATTGGTGGGCTTGAAGAGCGTCTGGCGGCATACTACTATCGCGTCCCAGCCATGTCAAGCAGGCTTTTGAAGCATTGTGGTGAATAGATATCGATCCGTCCTCAGGTGGTAAAATGGTTCGAACTAGTTGCACAGCGGGCTCTTCCATCGCCTATCTGGAGGCTCTCCATGGACGCCACGACCGAGCTGATAAGCTCTTATGCTGTATCTCTCGATTACTCCCAGTTGCCTATCTCCACGGTCCACGAAACCAAACGCCGGATCATCGATGCACTGGGATGTGCCCTGGGTGGCTATGACAGTGAGCCCGCGACCATAGCCCGTCGGCTGGCATCGATGACCTCTAGCAACTTTCCATCCAGGGTTCTTGGAAACAACCACCAGACCTCTCCTGAGATGGCGGCTTTCGCCAACACAGTAATGGTCCGATATCTCGACTTCAACGACACTTTCGTGTCCCCAGGAGCGGGCCACCCCAGCGATATGTTTCCGGCGGTGCTCGCCGTGGCTGACCCATGTAATGCATCAGGCAGCGCTGTTATCACAGCTACAGTCCTGGCTTACGAAATATATGGCAGGTTTGCAGACCAGGTGCGCCTCGCCGACCTTGGCTGGGACCAGGGGATCTTTGCTGTCATAGGGAGCGCCTGTGCAGCCGGGAAAGTGCTGTGTCTGTCCGAGGAGCAGATGGCTCATGCCATATCCCTGGCCGTCATCCCAAACCTACCCCTGAGCCAGACCAGGGTAGGTGAGCTGTCCATGTGGAAGGGCTGCGCAACGGCGAATGCCTCCCGCAATGGAGTCTTCGCCGCGCTGCTGGCCAAAGAGGGAATAGAGGGGCCGGACGAGCCCTTCGAAGGGCACAACGGGTTATGGAACCAGGCTACCGGCCCTGTCGAGCTGGAGCCATTCGGTGGCGGTCAGGTGCCGTTTAAGCTAAATGAGACCAGCCTGAAACAATTCCCATCTCAGATTCATACCCAGGTCTCCATATCTTTAGCCTTACAGTTGCGGCAAAGGGTGAAGCTGGAAGAGATCCAGTCCATAATCCTAGAGACCTATCACACGGCGTGGCGTAGCGCAGGCAGCGACCCTGAGAAGTGGGACCCCAAGACCAGGGAGACGGCGGACCACAGCTTGCCGTATCTGATTTCAGTGGCCTTTGCCGATGGCCAGGTCACCACTTCCAGCTATACCAAACAGCGTATCAGCGACCCGGCCCTGCGGCCTCTAATGGAGAAGGTCAGGGTTCGGGAGAACAGCGATTATACTCTGAAATACCCTGAAGCCCAGCTATCCCGGATGGAGGTCGTTACGAAGGATGGTCGTCGAGAAGTCGAGCAAGCCAGCTATCCCAAGGGTCACCGAAAGAATCCGGTGAGTGACGAGGAGTTGGAGAACAAGTTCTGTAGCTTGACGGAGGGTGAGCTTTCACCCCAACAGAGCCAGCTCGCACTTGAGCTATTATGGAAGCTGGAGGAAGCCGATAGCATAGGACAGATATTCGATCTCTTTCGTATTCAGGCCTCGAAATGAGGTCCGGGAAGACAAGGCGGTAAGATGCCTCCCTTTATAATCCCTGGGCTCAGCGCAGACGCTGCCAGCGACATCTGTATGAATCAGTGCAGGGCTATGTGCTGTCGTGGCCCTCTCGTATTGGAGCTCACCAAAGAGGAGGTGCACTTATTCAGGGCCCATGCCGCTGCTCTGGGGGTGGATGTTACGCTTTCTGAGGCTCCAGACGGAGGCGGTAGGGTCCGGTTTTCCGATCACGTCGGCGAACACTGCCCCATGCTCGATGACGCCACATCCGCGTGCCGGATATACGAGGGCAGGCCTCACCGATGCCGCGAGTTCCCGTACAGGCTGACTCCGGGCTGCGCCATATCCGGCGGATGATTCAAGATGCGGTCACAAATTCTAAGACAATGTTAGTTCGTGAACGCAGATCGAACGTAACTCTTTGGAAGGCGGAAGAGATCAGCTGCGCTGGTATCAAATAAATATGATCCTGATGCAAAGTCATTGTGAGGAGCCCAGCGACGAAGCAATCTCCCATCCTAAGATTGCTTCGCTTCGCTCGCAAAGACATTTTCGTTGCAAAGACTTCCTGACGTTAACGTTAGACGGCGCTAGTCTTCTGGCATCCCCGCGTCGATCCAGGTCACGATCTCCTGAATCTCCTCTTCACTTAGAAAGGGGCCTCCTCTGGGCATACGTGGCAAAGTGCCGGAGCCCCTACGAAGGAAGATGATCAGGTTGGTCTCATCTGCCGGCTTTCCGGGCTCGATGAGCTGCCTGCCATAGGGTTTGTTGTTGGCCAGTTTTTGCGGCGTGTCCCAGTAGTAATCATGTATGCCGGGCGCCGGCTCGCCGTGTCTGGAGCGCCACCTCTCTATAATCCGCTCAAGTAGCTCCGACACTCGCGACCATTTAACCTCGCCGTTACTCATGTCTCCGTCTCCAACAAAGTCTCGAAACGTGGAGGACACACTCCAATAACTCATCAAGCCAGAAGATTATAGCATTGGCGCTAAACCTCGTACCGGCTTCAACCTGGGTGCCCAACTTAGACGCCTTAGCCTATCGGCGCAGAGGGAATACTCCTCATTGGTCAATATAATCATTTCCGTGATTTTGCTGTCGTATCTCGTTATGCTCTGCATATTAATAACCGAACAGTGGACTGGTCCGCCGAGAAGCATAAGCGATTGACAATGCAAGCCAATGGTTATAGACTAGTTTTTGCATCTCAACGTCACGAATGGCGTGACTTATTTTGTAGGAGGAACGTTAATGGCCGAGTACGATCTGGTAATTCGAGGCGGTACAGTAATAGACGGTACTGGGATACCAAGGTATAAGTCCGATGTGGCAATCAAGGACGGGAAAATAGCCAACATAGGCGGAAGGATAAAGAGTGGCGGAGCCAAGGAGGTGGACGCCAGTGGATGCATAGTGGCGCCTGGTGCCATAGACCTGCACACTCACTATGATGGTCAACTAAACTGGGATCCCTACTGCACGCCATCAGGTTGGTTCGGAGTGACATCTCTGACCATAGGACAGTGCGGATTCGGGTTCGCGCCCACGAGGCCCGAGGACCGGGACTTGAACATGCGGATGATGAACCGCATCGAGGCCATCCCGTTGGAGTCCATGCGTCAAGGCATGCGTTGGGACTGGGAGACATTCCCACAGTATATGGAAAGCCTGGACCGGCAGGGATTGGGCCTGAACGTAGGAGCGTTGTTCCCCTTCTCCCCGTTACGTGGATATGTGATGGGGATGATGGAGGCGAGGACTCGTACCACGGCCACAGAGGCAGAGATCAACGAGATGAAGAAGTTGTTCCGTGAGGGTATGGAGGCTGGAGCCTTCGGGATAGCCGGCAACCGCAGTGCGGAGGACCATCCTGAGGATGGTGGCTATCTGCCTAGCCATGTTGCCTCTGACGAAGAGTGGTTGGGGCTGATGGAAGTGCTGGGAGATTTCAACGTAGGACACCTGGGCTGGGACATCGGGAACATCCCCATGTTTAACGACCGGCCTGAGCAGCACGACCTGCTGATCAAGATGATGGATGTCTGTGGCCGACCCCTGCAGTTGATTCTGGGCGGCCCGGAGAGCTACCAGTGGATGGAAGATGTTCGAGCACAGGGTTATCCGGTGACCGAGCAGGTCCAGGTAGTCAGGGCTCAAAGCACCTTCAAGCTGGCAGAATACAACCTCTTCGACATCATGGCCAGCTGGATTCAGCCGTTGGTAGGGGATGCGGAAGAGCGACTGGCCAAGCTCCAGAACCCGGAGAATAGGGAGGCCATGAAGGCGGAGTGGCAGCAGTTACGCGATCGCATATCCCTCAGCGTAAGTCCCGAGCTCTATCGCACCGATTTCAGTCGGATGATTATCTTCACGACGACAGAAGATCGGAATCAGAAATACGAGGGACTGAGCGTTCAAGAGGTGGCAGATCAGCTCGGCAAGCACCCTGTGGACACCTTCCTCGATCTTGCCATCGATGAGAAGCTGCAGACCGAGTTTTCCGTGCCCCAAGGACCCGAGGACCCCTTTGCCGAGGAGCTGGCGAGCCGTGTCAGCAGTCCCTTTAGCCACGTCTCCCTGTCCGACGGCGGCGCCCATGTCAGGTATCAGACCGGCGCCCACTGGCCGATTTTCTTCCTGTCCGACTGGGTGAGGGACCACGAGGTAATGAGCCTGGAGCAGGCCCATTATAAGATCAGCACCCTGCCTGCCTGGATCGCTAGCTTCCATGACCGTGGCAAGCTGCAGATTGGTCTAGCGGCAGACATTATGGTCTACGATCTGAACGAGATTGGCATGCTCTACGAACGGCCCGTCTATACCAACGACTTTCCGGGCGAAGAGCGGCGCTACATTCAGAAGCCCACGGGACTGCGCTACACCTTGGTGAACGGCACAGTCACTTTCGAGGGGAACGAGTGCACGGGCGCTCTACCCGGCAAACTGCTCCGAAGCTACGACATGGTCAAATAATCCAGAGCAGCAGCGAGTTTGAGAGAGGAGACCATTGCTATGGTCTCCTCTCTCCTTTTTGGTATACTAAGCCATCGCAGTCCATCTTATGAGTGCAGAAGTGGCCAAGGAGGTAAAGGTAATGGCTGAGTATGACCTGGTTATCCGTGGCGGCACCATCGTAGATGGCACCGGCGTCCCCCGATACAAAGCCGACTTGGCTGTTAAGAATGGCCGGGTGGCTATGATCAGTGGCAAGATATGTGCGGGTGGTTCCAGAGAGCTGGATGCCAGCGGCTGCATCGTGGCTCCAGGAGCAATAGACCTGCACACCCACTACGACGCCCAGCTCAACTGGGACCCGTACTGCTCTCTGTCCGGGTGGTTTGGTGTGACTTCGCTGACCATAGGGCAGTGCGGATTTGGGTTTGCGCCGACCAGGCCAGAGGACCGGGACCTGAATATGCGAATGATGAACCGAATAGAGGCCATTCCTTTGGAGTCCATGAGGCAGGGCATGCGCTGGGACTGGGAGACCTTCCCAGAATTTATGGACAGCCTGGACCGCCAGGGGTTGGGCGTGAACGTAGGTGCGGTATTTCCCTTCTCGCCTTTGCGAGGGTACGTGCTCGGTATGATACCTGCGAGGGAGCGTACCTCAGTGACAGAGGCCGAGCTCAATAGGATGAAGGAGTTGTTCTACCAGGGGATGGTGGCTGGCGCCTTCGGATTTTCGGCTGATAAGAACCAGGAGGACCGGCCCGAGGATGGTAGCTGGCTGCCCAGCCATGTGGCGTCCAGTGAAGAGTTTTTGGGGCTGGCGGAGGTGTTGGGCCAGTTCGGTGTAGGACACATAGGATGGACCATAGGAATCTCCGATGACAAAGAAGAGCAGAGAGCGATGCTGACGGAGATGATGAAAATTAGTGGTCGGCCCCTTCATGTGATCCCTGGCGACGAAGAGGGTTTTGAATGGGTGCAGTCATCGCGTGCCCAGGGACTCCCCGTCGTTGCCCAACAAACCCCCATCAATACGTATGCCGAGTTCAAACTTGCCGAATATAACATGTTCGACTATATGCCCAGTTGGGTACAGCCCTTGGGTGGGTGACCCTGAGGAGAGGGCCGCTAAACTACGCGAACCGGGTGTCAGGGAGGCCATGAAGCTAGATGTGCTCGCCAGACCTCACCCTCGTACAGACTGGAGCAAGATGAAGGTCCTGGAAGCGGTACATGACCGCAATTACAAGTACGAGGGCATGACCATCGAGGACATTGCCGCGACGGACGGTAAAGACCCCTTGGACGTCTTCCTTGATCTTGCCCTGGACGAAGATCTGGAGACCCAGTTTAGCCATTCGGCGGGAACTCAGGATGACGAGACCATCGAGCCTCGAATCAAGAGCCCCCACGTTCATGTCTCCGTCTCAGACGGGGGTGCCCATACCAGGTTTCTCACTAACAGTGTATGGCCCGTGCACCTCCTGGCCTACTGGGTCCGCGACAGGGAGGTGATAAGTTTGGAGCAGGCCCATTACAAGATTAGTGCTCTCCCGGCTTGGGTCGCGGACCTTAAGGACCGGGGCACACTTCGTATCGGAGCCTGGGCTGACGTCATGGTCTATAATCAGGAGGAGTTGGGCTTTCTCTACGAAAAACCGGTGTTCCACACTGACTTCCCCGGAGGAGAACGCCGCCTGGTTCAAAAGCCAACCGGTTTGCGATATACAGTGGTAAATGGCACTGTTACCTTTGAAGAGAACAAGTGCACTGAGGCCCTGCCTGGCAAGCTGCTCCGTAGTTACGACATGATTGGTTGAGCCAATTTGGTGTGCGCTAACGGAGTTGCGGTAATAGAACTAGTACTCAGTGAAGCAAGATTTGATAGGTGCCCTTCACCCCCATCCTAGCCTTCCCCCATCGAGAGGGAAGGGACTTGTTCTCTCCCCCTTGATGGGGGAGAGTTAGAGTGGGGGTGAAAGATGCATCAAATCTAAGTTGACTAATCACTAGGGCTCTGCGACGGCAGTCAGCACCGGTTGCCTGCGAATGGTATAATTTTCCAGTCGGTATAACGGCACAGTAGACACAGTGACGTATATTTTCAGGAGGATGTGTCATGGCTGAGTACGATATGGTAATCCGTGGCGGTACGATCGTAGATGGAACAGGAATTCCCAGATACAAGTCCGACCTGGCTATTAAGAACGGAAAGATAGCGAACATCGGCGGAAATATCCGGGTAGGCGGCGCCAAGGAGTTGGATGCCGGCGGGTGCATAGTAGCGCCTGGAGCCGTCGACCTGCACACCCACTATGATGGGCAGCTTAACTGGGATCCCTATTGCACGCCCTCGGGGTGGTTCGGGGTGACGTCGCTGACGATAGGCCAGTGTGGATTCGGGTTTGCACCCACAAAGCCTGAGGACCGGGACCTGAACATGCGCATGATGAACCGGATAGAGGCGATGCCGTTGGAGTGCATGAGGGAGGGTATACGATGGGACTGGGAGACCTTTCCTGAGTACATGGAGAGCCTGGAGCGACAGGGGTTGGGTCTGAACATAGGCGCTCTGCTCCCCTTCTCGCCAATGAGGGGATATGTTATGGGGATGATGGAAGCGAGGAATAGGACGACTGTGACGGAGAGTGAGCTGAACCAGATGAAGCAGCTCTTTCACGAGGCCATGACGGTCGGAGCCTTTGGCATTTCGGGTAACCGGAGTGCAGAGGACCATCCCGAAGATGGGGGCTATTTACCCAGCCACGTCGCCTCGGACGAAGAGTGGCTGGCCATGGCGGAGGTTATGGGAGAGTTCAACGTAGGCCACATGGGCTGGGACATAGGTAACGTTCCCATGTTCAACGACCGGGAGGTCCAGCATGTATTGTTGGAGAAGATGTTGGAGATCAGCGGTCGTCCCATGCAGATGATCCTGGGTGGGATTGAGAGCTACGACTGGATGGTCCAGATGAGAGCGAAGGGGTACCCGATCTATGAGCAAGTACCGGTTACCAAGCAGCGAAGCACCTTCAACCTCGCTGAGTACAACCTCTACGATATCTTCGCCAGCTGGGTCCAACCGCTGCTAGGGACTCGGGAAGAGCGGATGCTCAAGCTGAAGGACCCCGCCAACCGTGCTGCCATGAAAGCAGATGTAGAAAAGGCTAGGGAGGAGCGGCGCAGAGACACGGTGACCCCGGAGCTGTACCGTGTGGACTGGGATAGGTTGAGGGTAAGAGAGGTGGCGTACGAGCGCAACGGCAAATACGAGGGGATGAGCATAAACCAGCTGGGTGAGGCAATGGGCAAGGACCCGCTGGACGCGTACTTTGACCTGGCTATAGACGAGCAGTTGGAAACCAGGTTTACCTACCCGCAGGACCCACCTGAAGACCAGATGCAGCAGCTAATAGAGCGGATACGAGGTCCCTATGGACATGTGTCGCTCTCCGACGGAGGGGCTCACATGCGCTACCAAACTGCTGCTGAGTGGCCCGTCATGATGCTGACCCGCTTCATCAGGGAGAAAGAAATAATGAGCCTTGAGCAGGCCCACCACAAGATGAGTACGTTGCCTGCCTGGCTAGCCGGCTTCAACGATCGTGGTAAATTGCAGATCGGGTTGGCCGCCGATGTAATGGTGTACAACTTCGACGAATTGGGCTTTCTGTATGATGACCCGGTGGTAGTCACCGACCTACCCGGTAACGAGTCTCGGTTCATCCAGAAGCCCAAGGGATTACGTTATACTTTGGTCAACGGCACATTGACGTTCAAAGATAACGAGTGCACTGAGGCCCTGCCCGGCAAGCTGCTTCGTAGCTATGACATGATTGGTTAACAACTTTACGGCCATCCCAACCAAGAAGAGACCCGCCAACAGGCGGGTCTCTTCTCTTTTTCGTATGGCTGACGAGAGCCCATAACTCGAGGGCCGTGGAGGTAAACTGTGCCTAGGACAAGCAATAAAGCCTTAAAAACAAGTGTAGGCAGATATTGCATGTGGTGGTATAATGTTGCGGTCGATGATGTGGCCGAAATGCCGCACTGGCGAAATTTAGGAGGATTGTTCATGGCCGAGTACGATCTGGTAATTCGAGGCGGTACAGTAATAGATGGTACGGGTATACCAAGGTACAAGTCCGATTTGGCAATCAAAGATGGGAAAATTGCCAACATAGGCGGTCGGATCCGAGGCGCAGGAGCGAAGGAACTGGACGCTAGCGGTTGCATAGTAGCGCCTGGCGCCATAGACTTGCACACTCACTATGATGGTCAGCTAAACTGGGACCCCTACTGCACGCCTTCAGGTTGGTTTGGAGTGACATCTTTGACCATCGGGCAATGCGGGTTCGGGTTCGCGCCCACTAGACCCGAAGACCGAGACCTGAACATGCGAATGATGAACCGCATAGAGGCCATTCCTCTGGAGTCCATGCGTCAGGGTCTGCGCTGGGACTGGGAGACCTTCCCGGAGTACATGGAAAGCCTTGACCGACAAGGGTTGGGACTGAACATAGGAGCGTTGGTCCCCTTCTCCCCGTTGCGTGGATATGTGATGGGAATGATGGAGGCGAGGACTCGGAAGACTGCGACAGAGGCAGAGATCAACGAGATGAAGAAGCTTTTCCGTGAGGGAATGGAAGTGGGAGCCTTCGGAATAGCAGGCAACCGCAGTGCAGAGGACCATCCTGAGGATGGCGGATATCTGCCCAGCCACATCGCATCTGACGAAGAGTGGTTAGGGCTGATGGAAGTGCTGGGAGATTTCAATGTCGGACATCTAGGATGGGACATAGGCAACGTGCCCATGTTCGACGACCGACCCCAGCAGCACGCTCTGCTAGAGAAAATGATGGATGCCTGTGGACGTCCCATGCAGCTTATCCTCGGAGGCGTGGAGAGCTTCCAGTGGATGAATGAGGCCCGCGCCAAGGGATATCCGGTATGCGAGCAGGTGGCGGTCACCACTGGCGATAGCACCTTCAAGCTGGCCGAGTACAACCTCTTCGACATATTCCCCAGCTGGGTTCAGCCCTTGATAGGTGATGCCGAGGAGCGACTGGCCAAGCTGCAGGCAACCGGCGTTCGAGAGGCCATGAAGGCTGACGTGGAGAAGGCGTGGCGCGAGCGGACTATCACCAGCGTTAGCCCCGAGCTGTATCGAACAGACTGGAGCCGGATGAAGGTTTGGGAGGTCGCCTACCCGGAGAACAAGAAGTACGAGGGTATGACGATTAAGCAGATCGCCGAACAGACTGGCAAAGACCCTGTGGACGCATTCTTGGACTTTGCGATGAGCGAAAAGCTCCAGACCGAGTTTAGCGTACCCCAGACGCCGGAAGACCCATTCACCGAGGAGTTGGCAGAACGCATCCGAGGGCCATATGGACACGTCTCTATCTCCGACGGCGGTGCCCACGTCCGATACCAGACTACCGCTGACTGGCCCGTTCGCTTCCTGGCAAACTGGGTCCGCGACCACGAAGTGATGAGCTTAGAGCAAGCCCACTACAAGATAAGCAACCTGCCGGCATGGATAGCCAGCTTCAACGATCGAGGCAGGCTCCAGATCGGGCTGGCGGCCGACGTTATCGTCTACAACCTGGATGAGCTGGGCTATCTATACCCCAAACCCACCTTCGTCAACGACTTCCCTGGTGACGAGCGGCGTTTCATCCAGAAGCCCACCGGCTTTCGCTACACCTTGGTGAACGGTACAGTCACCTTCGAGGGCAACGAGGGAACCGGTGCACTACCAGGCAAGCTGCTACGCAGCTACGACATGGTCAAATAATCCACCATCGATAGGCCGACACAATAGAGGGGAGACCGCTGAGGTCTCCCCTCTTGCTTTGCATGATGTAAAAAATATTTTGGCTTTCCTAAGTAACCTGATGTGCAAGTTTTTCGACAAAAATGTCATTCTGAGGCGTAGCCGAAGAATCTGGGGTAGGGAGACCATCTCTAAGCGATGTAACCCCTCCCCAGACCCTTCACTTCCCTCAGGGTGACATGAAGAACCCGCACATCGAGTTAAGTAGGTTTGTCACCACTTGGTCCTTTTAGAGTTTCCCTTGTTGGGCCTAACTTTTTAGATGTATAATTTGCCTTGATCAAGGCAAGGTCCACTTAGTAGATATCTGCCTATTGGAATCAATGGGCCGAACATTATGTGAGGAGAAGCGTCATGAAGTTCGATATATTCCCGCTGCCTACGATTCCAGGTACGCTGGAGGACCGGGCTGCTCTTCGCCCGATAGGGCGCAACAACGAACGATACCAGCAGATGCTGGACGAGCTTCGCAAGATCGCAATCCTGGCCGATGAAATGGGAATCGACGCCTTCTCCACCACTGAGCACCACTTCCACTCGGAGGGGTTCGAAGCGTCTGTGGCTCCACTGCTGCTGTATACGGACCTGGCGGCCAGGACAAAACGTATCAAGTTCGCGCCTCTGGGTCTGGTGCTACCCTCTTGGGACCCCATCCGCTGTGCCGAAGAGCTGGCTATCCTGGACCACCTGACCAAAGGCCGGCTGATGGTTGGGTTCGCCCGGGGCTATCAAGACCGCTGGACCAACATTTTAGGACAGCATTACCATGTGACTGGCGCCCCCATGGATGGTTCTGAGGTAGACAAGCACAACCGGGAGGTGTTCGAAGAGGTTTTTAAGATTATCAAGATGGCCTGGACTCAAGAAACTATTGAATACAATAGTAAATATTATTCAATCCCTCAGCCTTACGAAGAGGGGATAACACGTTGGCCGGCCAGGGAGTGGACCCGCAAATATGGAGCTCCCGGAGAGCTTGACGAAGAGGGTGTTATACGGAGAGTCAGTGTTATTCCCAAACCGTACCAGCAGCCCCATCCTCCCCTTTGGCAGCCCTTTTCCGTGAGCGAATCCACCATCCGGTGGTGCGCCAGAGAGAGCATCATGCCCTGGATACTTATCTCATATCCCGAAACCTTCGTTAAGCTATGTGAGGGGTATCAAGAAGAGGCATCCGCCGCTGGACGCCAGCTGGGACTGGGACAGAGCGTCGGGGCAGCTCGATCCATCTCCATAGGCAAGACCTATGAAGAGGCTTTTGCGCTAGGTGTACGGACTACCGGTGTTGGATATCACGCTTATTTCGCTAATTTCGGCTTCTTCGAGGCGTTCCGTAACCCAGGCGAGGAGTCTCCAGCGCCCTTAACTATGGACACTCCGGAAGAGATATACCAGCGTATGGTGGAACATGACTTCGCTCTCTGTGGCACCGTGGACGACGTGAAGCGTAAGATAGAGTCCATATCAACGTGCTACGGCAAAGGGGAGTTGGAATGGTTCAGCTGGGGATTCCCCCAAGGGTTCTTGACCTGGGACGAGGCCCAGTGGCAGCTGGAGACGTTCGCCAACGAAATACTACCGGAGTTCAAGGAGTGAACTAGTTTAGCCACTTCTTACATCGCTTTTTGGGCAGCGGTTTCCTCCATGGTAAAAGCAACCAGAACCAGCCGGTCCATGTGGTAGAAGATATTCACCATACGGCGGCCGTACTTGTTCTGAAACCTCTGCAGCACCCGTTCGAGCTCCGAGGGCTCTTTTATTAGAGTTCCTCTACCCGTCTTCTTGTCATTTCCTATCTGGATGAGCACATCGGGGTTCGCTTGCACGTTTTTCAGCCAGTGGCTGGATGGCCCCCAACCCGATATGCAGTATATAGCCTCGTTGTCGCGAAGGTACCAAAGCGGAGTTCGCCACCTCTTGCCGCTTACTTCCCCTCTGGTGGTAAGGATCAGGACTTTCTTGCCGACCAAGGCCCCCAGGCCCAACGTGTAAACGATCAGCGCCCACTTGGCAAGTCGGCTCCTCAGCCAGCTTGGACGAAGGGGCTTTAGTTTAGAGCCCGCGGGGGTAGTCATATCACATCAATTCACGCTGCTCGAGCGAACCTTCCCAGGGAAAAGGGTTCCACTGGCAGGTCGGTGTAACCGTTGGTGACCATGTCGGCAGCGGCTCTGGCCATGCCTGGACCCAGAAGAATCCCTTTACGTCCAGCTCCGGTGGCCAGATACACGCCGTCCCAGCCGGGCACCTGGTCTATTATGGGCAGCCCGTCCTCCGACACAGGGCGGAGACATGCGGTCTGCAGCACCAGTCTGGAATCGGACAGGGCAGGCATGATCTCCAGAGCCTCCTTCATGATGGAAGCTCGTGCTTCCTCAGTGGGCTCGTTGTCGAATCCAACGCGTTCTTCGGTGGTGCCGACCCATATCAAGCCATCAGACTTGGAGGTGACGTATCCTCCTCCACTTCGGTACAGGGCGTGTTTCAGGGGACGTCCAGTCAGCTCCAAACGTAGGATCTGGCCTTTCAATGGCCCAATGGGTACGGGAACACCCAGCCAGGCTTCCACCTCGCCCGTCCAGGGTCCCATTGCCAATACCACTTTGTCACACTGTATATCTCCATCTCCAAGCACGACTCCTGATACACGGCCACTATCGCGAGAAAGCCCTCTCACAGTGTCCACGCGGACCGTAGCACCGCGTCCCTCGGCAGCCTTCGTTAGAGCCTGGGTATATTGATAGGCGTCAACCTGCCGGGTTCCCTCAACGCACACGCCGCCAATTGCCTGAGAGGATATTCTGGACTCGAGGGAGTTCAAATCCCGGTACTCCAACCATCTGGCTGAGAATCCTTTCGCTCTCTCGGCCAGATGTAAGTGCTCCAGGCTTTCCTCCCGTTCACCGTCGTTGAAGGCCAGGTAAATGCAGGGAGAACCGCGGAGCTGAGGGTCGATTCCTGACTCAGCCCTGACTTCCCCAGCCAGGCTGAGGTGAATGCGAAAGCTTTCCCGTGCTAACCCTTCCAGTGGCCCTGGAATGCCCAGGCCATGCAATGGGTTCAATAGTCCAGCGGCGAAGCCGGATGCGCCCCATCCTATTGATTCCTTCTCGATAAGGGTGGTCTTGATTCCCTTTTGGGCCAGGAAATAGGCGGTAGCACAGCCGACTATGCCTCCGCCCACCACTACTACATCGGTCTTCTCAGCCATGATATACTCCCTACATCTTGTCTGTGTAATGTTAGCCTATTCTCCGATAAACTTAAACCGCCGCCCGGTAAGGGTCTTTTAATTGTCATTGCGAAGGGCAAAGCCCTGAAGCAATCTCCCTCTGCGAAAAGAGATTGCTTCGCTCCGCTCGCAATGACCGTAGGGGAGAACTAAAAGACCCTGCCACCCGATCGGGCATGCGAACAGTAGAAGACACTGGAGGTAAATGGTGACTGTTGCTAGAAAAATGGCGAACCTGGGCACAGAGTCGGCCTTCGAGATGCTGGCCAAGGCCCGAGCGCTGGAGGCCCAGGGACGGGAGATAATACACCTGGAGATCGGGGAGCCCGACTTCGATACCCCGAGCCACATAGTGGAGGAAGGAGTGGAGGCCTTGCGGCAGGGGTACACCCACTACGGCCCTACTTCCGGGCTGCCGGAGCTTCGTGAGGCCATCGCACGAAACGTTGGGGAGACCAGGGGCATTACTGTGGAGCCAGACAGCATAGTGGTGACGCCGGGCGCCAAGCCCATCATGTTCTTCACCATCATGGCCATCGCTCAGAGGGGCGTGGAGATAATTTATCCCAACCCCGGATTTCCCATCTTCGAGTCCATGATCCACTTCTGTGGAGCCAAGGCCGTACCTATCCGTCCCATCCCAGGAAAGGGATATCACCCCGACCTGGATGACCTGGCCTCCAAGATAAATTCCCGGACCCGGCTCATCATCCTGAACTCGCCACAAAACCCCACCGGCTCGGTGCTGTCTCGAGATGAGCTGGCGGCGATAGCCGACATGGTGAGGGGCAGGGACGACATATATGTGCTCTCCGATGAGATATACAAGGATATCATCTACCAGGGTGAGCACCACAGCATAGCCTCCTTCCCAGACATGCTTGATCGGACCGCTATTCTGGACGGCTTCTCCAAGAGCTACGCGATGACCGGGTGGCGGTTGGGATACGGCGTGTTCCCGGAACAGCTGCTGCCCCACATCGTAAAGCTGGCGGCAAACAGCGTCTCTTGCGCCGCCTCTTTCAGCCAGCGAGCTGCCATAAAGGCGTTGGAAGGGCCCCAGGACGCGGTGAAAGATATGGTTGCGGAGTTTAGACAGAGGCGGGAGATAATCTCCAGCGGGCTTCAGGCGATTCCCGGTATCGAGTGCCCCAAGCCCGAGGGCGCTTTCTATGCCTTCCCCAACATCGAGGGCACCGGCATCTCCAGTCAGGAGTTCCAGGATAGAGCACTGAACGAAGCGGGTGTGGCTCTACTATCAGGGGAGGCTTTTGGCAGCTTCGGCAAGGGTTGCCTGCGTCTCTCCTACGCTAACTCCCAAGAGAACCTAAAGAAGGCCCTAGACAGGCTTGGAGACTTTGTGGCAAAGGCGCGAAAGAAGTAGGAGCCAGACATGTCTGGCTCCTACAGGCTAGACCTCCGTTATTGACTTACCCCTCCCACGGCGGTGGCGCGATGCCATCGATATCGCCGACAACGTCAACTATCGCCGGCCTACCCGAGGCGAAGGCCTGCTCCAAGGCCGGCTGAAGCTCGCTGGGCTTCTCGACTCGAATGCCGAAACAGCCGATGTCCCGGGCCACTCTGGCCAGGTCTATGTCCAGGAAGTGCCAAAGCTCGTCAGAGTTGCCGGGCTGTCCGGCGTACGCCCGCTCGTCGCCCCTCTTTTCCTGATTGAGGGAGTGATTGTTGTTGATGACCGTTACTGTGTTGATGCCGTAGCGGGCGGCGGTCTCCAGCTCGCCGATGTGATACCAGAAACCCCCGTCTCCGGTGAAGCACAGTACCGGCCTGCTGTCGCCCACGGCACACTTGGCTCCTAGTGCCGCTGAAAATCCCCAGCCCAGAGATCCGGCGCAGCGTATGTAGCTCTGCTCCGGCGACTTTAGGTCCAACATAGTGCCCGACCATATGCCTGAGTGGCCTGTGTCGGACACTACAAGGGCGTCGTCGGGCAGCCAGTCGGAGATCGCTTTGCAGATGCGCTCCGGACGAATAGGAGAGGCATCGGAGTTCAGTAACGGCTCCGCCTCGGACCGCCAATCTAGCACTAGCTGGCTTACCCTCTCGGTCCATTCCCGTCGAGGTCCCATGGGTTCCAATGCTTCAATCAGCTTGCGCACCGTCACCTTGGCGTCGCCCTGTAGGGCCACCTTCGTGGGGTAGCTTCTGCCCAGCTCGGCCGGGTCTATATCTATTTGGATGACAGGCGTGCCGATCGCGGGGATCTTCCAGTCGTTGGTGACCTGGCTTCCCGTGTGGCTTCCGATGAACACCACGAGGTCGGCCTCGGCCACCACTCGGTTGGCGCACCATCGGGAGTAGGAGCCCACCACTCCCACCGAGAGAGGATGATCGTCGGTGATAGTCTCCTTTGCGTTGAGGGACGTGGCGATTGGGATATTTAGCATCTCCGCCAGCTCTACAACCTCTCCCTTCGCCCGAGAGGCCGTCACTCCTCCACCTGCTACGATCACGGGCCGGCGGGCCTCGGACAATACTCTGGCCGCCTCTCGGACCCGCTCCGTCTCTGGCTCTGGTCGAAAGGCGGGGAATTGGGTAAAGGTGTCCTCTATAATCACCTCTAGATCTGCCTCGGATTCCACGATCACTTCTCCCTGACTTCCCTGGAAGTCCAGGTGTGCGGGGCCCGGCGCTCCGGAAGTGACCTCGCGCAAGGCCTGTCGAAGCAGATAGGGTAGCTGCTCCACGCTCTCGACGTTTACGTTGTACTTGGTGACCGAGTTGAAGGGAAGGACGTGCTCGATCTCTTGATAGGAGTTCCTGTACTGTTGAAGCAGTGGCCTATGCCCTGTGATGGCAATGACGGGAGACAAGCCCAGGTAGGCGTCCTGCAGACCGGCTGCGAGGTTGGCCGCCCCTACTGCTTGGGCCATGCATATGCTGGGTCGGTGAGAGGCCCGCGAGTAGCCATCGGCCATGTATGCGGCCGCCTTCTCACCGTGGGTCACGATTCGGCGTATACCCACCCTCTCCATCTCCACCAGCGCTTTTCTGACTATAGTAGGCACGAAGAACGCATGGGTCATGCCGTATCCTTTCATGGTCTCCGCAAGAAATCGGGCACCGCTCATAACAGCCATAAGTTCACCTCCCACGAGATTTTACATTTATAGGAACCCTGGCGCAAGAATCTGTATTTATCAATGGCGCGTCAGCCCGGCATGTACCAAATCTTTAGGACTCTGGGGATTGCCCACGGGTTGGTGGGATGGCATACTACAGGTGAAGATGAAGCGCATTGTTAGCTGGAAAATTCCAGCAGGGTCACTGAGTTATCCTTTAGTGCTAGCTCACCGGGGTGCCAACAATCTCGCGCCTGAGAATACCCTGAGTGCCTTCAGGAAGGCGCTGGAAGTGGGCGCGGACGGACTAGAGATGGATGTGAGGCTTACCAAGGATGGGGAAGTAGCTGTCATCCACGATAGAATGGTGGATCGCACGACCACCGGTAGGGGCCCGGTGGGAACTCATACCCTAAAGGAGCTGAAGTCTCTGGACGCAGGCTCCTGGTACGGTTCCCAGTTTAGCGGTGAGCAGGTACCTACCCTGGATGAGGTGTTTCAAGCGTTCCCTAATGACACGCTGGTGTACGTGGAGATGAAGGTCCGCGGGCATGGCGCGTGGGCTTTGGCGTCACGGGTTATCGAGGTTATTCGGCGACATCAACGATGGGAAAGCACCATGGTCGCCAGCTTCAATCCCATAGCGCTGATAATGCTGAGGTTCGCTGAACCCAGAATAATCAGAGGTTACATCTGGTCAGCAAACCATCCCCTACCCATGAGAGCCCGCTGGCTAAGTCCGATGGCCCAGCCCCGGTGGTACGCTCCGGACCGGAGCTCCTTCACCCCAAAGCTGCTTGCCAAGCTCCATTCCAGGGGAAACCTGGTGGCCGCCTGGGACATTGACGCTTCCGGTCATACCAACGGCCTCATGAAGCTTGGTCTGGACGCGGTGGTAACTGACCAAGCTGATATTTTGGCGCGTCAGAAGCTCGAGTTGACTCAATAGAGTCAGCGTGGATTTCCTACCGCACGGGTCGAGTCTCACTCAGAGAACTTTTCAACCGGATTAAACATTGGGGGGCGAAACATGACGAAGGTATTCTGGCAGGAACGCAGATCGGGACAGCGGCTGATCCTTAGTGGAGATGATGAGACCGAGGTCGAAGTTGGGGCGGTACGGCAAACTCCCAGAGGATTCGATGCTCTGGCCAAGACCAACACCTACGACCCAGGCCGCGCGCAGAAGGGCTTCGCCACGATGGAGGAGGCCAAAGAGTTCGTGGAGTCCTTCCATCCATGGGAGATATTTGGGGGCGATTGGGAGATGGAGGTGGAGCCTGAGGTGCAGTCCGATCCGGCTGCAACGTCGGCTTCCGAGGCTGAAACCCCCAGCCAGGTAGCTACGTCCGGAGAAGCGGCCTCGCAAGCAGAGGGGACCTCAGCCCAGACTGCCCATGAAGAAAACCAGCCCCAAAAGAGGGGCTGGCAGATCTGGAAAAAGGACTAGTACTTACTCAACCAAGATTTGATAGGTGTCTTTCACTGCCGCTCTAACTCTCCCCCTTCAATGGGGAGAGAACAAGTTCCTTCTCCCTCGATGGGGGAAGACTAGAGCCTGTCCTGAGCCTGCCGAAGGGATGGGAGTGAAACGATGCTTCAATTTTAAAGTCGACTGACTACTAGCTTTTGCTCCAGTATGTCGACTATGTATCGAGAGGCATGGCCGTCTCCGTAGGGATTTACGGCCTGGGCCATCTGTTGATAGGCGTCGGGGTCATGCAGCAGTCGCTGTGCTTCCCCATAGATCGACTCACTGTCTGTCCCGATTACGCGGGCAACTCCAGCTTCCACTCCTTCTGGGCGTTCGGTCTTTTTGCGCATGACCAGCACCGGCTTGCCCAGCGCTGGGGCCTCTTCTTGTATGCCTCCCGAGTCTGTGAGTGTGAAGTGGCAACGATTCAATAGCCATACGAATGGAACGTACTCCAATGGCTCAGTAAGTATGATGCCTGGTACGTCGCCCAAGATGCGATGGACAGGCTTCTGAACGTTGGGATTCATGTGCACGGGATATACGATGCACAGATCGTCGTTACGCTCGACCAGCTTTCGGAGTCCCCAACAGATATTCTCCATCTCCTGGCCGAAACTCTCACGGCGGTGAGCCGTAACGGCGATAATCTTCTGGGTGGTTGGTATGGACGAGAGCTCGGGCGGTAGGGAAGGACCGGAGGCTAGGGAGCCCAACGTTTCTACGGTCTCTTGGAGGGAGTCGATGACCGTGTTTCCGGTCACGAAGATACGGTCATCCTGGACACCTTCCCTGAGGAGGTTCTCACGGTTGTGCTCGGTGGGTGCGAAGCAGAAATCGGCCAGGACGTCCGTCAGGCGACGGTTTACCTCTTCGGGGAAGGGGCTATACTTGTCATGGGTCCTGAGGCCCGCCTCCACGTGACCTATGGGGATTCGCATATAATAGGCGGCAAGTGTGGCCATGAATACGGTGGTGGTATCGCCCTGGACTAGAACGATGTCCGGCTTCTCCTCCTCCAGCACCGGCTTGAGTCCTTCCAGGGACCGGGATGTGATGTGGAAGAGGTCCTGACCGCTCTTCATGATGTCCAGGTCGTGGTCTGCAGTGATGCCGAAGATGTCCAACACTTGGTCCAACATCTGGCGATGCTGAGCGGTCACGCAGACCACCGAAATAAATTTGTCTCGCCGCCGTTCCAGCTCTTTGATGACTGGCGCCATCTTTATAGCCTCGGGGCGTGTGCCGAAAACGGAGAGCACCTTGATCATGGATCAAAATCTCTGTGTCTTCCATCACCGAGGCGTATCACCTTAAATCCATGAGCGGACCACCGGTCCTGGTCCGCCATCGTTCGGGTGTCTATGACCAGCCGCCGACGCACAACGGACGCCAAATGTTCGATGTCCAGTTGTTGAAACGCCGTATGGTCGACTAGCAGGAGTAGGCAATCGGTCCCGGCTACAGCTTCTTCCAGGGACCCGGTAACCACGTCAGCCATCTCGGGAAGAGATTCGACAAATGGATCGAAGGCTTTTATCGTGTACCCTCTACTTCGTAGAGCCTTAACCACCGCTATGGCTGGACTTTCCCGGATATCCCCAACGTCTCCCTTATAGCTGAGACCGAGACACCCGATTATTGCATCCGACGGAGGAGCGGGTGATTCTCTGTCATTGTGCAGACGAGAGAGTGCTTCTTCAACCATACGGGCGACATATTCAGGTTGTTCGTCGTTGATTCGTCTAGCCTGATGAATCAACGGGGTAAGGTAGGGAGCGGCTTCCACAAGGAACCAGGGGTCAACGCTAATGCAGTGGCCGCCAACCCCCGGTCCTGGGCTCAAGATACTTACTCGTGGATGTTTGTTGGCGATGTCGATGGCCTCCCACACATCCACACCAAACTCATCGGCCAGTCGGGCGTATTCGTTGGCCAATGCGATAGCCACGTCCCGTGAGGTGTTCTCCATCAGCTTGACCATTTCGGCGGTTGAGCAGTCGGTCAAAACAATGTCGCCCTTTACGAAGGTCCCATATAGGGCTTGGGCAGCCTTGGCGGATGCCTCGTCTACGCCTCCGACAACCCGGGAGTTATTTACGATCTCGTCCAGGATACGGCCCGGCATGACTCGTTCAGGAGAGTAAGCCAACAAAAAATCCGATCCCGCTTTCAGGCCGGACTCTTCAAGGATCGGTTTCACGACGTCTCGTGTTGTGCCCGGTGGAACAGTGGACTCCAGAACAACGAGATTGCCGGGACGGAGGCAGGTCATCGTTGCTCGAGCGGCCGATTCTACATAGCTCATATCGGCCCGTTTGTCGGCGTTGATGGGAGTGGGTACGGAGATGATGAATGCGTTGGCGGCTTCGGGCTGGCTGCTGAAGGTTAATCGGCCTGAGCCAATGACTGTGTCCACCAACTGGGAGATACCCGGTTCCTCAATGTGAGTACCTCCCTTTTGGAGCACCTTAAGCACCGCAGGATTAACATCTACTCCCAAGACCTGTAATCCATGACTGGCGAACATCGCTGCCGTCGGCAGGCCGATGTAGCCCAGACCCTGGACACAGAGTTTATCCATGCTTCGGAGCGGCTATCGATGTCTCTGGCTCGAACCGAGCAGCCCCGATGATGCTCTCCCAATTCGTCCGGAACCAGGCGACTGTCAGGCTCAACCCTTCGTGGAGAGATATAGTGGGGTCGTAGCCCGCAAGAGTCCGAGCCCTCCCAATATCGGCCAGCCGGCGACTTCTGGTGTCCCACCGGCGGGGTTCCACGAACTTGAGGTCAGCCTTGTTATTTGTCAATGTGTTGATTGTCTCAGCCAGCTCTCTAATAGAGGTCTCTTTGCCGGATCCCAGGTTAATCTCTTGCCCGACGGCCCCCTCAAAGTAGCCCAAACGTAGAAGCCCATCTACTATATAGTTGATGTAGGTGAAGTCCCGGGTCTCTTCTCCGGTGCCTGTGATGGTCAAGGGACCACCCTTCATCGCTTGATATATGAAGTTTGGTATTACGTTGCGATACTGTCCCGGAAGCTCTCCGGGTCCGTAAGAGTTGAAGAGACGGGGCTTGACCACTTTGAGACCGTAATGGCTGTGATAGTAATTGCAGTACAGCTCGCCAAGGAGTTTAGTAATCTGATAAGGGGTGCTCAAGTTCACTGAGATGCTCTCTTCCCTGATTGGCAACGGCGCCTCACCGCCATAAATCGAGCTGGAAGATGCGTAGACGAACCGCTCTATCTCCGCTGCGACCGAGCATTGCAGCAGACGAAGAGTGCCCAGGCCGTTGACCATCAGGTCCCGCTCGGGGTGGTCTACAGAGTTTTGATTAGCGAAGAAGGCTGCCAGGTGGAATACGATCTGTGGACGCTTTGAAAAGGCCTCTTTAAGTGTAGTCTCGTTCAGAATGTCCCCCTGGACAAAGGTGATGGAGGAGGACGAAGGGACATTCCATGACATTGAGGCGGAAAGGTCGTCTAGACAGATGATTCGCGCACCGAGCTGGGCCAGATTGCTACACAGGTTGGAACCAATGGCCCCAGCACCTCCCGTGACCAGCACGGTCTTATCACGGTAATGTTGGCGATAATCGGTCACAGTGGACTTGGCCAATCTACGTCTATGGGCCTGCCCTGCTTCAGGGATTCCTCGGCGGCAAAGGTTGCGAGGGTGGTGTAGACATGTTCCTGGAACGCCTCTTGTCGAAAGCCGTCCTGGTTTATCGCTGAGCGCAGGCTATCGATCTCTCCATGATAGCCCCGGTCGACGCTTAGCCAGCTTCGGCGACTACGCCTGCGTCCCTTCTGGGTGAAGCTGGCAGCCTTGAAGTTGTCTATGACCCCAACCGCTCCGCCGCCGAACACCTCCACCCGCTCCCTTGGAAATCGTTTATCTCCGCCCGCCACGTAGGTCACAGACCCGATGGCGCCATTGGCCATCTTGACGGAGACCGTCACGTTGTCGCTGGGTGCGTATCCATTGGATACCAAAGACTCGGCGTACACGCGGACCGGCAAAGAGCCGGTAAAGTACTGGACGAGGTCTATGAAGTGGCAGACCTCACCTATGATCCGTCCTCCGCCCTCCTCCGGGTCGTAAGTCCAGTTGTCAGGGGGGAGAGCGCCGGCATTGACGGTACAGTGCACAGCCAGCGGCTCAGATACGTTGCTGAAGCGCTCCTTGATCCATTTGGCGAATGGAGAGTAACGACGGTTGAAGCCGACGGTGAGCGATGGCCTACGAACCTGGTCATTGCCGGAATCGTTGAAGGCTTGAATGACCTGTTGAAGCTGTTCCGGATTCAACGCGAGAGGCTTTTCCACGAAAACGTGCTTTTGGGCCCTTAAGGCCTCGGAGATAAGACCCGCGTGGGAACCATGGCGGGTGAGGATTAGCACTAGGTCGATGTCGGGATCGTTTAATACCTCGCTGTGGTCGGTGACGCAGTACTGGAACCTGTATTTGTTGGCGATGTGCTTGGCGCTAAGCCCGGTTGCGGTAGCCACGCCCTTGAAGCGAAAGCCTCCTACCTGTTTTATGGTGGGCAGCAAGGTGGCTCTGGCGAACAGCCCTGCTCCTATTACCCCTATACTGATATGCCGGTCCTGCTGCTTGGAGCTGGGGACATGGACAGGCAATTCTACCATTCGAGGTCTGGTGCTCTGAATGGCACCTTCAGGATAGGTCAGCAGGACGCCAATATAAGGCTCCTCTCCTTCCAGGATGAGCTGATATGCTTCTTTGGCACGCTCAAGGGGAAAGCGATGGGTAATGAGATCGTCTACCTGCACCGCTCCTTGGTCCAGTAACTTCAGGAACTCTTCCATGTTTCGATTTGCCGTCCACCTGGCATATCCGATGGGATAGTCCAGACCCTTCTCGGCGTAGTTGGAGTCGTAGATTCCCGGGCCCCAGGCGCGGGAGACCACTAGCTCCAGCTCCTTGTCATAGAAGGGCTTTCTAGGGACGTCTAGGCCGACCTGACCGGTGATTACTACCCGGCCCCTCTCTCGGCATAGCTCGGCGGCTTGCTCCAGGGGTTCGTTACTCGTGGCCGTAGCCAGGATGAGGACCGCATCGGCTCCGGAGCCGTTGGTCGTTTGGCGGCAAAGGGTGGCCAGTTGGTCATAGCTGGTTGCGACCGCTTCCGCACCGCGCTGATCAGCCATCTGGCTCTTCTGGGGGTCGATGTCCATGCCGATGACATGGCAACCGGCGGCTTTAGCCACCTGCACCGCGATCTGTCCCAGAAGCCCGAGACCTATTACAGCCACTGTCTCACCCAGCGATATTCGCGCCATGCGGACTGCTTCGAGGGCTATACCTCCCAGAGCCACGAAGGCTGCTGCCTCAACTCCAACTGCATCCGGAATCTTAACGCACAGGTTGGCAGGGACCGAAACAACTTCGGAGTGCCCGGCGTAGCCCTGGCCGGTGCAAGCGACGCGGTCTCCCGAGGTGAAACCCTCTACGCCTGCCCCCACATCGATAACCACTCCAGCTGAGGAGTATCCCAGGGGCATCGGTGTATCCAGCCGCCCCATGGCCTGCTTCCAGGCCTCCAGAATGCCGTCGGACTGGGCCTTGGCGATGACCTGGCGCACCAGGTCGGGCCGGGCCAGCGCCTTTCCTATCAGGGACTTGCGGGCCAGCTCGATCATGGATTTTTCGGTGCCGGCGCTGACCAGTGACGCTGCCGTCTGGACGAGCAATTGGCCCCTTCTGGCCATACCTACAGGCACTTCGGTGAGGCTCAGCTCTCCGGTCTTATAGTTTTGTGATACTTGCTTCATTTCGAGTTGGGAGACATCCGGCTAGATAATGGCCATGCTTGAATTATGCCACACCCTATGCTACCGTTAGCCCCGTTATTCCAAGTATGGATGTGGAAGATTGGAAAAACCCTCGCAGCAGAACAAGCTCCTATTGACCGTTGATGGCGATTGGGTACCTCGATCGGCGCCTGGACTGGAGGCGGTGCTCAAGCTCTGTGACGAGTACAACGCCCGCTCAACGATATTTGTGGCTGGCCAGTTCGTAAACGCCTATCCGAGCCTCATCGCTGAGGCTGCCGACGCCGGACATGAGATTGGAGCCCACGGCTGGGCTCACGTGCTGGATTTCGAGGAAAACTTTGCCACGACTCCTTACGAGAAGCAACGGGAATGGCTCGAACGAGGGACTGAAGCCATTGAGAAGGTCATCCATGCCAGGCCATCGGTGTTCAGGGCTCCATTTTTGCAGGTCAGTGACACCATGTTAAAAGTCCTGGAAGAGATGAACTATCGCGTAGATTCTTCTGTGCCCGTTCGCCGCTTCGACGCCGGTTTGGGCATGGTCAACAACCTGGGCTACTTCCTGTCACCTCTCCGGCCCTACCATCCAGACCCTCATAGCCTGGGAAAGCAGGGCTCGAGCCCCATCCTGGAGGTACCGCCCTCCTCCTTCGTATTCCCTGTCAGCATGACCGCGCTAAGACTTCTGGGGCCCACCTTGACCTTGTGGGCAGCCAGGCGGGTATTCAACCGGGGATACATGCTGAACTTCTATTGCCATCCCTGGGAGTTTGTTGCTCCTGACCAGCAAGAGCTCCCGGCCGCTCTACCCAGCAGGCACCGGCGCTCCATTGGAATACAGAACATCGAGCTGCTACGCCGCTTTCTGGACACGGTATTGTCCTGGGGGTACCAGCCGACGACCATCAGCGAGGTCATATAGGCAGCTCCCGGTCCAGGTCGGCAAAGGTCAAATACCAGCTTTCGCGTTTGTTCATAACTTCGTCGGGGATGATGGACGGCTTCACCTGAACTCCAAAGTAGAACTCTTTATGGATAGCCCGTTTTGGTGCCACAACAAACCCGGCCCTTCTCAGCTCCTTGAAGTATGACGTGTGTTTAAGCATCAGACATCCTGCAGCCTCCACACCCCTCCCCTTGAAATAGTCGACGGCATCGGATATCAGGGCATCGGTCGCATTCGCGTCTTCCGCTAGAATATCGAGTATAAACCCCACTTTGAGATCGAACATCTGGCCTTCCCACAGAACGGCATAGCCCAGTAGTTTGCCATCTCGTTCGGCCGTGCAAACCACGCAAGCTACATCCGGATTCTCCTTGAATCGCCAATCAAGAAAGGCCCGGTCTCGCACCAGCAGAATTTCGTGCTGCTTATTGACCGACTCCCATAGCTGGTCAAACCGCTCGTCGAAGGCGTCGCCCTTTTTCACGGTGATGTCCTGGGCTTTACGGGTTTTTCCGCCGAAGAATACTCTCCACAGAACCTGTAGCGGTACCCTTAATGACCATCGGAGTAGGGAATTCTTGACGTACTTACCCAGGATGGCATCAAAGTTTAATGGCTTTACCAGTAGAGGAATCGAGCAGACGTGCCTCCAGTTGGAGCGCCTACGATTGTAGACCTTGAACGCGGCTTCGTTGGGGAACCCGGTCAATATGGGGATGTCCGCCGCTTCCATGGCTTCGGAGGCTTCGTTGGCGACCTGGGAGGCGATGCCGTATCTCCTGAACTCAGGATGGACCATGATGTCCACGCCGAGGCCAGCCAGCCACACCTTCTCATGAACTTTCAGTCTCTCGACGATGAAGGCCCTGAGACCCACGAGCGAGTCTTGAGCCTCTGCCACATAGATTTTAGCTGGAATGCCGGAGTGTTTCTCGAATTTCCAGTGCCACTCCTCCTGGCCGAAGGGCTTGCCATAGACCGCCTCTCGAAGTTTGAATATTCCGGTCTTATCTGAGGCGGTACTTTCCCTTACCGTTGAGACAACGCTTGTCTGGGCCTCTGTCACTGGACTCTCCAGACATGCATAACGTCGTCTTCTTTCTGCACCGCCATTCCCGAGGCTGCAAAAATGTTGGAGCTATTCGGCCCTCGGGGAAGCACGATATTCCCGTACTGAAAAAAGCGTTTGTGCCACAGGTCTTTGCGCCAAGCCACCAGCCTGGACCAGGATGTTCCGTCGGGACTGCCGTAGACACTCGCCAGAGGATCAAGATTGACTTTGCTGGGCTCTATGTCGCTGGAGAAAAACAGTGCATCACCTACCTGGCAGCTCCACATGCCTGGGCCGTTGATTGGGTGAAGCTGTTCAAGCTGGTCTTCAGTGTTCAGCCGATAGACGTAATTCTGCTCCAGCTCCGAGTCCGTGGTGAAGTAAAGGCCGTCGGCCGCTGGAATTGGACGAACGGTGCGGACCTGTTGGTTCCCTTCAAGCACAGTCTCAATCACCTGCCAGTCGTTGCTCACCCGCATAATGCGGCACTCTGCGCCGTAGTCGCCGGTGCACATCCATAAGTGGTCTCTGTAGGGATCGTATGTGATGCTGTGAACGTGTCGAATGGAACCCTGTGTGAAGGTGTATGCTACATTCCATGTCCGTCCTTGGTCTGTAGATGCGTAGACGTGTACTTCATCTCGTGTAGGGTTGTTGAAATACTCCCCCCAATAAATGGCGCCGTCCGGAGATACGGTCAATGCCAGGGGACGGGTCCCCCTTTTGATGTGCCAGGTAACCTGAAACTCTTTCTCGCCCGGCGGGCAGATAGCGATGACCTTGGGCATAACAGCCACCATCCCTCCGTTAGGCAATATGCCCAGGGAGTGGAATCCATCCCGGCGGAGCCTGCCTCCCAGTCGGGTGATACTGCTAAGCCTCCTCGTCCAGTCAGGCCGGTATCGAGCTACGTGCTCCCATCGGTTCTCTACGGGGTTTCCTCTCCACAACGAATATTTTCGTGAGAAATACAGCTCTCCATTGTGCCAGGTCAGTACCCTTCTACCCGGATAGCGACCCATGTGAACTAACCGGAGGTCTTGGTCGCTCATGAGGACTTGGCCGTGGCGGCCCGTCCGCGACGTCCCGTGACGATCTGCTGTAATCGGTCCTCAACCTCATCGAGTAGGGTTTCGCGATTGTACTGGGCAACCGCAGCCCTCCGTCCAGCTTCCCCCATCTGCCTCCGCGTGTCTGGATCTTCTAGTTTCAGAATTGCCCCTGCCATGGCCTCAGCATTCTGGGGCTCTATTAGCACGCCACACCGATTCCGTTCTACGATGTCGGCGGATTCCCCTTCAAGTCCGGCCAGCACTGGACGGCCCGTGCTCATGTAGGTCAGCAGCTTGCCAGGCACGGTCCCCATCCGGAAAGGCGCCTTGTCCAGATGCACCAGCAGAATATCGCTGGCTGACATGAAGGCCGGCATGACACTCACAGGTTGAGGCGGAATAAACAGCACGTTCCGCAGGCCATACTCTTGACTTAGCCGTTGGAGCCTGTCCCGATCCGCACCACCTCCCACGAAGACGAATAAGATTTGGTCGTAGCCTCGCTCCTGCATGAGCTGTGCGCATTTGATGGCCGTATCTAGCCCTTGGGGGAGACCGAGGTTGCCGGTGTACATCACCACCAGCTTGTCGGACATGACATAATCTTGGCGAATCTTGGCGGCCTCTTCTTGTGGCGCCGGTCGAAAGAACTCCGTGTCTACCCAAAGGGGATGTACCTCGGTTTTGGAGTCCGGTACGCCCGTTGCAACCACGTCTTGGCGCATACGGTCGGAATAGAAGAACAGGTGGTGGGCTTTGGAATAGGCGAATTTCTCAAGCTGCTCTGCCATTCTGATCTTGGTACGTCCCTTGAGTACGCCCAGATGAATGGGTCCTTTAGGCCAAAGATCGTGAACGTCCAGCACGAAGGGTGCGCGCCACAGCCGGCTTAACAGATATGCTGACACCGCCGAAAACAAGGGTGGGGAATATACGTAAACCAGGTCGTGATGGCCGGCCCTCAGAGACCCGAAAATCGAGGAGACCATGAACGACAGATGATTCTTCATCCGGGGCCCAAAGCTACGGCGCTCCGTGGTGATGAGAAGGTAGGTCCTGATGACCTTAACGCCATTTACCGTCTCCTCGTGGTACAGTTTCCTCTTATATCCCTCGTAAAGGACGCCATCGGGATAGTTGGGGAAGCCTGTGACCACCGTTACCTGGTGGCCCTGCCTTTGCAGATGCTCCGCCAGGTCCGACATCTTCAGGGATGCCGTGCCGGGCTCGGGCGGATAGTACTGGGTTAGTAGCAGTGCTTTCATCTTGGGGAACGTCTAAACCCTGCCATTCAAGACTCGTCGATAGACTTTCTCATGTTCAGAGGCACACCTTTCGGTGGAGAACAGTTGCCTCACCCTCTCCCTCCCCTTGACCGCCATGGAATGCGCATACTCCGGGTCGCACAGCAAAGACATGACAGACTTGGCTATAGCTTCTGAATCTGTCGGGGGCACCAGAATGCCGGTCTCATTGTGTAACACGACCTCCTTAACCCCGCCAACATCGGAGGCTACCACCGGTTTGCCCGCTGCCAGCCCCTCCGCCAGCGCCATTCCGAAGGACTCGGACAGGCTGGGATGTACGAGAACATCCAGGGCGTTTAGCACATCGTTCATGTCGCGGCGGAATCCAGTGTATATAAGCGCCTCGGATAGGCCCAACCTTTCAGCTTCTCTATCCAGCTCGGCTGAATACTGCTTTCGGGTCTCGAAGCGTTGGCCTACTATCAAAAACCGAGCGTCTGGGTACTGCTTTTTGATCAGCGCCGCCGCCCTGATGAAATAGACGTGGCCTTTCGAAGGATAGACGTTACCCACCATCCCTATCAACGGACTCGAATGTGGGATGTCGAACTCATCTCTAAGCGAGTCCTGATCGGTGCTTTTATCGTCGTCTGGACAATCCACTGGTGGATAGAGTACCTGGAAAGGACGGGCGAAAAGATCCCCCTTTCCCCCAAGATACTCACTGCCTACGGCCTGAGAGGATGCCACAAGCATGTGGGGCATAAAGTAAAGGAGAGGTTTGAAGCTTTTGAAAACAAGGGGGTAGGTCATGCCATTGATGTGCCAGACAACCTTCCGGCCCGCCAGCCGACCGGCAATGGCTCCTTGAATATGGGTGACATCGTTCTGATGAACGATGTCGATTCTCTCTCTCTTTATGATCGTCATTAGACGGCCAATGGAGTCCCAAAGCCCAATGAACCAGTCCAGGTGAGCTAGAGGGTTTGGGGTGCCACGGATTCTCAAGAGACCAGGAAGCCTATGGAAGGGGATATCTGCCTCTCCCAGCAGGTCTCCAAAACCTCCATCACCTGTTGGGATTGCGACTGTGGTCTCGATTCCCAGCTTCTTTAGGGCCTTGGATACTCTAAGGATTCTCAGTTGAGGGCCGCCGACCCGGTCATCGGCGATAACGTTGAGTACCCGAATAGGGCTATCCATTACTCAGGTGGGCTTTCTGAAAGTAGCCAGCAAGGTATCACGCAAGTTAGGCACCGCCAGCACAGGCAGGAAATAGATCAGTCGAGCGATTGCGTAAGGCGAGTTGACTCTGAAACGGTTTCGGTACTTCGTGACCATGCGCCCTGTGGAATCCCGGCCTTTGTACTCCGATTGCCAGACCACGCGATTAATGGCCGAGACCTTGACGTCGCTAAACTCCGCTTCTTTGATAGTCCATTCCAGCTCGTCTTTGGTGTACTCTCGGACGTGACCGGTGAACGGGCCACCCCAGTTATAGACGAGCTTTACGTCTGGCCAGTTACTTTGCCGATTAATACCCTGACCCTGTCCCGGAGGTTGACTGAGTTCGGTGTCTCGATAATGCCCCAGCCTCCAGGTTTCAGCACCCGATACATCTCCAGCAGGCAGTTCTTGGGAGAGTGGTGGAAGTGCTCTATAACCTCTTGCATTGTTATGAGATCGTATGTGTTGTCCGGTTGCGGAAAGGGCTCGGTGTAGGTGTCGCAATAGTGAATGCCAACCTCATTGCGCTCGAATTGGGGGGGTGTGGGATAGTCGTGGGGTGCAAACAGGCAATCGGCGTTGAACCCTAACTTCTTGAGAGCAATGGCCAGAAGACCCATTCCAGGCCCGATGTCTAAGGTTCTTGCTGGGCCGGTAGCTTGAACGGCACCGGCGTCGATGGAGTCCTTTTGCATATCGACGCCCAACAGTTGCAGACACGTTTTGATGGCCTTCTGCTGCTTTTGAACGCTCTTGGGAAATATCTGCTCCAGGTGGTCATGGCTGAAATTAGGAGCAAGGCTTTCCAGTAGCTGTACCAGATTCACATCGCGACTAGCGGATTTCAACTGCTCATCTCTCAACTAATGTCGTACCTCATATACTCTTGAACTACCATTCTTAGCCCTTTGTCGACGATTGACACGGAAAGGCCGATACTTCATTTAAGGATACCGCCCATCCTGTCGATCTTCCCTGTGCTGACCCTGAAGAGGCCAACGAGATTGCCGAGGGCGCGTCGCAGGCCCACACTATCTCGCTCGGCGGCACTCTTGGCCAGGTTAAACACCATCTGACCGCATACAGCGAAGTAACATAGGGACACGGAGAGGTCGGGATACTTTTTCACAAAGTACATCCGATTGGTCACCTGCCACTTACCCAGCAAATAGTTCATGTTCTTGCGTATGGGATAGCTGAGGTGCTGAACCCGGGCATCAGCCACCGCTACAAGTTTGTACTTCTTTCCGACGTTGTAGCTATAATCTAGGTCCTCCAGGTATCCGGTGCCCTCGAACCACTCATCGTAGCCGAACTCTTTGATTACCTCACTCCGCCATAGGGTCACACCTCCCGATAGCCAACGGACTTGTAGATTCTCATTGATCGGGCCGATGGGAGTGGTATAGCCGGAGGGAAGGACTGTACCTTTCTCCGGACGGCTCGCGAGGAACAGGGACTTGATCCAAACTGACCTGGGAGGCTGCTCATTTACGATGTTGAATCTAGCCCCACCTACATCGCCAGATGCGGTTTCCCAAAAGTTTAGCATGGCTTCCATGGAACCCGGTTCCAGGACCAGGTCGTCGTCCATATATCCAGCGAGAGTTATCGAGGGATCAACGGTCTCCATACCGGCGTTTCGCTGCTTGGAGAGAGAAGGCGGATAAACGCGGAGGTAGCGAACGTTCAGGTTGGGAAAGGCGTTTGCCACTTCCTCAACCGTCTGCTCTCCACCGTCCACAATAATCATCTGGTCGGGCAGGCAAGATTGGCCGGCGACACTGCCTAGCATGCGGCGCAGGTCTGAGGGTCTGTTTCGGGTAGGGACCACTATGGCTACTTTGTTCTTGAATGCCATGATATCGAGGCTTTCAGGTGTAAGAAGCTCGACGAGGGCGACTGCTCTGAATGGCTTGCTCCACTGTCTCTGGATATCCTCTTGAATTCAGCTTGTTCAACCGGTTCAATCCTTCGTAGATGTCTGGCATTTGGGTTCCCAGGAAGTTAGCCGCCTTTTCGCTGCACAGGGACATATCTTTGGGCCTTTGTGCCTTGAAAGGGAACTCTTTCACGCTTATGGAGTGAATGTTTTCAGAAGGGCAGTTGAACGCGTCGGCTAACTTGACAGCGAAGTCGTATTTGGAGAGCCGCTCTCTTCCCGCAACGTTGTAAATCCCCGCAGCTCCCTTGTTGACTAGCTGCAGGATCAGATTAGACAGATCGTTAATCAATATGGGAGTGAAGAACACGTCGGAGAACATTCTGAGCTGTTGGCCCTTTTCGAGGGACTGATATATCCAATCGCTAAATGAGGATCGAACGCTGGTGCCCCAACCATAGAAGTTAGTCCGTATCACCAAGGCATCATCCGAGCTCTCAAGGACCGTTTCCTCTGCCTTTAACTTGGTCCTGGCATAGACATTGAGAGGATTCGGCGTATCCTCTTCCCGTCTCCAGGCCGAGGCGCCATCAAACAGATGGTCGGTGGAAATGTGCACCAGCTTGAACTTCATGGTGCGGGACGCCTCGGCGATGTGTTGGGTAGCTTCTACATTTAGCTTGTGGGCCAGCACTGGGTCCGATTCGCACCCCTCTACGCTTGTCAAGCCCACAGTATGGATAACCACATCGGGTCGTAGCTGGTGCAATAATTTGTTGGTATGTTCGATGTCAAGCAGATCAAGTTGTAGAGCATTTACGCTGTCCAACTGTACGGGATGAGTGTGATAACAGCCGCTTATTTCGTGTTTGTCTCGTAGCTGGAGGGCCAGGTTCAGGCCTAGCAGTCCACTGATTCCCGTGATGAATATCTTCATGTGAGAGGTTTAGGCTTCGAGAAAAGTGTGCACGCTGGCGGCCGTCGCCGGACTCAGATAAGTGGATACATACTCCCGGCTTTTTAGCTGTAGCTCACTAAAGGTGCTGGGAGGTACGGCTTCGATCTTTCGCATAGCATCAATTAGCTCTGCGGGCTCTCTAACCGACCACTTGAACTCACTCCAGCCAAACATGGGGTCGGTATCGAGGAAGTTTCCCAGGTCAAGGTAAATAGCTGGGATTCCCAATGAGACTGCCTCCATCCCAACTGTGGAGGATGCGTATAGGACCACATCGGCCCATTGGAGAGCGTCCATCAAGGGGCCGGTGCTTGGCGAATAGAACTCAGTGCGGCTCAACGGCGCAATCTTAACCGCTGACTCCAGGGGAATGGTAGGGTGAGGGCGAATGCGAACCTCGTACCCAGTTGATCCTGAAAACGCCTTTTCGAGGAACACCAATGTGTTTACATATTCGTCTAGGCTGGTGGCCAGGACTACCAGAACGTTGGTGATTCGATCTGACTTGTTTCTGGCTTGTACTGTGCCGTTTGGTGAAGATTGGCGTAGCGCACAGCCGGTCTTCAACATTCCAGGAGGATAGTTGCCCTCCATTTCGAGCCACTCCTTGACCAAGGGTCCTGTGGTAACGATGGCATCGGGTAAAGGAACGATCTGGGGCTCTTCTTGGCCGAGTATAAAATTGGTGTGGCCGAGGGTCACCGAGGCGTGCTGGTATCCTACTATGCGGGTTTTGGGTGAGGCATCTCGGATTCCGCGGATCAGCATCCTTTCCCACGCTCTGTTTTCATAGGGATACATGCACCGCTCCACATGTACCTCCTGAGCCAGTCGTCTGGCGCAGTAATATACTCTCAGTGCTCGGAGAAAATTACCGGAGCGGCGGGCCTGTCGGATGGCTCCTTTTAATAGGATTCCTATGTCGATGCCGTCACACTCTGCGGGGCCAGAAATTCGTGAGCGGCTGAAATAGGCCTTCAGGGACTTGAGGCCACACAACATCAGGTCCGAAAGGGAGAGGTAAGCCTCAGCCGGGATAACCTTGACTCTGCCATTCAACGCCTTCAGCTTGGAAACCTGGCCTCGCCATGGCTCTTGGAGTAGTCCAAACACGACGGCGTTTTTCTGCTGGGCCTCAAGATCATCCACAAGTCTGCCGAAGTACACGTCGCGGTATTTTCCAGGCTCAGACAGGGACTGGGGGTGAAATAGGCTCGCCACCACCGTGTATTCAGTGCCGGTCTCACTGCGGATACGTAAACGCCGAGTCTGGAGCCACAGCCACAGGGTCCTGACAAAGGCGTACAGCACATTTCCCGGTGTGAACCTCTGAACAAAGGACTTCCAACCCTTCTGCCCTTTAACTGTGCTGACAACAGGCACTCCGTGTGTGTCTCCCCAGGCTTTCACCTGAGCAACGAGGTCAGCGTCGTCGGTGACAACCACCAGAGCCTCTTGGCTGCTGCGGAGTAGCTCTACTATCAGGAGGAACTGGAAGGTTTGGCGACAAAGCTGGGTGGCCAACGGGTTCTTGTTGGTGAAGGGCATGGCCCACCACTCCAGCGAATGGTTTCGCCCATTGATTTGACCCATCGTCTCGATGTAGCTTTTCCTGAACTTGTCGCTACGCTCCCGAAATAGCTGAGCCCGTGGAAGCTCCCGAGCATCCGGGTGCTGCTGTAGGTAGCTACGGATCTGAAAGCTCTCCTGTGTCTCTATCAAACTTATGTAGCGGAAGGGGCCCGATATGCCTTTCAGGGCAGTCTTCAACGAGCTCAATCGATCGCAGAGAATGACGTTGCTCATAGACCTTTGGCTATCAGATCGTGGAGATGTATAATGCCCACCGCTTTTCTGCTGGTCCTTTCCAATACCGGCAACACCAGAAAGGGCTTTTCCCGGTTTTCCATGAGGTCTAAGGCCACAGCAGCCTTCTCGTCCGAGCAGATATAGGTGGGATTTGTGTTCATGATTTCTGGAATGCTCAGTGTATAGATATTCTTGCCTTGCTCCAGAATCTTGCGAATGTCGTAGTCGGTCACCAGCCCAAGGAGCTTGCCCTCATCGTCCACTACTGAGACTGCTCCGCTCAAATTGCTTGTGATCTCTGAAAGCATGTTGCTTACGGTGTCCTTGATATTGACCACGGGGTTTCTCTCGCCGCCCCGCATGATATCCTCTACAGTGAGCAGAAGCCTTTTCCCCAACTGGCCGCCGGGGTGGAGAATGGCGAACTGCTCTGGCTCGAAGCCCCGCATCTTCATCAGAGCCATGGCCAAGGCATCCCCCAGCACCAGTGCGGCGGTGGTGCTGGACGTGGGAGCCAGATTCAGAGGGCAGGCCTCTTCGTTCACCTGTGTGAACAACACGACGTCGGAGCTTTTTGCCAGCGTGGACTCTGGGTCTGCGGTGATAGAGATCACCGGTATCCCGACTTTTTTGATATATAGCAGTATGCCAAGCAGCTCTTCTGTTTCTCCGGATTTGCTGATGGCCAGCACGACGTCTCCTTCTCGAATGATGCCCACGTCGCCGTGCAGACCGTCGCTGGGATGAAGAAACACCGCAGGTGTTCCTGTGGACACCATGGTGGCGGAGATCTTCTGAGCGATGAGGCCCGATTTCCCCATGCCTGTGACCACGACTTTACCCGAACACTGGAAAAGCAACTCCGTCGCCTTCGTATAGGAACCGTCAAGGCTGTCTCTAAGCTTCATGAGTGTGTCTATCTCAAGCTTGAACACCCTGTCTAGCTCTTCCAGAATGCTCATGGTGAGTTGCCATCCTTTTGATCCTCAAAGATCCTAGTGACGGCAAAGAGGCTTCGTTGTTCCGGCCTATAGTCCATGGGGTTGTCGGCAATCCAGGTTACCGAGCAGGAGCCGATTGATTCCAGCATATTTTTGATATACTCCCGGCACTCCTCCTTGGTTTCCCCCATGCTTGGCATGGAGTCCTTGAAGAACTCCTCACTTTCAAGTGAGTCCGGCATCTCGAAAAACATGATCCGATTTGTTTTCTGCCAGAGTACCCTTAACATATCGAACGCTTCTCCGAACTCGTATTGAGAGCACCATTTCTGGAATACGGACATGAAAATCACTACGTCGAATGTGGGTAAGCTCAGAAGGTCTTCCTTGTTGGCCGTTAGCTGATAGAAGGAGGCTCTGTTTACCAGGTACCTCTGCTGAAGGAACTTTGCTACTCGAAGATAGCCCGCATCTGCGTCGATGCCGGTGACCCAGTACCCCTCGGACGCCAGTCTTAGGGCGAAATAGCCTTCATTACAGCCCAAATCCAACACACTTGACTCGGGCTCTTCCCCCAACGTTTGTCGAAGGGTCTCCCGTATCTGTCCATACTTATCCACCGTAGACCCGGACCTGAGGGTGCTGGCGCTCTCGAAATAGTAACAGGGCAAATAAAGATGGGAGTTGCGGAGTTCAAGCTCGTGGGCCTTGCTGTAGATGCCGAAGGCAATTCTCGACAACGCGCCATAGGCCCTACGTTTGGCTGATGTGTATTTACGTGCTAGGGTGATCATCTAACCTGGCATTCGGTACGGAGCTACAGTAGCCCCAATGCGATGGCCTGGGCCTTCCCGTCGTACTTAAAGTAGGCATCGAAGAATCTGGAAGCGTTCTCGGTGGTAAACTCTCCCTGTACGACTCGTTCCCACCTGTCTGTTTCGCTAAGTTTGATCATGCTGGGCATATTGCCTGGGTAGACTGCACTGGGTTGCTGAATCCGCACCCACGTTTCATCATGTCTCAAGTGACTGATTATTGCCGCGCGATTTTGCCCACCCACCACAAGGCATCTGCGGTCCCCCTTGGACCTTTCGAGAACACACACACGGATAAATCCATCAGGATAGGACAGAGGGCGATATCCTTCTGATCTTAGCCTGTGGTACACGGCTTTGAGACGATTGAACAGGAATGCTACGGCTTCTTCCGATTTCGGCCCCGTCCAATGTTCAAAGGTATCGTCAAAATTGACGTTCTTCCCCCCGTGCCATGGGGGCAGGTAGCAGGTTTTGGTTGATTGCCAACCATCTTCTGAATGGGCCGGCAAATAACCATCTTGAGTATTCCGGTTAAAACGGTCGTAAAACTGCGTTAATATGCTGTCCCTGGGACAAATATCAGGGTCACTATCCAATTGCTTCAGAGCAGCGGTGAAGGGATGCCAACCACTCTGTGAATATGAGAAGGCGCCCAGGTTGGTCAGGGAGTTCACAGGTACTCGCCTAACTTTGCCTGTAACCAGGTACAGAAGGAACCAAACCCACGAAAACGGCCATCGGTAGCGAAGTCTCGAGTAGACCCTGTGAGAGAAAGAAGATTTCTTGGAGGATTCCATGTCACCGAAGATGTCCATCGGCCTTGTCCCCGGTTCAGTCACAGGCCCCACCGACGCCCAATATGTTTCACCAACCTGGTCCACCGTGGCTGTTGCCGCGTCTCCGGACAGGTCTCTATGGTCACAGAAGGTTCTTTGTCGCTGTCGTCGCTCCCCTTCTCGATCAGGAGCGCCGTCTCAGCGGTGCCCGTCTCAGGATAGTAGAGCTCTTTGGGCAGATAGCGTCTGTTGTAGCCCCCAAGCACTACGGGATGCCTTCTTAGAACGATCCTGGCTGGGGACGGTCTGAAAGAGCGAATTAAATCGACCAACTCGGTGGTGTTGAACACGATGTAGGGGACCCAACGTCCCGAGGTCGAATACTGGCAGGACTGGGACACGTCGAATACCGTTGCACCCATCTCCCTCGTTCTGAGACGGAGAATGGCGTGGCTACCTGTAACATTGTAGAGATCAGAAAGAAATTCATGGGGATCGGGTTGGTGTAAAACCACATCTCTGCAGAAGATCAGGTCCGACTTAATTTGAGGGTCGGACTTTAGGTTGCCGTCGAATACCCTGAAATCAGCCTGGTGGTACAAACTTTTCGCATGGTCGATGGCAACCGGGGAGATATCGAAGCCTTTGTATTCCAGTGAGGGCCATACTTTGCGGAAATATCTGTAGAATCGCCCTGTGGCGCAACCGATATCGGAAAGAGTCCGAGATGTGGGGTTCCTTGCTATCTCACGGAATAGCTGGCACTCGTTGAACTGGTCGCAAAATCTGATGAGCTTTGCAGTCGAGTATCTGTCCCAACCGCTGAACTGGGTAGAATGCTCCCGTTGCATCCACGCTTCGTACAGATCGTTTTTCGCTCCTCTAGAAGGAGGGGATGCCATACTGGACTATTGACCTGCCTGCTTGTACTCGACTTCAACGAGTCCATCTGCGTACTTCTCATTGAAGTTCTTGGGATCGAATGACTCGTCGTCCACCAGATTGTACAGATCGGTGTTGGACATCTTGACCGCCACCTCTTTGGGCAGGTTGTGGCGGTTGGTGTAGACCAGAGCGTCGGCATGGGGTAGGAGCTGGTCACATTGGTCACAATATGGAAAGAGATTGAACTTCTTGTCCCGGTGGGCGAAGCGTAGCAGACGGTATTTCTCCCCATTTAGGACTTCGAGCACGGGCTGCTCAAACGCGTTTCCCAGCACTATCTGATTGTTATAGTCGTAGCAGCAAGGGATCACCTCGCCATCCCACTGGATCTGTAGAGGACCATTCTCGGGGCGGCCGCAGGTGGTCTTCATAGCCACTTCTTCATAGCGCTGGCGATAGTCGCGTCCATCGCCGAAGTTATGAGGCTTCCAGATTTCGATGGCGTCGGCCCTGGGCTCCCAGAACTCCCTGAAGTGGTCCGTATCCTCTTCGTTCTCCGGCAGCACCAGCCAGTTGATCTCCAGCCGAGGCTTCTTGGAGCCTAGCTCATCACGAAGCTCCAGAAAGCCCAGCAGATTTGACATAGTTACTTCGAAATTAAGGCCTACCATCACCGCTTCGTAGCTTTCTTTTCTCATGCCATAATAGCTGAGTCTCAACTCATCCAGTCCAGCCTGAATTAAGCCTTCGGCCCGTTTTCGTGTAAGGAGAGAAGCGTTGCTGATGATGTACGTCCGAAGGCCCTTATCCCTAGCGTACGCGACCTTCTGTTCCAGCTTCTTGTCTATCAGGGGCTCTCCGAAGCCTGTGAGCACGACTTGCTTGCATCCGAGCTCCACCACCTCGTCGATGCTCCTTTTATACTTCTCCAAGTTCATGATGCCGTGGGGTCGGCCGAACTTGTGCACATCTCTAGGACACATGATGCATTCGGCGTTGCAATGGTCCGTGGTCTCGTATCGGACCTCTGGATGTCGGAGACGGGTGATTGGCCCCTCTTGCTGCTCCTCTCGGATCTTGGCCATCAGAGCATCCCTGTCGAACCCTTTCCAGTTCATGCTCTTGTCATTGAGCAAAGACTCCTGGTCATAGCTCTTCTTCACCTTCAGTTGTAGATCAGCCATAGATAACTCTCCCTCGTCTCCTTGTGGCCCAATCTCTATCGTGATTATACACCTGCTTTGGCCGCATCCTGTAAGGTGCAGGCCCCGCCTTTTTAAGCGTCTCCACCTATTGCCTCCCGGATCCGGTCCGCGATGATGCGAGCGCCGTCTGCTCTAGCCACGAAACGTCGCTGGAAGTTGGAGCGTACTTGGTCCCTGGCATCGGCGTCTAACAGAGCCTGCTCCATTACGCTCTTTATATCCATTTCTGACTCGATTAGAAAAGCACAACCGTTGCTGCACCAGGGCAAACTGTCGTAGCCTTTAGAGGTCCTCAGGTACTCTTTGCCCAGGTCTTTGAAGAGGACGAAAAGCGCTGGAACTCCAAGGTAGCTCGCTTCCACTCCTGCGGAAGAAAACTGGGTAACAACCAAGTCGGACGCGCAGTATAGGTCAAGCACATTCGGGTACGAGGATGTGTCTACCACCTTCATTGATGTGTTGGCCTGCAACTCGCTGTATGCCCCGGCATTATAAGCCTCATCCCTTGGATGGGCCCGGAAAAGCAAGGAAGTCCCTGTCCCATCGAAATGTTGTAGTAGTCGGTCAAGAGCTCGATAGGAGTTGTCGCCGTCGGGCTGTCCTGCCCATAGTACCGTTGGTTCATCGCTCAAACCGAGCGATTTTCTGGTCTCTGCTCTTCGACTCATTCGGTCGAGTCCGACCAGCGCATTGTATCGGAGATTCCCAGAGGCGTAAATGATTTGGGAATCGACTCCGCGGGACCGGTACAGCTCATTCATGGAGTCATCCTCCACGAAGAGGCCATCGATTCGCTCATCTGGCTTCGGCCAGTAGTTGCCGGGAAAGTCCTCGATTACGAACACGGGTATGTCGGCTTTTCCGGCGGCTATCGAGGATAGCTCCTCGACGTTTCGCTCCGCCACATCCTCTGATGAGCTTCGGATAACCGCCTTTACTCCTGTATCGATCAAGAACCTTTCAAGACTTCCCCACCAACTTTCCACTACCTCCATATCTACGTACGGCAAACCTTTTTGCGATCGTTCGTTCTTAGATACGCCTTCGACCAGGTATCGTATTCTGTCTGTTCCCAGCTCGGCCTCCAGAGGTTCTATCGATAGGTATGGCCCCTTATGAACAGCAGCAAAAAGGAAGGGCGCCAAGGAATCAGTCATTTAGTTGCCTGGTGTTTGTGGGAAGTTCCGTTTTAACTACAAAGATTCGTTTATCCTCCGGTGAAATGGTCAGTAGCAAAGCCCTTACCATCACCTGTGTCCATAAACCACAATGCGCCTAGATTGCAATCGTTTGATTCTACCCAGAGAGTACCCCAGGGACAAGTGGCGTTGCATTCTCTCAAAATTTCATGTGCTGACACGATTCGGGCGCAGTTGGAAGGCAAGTTAAAGGAAACTATTTCCTCCAAACCATCAGGGCCGTAAAGCCTAAATTTGACATCGGTGTCTATCTGTTCCTCCGACATACCTGCATTACAAATCCAGTACCATGATCTCTGTTTATCGCTAGCCACAAAGGGTGCAAATTTTTTAGTGCGGGAAACTATTCTCTTTGTCGCCTTAGCCATCTCCGACTTCCCTCGTGGAGAGTCGCCCAGGTCGAATGCGACCAGATTCCAGGAGTCTAGGGAGTGTACCGAGTCGTACACTCTTACCCCATCACTCCAAAATGCGAAGAGCATAGAATCACTTGGATATTGCAAGTCGCCAGGTTCCTGTTCATCACCCTGGTCACGGGGGTCGGCGGTAACCATGAAGTAGCCTTGGCTGATTTCCTGAAGCTGTTCGGCAAAGAGAACATTGAGGTTGACAGTTTGGATTGATCCATTAAAGCGACAGGGCTGAGTATCTATAAGAGTCCCACTGTTTGTGTAAAGACCTATGTTGAAGTTCAGGATATTGCCGGCCCACTGCTCGCGATCGATCACAAGGTGTAGGTCTGGGTACGAATGACCCAGGAAAGGAAACGAAGTCCCAAAATATTTTACCCTACTTTTGAAAAGGTCCATCAAGTTCCCAGAGATTTCTCTCGACTCCTGTTGTTCCTCATACAAGACACCGGCCATCTTCTGGTTTTTATCAGCGCTCACCCTTGCGGCCTTTTCATTGACAGTGGCCGTCTTACGCCTTTTTCGAAAATCCCTAACCGAAGCCCCGTCGTGCCAAACCGCAAGGCTTTTCCCCTCCATCCACAAGGTCTGAAACCCCTGTCCCCCCCAAATCGGTATTCCTGGTGCAATTCGGTCGAACTCGAGTCCTGAACGGGGTTTCAGGGAATCCGGGCGTGGAACTACCGCCTGGATAGAACTCCTTCCCTTGGAAGCTGTAAACAGCAATTCATTGCCCAGGGTGGTTTGGGCCTTGACCTCAAACCTTTCCTCTTGCAGAGACCAGCCCGGAATTACATACCTGACTGAGATGTCGTCTAGGTTTGGAAAGAACGTTCTGGAAAGGGTACGGCCTTCCTTTCCGAAGTTATACCAACCCTTCAATGGAAGAGAATGGATTCCTGCCATAGAGTCCGAAGATTCATCACGGTAAAGTCCATAATATCTGCACTCACTGTTCGATGTTGGGAGCTGGGGATGGAATATCTCCATGTAATATACACCGGATCCTACGTTTTCCATGTGCAGTTCTTTTTGGAGCTCAATGACCTTTGTTTCCTCCGGTTTCATAAGGAATTGATGGCAATCTATCAGGTTTTTACCCTGATATAGATACCCCTGATACAGCATTGCATCACTGATTCTGTAATTCCTGCCAAAATAGTTGTGTACGCTAATTGATGTAGAGACCGTCTCTCCAGGCATCACAGGAACGTAGCCAATCACACTGTGACATCGAAACTGGTCTCCCATCAGGACAGGGATATCGATATGATAGACGTCGAGGAAATTCACGAGATTCACCAAATCTCGTGGTGAGCCGCGATTGATATAGAAAGCGTCAATCCTAGTCTCGTTTACTATGTCCATGATGTTCTCATGGCTTGCGATATCAAAGCTAGTACTCAGTGTCTAAGGTTGCACCCTTTTTTAGGAGTGATGTTCTCATGGCTTGCGATATCAAAGCTAGCGTATCGATATCTCACGTCCCTACCAAGGGGCTCTTGATCATGGCCTCCTATGACACAGACAAGGGGATTTCCTTGGATCTTTCCAAGGAAATGTCGAAAATGCTCTTTCCTCTCCTGGGGAGGTCGTAAGTGAGGCTCTTTATGGAACGTACGTCTGAGTGCGAAGCGATATGCTCGATTGAGTTTACTTTTGAGAAGGATCATACTGTGGCTCCTTTCTAGGATTAGTATATTAAACTTTCTCTCGGCCCTCGATGTGTTCTGTCGACCGGATGTAGCTCTAGATCCTGAAAGTCAATTCTGCTTCGAGAACTCCTAATTACGTGGATGAAGCCACCAGACGGGAATAATGGCCCTGCTGACTTAACAGTTCGTCATGGGTTCCTTCCTCGATTACTCGACCGCTGTCCATAACGATTATTTTGTCAGCGTATCTTATCGTCGAGAGCCGATGGGCGATTATGATCACTGTGCGATCTTTGGAGACGTTCTCGATGGCCTCTTGCACCAGCTTCTCCGAGAGGGTGTCCAGGGAGCTTGTAGCTTCGTCGAATATCAGTAGTTCGGGCTGGTCCAGCACTGCCCTAGCTATGGCGATGCGTTGCTGTTGGCCGCCTGAGAGCTTCATGCCCCTATCCCCGACGATCGTATCGTATCCCTGGGGAAGATCGGAGATGAGTCCGTGGGCGTTGGCGATGCTAGCCGCAGTTATGATCGACTCCATAGAGTGGCCGTTTCTGGTGAAGGTAATGTTGGCGGCCACAGTGGAGTTGTATATGAAGGGCTCCTGGCTCACGAAGCCGATTTTCCCGAGCCAGCTTGCCAGCTTGTATTCCCCGAGGGACACACCGTCCAGTGTTATGCGTCCGTTAGTAGGCTCGAACAGCCCTAGAATGAGGTTGATGATGGTGGTCTTGCCTGCACCCGAAGGGCCCACCAAGGCAGTAGTCTTCCCCTTTTCAAAGACCATGTCGACTCGATCCAATAAGGTATCCCTACCTTTGTATGCGAATGATACATCTTCGAATGCGATGGCCTTCTCGAAGGAGTCCACGTTCTTATTGCCGTCCACACGGGTCGGTGCCGGGCCGGTGAGAGTATTGTACACCAGCTCAGTATCTGGCATCGCGCCCATTATCTGCATCCTCATTCGCCCGAAGTTGGTAATCGAAGGAAGTAGCTGGATCAAGGCCACGGCGAAGACCCCAAGCCTGGGCAGGGCATCTGCAAAGGTATCCGCCGTAACGAACCATAACAGCAGGACAAGGCCCATCATAAGCGCTACACCAGCAAGCTCCATTATGCTTTTGGGCATGGCGACCCACGCCAGGTCTTTCGCGTACATTTCACTGGAGACGCGGTTTTCTTTGCGAAACCTCTCTAACCACGATCCCCCGGAGCAATAAGCGATGATCTGCCGGATTCCGGTGAAGAACTCGTTGGCGATGACGGTCTGCTCTGCCAAGGCACTGGCCCTTCTCTGGCCGAAACGGTATGACATCCTCTTTGAAAGATCGTGGATGACTCCGGAGTAGCCCAGGGCCAGGATCGCAAGAGCTATGGTCGCGAAGGGTGACACGAATAGCAAAACGATAATAATGGCGATTGTCCGGAACAGCTCGCCAACCATCTGGGAAAACCGAAGCAGTACATGGGCCATGTGATGAGGAGCCTGTAAGCCGCTATAAATCATGGACCCTTGTTTGTTGTCCAAGAAAAATTGATAGTCGGAGCCGGCATACTTTTCCATTATTCGGTTTTTGGTGTCGTACAACACTTTGCCGCTACTATAGGCAATCAAGCCTTCGCGCGCCATTGTGAAGATCGTTTTAGCTACGAACAAGCTGACTAGCAGAACGGATGCCGATATTATAGGATCGTCGAAGGGAAACCTCTCCGCTATGCTGGTAATGACGCCTAATATCCCTCCCACTCCTTCTGTCGAGTCATCGAGCACGGAGGTGAACACCGGGAAGAATGCTGCTAGGCTCAAGCTCTCCAGGGCGGAGGCGATAAGTGTGACGACCAATATCCCGCCGTAAAGGAGCCTGTATTGGCGCAAAAAATGAAAAACTACCTGGTAACTCATGAACTAAAGTTCGCCGATATACTCGAAATAAGGAGGGTATCCCCGTTTGTCGGAGAAGAAGAGGTGGCGCCTGAGATAGCGATAGTAGCCGGAGAAAGCTGGGGAGATACCGAAATGAAGCCTTTTCTCAGGGTCCCAAACAGGGTAGTCGAGTATAGTCACGTCGGTGTCGTAAGTCGGGTACGACTGAATTCTGTTTGCCGTGAATAGATAGCTTGCCGTCTGGAATGCCGGTGATTTCGTGTAGTACTCGTACCAATATCGTGTCATCTCCCCGAATGAGGCGAAGTTGGTTACGAGATCGGCACTGCCCGATGTTAAGCGATCATACAGCGAGGATGGGACCAGAACGAAGTCGTAGTCCTCAATGAAGTCCCGGGATAGCGATTCGTGCTTGGAGACCTCCTTGACGCCTGCGATTCTGGCCTCGGGAAAGCAGGCGGCAAGGAAATATTTGGCCAGGATCAGCTGCTCTGGGAAGTCTACCAGAATGTGGCGGGATTTTGGATATTCCCTTTTTACGAGGCTCGCGAATATTCCATAGCTACTTCCTATATCCAGACCAATAAACTCATTCGCTAACCGACTTCCAAGGACCTTGTTCAGCAGGCCCACGAAGCATATGTGTTTGAACCACCGAAGTGTAAATGAGAACCCTTTGGAGCGGAAGGCGTGTGGATTGCCCGCCTCGTGACATGGATATTTGCGAAGCAGCTCGCCGTAGCCCTGTTCCTGTAGCACGGCCAGACACTCTTGGAGCATCTTCCTTTCGCCCCGGCGGCCGCCACTCAAAATATTTACAGGGTTTAACGGGTTTAAATCGTTTCTGGGGTTGTCAGTGACAAGGATCTGCATGCGGCGAAAGTTACGAAGGGCCTCCCGGTTCAGTGAACAGCCGTCCTTGATGAAGCGTTGAGGCTCGTTGTTCAGCCTATTCTGCCACACGCTCGTCAGGTCGTTTGAATTGGCCGACAACAGCGCCAGGTCTACGTAAGACTCTAGCTCTTGCTCAACGATGTTGAATAAGTCAGCTTCCGAGCTTGTTGATAACCTGGACGTGTCTTCCTTCACCATTCGAGTATTCTCATCAAACTTGGAATCAAGCTTATTTAATCGCTAGGAATCCCTCGAAGCAGATGGATTTCATAATGGTCATCATATCCACGAATCCTGCCCTTTTCATCAAGTCCAGGTTACCCTGCGTTGAGAAGGGCTCTAGCACTCCCTTGAGACTGCGTTGCTTTCCGAGGATTTCAATCTCATCGAAGGCCTGGTCTAGCTTGAACTCGATGTAGAGCTGGGCTGCTATATCCTGGAACCTGGCATCTGGGGCCCGTACCTTTTCGAATAGAACGAAGGCTCCACCCCACTCAAGGGCTTCATATATCTTGTCGAAGACGGTCTGCCTCCAACGTGGGTGGATGAACTGCATGGTGTAGTAAGAAATGATCATGTTGCTCTTGGGGAGTGGGCAGGTGACTACATCGTCGTTGATGAACAGGGCCCGGCCATCCTGGACGCATCGCTCCCTCGCCCGCTCCAACATGCTGTCGACGCGATCGATGCCGATGTAGCTAAGATCATGACGTCTCTCGTTATGTTTTAGGAACTTCCCGGCCAGGACTCCTGTCGAGGTACCCAGCTCCACCACAGCCCCACCCTCGGGCAGAAAGAAATCGCTGAGTTTGCAGACCAGGTCGTGGCCTTCATCGTAGAGAGGCACCGATTTGCGAACGTGGTCATCGAAGCTATCGGCAATATTCTCGAAGGTCCAACCGGCGTTTTCGGCTTGAATGTCCTTGTCCACTTGAGTCATGTCTGGTCCTCCTTTTTATGGAACTTCCATAGCATGTTCCGGAATCTCTCGCTGGAGTTTATGCCTGGGCGGTCACCGATAAAGCTACGTGCCTCTGACCATATTATCTCTTTGTCTCTATTGTAACGTGAGCCATTGGAAAGCAACGTTCTAACCTTTGACCTTAACTCGTCATAATCGTGGGTAATGAAATGGGATATGGGTTGATAGCGGTGGCGCAATGCCATGCCGGTCGGATCGTGAAAGAGACCCGGTATGCCGTAGTGCATCGCGGCAAGGGAAGGAGGAGTAAAAGGCATGCTTATACACAGGTCGGCGATTCCAATGGGGACCCAGGGATTGATGGTATCGTCCAAAATGAACCCGCGACCACTGGATTCCAGCCTGTCCAACAGACCACGAAACCCTTCGGAGTAAGAAAACTTGGGCCCCACCAGACTTCGCTGAGGTTTGTAGATCAGAGCCAGATTATCGCAGTCTTCCAGCAACCGCATCATATCATCCAGGAAAGCCACGTTGTATTCTTCCGTGGAAGGCTCTGGATATCTATTTCTGGCTATCTTCAAAGCATCAACAGGGGGCGCCACGTCAAAGAACGAAACGTAGCTTAGACCATCCTGCCAGTTCGCAGACTTTATTCCCAGAGCCGTTCGAAGCTGATGTGGTGGCAGCTCCATAACACTTTCGTCTCCAGACATCAACGGGCCAACAGCTTCAACAATGGTGTTTCCCTGAGGATGTTGCTGGATAAAGTCCTGGAAATCCCGATGCCACACCAGAAGGTGAGAAGCCAGAATATGGGCGAAGGTCGGGGCCCTATAATCGCAGGTGCAGCTTTCGTCTCCGAACAGATAGGCATTGGAGCTGTAGCTGTACATGATGCTCTGAAGGCCCAGTGAGTTGAAGAACACCGTGGCCGGCTCTTCATTACCCATCATGCTAATGTTGGTGACGTAGCAGTTGGGTTTGAAGCTCTGAGTAATCGGCGCCAATCTCATCATCCTGACGAAGTAAGCAGCCTTTTGGATCGATACCATATTCCCATGCCATCGCAGCGTCTGTTTGGCTATCATCGCTATCATGGCGGCAATACATCCCAGCAGGACCGTGACCGGAATGATTCGATACAGCTCCAGGAGGGTATGTGCCTGGTAGCCGGCATTGTGGAGGTCCGGCCGGGCATTCTTGTCCGCGCCCCTTGGGACAATGAACAGTACCTCCTCCATAGGAATCTGATGGCCGTCCACTATCCAGGGGAAATAGCGCCTCTGGGGATCAACACTGAGCTCGTTTGAGTTGATGGAGTCCCAGATGTAAGGTACGGTTCTTGCTCGGAGCGGGTTGCGTGAATCTCGCCGCACGATCCCATACACCATGGCGCCAATCAGCGAGAGCATGCGCTGAGCAACCGAGAAATACATAAACAGCAGATCGAGCATCATGCTGATCGTAGAAAACACGGGGAATGCAGGGTATTTGTAGACCCCTGCCGACCGGTCCATGTTTCTTAAGTATCTGAACTGAGGGGAGTCCACGATGTAAATCTTAGAGCCTTGACTTCGTTGCTGTTGAATCATCCGTAACAACATAAGCTGGTCGAAATATGATATTAGCTCCTGTTTGGCTTTGGTAGAGAAATCCAGGGTCATGCCTCGATAACGGAGACTCCAGTCCTTTTCTGGAAACTTGGTCAGGAGCTCTTCCCATTGCTGAACTACGCCGGAACGAAAGCAATGGGTATTGATCCAGGAAAGATGTTGGGAGATGTCCACCGCCCTTATCCTTCCGGTAAGTAAGCCAGGACACATCGGGTTGATCCTATATGCTTCTATTCGCAGAAAAAAGGAAAGAAACCAGAAGATACACAGGTTGAAGGGATGAATTTCTGAGACCAGCAGCGTCATAACTGTGCGGCATTGCTACAAAGGGTCCGAGTGTTCGACCGGCTAAAGACTAAACATGCGCCAAGATCTCCTTGGCGACTCGCTTGGCTCCTTGACCGTCGACCAACCTCCGGCCGACCTTGCTCATGGCAGCCCGCGCCTCAGGATCAGAGAGCAAGGATGAGATAATCTCTCTTAGAGGAGAGAGGACATCGTCCTTCTCGGCGTTCCCACCTACTCGAAGGAATCCTGCATCTTCGAAAGCCCTCATTTGCCCGACCTGGTTTTCGGCAACCTTGATCGCCACGGTCGGACATCCCGTACAGGCCAAATCGTAGAGAGTCTGTCCGGCGGCTGATATGGCCATGTCGGCCTCCACCATCACGTCTCGCAATGAGTATGGACTGTAGACCAACTTGACGGTCCTCTTTGATTTTCCTGCAGCTGATTCCACCTCTGCGACGTTCCTAGAGTATGGTCCTATCACAGCAGTGACGCTAAAATCTCCTGGCATCCAGTCCAGCAAGCTGAGGATATCGGGGACCAGGTTATAGCGGTCTTCACCGCCCATGGTTATCAGGAGGTTCTGCACGGAGGCGTTTACCTTACGGGCTGTTGTTTCCTGATACTGCGGGCCCAACACTGCGTATTCTGGACCCAGAAGAAACACCGCATCACCGTTAGTGGAATGATAGGGCAACAGGCGGGCATCCGCGTTCCCGTTAAATACCATCTGGCAGGGAAAGGTGTACTGAGCAAGGTCATCTCTGGCTATTATAAATAGCTCAGAGTCCGTAAGCATAGCCAGGTAATCTGCAGGCACTTCGTGGGAATCGACCACCACTCTGTCACAGCCTAATCGCGATGCCGTCTCTATTGTCACCTTCGCGTCCTCAGTAGTCCAGGATGGGACCTCACGAAGGGTCTGAGACGTGTACCCCCATCGCTCTACCCGCTCACCGCTGCTATGGTCTTCATTCACGAGGAAGCTACTCTCCGCGGAGGAGGTCTTTAATGCGGTGGCCAGAGACAGACATCGTTGAAGATGGCCGAGTCCGATGTGAAGCCCGGCATCCACGCGAAAGAGCACCCTTGTCATGGATTAACGGGAAGTCTACTTTGTAAGATCTTCAGAGCTTTAATCAATGCGGTGGTGTAGTAGGGGTACAAAGCGTTATATACCCCATCAACGGTCTCCTTGCCTTCGACTTCAACAAACTCCTCCACTAACACTTCACCTTCATCAACCTTGTCGGTCATGCAATGGATCCCAACGCTGGCCTTGGAAATTCCATCCTGAAGAAACCTGCCGATCGGATCGGCACCTTTGTACCGATATAGGCAGGGGTGGACGTTAATTCCTCCCAATGGTGGAACCGCTAGTAACCTGTTGGGAACGATCTCCCTCCCATGGACGCTGAGTAAAAGGTCATTGTGTGCCAAAGCATCTTGGAAACCTGAGTCGCGTATAGACGAATAGCAGGGTAATGACAGGGAATCCGCCAACTGCTGGACTAGATCATCGTAGGCCACCAGGGCAGTGGGCTGATGACCTGCAGCGTAAACCGTAAGCAAGCCCAGGCAACCCGCCTGCTTGCCGCCCATGAAGGCTATCTTCATCTAACTCCTCACCCGATAGTCCCCACCATGGATCGCTGAATCTACCTCGATATCTCTTTGGGCTCTACTACCCAATATCTCGTCGTAATACCTAGGCTCCAGACCAGCCGACAGCTTTCCACACCTGAGAACAGCGACGTTGTCCGAAGTGATAACCTCCCCATCTGCGATGTGTCTGGTGGCGAAGATGCTGCGCCTGGCGAAGCTCCTCAGTTCGTCCTCTACCGAGTGCACAGTCTTCTCACCTGTACCCAAGCTTTCGGATACGCTCCGTATCTTCCGGACCATCTCGCGAAGCTCTGGAGGCTCGACAGCATAGGCATGATCCGGCCCAGGCAGACGGTTGCTTAATGTGTAGTGTTTCTCTACCAGATTCGCTCCCATGGCCACGGCCGCCATGGGCCCCACGAAGGGGTCCCGGGAGTGGTCGGAAAGACCGACCGGCACCTTGAATGACTCTTTCATGGTTGTTATTGCCCGAAGGTTCAGAGACTCTACGGGTGCGGGATACGACGCAGTGCACTGCATCAACATCAAGTCCTTGTTCTCGGTCGCGAAGAAGGCTTCGACAGTCTCATCCACCTCTTCCAGGTTGGCGGTGCCTGTGGAGATTATGACCGGCTTGCCTTTCTTAGCAATGTGGCGGACAAGGGGGAGATGGGTCATTTCATAGGAAGCGATTTTGTAAGCCGGTACATAGGGGTCCAGTATGTCAACTGACTCCTCGTCAAAGACCGAAGACAAGAAGATGATCTTCTTTTCTTGACAATAGTTTGCCAGCTTTGGCAACCACTCGTAGGGCATCTCCATGTCGGCGATGATATCGTAGATGGAGCGGTCGAGCTTCAGATAATCGCTTCGCCCTGCGGTTTTGGGGTAAAGCTTGCTCGCTCGAAAGAGCTGAAATTTTACCGCGTCCGCGCCGGCGTCCACCGCTACATCTATAAGGCGTAGCGCCTGCTCGAAGTTACCGTTGTGGTTGGAGCCAGCCTCGGCAATGATGAAGCACGGCTCCCCATCGCCGATTGAGCAATCTGCGATTTCTATCTTTGTCGCCATAAACACCAACTCCTCAAGGTTACGCTTTGCGAAACACGGGCTCGACCGGCTTGCCGTCTAGCCTTTCAAGGACATCGCCCTCTCGAATAGCCTGTGCCAAAATATCCAAAGCCGTTCGATAAACCCGGAGAGTATGATCGATATCCTCGTCGCTATGGCTGTAGCAGATGTTGTGACCCACCGAGAATAGGACACCACGTCTGAGACACTCTTGCTGGAACAGACTCTTCAACACCAGCGATTCGGCGCCGTTTTCATCCCGGAACAAGGCAACTGTCCTGGGAGGTAACCCCACGCACTCCGTGTATTGTTCGATCCCGAACTCCTTGGCCATGACGTTGTAGCCGTCTTTTAGCTTTCGACCCTGGGCCCACAGGTGGGATATGACACCTTTGTTCTGCATTTCTTTGATCGTTGCGATAGATGCTGCCAGAGAGATGGCCTCTCCCCCAAAGGTGAACGAGAAAAAGACCTCATCGAAAATCTCCATGACATCCCGGCGACCCACCACCGCGGACAGCGGAAAGCCGTTAGCCATGGCCTTTCCGAAGGCCGCCATGTCCGGTTCCACTCCGAGATACTCCTGAGCTCCACCTAAGGACAGCCTAAAGCCTGTGATTATCTCGTCGAAGACCAGCAGAGCACCTTCGCGATGGGCTAGCTCCTTCACCTTTTGCAGGAACCCGTCCCGGGGCTCCACCAGCCCGATTGGTTCCATAATCACGGCTGCTACCTGGCCGGAATGCTGGGCGAAAATCTCTTCCAGACTCTCGATATTGTTGTACTCGAAGGGAACGGTTAGGCGTCGGACCGCTTCCGGCACACCCTTGTTCCGAGTCGTAGTCCCTACGTACCAGTCCTGCCAGCCGTGATACCCGCAGCAAGCGATAATATCTCTTCCCGTGTACGCCCGAGCGGCGCGGACCGCTCCCGAGGTGGCGTCGGAGCCGTTTTTGCCGAAGCGCACCATCTCCGCACAGGGAAGTGTGTCCACCAAAATTTCTGCCAGCTCTATCTCTAAGGGATGGGGTAGGGAGAAAGACACCCCTTCCTGCATCTGGCGTATCACCGCTTCAGTCACGGGGCCGTAGTTGTGGCCAAGGATGACGGGGCCCAAGGCCATAGGGTAGTCGATATACTCGTTGTCATCCACGTCCCAGACGTGGCTTCCCTGGCCCCTGGCGAGGAACACGGGCGCTACCCCTTGTACGAGCTGGGTGGGGCCCTTGCTGAAGGTCTGGGTAGAAGAAGGGATTAAGGATTGCGCCTTGTCTTTCATGGCCTCCGACCGGCCGGTCAGAATTGTGCGGGCGGGTACGGGAGGGTCGTCGACAAGGGACTTGTAATAGCCGGCATTCACGACACTTTGCTGATTTATGTAGAGGAGCTCCGGGTGGTCTTGGAGAACCGTGAGCACCTCGTCCAGACTTGACGCAGCCCCGTTGTCATTGAGCTTTTCGAAAACTGACTTGGCGAAATTCAGGTCATCTTCGGTATCGACAGACCACTTGAAATGTGAAAGGTCCACCGAGTTTTCCACGTTGAAAAGCTTGAAGTGGCCGGAGTTACGAATGTAAGGAGTTACGTGCTCTCGTTCCGATGGGAGCTGTGCCTCCTTCCAAGCTCGCTCCAGAGCCGTAAAGGAGAATACTTCTACGTCCAGGCCATCGGGGTAGGTATAAAGAAGGGTATTGCTGACGTAATCGTACTGACCGGACAGGTAGGCCTCGACAACCTTATCCATGACTTTGTGGTCCAGAAATGGGCAATCAGGAGTGACTCGCACCACGTGTTCTACCTGATAGTGGCGTGCTGACTGATATACCCTGTCCAGAACATCCTCTTCACTTCCCTGAAAGTGTTTCAACTCCATCTTTTCAGCGAACTCCACCAACACCTGGTCCTGGGCCTTGTGCGTCGTGGAGATGATTATCTCTTTTACAAAGCCTGAGGCTTTGATCGCATCAATAAGGTGCTGAAGAAGGGGTTTGTCGCCGACTTGCGCCAGAGTTTTTCCGGGCAATCTGCTAGAGCCCATCCGGGCCTGAATAATGGCCGCGATGTTATGGCTCACTTAGGGTTCTCCCCTATGGCAACCACCTCCCCGATATCCGCCGATTGCTTGGCCGCAAGGGCAAGCTCCAGTACTCGTTTGCCCTCAGTCACGTTCAATACCGGCTCCTCTTCTCCGGAAAGGCAGCGTAAGAAATGACACATCTCGTCGATGTACATCTGATTCGGTTCCCATCCGGTGGGATTACAGTAGGTGTGCCAGCTTTCTTCCGATGCCGAATACAGCCTGACCTGACCATCAGTGTAGTCCCAGTGGATAGTACCCATATCGCCTATTATATGGCAGGAGCGGCTGTAAGCCCTCTGCACATAGTCCATGTGCACTTCACCTATGGCGCCGTCGGCGAAGCGCAACATGATGGCAGCGGTGTCTTCCGTGTCGATCTCTAAACTGCTTGTGTTGCCGGCAAAGCATACAACTTGATGCACTGGGCCTCCCAGCAACCAGCCTATGTAGTCCAGCTCGTGGATGGCGTCTAGGATGACACCGCCACCCAGCTCCTTTCGAGCGCTGTAACCGTGGCGATAGTCCTCCCAGGGGTGCCAGTCGGGAAGCCACTGCCCTACCTGCACCCTGGCAGCCAGTACCCTCCCAACTGCTCCATCGTCCAAGAGTCTTTTGATTAAGGCTAGCCCCGGATGGAAGCGCATGTTGCAACCCACCAACGTTACCAGCTCCTTAGCTTGTACCAGGGCGATCAGATCATCCACGCCATCAAGGTTGTGCGAAAGGGGCTTTTCGATAAAAATGTGGCAGCCGTTGTTGGCGGCGTCCAAGGCCAAAGGCACATGGAAGCTGGTTGAAGTGTTAATGAATACCACATCGGGCGATGATTCTAGTGCTTGAGACAAACTCGTAAATGTCGATATGCCAAGCTCTTCCGCCACCGCTTCGGCCCGCTCAGGTTGTACATCTAAGGCCATTAATTTGGATATACCCAGGGACTTCAGGTTACGGAGGTGACGACGTCCTATCGATCCACAGCCTACGACCAGGAAGCTGGTTGCCTCCAGATTGTTCAGCTGAAAGTCCACTGAACGACGCAGGTAGGATTCAGGGGGTTGCCGCCGATCAGGTCATCCTGAATCAATTCAATCTTTACGTTCATGTTCGTTAGGGTGGCCAGGAGGTCCGTATTATAGTCATTCATGAGAATATAAGCCTGCCGCATCTGTGCCAGTGTGGAGGATTGCTGTGTGAACAGTTCATATATGGGTTCTAGATGAACTACTCTTTTGATCTGTGCTTTATATTTGGCCATCGTCTGCAGAGCAGATTTCGCCTGGGGCAACTGTTCGATGGAATGCCTGGTAAATACGACAGCTTCTGACTCCAATGACTCGAAAATGTCCCAGGTGTCGTCATACCAGTTAAATGGCTGTATTTTGATGTTGGAGCAATCGGAGTATAGGAGCTCAGAAAGAATTACCGCGTTGTGGGAGTACTCTCCGCCTATCCAGTTACGGCCGGGATAGGCCTTCGATAGTGTGAAGAGATTGTAACCGTATCCACACCCTAACTCGATTACAACAGGAGCCTGGCCGATAACATCTCCTATGCAGTTGACAAGGGTCTCTTCTTCCAGGCACTGTGCTTCGAGATGGGAGGTTAATAACAGTTTCCCGCCTTTGGAAATGCACACCTCGGTATCGGCGCCGTTGCCCGACTCGTAGATCTTGACCTGTCTCGGCTCGGCATCGGGATTGTGTTTGAAGTACTTCAAGAGCTCGGCATACTTATCCTTGTCGTATTCCGCATCTATTTTCTGGATGTTCCTCGTCGGCTTTGAGAAGGGCTCGACGCCAGCCAACCTCGCAACCCAAGGCGTGTATCGGGACAGTTCTTTAACGCTGATCTCTTCCATTTTGAGAGTTTCGGTTACCTGGTGAGGTATTGGGATATTAAGACCAATGATCCGGTTTGTGAAATGACATTGGAATGGGATGTCATATGGACGCAGCCATTCCTTGAATCTCTTCAACCGTGAGCCAATGGGGGTTGTTGTCACTGCTGTAGATAAACTCATCGGGTACAGGGGTACTTCCGTCGGAGTCCTGTATCTGCCACCATGAGTGAGCAGGCTGAATGATGTACATATCAGGGCGTTCTAACGCTTGGCGTGCCTCGTCGGGGGACATAAGTAGCTCGTGGATCTTCTCTCCTGGCCGTATGCCGGTTAAGTTTACTTCACATTCGGGCACAATAGCCGAAACCAGGTCCATGATATTCATGCTCGGGATCTTGGGCACGAAAATCTCGCCGCCAACCATGGTCTCCAGGCAGCTGAGAACGAACCTGACGCCCTGTTCCAAGGTAATCCAGAAACGAGTCATACGCTTGTCCGTAACGGTTACCTTCCCAGTAGATTTTTGCTGCAAAAACAGGGGGATTACACTTCCTCGGCTGCCGACCACGTTCCCATATCGGGCACAAGAGAACCGGGCTCGACCCCCCGAGTATGCGTTGCCCTGTACGAAGAGTTTTTCAGCGCACAGTTTGGTTGCGCCATACAGGTTAACCGGGTTCACGGCCTTGTCGGTGCTGATGGCAATTACTTTTTCCACCTGGTTATCAATAGAGGCGTCTATCACATTTACAGCGCCAAGGATGTTGGTCTTCACCGCCTCAAAAGGGTTGTACTCGCAGGCTGGTACCTGTTTTAAAGCTGCAGCGTGGATGACGTAATCCACGCCGTTCATAGCCCGATACAGCCTATCCTTATCCCTGACGTCGCCGATGAAGAAGCGTAGGGATGGATGATTGAATCGCTTCTCCATCTCGTACTGCTTTAGCTCGTCCCGGCTAAATATAACCAGTCGCCGGGGAGGGCCTTCCTTGAGAAGAAGTTCGGTACATTTTTGGCCGAATGAGCCTGTACCTCCAGTTATCAAGAAAGTCTTGTCTTTAATGTCCAATGCCATACTGCGGCTGCCCTCCGTTATCCTTAGCGCTAAAACGTACTGTGGAGGTCGTATCTACGAGCTAGTCCATTGGGTGCGGTGTGTAATAGACTTGTATGCCTTATCCCTGTCGCCCCGGAGCTCCAGGAGCCATTCGATGGCTTCACGCACCGCGCCATGCCCGCCACCTGCCATGGTCACATACATGCTGCATGCCTTTACAGGCTCGGCGGCGTTTTGGACCGCGATGGGGATTCCCACTCGTTCCATAATCGGAATGTCCTGAAGGTCATCGCCTATATAGCCTGCTTGGGATGCTTCGATGTGATATTTATCGAGAACGACGTCGAGGGCGTCTACCTTGCGTTTGGTACCCTGAAAAAGCTCATCGATGCTCAACTCTTCGGCGCGACGCTGTACGACATCGGAGGTCCTAGAGGTGATGATTCCCACCTTGAGCCCGGCTGCCCTGGCTAGGTTGATTCCCATCCCGTCCTGCACATCGAAACGTTTGGCTTCTCCTTCTGTGCCGAACAGTATGATCCCTCCATCGGTCAAGACTCCATCGACATCCAGAAGGAGTACTTGTAACCCTTTCGCAAGCTCTCGAGCCTCCGACCGGTCGTGTCCTGTGGTCAGCTCAGGCGCCTTTGGTGGGTAGAATGTATGGCTAAAGCCATCTCTAACACAGCCCTGATGTTTGCCAAGGGTACCATGGTTGCTCCATCGGACAAGGCGCTGTCAGGGTCTGGGTGAGTCTCGATAAATAGGGCATCGATTCCCACTGCCGCTGCTGCTCTAATCTGGGCTGGAATGAAATGAGGCCTGCCACCTGACGAGCCTCCCCTACCGCCCATTTGCTGTACGCTGTGGGTGGCGTCGAACACTACCGGGTATCCCAGTGACCTCATGATCACCAGGCCCCTCATGTCCACTACCAAATCTCTATATCCGAATAAGGCTCCCCGCTCCGTCAGAAGGATGTTTTTCGTTCCGGAGTTGGCCACCTTCTCGGCGGAGTATTGCATGTCCTCAGGCGGTAGAAACTGGCCCTTTTTGATATTCACAGCCCGTCCCAATCTGCCACACTCCACCAGCAAGTCCGTCTGGCGGCTGAGGAAGGCTGGTATCTGCAGAATGTCCACCACATCTGCTAGCGGCTGGACCTGTTCAGTCTCATGTACGTCTGTCAGCACCGGAACTCCAATCTGCTCCTTTACCTTGGCGAGAACGGATACACCGTTGTTTAATCCGTGTCCTCGGAAGGAGTTCAGAGAGGTGCGATTTGCTTTGTCGAAGGAGGCTTTGAAAACGTACGGTATGCCTAGCTCTGCACAAATGGAGGCTAGATGCTCGGCTACGGAGAGACAAAGGTTCTCGGACTCGATGGCGCATGGGCCGGCGATAAGGGCCAGGGAGCCATCGCCGATACGCAATGGGCCTACCTCTACCACTCGCTCCAGCGGCCCAAATGGCTCTAGAGCGTTATCCCATGATTTATCTCCGTTGACTGTCATGTTTTGCTTTCAGGTGGAGACCAAATGTATTCAGGAAGACTGGAGCAGCCCCTTCACCAGGTCTAGGTCCGAAGGCACGTCCACTCCGTGAGGCCTGTAATCGATCTCCACCGTAAGTATGTCTCGTCCTGCTTCCAAGAGGCGAAGCTGCTCCAATTTCTCGGCCCGTTCCATCTGGCCCTCGGGTAGGTGGAGATAATCAATCAAGACTTGCCGCCGGTAAGCATATACCCCGACATGGCCCCAATATGGGGCCTGATCAAGCCAGTCCTTTACCTCGAAGTCCCTTACGTACGGTATCGGACTGCGGGAGAAGTAGAGCGCTCGCCCATCGGAGGCCCGGGCCACTTTCACCACATTGGGACTCGTAACATCTGCGATGTTGTTGATGGAATATACCGGCGTGGCCACCACGGCATCGGAATCCTCCAGCGCGGCTACCACACCATCAACTACACTACCCGAGATAAGAGGCTCATCTGCCTGTACGTTGACCACTATGTCGGCATCTATGACATCTATCACCGAGGCTATGCGAGCCGTTCCCGATGGACATTCCTCGGCGGTCATCATGGCCTTCATGCCCCAGGACGAAGCCGCCTCATATACCTCTGAGCTGTCGGTGAGCACCCACACCGCCGAGACCTGCTCCGCTTTGGCCACGCCCTGGCAGACGTGCCAGAGCATGGGTTTGCCATTGATGTCTGCAAGGACCTTGCGAGGGAACCTGGTTGATTTCAACCGAGCAGGTATGGCTACGATAGCTGACATTTGTGGGTGTTAGACTTGCCGGTGCGGTATTTTGGCGTAGGGTTCCCCCCTGACGCCCTCCCCTACTTTCTCTTCGGAGAGCCGCCTGTTAGGGTTCTCACCAACCTCCGTATCGGTAGGTTCATGTGAGGAGCGATTTGGCCTGTGTGGCCCGTGCTCTTTTGGAGCTTTCCATTAAGTGCTTGTTAAAAGCACCTAGCGTGCGCCGACCTGTGGACGGGTACTTTCGATCCGCTCATACTCTTTGACCCACGGGCCGGGTGAGCCTGGTTTCGTAGCTATCTCAAGGTCAGCAGGGTTCATTACTGTGAGTAGTCCCCTGGCGAGCCAATTCAAGAACACCTCGCAACGCTCACGGGCCGGCAAATATCTTTCGAATATGGCATCCAGGCCCTTTAGAGGGCCTGACTTGACCCGTAATTGGTCACCCTTCTTGAATACCCACAGGTAACCGCCTTCGTTCCAGTTTTCCACTCTCTGCTGGATCTCTTCCACCGCCCCTTCATTAATAGGTGCGGGGGTTCCTTGAGACGGTAGGAAGTAGCGTATACCGGGGGTCCATAGTAGCCCGGGCCAGGGTCTGGAGCTGTTGGTGTCTACCCGGCAAAACAGGTAGCCTGGGAACAGGTCTTCCCACTTTCTTGTCTTGCTCTTTAACACGGCGATACGAGGGTTATAAACCTTCAGTCCCGCGAACTCCAGATGGTGCTCCGCCAGGCTGGATTGATCCCGCTTTACTTTTGCCACGAACCATTCAAAAGCCATTATTACCCCCTGTAGCTTCCGGCAGAAAAGTCACGATGTTTTCTTGATAGACTCCCCGAAGGGCCAGATCCTCACGTTTGTTTTGGACTTCTTGCAAAGAGGCGATGATTACTCTGTCGTAGTTCTCGGGCGAAAGGGATTCGATCTCCTTTATGCTCATGCCCAGGAACTTTCCGTTGCCAGGATTAATGGACCCGAAGATGTCTATCTCTTCTATCCCGTACTCTTTCACTCCCAGATAGACGAGCTCTGCGAACTCACCGGTCCCATAAATGGCAATTCGAGACTCCTCGTTTAGGTGAAGGGGCTCCAGCTCGTCGCGCAGCGTCTGGCGCACGTTCTGGTAGTGGTCAAGGACTCGGTGCACGTAGGAAACTGTGAGCTGAATCTTGCGTGAAAATCCCGATGGCGTTAGAGCGTACAACCAACGCTTCCAGCGGGCATGTGTGACGCGTATGTACCCCTTTTGAGCGAGGTTGCGTAACAGTACGTTGGTAAGCCCGAGGGCAATGCCCAGACTTCGTGAGAGGTCTCGCTGGGTTGCCTCGGACGTATGCTGGATTTCCGATAACAGACGTAGCTCTCGATATGCGGAGTCGTCCATAGAGCTCTGTTGTTCATTCTTCGAACGCATGCTAATAATATGGTAAAAGTATGCGCTAGCAGTGTCAAGCCGCATGGACTCACTCTGTGAAGAGTTTCAGACGCGGTTAGGCTCATGATCATCGAGAGTGTAGGTACGGCCTAGGCTTGGTGTGCTCGTCTTGACACGAGGTTTAGTTTTAAAGAGAATAAGGGTAATCTCGAACATATAGGTGTTAGCACCGATATTCTGTCGCACGTTATGAGGAGGATGGTATGGTAGATTTGACGAAGGATGAAGTGAAAGCCATGGGCCACGCAGTGGGTCTGGAGATCGAGGACCCCGAGTTGACCGAGGTTATGTATAGCATCAACGCCATACTGGAAGCTCTGGACCAGATCAATCCTCCCGGTCTTGAAAACGTAGAGCCCCTGCCCATCATCATCCCACCCAAATAAAAAGTGATAACCCTACCCGAGCCGAACACCGTGCGCTGAGGAGCCCGTCTCTTCACCGTTCCTCTCTCCCGATGCAAAAGTTGGTGGCCTCGTTTGCTGCAGAAGTTTATTGATGGAAAGGCTGTGACTGAGGGTTGCCATGAGTAAATCGGAACTGCCCTTCCTATCCACCACCGAGCTCTCCCGATTAATTGAGTCGAAGCAAATCTCCCCTGTCGAGATCACCGAGGCCTACCTGGACCGCATCGATGACTTGGACTTCAAGTTCAATTCTTATCTAACAGTATGCCGAAGGGAAGCTATCCAGGCTGCTAAACAGGCTGAGAAAGCCATAGCTCAAGGGAACTATCTGGGGCCGATGCACGGAGTTCCCGTGGCTGTGAAGGACCAGCTCTGGAGTAAGGGAATTCGGTCCACGGGTGGCTCTCGAATACTCGCGGACTTCATTCCTGACGAGGACGCCACGGTGATAGCGAATATCAAGAGGGCTGGGGCGATTCTGCTAGGCAAGACGAACTTGAGCGAGTTTGCCATCGATATTCCCCAGCGGTTTAGCACTCCTCGTAATCCTTGGGACCTGGACAGGCTTGCCGGTACCTCCAGCAGCGGCTCAGGAGTGGCAACCTCCGCTTTCCTGTGCGCCACCTCGTTAGGCGAAGACACAGGTGGCTCCGTTCGCTTCCCCGCAAGCTGGAGTGGTGTGGTGGGATTACAGCCGACGTGGGGGCGAGTGAGCCGCTACGGATTAATGCCTGGGGTTTGGTCCATGGATACAGTCGGCCCTATTTCTCGGACCGTGGAGGATGCGGCCATCACCCTTGGAGCCATCGCGGGCTATGATCCCAAGGACGCCTATACCTGGAAGGTCCCTGTACCCGACTACAGAAAGTCGCTGAACGGCAGCATAAAGGGCATGCGCGTTGGAGTAATGGTAGAGGAGCTTAACAGCGACGCGGTGGAACCGGAGGTACGGGACGCAGTCACCAAGGCTATCTCAGTACTGGCGGAGCTTGGGGCATCAGTCGAAGATGTATCTCTTCCTCTAACGAAACACGGTCTTGTGATCACATGGGTGATGTTGGCCGTGGAAGCGTCGCTGAAGCATCGGGATTGGGTGAAAGAGCGTTTGCACGAATACAGCCATAGCAACCAGATCGGACTACTGACTGGGAGCATCATACCGGCTCAGGCTTATTACAAGGCGCAAAAGCTACGCAGTCTGTTGCGACAGCAAATGCTCGAGGATCTGGATAAATACGACGTGTTGGTGTCGCCCACTACAGGCACTCCGGCCCTCCCGATAGAGCAAGCGGGACCCATAGAGAATGAAAGGTCGATGCGAGGACTGAACTATCTGCTGACATTCATGTTCAATTTGGCTGGAGCTACGGCTATCTCGGTGCCCTGTGGCTTTACGTCACAGGGCTTGCCCATAGGATTCCAGATAGGCAGCCGTCCCGGTGGGGAAGAGACTGTTCTGAAGGTGTCCCACGCCTACGAGCAGAGCACCGATTGGCACAAAATGAGGCCACCAAATGTATGATGTCAGGTTTTTCCAGAAAATGTAAGTTTGCCCAAGATCGAGAAAAACTCCTTCCCCATTGATGGGGGAAGGGTGGGATGGGGGTGATACCCCTCACCTAAATCCTCTCCCACAAGGGGAGAGGAGGCTGCCCGTAAAGGCGTGCATAGGAGGTAACGTGGACAAGCCAGACATCCCTTATCTTTCCGCGACCGAGCTCTCCAGGCTGATAGAGGGGGAAAAGGTATCTCCCGTCGAGGCCACCGAAGCCTACTTGGAGCGCATCGACGACCTAGACTTCAAATTCAACTCCTATCTGACCGTGTCCCGGAAGGAAGCGTTGGAAGCGGCCCAGAAGGCCGAGCGTGACATCGCCGGAGGCAATTACCTGGGCCCCATGCACGGCATCCCGGTGGCCGTGAAAGACCAGTTCTGGAGCAAAGGCATCAGGACGACCGGTGGGTCGCCCATCCTGTCCGACTTCGTCCCCGAAGAAGATGCAACAGTTGTGGCCAACCTGAAGAAGGCCGGGGCCATACTCTTGGGTAAGCTCAACATGACCGAGTTTGCCATGACCCGCTTCGCTCACCGGTTCAGCCTACCCCACAACCCATGGGGTTTCGACCGAGAGACAGGCGCTTCAAGCAGCGGCTCCGGAGCAGCCACGGCCGCCTATCTATGCGCCAGCTCCCTGGGAGAAGATACGGGCGGCTCCATCCGAGCGCCGGCGTCCTGCTGCGGTATCGTGGGCCTTCTGCCCAGCTACGGCAGGGTTAGCCGGTATGGGGTCCTGGGGGCGGTCTGGTCCATGGACACCGTAGGCCCTATCTCTCGCACGGTAGAGGACGCCGCCATCACCTTGGGCGCCATCGCTGGCTATGATTCCAAGGATAGGTACACCTGGGACGTAGCCGTGCCCGATTTTCAGAAAGCCTTGACGGGCGACATAAGGGGTCTCCGTGTCGGAGTACTTGCGGAGCAGGTCTACACCGACTTGGTCGACGAAGATGTCAGGCAGGCAGTCATTAAGGCTACCACAGTGTTGGAGGAGCTGGGGGCGTCGGTGGAAGAGGTGACCCTTCCATTAATCAGACATTCCATCCTTCGATGGGCTAATCTTATTCAGCGGGTACACATGTGTGTGGAGTCGGCCCCCCACCATCGGGATCGCCTCCCGGAGCGGCTCAAGGACTACGGCAACGACATCAAGACCATATTGCTTGTCGGCAGCATTTTGCCGGCTCAGGCGTATTACAAAGCCCAGAAGCTCAAGAATATGATGCGTCAGCAGGTCCATCAGGCCCTCGAGAGGTTCGATGTCCTGGCTCTGCCCACTACCAGGCAGACCGCTCGGCCCTTCGAGGCAGACCTGCCCCTTACTAGCAAGCAGTCGGCGCTTCAGCCCCCCTATCTCATGACCCAGATCTTTAGTGCAGCGGGTGATCCGTCCATATCCGTGCCATGTGGCTTCAGCTCCGATGGGCTGCCCATAGGCCTTCAGCTAGGGGGCCGTCCCGGTGATGAGGAGACTGTACTCAAGGTTGCCCATGCCTACGAGCAGGCGACTCCCTGGCACACCATGAGGCCGCCAAACGCATGATGTCAGACTTATCCTGCAAGATGTTGGTTGGTTTATCCTAAGTCGAGAGAACTCCCTTCCCTCTCGATGGGGGAAGGTCAGGATGGGGGTGATACCCCTCACCTCAATCCTCTCCCGCAAGGGGAGAGGAGGCTGCCCATCGAAGGCATGACAGAGGAGGTAACGTGGACAAGGCACAAATCCCCTACCTTTCAGTCTCGGAGCTCTCAAAGCTAATAGAGAAGAAAGAGGTCTCTCCCGTCGAGGTCACCGAGGCCTACCTGGACCGGATTGACGACCTGGACTTCAAGTTCAACGCGTATCTAACGGTATGTCGCAAGCAAGCCCTTCAGGCTGCACAGGAGGCGGAGCGGTCCATCGGCCAGGGCAATTACCTGGGGCCTATGCACGGCATTCCGGTGGGCGTGAAGGACCAGATCTGGAGCAAAGATGTCCGCACTACCGGTGGCTCCCGGCTGCTTATCGATTTCGTGCCCGGCGAGGATGCCACCGCAGTTGCTAATCTCAAAAAGAACGGAGCTATTCTCCTGGGCAAGACCAATGTCACCGAGTTCGCGGTCGCGGGCGGATTTCAGCGTTACAGCGTGCCCCGCAACCCGTGGAACCTGGACCTGTATGCCGGGGCCTCCAGCAGCGGCTCGGGGGCTGCCACGGCGGCTTTCCTCTGCGCAACCTCCCTGGGTGAGGATACAGGGGGGTCCATAAGAATGCCAGCGGGCTGGTGTGGTCTGGTGGGTCTTAGGCCCACGTGGGGCCGGGTAAGCCGCTACGGTGTTTTGCGTGGAGTCTGGTCCATGGACGCCGTCGGCCCCATCTCTCGCACGGTCGAGGACGCGGCTATTACCCTGGGGGCCATCGCCGGATACGATGCCAAGGACCCCTATACATGGAATACGCCCGTGCCCGACTACAGGCGAGTCCTGGGTGGCGATATAAAAAGCATGAAAGTGGGCATAATCACGGAGCTGGTCAACGACGATGTAGTAGATACGGACATCAGGGAAGCCGTGGTCAAGGCCTCATCGGTGCTTGGAGAGCTTGGGGCGTCGGTGGAAGAAGTCTCTCTCCCCCTTACCAAACACGCAATGCTAATCACCACGTTGCCATTGCTTGTGGAACCCGCCCTGAACCATCGAGAGTGGATAAAGACGCGGCTTCAGGAATACGGGGACAGGCTTCGCGTGGGGTTCCTTACGGGCAGTGTCCTGCCTGCCCAGGCGTACTACAAGGCCCAGAAGCTTAGAGAGCTTCTTCGACGGCAGGTCCATGATGCCCTGGAGCGATACGATGTCCTGGTGTTACCGACCCTGGGCAAACCGGCCCCAAAGGTCGAGGACTTCAACAAGCCGGTTACTAGCAAGGAATCCGGTCGGCGGCTGGGCTATCTACTGACCCCCACCTTTAACCTGGCCAGCGCCCCCGCCATCACGGTGCCCTGCGGATTCACCTCCCAGAACCTGCCCATCGGTTTCCAAATAGGGGGCCGTCTAGGCGGTGAGGAGACCATACTGAAGGTGGCCCACGCCTACGAGCAGAGCACCCCCTGGCACACCATGCGTCCGCCCAACGCTTAATCGTACGTCTGCGAGAGTCCTTTCGCGCTAATTTCGTTGGATCAGTGGAGGTAGAGTGGATTAAGCACCGGTTCCTTACCATTGAAGTCGCCTATTCGGTCCGTGCCAGCGTTTTTCGCTAAACGGGCAATCTGAGAACAATGCCACTCTAAACTTAAGAACTCAGCGAACAACCTATCAAATAAATGACGACTGACCCATGTTTCGGTTTCCTCCGACCCAGATATTGGATCACCAAGATAACTTATCATCATTGCCGAGTTCTGGTCATCCAGGAGTTCCAGCGACAACCCTCGGGAATTGAATTGCTCAGCCAATTTGTTGGTGTCAATGACTATCGCAATAAGCATTTTACCAAGATAGAACTCCCACAGTGCATCCAGATCGTGGATGGACAGCGTGAACGGTTAGTAGGCGAGATTCTTCCATTTGAATCCGTTCACAATCACCAGCATTGGCTGACCAATACATCTTTGTTGCACCGACGTCATCCAATCCATCCTGGGCTCGTACATGACAACATAAAAAAGGCCCGGCTCCACCTCTTCCCAGCTTAGGCCACATTTCCTAGCCTGTCTAATGATGGAGTCCAGTCGCTTCCTATTATGCGCCTCTTCGCCGCACACCGCGATTCGTTGGAACTTGCCGCGCATTCCATATAGCTCGTGTGTCGTGTCGGTCTTCAAGTAGCCCGCAAGTTTGTTGATGCTAGCGAACTGTCTCTTTGCCCGCTGGTTTCTATGCGTTCCTGACTTGACTTCGAAAATTGCGAACAGTCTGTTTCCTTGCCCAGCAATAATGTCGCCGTACCGAAGGCAATGGGTAAGGTCGTTCAATATGCCAATGCCACCTTGTTCAAAAATCTTTCGCAGTAGGCGCCATTCCTCTCGCAATCCTGCTTTTCCGGATACGAAGCCGGATGCCTCCTTGAAACGCATGGGCTTGATGTCGTACTTATCAATATACGTAAATGCGATCGCATCTCCGACGTCCTTCAGAATATGCAGTACCCGCTTGTATCCTTCCAGCTTGCTGTTTTGAGACTTGATAGCACTCTTGGCCTCACGTTTGTAATTTCTGTCTGTGTCCGATCCAACGTATCGACTGAACACCGCCTTCGCATTCTTGATCTCCGATCTGGCGACCCGTATCTGATCCTCGACATACCGGATTCTTTCTAAGAGCGTTTTTTGTAAACTCAGGCATGTTGCGCTCGCCGATGAGTGAGGTGGACCCGGAAAACTGGACAGGTAGCTAAGCGAGAGTCCTGCTTCTAAAATCAGATCAGTTGTAAAGGAGGAGCGGGACGTGTCACAAGGACGAAGGAAACACAGTGCGTCGTTCAAGGCCAGGGTGGCCTTAGAGGCGGTGAAGGGGGAGGAGACGATAGCCCAGCTGGCCGCCCGGTATGAGGTCCATCCGAGCCAGATCCAGGCGTGGAAGAAGGCCTTGCTTGGGGGAGCGGCCAGCATCTTCGGCGGCAACCACGAGAGACGCCAAAAGGCCGATGAAGCCCTCGTGGCCCGGCTTTACCAGCAGATCGGCCAACTGAAGGTGGAACGGGATTTCTTGGAGGAACGGTCCGGTCCATGAGCCGGGAGCGGCGGCGTGGAATGGTCGACCGCCAGCATCCGGCCCTGTCTACGGTCCGGCAGTGCGCCTTGCTGGACATCAGCCGCTCCAGCCTGTATTACCGGCCCAAGGGAGTACTCCCTGGAGACCTGGCCTTGATGAAGCTGATAGACCAGCAATACCTGGTCACGCCTTTCTACGGATCGCGGCGCATAAGGGTCTGGCTCAGTAGGCAGGGCCACCAGGTGAGCCGGAAGCGGGTCCAGCGCTTAATGCGGACCATGGGGCTGACAGCCATCTACCGGCGGCCTCGGACCAGCCGGCCGGCACCAGGGCACAAGGTGTATCCCTACTTGCTGAGTGGCATGGAGATCACCCGACCCAACCAGGTGTGGGCAGCCGACATTACATACATCCCTATGGCCAGAGGCTTCCTGTACCTGGTGGCCATCATGGACTGGTATAGCCGCTACGCGGTGGCCTGGAGCCTGTCCAACACCCTGGATGTCGACTTCTGCCTCGAGGCCTTCGAGAAGGCGCTGAGCAAAGGAAAGCCGGAGGTCTTCAACACCGACCAAGGGAGCCAATTCACCAGCGAGGCCTTTACCGGGCTTGTCGAGCGGGATGGTGTTAGAATCAGCATGGACGGGAAAGGGCGGTACACTGACAACATCTTTGTGGAGCGGCTGTGGAGGACAGTGAAGTACGAAGAGGTCTACCTGAATGCTTACTCGAACGGACGGGAGGCCAAGGCCGGGCTCGACGCCTACTTTCGCTTCTACAACACCCAAAGACCCCATCAGGCCTTGGACTACCGGACACCAGCCGAGGTTTTTAAACTCTAGTGGCTTTGCATCGAGCGGCCACCAGTGCCAGCAGCGAAGACACAGATAGATGAGGAGGTGCCCGTTTGATCATGCGTTTGATCGTTCCGATGGCAGCCCTATTGCTAGTGATATTGGTCGCATGCGGAGGAGAGTCGAAGCCAACCCCCTCTTCTACCGCCACGTCTGCACCCAGTCCGACCCCCTCCCCCACGGCCACGTCTGCACCCAGTCCAACCCCCTCCCCAGCAGTGGTAGTAAGGGAGAGGAGTAGACTCACACCCGAGCAGGAGGCATGTCTTGCTGAGGCCATAGGGGAGCGGGCAGCACGTGAAGTGTCCAGCGGGCAGCGCCCGCCAACCTCCCATGAGATTGACGCTATCGCCGGTTGCAGACTCGCAGTGGCAGTGGGAGAGGGGAATGGACCCACACCCGAGCCAGTGGCAGTGGAGGAGGGGAAGGGACTCACACCCGAGCAGGAGGCATGTCTTGTTGAGGCCATAGGGGAGCAGGCAGTACGTGAAGCGAAAAAAACCGGGGAGCGCCCGCCAACCCCCGAAGAGCTTGATGCCTTAGTTGGTTGTGGAATCATGGAGCCCCAACCGTCTTTCGAACTGTTGCCCGAGGCCTCAGCCCCCGCGGTACTTGGCACTGTCTCCTGGCCCAACAATGTCGAAGAGAGCTCGGCTTTGTTCGAGAGATTACCTTCAGAGATCGCTGGACACAGGATCAGAGCACCGTTCGAGCGACGTGGCGCCGGCTTTCTCATAGCCATATACGGAGAGGATCCAGAGACGACTGGTAATGCGACGTCGGTGACCGTCCAAGACCTCGCCGAAGGGGGCTTCTTTCCGCCCGATACCAACGCCGGTCAATTCGTCGCCCTCTATGCCCAGGGTTCAGACTGGGAGGTGTTGGCTGCTGGACGGGAGGGTGACCTCGCTTGGGTGCAGTGGAAGGGAGGGCCCATATATCATATGCACTGGGGCAACGCCCCTAGCTCCATGGTATTCACAGCAATGGCTAACGATCTTAGGGTGCTCATGGCACTCGTTGAAGCTATGGTCTCGGCGGCCAGCGGATAGCGCATCGTAGCGTCCATAATAAAGGTTTAACGGGGGATCGGTGCAATCAACCCAACAGACAATAGAGAGGAGGTGGTTCCCAGGAAGAGCGTTTGTATCCTACTCAGGAGCGACGGGACTCTCGCTTAATATTGCCCCAATGCTGTCCAACTGATGGGATCCACCTCAGACGGAAGATTCGGCGGACGATCTCCGCCTCGGCCTCGTCTACCTCTGGCCTGCCGTCGTCTCCGATACAGTAGCCGTAGGGAAGGCCGCCGGACGGTATGCGTCCTTGCTTGGCCGTCCCCCGCTTGCCCAGCGACGACCGCTCGCGGAAGTTGTCCAGTTCAATCTTCCCGATGGCCGCCATCAGGCCGAAAGTTTTCATGTCGATGGCATCCATGACGGCCTCAAGCCGTATCTGGTGAGCCTCCACCACCTCCATCAGAGCGGCTGCGGGGTACATCCCTCTACTCAGCCGATCGGACTTCCAGCAGACGATGGTGTCAAATAGTCCCTGCTTGGCGTCGGAGAGCATCCGCTGGAACTCGGGGCGCTTCTTGGAGCCTGTCCCAGAATGATGGATTATTGACGACGAGTCAGTCGATAATGCTAGGTCCGAGTCTGTTTGGCGCAGTGGAAACGATGACTCGACAGCGATCGGATCTTGCGGATGGCGCGGTTTACACGCCGTAGTCGGTCATCTCATCATGGCCCTGCTATCGCCGGCGGCGCCCAGCTCTGGCTCCACCTAAGTCTGCCCCAGTCGCGCCATATACGCCACAAGGTGCGCAGGTTGAAGCTTGTGGCCAACAAGGTCCACTCGGCCGACACATTGACAACGCCACGGAGCAAGAACCCCCGAGCTCTTTGTTGCTCTTTGAGAATCCCAAAAGCTGGTTCCGGCAGTTGCATACGCTGCTTGTATGCCTTTTTGGCCTCCTCGGTAGACATCCATACCCGATGAAGACGCAGGACGGCTTCGTAAGGTCCTACCTCCAGCCCACGCCCATGACGCCCGTCCTTGGTGCAAATGCCGAAGGCCGGACACACCCGGCAGATGGCTCCGGAGGCTCGATACAGCCGCATGAGCGTCCCCCTGGTCCGCTTAACTCGGGTGAAGCGGAGTCTCTGGCCCTGTGGACAGGTGTAACTATCCGTCTGCTCGTCGTAGCAAAAGCGGTCCTTGTGGTACGGGTGCTCCAGGGCTTTGTGCTGGGACTCTGGCATGATCACCTGTTGTTCCCGTTGGGCGCACTCCTCCAGGTTGGCGCCGGAGTGATAGCCCGCGTCGGCCAGCGTTACTTGCGCCTTGTCTCCGGTCATCTCCTCCGCTTGTTCCAGCATCGGAGTCAACTGGCCATAGTCGTTGGCGTCACACACTACGTCCGCTGCGGTGATCACCAGCCCAGTGCCTTCGTCGGTGGCCATCTGCAGTGGCGAGACCATCACTTGGGCATTGTACCCAGCCACGATACCCTGTCTACCCTTCATCAGCCCAGCATCGCTGTCGGTAAGATTGATGCGTTGCTGTTCCTCTTCGCCTGCAAGCTGTTCCATTGCCTGCTGCACCTGTTCTCTCAGCGCCTCCTTTTTGGCCAGTTTCTTTGGAAGCCGCGTAGGGACAGCGCCTTCTCCTGCCTCGTTCTGCGCTTCAAGGTCTCTAATTGCCGTCTCCACCCGCTCCAGCAGTCGCTGCAGCCCTTCAGCATCCTGGGTCCTGTCCTTCGCTGCGTTGGCAACTATCTTTGTCCCATCCACCGCCTGCACCGCCAAATCCACCAAGCCCATGGCCACCGCCATGCGCACCGTCCGCTTAAAGAGCTTCCTCATTGCTCCACGATGGTCTCTGTAGAACCGCCACAAGGTATTGTGGTCCGGATGCTGCCAACCTGTCAGCCAAAGGTACGGTATCTGGTCTCGGCAGGCCGCCTCCAGCTTGCGACAGGAACGCACCCCAGTCATGAACCCATACAGCCACACGCTCAACAGCCCACGAGGGTGGTACGCCGGCGCTCCCAATGCCTCTCCATCTACCTCAACACCCAACTCAGACCATCCCCAACGGTCCAAAGCATCCACAAACTCTGCCACAAACCTCGCTGGATGGTCTTGCGGCACAACTTCGTCCAGAGTCGGCGGAAACAACCATGTCTGCTCTCGATTCAGCGGCCGAAGCGGCATTGGACTCTCCTTTGCTCAATTCTTGCAGACAATTCTAACCTTTTCTTTCTTATAAGAGAATGCATACACCTTTTGAGACAGGCTCCTTGGTCCAGCCCCTGCCCACCTCCTGGTAGCGGGCCGTGATGGCCATCCCCTTGCCCTCGCAGTAGGCTTCCATCTCGATGGTCTGCTCGGAAAGAGAGGTCTTGTCCTCTGTGTCTTGGCTCTTGTCGGAGACGCGGGCGTAGATGGCCGCCCTCTTGCCGTGCTCCTGTCTCTGTGCCCTGGTCTTCGCCATGATTTCCTCCTATTGTTGTTCTTCGTTAGAAAAACAAGAGACCCGCCTCCTGTCGGGAGCGGGTCTGCGAGTAGTAGAATCTAATCGCATCACCTGATCCGTTCAGGTGGAGCCACGGCCCGGGGTGTTTCAAGCATCGCCGGGCCAACTTCTACCCAGCATTCTACTCTGTGGCCGGGGCACCGTCAAAGGGCCATTCTCAAATGCGCTACGCCAGGCCCTCTTTGTTGCATCGCAGGCTCCACGGACTCGCCAACGAATTCCATCGGCACAGTTGCTGATGAGTCTGCCGTTCCCGCTCGTTGCGTTGCCTTGCTCATTCTTTCGGATTCTCTACTGTTAGCGTGCCGCTACTTAGCGGAGCCTCTGACGTTATCGAGCCGCGCGATTCTATCACCTGCCGCGTTCGGTCAATCTCCGCTGCCAGAAGCTCCTCGTTGGGCAGGGTAATTCGGTACTCCGCTGCCATCACGTTGTTTGGCAAGCCTTCGAGGGCATATCGCGCAAGCGCCTCATCCTTTTCTGAGCAGAGGACCAGTCCAACGGGCGGGTTCTCGCCCTCGCGGCCCCAGTGCGCCCGCGCATAGTTCAGGTAGAGGTGCATCTGCCCGGCGTCGGCGTGAGTGAAACCACCGATCTTCAAGTCGATGACTACCAGACATCGCAGCCGCCGGTGAAAGAACAGCAAGTCGACCCGGTACCATTTGTCGCCGATGCGCAGACGCCTTTGGCGGCCCATGAAGCAGAAGTCACCGCCCAGTTCCAGGAGGAAGGTCTCCAGGTGGCGGATGAGCGCCTCTTCCAGATCGCTTTCCGAGTACTCGTCCTTGAGGTCGAGGAATTCGAGGACGAACGGGTCTTTAATCTCCACGCGATCTTCGTGACGGGGCTTCTGCCCCTCCGTCAGCATGGCGGCCTTGTTCTTCGATAGAGCCGTGCGCTCGTAGAACTGGGAATTGATCTGCCGGTCGAGCTGGCGAATCGACCACCCTCCTCGGAGCGCCTCTGCTCCATAGAATTCACGGGCGCTTGTGTTCTTGACCGATAGCAGCCGCACGTAGGCGGACCAGGGCAGCGGATAAGGCCGCGAGAAGCTCTCCCAGGCGTATTTCAAGGAAAGTGGCGTCGGATTCGCCAGACGGCGTCGGGCGTATCCGACGCCTAGGGGATCGAGCCAATTTGCCAGACAGCGCCTGGCGAATCTGATCGGATGGATATGAGACGTAGAAGAGACGCATGTATTGGATGTTCTGACGGGAGAAGCCGCGTCCAAACCGCTGGGTCAAGTCCGCCGCCAGTCTTTCCATGAGCGCCGTTCCGTACCTAGCCCGCTCTTCTCCTGACTGCTCGAACTCAACGATGCGATGTCCGATCAACCAATACGCGGCAGTCATGGCGGCATTCACCGAACGGGTTGCCGAGTCCCTGGCGGCATCGACAATCTTCGACACATCTCCGAAGACCACTTGATACGGAGCATCAAGCTCGCCAGCTGCGACCGTCTTTTTCATGACCCGTTCCTCCGCTCTTTCTGCCATAGCGCCCTCCTCTCCGCAGCAGTGAAGCGCCTTGGCAACTAGAAAATAGGCTCCCCGCCGTCTCGTCGTGAATGCGGCCCATTCAGGCGCCGCAGTGCCCCTCGCGCAGGCGGTCAGCCTCGATGAGGCGGATGTCGGAACCGACCGGCACCCGGACGGGTTCGGCAACGAGTGCGAGGGGCACCCGTCGTGGATGCAGGTAGGGCTCCTTGGCGAAGGCCAACCGTCCTCTGGGGTTGGCGTCGATCCCCACTGCCTCGGCAAACAGCTCCAGCCACCTGCGCTTGGTCTCGACCCACCGCTGCCGTGACTGGTATGGGCAGCCAATGCAGGCTGAACGCTCCAGCGGCCGGTCGTAGCGGGCCTGCCACCACGCAATGCATTGCTTCCTGGACATCCCGGCTTCGATGAGGGGGTAACGGTTCTGTATCCATCTATCGCGAGAGGGCTTCATGCGGATGGCCTCGTCGGTAGAGATGCCCAGCCACAGCTCGACGGCGGTGCCGGACGGAACACGTTGTCCTTTTGTGAGTCCCAGCATCTCGCGTATCTTCCGCTGAATCGGCCTTATCTTGTAGTGCTCGGTGCACTGACGCCGCCCGATGCCATCGCCATGGCCGTTGCGTCCCTTCAGATAGAGGGGAAGGTCTACGAAGCTGTGGTTGCCTGAGTGGTTGGTGAGGGTATTGACGTCCTCGCGGAGACTCCGCCCGTTGTCCACGACGTACACGGGGAAGCCGAGACGCTCGGCGAGCCAATCGAGGCGAGTGTAGAGACCGGGAGGCTCCCAGTGGGTGTCGGCGAAGATGGCGCAGTCGGGGATGGCGTCGAATGCTCCCTGGCTTGCCATGAGGGCCATGACGGAGGACTGGACGCCTCCGCCCAGGCTAATGACCGTCAGGGAATGGGTGGGCTGCATCAGGCTTCTACCTCGCAGCCGTCCTCTGATGAAGAGTCCGCGTCCGGTGCAGGGAGCTTGTCTTCGGTTGCGTACTTGACGAGCAGGGTGAAGAGGCGGCGCAGCCGGTCCTGGGCGTCGGGGCCGGGGTTGAAGTCGATGCTCACGACCCGCAGCTCACCGGGGTCTTTCCTGGCGCCTTTGGGTTTGTGCTGGTTCTTGGTATCTTCCATATCGCTATTCCGGTGGTAGGGCTCTCTAGGGATGGTGCGGGAGCAACTGTCCTTTCCTTCGGCTCTGAGTGTTGGACTTGCGGCGTCGTACGCCCCTCCCATGTCTGCCAAGTGAAAGGGGGGGTGGCTCACCCTCCCTTTCAAGCTGCCAGCCTTCGATCTGGGCATAATCCCTTGAAGTGTGATGGACGTGTACAGAGATTTGAGTTTGTTCCAAAAAGGGAAGTCGGGGTCCTGAGCAAGCTAATTCGGGGGTAAAACACCCCCTACAGGACCATCTCAGCAAGCACTTTGTGTCCAGAGCGGGTTCCAGGGGGTGGTGCCAGGAACGGGCTAGGGAAACTTCCCTAAAAGGAAGTGCCGATTTGTGAGCCGACTTCCCTTTCGTCGTGGAGAAGTTTCCTTTTCGGAAGTGGGAGTGAGGGACCGATGAAAGAGAGGGCTGTAGCGATGGAAAAGACGAGGAGCCTGGAGAACCTGCACGAGTTGCGGCTCATGGCGCTGCTGCTCGACGTGATACGCGAGAAAGGGCGCATGGAAGCGGCGGACCTGCTGGGCGTCAACTACAAGACCCTGGCTAGAGCCGTGGAGACCGGCAGCCTTTCGCCGCGCATGAGCCATGCGTTGGATCGTTTGCTCCTGTCCAGGGAGTCCAAAGCTATGGCCGCGCAGCAGGAACGCATCGCAGCTCTGGAGGGGCGGGTGGAGGGCCTGGAACAGAAGATCAAGAGCAGTCTCGGCAAGGTGCGAGCCTTCGTCGAGGGCCAGGTGAAGGCCCTGGGAGAGGAGCACACCAGGGCTCTGCGCCAGTTGGAGCGGCGTCTGGCCCAGGTGGAGGCGGGATACGGCGGAGCGTCAGCGGCCAGCGAGGTCAGAAAGCCTGTGGTCCGTGTCCAGTCCCGGCGGAAGTATCCCGAACTGGTGACCCGTGAGCCTGCGCCAGACGACGAGGAGGTCTATGGCGCGGCGTGGCCGCTGGTCGAGGAGTGGCGAAGGCTCAGGGAAGGCCATCCCAACGACGTCAGGAGCCTGTCGTGGCTGGTGACGGAGGAGCGCATCCTGAATCTGGAGCTGGCTATGGCCGAGGAGCACGGGCTGACCCTGCCGCCCGAGACCCAGCCGCTCGCGGGGGTGTGGAGGAACGGGCAGCGACGCTCGATAGAAGCGGCCCTGGGCGACACCCGGTGGGCGCGGACCAGGAGGGAGCGGCTCAGGTGGGTGCGGCGGTTCTTCACCGTGGGACTGTGGTGGAAGTAGGTGCTGCGTCATCTCCGCACCATGTTTGCTGCATGAGTGCAAGTGATGTGGGTGGTAAGGCCCCGAAAGTATTGCCAAAGGGGAGATGGGGCGTAATACTGAGATCGTTATCAGGTTTTTCCAGTGTTTCTTTGCCATAGAAACCTGGGGGTCCTTTCCCTGAGCCCGGGACGTACCAGAGGGATCGAGCTAGGCTCTCTCAACGGTCGCCCAAGAGGGATGTTCCCACAAAGGCCGGAGTGCGTCCTGCGTTTCGACCTTTCGATACGACGGTTGGAGTGCCCCATGCCCTCTGACCGTCTCCCCATGCCTGCGGCATAGCCCTTCAGAGAGCTGAGGCCGCAGCTTCGACACGCGCTGGTCCTTGTAGGGCTTGCGGTATGGAATGTTCTCAGATGGAGGCAAGGCGACGAAAGAGCTGCGTTGGGTGATTCGTAGTCGATGACAGTTTTGCTGTGGCCTCTCGCAATGGTCCCGCTTTCCGCGTTATTCCTGATCGCAGGAATCCGCGTGGTCAGGAGGAAGTGCTATGGTGTAGGTCACGCACTCGGCGAGGCAGCGAATCTCATCAAGCCGGAAGGACCGATATCTATGGTCTGGCCCGCAGAAAGGTTGCCAGCTTAGTCCGGTCCCGCAAGTTATGGTGTGTTACCATGCTGGACTCCTACCAAATGAGGTGAGAAACCCGTGGACATGAAAACTAGTCTGGTCATCGCCGTACCTACCGCCGTCGTAACCACCCTCGTGATGAATTACCTGCAGGACGACTATTCATTTCTCGTCTCACTTGCCATTGGAGCCGTTGCCGGGGTACTCACCGGCCTGGTGGCCTATTTCCTGTACAAGTTGGTTAGTAAGTCCTAATGGGTGGCATAGTGGACGGTACGCCGTCCCTCACAGTGTACCGGGCTGGTCGGACACTTTGTTGCTACGGCCTGCAACCTGGTGCGAATGGCGAACCTGTTGTCGTGTCAGATGACACGAGCCGTTCAGTCGGTGTGATCTGCCTAGGGCGGAGTGCGCCCAAGATGCTGTGACGGGGCCTCTGAGCTCCGTAGACCCCTCTCGGAATCGTCCGCAGGGGAATCAATTCTGACTCCGGTCTCATCTAAACGCCGTTACTGCCCACTCAATCAACTGCCGTCATCTGCCAAAATTCATTCTTCAGCAGCCTGCTAGTGGCATGTCTGGTCATGGCAAGAGCGTCCTCTCGGCTGCGGCTACCGGAACGCCCCGTAGGCCGACGCACTTAAGCTGGCCCCAGCGCGCAAGGTCGTCAGCGGAGAGAAGGAAGACGGCCCCAACGGGGGCACAGCAGCGATAATAAAGGGGGCTGTCCCCGCGCCCCTGGCGGGACGCGGCGCAGCTGCCTACAACGGGGATGGAGGAGCCTCCAACCCTGACGGGCCGGAGGCTCCTGTGGCCTAAGCCGGTGTTTCCGAGCGGCTCCTCATATAAGGACTTCCCAGCGAAAAGTTCGCAGTAGAGCCTGTCTCAGAAGGGCAATTGTAGACAGGTTCACTCTGACGCGAAGGTCTGATGCGAGACGATGGAGTGTTGTCATCGCCTCAGTTCACGAGACAGGACAAGGCTTCGGACCGTGAAACGTATGGCTGAAGGAGCGGGAGGAGCTCCACACCCGATAGAGAGTGCGCAGGTTGAAGGCGGTGGCCAACATGGTCCACTCGGCCGCCACGTTGGCGAGGCCGCGCAGCTGCGGCCCCCATGCGCATCCATATATGCAGGCCCCAACTGAGTCTCATCGTCCAGGCCGCATTCAATATCCAGTAACCGTGTCTGTGCAGGTGGGACCCAGCATTGCAGGCTGGATGGCCCAGACCGAGGTACAGAGCAACTCATGGATAGCTGACGCCGGAGTCTTCACCCAGACCGGCGGTTTGGTCAGGGTCAGCGAGTTGCCGGGCCAGTTGCATGCTTTCTTTGTCCTCGCGGCATACATCGCCGTGCTCGGCAGCGCGGCCCTCTGGCTCATCAGGCGTCGAGACATCGCTGGAGCGAAGGGGGAATGATTCCGGGATCTAGCTGTTCGGATTCGCCGCTAGGACTTCGGTTAACTCCTGTCTCGTGATTGTTTTTTCGGGAGTCTTGCCAGGGTAGGTTTCGAAGTTGCTGTCGCCGACTACCCACACTTGCTCTGGGTCGTTTAGCGACCAATAGCCCGGGAACTTCTCTTGGTCGGCCCTCTGCAAGAAGAAAAAGAGGTACGACTGGCCTGTTTTGAGCTCTACTGGACTGAAGTCCGGGATGGCTACAGAAACTGTCTCAGCCAGCCGTCCTCGCCAGAACTGGGACACCTCTATCTGGTAGAGCGTGTATACCCTGTCGATCGTTCTCCCGCTAGGCCTTTGCAACTTGATGGTCCCAGAGTCCTCTTCAACCACGGTGCCTTCGACTACTACTGGAGAGTCCGCCGCCAGACGCGGCAAATCGAGCGGCCTCGTTGCCCAAGAGGGTCGATCGTTTCGATCGCTTTGATAAGCGAAGAAGCCGATAGCTCCCAAACCAACGACGATCCCCAACGATAGAACTAGACTCATGCCCAAGCCCTGAGTTCGCATGGAAGGGGAGAAGCCGTGTCTATGCCATAAGGCGACCCCGTAGACGACGAACACAAGGCCCGGTGCGGCGAATATGAGCATGCCAGGTAGACCTGAGCCGAAAGGTGGCAGGTATGCGTAGAAGGAAGCGATAAAGATGAAGCCTGCGGCGATGGCACCGAGGGCAACGTACGGTACGGGTCGAAGCCGAACAGAGCCAACAACGAGAACCAAACCGATGAGACCATAGAGCGTTGTGGCGAGCCAGCCGAGCCCGACGCCGATGGAGCCGTCGGCTACGAGTGTATTTGACGAACTGAAGGCTGGATGGGTTCCAACGGTCACCGTCGCCAGCCCCAACCATGGGATGGCAACACGCGCACGGGACCATGTGAGGCACCATACTGCTGCCAATGGCAACAGGTTGACCACGATTATCCAAACCAAGAAGTCCACTTCATGCCCCTCGGAGGTCAGCATCCCGCCAAGCGGTAAATCTGCCTCTAGAGTAACCAGTATAGGGCGACTCTAGTTGCTGAGCAACGGACCCTTCTCTCCTTCCATGTCGGTGCCTTCCCGTGTTTTGAAGCCTCATTCCAAAGCCCATATATGCAGGCCCTTTTTGTTGTCTGGAATAGGCGGATAAGTACGCGTGCCAGGGACACATTGTCCGGGCCGGGAGGGGGTTGACGGCAAGGCACAATGTGCCGCATACGTACCTCCGTACACATTATCCCGCACAAAAGAGACGATATGGCCGGGCGATTGTCCAACACTCTGGAAGCCGGCTTTTGCGTCGAGGCCCTGACTGAGGCGCTGGCCCAGGGCAGGCCCGAGGTGTTCAGCACCGACCAAGGCAGTCAGTTCAGCAGCCGGGAGTTCACCTAGGCCCTTCAGGACCGCGGAGTGAAGATCAGCATGGACGGGAAGGGGCCGTACGCCGACAACATCTTCGTGGAGCGGTTGTGGCGGACAGTGAAGTACGAGGAGGTCTACCTGAAAGCCTACGTCAACGCCGTCGAGGCCCGACGGGAACTGGGAGCCTACTTCCGCTTTGGAGAACTCAGGTGCCGGATTTGGCACCTAGCCACAACAATTCAGCGAGCATGTATTCCGGCCAGGTTGCGGACGACCTTCAAGCCCGTCCCGGCTACAACTAATGTGAGGGGAGCAGTGTACAGCAAGAAAACTGCCCCAAAAACCGTTGGGATCACAGCGCACAAAAGACAGAGACTCGCTGTGACCAGCCACTTGAGTCTATTATGGCCGAGAATCAGGCCGATGCCCCCGGCAGACGCTAGCACCAGCGTCGCCATGTTAAGGAAGTTTATCTCCGCCGTAGGTCGGATTAGCAGGGAGACTAAGAGTCCTATGCTAACGGCTAGTGCTAGCGCTCCACCGGCTACGAGCGTCAATTGCTCGAAGTATGCGATGAATCTAGTCAACGCAACTCGGTCCGCTCAGATTGTCTAAGGTTGTTCAACCTTCCCACCCCGACAGACCTCTTCCCACAATATGGGTAGGGCTCCCTCGGTCAAGTCGCATGTGTACGAATAGCCGTATGCGGTGCCATACCACTGCGCATACTGAGTATAGTCGATGTTCAGGTCGTTGTGTCCATTAGGAACGGCAGGGCCACCATAGGGATGCAACGGCCCTCGTCGGACCCGCACATCGAACCGGTGGACGCTCCGGACCTGTCCGGGTTGGCAGAGGAGGTCCTGGCGGTAGTCGAAAGGGCGAGAGCGAAGTGGGAGGACGAACCCAAGTATCAGGCCCACACGCGACCCGCTTTCACGGCTCGCCGTAGAAACCAGCGTGAACAGGGGTCGGCGCAGGCTTCAACCGCCGAGGACGGAGGCCAGCCCCAGCCCGAGGCGCTCAGGCTGTTCTAAGGGAAAGGGCTTTGCAAGGCCCAACCCCGTTAGGAGCGAAAGGGCAGGTGGTCGTCACCAGGACGGCCACCTGCCCTGTATTGGTGTGGGAGATCAGTTCCCAGGAAAGTGCGAGAAGAGGACCTGGCCGGCGCCGGTCGCTGACCTTTGAACACCTCTGCTCAACCGTATGTGAGGCCCTTTGTTTGTTGCTGGCACTCCGTAGTCGGTGGAATCGGAACACCAATCTCTCACACACTCGTCTCGCACTCACAGAAACTTGACAGAAGTCCCGACCGGTTGGCGGTGGTCACCGAGTTCGGCGACGGGCAACACTTCTCTGGTAGTAGGGTTCACCATAGGCCGGCTCAAGTTCAATGACCTGACGTTCACTTCGTGCCATCTGACAGGTCGGGTACTTGGCCCCACGGAATGCAGCCGGTTCTTGTCTTGGCCTCATTCCATCTTCGATCACGCACAGCCATCTCTTCTTTGTCAATAGGAGAGGGACCAAAGCTCAATCTTACATTGGAAGGGAGCTCAGGGAGAGCCTGCATCAAAGCATGAACATCAGGGGGGTCTCCTAAGAATCCGCTCAAGGACTCCTGTGGCGTCTGCAAGTCTATCACCGGAGACGGGCTACAGGCCCTGCTCTTGGGCGTAGAAATGTAAAGAACCCTATACCCTCCAATAACCTCAGGAACGCTTGCTACCCAACTGTCATCGTAGTCGATGTCAAAGATCGGCCTATCCACCCTGACATCCAATTGTGAAACCTCCTCCGTGTCAAGAGATTCAGTATGTCCCAGCGGTGCCGCTGGATGCTGGTTTCGTGCCTGGCTGGATTCAGTTGGCGCCTCGTTAAGCATAGGACTAAAGGTTGTGCTAACAAACACAAAAGCCACCAATAACAACCCCGTGACAAAGGGAACGAAACTCCTCATGAACAAGCCGTGCACGAGGCACCGAAGGTCGTGATCTTGACCTCCTCACCGATGTCCGTATTCCGGTAGGTGAGGTAGGCGCTCCACAGGGCGAGCTGGGCGATGACCACGATGATGCCGAGGAGTATCCAGGGCATCCATCTCTTGCGGAGCTTGAACCATTCCCCGCGTCAGGCGTAGCACGTCGACAACCATTATTCCCGCCCTCTCGGCAATTTAGTTCGGATCCCCTCTGGCATTCTTTACGCCCGCCTCCTTTCAGGCCTACGCACAGAATCGTTCTACTCGCCGATAACGGCCCTACAGCTTATTCCGCCCAGGCTGGGACCCGGCAGCGGTATAATGGAACCCCCTTCGCTTGGGGGCCGGTACAGGGACAGATACGCCGGTTGGGCCTCCAGTGTCAATCCTCGCGTGTGTTCAAGCGTGGGCCAACAGACGAGTGTTTGATCCCCATGCCACCACCACATCTGGTTGGAGGTGTGCATGGACGCAACCTGCACCACGTAGTGGTGGCCAGCATTGTCTCTGATACTTCTGAAGCCTTCCCACTGCCGGATAATCCCCTGCTGTTTCGCGGAGGACCATCCCCTTGGAAGGCTGAATCGGACCCTTAAGTGAAGGGCAAAGCCAAGCTCAAGAATATCAATTTGCCGTACCTTTACATGGAGACGACCGTTTGAGCGGGTGTGGACTCTCGGACGTATCGAACGGAGTGGGGAGCCGTTTATTGCAGAGACAACGAGATCTTCCATTGGGATTACTCGCTGTAGGAGATGTTCCAGCACGAGGCGAGCAGCAAGGGACAAACGGTGGTCCTGAAGCCACCGTACCGGGTCTGTCGAATCCGGCAGCCTCAGCAGATCGGCGAGGAGCGTATCCGGTCCCGGATCGACCTGAGACTGTCTTACCATGCGAGGAGTCCCAACTCCCAACGAAGATATTACCCCCGTAAGACTTCCCCTTGAGAGTGCCAGCGTCGTATGTGCACAGGAATGGGTTGGTAAGCGTCCCCACAAGACGGTCCCCATCAGGAGTGTAGTAATCCCAATCATATTGGCAGTGGGCGGCTGTAAGCATCCCTTCTTCATCTGAAGCCGTTGTCACAGCGAATCCGGTTGTGCAGTAGTTGTATTCGCCCCAGATACTGGTCCTATGATCAATCGCAGCACCGCCCCAGAAGGGTGAGATGTCACCGGTCGAAACTTACGTGATTTAATGGTACAACGCCTGATGCAACCGAGAATTCTAGCCGAAAATCGCTGTCGATGACATCTGGGGCAACCGCAAGCTGGTCAGCGGATTCGACTCCGACACTTAATCCTGAGAAATCTGGAAGAGGTCCTGCCTCAGCGACGTTCACTCCCAATGTGGCGGGACTAAGTTCGACAAGCCGCTTTGCCTCCTCCTGAAGCTCCCTAAGTGAATAGGGTCGATCAACCACTTGCACCGGGACGCTAGTATTCAACGTTGTCACGAGTTCTGACATCCTGGGATCGATTTCTCCCTTCCAGTAGAGGATCACTACTCCCCTGTCGTTATCGAACCTCACACCTGTGAAGCCTTGGAGATTTGCTTCCTGCCAAAGCTTGTGAATCTTACTTGACGCATCTGCCAGGGGCATTTGTCTGGCAATCTGAGGATCGATTTCTCGACCAAAGTCGGCCTCGTGTTTGTCGCCTCCAGTGCCTTGGGCATACAAGATTCCTGTGATGGCTATTGACGTCAATACCGCTACCACAAGGGCATAAAGCATGAACCTCTTATGCATATCAACCCTCCTTCATCTCTCTAATGGCCCACCCTCAGGTACGCCCTATCGGTGTAGGTAGGTGTTTATCATTAGTGGTTCGCTGACGATGTGGCCGTTTGTCTAACCTCACGTCTTCCTTCAGCACCAGCGTCTCGTACGACACTCTATCACAGACCTGGCGCCTTGTAGATGGGTGGGGAGAGCCCAGATTCCCCACCTAAAGGAAAGGGGCGCTGTGCTCACCGTGCTTGACCTCATGGAGGAGGTCGCCTCGTTGTCGGTGACGGTATCGAGTCGGGGCGTCTTCGCCGCTGAGCTTGAGCGCTTCGATCCTCGCACCGGCGCTGCGCTGCTTACCCTCGGTGCTAGAGACCTCGTCGTAGCACCTAGGAAGAGTGGGACAGTAGCGCATGGCGAGCCTGTGTTGCTCCTGAGCCGTGACGAGGACAGCGGTGAACTCGTAGTGAACGAGACCTACGCCAGCCCCAGTCTCAACGCGCCGGACCATCTCTTTGCGCTGCACGCGGACCACGCTCCTAACGTACAATGGGGCCCGTGGTGGTGGCGGGCGATGGCACACCCATCGGTTTTGCAGGCTTGCTGAAGACCTTCTGGCGCGCACTTCTGTTCGACGCCCGCAAGGTCTGGCGTTAGGCTGCTTCTACCTTGAGATGGCGTAGCCAATCTGCAGCTGTACGGCAACTTCGATTTTGGGCTCGGCGTCGAATGGCAGCAACGCGTTAGGGTCTTGGAACTGCCCACCGCACGCCTCGGTGCTGGTTAAGCCATAGTTGAAGCCGCCGAGAGAATACTCTGCAACACTCACGACGCCACCTCGGACCACGCCGATTGCCTCAGCCAGACCATCGGCGTTCTTGTCAGTCTGCAGGGCGGCATCCCGGCGGGCCAGTGCCAGACCCGCGTTGCAACTCTCTTCCGATAGGCCAAAACGTACCCCGCTGTTTTCGGAGCGCCTGAGCACCTCTTCGACCGAGTCAAGGATACGTTCGCCGATCTCAGGCAGGTCCGCGACCGCTACTTCTACGGATATCTGGACCGGCTCGTAGGGCTGCCGCCCGGAAACGATCTCGATGTCATCGCTGGCGATCCCTATCTCTGTGAGCTTGTCTATCACGTCCGCACGATCCTCCATAGAGAGCGGCTCCGGACCTCTAGGGCCGTAGAGGCGTTGTGGGATCACAACCACGTAGGCTTCGTCGGCTGTTACTGTCTGGGAGATGCTGGCCACCGCCACGAGACCGGCGGTCTCGTCTGACTGCGGGG
>CBDFKS010000003.1:0-302809 GCA_965248905.1 Dehalococcoidia bacterium | reverse complement strand
TGTTAATGCAAGGGAGCGTTTGGTGTGTGGAGCAGGCCGTCGCGCCGAACGGCCATATTCGACATCGTGGGGCAGCAGCGAGTAGTCAATGCCATATCACTCGAAATGGTTGTCAACACCGCCGGCCGAATGATCGGTCCCATCTTGGGAGGGGTCTTACTCACTCTGGCGGGGTTCACCGGGGCCTTTGCCTTTGCTATGGTGTTGCATTTGCTGGCACTGGTCCTGTTGACCCAGGTTGCGATTCCTCACAACCTGAGGAACGCCAACGTAGAATCGGTCTTTACCAGCCTTGTGGAGGGAGTCCGGCACCTTGTCCACAACCCTATGCTCCTCGGCGTACTATACATCTCTTTCGTGGTCAACGCGCTGATGGGGCCGGTGCTGCAGTTTATTCCCGCTATCGGAAGGGACGAACTTGGAGTAGGGGCGGCATTGGTGGGGCTGCTGGCAGCGGCTGAAGGCTTTGGCACCCTGATGTCAGCGGGGGTGATGGCGTTTATAACGAACATTCGGTATCACGGCCGAGTGTACGTCGTTGGCTCTCTCATTGGTATGTTAATGGCTCTGGTGTTTGCCTGGTCTCACTGGTATGTCCTTTCATTCATTGCCTTGACCGCCGGCGGCATCGGGTTGGGAGGCTTCGGAACTATGCAAAACGCGATCACAATGTTGGCGGCGCCCCGAGAAATGCGGGGAAGGATGGTTGGACTGCGTAGCATCTTCATAGGCGTGGGGCACATTGTGGGAGCCCTGGAAATCGGTGCAGTAGCGGCTGCTCTGGGCACGAGGTGGGCTATCTCGGGTAATCTGATGGCCGCTCTCATGTTGTTTCTCCCAGCCCTTGTGTTGACGCCCCTGCTCAAACAGCAAATCACCTCGCCTCAAGCCTCTGAGTCACCCGCTGAACGTCGTGATGAAACTGCACCGGGTTCATGATGGACTCGCAGAGCAACGCGCCAGGAAAGCCCAAGGTCATCACCTACTCTCGAATTGTTGACCTGAGTCACGTGATCGACCGGGATATACCGGTCTGGCCCGAGGACCCGGCGGTGGAGTTCCAGACTGTGGCCCGGGTCTCTGATGATGGCTATTATCTACGGCGCTTCTCAATGGGAGAGCACTCCGCCACCCATATGAACGCCCCCAAAAGTTTCCATACGGATGGTGAAGGGATCGATGCCTATTCGGCTGAGTCCCTAGTGGTTCCCGCCTCGGTGATCGATATCTCTGAGAAGACTGCCGGCAATGCCGACTATGCCCTTAGCGTAAAAGACGTGGTGGATTGGGAGAGGCAACATGGTTGCTTAAAGGAGGGCTCGGTGGTTCTCTTGAACACGGGCTGGGCACGCAAATGGGCGGACCCTGCCGCGTACTTTAATCAGGATGCCACCGAAGGTCTACACTTTCCCGGTTTTGGCGGCGACGCGACCGAGTTCCTGCTTGAGGAGCGTCTCATAGGAGGGGTCGGCACCGATGCCGCCGGAGTGGACCCTGGCCAGGACAGGAGCTTCGCCACGAATGTGTGTGTTCTCGATCAACGACGAATAGTTTTGGAGAGCCTGGCCAATCTGGATCAGCTCCCGCCCACTGGCACTACGCTGGTCATAGGGGTCTTGCGGCTGCGTGATGGCTCAGGGTCGCCGGCAGCGGTCACTGCGTTCGTCCCTTGAGCCAACGGTGATATAATGGAGAAAAGTCCCGCGCTTAGTCAACTTTGTTTTGGTAGAAACTCTCACCCCCACTCTAACTCTCCCCCGTAAAGGGGGAGAGAACAAGCCCCTTCCCCCTCGATGGGGGAAGGCTGGGATGGGGGTGGAGCTCCCATCAAGTTTAAGTTGACTGACTACTAGTTTGGGAATGAGGGTAGGAAAATGAAAAACAACGACAGCCAGCATCGCAGACTCTACGTAGGAATGCACGATGGTGTGTGCGCGGTAACTAGCGTCGATGGAGGCCGAACATGGGAGCAGGGTCCTAGTACGCCCCTTGACCATGCCGCCGCAAGATTGTCCTTTAGTCCCACCGAACCGCAGACGGCCTATCTGGCGGCCTACGAGGCCGGGGTGTATCGCACCGACGATGGTGGCCTCACCTGGCGCCATCTATCCTCATATCCCTCGGACTATGCCCACAGTGTGGTATCCCACCCGAAGGACCACAAGCGCATCTATGTAGGCAGCGAGCCCGCATCCATCTTTCACTCCGGTGATGGTGGAGATACCTGGGAGGAGTGCGCGGGCTTCAGGGCGGTGCCTGAGTCCGATCAGTGGTGGTTTCACTCGGACACCCGAGATTCCCACGTGCGAGACCTGCGCATGGCCCCCGGCGATCCTCTAAAGCTGTACGCCGGTATAGAAGTGGGTGGAATGGTGCACTCCAGAGACGGCGGAGTGAGTTGGCGGCAGCAACCTGGAATTGAAACTGACGTGCACTTCGTCAGCCTTAGCATGGCCCAGCCGGACAGGGTGTACGTAGCGACTGCCATAGGCCCGTATCGCAGCGACGACGGCGGTCAGGGTTGGGAGATGATCAACAACGGTCTGCAGCAGCCTTACACCGTACAAATCACCGCCGCTCCCGATGACGCGAATCTGGTATTGATGTCGGTTTCCAGCGGCCCCCAGCGGCGTGATCCCCTGTTCTATCGCTCCACCACAGCGGGTCGAGAATGGCGGCAGGTAGATGCCGTGGGCTCAAACGGGGACATGGTGGTGGCCATAGACTGGGACCCCCACGACCACCGCCGCGTGTACGTGGGCACCGATGGGGGAAATCTTTTTCTCAGCAATGACCGTGGGGAATCGTGGGAACAGTTGCCTGTTAAGCTCCCCTCGATCGCCGTCAGTGCCATGGTGGCTGCGTGAAGCCAAACTTGGGCCTAGCCAGCCCCTAGACTGCTCTTCGCACCGCGCGCCTGGCTTCTCTGTCTTGGTCCCGCTCCATAATCGTTCTACGCTTGTCGTACTGCCTTTTACCCCGAACTAGTCCCAATTCAACCTTGGCCACGTGATTCTTGATATATAGTCGGAGGGCTACGACGGTTAGCCCTTTTTGCGATACGCTTCCAATCAAATTCGATAGCTGGTCCCTGTGCAACAGGAGCTTTCGAGGCCTTGTGGGGTCGTGGTTGTAGGGCCCGCCCGCGAAGTAGGGTGAAATGTGGGCATTCATCAGCCATAACTCTCCCCCTTCGGGCTTGGCGAATGCTTCCCGTATATTTACTCGACCTGCCCTGATGGACTTTATCTCAGTACCCTTCAAGGCCAGCCCAGCCTCCACGCGCTCCAATACCTCGTAGTCGTAGTAGGCTTTTCTGTTGACCGTTATCTGCCTGTCGTTAGCCGCCGCTTTGTTCAAGGGCCTTTACCTTGCTCTCCAAGATTTCGATGGCACGGTCCAGTTGGAGGTCTTCCGAGTTGTCCTCGGATTGCTCGACAAGTATGTCCGGCTCTAGCCCATCGCCCTCGATCTGCTGTCCTTTGGGGGTGAACCAACGAGCGATGGTGAAGTACATTCCTGAGCCATCTCGCAATGGTCTGAGGGTGTTCACGCTGCCTTTCCCGAAGGTTGTGGTCCCGATCACAGGGTCTCGACCGCCGTCCATGATGGCTCCGGCCAGGACCTCGCTGCCACTAGCGCTACCCCCATTGACCAGGACAACCATCGGTAGGTCTGGATCGAGACCGTCGGAGTCCGCTCTCCAGTCTCTGCGCTTGCCATTGCCGTCCAACTCGTAGAGCACCAGCTCATCGTCAACGAATCTGCCGGTCACGTCCACAACGGTACCCAATAGTCCCCCCGGGTTGTTCCGCAGGTCAAGGATAAGCCCACGGGCGTCGAACTCCCTTACCTTCTCTAGTGCCTCTTTTACCTCTTGGTCGGTGTTCTGGGTGAAGCTGGTAATCCTCAAGTGAGCGATCCGACCCACTAACATTCTTAGCCTGGCGCTGGCAACTTTGATTTTCTCTCTAACCAGCGTTACGCTCACTGGCTCACCGCTGGTCTGGTGAACTATTACAAGGTCCACCGACTCGCCACTGGTACCCCGGATCCGTCTCACCGCTTCCATGAGACTCATGCCGGTGGCGTCCTCACCGTTTATCTCGATGATGACGTCACCAGGACGCAGACCGGCCTTTTCCGCCGGTGTATCAGGCAGAGGTGACACGATGGTGATCCGTCCATTCCTCATGGTTACCTCGGCTCCTATGCCCTCGAAAGAGCCTCTGAAGTCCTGAGAGTCCAGACTGTACTGCTCCGGAGTAAGGTACAGGGCGTAAGGGTCATCTAAGGCATCCAGCATCCCTTGTATCGCTCCCTGGGCCACAATAGTGGCATCCAAAGACCCCCTGTCGAAATGCTCACGCTGCAGGATCGACCAGACCTCGGACAGCTGCTCGAACTCCTGGGGCAGCCCTTCCGGCACAGTCGCGTTAGATGCCGGCGAAGGCTCAACGTTTTCGTTGTCCCGGCCAAGCTCAATGCTGAAGCTGCCTATAGCAATGGCGAGTGCTAAAACCGCGATCGTCAGCGTGATGGGAAACGGAATCTTGAGTTTACGGAATGGCAAGGTTACCTCCTGTGTCTGGAAAAACGACGGACCATGACAAGTCCTAAATTAAATATATCATAGATTTAAGTTAGCTTGGGATGAGTGCCTATACATATGCTTTGATCTGAATGGAACCATGGAGGGTTTGCTAGATACCGGAGGCAGGTTAGGGGGAAGCTATCATGTTCCCATGATCCTCATAGGGCCTCTAATTTATCCGAGGTACGAGGACCCTAATGCTCATGGTGAGCTTGTCGAACCATGACGGCGCCCTTCTACAAGCTCTGGGTTAGCGGGAATATCTGCCCAGAAAAGACAATGGAAAGACCCTACCCATGATCCCCGATCCTTCGTAGCCCATCCGTTGAACTTTGATATAATGGGGCCTTGCTGGCAAAACATGGCAACCCCATTAAGTATGCGGGCTGTCAACAAAGGAGGCCACCATGGCCAGAGAAAACACTGATCCCGCTGAGGTTTATAGGAAATTGGGAGTCACTCCAATTATTCATGCCGCAGGTTCGACAACTCGCTACGGCGGTACGCGCACTCGCCCTGAGGTGCTGGAGGTGATGGCCAAGGCAGCGACTGTGCTAGTGGATATGGAGGAGCTGAACCAGAAAGCGGGAGAGATAATAGCCCGGCTCACGGGGGCTGAGGCAGGGTTCGTCTCCAGTGGAGCGGCGGGAGGCCTGGTTCTTCAGGCAGCTGCGTGTATCGCAGGGACCGACCCGGTGAAAATGCATAATCTTCCAGACAGCGCGGGCATGAAGAACGAGATCATCATTCAGACCATGCACCGATTTCCCTACGACCAGGCCTACAGGATGGCCGGCGGCAAACTGGTGCAAATAGGGGTCGCCAACCGCTGCTATGGATGGGAGCTTGAAGGAGCCATTAACGAGCGTACGGCTGCTGTAGCCTACCTCTGCTCACCGTTTATCAGTCGCAGGGCACTGCCCCTCACGGAGGTTTGTGAGATCGCGCACAAGCACGACGTGCCGGTAATTGTGGATGCCGCCTCTACCCTTCCACCACGAGCTAACCTGCGACGGTTCCTTCAAGACGGGGCGGACATGGTAGTCTACAGCGGAGGCAAGGGAGTACGGGGTCCCCAGGGAACAGGCATCCTCTGTGGTCGTAAAGAGTTGATAGAAGCCGCTGCCGCCAACGCCAATCCCAATCAGGTCCTGGCACGGCCCTTGAAGGTAGCTAAAGAGGAGATCGTGGGTTTGCTGACGGCATTGGAGCTCTTTATCGCGGAAGATGAAGAGGAAAAGATGGCCCGATACAGGAACATGGCGCAGCAGGTGGTGGATGCTCTGACGGAGGTGCCTGATCTCGAAGTAACGTTAGAGCACGACGATTTCGACTACTTGACGCCCCACGCTGTCATCAGATTCACCAAAACGTGGCGTGGACCTGATCGAAATAGTGTGGCAGACGCCCTGCAACGTGGCGCCCCACCCATCTATCTTCACACGTTGGGCAATCCCGATGAGCTGGCTGTGGACCCCCTGAACCTTACCGCTGAGGAACTGGAAGTCGTGATACGGCGCTTTCGGGAAGAGCTGCTCCGGTAAATGCTTAGTGGAGCTTCAAGAGTAATTAACGCTGTGACCCTGAGCAACGCGAAGAGTCTAACTAAGGGTGATAGATTCTTCGCTCCACTCAGAATGACTTTGGGACAAGATCCTTGAATGGGGGAAGGTCGGTGCCTGTCTTGAGCTTGCCTAAGGAATGAAGGTGAAACCCCTCACGTCTAGCCTCTCCCACAAAGGACGGAGGAGGCTAGCCCGACCTACTTTTGTAACAATGACGGTTTATCAGGCTGTCCAGGACAGAAAACTTTTATATGGAGTTAAGCAACCCGATAAAGGCTTTACGCCGCGGGTGGGTTGCTACGGTAGTGGTCGATTATCTGGGAGCCCGTGGCCGCCCAGACCCCTTGTCGCTGCATCATATGGCCCAGGGCGGCGTCCAGATAGCCGATGCGGAAGGGCTGGCCGATTAGCCAGGGATGAAGATTCAGGGCCATCACCCGCCCGGTCTGTGCCCCATCCAGGTATAAGCCGTCGAAGCTCTCTTTGAGCAGGTCTCCATATCTGTCAATGGGGACACGGCGGTTCCAAAGAGCGTGTACGTCATCCAGCTCCCACATGGTGGGTAGGGCGAATATCTGGCCCTTGGGAGCCTTTAGCGGGTAGGGCTGCTCGTCGTTTACCCAGTCGCATACGTACTTGACACCCGCTTCCGCCAAAATCTGGGGGGTTCGTGTAGACTCACCGTACTCCGGTCCTAGCCAACCAGCCGCAGTGGCGCCCGTGGCCTTGTTGAGCCGCTCCAAGGATGAGCTAACGTACTCCTTCTCCTCTTGCTCTGACATCTTGCTGCTGATGGTCTGGCTAACCGATATGCCATGTCCGATGATCTCGCAGCCACGCTTGAGGCAGTGGTTCACCAAGTATGGATAATTCTCAGCGGTGAGCACGTCCATAGCTATAGTGGCTTTGATGCCATACTTTTCCAGAACGTCCAGGACGCGAAATATCCCTACTCTATGGCCGTATTCTCGGTGAGACAATCGGGCGTAGTCGGGGAAAGGCCGGGGATCCAAGCCGCCCGACAGTGAAGGCAACTGATAACTCCCCTCCGGTGGGCTCCATTCCATGCGCTCCAGGTTAACAATAACGCAAAGGGCGACCCTGGCATTGTCCGGCCACCGCAGTATCCCCCTTTTGACAATCGGAGACCAGTCGTAGTGCTCGTGGTCCATCCCGAAACGACGCTCTGCGGGCATATGGTTGCCTCCTTTAGACGTGAAAGCGGCCCCTAATTCCGTCCCTAGTTATTGAATTGTTTAGCGTGGGCAACGGCCTCATCGTAATAGTTGGCTATGTAGTACTCGGCTATCTCGTCGGCGGTGGTCTGCCATACTCCATCGTGGGACATCATGTAGCCCAGAGCGTCCTCCAGGTATTTATACCTATGAGGTTGCCCGATCGCGAAGGGATGAAGAGCCAGACACATAACCCGTCCGCTCTCGGCTCCTTCTTTGTATAGCTGATCGAACTGGGCTTTGATAATGCGGGCGAAATACTCTCCCTCGTGAGGGGTCTTGAACATAGGGGAGTCGTTCAGCTCCACAGAGTAAGGCACGGATATCAGCTTGCCGGATTTGACCTTGATGGGCACTGGCTGGTCGTCGTGCATCCAGTCGGTATGGTAGATAAGGCCGGCCTCGGCCATCAGGTCTGGAGTACGCTCTGTGCCCGAAATGGCTGGGGTCAACATCCCCTTTAGTGTCTTGCCGGTGAGGCGACGTAATGTGTCGATGTTGTCCCGGAAAAACTCTCGTTCCTGCTCCTCGGTGTAGGAGTCGTTGTCGAGGAAACGGGTGTTGTAGATGCCGTGGCTCATGAAATCCCAGTCACGCTGTATCATAGCCTCGGCGATCTCTGGGAAGTGCTCTAACACGGCTAAATTGAGGGATACACAGCACTTGATATTGTATTTGTCCAACGGCTCCAACATTCGCCAGAAACCCATGCGGTTGCCGTAGTCTTTGTAAGAGTACTGTTGGGTATCGGGATAGGGCATTCGGGGCCAGGCTTCCCGAACGCCATCGAAGTCGGGGAAATATTCATAATGCTCCACGTTCGGGGCAATCCAGAGGGCGACCCTGGCATCATTGGGCCACTTGATGATAGGTCGATCGATGATAGGACTGTAATCGACTCGATCCGAGGACAGCGCCATCGGCATTTACCTCCTGAATAAGACAGAAGCTCAGGAAAACGGCCTTGCCAGTAAAGGGCCTCCAACTGGGCCGCAAGCCTATAACGGGCTAGCCTCAGATGCCAAGGGTATGATACTCATCCACCTATGGCGTGTCAACCCTGAAGACTAGTTCACCACGTTCGAGGGAGTGTTGAAGAGCCCATTCCGGTGATACCTCTAAGTGCGCTTTATCGCCGTTAGGCCATCGGCATATCCGGGTCTGATCCTGCCAATTAGACGTGGATATGCTCAAATACAGTAAAGCAATGTAGGTATTGTTAAGTTATTTTTTTGATTATGAAACCTGTGATATGGCATACTATACGTTCGTGAGATAGGTGTACATTGAGTGTGAGTAAAGCGTGAACACATTTTACTACATACTGCACCCTTATTGCGGCTTTTATCTATGAAAATGAAAAACGCGTGATCGAATAGGGAGTATTGATGATGACTCGCAACGCCTTAACGACGAAAGCTGTCTTGGTGGTGTTGGCAGCGATGCTAGCTCTCTACTTAGGTGTCGAAGCGCTGAAGGCCATGTCGGAAAGCGCAGGTGGCGAAACCATTCAAGCCTGCGTCAGTAAGAATGGAAAGGTCAGGTTATTGCTGGGTGATATACCTGATGCATCCTCAGGAAGTCACGACAATGATAGTAATGACAGTAATGATCATGACAGTAAGGACGCCAAGAAGAAGAACAAGGGCTGTAAGAAAAATGAGATATTGGTGGAATGGAGCATCGAGGGCCCCACGGGTCCCCAGGGGCCAGAGGGACCGGAAGGGCCACAAGGTCCGAAAGGAGAGACGGGAGATAAGGGAGACCAAGGGGTCCAAGGCCTGCTAGGTCCAATAGGCCCCCAGGGCCTCAAGGGAGCGACAGGAGACCAGGGCCCGCTAGGTCCAATAGGCCCCCAGGGCCTCAAGGGAGCGACAGGAGACCAGGGTCCGTTAGGTCCGCTAGGCCCCCAGGGCCTCAAGGGAGCGACAGGAGACCAGGGTCCGTTAGGTCCGCTAGGTCCGATAGGCCCCCCGGGCCTTAAGGGAGCGACAGGAGACCAGGGGCCGTTAGGTCCAATAGGCCTCCAGGGACTCAAGGGAGCGACAGGAGACCAGGGCCCGCTAGGTCCAATAGGCCCCCAGGGCGCTAAGGGGGCAACCGGGGATCAAGGAATACAGGGCATTCAGGGAACGGTTGGGAGCCCGGGATCTGCCGGTGGACCGGGTCAGGTAGGCCCTCAGGGCCTTAAGGGAGCGACAGGAGACCAGGGGCCGTTAGGTCCAATAGGCCCCCAGGGCCTTAAGGGAGCGACAGGAGACCAGGGCCCGCTAGGAGCCCGTCCGAGAAACACGGTTGGCGAGTGTTTGGGGGTATGATGGGCCCAGCCCAGTAGCGGGGAGTCGTTGATGAGCAAGACCTACCTTTCCTACGAACCCGACCAGCAGTTGCTGTTGCCAGCGGCGTTGCAGGAGTGGCTGCCTGACGACCATCTGGCCTACTTCATATCCGACGTGGTGGACCAGTTGGACATGTCGGAGGTCACCGCTCGCTACGAGCGGGAACGGCGTGGCGGGCCGCCGTATCATCCACGGATGATGGTCAAGGTGTTGCTCTACGGCTACTGCGTGGGGGTGGCGTCCTGACGCCGCATCGCCCAGCGTCTCCACGAGGACATCGCCTTCAGGGTGTTGGCGGCGAACAACACACCGGACTTCCGGACCATCTCCGACTTTCGCAAGGATAATGTGGATGCGCTGTCGGGCCTGTTCGTACAGGTACTGGCGTTGTGTCAGCAGGCGGGGCTGGTGAAGCTGGGGCACGTGGCGCTGGACGGCACGAAGGTCAAGGCCAACGCATCGAAGCATAAGGCGATGAGTTACCAACGGATGAAGGAGAAGGCAGCGCAGTTGGCGGCGGAGGTAGCGGAGTTGTTGCGACAGGCCCAGGCAGCGGATGATGAGGAAGACCGGCGGTACGGCAAAGACAAGCGTGGAGATGAGTTGCCGCAGGAGTTGGCCTTTCGAGAGGGTCGGTTGGAGAAGATACGGGAAGCCATGGCGGCGCTGGAAGCCGAGGCGCAGGCGGCTGCCGAACAGGCCGAGGCCGAAGGTGGTAATCACCCGGGGGTGCCCGACGACAAGGCCCAGCGTAACTTCACCGATACCGAGTCGCGCATCATCCCCGCACCTGGAGGAAAGGACTTCCTGCAAGCGTACAACTGTCAGGCGGTGGTGGACAGCGCTCACCAGGTGATCGTGGCGGCGCGGGCCACCAACCAGGCTTCGGATAAGCAACAGGCTGCGGCGATGATGGAGGAGACCATCGACAACGTCGGTGCAGTCCCCAGGGAAGTATCCGCCGATGCTGGCTATTACTCGGCAAAGGCAGTCGACGAGCTCTATGCTCTGGGCGTGGACCCGTTCGTCGCGCCGGAGCAGACCCGCCACGGCCGGGTTGTGCCACCCGCGCCCCGAGGTCGCATACCCAGCCATCTGTCTCCCAGGGACCGGATGCGACGGAAGTTACAGACCAAGCGGGGTCGGCAGCGCTACGCTTTGCGGATGCAAACTGTGGAGCCGGTATTCGGCCAGATCAAGCAGGGCAGGGGATTCCGGCAGTTCCTGCTGCGGGGACTGGAGAAGGTGAACGGCGAATGGTCGCTGATCTGCACCGGCCACAACCTGCTCAAACTGTTCCGCTTTGGGGTCAATCTGCACAGGAAAGCACGGGCCGATGGGCCAGCCCAACGCATCAGGAACTTTGCCGAGGTAGTGAGCACGGCGCTATTCGCAAAGCTATCTGGGGGCCGGCTGGGGCAACCGGCAAAATTAGTTGTCGCGATCCATTGGCGCTGACCCGCAAGCACCGTTAGATAATCCTCGGACGGGCTGCTAGGTCCAATAGGCCCACAAGGCCCCAAGGGAGCAACGGGAGACCAAGGCCCGCTAGGTCCAATAGGCCCCCAGGGCTTTAAGGGAGCGACAGGGGACCAAGGCCCGTTAGGTCCAATAGGCCCCCAAGGCCCCAAGGGAGCAACGGGAGATCAAGGGATACAGGGTCTCCAGGGTGCTAAGGGAGCAACGGGAGACCAAGGAATACAAGGGATACAAGGTATCCAAGGCCCTCAAGGCCCTAAAGGGGCAACAGGAGATCAGGGGATACAAGGTATCCAGGGACTCCAGGGACTCCAGGGACTCCAGGGACTCCAGGGCCCCCAAGGCCCTAAGGGAGCAACCGGGGATCAAGGAATACAGGGTATCCAGGGTATCCAGGGCCCCCAAGGCCTTAAGGGAGCAACGGGAGACCAAGGAATACAAGGTATCCAGGGACTACAAGGTCCGAAGGGAGCGACAGGAGACCAAGGAATACAGGGTATCCAGGGCGCTAAGGGAGCAACGGGAGACCAAGGAATACAGGGAATACAGGGTCCCCAAGGCCCTAAGGGAGCGACCGGAGACCAGGGACTCCAGGGACTCCAGGGACTCCAGGGTCCTAAGGGAGCAACGGGAGATCAGGGGATACAAGGTATCCAAGGCCCTCAAGGAGCAACAGGAGACCAGGGAATACAGGGTATTCAGGGTATTCAGGGTCCCACGGGAGCGACCGGGGATCAGGGAATACAGGGACTCCAGGGTCCCAAGGGAGCAACGGGAGACCAAGGAATACAAGGTATCCAGGGTCCCCAGGGCGCTAAAGGGGCAACGGGAGACCAGGGAATTCAGGGTATCCAGGGTCCCCAGGGCGCTAAGGGGGCAACGGGAGACCAGGGGATACAAGGTATCCAGGGACTACAGGGTGCTAAGGGAGCGACCGGGGATCAGGGAATACAGGGACTCCAGGGTCCCAAGGGAGCAACGGGAGACCAAGGAATACAAGGTATCCAGGGTCCCCAGGGCGCTAAAGGGGCAACGGGAGACCAGGGAATTCAGGGTATCCAGGGTCCCCAGGGCGCTAAGGGGGCAACGGGAGACCAGGGGATACAAGGTATCCAGGGACTACAGGGTGCTAAGGGAGCGACGGGAGACCAGGGAATTCAGGGTATCCAAGGCCCTAAGGGAGCAACGGGAGATCAGGGGATACAAGGTATCCAGGGTATCCAGGGCCCTAAGGGAGCGACGGGAGACCAGGGAATTCAGGGTATCCAGGGTCCTAAGGGAGCAACGGGAGATCAGGGGATACAAGGTATCCAGGGTATCCAGGGTCCTAAAGGAGCAACCGGGGATCAAGGGATTCAGGGACTCCAGGGGGTTAAGGGAGCAACAGGAGATCAGGGAGTACAGGGTATCCAGGGAATCCAAGGTCCTAAGGGAGCGACGGGAGATCAGGGAGTACAGGGTATCCAGGGAATCCAAGGTCCTAAGGGAGCGACGGGAGATCAGGGAGTACAGGGTATCCAGGGAATCCAAGGTCCTAAGGGAGCGACGGGAGACCAGGGAATCCAGGGAATTCAGGGAATTCAGGGTCCTAAAGGAGCAACCGGGGATCAAGGGATTCAGGGACTCCAGGGGGCTAAGGGAGCAACGGGAGACCAGGGGATACAAGGTATCCTGGGACTACAGGGTGCTAAGGGAGCAACGGGAGACCAGGGAATTCAGGGCATCCAGGGTCCCAAGGGAGCAACAGGAGACCAAGGGATACAAGGTATCCAGGGACTACAAGGTCCTAAGGGAGCAACAGGAGACCAAGGGATACAAGGTATCCAGGGACTACAAGGTCCTAAGGGGGCAACGGGAGACCAGGGGATACAAGGTATCCAGGGACTACAGGGTCCTGAGGGAGCAACGGGAGACCAGGGAATTCAGGGCATCCAGGGTCCTAAGGGGGCAACGGGAGACCAGGGGATACAAGGTATCCAGGGACTACAGGGTCCTGAGGGAGCAACGGGAGACCAGGGAATTCAGGGCATCCAGGGTCCCAAGGGAGCAACGGGAGACCAGGGAATTCAGGGCATCCAGGGTCCTAAGGGGGCAACGGGAGACCAGGGGATACAAGGTATCCAGGGACTACAGGGTCCTGAGGGAGCAACGGGAGACCAGGGAATTCAGGGCATCCAGGGTCCTGAGGGAGCAACGGGAGACCAGGGAATTCAGGGCATCCAGGGTCCCAAGGGAGCAACGGGAGACCAGGGAATTCAGGGCATCCAGGGTCCCAAGGGAGCAACGGGAGACCAGGGAATTCAGGGCATCCAGGGTCCCAAGGGAGCAACGGGAGATCAGGGGATACAAGGTATCCAGGGACTACAGGGTCCTGAGGGAGCAACGGGAGACCAAGGAATACAGGGTATCCAGGGACTCCAAGGCCCTAAGGGGGCGACGGGAGACCAGGGGATACAAGGAATCCAGGGTCCCAAGGGAGCAACGGGAGACCAGGGGATACAAGGAATCCAGGGACCCAAGGGAGCAACGGGAGACCAGGGGATACAAGGAATCCAGGGACCCAAGGGAGCAACGGGAGATCAGGGTATACAAGGCCCTAAGGGAGCAACGGGAGACCAGGGGATACAGGGTATCCAGGGACTACAGGGTGCTAAGGGAGCAACGGGAGACCAGGGGATACAAGGTATCCAGGGACTACAAGGTCCTAAGGGAGCAACAGGGGATCAGGGGATACAAGGTATCCAAGGCCCTCAAGGCCCTAAAGGGGCAACAGGAGACGAAGGAATACAAGGTATCCAAGGTCCTAAGGGAGCAACAGGAGACCAGGGGATACAAGGAGCAACAGGGGATCAAGGTATCCAGGGCCCTAAGGGAGCAACGGGAGACCAGGGGATACAAGGTATCCAGGGACTCCAGGGTCCTAAGGGAGCGACCGGAGACCAGGGAATCCAGGGACCGATAGGCCCTCTGGGCCCCCAGGGTCCTAAGGGAGTGACCGGAGACCAAGGGATCCAGGGTATCCAGGGTATCCAGGGTATCCAGGGCCCCCAGGGAGCAACGGGAGACCAAGGGATACAGGGAATCCAGGGCCCTCAAGGAGCAACAGGAGACCAGGGGATACAGGGTCTTCAGGGTCCCACGGGAGCAACGGGAGACCAGGGGATACAAGGTATCCAGGGTCCCCAGGGAGCAACGGGAGATCAGGGGATACAGGGCATCCAGGGCCCCAAGGGAGCAACGGGAGACCAAGGAGTACAGGGAATACAAGGTATTCAGGGCCCCAAAGGAGCAACCGGAGATCAGGGAATACAGGGAATCCAGGGCCCCCAGGGTGCTAAGGGAGCAACGGGAGACCAAGGAATACAAGGAATCCAGGGACCCAAGGGAGCAACGGGAGACCAGGGGATACAAGGTATCCAGGGACTACAGGGTGCTAAGGGAGCGACGGGAGACCAGGGAATACAGGGAGACCAGGGTATCCAGGGACCAATAGGCCCTCTAGGTCCTCAGGGTCCGAAGGGAGCAACGGGAGATCAGGGGATACAGGGCATTCAGGGACCGATAGGTCCCCAAGGCCCCAAGGGTAACACTGGCTCCGGAGGTACGAACAGAAGCAGTGCACCTGAGGGTAACCTGTTTAGTACTCTGGACAATGTGGGCGCCGTTGGCCGGTACAGCTCCGTCACCATCGGTGCCGACGGCCTGGGGATCATCAGCTACATTGACGATACCAACGAGGACCTGAAGGTGGCACACTGCGATAACACCGACTGCACCAGCGCCACTACCACCACTTTGGACAGCGCGGGCGTCGTCGGCCTGTGGACGTCCATGGTCCTAGGAGCCCGTCCGAGAAACACGGTTGGCGGGTGTTTGGGGGTATGATGGGCCCAGCCCAGTAGCGGGGAGTCGTTGATGAGCAAGACCTACCTTTCCTACGAACCCGACCAGCAGTTGCTGTTGCCAGCGGCGTTGCAGGAGTGGCTGCCTGACGACCATCTGGCCTACTTCATATCCGACGTGGTGGACCAGTTGGACATGTCGGAGGTCACCGCTCGCTACGAGCGGGAACGGCGTGGCGGGCCGCCGTATCATCCACGGATGATGGTCAAGGTGTTGCTCTACGGCTACTGCGTGGGGGTGGCGTCCTGACGCCGCATCGCCCAGCGTCTCCACGAGGACATCGCCTTCAGGGTGTTGGCGGCGAACAACACACCGGACTTCCGGACCATCTCCGACTTTCGCAAGGATAATGTGGATGCGCTGTCGGGCCTGTTCGTACAGGTACTGGCGTTGTGTCAGCAGGCGGGGCTGGTGAAGCTGGGGCACGTGGCGCTGGACGGCACGAAGGTCAAGGCCAACGCATCGAAGCATAAGGCGATGAGTTACCAACGGATGAAGGAGAAGGCAGCGCAGTTGGCGGCGGAGGTAGCGGAGTTGTTGCGACAGGCCCAGGCAGCGGATGATGAGGAAGACCGGCGGTACGGCAAAGACAAGCGTGGAGATGAGTTGCCGCAGGAGTTGGCCTTTCGAGAGGGTCGGTTGGAGAAGATACGGGAAGCCATGGCGGCGCTGGAAGCCGAGGCGCAGGCGGCTGCCGAACAGGCCGAGGCCGAAGGTGGTAATCACCCGGGGGTGCCCGACGACAAGGCCCAGCGTAACTTCACCGATACCGAGTCGCGCATCATCCCCGCACCTGGAGGAAAGGACTTCCTGCAAGCGTACAACTGTCAGGCGGTGGTGGACAGCGCTCACCAGGTGATCGTGGCGGCGCGGGCCACCAACCAGGCTTCGGATAAGCAACAGGCTGCGGCGATGATGGAGGAGACCATCGACAACGTCGGTGCAGTCCCCAGGGAAGTATCCGCCGATGCTGGCTATTACTCGGCAAAGGCAGTCGACGAGCTCTATGCTCTGGGCGTGGACCCGTTCGTCGCGCCGGAGCAGACCCGCCACGGCCGGGTTGTGCCACCCGCGCCCCGAGGTCGCATACCCAGCCATCTGTCTCCCAGGGACCGGATGCGACGGAAGTTACAGACCAAGCGGGGTCGGCAGCGCTACGCTTTGCGGATGCAAACTGTGGAGCCGGTATTCGGCCAGATCAAGCAGGGCAGGGGATTCCGGCAGTTCCTGCTGCGGGGACTGGAGAAGGTGAACGGCGAATGGTCGCTGATCTGCACCGGCCACAACCTGCTCAAACTGTTCCGCTTTGGGGTCAATCTGCACAGGAAAGCACGGGCCGATGGGCCAGCCCAACGCATCAGGAACTTTGCCGAGGTAGTGAGCACGGCGCTATTCGCAAAGCTATCTGGGGGCCGGCTGGGGCAACCGGCAAAATTAGTTGTCGCGATCCATTGGCGCTGACCCGCAAGCACCGTTAGATAATCCTCGGACGGGCTGCTAGGAACCGACGGCCTGGGCCTCATCAGCTACCATGACGACACCAACGGCGACCTAAAGGTGGCTCACTGCGATAACGCCGCCTGCACCAGCGCCACCATTAGCACTTTGGACAGCGCGGCATTCGTCGGCATATACTCCTCCATCACGATCGGTACCGACGGCCTGGGGCTCATCAGCTACCACGACGACGGCACCCGCGACCTGAAGGTAGCCCACTGCGATAACACCGTCTGCACCAGCGCCACCACAAGCACTGTGGACAGCGCTGGCGACGTAGGTCGGTACACCTCCATCGTCGTGGGTGGTGATGGTCTGGGGCTCATCAGCCACTATGATCAGACCAACGGCGACCTGAAGGTGACCCACTGCGATAACACCGCTTGCACCAGCGCTACCAGCAGCATTTTGGACAGCACGGGCGTCGTAGGCCGGTTCACCTCCACCACCATCGGTTTCGACGGCCTGGGGCTCATCAGCTACTTTGACGATACTAACAGCGACTTGAAGGTGGCCCACTGCGATAACACCACCTGCACCAGCGCTACTACCAGCACTGTGGACAGCTCGGACAGTGTCGGCGCGTTCGCCTCCATCACTATCGGCGTCGACGGCTTGGGCCTCATCGGATACCGTAAGGATTCCCCCGATTTCGATGTGAAGGTGGCCCATTGCCAGAACACCGCCTGCACCGCCGCGACTACAACCACCCTTGACAGCGCGGGCGCCCTCGGTCTGTACAACGCCATCACCATCGGAGCCGACGGCCTGCCGCTTATCAGCTACCAGGACGTCACCAACGCCGACCTGAAGGTGGCCCACTGCTCCAACAGCTTCTGTGTGCCCTACTTCCGGCGCCGGTAGTCGCAACTCGTCAGGGGCGAGAATAAAAATCGGCCCAGGGGCGGAGCCTCCGCCCCTGGGCCGACCAGTGAGTCTTCCGGTTTAATCAGCCTGGGTGGAACACCAGGCGTGGGCTTCCTCTTACATCCACTCCAGGTCATGCGATGAAATGTGTCGGTCCGGCGAGTTGCTTTGGCGTGGTTATGGGTAAAGCATTAGAATCATGGACACACGGAGAAGGTACAATCCTAGTTTTGGTGACCTTACAATAACGCTCTGGCATGGTGTTGAGACGGAGCAGGTGATTTGTTCGTGGACGGGAGGGTCATTGGAGTACTGGTCTATTATTGGAAGCGCTGGGCGTGTGCGACGGCCTGGTCGTAGTAGTTTGCCATGTAGTACTCGGCAATCTCATCGGCTGTGGCCTGCCACACGCCCTCGTGGGACATGATATAGTCCAAGACCTCATCCAGGTGTCTGATTCTGTGGGGCTGCCCGATAAGGTATGGGTGCAGAGCGATGCACATTACTCTCCCACTCTGGGCACCCTCCTTGTATAGCTGGTCGAACTGTGCCCTGATGATACGGGCGAAGTAGTCCGCCTCGTAGTTGTGCCTGGCTATAAGCCCGTCGTTCAGCTCGATGGAGTAGGGCACCGAGACCAGCCTTCCCGATTTGACATTGATGGGCACAGGCTGGTCGTCGTGCGCCCAGTCGGTGTGGTAGATAAGGCCGGCTTCGGCCATGAGGTCCGGTGTTCGCTCTGTGCCCGAGATGGCCGGGCCGAGCATCCCTTTCAGGGTTTTCCCGGTGTACCTTTTCAAGGTATCGATGGTGTCACGGTAAAACTCTCGTTCCTGCTCCTCGGATAAGGTGTACAGGAAGCTGGTGTTATAAATGCCGTGGCTCATGAAATCCCAGCCCCGCTGGACCATGGCCTCACGAATCTCGGGATAATGCTCCAATACGGCTACGTTCAGGGACACACAGCACTTGATATGATGCTTATCCATGACATCCAACATGCGCCAGAATGCCACGCGATTACCGTAGTCGAAATAAGAATAGTGCCTGGCATCTGGATACACCATGCGGGGCCAGGGGTCACGGACACAGTCGTAGTCCGGCAGGTATTCGTAGTGCTCTACGTTGGGAGCTACCCAAAGGGCAATACGAGAATTGTTGGGCCATTTTATGGCGGGACGTTCGATGATAGGGCTGTAGTCAACTCTATCAGGCGGCAGCGGCATGGCGAGGTATCCTTCGGAGGAAGTGCTACGCTACTGGCTATGACACGTAATGCTCAGATCCCGAACTCTTAGTCTAAGTGATAGAAAAGCGGTCTGACTAACGACCGCGAAACCGTTAGAGGAACAACCCCTACTTATTGACCTGTTTGTCGTGGGCTACAGCCTGGTCGTAGTAGTTAGCTATGTAATATTCCGCTATCTCGTCGGCCGTGGTCTGCCAAACGCCTTCGTGGGACATGATATGGTCCAAGATCTCGTGCAGGTACTTTACCCGGTGTGGCTGGCCGATGAGGTATGGATGGAGGGCGATGCACATGACTCGCCCGCTCTGGGCGCCCTCTTTATATAGCTGGTCGAACTGGCCTTTGACCATGCGAGCGAAGTACTCTCCTTCGAAGTGGTTTCTAAATGTGGGTACGTCGTTTAGCTCGATGGAGTAGGGTACAGAGACCAGCTTTCCCGATTTCACCTTGATAGGTACGGGTTGGTCATCGTGCATCCAGTCCGTGTGGTAGATGAGACCTGCTTCGGCCATAATGTCCGGCGTTTGCGGAGAGCCGGTGACAGCCGGGCCAAGCATCCCCTTGAGGGTTTTGCCGGTGTGGCGTTTCAATGTCTCGCTGGTGTCCCGATAGAACTCTCGCTCCTCATCCGGGGTCATCTTGTACATATAGCGGGTGTTGTAAATCCCATGGCTCATATAGTCCCAGTCCCGCTTCACCATGGCTTCGCCCACCTCGGGGTAATGTTCCAATACCGCCATGTTCAAAGAAACACAGCACTTGATGCCGTACTTGTCCAGGGGCTCCAGCATTCGCCAGAAACCCACCCGATTTCCATAGTCCCGGTAGGCGAACTCCCTCGCATCGGGATAGACCATGCGGGGCCACGGATCACGAAGCCCTTCGTAAACCGGTAAGTACTCATAATGCTCCACGTTAGGCGCTATCCACAGTGCCACCCTGGCATTGTTGGGCCAGCGAATGGGTGGGCGCTCGGTGATGGGACTGTAATCAACTCGATCTGAGTATGTGACCATCGAGTAATACCTCCTGGAGGTGGCGTCTGCTTCGTGATGAAAGTCGATTCCTGACCTTCGGCTGAACAAGGGTATAATACTGACGCCCATATGGCGTGTCAACCCTGCCCTGCCCTCAACTCTTGTTGAAGCCTCGGAGTCTGCGTACAATAGTGAGACCAACATCCAGGAGGGCCACATGCGCGCGATCATCTACGAGTCTGGAGGAGTGGAGGCACTAGCCATCCAGGAGGTCCCCGACCCTGAGCCCCGGGCTGGAGAGGTTCTCGTACGGGTGAAAGCCTGCGCTATGAACCACCTGGAGGCGTGGGCCACCAAGAACCCGACGCAAAAGCGGTTCGGAGGGCCCAGGATTATGGGCAGCGACGTGGCCGGAGTAGTGGAGAGTTTAGGTGCTGGAGTGGCAGGGTTCTCTCCAGGGGATAGAGTGCTATTGTCTCCAGGGGTCTGCTGCAGAAGGTGTGCGCAGTGTCAGATGGGTCAGCACTCAGAGTGTGCGGAGTATAAGCTGCTGGGCGTGGGGCTGGACGGCGGTTACTCGGAGCTTATGCGAGTACCGGCGGCCAACTTATTTCCAATGCCAGATGAGCTGGGGTTCGAAGACGGCGCCTCATTGCCCTTGGTGTTCATCACTGCCTGGCGAATGGTGGTGGAGAAGGCTAAGGTCCAGCCAGGGGAGTGGGTATTGGTCACCGCCGCGGGCAGCGGCGTCGGCATAGCCGCCATCCAGATTGCTCGGTTGTTCGGCGGTCGGGTTATTGCCACGGCCAGCACAGAGGCCAAACGCAATAAGGCCCTGGGCATCGGCGCCGAGAAAGCCGTTGATTACACCCAGTCAGGATGGCCCCAGGAGGTGGTCCGTGTGGCCGACGGGCGTGGAGTAGATGTGGCCATCGACAATGTGGGGGGACACGTCTTGGCGGAGATAGTGGAAGCTATGGCCAAAGGAGGCCGCATCGTGAACTGTGGGTTCACTGCCGGCACTCGATGGGAGGTCGACGTGTCCAAGCTATTATTCCAGAGACTGTCCTTCATGGCCTCTTTTATGGGCAGCGACGCCTATCTGCACGAGACACTGAAGTTCGTCAAAACGGGCCAGCTCAAGCCGGTGGTCCACCAGGTATTCCCTTTTGAGCGAGTCCAGGACGCCCATCGAGCCATGATCAACAGGGACAGCTTCGGGAAGATTGTGTTGACGTGGTAGGGTCTCCGCTTCAGTAGCCCCATTAGGCTGCAGTTGACGCAGTTGGATTCCATCATTCTGTAATGTGAACGAGCTATGAAGGTTCTGGGCAGAGAGCTGGTGCCGCCATTTGACGCCTTCTGGAAGCGATTCGCTTCTGAGGTTGACATACCTGTCCACCAGATAGAGCAAGGGCACATGGCCGTCTTCGGGCGAGCCGCCTACCAGGAAGGCTCCAGCAAATTACCGCGGTGGATGGGTCTGCCCGATGGTGCACTCAGCTTCCACGTGGCCCACGAGCTCACCCATATCGCGATGCGCAAGCGAGGCTTCCCTTCGACCATGAGAGGCCCCCAGTATGGCGAGGATTCGCCCGAAGCCAGCGTCGGAACCGACTTGGAGGAGATGATAGGCCATCCAGCCTTGGAGGGATTGCTCAGCCCCTTCCCCTTTGACAAGAGCCACATCCGGCAGCACCTGTTTCAGGGGGCGCGCCGCGGGCTTGAAGAGAGCCCGGTACCTGAGCCTGACACACCCTGGTGGGTCACCTGGGCCTGCCGGTTCTGCGAGCTACAATTCCTATTATCCGAACAGCAGTGGCTGCGACTGGAGGTCGTCTACGATGGCCGATGCCCCGACATCGCCGACAAGGGCCGGGAGCTGGCGGAGATTATGCGCGGGGAAGGATTCCTGACACCCGACCAGGCTTTGCAGGCTATGATTAGGACTAGAGATGCCTTGGCACTGAAAGAGGATGACCGCTGCCTTGTATTGGACCCTCGAGACGGTAAGGTGTACTAATGACAATTCCTGTGGACTATCAAGGCTAACCAAGCACCTCTCTGGTTTTTGTTTAAGCATTATCTGCGATAACTGCATGTAGGCGCACTACAACTCTCTTACCAGCTTGATATGGGGAATTCCGGCTCGAGTGGCTTTGCATCGATTGCCCCCACCCCATTTGCCTCAGCCAAGACACAGATAGATATAGATAAGGAGGTGCCCGTCTGGTCATGCGTTCATCGATGTTGATCGTTCCGATGGCAGCCCTATTGCTAGTGGTTTTGGTCGCATGCGGGGGAGAGTCGAAGCCGACAACCTCTCCCACAAGCACCTCTGCACCCAGTCCGACCCCTTCTTCCACGGCCACGTCGGCACCCAGTCCGACTCCCTCCCCCACCGTCACACCGCCACCAGAGTTAATCACCGTGGACCCTGAAGAAAACCCGGCCGGGTTCCTCCGGGCTCTGCCAGCCAGCGAGAGGGAGTGTCTGGAACAGACCGTTGGCCCCGAGAAGCTAGAGGAGTTCATAGCAAGCGAGGAGCCGGCAAAGGAGACCCTTCGGGCGTGTCTGAGTGAGGAGACCATCCGGAGTGTGACTCTGGGGCTAATGGCCACTGAGGCGGGAGGGTTCAGCGATCAGACCGTCACCTGCCTCCTGGACAAAACGGAATCGTTGGATTACCTGGGTATGCTGTTGCAGGAAGGCATTGGGCCCGAGTTCTCGACTTTCATGCAAGCCTCGGCGCTTTGCCTATCTGATGAGGAGCTTCTGAGGTCACAGGGGTCCGGGTCACTTACAGCAGAGCAACTTCGATGTGCTTGGTTAGGGGACCCCGAAGTAGTGGCCACGTTTGGGAATCAGAGTCCTGAAGTTGCCGAGCTATTCAGTAAATGCAGCACATTAACGGGCCTGCTAGAAGGGTCCGCCGAGCCTCCACGGCTCACACCTGACGAGGAGGCCTGCCTTATCGGGGCCATAGGGGCGCCGGCATTACGTGAAGTTTACACCGGGCAGCGCCCGCCAACCTCCCATGAGATTGACGCTATCGCCGGTTGCAGACTCGCAGTGGCAGTGGGAGAGGGGAATGGACCCACACCCGAGCCAGTGGCAGTGGAGGAGGGGAAGGGACTCACACCCGAGCAGGAGGCATGTCTTGTTGAGGCCATAGGGGAGCAGGCAGTACGTGAAGCGAAAAAAACCGGGGAGCGCCCGCCAACCCCCGAAGAGCTTGATGCCTTAGTTGGTTGTGGAATCATGGAGCCCCAACCGTCTTTCGAACTGTTGCCCGAGGCCTCAGCCCCCGCGGTACTTGGCACTGTCTCCTGGCCCAACAATGTCGAAGAGAGCTCGGCTTTGTTCGAGAGATTACCTTCAGAGATCGCTGGACACAGGATCAGAGCACCGTTCGAGCGACGTGGCGCCGGCTTTCTCATAGCCATATACGGAGAGGATCCAGAGACGACTGGTAATGCGACGTCGGTGACCGTCCAAGACCTCGCCGAAGGGGGCTTCTTTCCGCCCGATACCAACGCCGGTCAATTCGTCGCCCTCTATGCCCAGGGTTCAGACTGGGAGGTGTTGGCTGCTGGACGGGAGGGTGACCTCGCTTGGGTGCAGTGGAAGGGAGGGCCCATATATCATATGCACTGGGGCAACGCCCCTAGCTCCATGGTATTCACAGCAATGGCTAACGATCTTAGGGTGCTCATGGCACTCGTTGAAGCTATGGTCTCGGCGGCCGGCGGATAGTCCATCGTAGCGTCCACGATAAAGGCGTCCGTTATCCAGGTTCAATGTCGGATTTAAATAGGGGGTAGGCAGCCGACATTGGGCACTGACAGAAATATGGAGCGGAGGAGATTCTTTTGCTTATCTCGACCTTGTCGAAGGATGAAATGAGCTACTCTATCCAGCTCAGAACCTTTTCGATCTCCCGTTGGGTGAGACCATTTGTGCCTGTGAAATTGGGCATGTTCCACCAGTGTCTCATCAAGGTCTCGTCCCAACCGGGCTGATCGCTCTCGGGCCAGCCGTCGGGATGGGGCAGGTCCAGGCCGTGGGGCGCCTCGTGGATGAATGCGCCCGTCTGGCCGATCAGGCTGTATGAGTTGGCAGGCCACCCATTCAGCAACGTTGAGCCTGCCGTGGGTGTGGAATACTCACAGATGGCTTCCAGACATATATCCCCCACCATAGCGTAGCCCGCTTCACCGTTCTGGTACTTGATGCCGCCGGCGTATCCCCCCATTCCGCGTACGAAGGCCAGGTATATGTAGTCGTCGGTCCATGGCAAGCCCAGGCCAATGACCTCCTCTTTAACGAGGCTGATCTTGACGGACCTCCATTGGGATACATTATTCTGGGAGTGTATTATTCTGACCGGGTTCCAGGGGATTCGAGAGCCCAGCGCGGCAGCAAGCCAGTCATCTCCGGCCTTAATTTCTTCGTTGACCTTATCCGAGCTGAGCTCCCATGGTGAGGACAGGTAATACGTGTCCCCGTCGACCTCGGTCGACTTGTTGAACTCCACGTCATCCGTTACGGTTGGGAAGATCAGGAGAGTAACGATGCTCTTAGCTGGCGGTAATGGCTCATGCTCCGGCTCCGCTACTGGCTTGGCAACTCGTTCTGAGGGTCTGGCGAGAGGTTCCTCTTTAGCAGTCGTCGGAGATTTTCCGAGCAGCCCGAAGGACAGGATTCTGAGCAACCATCTCAATAGATGTATCATGGACTCCACTCCCTCGGCTGGGCCGCGATGTTGGTATTCTTACCGTGGCGAGGAAAGGCGACAGCGGATGCGGGGAGTATATTACCAGCGTCTTTAGTGGTCAAGGAATTGGATTTTATAGAACGCTGAGTTGTGTTCTCAAGTATGAAGCAATAAAATGGACTGACCGTTTCACAGAATCGATTCAAGTCACAGTAAAGTGAATCTCAAGGGGGTAGCTATGACAACTGTCCAGGGGGTTACCGAGGGCCACGTGAACGCCAACGGAATCCGCATCCATTACACTGACTGGGGAAATCCCGACCAGCCCAACCTGCTATTAGTGCATGGATGGGATGGCACGGCCCATTACTGGGACCTGGTAGCCCCGGCTTTTCGAGACCGGTTCCACGTCGTTGCACTAACCTTGAGAGGCCGTGGCAAAAGCGATGAGGACCCCACTGGCGAGTACCGGTTCGAGGACTACGGGACCGACATCTGGGAGGCCACGCAGCAGCTTGGACTGAAGAAGCTGATATTTGTGGGAGCATCCCTCGGGGGACTGATAGCCCTGCCTTACGCCGCTGAGCACTCCGAGCAGGTCGAAAAGCTGGTGCAGGTGGACATTGGCGCCCGCCTGGGGCCCGAGCAGCCCAGTTCGGCGGCTCCAGCGCATCCCACCGCCCCCGACCAGTTCGACTCCATCAAGGATGCCGACGCCTGGCTTCGCGAACATCCCATCCACGCAAATCTCTCCCCGGAGGGTATGGCGATTATGCTGGAACAGCACTTTAGCCAGACCACCGACAGCAAGTGGACCTGGAACTATGCTCACCGTTTGCGCGCCGTGCAGGGTGCCCAGTCCCGCGAGGTGCTGTTCCCGACCCAGTGGCACCTTCTATCGCAGGTCACCTGCCCGGCGCTGCTGATTCGCTGCAACCGTGCGGACTCCCTGCCTGCTGACGTGGCGGAGCGTACTCGTAAAGGGCTGCCCAACGGCACGGTCGTAGAGATCCAGGACTCCCACCACTACCCCTTCCTGGAGGTCCCAGACAAGTTCATCAAAGTGCTGACAGATTTCGTCGGGTAGCCTTCTGATGCCGATGGGCAGCACAGTGCCATTGGTTCCCGAGAGAATGCCCCTTTTCTTGACTGAGCCATGCGGTAAATCTATAATTGCTTAACTGATACAATCGTCGTTTATAGATCAGACTGAACATTGGGCCTTCGGCGTAAGTAGGGCCGAGGGTGGGAGGCGTAAGCATGGGTGACTACAGGATCATTTCTTCCGATAATCACGTCTTTGAAATGCCGGACCTATGGCAAGGCAAGAAGGTAGAGTCCAAGTTCAAAGACAGGGTGCCGGTAGTTCAACGTGACGAAGATGGCGACTGGTGGTATTGCGACGGTCAGAGAGTTCAGGGTACCGGTTTCGGATTCGGAGGCGCCCAGACAGGCAGGAGGTTCGACGAACCGGAAAAGCTGACCCATGGTGACACGTTTGAGAACGTCCGCAAGGGCGGATATATCCCCGAAGAACAGATCAAGGACATGGACCAAGATGGAGTGGACGTAAGTATACTGTACCCGACGGCAGGTCTTCAGCTTTACAAGATACCCGACGGCGAGCTGGTGACGGTCATGTTCAGAATCTACAACGATTGGGTCGCTGAGTTTTGCCAGAGTTCTCCCAAGCGTCTTAAAGGCATCGCGATGCTCAACGTAGACAACGTGAACGAGGCCGTCGCTGATCTGGAGCTGCGGGCCAATCAGGGTTTCATCGGAGCGATGATTCCCGTATACCCTCCCGAAAACAAGCGGTACGACTCACCTTTCTACGATCCCTTGTGGGCGGCGTCCCAGGACCTGGGAATGCCCCTAAGCCTTCACCTGGCCACCAACCGCTTCGGCTCTGGAGAGGGAGACGGAAACCAAGCCGGCGGCGGTAGGGTCGCCATTTCTCCAAACAGCGACTTTTTCGTGCGGGTCTCCCTTGCGGACATGATCCTCAATGGAGTCTTCGAGCGCTTCCCCAAGCTCCAGGTAGGGGGCGTTGAGCACGAATTGGGGTGGGTTCCCTTCTTCCTGAGCCGTATTGACTACACCTATAACGAGAGAGGATTTGGGAGACAGGGGTACAGGTTTAACGAAGACATGCTCCCTAGCGACTACTTCCATCGAAACGTGTTTCTGGGATTCCAGGAAGATGAAATGGGCATACAGATGCGGGACAAAATAGGGGTAGACAATCTTCAGTGGGGCTCCGACTACCCCCATATGGAGTCTACGTTCCCTAGAAGCCAGCAGGTCCTCGAAGAGATCCTAGTGGACTGCACCGAAGAAGAGAAAGCCAAGATAGCCGGCGGCAACGCGGCCAGGATATATAGGCTGGAGTAGCGCGGCTCCCTACCTCACCTGCACGCCACCCTGGAACACGGCTTCAACGTTGTGAAGGGCCTTGATGTCCTGGGCGGGGTTGCCGGTTACCACCAGTAGGTCGGCTTCCTTGCCCTTTTCTAGGGTCCCCACGATGTCCGACACGGCGATGGCCTCGGATGCCTGCCTGGTGGCAGCCTGAATCACCTTCATAGGCGACATCCCCGCCATGTCAAGACACTCCAACTCGTACTGAAATCCTCCAAAGGGGTACCAGCCAAATCCCGAGTCGGTGCCTGGAACCAGCACAACACCAATATCTATGAGCTGCCTGATCTGTTCCATGCGGCTCTCAAAGTCTCGTTCCGCTTTATCCAGGTCTATGGGACTCCTTTCGGTGTGAACGACCGCCTCTTCGCCAGTCTCCGCCATGCCTCGCAGTATCAACGTTCGGGCACGGCCGATGTGGATGGTCGTGTTGATACACATGCCCGCTTTGACCATCCTTTCGGCGACGTCGGGCCGAAATACCCAGGATTGGTCCTCCTCCTGAAACCCGCCGTGGATGATCATGTCCACTCCGGCGTCCAGGCTCTGTATTATGGTCTTGGTCAAACGGCTGTGAGCGCCTACCAATAGGTCGAACCTGTGAGCTTCGTCGCAGAGGGCTGTGAGCTCCTCCAGGGTGTAAGCCGAGCGGTACGGGAAGCTGGATTTGCTGCTTCCCCCGGTTACCGGCACCTTGATCCAGTTGGCGCCCTTTTTGATCAGACGCCTGACAACCGTTCGTACTCCGTCTACACCATCCGCCTCGCCGCCCATCTGCCACATGTGTCCTCCGGTGATAGTGACAGGGTTACCGCATACCATTAGCCGAGGGCCTTTAGCCAGGCCCATGCGTATCCCTTCCCGAAGGGAGAAGGAGGTGTCGTGCTTGGCGCCATTCTCGCGGGCCGTGGTCACTCCCGACTCCAAGTGGGTGCGTGTGTTGACGACGGATCGCATGAGCAGGATGTCATCGGGCTGGTCCATCACGTCGTCGGTATGAGTGCCATCGCCTGGGTAGTTGAAGTGGCAATGAACATCGATGAGACCGGGCAAAAGCGTTCCGTTGGAGAAATTGTGTTCCTCCACGGAAGCTCCCTCGGGAGCTGCCACATCCTTGGCCATGCCTACCTGGACTATTTTGGTACCTTCCACGAGAACCGCCCCGTTCTCAATGGGCCGGTCGCTGATGCTGTCTATGACACGTGCCGCTTTGAAGAGCTTGAACGCTGGTTGGTCAGCCATGAGAGTCTCCTTCCAACGAAATGTGAATGTTTATGTGGTTCCGGCAGGCAGGGGACCGAATCCGGGTGAGCGAGTTTGATGGTCGCTATCAAAGAGTGTAAGCTAACCCTTGACGGTGAGAATTGTAGTGATGCATCTCAGCCCAGTCAAGCTCGACAGTATTTATCATGATAATGCTCGTTATAATGCTCGTTAGGATTAGACTCAAAGGAGATGGAAATGAAAACTACGGCTCGACTCAGACAGATGATCAACTCGGGAGAGATGGTAGTAGCTCCCTTTGTGTTGAACGCCTTCCACGCGAAGATCGCCGAGGCCACGGGGTTCGAGGCGGTGTACATGACCGGGTCTGGCACTGCCGCCGAGCGAGGATTCCCCGACGTGGGGCTCATCACTCAAACTGAGATGGTACAGAATGCCCGATACGTTGCCAGAGCCGTGTCCGTTCCCGTGGTGTGCGATGCGGATACCGGCTACGGCAACCCAATCAACGTGCGGCGCACGGTGCAGGACTACGAGGACGCGGGAGTGGCGGCCATCCACATCGAAGACCAGGTATCTCCGAAGAAGTGTGGCTTCTTCAGCGGCAAAGAGGTCATACCCCAACAGGAGATGGTGCAGAAGATTCGCGCGGCATTGGATGCGCGTAGAGACCCCGATTTTACCATCATTGCCCGTTGCGACGCCTACGCCGTCACCGGCTGGGAGGATACTGTGGCAAGGTGCAAAGCTTATGTGCAGGCCGGAGCGGACATGGTCTTCGTAGATGGCATCAAGACCGAAGACGATCTGCACCGTTACGCCACCGACCTCAAGGAACTCCCCCGCTTGTACAACGGAGACCTGCTGCCCACTCAAGATGTAGCCAAGCTGGGCTACAAGATCATGATCTGCGGCGCCACCATATGGAAGGTATATATGGCCGTCAAGGACTCCCTGGAGCGTCTAAAGTCCACCGGTCAGATAGACATGGACCGCTTCGAAACACGGTGGGACTACGCCAAACTGCTGGGCCTGGACGACATCTACGAAATGGAGCGCAAGTACGGGGTTTCTGAGGCGCGGGTGGCGCCCTAGGCCGGATACCTTATCGAAATATTGCACAAAGATGGATTTGACAGGTCGGCTTATAATTGAGTGGTAATGGTAGCTATTACAAAAAGGTCGCTTCTGGTTGCTTTGGTTTCGATGGGTCTAGTGCTAGCGCTGCTGGGGGCTTTACTCGCCATCGGCACCATTTGGCCAGCCCAGGCACAACCTGGTAGAGCGCCGAATGCCGCCACCCTCACCGTTACGACAACCGCCGACAACATCAACTGTGGCACACTCTGCTCCCTGCGGGGGGCTATAGTGGTAGCCAGCCCCGGCGATACCATCGACATTCTCGCCGGGGTCTACACCCTGACCTCCGGCGTTGAGCTAGCCATCGGCAAGGACCTAACCCTAAGGGGCGCGGGGGCGAAGACCACCATCATCCAAGCGGCCGCGGTCAACCCCGTCCTGGCGCCCAATGACCCCGGCGTCGCTACCTCCCGGGTCTTCAACATTACCGGCGGCAACGTTACCATCTCCGGCGTGACCATCCGCCACGGCAAGTCCAGCGGCTCAAACGTCGCCGGCAACGGTGGTGGCATCCTCAACAGCGGCACACTGACCTTGACCAACGACACTATCGAGGGTAACACCGGGGTCAACGGCGGGGGTGGTGTAGAAAACCTGAGTTCTGGCACTATCACTCTTTCTGATAGCACCGTTAGTAACAACTCATCAATCTTGAACTTGGGCGGCGGAATAAAGAACGACGGTGTACTGAACGTTAAAAACAGCACCATCAGCGGCAACACAGGTATCAGCAGGGGAGGTGGAATTTTTAACCACGTATCTGGTGCCGTAACTATTACTAACGGTACTGTCAGTAACAACTCTAATGGCGGAATCTTTCACGAAAGTACGTTTAAAATCACCAACACCATTATCGCCAAAAACTCAGGCTCCGACTGTGGTGGGATTCCCATCACTTCCCTTGGGCACAATCTGGACAGCGATGGCACTTGCTCCCTGAGTGTGGCTTCAGGCGACCTTCCCAACACCGACCCCAAGCTGGGCCCCCTCCAGGACAACGGCGGCCCCACCGAGACCCATGCGCTTCTGCCCTGGAGCCCGGCCGTTGACGCTATTCCAGTAGCGGACTGCGTTGACAAAGTGGGTAACCCCATCACCGGCGACCAGCGAGGGGTGGCACGGCCCCAGGGTCCGGCCTGCGATATCGGCGCCTACGAGCTGGAGCCTTCGGACTATTTCGTCTATTCCTCCAAGATTGTGTGCGTCCCACACCTGGGCCCCGCCAGCCCGGCATTGATGCCAGGCAAGTACAGGACGGCCGTCAACGTACACAACCCATGGGACCAGTCGGCAAACATCGAGAAGTGGTTAACTCTGTCACCACCCCAAGGTAAATCACAGATAACAGGAGACCGGATATCGGAGACGTTGGCCCCGTGGGCGGCATTCGACATTGACTGTCCCCACCTCAGAGACGATTTCGGCTTGCCAGACGGAGCCAAGGTACCAGGTGGCAAGGGATTCCTGGTCATCAGATCCGACCGGGAGCTGGACGTGGTGGCGGTATACACGACCCGCACTCAAACCAAGGCGGGCGATGGTGTGGGCGCCAGCGTGGATGTGGAGACTATAGAGCCGAAGATAAGAGGTGTGGTCCCTTAGCCTGCATGACCATGGCTAACCGAGCCGATCTATCCACACTCCTCTATGTCTGCTGCCTGGCCTAGTTCTTCACCCGTGCCGACGCTGGCACCTTATCAGCCCAGGGGAGCGCCGCTTCCAGGGCGGCGGAGGCTCGCAGTACCATGGCATCCTCTCCTGGCCTGCCGTTGATCAGCAGGCCGACGGGTAATCCGTCGGAGGTGAAGCCACAGGGTATGGAAGCAGATGGCCCGCCGCTAACGTTGGAAAAGACGGTGAAGGCGATCATGTCATCCATGTCATTTTTGGGCGTGTCGTAGTCCTTAAGCAACTCCTGGATGTTGAACGGCTTTATGCAGGATGTGGGTGTAACGAGAAGGTCGTAGGTTTCAAAGAAATCAGCCATTTGTGAACGAATCCGGTAGATCGTCCACAGCGCACGCGCATATTCCGGCGCGCTGGTGGCTTTGCCACCCTCCATAATGGCCCTCAAAACCGGAGTGAACTCTTCAGGATGGCTGTCCAAGTCTTTCCCATGCCCCGCATACAGGTCCGTAGCGCCGATTATTTTGAACGGCCCGGCGATGTCGTCTACCTGGGGAGTAGCATCCTCGACCCGGCAATCGAGTGACTCGAAGAGACGGGCAGCCGACTCGGCTATCGTGCGTATTTCGGGGTCGACTCGTGCATATCCCATGTCCGGGCTCCAGGCGACCTTGAGGCCGGATATGCCGTCACTTAGATGGCTCACAAGGTCTGGTGGCTCTCCCCTGGAAGAGAATGGGTCTCGATGGTCATAGCCGGCCATCACCTGCAACATCATGGCCGCGTCGCGGACGGTGCGGGTGAGGGGGCCCATCCCGTTGAACAGCGGCACAGACTCGTTGTGGGCAAAACCGCCATAGCCTGACAGCAGTCCAATGGTCGGTTTGAAGCCGTACACCCCGCTCCAGCCACAGGGCATCCGGATTGAACCTCCGGCGTCGCTGCCGATAGCCACGGGAGCAAGGCCAGCCACAACGGCCGCAGCCGAGCCGCCGCTTGAGGCCCCGGCAGTCCGCTCTAGGTCCCAGGGGTTATGGGTGTCATCCTCCATTATCCGGTTGTAGCTCAATCCTCCACCCATGGCAAACTCCGGGGTGTTGGTCTTGCCTAGCACTATGCAACCGTCATTACGCAGACGCTCCACGACTCCGGAATCGTACTCGGGCACGTAATCTTTGTGTACTAGAGACCCTCCCGTTGTCCTTATGCCCTTGGTGAACAGAGTGTCTTTGACAGCCAGGGGAATCCCGTGGAGAGGCGGTAGCTCATCCCCTCGCATCACAGCCGCTGCTGCATCTCGAGCGGCCTTTTGGGCATAGTCGTCAGCCACGGTGATGTAAGCTTTCAGGATGGGATTGAGGGAGCTGATTCGACCTAATAAGTGGTCCACCAACTCAACGGGAGACAGCTCTTTTGTCTTTATCATGCGGGCTAGCTCGTAGCCGGGAGTGAAGGCTAACGAACTCTTGTCCATCATGCGGTCCTCCTAATGGATATTTGGCGAAATTAATACTTCATTATTGATCCGTATGATCAGCAGCATACCCTCTGACAGTCCCTCTTTCAAGCGGACGTATCCTGGTGAACAGTAAATTACGATTAGGTTAATGAGGTTTAGGGCTGTTGAGAAAGGTTGACATTGTCGCCAATAAAATAGCGCCGTTAGGCAATTACCCGGCGGCGCGATACGTAAATGACATTTTCAGAGATTGTAAAGGAGTGGAGTTGGCGGACCTGGATTTCGGAGGCGGCACCAGTGCCCGGGTCACGGTTAGATGGCAGTTTTAGATTCGCATGGCCAGGGATTGTACGAATCCGTTCATGCGGCGCACTCTGAGGCTCAGGGTTTTGCATACTCCCAATATGAAACTCAAGGCCAAGTCAGGGTCGTCTCGCCGTAGACGCTGAAAAGCTTCCTCGCTGATTTTGATAACAGTGCAATTGGTGGTAGCTGATACTCGTGCGGACCGAGGTAGGTGATCGAAAAAGGTCAGCTCTCCAAACACGCTTCTTGAGACCAGCTTAGCTGCTTTAATCCACCCTTCGCTGGTAGCGAATGATACTTCGGCCTCTCCCTTGACCAAGATGTATAGCAGGTAGTCCAAATCGCCTTCATCGATCGCCACATCGCCGGCATTGAACTGTTGTACGTCCCCGTAGGAGTATATCTTGTTCAAGTTGTTTTCGGTTAGACCGGCGAGGAACCCAGGTCGGTAATCCGATAGGCCCTCATTGGGATGCTGCAATGAACTCGACATGGTCATATAGTGGTTTCCTTCTGAAGTCAGGCTTGATGACTGGTGTCTTACTTGGGATGTATTACACCGAATGCAAACCTAACTCATATTTATATCACATTTATATTATTTCACAAGTTCCAATAGCTTGTAAAGCCGCTATCTAACCTTACCTCGACCAAGATCTTCTAATTGTTATTGCGAAGGGCAAAGCCCTGAAGCAATCTCCCCGTGCAAGAAGAGATTGCTTCGCTTCACTCGCGATGACAGTAGGCGAGAATTAAAAGACCCTGTTACCTCTACACATTGCTGTTGACTGCGCTAAGGAGCGTGCTTATAATGCTCCTATCCCGCGAACTGAGTCCTGTAAAGGCATATAGTACCGCCTTGGAACCCTCATTTTATCTGAGAAGGAGACCGCTATGGCTGACCTTACCAAAAACGAAGTAAAGGCGATGGGCCACGCCGTTGGTCTGGAGATAGAGGACCCTGAGCTAACGGAAGTGACCTACAGTATTAATGCGATTCTGGAGGCGCTAGACCAGATCAACCCGCCCGGCCTGGAGAACGTGGAACCCCTGCCCATCATTATTCCACCCAAGTAAGCCGGCCCCTCCAGGCTAAAATAACGTTGCCAACCACATCAACTTTGGGCTCAAGAAAGGGGCCGACATGAAGCAGGCAGATATCCCGTTCCTTTCCGCTACAGAGCTTTCACAGCTCATCGAGAAAAAAGAGGTCTCGCCGGTTGAGGCCACGGAAGCCTACCTAAACCGCATCGACGACCAGGATTTCAAATATAACGCATATCTCACCGTGGCCCGCAAACAGGCCCTCCAGGCCGCTCAGGAAGCTGAGCGAGCCATAGCCGGTGGCAATTACCTTGGTCCCATGCATGGGATCCCGGTGGCCGTGAAGGATCAGCTATGGAGCAAAGGCGTCCGGACCACCGGCGGCTCCCGGATCCTAATGGATTTTATCCCCGACGATGACTCTACCGTGGTTGCAAATCTAAAAAAGGCGGGAGCCATCATGTTGGGAAAGACCAACGTGACAGAATTCGCCATCACCGGGTTCACCCATAGATTCAGCACCCCTCGCAATCCCTGGAACCTGGATATGTACACGGGCGGCTCCAGCAGTGGATCTGGCGCGGCTACCGCAGCCTTTTTGTGTGCAACCTCCTTGGGGGAGGACACCGGCGGCTCTATTCGCATGCCCGCCACCTGGTGTGGCCTTGTGGGTCTCAGACCAAGCTGGGGCAGGGTTAGCCGCTATGGAGTGATGAAGGGCGTTTGGTCCATGGATACGGTGGGCCCCATATCCCGTACCGTCTCCGATGCCGCAATAACCATCGGGGCGATTGCGGGCCATGATCCCAAAGATCCCTACACCTGGAACACGCCGGTGCCCGACTACACAAAGGCCCTGGACGGCAACATAAGTGGCATGCGTGTGGGAATGATCACCGAGATGATTAACAGTGATTTGGTGGAGCCGGAGGTCCGGGAGACCGTTGTAAAGGCAACCACGGTACTTGGAGAGTTGGGCGCCTCGGTTGAGGAAGTCTCCCTCCCCTTTGTCAATTACGCCAGCATCACCTCGTCCATACTGCTGGGAGTGCAACCGGGCCTTAACCACAAGGAGTGGATCAGGGACCGCCTCCAGGACTATGGCCATGACAATCGCATAGGGCTACTTGTAGGCAGCATTATGCCGGCCCAAGCCTATTACAAGGCCGAAAAGCTGCGAAGTATAATCAGGCAACAGGTGCAAGAAGCCTTCGAGAAGTACGATGTCCTTGTACTACCCACTTCAGGTAAACCGGCTCAGCCTGTAGCCGACGACCCGATGATCACCAGCAAGGAGACGGCGTCTCGGCTCCCCTACCTGCTTACTCGTCTCTTCAACCTCGCCAGCGCCACCGCTGTGTCCGTTCCTTGCGGTCATAGCTCTCAAGGCCTGCCCATCGGTCTCCAGATAGGAGGGCGGCCGGGAGGAGAGGAAACAGTGCTGAAGGTGGCCCATGCCTACGAGCAGAACACCTCATGGCACACCATGAGGCCGCCCACCGTATAGTCGGGCCAAGCCCCATCAGGAGAGGAGCCGTAATGGATAAGGTTGATATTCCCTTTCTCTCCGCTACGCAGCTCTCGAGGCTCATAGAGAAGAGAGAGGTCTCCCCGGTAGAGGCCGTTCAAGCCTATCTGGACCGTATCGACGACCTGGATTTCAAGTACAATTCCTACCTTACTGTTTGCCGCAAGTCGGCCCTTCAAGCGGCTCAGGAAGCGGAGCAGGCCATCGCTGCCGGCAACTATCTGGGACCTATGCATGGAATCCCCGTGGCCGTGAAAGACCAGGTATGGAGCAAGGATGTACGGTCTACGGGAGGCTCTCGATTTCTGGCTGATTCTTTCCCGGAAGACGATGCCACCGCCATCGCCAATCTGAAAAAGGCGGGGGCCATTCTGCTAGGCAAGACCAACATGACTGAGTTTGCCATCACCGGCACCAGCCACCGCTACAGTACGCCCCGGAATCCCTGGGACCTGGACAAGTACACAGGCGGCTCCAGCAGCGGCTCGGCGGCAGCTACAACCGCCTTTCTGACCTCCACGTCCATTGGAGAGGACACGGGCGGCTCCATCCGGTGGCCCTCTTCCTGGTGTGGTCTGGCCGGCTTTAAGCCCAGCTGGGGTAGGGTAAGCCGCTATGGAGTCATGAAAGGCTCCTGGTCTCTGGACACTCTAGGTCCCATGTCCAGAACAGTCGAGGATGCGGCCATTACTTTAGGGGCCATTGCCGGCTACGATCCCAAAGACACCTACACCTGGGATGTTCCGGTTCCCAATTACACGGATTCGCTGACCGGAGACATACATGGGGTCCGAGTAGGCCTGATATCCGAGCTAACTCACGGGGACTCCGTGGACCCGCAGGTCAGAGAGGCCGTGGTCAAGGCGACAAAGGAGCTCGAAAATCTGGGAGCGTCGGTGGAAGAGGTCTCCCTTCCCCTGAGCGTGCATGGGATGTTGATAATGCAGACCCAGATGGGTGTAGAGTCATCCTCCGACCACAGGGAATGGGTGAGGAATCGTTTGCACGACTACGGCCATACCAACCGTGTGGGACTTCTCAGTGGCAGCATCATACCGGCCCAAGCCTACTACAAGGCACAAAAGCTGAGAACTCTGCTGAGTAATCAGGTGCAGGAGACGCTACAAAAATATGATGTGCTAGTCTCGCCAACCATGGCCGAGACAGCACATCCCATACAGGACGATGCCACGATAACCAGCAAAGAGGCAGCGATAAGGGTGTCGCACCTCATCACGTTCTTGTTTAACCTGACCGGAGGGCCGGCTATTACGGTGCCTTGCGGATTCAGTTCTCAGAAGCTACCCATAGGGTTCCAGATTGGTGGCAAGCCCTTTGACGAGGGAACGGTGGCGAGAGTGGCCCACGCTTACGAGCAAAACACACCCTGGCACACCATGAGGCCACCCTTATAGCTGGCTCAGTGCGGTAACGAGGAGACTTGCGATGATAGACCTGCTAATTAAGGGCGGCCAAGTAGTGACTCCCTGGGGTGTTGGGAGTTGGGATGTTGCCGTCGAAGGAGGAAAGATAGCGGCTGTCGCCCAGCCGGACACTCTATCCGGCGAAGTGGGTCGCGTCATAGATGCCTCGGGCAAAATCGTTGTACCCGGGGGTATAGAGCCTCACGCCCATGTGGCTTTCAGTGTTCCGGGAAGTACTGGCGCAGGGGAGACCGCCCCTCCGGACCAGGCCAGCCGAGCGGCCCTCTTTGGAGGGACCACGACCTTGACCGATTTCGCTACGAAATACAGAGACATGGACATTGTCCAAGCTATCGAAGACCGAAACTCTCGCTGGACGGGTAACTCATACTGCGATTACTCGTACCACTTAATGTTGATCGGTGACATCCCTTCCAACGTTATCGGTCAGGTGAGGGAAGCCATTAGCGACGGATTTCCCACCTTCAAGATCTTCACCACCAACATCCGTCCCACGGAAGGGATACCGGAAGATCGGCGGTGGATGGTGAACCTGGGTCAGGTCTCCGAGGTCATGGAGCAAGTAGCTACCCACGGTGGCCTCATGTTGGTCCATTCGGAGGATGACGATATCGTTCAGTATATGTACAAGAAGCTGACCGCGGAGGAGCGGACCGAATGGTACAATATCCATGAAGTGCACAACAATATGGTGGAGGATGTGTCCTATAGGCGGGTCCTGCGCCTGGCAAAGTGGACCGGTGCGGCTGTGTATTTCGTTCATGTAAGCGCTAAAGAGGGCCTCAATGCAATTAGGGAGGCCAGGGGAGATGGCCTTCCCATATATGGAGAGACCCTTCATAACTATGTGAGCTTCAACTCTGATGATTATAAGAAGCCCGACGGCATGAAGTACCATACCTATCCATCTCTGAAATCGGAAGAGGACCGGCTGGCGTTATGGGACGGGCTCATGAAGGGCGGCATACACACAATGGCGACCGACGAGGTATGTACCAACTATTCCCTGAAGACGAAGGGCAGGACTCTTTTCGACCTGGCTGGCGGCCACAACGGCGCCGAGACACGGGTAGGCATCACCTACAGCGAAGGTGTGTCCAAGAGAGGCATGTCCTTGCAACGGTTTGTGGACATAACCTCAGCCAACGCAGCTAAAATTATGGGCTATTACCCGCGCAAGGGGGCCATTGCTACTGGCAGCGACGCCGACATCGTGCTCATCGATCCCACCGTCCATAAGACCCTTTCGATGAATGACTTCCACATCACGGACTACAGCATTTGGGAGGGCTGGGAGATCAACGGATGGCCGGTCACCACTATTCTGCGGGGCAATGTGGTGGTGGAAAATGATCAGTTTTTCGGAAATCTTGGCGATGGCCAGTTCATTCCACGAAAAATCTCTGGCGATATCCTCAACAGACCAGCCTGCTAACCTCTGGTTAGGTTATAAACCCAGCAATTTCGAGCGATAAGCCCATTACTTCCTTGCACCCTGAACCGTGTCAGGGCTATTTTTAAGAAGAATAGAGTGAGAATTAGCTATGATATGAGACTTGGTTTGTGAATTAATTCTCAATCAGGAAATCTATTGACATGTTGGGTAGTCAACTGATAGGCTTTTGCATATCCTCAAGGGGCTGTGTCGAAGGCAGAAATTCGCTCTAGAAACTCCATCTAAGTAATAGCCCCGATCTAATATGGAGGTGGACCGTGTCATACCGTTGGCTAGCCAAGCCTAAGTGGCTGATACTTCTGCCCCTGGTGGTATTACTGATAGTAGCCGTAGCGTGTGGGGATGATGCGACACCGGCACCCTCGGTAATCGAGAGGGAAGTGATCAAAGAGGTACCTGTTGAGGTAGTCAGAGAGGTGCCTGTTGAGGTAGTCAGAGAGGTGCCTGTTGAGGTAGTCAGAGAGGTAATCAAAGAGGTACCGAGAGAGGTTGTTAAAGAGATAGAGGTACAGGTGCCCGTGACAGTAGTCGCAGTGGCTACGCCCACACCCGCACCGGCGGCCGTGATGGCCAAGGTCACCCGGCTAAAGTTCGCGCTTCCCGCGCCCTGGATAGAGCTAACGCTGCCCTGGTATGGGGATACCTGGGGTAACAACCTGGCGACGAGGAACCACCTGGAGCCCCTCATCGAGATTCACTACAAGACGGGGGAGATGGTGCCCCTACTGGCTACCTCCTGGAGCATGGATACCCCCGATGCCAAGACCTGGACCTTCAAGCTCAGGAAAGGCGTTCCCTTCTCCTACGGCTGGGGGGAGTTCACATCTCAGGACATTCCCCACATCATTAATCAGATAGCTGCGGAGGGAGCCATTCCCCACGATGCCTCACTCTTTAGGGACTATCTGGGTGACACCGATCAGGAGAGAAACAGTAATATAGAGCGGGTGGACGCCTACACCGTGACCTTCCACCTCAAGTTGCCCGAGCCAGACTTCGATGCCATCATGAGTTCTAAGCGCAATAATATACTGATCCATAGCGCTAGGCAGTGGGACGAAGCAGGTGAGGCGGAGTCTCGGTTGCATCCCGCAGGTACTGGACCCTGGAAGTTCATCAAGCATACCCCTGGGTTCAGCCTGTTGTGGGAGGCCAAGGAGGAGCACTACAAGAAGGTCCCAGCGTTCAAAGAGTTTGAGATGGTGTTGAGCCCCGAGCCTGCCACCCGAATGGCCATGGTGCTGACCGGAGAGGCCCACATGGCGGAGCTGCCCCGGGAGCTGCACGCCCAGATGATTGCCCAGGGGATGAAGGTGGAGAGCAGCGAAGGGCCCGCCACCCAGATCTTTTATCTCATGGCAGGCAGCTACCTGCCGGAGACAGACGCGTATGATCCCGATGGCGTGTTCGCCAGCGTAAAGATCAGGGAGGCCGTCAACCGGGCCCTCAACCGAGAGGAGGTGATAAGGGAGCTTTTCAAGGGAGTGGGGGAGCCCCAGAGGGTAATGGCGGGCCACCCTGAGTTGTACGGTTGGAGTGACAGGTTTGACGCCGAATGGGAAGCAAAGTACGGCTACGACCCCGAGCGGGCCAGGGCACTGGTCAAGGAAGCTGGCTTTGAGGGTGCTCGTGTAGAGATATTCTCCTTTGTTCTGGCAGGACTGTCGGAATCGCCCCAAATGTCCGAGGCCCTGCAGATTGAGCTGAAAGCTATCGGCCTGGACGCTAAGATAGTGAGCGTGGAGTGGGCCAGGTTATTCCAAACTACCCGGGCGCGGGAGGCCCACGGCAAGATCTGGCCTCAAAAGACCGACTTCGCATCGAACATCGCAGTGGTCAGGTCGTACAACACGGGCCCACCCGCAGGCACTACCAGCAGCTTCGAGGCCCCCGTCATACAAGAGAACTACGAAAAGCTGCTGCACTCATCCAGCAAAGAGGAGCGAGACCAGCTTATGCGAAACATACTGGAGTACAAGTTCGACAACTACGGTGAGGTGCCCCTGTTGTGGGTGCCCTCCCAGGTGATAGTGGACCCGAAGGTGATAGCCGACTATACCTGGTCGGGGGTTATAGACGCGGGCTTCGATCACTTTGAGTACATAGTACCGGCGGGATAGGCGTGTTGTCGGCCGGAGGAGCCTAGCTCCACAGTAAGAGCAGGAAAGTGCACTCTTTTTGTCCGCCGCTGCTGGTGGGAAGTCTCTCAGTCAGAGGGCAGGCGGGATATGAACTGCTCGGATATCATGTGCAGATACTCCAGACGGGCCGAGTGCTCCTTGGGTAGGTTAAGGAATCCGAGGCCAACGTAACCCAACCGATGCTCATTGTGGGACTTGCTGACGGTTTCGACGCATTCCTCCGGACTGCCCACGATTGCCCACTCTTTAAGGTCTCTTTTGTCTGAAAGGCCGAGATTCACGGTGTCCCGCTCCTGCATGTCCCAGTTCCCGTACATGCCAGCCTTGCGGGCCGCTGTAGCCTCCGCGTCTCGAATGGCCGTCTCTCGGTCTCTGGCAATGGCGATGCTTCGGTTAGATCCCAGGAGGCCTGAGGTTTCGCCCTGCTCCTCTCGCGCTTCCCAGTAGACCTTGGAGAGAAGTTGAATATCATCCCAGCTTGGCTGCGGACCCAGTAGCGCGCCATCGCCCATAGTCGCAGCCCTGCGAACGGCCCGTCTGCTCTGGGCTGCGATCCAGACGGGAGGATGGGGCTTCTGTACCGGGGTTATCGCCACACGGGCGTCGGTGACCTGCCAGTACTGGCCTTTGAAGCTAATCGTCTCCCCAGACCAGAGCATCTTCATGAGCTTTAAAGACTCTTCAAATCGACCTACTCGCTCCGCCCGGTTAGTTCCCACCGCCTCCAGTTCCGTTTGCCGGTAACCCAGCCCTAACCCCAGGACAAAATGCCCATTGGTAATGTGGTCCATGGTGATAGCCTGCTCAGCCAGCTCTACTGGATTCTGTAATGGGAGCAGAATTACTCCGGTGATCAGCTTGATGCCCTTCGCCTCTGCCGCCAGCCTGGCCAGAATAGGAATGGGTTGAGGCCAGATAGTGGGATAGGACACCCAGTGCTGAGGGCAGTAGATCCCCTTGAACCCCCATGAGCCGGCGTGCCGTGCTATCTCAGCCGCTTCCTCTATCTGCTGATGCATCGGTCGACTGGGATCGTCCATGAAGTCTCGAATATGAAGTGCAACGTCCATGTCGGTCCCCTTTCCATTTAGCCAGGCCTGGGCTTGATAAATATTCGTATCAGCAGGTTCAGTATTAAACCGGAGCGAGGCTATACCTAGCGGAATTGAGGCAGCACCCTTTCGCTGAGAAGTCGCATGGAGCTTTCCACCTGTTCGGCGGTCATCTGGCCTATGTTGACGTTGAGCATGAGGTTGCGGACTCCGGCGTCCCTCAGCTCAGCGATGCGGTCCGCTACCGTTTTCGGAGAGCCCGCCACCACTGCGATGTCGTACTGCTCGAAGGGATTGGGTGGCTGCCCGGGCTTCGGTTGGGGGATCCCGTTGGGATTGTAGTTCTTCTGGGCGTTACGTATGTGGTCGCAACATCTTTTGTGGGCAGCTCTCGCCGTTTCCTCGGCCTCTTCGTCGCTATCTGCCACATAGATGAAACGCATGGCCGCCCAGCTCCGATCAAGGGCATCTTCAACGGTGCCCTCATCGAATCCTTCGCTCAACATGGTCTCTCTGTACAGTTGCAGCCTATGTCCCGTATCAGCGACGGAGTGGACACCTAACAGCACCGGTCGTCCTATCTTGGCCATCTCTACTAGAGACTGTTCAGAGATGCAAGCTCGCACTATCGGGGGGTGGGGCTGCTGGTAAGGCCGGGGGCGTAAAATAGGAAAAGATACGTCCCAAAATTTGCCCTGGTGGTGCACGTTTTCTGATGTCCAGGCCTTTATCAGTAGCTCCTCGGCCTCGGGCAGCTTCACTCGGCCATCTTCCACGGACTCTCCAAAGCCGAGATACTCGTACTCATTGAAGGACGATCCCCGTCCGATGCCTACGATTAGGCGTCCATGGCTCAGGTTGTCCAGCAACGCTGTCTGGATTGCCAATCGCACAGGGTGGTGCAGGGCCATCTGCACCACTGCGAATCCGATTTTGATCCGGTGTGTCCTGGATGCGACGGCGGCTGCGAACACCAACGGGTCGGCGTATGCTACGTCCCCTCCGAAATGGTGCTCCAGCAGCCAGACCGCGTCCAGACCGAGTTCTTCGGCCAACTCGGCCTCTCTCAGTGTCCGCTCGACGATGTCAAAATCGTTCTCTGGTTCACTGCTGATGGCCAATACATATGTGCCGAATCGCATGCATTACCCCGTAAGATATGTCGAATTACCGGGAATCCCTTCTTTGGAACTAAATTGTTCAGTTGGCTCGGAACTTCGGCATTACCTCTTTCCCAAAGAGTTCCATGGAGCGCTCTACTTGCGTAGGGCTCATCTGCCCGGTGTTAACATTGAGCAATAGATTCTGCACCCCCGCATCCCTCAGTTCGCCAAGCTGTTTCACTACGCGCTTAGGAGTGCCGGCTATGAAGGCGTGCTCTACCACTTCGCCCGCCGGTGGGCCTTGTCCAGGGGCTGGCGGAGGTTCACCGCCTGGGTTGTATTTCACTCTAGCGTCTAGTAGATGGTCCCGGTATCTCTTTAGAGCGAGGGTGGCAGTCTCCAGAGCCTCGTCATCGCTTTCCGAGACATATAGAGACCGCTGAGCCCAGGTCTCGTCCAATGATTTCTCGACAGCCGCCTCGTCGAACCCTGCCTCTAACATGGTGTCTCGGTACAGGTTTAGCCTGTGGGTGATGGTATCTAGAGTCTGGATATTCATCAGAATAGGGCGGCCTATCTTGGCCATCTCCACAAGGGACGCCTCCGTGAGGCAGGCTCGTACTATGGGCGGATGCGGCTTCTGGTAAGGACGGGGCCGAAGGATTGGGAATGATACGTTCCAGAACCTGCCTTCATGCTTAACATTTTCAGAGGTCCATGCCTTTACCAGCAGCTCTTCGGCTTCAGGCAGCATTTCCCGAGCCTCTTCCATGGGGGTCCCGAAACCTATGTACTCGTATTCATTGAAAGCGGAACCCCTCCCAGTCCCTACGATCAGCCGCCCGCGGCTCAGGTTATCCAATAGTGCCGTCTGGGCCGCCAACCGCACAGGATGGTGTAACGCCATCTCCAGAACCGCAAAGCCTATACGCACTCTCTTGGTCCTGGTGGCAACGGCAGCGGCGAACACCACCGGATCGGCGTAGGAAACTGCTCCATCGAAATGGTGCTCGGCCAGCCACACCGAGTCCATACCGATCGCTTCGGCCATGTCTACTTCTCTAAGGGTATCGTCGATGGCCTGATGGTCGCCACTTAAGTCGCGACTAATGGAGAATACAAAGCTACCGAAGCGCATGCTCTAACCCCAGATGTGGCCTTCACTACGATGCCGGGAGACGATCGTGATATGGTTACCTACTCCGCTCGCCTTGACTGCGGGACCATAGCCAACTTCAGACATCATACCCATGCACGGCCCTGATAGCAAGGCAGCATAGGATTGAGGATGGTTGATGACTGTGACTGATGATGAATCGAACCCAGAGCTCTTTACTCTACGACGATTTTTCCTGCCATCCCTACATCGCCGCTGTCACCGTGGAATTTGCAGTAATAGGGGAATTCACCAATCTGGTCAAAAACGGACGTAAAGGTGTCGCTCTGGCCCATCGTCCCAGATTCGAAAATATCGTCGTCGGAGCTCACGGTGTGCTTAGGAGCCTCCTGGTTAATCCATACCACAGACCAACCCTTCTCTACGATCACCGTCTTGTTTATGAACTGGAACTGGTCTATGACGACGGTAACAGAATTGGGCTCACGTTTTTCTCCTGGGACCTGCGGGACAATTACATCTATTGATCTGATACCTGCGTCTAAGGCCTTCTTCTCAAGCTGAAGAATTCCTTCCCGGCTCGCCTTGTCCGCTAAAGTCAACGCTTCCTCTCCCAAAGATTGGACAGAAGCCAGATCACTCGCTCGAATGACCGAAAGTGCGGTTTCGTTTACTTCCAGTAACTGATCACGAACAGGTTTGATTAGGGATATGATGTCATCCTCGGTTGTAACACGTTCAAGGTCCTGAAGATAGCTCAGCAGCCCAGGACCGTCTCCCGGATCCTCGACCGTTCCGTCCTCGTCAACGTCGCCATAGTTGTCGCCGGCGACTCCTTCGATTAGATTCACCAGATGCTCGGCGTGCCGCTTGGAGGTCTTCAGGTTGTCGCGGGCAATGGCTTGCTGGAGTTCCGCCGCATGAATCACCAGGTCCCCGCCAGCTTGGCGAAGTTGGGCCAATGGTGCCGCAACGATGGCCTCCGTTGTGTCCAAATACCGGTAATAGTAGGTGGCAAAGCCTAGGACTGCGATTATCGTCCACAGGGCGAGGGTTGACTGCATCACCAGTTTGAAGTTGCGAACACGCAGCCGTTCAGGAATCAGCTGGGTACGCATCCGAAGCACCAAATATATCGCTGACAGCTCGGCAATCAACCCGAAAAATCCGTGCACCATCATCAAAGATGCCACCGTGCCGGTGGTGGTGCGCCCAGAGATAACGTAATTGTAAAAGCTGTGCCCCATCATAAAGATAATGAAAAATAGCTGTGCCAGGACCATGGACGTCTGCATGTTCTTGTGCCAGGTTATCTGTCCGGTCCGGGCTAGATAAAAGCCGATCCATAGGCCGACAAGTATTGCGATCTGCGCGCCGAGGTTGATGTCAGCGGTTGCTCTTGTACCTAACCAATCCTGCATGGCTACCTCTCTCGGTGATTGTCACAATTGGATACAGGTGAGCCGTAACTTCTGCTGGGACGGGGACGAAGGACTGGGAAAGATGCGTTCCAGGACCTGCACTGATGCTTGACGTCGTCACAGGCCCCGGCTTTGACCAGCAACTCTACGGCTTCAGGCAGCGCCTGTAGCTAACTTCAGACATCATACCCACGCAGGGCTGGGATAGCAAGACAGCGTAGCATTGAGGCTAGGTGATGCCAGTGATCAAGAGTGATAGAATTCGTAAACGCTGGTCCATATGCAGCCTAACTTTATCTAAAATCTAGAGGTAGGGTGGGTCCGATGCACCGGTGGCTCGGTTCGATATCACGAGAGTCTACTGAGAACTCGGCCAACAATGTATAGAATTGACCCGCTATTGAGCTGATAGGAAGTTAGTCCGTTTAGGGATGCGATCCCCTGCCTTTGCGCCCCCAGCTTGACAGATGTTTCTACGGCATTAAGCACCTCTTGCGAGCCATGGTCGGCATCTTCTCCAGATTCAGCGGTCAATGGAAGCACACATACGGTGTCAGAGGATGTTTCTCTAAACAGCACCAACACGGATAGGCAGTCCTCCGATAGCCCCAATTCAGTCAGGAACTCTGTTACCGTGGTTGAGGGGCCGTGCTGCCCAAATATCATCAGGTGATGGTACTGACCACCGAGGGTCTCAAAGCTGGAGCGGAATTTACGAAAGATGTCGTGAGAGTACTTGTCGGACTCCGTTACCAAGAACAGGGCGTGCACGGAGAACTCGCCAGTCTGGCCGGCGGACAGTGCTGCATACCAGCGGTTTAGCTTATCTAGATCATGGGTGTCGGCCCTGCTAGGAGTTACCATGGGCGCATTCTCCCGGTAGTGGGGATTACTTGCCCCCATTTTAGAGCATGGGTTGTTCGTGTCAAATAACTTGGGTGGAGGGCCGGTTATGGTGAACATTCGACCCGAGCCCAGGCTGAGGGATTGTGGGACCATGCATGCGCTCTTTGACAAGCTCTCAGAGGAGGCCGAAAATCCCCGATTTTAAGCAGGAATTGAAAGACTCCGATGGCTAGGCTCTTTGACCTGCAAATATAGGGATGATAAAATCAAGTCAAAGTCGTCTCCAGATCTCCAGATAGGAGGTGAGAGCCATGTCAGGACACTCTAAGTGGTCTACCATAAAACGTGCGAAAGGTGTGGCTGACGCTCGCCGTGGCCAAGTCTTTACCAAGCTTAGTCGGGATATAGCGATAGCCGTGCGCGAAGGAGGCGGTGGTGACCCAGACCTTAACTACCGCCTTCGTCTAGCCATTGATAAAGCCAAGGGCAGTAACATGCCCATGGACACCATTGACAGGGCAATTAGCCGTGCAGCCGGCGGCGGAGATGCCCAGGACGAGCTACAAGAGGTCATATATGAGGGGTACGGTCCTGGGGGTACCGCGATAATACTCCAGGCCTTAACGGACAATCGCAATCGTACTGCATCTGACGTGCGTGCCGCCTTTACCAAGGCTGGAGGAAGCCTTGGGCAGGCGGGATGTGTAGCATGGAACTTCGAGCCCAAGGGGATCATAACTCTGGACATAGATAGGGAGCGTGCTGAGGATATTGCCCTTGTGGCCATCGACGCGGCCGCCGATGACGTAAAGGTCGAAGGTGGATTTGTAGAGATCTATACTCAGCCGGATGCTTTAGAGGCTGTTCGTAAAGAGGTAGAAGGTCACGAAACTGACACAGCATCGGTGGAGATATCCATGGTTCCGAAGTCTACCGTGTCCCTCAGCTTCAAGGAGGGAGAGCAGACTTTAAGACTGCTCGATAGCCTTGAAGATCTCCTAGACGTCCAGAAAGTGTACAGCAACGCCGACTTCCCCGATGAAGTGCTGGAAAAATACCGCGGTGAAGGCTAGGGTCTGGTAGCACCAGAGAGAAAGGAATAGTCGTGCAGGTCCTCGGTATTGACCCAGGCACCATCCGCATGGGCTATGGTCTGGTAGAGCAGAAACATGAGGTGGTTGCCGTCGACTGGGGCGTGATCGCAATGCCACCTGCACTACCCCTGGAGGAACGTCTATATCAGCTCCACTCTCATGTTGTGAACATGATTGGTATGTGGCAGCCTGACGCGGTTGCAGTGGAGGAACCCTTTATTGGGAAGGGCCAGAACCAGTATGTGGGCCCTGCCTTTGCCATAGGTCAGGCCCAGGCTGTGGTCCTCATTGCCGCCGCCGCTCATGCCATACCCATATCTCGATATTCTCCGGCCCAGGTTAAGCTGGCCGTGGCTGACTATGGCGCGGCCACCAAAGAGCAGATGCAAGAGATGGTCAGGACTGTTCTGAGCCTCGACTCGGTGCCCTCGCCATCCGATGCCGCCGATGCCCTTGCCATCGCCCTTTGCCACCTCAGACAGCGAGAGTTGCAGGACGTGCTGAGCCGGGAGATCAAACCATAGTAATACCAAAAGATTTGCCACAGAGACACGGATACTCAGAGGCGGAAAACATATTATATTCTCTGTGCCTCGGTGTCTCCGTAGCCAACCGTTGTGAGGCGTAAGCTTTGATAACAGGAGTCAGGGGTACCCTGGAGACCATTGGTCCGAACTGGGTACAGGTAAGGGTTGGTGGGAGCGTAAGCCTCCAAATCTTCACCCCCGCCTCTACTGTTGAGACTTTGGGCGACATTGGTTCGGAAGTGCAACTTCACACGCGCCTGTACATTAGAGACGACGAGCCTGTCCTGTATGGATTCACGACGCCCGAGGCCTTGGCCTTGTTCCAGAAGCTCAACGGCGTGGCAGGCATTGGACCGCGAACCTCACTGTCCCTTCTTTCTGCCCTCGGCCCCCAATCTCTGCTCACGGCCGTTGCTACTGGAGATGTGGACACCCTCAGCAAGGTGCCCGGTGTAGGTAGAAAGAGCGCAAGCCGCCTGATACTGGAGCTCAAAGGTAAACTTGATAAGGAGTTAGGCGAAGCTCCCTCTTTGCCAGGAGCCGGCGAAGATGGTGAGGTGGTGTCGGCGCTCATGGCCCTGGGCTATTCCGCCAACGAGTCCCGTAAGGCGCTATCAGGTGTGGGAGACGCCAACGGTATCCCCGTTGAGGAGAAGATACGACGAGCGCTGCAACAGCTAGCGGGATCATGAACTTGAAGCCAGAAAGGATATTGTGGGTACTTTCTCTCATTCGATCACGCTCATAGGTCCGCCGGACACTCAGGCTGAGACTCTAGATGCCCTCGTGGACACGGGCGCTACGTTCACCACAATTCCATCTCCTATTCTTCAACGACTTGGTGTGGAGCCTCAACGGAAAGTGCACTTGCGCCTGGCCAACGGGCAGGTGGTAGAATGGAGTCTGGGTGAAGTCGTAGCTCAACTAGATGGGGTCAGGGCGACCATCCTGTGTATTTTCGGTGACGTTGATACTCCGCCTCTAATCGGTGCCCACACTCTGGAGGCATTCCTATTGGTAGTGGACCCAGTAGAGCAAAGGTTGATACCTAAAGAAGCCCTTTTGATGTAAGTGTTAGTAGAGCTTTCTGAGGAGGAAATGTGGATTATACTGTGGTGATCAGGCAGGCGCCCGATGGCTTCTACATAGCCAGCTGTCCGATGGTACCGGAAGCTCGCGCCCAGGGTGAAACCTATGAAGAATGTCTTGTTAATATCAAAGAGGTTACCGAATTATGTGTCGAATATCGCAAAGAGAGAGGGGAGGAGATTCCTAAGGAAGAGTGCCTCGACAACGTTACCGTCGCCAGATGAAAAGCTATCGCATCTTAGGAACTCTCTTTGAGCACAGAAGGAAGAAGACTACGCAACGTTAGGGTCGAGCAATCGATAAGAGCCTTTACCAGGTTGGGCTATGAGGTCGTCAGAGTTAGGGGGAGTCATTACATACTTAAGCATCCAGAAAGAGGAGCGTTGGTGCTGCCTTTCCACAGGGGTACAATCAAGGTCGGCATCATAATGGATGCCATTAAGAAATCAGGTATTTCAGTCGAGCAGTTTTTGGAGCTTTTATAGGTGGTTGTATGGAGTTCTCGGTAATCGTCCATGAAGCAGAAGAGGGTGGGTTTTGGGTTGAGGTGCCGGCTTTATCTGGCTGCTACTCTCAGGGAGAGACCCTAGAAGAACTTCTCGTGAACGTCAAAGAGGCGATACGTCTCTATCTTGATGTGCTTACAGAGGATGGCAAATCTGTACCCAGAGATGAAGAAATCGTTTATAAAGTTACGGTATCGAGCTAAGGTGATAGATGCCTGATTTCAAAATAGTCTCGGATTTCAGGGCCACTGGAGACCAGCCCCAGGCCGTGGACAGCTTGGTCGCGGGCGTGAACCGTGGCGACCGCTACCAAACCCTCTTGGGAGTGACCGGCAGCGGCAAGACCTTCACAATGGCCAATATTGTGGAGCGGCTCCAGCGGCCGGCTCTGGTCATCGCTCACAACAAGACCCTGGCGGCCCAGCTTGCCACCGAGTTCAGAGAGTTCTTCCCGGATAACGCCGTGGAATACTTCGTGTCCTACTACGATTATTACCAGCCTGAGGCATACGTCCCCCAGAGCGACACCTACATCGAGAAAGACGCCGACGTCAACGAGGAAATCGAAAAACTGCGACTGGCTGCCACTCGTTCCCTGCTGAGCCGCCGAGACGTGTTGATAGTCGCCTCGGTATCCTGCATCTACGGTCTGGGAGACCCTGAAGACTACTACAGCTTCGTCGCCCAGGTGAAGGTGGGTCAGTCCCGCCACAGGAGCCTGCTGGTCAGGCAATTGGTGAACATGCAGTATGAGCGCAACGACATGGACCTCAGCCGTGGCAAGTTTCGTATCCGGGGTGACACCCTAGAGCTTCAGCCAGCCTACGATGAGACTGCCCTTCGTATCCAGTTCTGGGGAGACGAGGTTGAGCGCATCGTCGAGATAGACCCCCTCACCGGAGAGATAGTCGCTCAGCGTGAGGAGATGGAGATTTATCCGGCCAAGCATTTCGTGACCTCGCGGGAGAAGCTAACGCTGGCCATCGAAGACATCGAAGTGGAGCTGGCGGAGAGATTGGCTTTCCTCAGGGCCGGGGGTAAGGTGCTGGAGGCGGCCCGCCTAGAGTCCCGGACTAACTACGACCTGGAGATGCTGCGGGAGACGGGATTCTGCGGTGGTGTGGAAAACTATGCGTGTCACCTGGCTCGACGCCACTTGAAGAAGGACGACAAGGTCGCCGTCACCTGCGGGTCGCGCCCATGGACACTGCTGGACTACTTCCCCCGGGACTTCTTGATCTTTATCGACGAGTCCCACATGACCTTGCCTCAGATCAGAGGCATGTACCACGGCGATGTCTCTCGCAAGAACACTTTGGTAGATTACGGCTTCAGATTACCATCGGCGATTGACAACAGACCATTAAGCTTCAGGGAGTTCGAGGAACACATAAACCAGATCGTCTTAGTCTCCGCCACTCCTGGCCCATATGAGATGGAGGTAAGCCATCAGGTAGTGGAGCAAGTGATTCGTCCCACGGGCTTGCTGGACCCCACCATAGAGGTGAAACCCACCCAAGGACAGATCGACGACCTGCTGGACCAGATCAAGCAGCGAGTGGATAAGGGAGAGCGCTGCCTGGTGACCACCCTCACAAAGCGGATGGCCGAGGAGCTAGACGACTACCTTCGGGAAATGGGCGTCAGGACCCACTACCTTCACTCTGACCTGGAGACGCTTAAGCGTACTGAGATCCTCAGAGACCTGAGGCTTGGCGTGTACGACGTTGTCGTCGGCATAAATCTGCTCAGGGAGGGACTGGACCTGCCCGAAGTCAGTCTTGTGGCCATCCTGGACGCTGACAAAGAGGGATACCTGCGCTCCGAGTCCTCTCTGATCCAGACTGTAGGTCGAGCGGCCCGGCATGAAGACGGCCACGTGATTATGTATGCCGATAATATCACCAAGTCGATTCAACGAGCCATCGACGAAACCTACCGACGACGTGGCATTCAGGACACCTACAACAAGACCCACGGCATCGTGCCAAGGGGCATCAAGAAGGCGGTCAAGGACATCACCGAGCGTGTCAGAATGGTTGCGGAGTCACAGTCCCCTTACACGACCCGACGGCGGCCCATGTCCAGAGATGAGATGTTCAGGGCAGTCAAGGACTTCGAGAGTCAGATGAAGGCGGCTGCCAAAAACCTGGAGTTCGAGAAGGCCGCCATGTTTAGAGACGAGATCTATGAGCTGAGGCGCGTGCTTGCCTTGGAGGAGAAGGGGCCTCTCACTCCTACTCCCTCCAGGACCAAGGACTAACGAAACACGTACCTTCTAAGGATAAAGTTGACGCAAGCTATCAACTATTGATACAATTCCTTTGAGATTAACGGAGAATATGTGGAGGCCAGCATGGTAGAGGCAACGCTTACTGCAGAGGATGTTAGGGAGACACTAAAGAACGTCTACGACCCGGAGATTCCAGTCAACGTAGTTGATTTGGGGCTTATCTACGACGTACAGGTAAACGAAGGCGACGTCTACGTCCAGATGACTTTGACAGCTCCCGGCTGTGGTATGGGCCCCATGATTGCTCAACAGGCTGAGTGGGCCATCTCCGAGCTGGAAGGTGTCGAAGATGTGCAGGTTGAGATGACTTTCGAGCCTCCCTGGAGTCCCGAGCTCATAAGTGAAGACGGCAAGAAGCTGCTTGGCTTAGACTAGATCGAGAAGAACCTAGAATGACGACTCCTCAGGAGAAGGCCAGGCTTGAAGCCGTAAAGCGGACCTGGCAGCAGAAACGCCAGATAACCCAACGGCTAGACAGCATAAAGACGAAGATAGCGGTGTACAGCGGTAAGGGCGGTGTAGGTAAGACCACCGTTGCGGTTAATCTGGCTGCCACTTTGGCCGACGAAGGCAAAAAGGTGGGGTTGCTGGATGTCGACATAGACTGTCCAAACGTTACCAAGGCTATGGGTATCTCTGACAAGCCTGTCTACAAAGATGGTGAGCTCACCCCTATTGAGCGATTCGGTATCAAAGTGGTCTCCATGGCGTTCTTTCAGGAGAACGAGGACGAAGCTATCATCTGGCGCGGCCCGATGATCCACAACGCCATCAACCAGTTTCTCCAGATGACCGATTGGGGCGAGTTGGACTATCTGGTGGTTGACCTTCCTCCGGGCACCTCCGATGCCCCTCTCACCGTCATGCAGGCGTTGCCCCTTGATGGCTTCGTAGTGGTTACCACTCCACAGCATCTGGCCAACCTGGATGCCAAACGCTGCATCAACATGATCCGAAAGCTAAAGGTAAACGTCCTTGGTGTGGTGGAGAACTACACTGGTGAAATATTCGGCTCTGGCGAGGGTGACAAACTCTCCAAGGGGTTGGACTTGCCCTTCCTTGGTGCCATAGCACTCCGCCCCGACTACCGGGACACTTCACAGCCGACGGTTCTGGTCAACTCGGAAGTCAAGGGCGAGTTTCAGGATATTATCAAGAACATCAGGGCCAGCCTCAAGACCTTCGACAAAGAAGTCAACTAAGCCGATCTTCTTCACGAATCCCTCGTCCCTTCTTTTTATGGCGCCTCCCTGTTAATGCCATAAACCTCAGATCTCCTGTTAGCGAGCTCGTTGAACTACTCGGCTATTAATGCGCCCGCTACCCCCAGTACCTGCGTCTTCTAGACGCTGTTATTGCGGTGGATGGCCCTCGCGGAAGGCGGCCGGTGGCATACCGAAGTGGTCTTTAAACACCGCAGAGAAATGGCTCCGGCTACTGAATCCAACTCTGTGAGAGACCCGCTCAATCGACATCTCTTTCCTGTCATGTAGAAGCTCAGCTGCACGTCGTAGCCGGATATCGTGAAGGAAGCTGATGGGAGTACAGCCAAAGGTTGTCCGGAATCGCTCTGCGAACACCGATCGGCTCATAATGGCCACATCGGAGAGTGAATCGACGGTGTGAGCCGCTTCAGGTCGTTCCAGGATAAGATCGACAACTCGTGTCAGATTTGGGTCCTCCAACCCTGCCAGCCATGGCAACCGGCCGTCGGACTGCTCGGACAAGTGGCGCAAAAGGTAGACGATGCATTGAGTCATGAGCGCCCGGGTGAGTGTAGTGCTCCCCTGGTTGGCGCCGCCTTGCTCTGCGAGAATACCCTCGAAGGCCAGCCGAACCTGGGGATAGCTGGAAAGATCCGCGACGATTATTTCCCGCAGACGCTCGAACAGTCCCAAGGAGTCACCATACGTAACGTTTACAGTTCCGCATGCTACCCTGAACTCAGCAGAGATCGGGATTCCGGCAACCAAGCGCACTACGCCTTCTTCTGTAGGAGGCTCTTCAATTGTTAGTTCTGACCGTATTTCCTGCCCGCACTCCAAGTTATGGGTGACGCCCTTTGGAACGACAGCCAAAGAAAAGCGCTCAAGCTCATAGGCATTTCCATCCGGCCCTCGAATGAAGCCGCTGCCCTGCATCACAAAGTGAAACATGACAGCTGGGGGGCCGGGCAGACGGAGTCGCCAACCGGGGCTCAAAAGGCACGTAGCAAACGGCTCCACATGAACCGTTATGTGGTCGAGAAGCTTGTCCACTAGCACGGGGTCAATTCTGCCATAAACCCTAGAACAATGAAATACCGGACGGCGCCGCACATTTCGCAGACCCTTTCGTACACAAGCTGGAATATTATTGTCGTAGATCGCAGGGAACAAATGATTCTAGCGATCAAATAATAAACAAAGGGGTGGAATCATGGAGTTCAACGCAAGAGACACCGCCATCGTCATCACGGACCCTCAGAACGACTTCCTAAGCCCGCAGGGTGTGACTTGGCCTCTAGTGGGTGCAAGCGTCGAGGCGAACGGCACCGTCGAACATATCGAGCAGTTGCTCCGAGCCGCCAAAGACCGCGGCTACGACGTGTTCATATCCCCCCATTACTACTATCCCACCGATAAGGGCTGGCAGTTTGGCGGGACCGTCGAAAAGATGATGCACGAGATCAACATGTTCGACCGCAAAGGCGCCCTCACTACCGAAGGATTCTCGGGATCTGGGGCGGACTGGCTGGAGCAATACAAGCCCTACATCGATGACGGCAAAATCATAGTCGCCAGCCCGCATAAGGTGTACGGTCCCGAGACCAACGACCTGGTGCTCCAGCTTCGCAAGCGAGGCAAGTCCAAGGTCATACTCGCTGGCATGTCCGCGAATCTTTGCACGGAAGCCCACATGCGTGAGCTCCTTGAGCAGGGCTTTGATGTGTCGGTGGTATCTGACGCGACCGCGGCTGCCAATCATCCGGATTTGGGTGACGGATACGAGACAGCCCTGACCAACTTCCGCTTCATGGCCAATGCCGTGCTAAGCACCCAAGATGCTGTGTCGGCGATGGGGTCATAGCATATTATCGACTTAATCATAATGTCATTGTTACGAAAATGGCCTCACCCCGACCCTTCGACATGCTCAGGGTCACCCCTCTCCCAGCGGGAGAGGGGCCGGGGGTGAGGGGCCAGACACCATTTTCATCCCCGGGGATGCTTCTTAAATAAACCTCGCGAGGAGCACCACCGGCGTATGCGATCAACTCTATTTGCCGACCGGGTTTCAAGGTGACTTTTTGGTTACTATGTTGTGACGCAACCTGATCTCAGTTTCGAGCCTCCATGAAAAATTGCGTAGCCCTATGGCCACTATTTGGTTGTGGCCCTTCCCCTCAACGCCGCCAAGGCCAGAGTGATGCTTATGACACCTACCCCGAGAATAGCCGCTATGCCCTTGAGCAGAACGATGGGCTCCCAGCCTTCGGTGATGAGTGAACGTAGGGCGGCCAGGAGGTAGGTAACCGGGTTGAATTTCGCTATAGTGGCCAGCCATCCGGTCATCTGCTCCTGAGGCAAGAAGAGGGTGGTCATGAAGAGAAACGGGAAAAAGAGCAGGAAACTGATGTTCACCGCTGCGGCGTTTCCCGTCTTGAGAGCAATGGCATAAGGGAAGCCGGTAAAAATGAGTCCCCAAAGTCCGCCCAGAAGAATAAACAAGAGCACACCCGGGGCTCCAGTCTGGAAGCTCACCCCGACAATGTAACCCATGACGATCACCGGCAACGTTAGGGCGATCACTAATGTAAAATCGGCCACCATAAGGCCCAAAAGGAGCGCCACTCGATTGACCGGCGTAATAACGAGGCGGTCGAAATAGCCGCTCTGAATGTCTGTTACCACCGTTACCGCGCGAGAGACGCCTGTGACGGCAAACATGATCGCGACTGGGAGCTGGAACGCCTTGTAGTCCATGCCGGGAATCTGCTCTGCAAAGTCTTGAAGTGCACCCACGGTCATGACGAAAAAGAACACAGGAATGACCAGAGCCGGAATCGTAACTTCGGGGTCTCTGATGACCGAGCGCAGGGCTCGCTCCGCCACCGTAACAATGTCCCACTGGAAGCCGGCTCTGCGAGCATGGACTAGCGTACTGGTCGGTGACGCTGACATCGCTTCTTTCCTTTTTAGTGAGTTTTCTGGCTAATGGCAGATAGCAATATCGAAAATATCGAATGCTGGTTTGCGGAGAAGGCGGCTATTCCGTTGCCCTGGCTGTATGGAAGGCCCATTTGGCGAGATTGGTTGATAAGTCCGCCTTAATCAAGGCATCAGCTAGCCACAGGGTTTTCTTCTGGAGCCGCCTGTTGAGCGCTGGCCCCGTCCTGTAGGCGTGCTCCAGTCACCTGCAGAAAGACGTCGTCCAGCGTCGGAGTCCGTAGGGTTATCTCCTGGACGTCGATTCCCTGATGGTCCAGAGCCAGGGCCACTGTGCTCACCAGCGCCGCGCCGTTGCCTACGCTTATGGTCAACTCCTGATCGTGGGCCTCTACGCGTGTCACTCCGCGGATACTCTTGACCGCCTCCACGGCGACGCCGACATCTCCGTCCATCTTGGCGATAATCAGGTCGGAGCCCCGGGCGCGCTTTAGCTCTCCCGGCGTTCCCTGTGCCGCTAGGGTTCCACGGTTTATAATGCCGACGCGGTGCGCAAGGGCATCGGCCTCCTCCAGATATTGGGTGGTGAGGAAGATCGTGGTTCCCAGCTCACGGTTGATGCCGCGCACCTCATCCCAGATGCGGGCGCGGCTGATGGGGTCCAGGCCGGTGGTCGGCTCATCCAGGAACAGTACCTCCGGGTTGTGTATCAGGGTCGCCGCTAGGTCTATGCGGCGCTTCATTCCGCCGGAGTAGGTGCCTATCAGGCGGTCGATGGCCTCCCCTATGTCTATCAGGCCCGAAAGCTCGGCGATGCGCCGGTCAGCCTGTTTCCGCTTGAGGCCGTACAGTTGCCCCTGGAGGCGTAGTAGCTCCCGGCCGGTCTGCTTGTTGTCTAAAGAGGCCTCTTGCAAGGCCGCGCCGATACGAAGTCGTACCTCGTGGGGATGACTCATGGCGTCATAGCCAGCCACCATGATCCTGCCGGCTGTGGGCGCCAGCAGAGTGATGAGCATCCGAATGACGGTGGTCTTGCCAGCGCCGTTGGGACCGAGGAACCCGAAGACCTCGCCTTTGCGCACTTCCAGGTCAACGCCGTCTACGGCTCTCACCGATCCGAAGTCACGGACGAGCCCTTGTGTTGCGATGGCGTGAGTATTGTTGGTCGCGTTCATAATACAAAATGAGACACCCAGTATCTTAGCAGATGTGCCGAGGAAAGCGTATATTTACGGTCAAGACGCTGAGGTCTAGCGTGATGCTGTGCAACAAAGCGGAGCATTCGCAAAGGTTTTGCGTAACAGTTTGGGTGTCTACCCCGCCCGTAGGGGCAGACCTATGTGTCTGCCCGCGTTTGAATTCGCGGAGGAACCCGGGCGACCACATAGGGTCGCCCCTACCGGTCAAAATGTAGGAGCACCGTATCAATGATAATATAGCGTAGGAATATCAAACCTCCCCATCTGGGGAGGTTAATCTTTTACAGGTCAACCCGAGGCAAAACTATGCTTCGGGGACTTCTTCTTTGTTCTTCTTCTTGGACTTGGTCTTTTTGCCGTTGGCGCCCTTCAATACGATGTGCTGCAACAGAGAGACCTCTCTACGCACCGCTGCCTGGGAATGGCTAGTATATTCTCCCATGTTCCTGAACTTGGAATGCCGGTGCTTCACCAGGTTCTTGGAAGAGATCTTGGTCAGATCGACCAGGTGTCTTGTAATAGTGCGCAGGAGCTCCTCACTCGCCGACGCGGGGTCGGTGTGAGCGCCCCCTTGGGGCTCAGGCACAACCTCGTCTATGATACCCAACTCCTTACATTCGTGGGCCGTCAATGTGAAGGATTGAGTGTGGTCACCCTGACCTGCAGGTCTGAGGTATATCCTGTTGGCCGATGGGTGAGGTGAGATGGGCGAATATATCGCGTACTGCTGCATGAGCACCCGGTCGGCTATGCCGAGGGCCAGGGCCCCCGCGCTGCCACCTTCCCCGATAATCACCGAGACTATTGGGGTGGACACTTCGGCCATGAGGGACAAAGTTGTGGCAATGGCATTGCCCACGCCCTGCTCTTCCGACTCCAAGCCGGGATGGGCTCCCTGGGTATCTATCAGAGTAACTACCGGTAGCTTGAATCGAGCAGCGAGCTCGATAAGGCGGCGAGCTTTTCGGAAGCCTTCAGGGTAGGTGTGGTAGCCATCGCTTTGCCAAGTCTCAGTCCGTTCCTGACCTATGATTACTACTTTTTCCCCATTCAAGTGGCCCAGGCCGGCCACTATGGTCTTGTCGTCGCCGCTGACCCGGTCGCCTTTGAGCTCGATAAAATTGTCCACCATCGAGCTGATGTATGTGACGGATGAGGGTCGCCGGGGATGATGGGCGATCTCTATCGCCGCTTCCACTTCGGTCTCTTCCGGTAACTCTTCGACCGGCACCTTCTTGGAGCGCTTACCGTTGCTTCCGTTGCTCCGTTGGGGGCCGATGATATCAAGAATAATACCTAGCTTGTCCCTGAGCTCCTCTCTGTCCACTATGTTGTCTAGCAGCCCATGGTCCAGGTGGGCTTCAGCCGTGTGGGCGTCTAGAGGAATCGGAATCTTTGAGGCCTCTTTCAGTGTCTTTATGGGAGCTAGACCGATCAGAGAGCCCGGTTCAGCAAGAATCAGGTCAGCCAGGTTTGCGAAGCTGGCGTAGGCGTGGCCAGTGGCGGGATTGGACAGCACCACTACGAAAGGCACCTCTTTTTCCCGCAGCAGATTGGCCGCCGTCACCGTCTTGGCCATTTGCATAAGGGAGAGAACACCTTCTTGTATTCGTACGCCCCCACCGCTGACCATAGCGATGAGGGGATGCTCATTCTTTGCAGCCATCTCGAAGGCCAAGGCAACCTTTTCTCCTACCACGCTGCCCATACTGCCGCCCATAAAGCCGAAATCCAGCACAACTGACATGGCTTTGTTGCCCGCTATGGTACAGTGGCCGGTGACGATGGCTTCGGTGAGGCCCGTCCTGGTCTGGTCCTGGGAAAGGCGCCCTGCGTAAGGGCCGCGACTGGAGAAGGACAAAGGGTGAAGAGATGCAATGGTACGGTTGGTCTCTCGAAAGGTGCCCTTGTCCACCAATATCTCTATTCGCTCCCTGGCCGTGAGGCTGTAGTGGAAACGGCAATAGGGACAAAGACGATACTTTAGATAAAGGGGAGACTCTCTGATGGCCTCTTCACATACCAGACAGTGGTCTCGGAGAACCGATAGGTAAGTGCGGTCTAGAGTTGTGCCCCTTCGAAGAATGTGTACGAGAAAATCTGATAGATTTCTCACTGAGCCTGCCTGTGGTGAGAGTTGGGTAGAGGCTCGGAAATGCCATTCCAGGGATTTTGTTTGAGGAGAGTCCGGTTCGGCCTTGGATTAAAGATGCCCCGACACCCACTCTACATAAGTAATCATACTACGAAGATTACACAAAGAAAAGGACAAAGCCTACATTAATAAGGCTCTTTAAATTGACATTCCTACGAAATTGCCCTCATCCCCGGCCCTTCTCCCACGGGGAGAAGGGTGGTCGAAGGTCGGAGCCTGGCCTATTTTCGTAGGAACGACAGTGGAGGAGAAATGAAAGACATTGCTACATACATAGCTTACGATCGAAGGATATGACCACTTTTGCTAGAACTAGGAAGGGTGCCGAAACTTGTGTTAGCTTCTACCTGGTCCGCCAGTGAATTCGAGAGAAGAAGTAATCAGACCCTCGTCCTTGAGGTGCTCGATGAGCTCAACCGCTCTAGGATATCCGATCTGGAGCCGGCGCTGTAGCACCGATGGTGACAGCTGTTGGTATCTTTCGGCCAGCTCTCGTGCCCTGTCAAGAATATCGTCCCCATAATCCTCATCTTCCTCCGAGGCGGAATATGCGTCTTCATCCAATGGAATCTCGGCTAATTGGGGACCTGATTGAATTTTCCAGAACTCCACCAGCTTTTCTATCTCACGATCGTGGACGAAGGTGCCCTGTACACGCTTGGGCTTGGGTGAGTCGGAGGTGAGAAGGAGCATGTCTCCCTTGCCCAAGAGCTTCTCCGCCCCCACCGAGTCCAGAATAACTCTGGAGTCCACTTGAGACGCTACGGCGAAGGCGATTCTGGCCGGTACGTTGGCTTTCAACAGTCCGGTCACCACATTGACCGATGGGCGCTGGGTGGCTAATATCAGGTGTATTCCGGTGGCCCTCCCTAGCTGGGCCAGGCGCACCAGCCCCTGCTCTACCTCGTACGCTGCGGCCATCATCAGGTCCGCCAGCTCGTCAATGATGATTACCAAAGCGGGTATCTGGTCCTTGGCTTTCTTGTTATATCCTTCAAGATTCCTGACGCCGACTTCCTCCATGAGCTTGTATCGGCGAAGCATCTCATTCTGAACCGCCTTCAATACCACAAGCACCTGATCGGTATCCACGATAACCGGCGAGATGAGATGGGGTATTCCGTTGAAGGGTGTGAGCTCCACTCGCTTGGGATCCACCATTAGCATTCTGAGCTTGTCTGGCTTCGAGGTGAGGAGCAAAGAGGCGACTACGGAGTTTATGCATACGCTTTTGCCGCTGCCAGTGGCTCCAGCGATTAGCAGATGTGGCAGCTCACTCAGGTCTGCCACCACTGGCTCTCCAGCAGTGTCCTCTCCGAGGGCTACAGGCAGTCCTCCCTTTGCCGCTATCTTCTGGAAGGTTGGGCTTTCGGCCATGGAACGGAGTACAACTCTTCGGGGGTATGGGCTGGGCATTTCCAGCCCTACTAAGGATTCCCCAGGCACCGGAGCCTCTAGACGCAAATAAGGTGTTTTCAAGGCCAGTGCCAGGTCCTTCTCTCGCACCAGAATGCTCTGGACAGTTACTCTGCTGATCTCTACTGGGGGAGAGTCGCTGGATCTAGCTTTGGCCCCCTTGGCCTCCCGGTATTTCTTGATCCATCCGGGGACCAGTCCGAACCTTATGACCCGTGGACCTGCCCGGATGTCCTCGACGGCAACCTCTACCCTATGGTCGGCCAGGGTATCTTCGATATGCTGGGCTATCTCCTGAAGGGCCGCGGGTGGGACTGGGTGATCCTCGCCTCTGCCGAGCAATTCAAGTGACGGCAGCTGCCAGCCCAAGTCCTTATTTTTGTGGACTACCTCTTGTTTTGGCTCAACCACCTCGACAGCCTTTGGTTCTTCATCTGCTTCTACCTCTTTTAGCGGAGCGTCAGGTTGAGGCTGGGAAGGCACACCGAACATAGACCGCCACGACTTTTTCGACGATATGGAAGCCTTCCTCATTAACGTGCCTCGTGGCTGGTCCTGTGGTTCACCAGAGGAGGGGCGAGCTACCATAGCCTGCACTCTACTCGCTAACTGTATAGTCAGTAACTTGGAGCCTGTTGCCAGGAACCCGAACACGTGGTCTCCGACGCGCCTGTAAACGCGACCGGATCGACGGGGGTATAAGAGCAGAGGACTGAGAAGTATGAGGGCTACTACCTTGAGGGAACCCAGCGCGGTGGGCTTGCCGCCCAGGTATTGTCCCCAATTTCCGCCAAAAGAGGCGTCCTGCATTACACCACTTGAGGCATTAAACATCGACAGAATGGCCAAAGCTATTGCAACGCTTATGGCCGACCCAAGCCACCCTCTCCAGAAACGTCGGACCCAGGCTCGCTTGTATCGCACTGCTAAGGCAAAACATCCTACCCAGAGCGCCACCGGCGCCAATCCATAGCCCAGGGCGCTTAATGCCCGGTCATGTACCGGCGCATAAAAGACGAAAACCAAAACAGGCGCGATCAGAGCTGCCACCGGCAAAATGGCGTTCACCCGCCGTAGAGCCGATCCCACACGCCCCCGGCTTCGACTGCTTCTATGTCTTGGGATAGCTCTATCGAAGCTTGTCGTTGCCGTGGCGGGCTTTTCGCCTTTTGCTACTTTTGACTGTGCCACTATACCTCCAGAGCCACCGGCATGATCACGGGAGAGCGACCGGTCTCTTTTCGGATGAACTTGCTAACGGTGTTTCGAACCAGGGCGTTGGTATGGCTCCAATCGATAGGATAATTAGGAACATGGTTCAAGGAGTCGGACACCGCTTCCGATACCTCTCGAAAAATACCGTCCATCCCCTCTTGGACAAAGAAACCTTTGGCATCTATCTCTGGTGGCCGTGCCAGCATACCCGTATCTTTGTCCAGAGCGACCACCACGACGACTACCCCATCCCGGGCAAGGGAACGCCTGTCCGTGAGTGTGGAACTCTTAGGCCCAATAACGCGATTGCCATCTATGTAAATATTGCCTGCAGGCACGTTATCCGTGATTGCTCCGCCCTCTTCCGTGAGTTCAAGGACATCGCCGTCCTCTAGTTTAAATATGTTGGAGTCGGGCACCCCCATCGCCTTCGCCAGTGAGGCATGGGCTACAAGATGGTGGTATTCCCCGTGGACCGGCACAAAAAACCGGGGCTTTATCAGATTGAGCATTAGCTTTAGCTCTTCCTGACTGGCGTGGCCATGTACATGTACAAGCGCCACCTTGTCGTAGAGGACCTTAGCCTTCTGCCGGAAAAGGTTGTCTATCGTCTTGCTGATCACGGTTTCGTTGCCAGGGATAGCGGTAGCGGAGATGATTACTGTGTCTCCGGGAATAACTCTGATGTCCCTGTGCTCCCGGTTGGCGATCCGCACCAGTGCAGATGTAGGTTCCCCCTGACTTCCAGTTGTAATCAGTACAATATTGTCGGATGAGAGTTCCCTGGTCTCTCCTAATGGGAGTAACACTCGTGCAGGATCAGAGAGGTATCCCATCTCCATGCTCATCTTTACGTTTCCAACCATGCTCCGTCCGACGATCCCCACTTTTCGGTTGTGCTTGGCCGCGGCGTCGATCACCTGCTGTATGCGGGAGATGAGTGAAGCGAACGTTGCCACAAGCACACGTCCTGGCGCGTCCCCTATAGCTCGATCGAGGGCCTCACCAACCACCTGCTCGGAAGGAGTAAAGCCGGGTAACTCGGCATAAGTGGAGTCCGAAAGCAGGAGAAGGACACCATTGGAGCCGTAGGCGCCAAGTTGGCGCAAGTCGGTAGCCTTACCGTCCACGGGAGTGTGGTCTAATTTGAAGTCGCCGGTATGCACCACAGTACCAACGGGAGTCTCTATGGCCAGGCCCATGGCATCGGGAATACTATGACATACCCGGAAAAACTCTACCCGGAACTTGCCTAGCTTGATGGGTTTCCCAGGCTCCACCACCTCCAACTGCGAATCGCGGGCCGCGTGATGCTCCCTCAGCTTTACAGATATCAGGCCGTGAGCTAACCTGGGCGCGTAGATCGGAGCCTGTAGACTGGGTGCTATGTACGGTAACGCGCCAACGTGGTCTTCATGACCGTGGGTTATTAGGATGCCTCTAATGCGGTCTTTGCGTTCGAGGAGATAAGTTATATCGGGGATTGCAAGATCGACTCCCGGCATATCCGCGTCGGCGAAAAGGACTCCGCAGTCGATAACGATGATGTCCTTGTCATATTCAAGGGCCATCATATTTTTGCCGATCTCCCCTAACCCGCCCAGGGGGATCACTCTAAGTGGAAGTTTTGCCATGTTATAACTCTATATAATGACTTAACCTGAAGATAATCCTGCCCAGCCGTTCAACGGAGATATACATTCAGAACGAAAAAGAATTAAAACAGGCTCAGCTGTTCAGGAGAGCTGCTGTCTTGGCTTTCCTCTTTGATCTCCTCAACCTCTTTGAGCAGGTTGGGGATGGCTTTGAAGTCGTCCTCTATTATCTTTCTGTTCTCTTGTCGATGGAGCGCTGCGGCGGGGTGCATTACCGGGTAAACGGTTAGGCCTCTGATCTTGCGCACCTTGCCACGTACTCTGCTGATACTTTCATTAAGAAAGAATTTGGACAGTGAAAAACGTCCCAGCGTGACCACCAGCTTGGGATTTATGAGCTCTATCTGCCGGTCCAGATACTTGCTGCACGCGGATATCTCGGTAGGAAGTGGGTCTCGGTTCTCAGGGGGTCTGCATTTGACCATGTTCGCAATGAAAACATCTTCCCGTTTGAGACCTATGGAGCTCAAAAGCTCTTCCAAGAACCTTCCCGCTGGGCCGACAAAGGGCCTTCCTTGGCGGTCCTCCTGGTAACCTGGTCCCTCTCCGATGAATAATATCTGAGCATCGCTGGGACCTTCGCCCGGTACTGCGTGAGTACGGCTTTTGCTGAGGGGACAGTCTGTGCAGCCGCGAACCTGCTGACTGATCTCGTCTAGAGTATTCATATCAGCCATTTCATATATTGTACCAGTAAATAGGGGGTCTTGATTACGTGGAATTCGTTGGCTTCTTGCCGATTTTTGAGGAGACGGCGAGCAGTGATCATCATTTGGCCTTCGGCCGGTTTGGATGACTTAACTCTGCAGCGGACTAAATAACTGGATACAGAGCTTTCATTTAATACCCAGTCTGGCTATGAGGTTTTCTAGGGTTGAAACATACCAGTGAGGGATTTCGGCGCTCGTGTTGAGCCGACAACCTGAGAAGGAAAGAGACGAAGATGTGATGCGTTATTCGTCTGTTACTTTATGTTGCTTCAGGTAGTCTATCGCGTTCTGAAGAGTTACGATTTCAGCGGCCTCTTCGTCTGATATCTCAATCGTGTTCTCTTCAGTTGAGAACTCCTCTTCGAAGGCCATTATCAACTCCGCCAGGTCAAGAGAATCGGCGTTTAAGTCTTCCACAAAGGAAGCGCTGGGAACGATGGCATCTTCGTCGATGTCCAGCTTATCGGCTACTAACACTTTTACGCGCTCATAAATGGTTGGCATTACCTCACGTCCCTTCTTGAGCGGTGTTGTTGGCGGCAACTGGAGAGGGCTCTTCTTCTCGAATCGAAGATTCTGCCATCTCATCCATGGCGGATCCCAATACACCGTTTATGAATCTGGGTGAACTCTCACTACCGAAGGCTTTGGCTAACTCGACGGCTTCGTTAACGGCCGCTTTATGAGGTACTCCGCTGCCGAAGCGTATCTCAAAGAGCGCCAGTCGTAGAATGTTTCGGTCAACCACCGGCAGCTGTTTGACCGGCCACGCAGGAGCATATTTATGGATGAATTCGTCTATCTCATCTCTCTTGCCCCTTACCCCGCGCATAATCTCCAGGGCGTAGGCGATAGTGGGCTCTGACTGGCTCGTCTCTTCTGTAAGCCATCCCAGGCAGGCTTCTATCGGATGGCCGCTAACGTCCGCTTCATACAGGCCTTGCAGGGCAAGTGAACGAGCTTTGCTCCTGTAGTAAGCGGATTTGCTTTTTGGCATGAGTTTCGGACAGTAGGTTTAAAATGCAGGTACAGGATGCCCTACGGCACGCGCACCAATACCCAGTTCGGCAACTTTCCTGGCAGAGGGCATGTCTGCTACGTTCATCACCTCGACCGGATGGTCCTTATACATCGGGCTGGCGCTGATTCTCTTGATCAGACTCCCCAGCACCTTGCCTGGCCCGAACTCGATGAAACTTGATACACCCGTGTCTATCATCTGGCCAACGGATTGCTTCCACCGAACACAGTGGCAGAGTTGCACTAGGAGCTCATCTTTGGTTTGCTGGGCTGTAGTCATCGGAGTAGAGGTAGAGTTTGCGATGATAGGTATCTCTGGATCATGAAGACTTACACTATTAATAGCTGCGGCTAAACCTTCCTGGGCGGGAGACATAAGAGAAGAGTGGAATGCTCCGCTTACAGCTAGGCTGATTGCCCTCTTGGCTCCACGAATCGAGGCCATGTCAGTTGCCCGCGCTACGCAAATACGGTCACCACTTATCACAATTTGGTCATTGCCGTTGATGTTCGCTATCTCAGCTCCCGTCTCATGACAGATCTCTTCCATGGTGACTTCATCTAGTCCCAAGATCGCAGCCATGCTACCTGGATGCAGCTCTGAGGCTTCCTGCATGAGTCGGCCACGTTCCCGGACGAGCCCTACCCCGTCAGCCAGACTGACAGCTCCCGACACCACTAAAGAGGTGTATTCTCCCAGGCTGTGTCCCGCGAGAGCCGTGGGATGGCACGTATCTGCATGATGAAGCTCATCCATCGCTTTCAGGCAAGCCAGACTCATCGTCATGATGGCCGGCTGGGAATTGACGGTCTTCTCCAGCTCTTCTTCAGGACCCTCAAATATGATCTTTGAAAGCGGAGTTGACAGGATATCATCTACTTCGTCGAATACATCTTTGGCGGCTCTAGAAGAGTTGTAGAGTTCAAGGCCCATGCCCACAAATTGGGCGCCCTGGCCAGGGAACACATATGCTATTTGGGTCTCCGGTTGCTTTTCCGTGATTGCCTCCATGTAGGGAATCCCTCGAATAAAATAAGATTATTGCTGGAAATTTTCCGTGATCCTTGCGTTGGTCTTATCTTTGCTTGTTCAGGTCACCTCCTTTTAGTATTCGGTTTGTATGAGACTACGATTCGACGCCGCCGATCACCTGGCGTCCCTTATAGTATCCACAGTTGCGGCAGGCTCTGTGGGAGAGCTTAGCGCTTCGGCACTGGGGGCACTGGGAAGCATAGACAGGTTGCAGTTTGTAATGGGCGAATCTGTTCCCTTTCCTCGCCCTGGTTAATTTCTTGTTCGGTAATGCACCCATATTGGCTCCTTATTGTGAGAGAACTCCATGCCCAGACTCAGTTTCCTTGTTGGAGGTTCAAGAGCGAAGCCCAACGAGGGTCTAAGGCTCTTTCCTGGCACCTGCACGTTTCATCGTTTCTATTGGTCCCGCAATCGGGACACAGCCCTTGACAGGCGTCTTGGCATAAGGGCTTCATGGGTTGGTTCGTTATGGTGTATTGTCGTATCGCCTCTTGTAAATCCAGCATGTGTTGCTCGTCGATCGTAAATATGCCCTCGCCCCCTTCTGAAACGTCTAGCCCGTGGCCAGAGCTCACATCCACACTGGGTAGGTACTCCTCCTCGATCACCACCGGCACGGATTGTTGAAACCGTTTCAGGCACCGGCCACAGTTGGATCCGGCTCGCACCTTCAGGTTGGCGTCTACCCATATCCCCTTGTCGGTGCGCATCATAAAGACTTGGCCAAATTGGAGAACGTGGAAGGCACCGTCTTGGCGGGAAACGGATTCATCGACCCGATAGGTTCGGGTAGAGCCTACTGGCTCTTTGAGGAGTTGGGCCACGTTATACTGCATGTAACCGAAAGCTAGACATGTCAATTCAACTGGTAATTATACGAGGTAGGTATGGCGGTCTGTCAAGTATCGAATACCGAGGTAAGAAGCAATATTAGGTCGATCGATATGGCTTTTCTTCTGACTATGGACTACTACTTTGGATCATTTTGCTCTTCGCTCCTTTTCCCCATGGCCTCCTGAATATACTCCACGATGTTTCGAGTAGAAGTCCCCGGGCCGAATATAGCCTTGATCCCAGCTTCCAACAACAGGCCTCGGTCCTCTTCTGGTATGATCCCTCCGGCCAACACTATTACATCGTCCATTCCCTTTTCTTTCAGACGGCGCATGACTTCTGGAAACAGTTCGAGATGTGCGCCAGACAGGATACTAAGCCCTATTACGTTTACATCTTCCTGAGATGCGGCTTCTACGATCATCTGGGGGGTCTGGCGTATTCCCGTATAAATTACCTCCATGCCGGCATCTCGAAGGGCCCTTGCTATCACCTTAGCTCCACGGTCATGACCGTCCAGGCCAGGCTTGGCTACCAATACTCGTACGGGTTCGCTTGGTTCAGTCATCGATCGATAACCTCTGGTTGTTCCATCTTCACGTAATACTATCACCTAAGCATTCGACGAGGTAGGGCTCAAACTAAGGCGTCTGGACCAGCTCCGTCAGCACACCATGGACGGACCTGGGGTGAATAAAGGCTATTAATCCTGAAAGCCCTTCCCTGGGACTCTTGTCGATGAGCTCTAGGCCGTGACCGCTCAGAGACTCCAGTTTCTCGCTGATGTTTTCCACATGGAACGCCAGGTGATGAAGCCCTTCACCTCGGCGCTCGATAAAACGGCCGACGGCGCTGTCCGGGGAGAGGGGCTCCAGTAGCTCGATCCTGGTCTGGCCTATTGGCAGCAATGTTGCCCTGACTCCCTGGTCAGGTAGCTCCTTGACGTCTCCCCGGGGAATTTGGAACACCTCTTGGAAGAACTTCATTGAAGCGTCCAGGTCTTGGACGGCCAAGCCTATATGATCCACGTACTGGACTGTACAGGAGTCGTTCAATTCCGTTGGACCTCCTTCGTGAGCAGATTTAGTCTATTGGGAATAAGTTGCAACATAAATTTCTCCACACCTAACCATCACCCAGAACGACCTCCCTGGTCAGATTCAGGGCCTCTTGAGCCTCCCGGAGGTTTTCCTCGCCCATCATTTGATATCCCTGGGCCATCAGGGCGCGGATACGCGCATCCCCTTCTTTTTCAAGGAGCCCGGCGATAATTCTGCTTCTTGTGGTCGATTGCTCCTGGGCGAGCCGGTTCGCCAGGTCGAGCAGATTTGGAGGAAGATTGATGGTAACCTTGGCTACATTTCCCTCACTCATGATTTACCTCGGTACAGATACTATCATACCAATGGTATGACCCGTAGTTATCCTGTATTTTCGCTGAGATACTTGAGTTCAGTGGATTGGTCGCCTTCTCTACCTTGGAGGCTATATCAGCCCGCTATAACGGATATTCCGCCAGAAGCTGTCGGGCGATGATTAAGCGCTGCACCTCGGAGGTCCCTTCGTAGATGGTGGTAACGCGAGCGTCGCGGAAGTACCGTTCCACTGGAGCGTCCTTGAAGTAGCCGTACCCTCCGTATACCTGAAGGGCGTTGGAGGTCACCCGCACTGCCGTCTCAGAGGCCAGCAGCTTGGCCATGGAGGCCTCGTTGATGAAAGGCAGGCAGTTATCTTTCAGAGTGGCGGCGTGCATGGTGGCGACTCTGGAAGCATATATCTCCGTTGCCATGTCCGCCAGCATGAACTGAATTGCTTGATGCTGGGCTATGGGTTGGCCGAAGGAGTGGCGTTGCTGAGCATACCTGACCGCAGCCTCCAGCGCTGACTGTGCTATGCCGACACTTTGGGCGGCGATGACAATTCGGCTTGAGTCGAGGATTTCCATGGCGTATCGAAATCCGCGGCCCTCCTCTCCCAGGCGGTTGGCCTGAGGGACAGGCGCATTCTCGAATCTCAACTCCGTGGTGCTTGAGCCCCGCATACCCATCTTACCGTGCTGCTTATACACCTGAAACCCCGGGGTATCTGCCTCCAGGATGAACGCACTCACTCCCTTCGAGCCCATATCTTTGTCTGTTTTGGCGAAGACCACCGTGTATGCTGCCACGTCGGCGTTGGTGATGAAGATCTTGCTGCCGTTTAGGTGATAACTGCCGTTCTGGAGTGTGGCCGTGGTCTGAAGGGAGGCGGCATCGGAGCCGCCGCCGGGCTCCGTCAGGGCCCAGGCCGACATCACCTCACCTCGGGCCAGGGGCGGAATGAACTTGAGCTTCTGCTCCTCGTTGCTATGCTGGTAGATGGTCTGGCTGCCAAGAGACATGCTGGCCACCAAGGTAACGCTGGCGGATGCGTCTCCCCGCGCCACTTGCTCCTCGACAATTGCCATCTGGCGGTAGCCGCCACCGCTGCCGCCGTAGATCGGGTCAATGCCGATGCCCGTGAGCCCCAGGGCCGCCATCCCCTTCCAGATATCCCAGGAGAACTCCTCCTTCTCGTCCAATTCCTTGGAGCGTGGGGCCAACTCCCGGTCGGCGAACTCTCGCACGGCAGTTTGGAGCATTCGTTCCTCTTCCGTTAACAGCAGGTCTGGCATCAGGTCCTCCGTCCAACTATTGTGCCCATCATGTGTCTTAATCCAATATATTACGTGCCCTTGGTTCCTGCGACCGGATGTCCCATTGACTCGAAGACCATATTCTGGGGCTCAGTCACGCGTTCCGAGGCATCAAATATCTCCAGCCCAACAATGTTGCCGTCCGGGTCCAAATCCGCGACCATCCCCTCCTGAAGCTCATCGCTCTCGGAAATTCGAACTTCCTTTAGCTTGATTATGAGGATATCCGTTTCAGGGTCATAGGTGATCTTCATCTTTATGATACCTCCAGCCAGTATTTCCGGATCTTTGAAGTTTTATACGCACTCACCACGATAAGGTCATCACCTTGCTGTTGGACGACTACACGAATCAGCATCTGTTTTTGTTCTATCGTATCAAAATACTGACTCTGGCACACATGTCTTCCCTGTGGTGCTGGGATCTTCTGGTCGGGCGTTTCAACAGTATCCCGTACAATCTCTATGGGAATGTCCCGGGACACCATTTGAATTTCGACATGTTTAGTGAATATGAGCATAGGTCCGACCGATCAGAATGCCACCATCTCTCCCTGCTCGCCGAAGACGCCGCGGAAGACGCTACATATCTCGCCCAAGGTGCAATAGCTCTCCACGCACTCCAGGATGGCGGGCACGGTGTTCTCATCGCTCTCAGTCACTTCCTCTAGGCGCGACAGGCATCGCTTCACGGCATCGTTATCTCGTTCCTGGCGCACCTGCCGGAGCCTTTCTACCTGGCTGCGTTCCGAAGCCGGGTCTACTTTGAGCATTCCCGTGATAGGGGGAGTTTCGTCTACGTAGCGGTTTATCCCGACCACTATTCGCCGTTCATTCTCCACCGCTCGTTGGTGCTCGTAAGCCGCTTCGTTTATCTCCCGTACCTGGTAGCCTCGCTCCAGAGCGGGTATGGCGCCCCCAATATCGTCGATCTTTTCGATGTATCCAAAAGCCTCCTGCTCCAGACGGCTGGTAAGGCTCTCCACGTAATATGACCCTCCCAGTGGGTCCACAACGTCGCCAACTCCGTTCTCGTAGGCGAGGATCTGCTGAGTGCGCAAAGATAGCTGCACCGACTCCTCGGATGGTAGGGCCAGGGCCTCGTCGCGGGAGTTGACGTGGAGGGATTGAGTCCCTCCCAGAATAGCGGCGAGTGCCTGGCTAGTGCTTCGGATGAGGTTGTTATCGGGTTGCTGGGCGGTCAGCGTCACACCGGCGGTCTGAGTGTGGAAGCGGAGCATCCATGAGCGGGGATCTTTGGCGCCAAACCGCTCTCGCATGATCTTTGCCCACATGCGGCGGGCGGCGCGGAACTTGGCCACCTCCTCGAACAGGTTATTCTGGGCCACGAAGAAGAAGGATAGGCGGCCGGCGAAATCGTCCACATCAAGGCCTGCATCCACCGCCGCCTGTACGTAGGCTATGGCGTTGGCGAATGTGAAGGCCAGCTCCTGGACCGCCGTGGCCCCTGCTTCGCGCATATGATATCCACTGACGCTGATGGTGTTCCACTTAGGCACGTTTTGAGCGCAGTACTTGAACACATCCACTACAAGCCGCATCGATGGCGTGGGTGGATATGCGTAGGTGCCGCGAGCTATATACTCCTTCAGGATGTCGTTCTGGATCGTTCCATTAAGCTGCTCTTGAGCGATGCCCTGTTTTCTCGCCACTGCCAAATAAAGGCAGAGCAGGATGGACGCGGTGGCGTTAATGGTCATTGATGTGCTGACTTTGTCCAGGGGTATATTGTCCAGCAGAGTCTCCATATCCTGAAGGCTGCTGATGGGTACCCCCACCTTGCCCACCTCTCCCCGAGCCAGGGGATCATCGGAGTCGTAGCCGATCTGAGTGGGCAGGTCGAAAGCAATGGAGAGCCCGGTTTGGCCCTGCTCCAGCAGGTAGTGGTAACGGCGATTGGACTCCTCGGCGGTGGCGTAACCTGAGTACTGGCGCATGGTCCAGATACGGCCACGATACATGTTGGGCTGTACGCCTCGTGTATACGGGTACTCCCCAGGGTAACTCAGGTCTTCCTGGTAGTCGTAGCCCACGGAGTCAAGGTCCTCGGCTCCATACACCGTTTCCTGGGCTATGCCCGACTCGGTGCGGAACTCCTCCTGCCTTTCAGGGCGACGCTTGACCGCTGGGTCCAGGGTCTTTTCCTGCCACTCCTTCTTGCTATGGCTGGTCAAGAGGTCCTCCTTGTGGTTGGGTTCGCTGTAAATCGCCACTTCGTCTGGATTCGCAATCTCAACCCATCCACATTATAACTCCTTACGAATCGACTGAGAACTTTAAGCAGCACTTGGGACAATACCCACCGTTGCTGGGGAGAGTCCCATGGGATAAACTAAGCAACTAATGAACATGGTGGCACTGACATTATGACTAAAGACAAGGTGTTCGTATCCCGGAGACAAGCCCTTCCAGCTATTGATCTGCTCAAGCAGCATTTCGAGGTGGAGGTCTGGGATGACACGTCTCCACCTCCCAAGTCCGTATTTCTTCAGAAGGGTAAGGAGTGCCAAGCCTTTCTGACCGCTATGGACGACATGATTGATAAAGAGGTACTAGAAGCCGCCACCAGGCTGAGAATAGTCTCCAACCGGGCTATGGGCTATGACAATATAGATATCGGGGAAGCCACCCGTCTGGGCATCGTGGTGGGCAATACGCCGGGAGTATTACATGAGTCCTGCGCGGACTTCACATTCGCCTTGATTCTAGCGATCGCGCGAAACGTGGTGTTTGGTGACCAGGAAGTGCGGGCGGGTGCGTGGAAGGGCGTGGGTCAAATGCCCCATCTATCCGTCGATATGGAGGTGTACGGAGCAACCCTCGGCATCGTGGGATTAGGCAATATCGGACTGGCAGTGGCACGAAGGGCTAAGGCCTTCGACATGAGGCTGCTGTATTTCTCGCGGACACGTAAGCCTCATGAAGAGGACCGGTACGGTCTGGAGTGGATGCCCGATCTGCCCTCACTGCTACGAGAATCCGACTTTGTGTCCATACATGTCCCGCTGGCGCCGGAGACCGATCATCTCATAGGACAACGGGAGCTTCGGCTGATGAAACAAGGATCATTCTTGATCAACACTTCAAGGGGTGGTACTGTTGACTCCAAGGCTCTGTACGATGCACTGTCCAACAAGATTATAGCCGGTGCGGCCCTGGACGTGACTGACCCGGAGCCCATCTCTCAAGACGATCCCCTTGTCTCCCTGTCCAACGTGGTAATCACGCCGCACATAGCCAGTGATACCAGTGTAACGTTGCGGAAGATAGACCTGATGGCGGCGGAAAATATAATCGAGTTTCTAAATGGAAGGCCGATGCCCTCGTGGGTAAACCCGGAGGCTAAGGAAGCTCGACCTGGACGGTAAACGACTGCACAGTTGATATCTTCGTAGTGGCCGCTGCTATTGTACTCACCGGCCATCCATTACCTGGGCAATTCTCTCCAACACTTCAGTCATCGGGACCAATTCAGCGTCTTTCTCTAGCCTGGCTTTGAGCTCCACCGAGTCCTGTTTCAGATTACGCGGGCTGACTACCAGCCGCATAGGCAAACCCAATAGGTCGGCATCGTTGAACTTTACTCCGGCGGCCTCCTCACGACGGTCGTCGTAGAGGGTCTCGACGCCCTGTTGCCACAGCCGACTATATAGCTCGTCGGCTGCCTTACTTACACTGTCATCGGCCAGATTGAGCCCGATCAGATGGACCTGATACGGCGCTATGGGGGTAGGGAAGGTTATTCCCTTGTCGTCATGGTTCTGCTCTATGGCTGCGGCCAGTAGCCTCCCCACTCCGATGCCATAGCAACCCATTATGATGGGGTGTTGTTGGCCCTCGCTGTCCAGATAATAGGCGCCTAGAGTCTCGCTGAAGAAGGTGCCCAGCTTGAAGATGTGCCCCACTTCGACTCCGCGTGTGGCGACCAAAGCCGTGCCGCATTTTACGCAGTCCTGACCTTCCTGGGCAAGGGCTATGTCCGTTAGCGTGGTCACCTGAAAGTCCCTGGGGTAGTTTGCATTGATTATGTGGGTATCGGCTTTGTTGGCGCCCACAGCAAAGTTGGAGCCCTTTTGGATGGACTCGTCGGCTACCCGCTTGATGTTCTCCAATCCGATGGGCGAGGCCGAGCCTGCCACCAGCCCGGCTGCGTCCACCTCCTCTTCGGTGGCCAGCCGCAGCTCATGGCAATGTAAGGTGTTCTTCAGCTTTACGTCGTTAACTTCCAGGTCTCCCCGGATTGTAACGAAAACAACTTCCCCATCGGCGCAATAGAAAACGGCCTTGAGAGTCCTGCTAGGAGGGATGCCCAGGTAGCTGGAGAGGGCCTCTATGGTCTTTACTCCAGGAGTGGAAACTTCTTCCATTGGTAGCAGCGGTTCCATGTCCACGGAGGAAACGTTGCCCTGAGCTTTCTCGGCGTTGGCGGCGTAGCCGCATTTAGGGCAGGTTATGACAGTGTCCTCGCCGCTGGGGGTGGGAAGGATAAACTCATGGGAGTCCTTTCCTCCTATGGCGCCACTGTCGGCCTCGACCATGAGTGCGGGCAATCCACAACGCTGATAAATGTTTCTGTATGCCTGGGCCATCGCCTGATAGCTGTCCTCCAGACTCTCGTCGTCGGTATTGAAGCTGTAGGCATCCTTCATGTCGAACTCTCGAACCCGGATAAGACCGGCTCGAGGGCGGGGTTCGTCCCGAAACTTGGTCTGAATCTGGTAGAGGATGGCGGGAAGGTCCCTATAGCTCTGGACGTTGGACCGGACTATGTTGGTGATGACCTCTTCGTGGGTTGGGGCCAGGACCATGGGTCGTCCGCGCCGGTCCTGGAGAGTGAAGAGGTTGTCGCCGAAGGCAGCGCGCCTGTCCGACTCCTCCCACAGCTCCAGCGGTTGAAGCACGGACATCCTGATCTCCTGGCCACCCACGGCATCCATCTCCTGGCGTATGATCTCCTCGATCTTTCGCAGGGAGCGCCACGCCAAGGGAAGATAGCTATAAACGCCGGAGGCCACTTGATAGACCATTCCTGCCTTGAGCATAAGGCGATGGCTGGCAGTGTCGACCTCGGTGGGATCGCTACGCATGGTCTTAGAGATTAGCTTGGTGAAACGCAAGGATAGGCTCTCCTGGGTCGGCAATATACGGTAATCATGATCGCTACTTGCCTACTGGAAATTAACTGGAGGAGGGAATCGCCTAGCTATCCCCCGCCGCGGCTGCCACCGCTTCCACTTCTTCCATGAGCGCGGACAGCATATCGGCGGCGGCTACTACACGGGTTTTCTGGCCCTTTCGGAAGATGACGGCGCGACCCGCGCCGGCGGCTATGCCTACGTCGGCGTCCTTGGCCTCGCCAGGACCGTTGACCTCGCAGCCCATTACGGCCACCTTCACGTCCTTGTCCACCTTCTTCAGCAACTCGTCCACTTCGTTGGCTAGCTTGATGACATCCACGTCTGCTCTTCCGCAGCTTGGGCACGCCACAAGCGTCGTCCCCTTCTGGCGCAAGTTCAGGGACTTCAGGATATCGTACCCAGCCGTAACCTCTTCCGTGGAATCACCGCTGAGGGAGACCCGAATAGTATCTCCGATTCCCTCATAAAGGAGCAGGCCTAAGCCTATGGAGCTCCTGATGGAGCCCGACTTCACCGTACCCGCCTCTGTGATACCCAGGTGTAAGGGATAAGGGACCATGTCGGCGATGCGCTGATAGGCCTGTACCGTAGTGGGCACGTCGAAGGCTTTCAAGGAGATCTTGATCAGATCGAAGTCCAGGGACTCCAATACGCTGGCCTCCCATAAGGCGGTAGCGACCATATGGTCAACGATGCTGTACTCTTCCGTGGGGGCCTCTCCGGCCTTGGGCAGCTTGTTCACCATGTCCAGATGCCGGGAGAATCCGCGTGTTTTACCGATACCACCTACCGGCGGCAGGCTGCCGAAGTTGACGCCTATACGGATTGGGATTTCACGTTCCTTCGCGGCCTGTACTACCAGCTTCACCTTATCGGCATCTCGAATGTTTCCGGGGTTGAGCCTCAGCATATCCACGCCGCCCTTTATGGATTCCAGGGCGAGTTGATAATGGAAATGTATGTCGGCCACTAGGGGGATGTTTATCTGCTTCTTGATCTCTGGGATTGCTTTGGCCGCTTCCATGTCGGGAACAGCGGACCTGATGATGTCACAGCCCACCTCCTCGAGCTCTTTAATCTGCCTCACTGTAGCTGCGACATCTCGAGTGTCGGTCTTTGTCATAGACTGGACTGCAATGGGCGCATCTCCGCCAATCTTTACGCCACCCACGTATATCGGCTTGGTGACCCGACGCTTGATCATATCAAGTACTCCTATAACCAGGGGAATTAGGGTGTGCCCTAAATCACACGCAGGCTTGCCACACCTAACGTTTGTAACACAGAAAGACGCTTCGGTAGCCCGGCCTATATATCGGGAGTGTTCTTCATCCCCGAACTAGCTGAGACCGAGCCCGTCGAATTATGTCGCTTACATCTTGAGGGTTCGTCTCCAGTTCATCTAGGAAACTCTTAAACGTTTCCACTATCTGACTATGCTGCTTCTGTTGCTCTTGGAACATTTGATTCAGAGAAGTTAGCTCTCGAATCCGTTGCTCTAATTGGCGGTTTCGCTCGTCCGTCACGCTTTCCAGATTAACCCCTTCTCCGACGAACTCTGAAGCGTCAAAAACCTCGACGCCTATGATACTGTCATCAACAGCTAAGTCCGCGTGGATTCCGGGAACAACCGTTACGGTTTTGGAGACCTTTTTTCCTGGTGACCGAAAGTACAGGTATAATAGGTCTCCGGTCTGGTCATATTCGATCTTCATTGTCCGTCGAATCCGTGTCCGTACCGAGTTTTCGCGGTAAGTATTACTATATCATTCTCAACGAATTTGTAATATACAGTAACCTCTTTTTCTTCGTAAAACTGACCTTCCCACTCGGTGTGAAAAGGAAACCCAAGGGATCTGCCAGTGGTTCCAGCTTTGGCATCTAAAGCCGGTCGCCCACGAGACAAGGTTTGTTCTATTTCCTGGGGTGTAACTCCACGCAGACTCGTTCGGTCTTCGAGGTGAGGATGTAGGACTCGAATCGGTTACCCGTAAGAGACACATCCCGCTTACCGCAGCAGACTGCCCCCTTCAGCTATCCTCACGATATCGTTATAGCTCATCACAACCACGAAGACCATCAACCCTACAAACCCGACCAGATGAACAAGGCCCTCTTTCTCTGGGGGAATTCGCTTCCCGCGACGTATCCACTCCAAAATCACAAAGACAAGCCTCCCGCCGTCCAGGGCAGGGATGGGTAGGATATTGAGAATTGCCAGGCTTATGCTCAGAAGAGCGGCCAGAGGTATCAGTGATATGAGGCCGAATTCCCGTGCCCACTCACCCGTCCCTTGGGCTATGCCGACGGGTCCTGCGAAAGGAATCTCTCCGTCGTCGGTCAACCAGTCATCGATCGAGTCCTTAAGGAGCTTAGGCACAGACCAGGTGACTTCTAGACTGCGAGCCACGGCGTCCCAGGGTGCTCGGGTGGGGGTCGCGCTGTAGACGTTCAGATACTGTAATCTGACCCCAGTGGTGCCCTCTATGTCTGTGACTATGCTTATTCCTGTGGCGCCTTGACCTTTTGGAGGGTTCTCTCGTGGAACCAATGTTACAGTCTGCCGAGATTCACCTTGCTGGACTAGCCATTCCATCTCTTGGCCCGAGTTCGCCGTAATCTGGCCGCTCAAGTCCTCGAAGCTCTTAACGGGCGTCCCGTTTATCTCAAGGATAATATCCTGTGGGCGTACTCCAGCCTCTTCCGCGGGAGAACCTGGGGCTACGCTATTCACCTGGAGCCCTTCGACCACAAAGCGGACGGGCTGACGAACGTCATCTCGTTCAATTAGCCAGTCCACCTCTGTTCCGAGGTTGAGAGTGAACTGTTGGTCCAGATTATCAACAGATCTAACGAGTTCACCGTTCGCCTCAACGATATAGTCGCCTTGCATCACGCCCGCTGCGTGCCCCGGCGAGCCGGGAGTAACGTCCCCGATGCGCACGCGTACCTCATCGTCCACGGTAAACATGAAGAAGGCGGCAAACAGAACAACAGCCAGCACGACGTTCATGAACACTCCGGCTGTTAGCACGATAAAGCGGGTGCCGATACCCTTGCTTGCGAGGCTTCGGGGTTGGCTGGGATCGTTTTCACCTTCCAGCTTTACGAACCCCCCAATAGGTAGCAGGTTGATGGTGTATTCAGTCTCTCCCCGGCGAAATAGCCGGATTAATCGGGGAGGGAAGCCGAATCCGAACTCGTTGACCTTGATGCCAAAAGCCTTGGCGGTGGCGAAGTGCCCGAACTCGTGCACAAGCACCACTACTCCCAAGACCGCTAGAAATTCCAGAATGGTGATGAAGATTTCCATAAATAATTACGTCTTCCGTTATGTGGGATTAGAGGTTGAAGCTACCGCGCTTAATTCTTCCGCCGCAGATCGAGCACGATTCCGAGCCCATCGATCGGCCTTAAGGATGTCCTCTAAATGGTCACCTTGGGTTGGAATATGGTCATCTAATACCCGGTTGATCGTCCTGTAGATGTCCATAAATCCGATCCTGCCCTGTAGGAACAGTTCCACGGCAATCTCGTCGGCTGCGCTCAGGACGGTGGGATAGGTGTGTCCCTTCCTACCCGCCCTTGTAGCTAGATCGAAGCAAGGGTAGCGCTGGGGCTCTAGAGGCTGGAAAGTCAGGGAATGTTGTATTCCCGTGTCCATTCTTGGTATCTGCGAGTTTTCCAGCCGAGTCGGATAAAAGAGAGAGTATTGTATCGGCAATCGCATGTCAGGGGGGCCGAGCTGGGCCTTCACCGAGCCGTCGGACAACTCTACCATTGAATGAACAATGCTTTGAGGGTGAACCATTACTTCTATTCTATCCCAGGGTACATTGAAAAGCCAATGTGCCTCGATGACTTCGAATGCCTTGTTCATCAATGTGGCCGAGTCTACCGTGATCTTTTTACCCATTTTCCATGTTGGATGATTCAGCGCCTGCTCCGGTGTAACTCCTTCCAGTTCTTCCAGAGGAGTTGTGCGGAAGGGTCCTCCCGAGGCGGTTATGATGATGCGCCGGATCGGGTCATTCTCACCCTGAAGGCACTGCCAGATGGCGCTGGGCTCGCTATCAACTGGAAGAAGGGCAGCACCTTCGGAACTGGCCAGGCCCATGACCAGCGCTCCGGCCATGATGATGACCTCTTTATTGGCCAGCGCAACTGCCTTCTTATTCTCCAGTGCGCGAATAGTCGGCACCAGGCCTGCGCTGCCGATTGTAGCCGCCATTACAAGCTCTACATCAGGCTGACAGACCATCTCCTCCATCGACGCAAAGGCTACTCCATCAGGGATCAGCTCCCTGTGCTCTTCGGAGGCACAAAAGGCTAGACGTGGCTTAAACTCCTGTATCTGAGCTGTGAGGAGCTCGAGATTAGCGCCCGCGGCAAGCCCGACCACTTTAAACTCGTTTGGAAACGCCCTGACTATATCGAGGGTCTGGCGTCCTATGGAGCCCGTTGAACCCAGGACCACTAATCCCTTCATAGCTTGAACTCCTCATGCCTGCTTTTGGTCATCCATAAAACTGACGTGGCAAGAATGACTAGCACTTAGTCAACCAAGATTTGATAGGTGCCTATCACCCCCATTCTAACTCTCCCCGTTAAGGGGGGAGAGAACAAGTCCCTTCCCCCTCGATGGGGGAAGGCTAGGATGGGGGTGAAACGATGCATCAAGTTTAAGTTGACCAAGCACTAGCTAGACGGTTTCAACGCCAGCGCAACAAGATAATACATCAGCGGCACTGTGAAAACAATTGAATCAAGCCTGTCCAACAGCCCTCCATGTCCTGGAAGGATACGTCCCGTGTCCTTTATCCCGCGGGCCCTTTTGAGGCGTGACTCGGCTAAGTCCCCTATTTGGGCCACGACTCCGATGGCTGCTCCACATAACGCCGTTTGCCAGATTGGCACTGACAATTGTAGTAGAGGGTCGAGAGCAACGGCAACGCAAACGGCCAACGTGAATCCACCAAATGAGCCTTCCCACGTTTTGTTAGGGCTTATGGAGGGGGCCATCTGGTGTCTGCCCAACGTCCGTCCAGCTAATAAGGCGCCGGTATCGGTGGCGAATGTTGCCAGCAAAGTGAAAAGTAGCCAGTCTCTGCCCACATCCGGGAGCCCATCCAATTCGCGCAACATCAATGCGTGGGCTAATAAGAAACCGACGTATATGGGCCCTCCAACGGCGTATCCCCAGGCGACGATGTTCTTTGGTTTGTCTCGGTAAAGGAGTAGCAATGGAAGGGCCAAGAGGATACCAATGCCCAACAGCATGTGAGGAGTGTAATCGTACCATTCGTCGGCAAGCTGGCCACTAACGATAAAAAGGATAGTCGCTAGGGCGCCTATGGGGTAGATGAATCGAACCGAAAGCTCGGGCGCCATCCCGTAGAACTCTACCAGAGCCACCAAGGCCGTGATTCCCACCAAGACTGTAATCCAGGGGTATCCTGCCCAGATAGCGCCCACGAGAACGGGGATACCTACCAGGGCAGTAAGGATTCTGAGGGCCAATTTCTGGCCTACTCCCACGGGTCAGGCCGACGAATCTTCTGTGTGGAGGGCTCCGAACCGCCTCTGCCGTTGGCTAAAGGACTCCATGGCTCTGGCGATGTCCGTCTCACCTAGGTCCGGCCAGAGGGTAGGCGTAGGATAATACTCACTGTAAGCAGACTGCCATAAAAGGAAGTTGCTGAGTCGAAGCTCTCCACCAGTGCGGATTATAAGATCGGGGTCAGGCAGATTGTTGCTATACAGATACTTGCTGAAGAGAGCCTCATCAATTTGCTCGGCGGAGATGCCGTCCTGGACAATCTTATGGACGGCTGCCAGGATCTCAGCCCTGCCACCGTAATCGAAGGCTACGCTTAGGGTAATGGTCGAATTGTTTTTTGTTAGCTCCTGAGCAAAGGCTACCGCCTCTTGGAGCTCCGGGCCTAGACGGTCAATTCTGCCGAGGTGCAGTATGCGGACGCCTTTCCCGTGCAGGGCCTCGGTCTCGCTGTGGATAGCCTCCTGCAGGATGGTCATCAGACCCGCTACCTCGTTCTCGGGCCGGTTCCAGTTCTCGGTTGAAAACGCGTAAACGGTAACGTACTTGACACCATAATCCCCGAGCGCCTCAAGGACACTACGAATATTGTCGACACCTGCTCTGTGGCCTTCCAGTCGAGGTAACCCTCGTTGCTGTGCCCATCGACCATTGCCATCCATGATGATGGCCACATGATTGGGAACGTGCAGACCATCTGCCTGGAGTTTCGGTTTGGATTCACCTTTGACTTGCATCTCTGGTCCAGATTCCGTCCCGCTAGACCTGCATGATCTCGGTTTCTTTGGCTTCTGAGATCTGGTCTATCTGCGCTACATGGACATCGGTAGCCTTTTGCAGTTTCTCTTGAGCTCTGCGGTTGTCATCTTGAGATATGGCCTTGTTCCGTTCCATCGTACGTAGTCGTTCCATGGCGTCACGACGAACGTTTCGCACTGAGACCTTGCCATCCTCAATTTTTCTCTTCAATACCTTCACGAGCTCTTTACGGCGTTCTTGCGAGAGTGGTGGAATTGGGACGCGAACTATGCTGCCATCGTTAGAAGGATTGAAGCCCATGTCGGATTTTTGCAAGCTCTTTTCAATGTCTTTGAGAGCCTGCTTGTCCCAGGGTTGGATGCTGATCATTCTGGCTTCTGGAGCGGAGATGGTAGCCAGCTGATTCAGAGGAGTGGCCACACCATAGTAGTCCACCGCCAAGTTCTCTATAAGGGCTGGGCTTGCTCGGCCGGTCCGTAAGGAGTTCAGGTCACGGTTCAACGCTTCCCGAGCCTTACCCATCCTAGAATCGGAATCGCTAAGGACGTCGTCAGCTGTTGTGTCGTCCAGTTCCTTCTGTGTTGACATGGCTACCTCCCGGAGATAAGAGTGCCTACCGTCTCTCCTGAGAGTATGCGCCCGATATTACCCTTTTGGAATAGGTTAAAGACCACGATGGGCAGATCATTATCCATGCACAGAGAGAGAGCTGTTGTATCCATCACATTCAGGCGCAGACTCAGTGCGTCCATGTACCTAAGGTTCTCGAAGCGTTTGGCTTCAGGATTTTTGTTGGGATCGGAGTCATAGACAGCATCAACGTTGTTCTTCGCCATCAGAAGCACTTCGGCTCCTATCTCTACGGCACGTAAAGCTGCGGCGGTATCGGTAGTCATGTAGGGGTTGCCAGTACCGGCGGCGAACAGTACCACCCTTCCCTTCTCCAAGTGCCTGATGGCGCGTCGCCGTATGTATGGCTCCGCTACTGCTTGAATTTGAATGGCGGTCTGGGTGCGGGTGACGACCCCGATCTTCTCCAATGCATCTTGAAGGGCCATGGCGTTTATCACAGTGGCGAGCATTCCCGCGTAGTCGGCGGTGGCTCGGTCCATTCCCCGCTCCTCAGCCTCCTGGCCACGCCAGATATTGCCACCACCCACCACCACAGCCACGTCCACTCCGAGTCCGACAGCCTCTGCGATCTCGCTGGCTGCGTACTGTACGGCTTCGGGATGAATGCCGTACACTGCCTCTCCTCTGAGAGACTCTCCACTTAGCTTGAGAAGTGCTCTCTTATGAGCGCTGCGGGCCACGGCACCCCCCGATCTTTTATTCTCCCAGGGCGAACCTGGCAAAGCGCCTGACCCGGATGTTTTCCCCCACTTTTGCTACTGCTTCCTGTACTATATCTCGTACTATGCTGGAAGGGTCCTTGATATAGGACTGTTCGAGCAAGCAGACTTCTTCGACGGGGCTTTCGTCGTCCTCGCTCATGTCTTCTTTATAGACGTAGCGCGTTGCCGGCATCGCCGCGACTTGCATAGCTAGGGCGTGGGCCAACTCCTTTATGTCGGGTGTGCGAGCCACGAAATCGGTCTCGCAGTTGATTTCCACCAGTGCGCCAAGCCGGCCCCCTGTATGGATGTAGGCCTCCACGACCCCTTCCCGGGTCTCCCTGCCTACTCTTTTCGCAGCGTCAGCAAGCCCCTTTTCTCTGAGAAGTTCCTCGGCTTGCTCCACGTTTCCGCCGGCCTCTTCCAAGGCGCGCTTACAATCCATAACGCCCGCGCCGGTCTTATGGCGCAGGTCTTTTATCGTGTCTACCGATAGCTCCAAGCTAGCCTCCAGTGAGGTGTTAATGGTTGGTGGGAGCCGTTTTAGGAGTGTATTTAGACTCCCTTAATCGGGCTCTTCATCATCGTCGTCAGGGTCTACGGAAGCGTCTTCAGGGGTATCCGTCTCTACTGTGTTGGATTCCTCTTCAATGATGGTCGCGGATTCTTCCGGACTTGCAACATTGGTTTCTGCAGGAACGGTCTGATCCCAATCGTCTCCTAATGCCACCAAGCGGTCTTCTATGCGCATACCGTCTTCCTCTGCTTCTGTCTCGCGCAACGTGGGAGTTGCCATATCATCGGCTAGGTCATCTTCCTTTTCCTGGGCGGCTTCCATCATCGCAGCCTCTCGTTGCTGTAACCCCTCCAGGATCGCGTCGGTGATGCGGGATGACATTAACCGAATGGACCGTATGGCATCGTCATTACCTGGTATGGCAATGGATACAAGCTCCGGGTCGCAGTTGCTGTCTACCACAGCCACTACGGGAATGCCCATTCGTCTCGCCTCTGCAACGCAGATGTCTTCCTTCTCAAGGTCTATAACGAAGAGTGCACTGGGCACCTTTTTCATGTTTCGTATGCCGCCGAAATACTTCTGCAAGCGGATTATTTCTTCGTCCATCTTCAGGGCCTCTCTCTTAGTCCGGCCCTGGAAATAGCCCTTTTCCTGTTGCTCTTCTAGCTGTTTCATATATGCGATACGGGAGCTTATTGTCTGGAAGTTGGTCAGGGTCCCTCCAAGCCACCGCTGATTGATGTAAGGCATACCACAACGGTTGGCTTCAGACTCTATCGCTTCCTGCGCTTGCTTCTTTGTGCCTACGAAAAGGATATCGCCGCCTTCCGCGACTAACTGGGTCACGGCTCTACGGGCTTCTCCCAGGATAACAAGGGTCTGTTGTAAGTCAATTATGTGGATGCCATTGCGGTGGGTGAAGATAAACCGCTTCATATGGGGGTTCCAACGCCGTGTCTGGTGACCAAAGTGAACCCCTGCTTCCAGAAGAGATTTCATTGTTATCGGCTCTCGTTGGGTGATTGTTCCCGCTTCAGCCTGAACCATGGGTCCTGCCTTTCTTAATCTTTGAGCCGCCGGACGGCTCGTGCCTAGCCTTCGGCCCATCCACGCTCGATGCTCTGGGCAACGTCCGGCTACGCGATATATTCTCTTCCCTGTGCACTATTGGCCCAGGGTAAAAATCTATGGAGAGTATATCATAGCCCCTATGTTCAGGCAACCGCTAGTCAGCACGGGGTCAGGGTCTTTTAGTTCTCCCTTACTGTCATTGCGAGTGAAGCGAAGCAATCTCTTATTGCATGGGGAGATTGCTTCAGGGCTTTGCCCTTCGCAATGACAATTAAAAGACCTTGAGCACGGGTCAATCCGTTTGAAACTTGGGTAGCACCTCTCGGGCCAGGATCTCCATGGCGTCTGCTATCTCTTCGGTGTTTCCAGTAGCTGGTGAAATGACCAAGGTCTCAACTCCCAACCCTTGGATTGCCGAAGCATTGTGCAAGATTTCCCGGGACTCTTGGCCCAGCCAGTACCGTTCAGCTTGATAGCCTTTAGGGGTGCTTGGGACAGCCATATCGATTCTCATGGACACCGGTACCTCAAGAGGGTCTCTGCCTGCGGCTTCACACCGCTCTCTGAGGTATTGGATTCCCTGGCTGAGTGCTTCGGGGGACATGGATGAAGGATGCCAGCCATTACCCATCTGCACCGCCCTCTGGATGGCGCTGCTCAGGTGGCCTGTGACTCCGCCGCCAATTAGCAAAGGCACGTGGGGCTTCTGAATCGGCTTAGGCGAGAATTTCATGGCAGGGAACCCGTAATACTTTCCCTGATAACTGGGGTCCTCCTGTGTCCACAGCTCTTTCATGATGGCTATGGTCTCGTTTGTAACCGCACCCCTTTCGGCAAAGGGGCTTCCCAAAGCATCAAATTCCTGCTCTATCACTCCAACTCCCACACCGAGGGTTAGCCGTCCGCCCGAGATCACGTCCAGAGTAGCCGTAGTCTTGGCCAGCCTTATGGGATTGTAGTAGGGGAGCACCAGCACAGAGGTGCCTAGCTTTATCTTCGTGGTTGTGGCTGCCACATAGCTAAGAACAGTCAAGGGATCGTAGTAAGGCTTATCTCCTATGCGGTCGAACACGTAGCCGACGTTGAACACGTGGTCGCTGACCCACACGGAGTCGAACTCCAATTCCTCGGCCCTGACGGCCAATTGGAGAATCGAGTGGACGTCCTCTATTCCCCAATTGTTTGGAATGCATATTCCGAATTTCACGGTTCCCTCCCTACAAATGGTCCGGTGCATGTTTTCAGGTTGGACACGAGCATTGTAGCTGATATCCTTCAAGCTGTTCTATGTCCACCTTTCATAGAACTTCGCCTGCAGCCGAAGTTCCAGGGAGGGTCTGCGACATCAAAAATGAAAAGCCCATAGTCCTGATATGCCACCGTGTCTCATAGAATTTTATTGTGCTAGAATTCTACGAGACGCGGAGCGTTCGAGCATTAGACCAGGGGGCAAAGGGAGGCGCGGATAGCGGCGCATCTATGGGCGACGGCGTGCTGGATCAAGAGAGCATAATGGAGCTAATTAACTCCCCCCATCCTTTGATAGAAGGCTACATCGACCTGAGCTCCCAGCTGCAGCCCAACGGCTTTGACCTCACTCTACGCGAGGTCCTGCAGTTTACCTCCGCAGGCGCCGTGCATTCAGGTACGACTCCATCAACTCTAGCCCAATCGATCTCAATGCCCTTCGACTCCGAGGGGAAATTGCATCTGGCCAAAGGTACTTATATGGTGACGCTCAACGAGGTTGTCAATTTGCCACACCAGGTTATGGCCCTGGCGAGACCGCGCTCCAGCCTGCTCCGCAGTGGAGTTGCCATTCACACGGCGGTGTGGGACGCCGGTTATCGTGGCCGCTCCCAGGCGCTTCTAACGGTGTACAATCCGCTGGGATACGGTCTGGCCAGGGATGCGCGGATCTTGCAGATGGTGTTCCTTCATCTGGCCAGACCTGTTAACGAGGGTTATCAGGGCAGATTCTTGAACGAGAATATATAGCTACATCCCGAAGCTGATCTTAAATCGCGCTTCTCCAACCGGAAGGGGAGATATTTGAGACCTGCTAGGCAATGGGTAGAGAATTCGGTATCAGTCACGTTAAATCAAACCCGGAGATATGATGACCTATGGCCGAGAGCTACTCCTCAATCCTGAGGGCCGAAGCGGATTCCATATGGCGGAAGATTTTCAGTAACCCGTTTCTGACGGAGATTCAGGAAGCTAGCCTGCCGCTGGAGAAGTTTCGCTACTTCCTGGCCCAGGACTATCTATATCTGGAGGGGTTTGGCAGAGCGGTAGCGATAGCTCTTTCGAAGGCTCCCGACTCACGAAATTTGGACCTGTTGTCCCGACGGATCATCACTCCCGTTGAGCGCCCTTTTCATCAAAAACTGATGTCTTTGGTAGACTTGTCGGTGGATGAGGTAGAAAAATTCGGCCCCTCGCCTACAAATCTGGCCTACATCAACCACATGATAAAAACTGCTGCCCTAGGTGGACTGGGACAAACGGCGGCGGCTCTGCTCCCTTGTCCCTGGAGCTATCATGAGATTGGAAGCTTCCTAAAGCCTGTGGAGCATCCGGTGTACGGGCAGTGGGTGGCGCCTTACATGGAGGGTTTCCTGGAGGAGAGCACCGACGCGTGGCGTTCCTTTGTGGACCAAGAGGCGATGGAAGCGGGCCCCAGGGAGAGAGAGGCCATGAGAATCGCCTTTCTCACCAGTAGCCGGTATGAATACATGTTCTGGAAGATGGCCTACGAACAGGAGAGTTGGCCTATCTGAGGCCAGCCTGTTCTTCACCGCGCCGATCAGGCTATTCCTCCCCGATGCGTTCGCGGAGCAGAGGCAGCACCTGCTCTGATACCCTCACACACTCCTCGACATGGGGGAAGCCTGACAATATGAACTCGTCGATGCCCAGCTTCCAGTATTCCAGTAGCTCCCCGACTACCTGCTCGGGTGTGCCAACGATTGCAGTGCCGCAGTTGACCCGGACCTCTGAAAGACCGTTCCACAGGTGAGGGGCCAGTCGATGGTCCGGGGCCTGTTGCGCCTGGGCCTGCTGACCCACCATGGGTGTGCCCGCGATGGCAACCTTGCGCTGAGCCCTCACCGTCGGATGGGCATGGGCGATTAGCTCATTGGCCGCATCCCACGCTTCACCTTCGGAGTCCCGCACCACCAGATGGGTGCGTAGTCCGAAGGCAGGTGACTTTCCCGCGAGCGTGAACTGGTGTCTTAACGCCTCTAGTCGTTTAGTCGTGGCCTCTATAGGCTCGATCCAGCTCAGGTGCAAGTCGGCTTGACGCCCGGACAGCTCCATAGCCTGCTTCGAGACACCGCCCAGATAGAAGCGAGGCGCCTCTCCATCGGGCTGGGGCGAGCAGTAAGCCTCTTCCAGATGGTAGTGCTCGCCGTGGAATGTGACCGGTCCGGGTTCTTCCCAGAGTTTTCTGCACGCGACAATGAACTCTTCGGCACGAGCGTACCGGGTGGCGTGGTCACTGACCTCTCCCAGACGCTCGAAGTCGTGTTGTATGCCCCCGGGAACCACGTTGAGGTCTAGCCTTCCTCCGGATAGCTGGTGAAAAGTAGCGGCCATCTGGGCGAAAAGTCCCAGGGACACGAAGCCGGGACGGACCGCGACCAAAAATCGGATGCGATTCGTAACCGCAGCCAGCGCGGTGGCCATGGTCCAGGTCTCGCTCAAAGGGGCATCTTCGGCGAAAAGGCCGTTGGCGAATCGTGTAGGGATCAGGAGGGAGTAAAATCCGCATTCTTCCGCTGTATTAACTACCTGGCGCAGATAATCGAATGTGGGTGGCCTCTCAGCCCGGAGGGTGCCGGTGCGGGCTCCATCTCCGTCTATCGGGATGAACCAGTCGAAACGCGGTTCGGAACGTTCTAGGAGGGAGTTCAACGTTCGCCTCCAAAGCTGGCATAACAAAGGGAAGATTGCATCTACATCCTACTTTTCCAAGTGGAACAGGTCAAGGCTCGCCGCCGGCCAGATATCCTCGTCAGGATGTAGGTACCGTACTCATGGAGAATTTAATTTGAGTGGTGTATACTTTGCCTGCGTTGAGGCCTAGGTAATGATTGTGTCCTGTCCTCTCGCCTCAAGTCAAAAAATCCCTGAGGAGGCATATCGTGGCTCGTTATATGGTGCAGTTTTCTTTTAGTGCAGAAGCGGTTTCAGGTATGGTCAAAAATCCCCAGGATCGTGCTGCTGCTGTGCGTCAGATGATCGAAAGTTGGGGAGGCAAGCTCGAAGCCTACTACTTCACCTTTGGTGAGTATGATGGCATGGCAGTTGCGGAGGTGCCCGACAACGTGACCATGGCGGCCGCGTCCATGGTCATAACTTCTAGTGGCGCGTTCAGTGCTTTCAGGACTACGGTCCTGATCACGACAGATGAGGCTGTGCAGGCCATGAAGAAAGCAGGTACGTTTAGCTACACGCCCCCGGGCAGCTAGCCTAAGACAACCCCTCGCGTAGGTCGCTTAGTGCCTCCGGGATAAGTTCCAGCGTAGCGATTGGTCTAGGTCCTTCTTTCGGAACGCCTTTTCCACAAGTGCCTCGCTACAAAAGCCAGCAAGGCCGTCATGATGGCAATGAGTAGCCATTGCTTTGTGGATGGCTTACGTGCCATGCCGGGGTCTCCTTCTCACAAGTTGTGGTGAAATATGCGTTGTACTTGGCTCAAACGTGTTACTCGCCATTTACCATGATATCGGGGTCTGGCCGTCTCAAAAACTGGAGTTACTCCCCCGCCCACTTCCATTCCAGGTCATCCACGACCAAAATGTGTCCCTCGCCCGTGGCCGTCAGCTTAATACTGCGGATGGGCCTATCCAGACTAGCGGTTAGCTTCCATTGCTGCCAATCGCTGGTTGTAGCCCGGGAATCGCTGCCGATCAGAATGCCAGTCGCATTAGGCTCATCATAGCCATGGAGTGATAGCACGTAGTTACCGAAGAGACTGCCACATTTACATGCATATAGCCATACCTCATAGACGGGGTGGCTGAATGTGATTACCTCCGGAAGCCATGGCACACCGCTGTCGACCATAGTGGCGGAAGAGTTACCCGCCAAGAAATATTCACCTGGACTGTGAGACTGGATCTCTAAATTGCTACATTCGTGGAGGACGGCGAGGCCATTAACGTCGGTATCGCCCATGAACACCACTCCATGAGATTTGAGGTACCTGTCTCTCAGGGGAGAGGCGGCATTAAAGCTACAGCGCCGACCGATGGCCGGGTCTTCAAAGTCGATGCGAGTGGACAGCGAAGGAATGGCAATGTCGGTAGCGCTGAAGGTGATCGTTATCTGTTTGCTGCCTGAGCTGGGGGCCAAAAGACCTAGTCCCAACCAGCCCATTACATCGTCCCCGGTGGCGCCCTTCAGTGCTAGCAGAAAAGCGTTGTCCGGGGCTGGGAGCAAAGTGGTGTCGGTAAGACCGAAAAGTGGGACGATGCCGTCTCCCATGTCCCCGGTTACTATGATCCGTTCCCAGGTGTCAGAATTATTGCGAATGAAGACTTTCTGCGGAGGCACGCGTCCCGTGCCCCAGTAGTCCAGTTGGACCGTACCAAAGCTCAAGCTGTCTCCACTCCCGATGGGTGTCTGACCGTCACCTGACAAAATCTGGAGGGGATGTTGGGCAGAAACGGTGAATCGGATGTTGCCCAGGATATCCACGTCGAATATCCTATGGCCAGCGAATATAGCGCCGCTGGTAAGGATTACCATAATCAATGCCAGAGCCATGCTGCCTTTAATGCCCAGAACATTCTTCATGAGAACCTTTGTTCAGTAACCCCGGGAGCCCAGTGGCGTTATCCTACTTCAGATCGGCTTCTGGGCTGCGCTTTGCCCTAGTATCAGCATGTCTGGTTCTGTACCCTGTTTTGCCTGATTCTCGCCACCGCATTGGAGGGAGTGGCTTGTCCATTTACAGCATCCAACAGCCACACTCCGTAGCTCGTCTGAGCACCGGTGACAGTTATAACTACCCATTTGCCCGTTGAGGGGTCGAAGGTAGCCTGGAGGTCTTCGATTGGTATGGTAGGGAAACATGGTACGAGATAGGCCCACAGTGTCTGAACGGCCTGTGCGGCTGTTGTGATCGACGGTGCAGGAGTGGCAGTCGGCCCAGGGGTAGGTGTGGGCGTCGGAGTGGGTGTGGGCGTCGGCGTGGGGGTAGGAGTAGGTGTGGGTGTGGGAGTGATTGGGAATATGGTGGGAAGCGCATTTGCACTGCAATCAGAATCCGTGAAAGACCTTAGAAGTCGCGCTTGAGAGTCGTGGGGATCTAAACTTCCGGTGGCCGGATCCACTTTCCACAGTCCGTAGGTTAGAGGAGACGAGCTGGCAGCCCTTACGAACCACTCTCCCCTCACCAGATCGGCTACGAGCTGGTCTGGATTGAAAGTGAGACATTGGCTTAGATAAGCCCATACTAAATTGCGGGCTTCCTCAATGGTTTTGGCTACCGGAGTAGAAGTAGGTTGGGGAGTAGATGTGGGTACTGGGGTGTTTGTAGGGGGTGGCGTCGGTGAGGGAGTTGGAGTCGGCGCAAAGGGTGCGGGAAGAAGGTCGGCACTGCATTGGGAATCGACGTACCCCTGAACCGATCTAGATAACTGGTCCTGAGGGGCCAGCACTCCGGTGGAAGACGATACGTACCACAGGCCGTATTTCTCAGGGGACTTGCCTGAGGCCTGGACCAACCAGTCATTTCTCACTTGATGGGTCTCCAATTGGCTAGTACTCAGTCAACCTAATTGTTGGCAGGATAGAGATGGTGAAGCTTGACTCGGGCGTCCACAGTGGAGAATCTCCAGTCAATGGTTGCTCCGGCTTGGTTTCGTTCTGCCTCCAGGGCCGCGATCTCGCCACTCAAAGTCTCTTCATCGGCAATACGCCGGCGCAGGACTCGCCTGGCCAAGACACTGAACTCGATCTCTGCCATGTTGAGCCAACTACCGTGCTTGGGAGTGTAGTGAAACTCCAAGCGTTTGCGTATTCGCCTAGCCTCCTTGGGCTCGAAGGTTTCGTAGAGGGAAGCTGGTTTGTGGGTGTTGAGGTTGTCCAGCACCACCCGGATCTTCTCGGACGCTGGGTAAGCTTCATCGGCCAGCCACCGCATCTGCTTAGCGAAGTCCACCATGGTACGACGTTCGGTCACTGCCACATGCCTCCAGCCCGCCAGGGGCTCGCACAGCATGAACAGGTTTCGGGTGCCATTGCGCTGGTACTCGTAATCGTATCGCTCCCGTCGTGCCGGCTTGGGCGGGATCGGAGACCTCTTTTCCGCCAGCAACTGCTTGGAGGTCTCGTCGAAACAGACCACCGGGCGCTCTGGGTCATAGGGTTCCGCGTAAAGGTCCAGCACATCCTCCATACACGCCACAAACTCGGCGCTCACCTGGGGAATACACCACTCCTTCTTCTGCCACGGCTTGAGACTGTTTTTTTCAACCGCTTGCGAATTCCCTCGTGGGACATGGAGGGCGCCAGCCCCAACTCCACCACCTTGTTTGCCAGGAGCCGCAGGGTCCAGTGGTCATGGCCTGGGGGGGCCTCGCTGCACGCCAGGGCAATCAGGTGCGCTTCCCCCCGCTCATCCAGTTTGGTCGGATGTCCTGGCCGAGGATCTTCCTCCAAGGCCCGCTTCAGTCCTCCCTCCAGGTACCGCCGCTTGGTACGGCACACCGTACCCGCAGACGTGTCCAGCGCCTCCACGATGCGCATCACCCCCCAGCCCGTATCTGCCTTTAGCAGAATACGGGCCCGGGCAACCTTTCGCGCTGGGCTCTTTCCCCCGCGAATCAGTCGTTCCAACTGGTCTCGTTCTTCCCTTTCCAACCGGACCACATACCGTTCTCGTCCCATGGCTGCCACCCTCCTACGTCAACACTCCTAAAAAAGGGTAGCAACCTTAGACGTTTTCTTAAACAATTACCAAAACCGAGTTGACTGAGTACTAGGGTCCAATGAGAGACAACGCCCTAGATACGACCATACCAGATTTCGAGCTTGTTCCGCGTTTCGAGCAACGTGAGTCGCTGTGGGTTTTGGGGTGGGGACCCGTGTGACTCTCTGGGGCTGCGATGGAGTGCTGATGTCTACAGGCTGGAAGAAGTCAGGCTCTATGGTGGGTTCTTCATCCCCGCCTCCCAATGTGCAACTGGTTAGCAGCAAAGCTCCAATTACGACCAGAATGCCAAGTTTTGTCACGTCGCCTCGTCTCCCCGTGACCCTTATTTGTGATCACCTCTACTCTACCCTACGACAGTGTCCCAAACAAGTTGACATGGGTCGTTCTCTGCCTGTTGGCAGGGTCTTTTAGTTCTCGCCTAGTGTCATTGCGAGTGAAGCGAAGCAATCTCTTATTGCATGGGGAGATTGCTTCAGGGCTTTGCCCTTCGCAATGACAATTAAAAGACCCCGACCTGTGGCAAGAGGTGATTGACCTGGAACATTTGTTCTGTTACCATCGATTCTAACATCCTAGTTTTACTTCTAACCATCTTCTTACATGTCCAGCGGCCGTAATTATTCCTAAACACATAATTAATATTCTTTTTGTAAGGTTTAATTAGTGGCCAATGCCGCACTCGCTGAGCATCCGGACGAGGCCCTTGAGCCTTTTAAGGTAGCGAGTTTATCTCAGGAGGAGGATATATCGGCGATGTTCTGGCTAAAGGGATGTAACAGGTGCAATGGCGACATGATTCGTGATAGAGAGGACTGGCAATGCTTACAGTGCGGGCGATATTACTATGGCGCCATGCCATGGAGCCATCTGTTTCGGGGTGATAGCTCCTGGGCTGGTGGAAACAAGGTGAGTAAGAGAAAAGGTGAATTTAGAAAAAAGCTGTCCGGAAAGAAGTCCATTGATAGGGTATCGAGCGTATAGAATAGCAAAGACCAGAAAACCCGATACGCAAGATCCCGGAACAGTTGGACTGAGGAGCCCGCGAAAGGGGGTGCGGATGGTTGTTCTGCTGGCAATAGATCCCAGTACCAGAGAGTTAGGATGGGCGGTGTTCTCAAGTGAGCCGTTGCGGCGAGATTCAGAGCCCACCACACTGGAAGAGATGTCCAAGTTCTCATCCAATGGGCATCAGAACAATGGAATACACCCCCATCCCGCATGGAATTTGGATGAGACCGGAATAATCATTGCTCATGACAGGCCCCGGCGCGTTGAGGTCTCGGAACGTATCAAGGCCATAGAAAATGAGCTTGCTCGGATGGCCGAGGTCTACCAGTTCGAAGAGGTGGCCTGCGGTAAGCCTTCTCAATTGCAGTTGCCTTACCAACGGGAAGGCGTGGAAATGCTGGACCGCACTCTTTACGAATGGGCTCAGTCCTGCAACCTGCCCCTTTATTCCTACTCGCTCAGAGAGATCAGGGCTGCCATAGTAGGTCGCGGCAACGGAGGCAAGGAGGAACTGGCATACGCCGTGATGACCCGTTGGGGTCTGTTAGGTGAAGGCAAGAATACCCACGAATGGAACGCAGTAGCTGTCGGAGATTATCATTTGGGGCAGCGAAAGGCAGTTAAGGTAGGCTAATCTCTCTTTAAAATTGATTGTCCAGGTGGGCCGGGCTAGCGACTATCCATTAGGCTAGACCGGCTCTTTCTATTTACTCCAGGGTTAATGTACAATGTGGGCGAAATCGGTAAGCCCGGAAGACAATATTGATATGAACCGGGCGATGAGCGTCATTGCCCTACCTACGAACGTTCTCGCAGAATAGCTTCGCGTTTCTCAGGAGGTAACATGGCCACGGAGCATCCGCCTCTTCAACCCCCGGAGGAATATAGCCCCGAAGAGTTTTACGCCAGTTCCCCGGAAGCCACCGAAAGTTTCTATGCCGACTCGTTGCATATTTTCAGCGGCCTTTACAGTAGTGTTCTCTTCTTTGGTGAGCTTCAAGAGGACAGAGAGCCGATACTGAGAGCGAAGATAAAAGTGAGCCCACAGATGCTCAAAGCTATCTGCCTGCTCACTAGGAAGCACGTGCGCCAGTATGAGAACTCGGTGGGGCCAATTGCATTGCCCCGCCAGGTGCTGGAAGCTTGGGAGATTGAGGACGAGAAGGTATGAGCTCAGGGGCCCAGATGCCACCCATAACCGATAGTGCCTCTCCAGAGGGTTGGACTTGGACTGAGTTGGATGCTAGTCGTCCCCGCCGGGCCTTAGAGCACCTGGCTCACAGCGAGGTCATTCCCGTAATGGTAGACCGTCTCCAGAGGACTGATACGCCCCCTGACTCAGAATGGGAGTTGGTCAGGGAGATCCCCATTCTCGTGGTGGACACTTTTGATGCCTATTGGGCGTTCGAGAAGATCTTCAATAAGCTTCATAGCATAGGCAAAACTAAGGAAGAAGCGAAGAGTGAGTTGGTCAGCAGCCTGGCAGGCCATCTCAATCTGCTGAACTCCCTGGAATCTCCAAAGATGGCCCCGATGCTCCGACTGGAGCTTGAGTTTCTTCGAGTGGTACTGCGACTCGTCTCAAAACCTGCCGAATAAGAGCTGGCGTCCTGCCGGTCTCCATGTTGCTGGTCCCATCCGTCTCTCTTTGCCGGCATCCACTCGAACGTATGAGCACGACGTACTTCCGAGTCTGCAACAAATGTGGGGACAGCCCCTGTGCAAACGTGTGGCCTCACCCGTGTCAGCCGAACGTCCCTGTGGTATGGTAATTTTAGTATTCGATGTCATGGGGAGATTTTGTCGACTTCTTGACAGGATGGTACACCAATGCCGGAAGGTCTGGTACAATCCTCATGGCCCAGAATTTCCACTATTTTATCCGCGATGTGAGCCAGAGATTTGGATGTGAGGGATGAGCAGCGGGACTTGATGGAGCTCTCCTGCGGGAGGGCTCATAGCTGTTCCTTGGCGCAGGAGAGGAGACCTCATGCTCTGCCAGGGGATGAACCCCATTGGCCCCGAAACCGGGTCTGCGACATTAAACATGTAAAGCTCGAACTGGTCATTGATGTAGATAACAAAGGACTATCCGGCACCGCCACCATCACCTTCGTGCCAATCAATGATGGCCTTACATCGGTTGAATTCGACGCTGCTGAGCAGCAGATTAAGGCAGTCAGGACCTCCGACGGCATTTCTCTGGGCTACAGCTACGCCGATAACAAACTTCGTGTTGAGCTAGGCCAACAGCTGAAGACCCCTGAAGAGATGACTATCCAAATCGACTACCAGTGCATCCCTCGACGGGGCCTCTACTTTAACTCCTCCGATGCTGCCTATTCTCACAGGCCTCCACAGGTGTGGACTCAGGGTGAAGACGAGGACTCACGCTACTGGTTCCCCTGTCATGATTCCCCCAACGAGCGTTTTACCAGTGAGATAATCGTGACTGTCCCACGGGAATGGACTACCGTGTCGAACGGCAAGCTGGTATCTGTCTCTGAGAATGGAGATGTCAGGACCCACCACTGGTCCCAGGATAAACCCCATCCGGCCTATCTAATATCGCTGGTGGCGGGTGAGTACACGGAGATTCAAGAAGAGTGGAACGGCATTCCCATAACATACTACGCTCCGCCCGGCCGAGAGGACGACACCCGCCGTGCCTTCGGCAATACCCCCAAGATGATGGAGTTCTTTGCCGAGAAGATCGGAGTCCCGTATCCATGGAACAAGTATTCCCAGGTAACTGTGGCGGATTTCATATTTGGTGGGATGGAAAATACGTCGGCGACCACCATGACGGATACCTTGCTTCATGATGAAAGAGCGCATCTTGACTACTCAACTGACAGCATCGTTGCTCACGAGCTTGCCCATCAGTGGTGGGGCGACCTTGTGACCAGTCGCGACTGGGCTCACGCCTGGCTCAACGAGGGGTTTGCAACCTACTTCGACCTCCTGTTCAAGGAGCACGATCTTGGAGTCGATGAGTTCCGATATGCGGTCTACCAGGACGCCAACTCTTACCTTCAGGAGGATTCCAAGCGATACCGCCGTTCGATAGTGAGCAACGTGTATAACCAGCCGGTCGACCTATTTGATCGACACCTTTATGAAAAGGGTGGTCTGGTGCTCCACATGCTTAGGTTCGTTCTAGGTGACGAGCTTTTCTGGAAGGCGATTCGCCACTATTGCCAGAAGCACCAGGGGGCCGACGTGACGACCCCAGACTTACAGCGAGCCATTGAAGAGGCTACGGGCACCAACGTGGACTGGTTCTTCGAAACCTGGGTATACAAGGGTGGGCATCCGCAATTCAAAGTGACCCATTCATGGGACGAAGATACAAAGTCCGTCCAACTCACCGTCTCCCAGACCCAGACCACTGACGAGCTAACACCGCTTTTTCGCATGCCGGTTCAGGTGGCCTTCGAGACATCCGAGGGAAGACAGAATGTCAAGATAAACGTCTCTCAGAAGGAGCAGACCTTCTACTTCCCCTTGGGAGAGAAGCCCAGGATGATGCAGTTTGATCCCGGATTCTGGTGTCTCAAGACTATCGAGTACACAAGGCCCAAGGAGATGCTGCTCTATCAGCTAAAGAACGACAAGGACGTGATCGGCCGTCTTCAAGCCGCCCAAGACCTGGCCAAGCTGGGGGCGCCGGATTGTATCGAAGCCCTCAAGGAAGCCATACTCGGAGACCTGTTTTGGGGAGTACAGGCGGAGTCGGCCAAGGCCCTCGGCACGATAAAGTCGGAGTCGGCATTAAACGCCCTTATAGAGTGTACAGAGGTCTCTCACCCGCGGGCCCGCAGAGCAGTCGTAACCGCATTGGGAGAGTTCAAAGAAGATGCGGCATTCAAAGCTCTGATGCCCTTCCTGTTGCACGACGAGAGCTATTTCGTGGAGGCGGAGGCAGCCAGGGCCATCGCCCGGACAAAGCAGCCCGAAGCCTTCAGGATGGTTTCTCAGGTGTTAGGGAGGCCTTCTTTCAACGATATTATTACCGTCCAGGCGCTTAACGGACTTGGGGAACTGAAGGATGATAAGGGCATCCCTCTGGCCAAGCAGTGGGCGGCTTATGGGAAACCCAACCGGGTGCGTGAGGCGGCAATCGCCTGCCTGGGCCAGCTTGGAGAGGATAAAACGGACGTTGTGGAGTTCCTGGTTGATCGCGTAGATGATCCCTGGTTGCGGGCCAGGAGTGCGGCCGCTCTCGCCCTTCAGGAGCTAAAGGATGAACGGGCTATCCCCCCATTATCCCGACGCATTCCCCAGGAGCTGGATGGTAGGGTTGTGCGAAGGTGCCGAGAGGCCATAGCTGCCATTCGACAGGGGAAAGACCGGGGCGAGGACATTAAAATGCTGCGGGAGGACGTAGAGAAGCTTCAGGAAGAGAACCGGAGACTTAGGGACAGACTGGAAAAACTGGAGACAAGGTCAGACGACAAGTAGTAATCTTGCTCTACTCTCTCTTGGAAGGCTCTTCCTCGTTTGCGGCTCGAAGATCGATCAGCCGTTCCCGGATGACACGTATCTGCCTCTCCCCTCGACCCATTAGTTGAGCGATCTCTCGTATGGATTGCCCTTGGTCCAGATGGGCTATGACCTGACTGTTGCGTGCCCACCACCTCTCGTCGCTAACCTTTTTGGCACGAATTACAGAGTCAATGTTCCTGGCAATCCTGGCTCCGTAGCCTCGGCGCTGTTGCTTTTTGACTCCATCTTGGCCATTAGATTCATTGGCCTGATGATTATTGTCCGAGTCATTAAGAGGCTGCTGGACCGATTCAGCCAGTGACTCGAATCGGGGTCGGTCAGTAGGAGTCTCCGACTTGGGAGAATAGTACTGTCCGCACTGCCAACACCGCCAGTCACCGTCGTCGTAGACCAGATCGCCTCCACACTTATTGCAGCCTTTGAAGTAATATTTCAGGGCATCCATTTCGGCCTCCCAGACTCTCCCACCAATCCATTCGATAGGTTTAATGTCCACTTTCAATTAAACATTGAAAGAGGTTTTAAATCTGTGAAGTCGGACACAGCGAGCCTGTGTCGTTAGACACAGGTTCGGTGATTAGAATAGGTGTCAATGAGTAGAAACTAGAAGCTGCACCAATCGGTGAAATCTCAACCACTCAGCTCATTCCGCAGATATTCCGAGCTAGAAATCGTGAAGATGCTCGTGCTCTCGTTCAGCACTTTCCTGTACCCAAGCCCTACTTTCGGCTAGTGCATTGAGAGGCACTCGCCGGGAGTGCCGCTTCTACTCCTTTGGCGACGCCATTCGCATCGGGCTGAGGGGGACTGTTCATCGCAGCGAGATGCGTCTTAAGGCGGTACAATATTTACAGCACTGACAACATGTCTGTGGATGGAACTAGACTTCGGAGAGGGCCATGGAACAGGTATTGAGTCTCCTGGAAGGCAGTCCGCACGGAGTTTATGCGGTTAACTTTGACCAGCAGATCGTGCTATGGAACGGGGAAGCCGAGCGTATCCTGGGCTGGAAAGCGGAGGATGTGCTTGGACAGAGCTGCTCCACGTTGATAGCAACCCGGTCTTCACCGCCAAGCGGTGAAGAAGCCGTGTGTCAGGCGAACTGCCTTCCCATTCAGCTAGCCCGTAGGGCCATAGTGGCGCCGCCACAGAGGATACAAATGCGGGATGCCAAGGGGAGCTCGCACTGGCTCCAGATCATCCACCTCCTTATCCCGGGCTCTCGGCAGGAGCTAGGCACTTTAGTCCACCTCTTCTTAGACGTTACCCAGGAACAGGAAGCCCGCGACCTCGTAGGGAGACTTAATGCTGCGATCTGGGAAGCTGGCCCACAGCTTTCGGACCAGGAAACGGAGGACGGGCACGGAGTGGAGCCCCTGACGGCACGAGAACAGGATGTTTTGAGGCTTCTCGCCAGGGGAGAAGGAACGGAGGAGATAGCCGGGATTCTAGCGCTCTCCCCTGTGACGGTCCGCAACTACGTCCAACGCATCTTGGCTAAACTAGGGGTCCACAGTCGCCTGGAAGCCGTGGCCTTGGCCTTTCGCCAAGGCCTGCTCTGAACCTCCTCACCCGGTAACCTCAGCAACACCAAACTTGATGCATTTGCATCTATTGCCTCACCGTCCGCTGACCGACAATAGAATTGTGAGAGATATCAGAAGAGGTCCCGCCTCCAAAGGGGCGGGAACCAAAAGGAGGTCGGCGATGGCGAACCCGTTCAAGTTGAAAGGGAAGATTGGCTCGCTGGCAGCGTTGCTTTTGCTTTTCACCCTGGCCCTTATCGGAGCCGCTGGGTGTAGCTCCGCAGAGCCTTCGCCAGTGCATGAGACTGGCGTCGGACACGAGCTAGACGCGGACCACCCTCACGAGAAAACCCCGTTGGCAGTCGCCAGAGAGGTGGCCCTAACTGCATCAGAGTGGGAGTTCATGCCTGTTAGCATAACTGTCAGGAAGGGGGAGCCGGTGACCCTGGTCCTGGTTAACGACGGTATCATCGAGCACGATGTTGAGATCGCGGCCTTCGGATTGCACCTTCATACACCACCCGGAGGCTCGTTGAAGGGAAGTTTCGTACCGGACAAGGCTGGGACCTTCGAGTTCGCCTGCGAGATCCCCGGGCACCGCGCGGCAGGGATGGTGGGCCAGATTGTAGTGACGGAGTAGGGTAGAATCTGGAGAAGGCAAAGTAAGAAGGGAGGATGACATGCATACCATAAGCAAGTACGCTGTGGTCATCGCAGTAGCATTGGGGCTCGGCATGGTGGCCCTGGGCGGGGTCTTCATAGCCATGGGTCTGGACGGACGGGGAGAGGTCAGAGATGCGCTGGCCAAGGAACAGGTAATCACCAGCAAGGACGCCTCCATCCCCGGAGTACTGGTGCAGGACGCAAAGACAGCCAGGGCTCAGCAGGACGCAATCGAGGGCCACACGTTCGGCCGGTGGGGCCCTTACTCCTCCCTGGACCGGGATGACCCCAACCGAGAGACCTACATCACCGGCCTGACTCTTCGCAACTCGTTGAATCTGGCGGTAGTAGGGTTCGGCCTGGCCGACCTGGCTGTGGCGATGGGTGCCGTCACCATAGTCCTTGGTCTCATCATCGCCGGTTTCGCTGTCCCGGTCCACCTGCTGGTGACCCGGTTGCAGACCCGAACATCGGCGTCATAATTAAGTCCCTCGGCGTCGACATGGCGATCGGGGTAGGGTCGAACTCCCCGTCCACATCGTTTGGATTAGGTTCGACAGGTATTGAACAGGGTCCTTTTGACTTATCCGCGGCTCAACTTTATTCTGATGACCGCCATTCGTCGTCAACCGTCCATCGGGCCGAAAGGAAGCTGGGCTCCAGCGTCGTTACTCTAGTATTCGCTGAACATTTGCTGGAGCTCCTTGCGGTCTTTTGTGACGGTGAGAGCCAGCATCAAGAGGATTCGGGCTTTCTGGGGCAACAGGTTGTCACACACCATCAGCCCCTGACTGTCTGTACGAGGTGTCATGACGGTCCTGCCGCCAATGGAGCGGGACGCCAGCACGACGGGCATGCCATCTTTTGCCGCCTGTACCCCAGCTTCCAGCATGTCGGGAGGGAAGGTGCCGCTACCGAAGCCCGCCATGATCAGCCCATCGGACTTATTCTGACGTACCGCATCGACTAGCATCCCGTCACAGCCCGCATAACCGTATACCACATCCACACGGGGCAAGCTGTCTCTTCCCGTGACGTCGAAGGGAGTGGCAGTTGTGTGCTTTCGTGTGGGGGAGCGATAGAACACCACTTCGCCATCGGAGTCGGCGTAGCCCAAAAAACCAAGCTCATTCGGACGGAAGGTCTCTACTCGTAAGGTATTTGTCTTGGTTACGTCCCTGGCGCACTGGATCTCGTTGTTCAGTACTGTGAGCACGCCCTTGCCTGCCGCCTCCGGCGATGCCGCGATCCGCACTGCATCGATGAGGTTGATGTCGGCATCGGTGCCTAGTGAAGTTGGGGGTCGCATCGCGCCGGTGATGACCATGGGCTTGGCTGACTTTACGGTGAGGTGTAGAAAATAGGCTGTCTCCTCCAAGGTAGCCGTCCCGTGGGTCATGGCAACGCCGGTTACGCCGCTATCCTCTTTGAAGATCTGGTTGATGCGCTGGGCCATCTGAAGCCACTCTTTGGGGCCAACTGAGGTGCTGCCCACGCTGATCAGGTTCTCAGCCTGGATGTCCGCTATATCATTAATCTCGGGGACGCGAGCGAGAGACTCATCAATGGTGAGTTTCTTGCCGATTTCAGGATAACGGGTGTAGTCCAGCCGGTGGGGACCGATACCTGCAATACTACCGCCCGTTGCTACGATTCGAACTCTAGGCTTTGAAGTTGCCATATTCTATCCTCCTTTTTCACATGGACCATTGGCAGCAGGCAAAACTAGAAGACCCATTGGAAGGCCCTGCATTGATAAGTAAATTCCTGGGTGTGAGCGCTATTATAGGTGCTGGCAGGTCAATGAGCTGTTGCTTCGAGTGGCTCAGCCTTGACGCTGCTTTTGCCTAGATTCGAAATATTCATCGGCCAACACGACGATGGCAAGGATTGCGGCAAGGGTACCGCCAGTAAACCAGCCTGTGGCCCCAAGCTTCCAGGACTTATCAGCGAATCCGGCTATAAGCCCGATAATCCCACAGGCAAAGGCAGCCAACATGATCAATCGTGCCAGGGTTATTCGCCATACCCCCATACCCATAACGGGTCCCCTTCCTATTCAAGACTGAGGTGTCCGTCGGTAAAGTGGCCGGCTCCTCTCATACTTACAGGACACATTTCTGCCCTATAAGTGCCTCATACTATACTCCAGTGGTCAGTGGCTGACAAGAAGGTGTACTCGTCCAGTAGATTAGTGACACTTGACCTCCTTCTGGTTGGAGTATGGTACGCTAGAGTTGCAAGGGGCAGACGGAATGTTGGGCGCTTTGTCCGGCGTTCCGTTTTCTTTGTCAGGTGGATGTTCTTCCTGCCAGCGCTTCCAGAAGGCCAGAGGAGTAAGATAGCCCAGGGCTTGGTGAGGGCGAATGGTGTTATAGATATTCTCCCAAGCCAGGAGCTCCCGGTTCAGGGAGGCCACATCTAGAGAGAAATTAGTGACTTCATAGAATTCCTCGGTGTGGGTACGCTGTGCCCGCTCTACACAGCCGTTAAGCTTGGGGGAGCGAGGTGGAAGAACGAATAGTTTAAGGCCTCGTTGCTCACAGGACTCCTCAAAGGCTGCCTGGTACTCTGAGCCTCCGTCCACCTGTATAGCTCTCACAGGAAATGGCATCCTTTGCAGTAAGCGCTCCAAGAAGCCTGCCGCTGTGGTGGCAGTAGCTCTGGTGTGAGCCTCTACCACGTCCCATCGAGAGACCATATCACGGGCCGTGAAGTGTTTGAGAACCACGCCTGGTAGAGGTCTTACATCCAGAGTGTCTACCTGAACTACATCTCCCGGCCTCTTTATCTCATACCCTTTGGGCTTACGGACGGCATATGGACGCTGCCATCGCCTCTTGCGGGTAGAGATGCCTGTCCTAGGAAGCTCCTTGAGCACTCCACGCAGCTTCAGCTGGGCCAAATCCGTCCCACCATGGAGGTGGATACCTGCCACCCCCTCTGCCTCAGTAGCACCACCAGCTTGTCTTTTCCCCACCTGGGATACTGCTCCCTTAGGTGCAACACCGCTAGAGCCAGTTTCCGGGACCAGGTGGGCTGCCGTAGGCGGGCTGGCCTGTGACTCCTCTCTTCCAAGCTCCTCAGATCCCTGGGATTGTACCGTCGCTTCCATCGATAGAAGAGCCTGTCCTGAGCGTAGCCGAAGGATCTGCCTGCTGATCCCGAAGTACCGGCAAGTCAGAGAAGCGTTGTTCTCATGCGCTCGGTAGTAATCCATCCACTTCAATCTCGCCTTGGCAGACCTGCTAATCTCCTGGACCCTGCTTATGACTTTGGACCCCGATTTTCTCGCTCCTATTATCTTCATAATGACACTATTCTAACTGTCATCCATCATTATGAACGAGTTCAAAGGTGTCGTGATTATCGGGGAGGTTTAAGGTATTGCAGGGAGCACGTTGCGTTGACCTGGCAAATGCATCAATCTACAATGCCGGTAGCTCCACCTAGATTCGATATTGTAAGACAGAGGTGATTTCAAATGACAAGTTCGGTGGTCAACATAGGCAACGTGCAGATCACTGCACTGACGGATGGAGTGTTGGACCACGACCCTTGCGGTTTCTATCCTTCCCTGTCCGCCGACAACTGGGTCCGTTATAGGGACTCCCTTACTGAGGAGCATAAGATACGTTTCAATCTGGGTTCATTTCTAGTACGTTCCGATGGCCGTACCATCCTAGTGGACACTGGCCTGGGTCCCGAGCCCGCTTTCGCTAGAGAGAATGCCCGAGGTGAGCTCCTCGACGATCTGAAAAGGCACAATGTGAGAGTGGACGAGATTGATATGGTAGTCATGACCCATTTGCACCGAGATCACGTGGGCTGGAACCTTGTTTCTGAAAATGGCAGCTACAAACCTACATTTCCCAGGGCTCGGTACTGGATTAGCACAGTTGACTGGGATTTCTTTAGCCAGCCCGAGAAACTGGATGAGTTTCCGACTACGAAGGACTGTGTGTTGCCCCTGAAAGGGTTGGATCTAGTGGAGTTTATGGAAGGAGAGCAGGCGCTGACCAGCGAGCTTACGACCCTGCCCTCACCGGGCCATACCCCGGGACACATGAGCATACTCATATCGTCCGGGGGGCAGAAGGGCCTTATCTTGGGCGACGTCGCCCACATCCCGATACAGGTGCACGAGATCGAATGGTGCTCTCGCGTTGATATAGATCATGAGCAAACGAGGGCCACCCGGCGCTCTCTGATGGAAAGGCTGGAGCGGGAAGGAATTCTCGTAGCGTCAGGCCACTTTCCTGCGCCGGGGTTTGGGAAAATCCTACGTGCTGAGGGCAGGCGCTACTGGCAGCCCTTGTAGACTGTTACAAAAAATACATTGTGAAATAAATCTCAATGTTGACAAGAAAGGAAAATAGTTCCTAGAATACAAGCCGCTAATAGGTGGGCAATGTCCTTCTATTACCCATTATTGATTCGTGGAGGTGATATCGTGGCACTCCGACGGTGGATAAGCCCCAAATGGCTCATAATGTTGCCCCTGGTAGCCGTCCTGATGGTAGCGGTGGCCTGCGGCGACGACGCCACCCCCGTACCTCAGGTCATCGAAACCATAAAAGAGGTACCGGTCGAGGTGATCAAGGAGGTACCGGTTGAAGTAATTAAAGAGGTAGAGGTCGTTAAAGAAGTGCCGGTGACCGTCGTAGCCGAGGTCATAAAAGAGGTAGAAGTACCGGTAATGGCCAAACAGACAACGCGGCTCCGGTTCGTTACTGAGGCGCCCTGGGTGGAAAGCGTCTTGGCCTGGATCGCTGGCACATGGCCCGGTAACTTGGTGGCCAGGAACCATGTGGATCAATTGCTTGATACGGATAATCGCACGGCGGAGCTAAAACCCGGACTGGCCACCTCCTGGGAGATGACCAGGCCCGATGCCAAGCAATGGACTTTCAAGCTGCGAAGGGGCGTGCCCTTCTCTCACGATTGGGGTGAGTTCACGGCGAAAGATGTTAGGCACGTCGTCGATCGCAACACAGACGATAACGCGTTCCGAACATCAGAGTTTTTCGCGTATTTCGGCGCCACCGAAGCAGCTAAAGACCGGAGCATAAGAATCGTCGACGACTACACAGTTGAGCTTAACCTGAATCAAGCAGAGCCTAGCATGGACTACTTCGTCAGCCTTGCGTATTGGGGCATCTACAGCGCGGCCCAGTATGAAGCAGTAGGGGTCGAGGGCATGCAGAAGCAGCCCGCCGGAACTGGCCCGTGGAAGTTCGTAAAGCACAACCCAGGGTTCGGAATTAACTGGGAGGCGAAGGAGCACTACCGTAAGACTCCCGAGTTCGATGAGTTTAATCTGATCCTCGTACCGGAAGCATCGACCCGCTTCGCAATGTTGAGAGCCGGCGAAGTCAATATGGTGGAAATTCCCAGGGAACTTCACGCAAACGCGGTAGAAAACGGGTTTAACGTGCTCACCAGCCTGAACCCGGCCCTCCAGACGGTTGTGCTCTTCGGAGGCAACTACCGGAAGGACACGCCGGAATATGACCCCACGTCACCTTTGGTCAATGTCAAGGTGAGGGAAGCCCTCAACCGCGCCATAGATCGGGACCTGGTCCATAAAGAGATCTTCAAAGGTGTGGGTGAGAAGCAGGAGCTCTGGATATTCCATAAGAAAATGACGCCTTGGAACCCAGAATGGGACAGTAGATTCGAGGAGTTGTACGGATTCGACCCGGAAAAGGCCAAGCAGCTGATTATAGACGCCGGATATCCTGATGGATTCTCCTTCGATCTGATGTCATTCAAACTGGCCGGCTTCCCGGAGATGGAGCAGATAACCGAGTACCTGTTCGGTGCCTTCAGGGATATCGGCCTCGACCCCAAGATAGTGGAAGTCGACTTTGGCCGGCTCCTCGGCGAGATGAGGGCCCGGAAGATGCATGGCAAGGTGTGGCTTATGAGAACCAGCTGGGAACCGCCATTCAGGACCTTCCACCTTTACAACAACAGTCCGGCGGTAGAGTGTTGCAATGTCGTCCACTCTTACGAGAATAAGAAGATCGACGACTTGTACAACAGGATGCTGACTGTGGAAGGCCGTGCTGAGCGAGACGCGCTGATGATGGAGATGGGGGACGTCAAGTTCTTTGATTACGAAGCAGCCCCCATGTTCTGGCTGCCAGGTCAGGTTATTATAGACCCCAATCAAATAAAAGGATGGATTTGGTCAGGACGCGTTGACTCCGTTTACAGCCAATTTGAGTACGTGGAGCCCGCGTAGCAAAGGACCACAACATCGGGTTATGGTAACAAACGTGGCCAGCCGTCAGGCTGGCCACGTTTGTTTTGTGCTGAAGAACGCTTGGGTGCGTGATTACTCGAAGGATTCCTTGGCAATTATTGCGGCACTAGATTCGACTCTTATCGAAAGAGCTTAGCCTACCGCGATGGAAGATATTGTCTATACCAGTCCAGGGTCGCAGCCATCACCTCACTGAAGGCCGGTTCGGCGTATACCTCGTAGTGGCCGTAGCCCTTCAGGACCACCAGCTTTTTGGGCTCCTTGGCGTTAGCATACAGCTGCTCCGACTCTTCAGGAAGCACCAGCCGGTCGTTGTCGGACGTGATGAAGAGGATTGGGCGTGGCGAGACCTGGTCCACTATCCACTCAGGATTAAAGCCTATCGTATCGTCAACATACTCTATGGGTATCGTGTTAATCGCTGCAGGGTTGTTGCGCCGGGCAGCAGCGGCCAGCTCGGCTGATTGTCGATCGGGCAGCAGTATCTCGCTGCGCTCCACGTACTCCAACTCCCCTGTGGTGGCCCGTCTCTCCCGGTCAGCTTTAGAGCGTTCAAGCAGGTCGAACCACTCGTCCACCCGCCTGACCCGGCTCATCCAGCGGGCCCCGTTGCCGATGCCCACCACGCTCACAATGCACTTGGCCCGCTGGTCCACGGCCCCTACCCAGGAAACGGTGGCGCCGCCATAGCTGGTGCCGTATAGGCCGATCCTATCGGCGTCCACCTCGGGCTGGAGGCCCAGGAAGGTCATGGCAGCCTGTACGTCGATTACCCTGCTGTAGGGAGCCAGGCGGTTGCGGGTGCCCTCACTATCTCCCCAACCCTTATAGTCGAAGGTCATCGCCACATAGCCCGCCTCGTTCAGCACCCTTGCGTTGTCGGGCAGGTACAGGTCCTTGACGCCTGTGTAGCCGTGGCATAGCAGAATTGCCGCCCGCGTTTCTCCCGGCTTCAGATTATCCGGAGAATATACGTCACCTTGGAGTTTAAATCCCTCACTGTAGAATTCGACCGCACGTTTCATATATGGTCCTTGTCAGATATTCGTAATTTTCGGCGTATTATAGCATGGCGCCGCTTGAATCGTGCCAGAGATGGCACCGGAGCCAGGGCGTCGGGTGCTCGTTAGGTTTTTGCGCGCTCGTGCGGCTACCTAAGCAATAATTACCGTAGGGGCGACCCTGCGAGCCTGTCCCAGAATGATGGATTATTGACGACGAGTCAGTCGATAATGCTAGGTCCGAGTCTGTTTGGCGCAGTGGAAACGATGACTCGACAGCGATCGGATCTTGCGGATGGCGCGGTTTACACGCCGTAGTCGGTCATCTCATCATGGCCCTGCTATCGCCGGCGGCGCCCAGCTCTGGCTCCACCTAAGTCTGCCCCAGTCGCGCCATATACGCCACAAGGTGCGCAGGTTGAAGCTTGTGGCCAACAAGGTCCACTCGGCCGACACATTGACAACGCCACGGAGCAAGAACCCCCGAGCTCTTTGTTGCTCTTTGAGAATCCCAAAAGCTGGTTCCGGCAGTTGCATACGCTGCTTGTATGCCTTTTTGGCCTCCTCGGTAGACATCCATACCCGATGAAGACGCAGGACGGCTTCGTAAGGTCCTACCTCCAGCCCACGCCCATGACGCCCGTCCTTGGTGCAAATGCCGAAGGCCGGACACACCCGGCAGATGGCTCCGGAGGCTCGATACAGCCGCATGAGCGTCCCCCTGGTCCGCTTAACTCGGGTGAAGCGGAGTCTCTGGCCCTGTGGACAGGTGTAACTATCCGTCTGCTCGTCGTAGCAAAAGCGGTCCTTGTGGTACGGGTGCTCCAGGGCTTTGTGCTGGGACTCTGGCATGATCACCTGTTGTTCCCGTTGGGCGCACTCCTCCAGGTTGGCGCCGGAGTGATAGCCCGCGTCGGCCAGCGTTACTTGCGCCTTGTCTCCGGTCATCTCCTCCGCTTGTTCCAGCATCGGAGTCAACTGGCCATAGTCGTTGGCGTCACACACTACGTCCGCTGCGGTGATCACCAGCCCAGTGCCTTCGTCGGTGGCCATCTGCAGTGGCGAGACCATCACTTGGGCATTGTACCCAGCCACGATACCCTGTCTACCCTTCATCAGCCCAGCATCGCTGTCGGTAAGATTGATGCGTTGCTGTTCCTCTTCGCCTGCAAGCTGTTCCATTGCCTGCTGCACCTGTTCTCTCAGCGCCTCCTTTTTGGCCAGTTTCTTTGGAAGCCGCGTAGGGACAGCGCCTTCTCCTGCCTCGTTCTGCGCTTCAAGGTCTCTAATTGCCGTCTCCACCCGCTCCAGCAGTCGCTGCAGCCCTTCAGCATCCTGGGTCCTGTCCTTCGCTGCGTTGGCAACTATCTTTGTCCCATCCACCGCCTGCACCGCCAAATCCACCAAGCCCATGGCCACCGCCATGCGCACCGTCCGCTTAAAGAGCTTCCTCATTGCTCCACGATGGTCTCTGTAGAACCGCCACAAGGTATTGTGGTCCGGATGCTGCCAACCTGTCAGCCAAAGGTACGGTATCTGGTCTCGGCAGGCCGCCTCCAGCTTGCGACAGGAACGCACCCCAGTCATGAACCCATACAGCCACACGCTCAACAGCCCACGAGGGTGGTACGCCGGCGCTCCCAATGCCTCTCCATCTACCTCAACACCCAACTCAGACCATCCCCAACGGTCCAAAGCATCCACAAACTCTGCCACAAACCTCGCTGGATGGTCTTGCGGCACAACTTCGTCCAGAGTCGGCGGAAACAACCATGTCTGCTCTCGATTCAGCGGCCGAAGCGGCATTGGACTCTCCTTTGCTCAATTCTTGCAGACAATTCTAACCTTTTCTTTCTTATAAGAGAATGCATACACCTTTTGAGACAGGCTCACTTAGGTCTGCCCCTACGAGGCGGTTTTCAGCCCTCGGACCTCTAGGCAAAACTTTGACGGACACCCCAGAGCATACCGCAGCTTGACCCTATTCCTGGCACACGCATATAATGTGCCCACTACTCAGCACATAGTTCGCATGCATCGGCAAAGCGTTAAGGTGGTGAATCCATGAAGGAACAAGAGCTACGCATTTACGCCCCTACGGCCATAGTGGGCTATGGCTACAAGGAGGAGTCTTTCCAGCGGGCGATGCAGAGGGAGCCCCATATGATCGCCTGCGATGCCGGGAGCACGGACCCTGGGCCCAACTACCTGGGCATGGGCAAGGCCTTCGTTGGACGGGACGCGGCCAAAAGAGACCTGAAAAATATGCTCATCGCCAGCTACGATAAAAAGATTCCCGTGGTCATAGGCACCAGCGGCGGCGCAGGCGGGGACCCTCATCTCCAGTGGACCCGCGAGATCGTGGAGGAGATAGCCAAAGAGAACGGTCTCCATTTCAAGATGGCCCTGATTCACTCTGAGCAGAGCAAGGAGTACGTGTCTGAGAAACTTGAGCAAGGCAAGGTCGAGCCTCTATGGCCCATGGGTCCCCTTACTCAGGAGACCGTGGACAAAAGCACCAGCATAGTCGCCATGGCCGGAGTGGAGCCCTACATCGAGGCCCTGAGCGAAGGTGCTCAGGTCGTCCTAGCGGGTCGCTCCGACGACGCGGCCATCTTCGCCTCTTTGCCCATAAAAGAGGAGTTCGACCCGGCTCTGGGCTGGGTGGCAGGAAAGCTCCTGGAGTGCGGCGCAGCCTGTACAGTGCCCCGCCAGAAATACGGCAGCGAGGGCCTGATGGTGTCGATACGGGAGGACCACGTACTCGTGGAGGCCCCTCATCCGGGGCTGGAGTGTACTCCTCTGAGCGTGGGCACCTTCTTCCTCCACGAAAACGAGACTCCCCTATACCATACCGAACCTTCGGGCGTCCTTGATCTCAGCCAGCTCGAGTTCGAGGCCGTTGACGAAGGCAAGGTCAAGATCACCGGGGCGCGGTTCGCTCCTTCTGAGAAGCACACACTGAGGCTGGAGGGAGTAGAGTTCCTGGGATATCGATGCATCTGCGTTTCCACGACCCGCGACCCCGTGCTGGTGAGTTGCATAGACAGCTATATCGATTCGGTGCAGGCCATCGCCCGCCAGCGCGTCGAGGGCCTGGGCATCGCGCAGGACGACTACAAGCTGATATATCGGGTAATCGGCAAGGACTCAGTCATGGGCAGCCGGGAGCCGGTGAAAGAGCTGAGCACCCATGAGCTGGGTGTAATTATCGAGGCGGTGGCCCCCACCCAGGACATGGCCAATGAGATCGTGGGCATAGCTCGGCAGGCCGCGAAAAATGGACACTACGAAGGGAAGCTGTGCGACGAGGGATGTATCACCTTCCCCTACTCGCCCTCGGATATACCAGTGGGGCCCGTCTACCGATTCAACATGCTGCACACCTTGGAGCCCGACAACCCCCTGGAGATGTTCCCCATAGAATACGTGAACGTGTGAGCGGGTGAACATGCCTCCGCTCATGGTGAGCTCGTCGAACCATGCCATCGTCCTTCGACAGCTCAGGACGAGCGGTGTTTAGGGCCTGTGGAAGCCTAGAACCAAGACTCAAACCCATGTGAGGAATGAAATGGCCAGAATCAGGGATATTGCGGTCATCTGTCGCAGCAAGAACGCCAGCCCATTCTTGCTGACCTTGGACATGGTGTTCCCGGACAGGGAGACCTTCGAGAAGGTACGCGCGTCAGGCGTCATAAGCAAAGAGCTCATATCCAGGCTGTACAGCGTGCCAGTTGATGACGTGCTCCTGGTCGAGTTCCCGCCCGCTAATGCTATCAAGGCCACCATTCCTAGACTGCACGGTTCGGGGGATGTGGAAGACACCGACGTCTACGGCGCCCAGCAGCACGCCCCTCTCATGGACGTCGAGGTGCCGGTGTAGGGCATCTCCTACTAGCGACGAGAACCTATCTGGGCTCTACCCGCTCCACGTCCACACTCGTTCCGACCCCGTCCTTCGCCGCCGTCTCTGTCCGCGCCGTGTACACCGCCACCACGTCCAGCTCCCGGTCCGACCTGATGACTAGGAATCCCTTGCCGCCGGGCACCTTCGCTCCCTGTGGCAGGCCGAACTGGTCCCGCATGTGTGGGCAATCTACGTCGAAGGCCGACCATGGGGCCAGAGTCTCAGAAATCCGGTCTCCCGTGATTGGGGGCTGGCCCTGGGGTGGTGACAGAGTGACCCACTTCTGAATGTAGGCGGGCTGGTCGGAAGGGTTGTGGACGTTGACCGCTGTTCTGTACTTGCCGGGCATCAAGGCCGGGCTGGCGGGCCCCAGATGGGGCACGCAGGCGATCTTGGCGGAGTAGACGAAAATATCCTGCGGCTCTAGCTCGAAGGCCCCGATGTCGCAGCCAACGCCCTGGGGCCGGGATACACCCCGCTGGTCGGTGGTAACGGGATTGCCGTCGGGGTCAGTGCAGTCTGCTAATGGGATGGCGTCAATGGCCGGACTGCCGGCCAGCAGGGCATGGGTTTGGGTGGGGCCGCCGTTGTCGGCCAGAGGGCCTAGGAGGGGGTCGGTGTTGGGCAGGTCACCAGAGGCCGGGCTGAGGCCGCACGTGTCGTCGTTGGTTAGGTTGTGGCCCAGAGAAGTGACAGTTCCTGCTCCGGCACAGGCCCGTCCAGAACCCCAGTCGGCAATAACGCTGTTCGTGAGGTTCAAGGTGCCGTCGTCCCGGCTGTTGATGACGATGCCGTTAACGGCGGTTTGGCCAACCACTGTACTGTGAGTTACGGTTGCGGTGCCTATGTTGTTGACTATACCAGGTCCGGTATTGGCGCTTACGGTGGTATTGACTACGGTCAGAGTTCCGTTGCTACCGATTCCTTGGTTATTATTGCTAATTGTGCTGTTGGTAATAGTTACTGTTCCAAACTGGTTAAGGATGCCGGTTTCGGAGTTACCACTGACCGTGCTGTTGCTCAGGGTTACCGTCCCACCAGCGCCATAGATTCCGGGAGCTGTGTTGCCGCTGACGACGCTGCTGTCAATGGTCAATGACCCGGAGTTGGTACTGTAAATAGCAGCGCCGTTAAGAGGGTTCGCGTCAGTGTTGTTGCTCAAGGTACCGTTCATCATCGTCAGAGTGCCCCCGTCGTTGTAGACACCTCCGCCTTTGTTGGCTGAGTTGTCTTTGACGACGCTGTCAACTAGGAACAACGTCCCATTTTCCGCATTCCAGAGGCCTCCTCCCCTGTTTCCCGAGTTACCACTGACGGTGCCATTCTCCAAGGTAAACATGCCAGTGCCAACGCCAAACTGATGGTTGTAAATCGCACCCCCGCGGATGGCAATGTTTCCGAAGAACGTCGTGGCTGCGGCTTCAGTGGTGCCGTTACTGAAGACTCCACCACCGCTGAATCGGGCACTGTTGTTAGAGAAGGTACTGTCTGTAATAACTAACGTGCCTTGGTCGTTAATCACAGCGCCGCCATTGTCACTCCTGTTTTCCGAGAAAAAACTCTTGGTCACCGTAAGCGCCCCAACAATATTGAAAATCGCCCCACCATTGTTGCCCCCATCTCCGGTGGTTGTCTTGTTGTTAGAAAAAATACTACGGATCACGGTAGCCGTTCTACCGGAGTTGGCAATTCCACCGCCGGACCTGAAGTTATCCCCGCCCGCCTCAATCACATTGTTCTTGATGGTGCTGCCCGTCAGGGTTAGTGTCCCGGAGCTGTAGATGCCGCCGCCACTGCCCTTGGTGGCGGTGTTGTCGCTAACCGAGACGTTGTTCATAGTCAGCGCACCGTTATTGAAGATGCCACCGCCTCGGTCGCCGCTGGCCTTGCCATGACGGATGGTCAGTCCAGAGATCGCAACGGTGCCACTCGTGATGTTTACCACCCTGCTGGTGTTGTTGCCGCTGATGGTCAGGTCGCCGCTGCCGGGGCCGTCAATGGTCAGGTTCTTGCCGATGACCAACTCGCCGCTGGTAAGGGTGATTGTGCCCGTGACGACGAACTCGATGGTGTCGCCGGAAGCCGCGCCGGTGATGGCGTCTCTGAGGGAGCCAGGGCCGCTGTCGTTCAGGTTGGTAACGGTTATTGTGGCTGCACGGGTCTCGCCCGTCATTGTCCAGACCATGGCCAGCGCGGCCAGCAATAGCCCGACGAAGGCTACCGAGGCCATGACAATTCTTCTGGAGCTAGCTTGCATGGTCGTCCCTCCAGCCAACACGATGCGGGCATTTTACCACATCCGCTGAAATAAAAAGCTCGAGCACCGCTGCCACTACATCCCCTCTCCCCATGGGAGAGGATTAAGGTGAGGGGGCCCGTCCCGCAGGGGTTGCAAAAGCGCTACACGCCTGTCAAGATATGGCTATGAGGATAGGCGTCTTCGACATAATCGAGCCTTTGCCAGAGCTCAACGAGCCTCATGCAATCGCCATCCTACGCCCCTGGGTCAACGTGGGCAGAGTTGGGGCACTGGTGCTGGCCAGGCTGGAGCGACACTTCTCGGCACAGAAGCTGGGTGAGCTGGCCCGGCCAGGCCAATTCTTCGACTTTACCCGCTACCGTCCCCGATCTAGACTGGTCGAGGACCGCCGGGAGATGAGCATACCCAACAGCGTCATCAGCTATGCCCAGAGGGAGGAGAAGCCCGATTTCCTGTTCTTTAATCTCCGCGAGCCCCACGCCTTTGGTGAAGACTACATAGATTCCATCCTGGAGCTGATGAAGACCTTCCATGTGAAGCAGTATTGCATGGTGGGTGGTATGTACGATGTGGTGCCCCACACCAGGCCGCTGCTGGTGTCTGGCTCCGCCGCCGGCTCACAGGTGGAGCAGGAAGCAAAGCGGATCAGGGTACAGCCGAGCAACTATCAGGGGCCTACCAGTATCACTGCGTTGATAACTCAGGAGGCCGCAAAGCTGGGTATAGAGCACATGTCCTTCGTAGTGCACCTCCCCCAGTATGTCCAGCTTGAGGAGGACTACGCAGGAGTGGCGCGGCTTATGGAGCTGCTGTGCAGTCTATACCAGCTTCCCCCTCACCTCATCGACAAGGAGCGTGGCCAGAGGCAGTACCAGGAGCTTAACTCCGCCGTGGAGCGTAACTCAGAGCTCAAAGGGGTCCTTGAGCAGATGGAGAAGCAGTACGATAGCAAGCAGGGCGCCCAGGACGAGCCCGAAGTAACCCTCTCTCCGGAGGTGGAGAAGTTCCTGAGGGAGCTCGACCAGGGACAGGAAGAAAACTAAGGATATACCCCAGCTTATTTACTCGCCTCTTTATACCAGTCCAGGATCTCGCTACCCGTCATGAACACCACACCCTCGTGCCGTCTGATGTACTGAAACACCTTGTCGTAGTAGCCGATTCTGTGGGCCGCGCCCGTGATGTATGGATGGGTCGAGACGCACATTATACGGGCGCTCTCAGCCCCCTCTTCGTATAAGGTGTCGAAGTAGTCCCGAGACCGCTCGAAGATCTCGGGCGATCGGTGGTTCTGAATTAGATACATGGGAATGTCGTTGATCTCCACTGTATATGGTATGGAGATCAGGCTGCCGCTCTTCACCTTCATCGGATAGGGCTGGTCGTCGTTCACCCAATCGCAAACGTACTCGATCCCCTCTTCTGCAAGGATGTCGGGAGTATCGAAAGTCTCCGCCAGTCCAGGCCCCATCCAGCCGCGGGGCGCTTTGCCCGTAGTCTTTTTAATCATCTGGATGGACCTTCGTATCACATCCCTCTCGTCCTTTTCCACATTCAATATTCTCTGGATGAACCCATGGCCCAGTATTTCCCAACCGCTCTTAACGCTCTCCTCAACGATCGTCGGATAGGACTCGCAGACCGAAGCGTTGAGACTCAGGGTTGCTCTGATCCCGTACTTGTCCAGCACCTTCTTCATTCGCCAGAAGCCGACCCGCAAGCCGTAATCGAACCAGCTAAAGTTGGCGATGTCGGGCATTACGGTGACCCCCTGGGGCGCAGGAATCACGGTGCGGGCCATGGGAGCGTTGATGTCCCATTCCTCCACGTTTATGACGGGCCATACGGCTACCCTGGCGTTGCCGGGTAACTTAAGGGGTTTGCGATGAACAATGGGGACATAATCCGCCCTGGGATTGCTCATGGGTGCTCCTCTCTGGCTCATTGTCCGCGGAAAGGGTTGATTGGGATGACCTGGCTAGTACTCAGTCAACCAAGATTTGATCAGTGCCTTTCACCCCCATCCTAGCCTTCCCCCATCGAGGGGGAAGGGACTTGTTCTCTCCCCATTGACGGGGGAGAGTTAGAGTAGGAGTGAAACGATGCATCGATTTTAGGGGTGACTGAGCACTAGTAAACCTCGCCTTGAATGTGGCTTAAATCTTTGCGATACCTGCTGCGGCCGCCTTCTCGTCCTGCTCGGAGGTGCCTCCCCCGACGCCCACGGAGCCGATCTGTCGGCCATCCCGCATGATAGGGAGCGCTCCTTGCTGGTAGGCAACTTTGCCTCCATGCATGTGCAACATGGCCTGGCCGACTCCCGAAGCCAGCCGGCCGGTGAGCTCGCCGCTGGGCACGCCCATAAGGGCCGTAGCGAAGGCTTTGCCGCGACAGCTATCCACCCACCACCACTTCGCCTCATCCATGCGCGCCTGGATTATCGTGTCTCCCCTATCGTCGAGAATGGCTATGGCAATCTTGATATTCATCTCATCGGCGGCCACGAATGCGCCATCGACGATCCGCTTTGCTTCTTCGTATTTCAGAGACATGTTGCTTACCTCCTGGGATATTGGCTATTTGAGTATACCGAACAGACGATAAAAGGCAAGCTGCTGGCGTGGGATCAATGAGTACTTGGGGAAACATTGTCCCTCATCCCCGGCCCTTCTCCCCAAGGGAGAAGGGTGGCCTAATGCTGGGTTGAGGGTCCTTCATGTGCAAAAAGCGAATCTGATTAAACCTAGTCGGGGAGCGCGCCAAGTCTGGACCCGGCTAGCAATATATCTGCAGGACAATGGGGATGAGAGCTTACCGCAGCTCTTTGGGTAGCACGAAGGTGATGTTCTCGTCGATGCCCGTCATGGTGGTTACGTTGTCAGGCTTGAGGGCCTTTATGACGGTGTCGACCAGCTCCTCTGGGGTAGAGGCGCCCGAGGTGATGCCCACGCGGTTTACCCCGGCATGCCATCGCGCGTCCAGGTCTTCCGGCCCGTTTATCAGGTAGGCTGGCACCCCTTGGGCCTCCGCCACCTCACGAAGTCGGTTGCAGTTGGAGCTGTTCTGAGCGCCGATGACCAGAACGATGTCCACCTTTCTGGCCAACTCCTTCGCGGCCTCTTGGCGGTTGGTGGTGGCGTAGCATATATCGGCCCTGGTTATCGCATCTGGGAAGGCCCGCTTGATCCCATCTACCTCCCGAGCGGTATCGTCCACTGAGAGGGTCGTCTGGGTCAGCACCACCACCGGGGTGTTCTCCTCCCACTCGGGCATGCTTATCCCCTCTCGCTCGTCGATCAAGGTCATGGGAGCCTGGCCCATGGTCCCTCGCACCTCCTGGTGACCTCGATGGCCTACAAGGACAACCTTCCGGCCCTCTTTGTGATATTTCCTGGCCTCATTGTGGACCCTCGTCACCAGGGGACAGGTAGCGTCTATCACCTGCAGCCCGCGGGCATCGGCCTTCTGGAAGTCCTCTGGAGGGGAGCCGTGGGCTGAGAACACCACCACGGAGCCGGGCGGAATATCTTCCACGTCTTCCACCGTTTCGGCGCCCTTTCTCTCCAGGCTGGCGACCACGTAGGGGTTGTGGACAATCTCGTGCTTTACGTACACGGGCGGGCCGAACTTCTCAAGGCAAAGCTCCACCACCTCGATAGCCCTGACTACCCCTGCACAGAAACCTCTGGGTAAACTAAGTATCACTTCCACTTGGGCGCCCCCGTATCTGATATTAGTGCTGTCTAATGAGCTATATTATATCCTGTGTCGCCACCATTGGACGAGCGGAATAACCACGATTCCGGGTGCTAATGCTAATCTTTGCCCTCCGTATCGAGAAGGTCCAGGTATTTGTAGCCTGAGCCGGTGTTCAAGAGGACGATAGTCTCTTCAGGCCCGAGAAAGCCGTCCGAGATCAGGCGTTTCAGTCCCACCCAAGTGGCTGCCCCTTCCGGACAGGCGAATACACCCTCGGCTGAGGCTATCTCCTTCATAGCAGCTACCATGTCCTGGTCGCTCACTGCAATGGCTGTGCCACCGGTATCCCGGATGGCTTGCAGGATCAGGTAATCGGCAAAGGGATGAGGGACTCGAAGACCGTCGGCAATTGTATGGGCGTTGGGCCAGGCCTCTGATTGGTCCTGTCCTTCGTGTAACGCCTTTACAACAGGTTGACAACCCTCGGCCTGGACCGCGATAAACTTGGGCAGCTTACCCTCCACCCAGCCCAGCTCCAGCATCTCGTAGAAACCCTTCCACATGCCGATGATCCCGGTCCCTCCCCCGGTGGGGTAAATAATAGCATCGGGCATACGCCATCCCAGCTGCATGGCTATCTCCAGCCCCATGGTCTTCTTACCCTCGGCACGGTAGGGCTCCTTCAGGGTCGAAAGGTCGGCAAGCCCCTCTCTCTTGGCCAAATCTTGAGAGAAACGTCCTGCGTCGCTAATCAATCCGTCCACCAAAGTGAGGTGGGAGCCCATGACTACAGATTCTATCTTATTGGCCTGGGGAGCGTCCTGGGGCATGAATACGTGTGCCTCAAGACCACCTTTGGCGGCGTAGGCCGCTATCGCGCCTGCGGCGTTTCCTGCCGAGGGCAAAGTGAACTTCCTCAATCCCAACTCCGCTGCCCTGGACACCGCTGCGGAAAGACCACGTGCCTTGAAGGTGCCTGTGGGGTTCAGGCCCTCATCTTTGATGTACAGACTTTTCAGCCCAAGCTTTTTCCCTAGAGTGTCTGATTGGAGAAGGGGTGTTCCGCCCTCGCCCAAGGTAAGGATGTTGTCGGGGTTGGCCACAGGCATCAGCTCCGAGAAGCGCCACATGTTTGAGGGCCGGCTTTGAAGGCTATCTCGGTCTACCTCGCGCTTCAGCCTGGCGAGGTCATATCGGGCGTAGAGTACCTTGCCGCATTGCGGGCAGGTTGTCATTACTTGGTCGTGGGGGTAGGCCTCTCCACACTTGGTGCATTCCAGGTGGTCCAGGTAGCTGAACATACTTTTACTAAATCCCTTTCAGGTATTCCAGGTATTTATAGCCCGAACCGGTGTTAAACAGGACTATAGTCTCCGCGGGGTCCAGGAAGCCATCGCTAATCAGGCGCTTTAGGCCCACCAATGTAGCCGCCCCTTCCGGGCAGGGAAAGACACCTTCGGCGGACGCCATCTCCTTGACCGCCGATATCATCTCCTCATCGGAGACTGCCAGAGCAGTGCCGCCTGTCTCCCGAATGATCCGTAGAATCAGGTAGTCGGCGACGGATTGGGGAACCCTGATGCCTCCGGCGATGCTCTGGGCATCGGGCCAAGGTTCGGCGTACTCTGCGCCTTCGTTGAAAGCCTTTACCCAGGGCTGGCATCCTTCTGGCTCGATTGCGATGAACTTGGGGAGCTTGCCCTCCAGCCAGCCGAACTCTATGAGCTCGTGGAACCCCTTCCACATGCCTACGAACCCGGTGCCTCCCCCGGTGGGGTAGACTATGGCGTCCGGCATACGCCAACCAAGCTGCATGGCGATCTCAAATCCCATGGTCTTCTTGCCTTCAGCGCGATAGGGCTCCTGAAGGGTCGCAACCTGGAATAGCTCTTCTCTCTGAGCCATTTCCAGTGCAAGGCGTCCTGCATCTGCGACCGTTCCGTCGACCAAGGAGAGGTCCGCTCCCATGGCCTGGGACGCCAGCACGTTGGCTCGTGCCGTGGCTCGAGGCATGAAGAGATGGTTCTCAAGGCCCGCCTTAGCGGCGTAGGCGGCGAGAGCGCCGGCAGCATTGCCGGTGGAGGAGCAGGAGAACCTTGTTATGCCCAGCTCTTTGGCCCTGGATACCATCGCCGACATGCCCCGTGCCTTGAAAGTGCCCGTGGGATTGGGACTCTCGTCCTTGATGTACAGACTTCCCAGCCCAAGTGCCTTACCCAATGTGGTTGCCTCAAGGAGAGGCGTTCCTCCCTCTCCCAACGTGACTATGTTGTCCGCGTTCTGGACCGGCAGGAGCTCAAAGAAGCGCCACAACCCCGGCGCCCGGTCCTCCATCGTTTTCCTGCTCACCTCTCGCTTGAGCTTGGGCATGTCGTATCGGGCAAAGAGCACCCTCCCGCACTGGGGACATGTCCTGACCACCTCGGAATGGGAGCAGGTGTAATCGCAGTGGGTGCAGGCCAGGTGATCTAGGTAGCTTTGCATGGATCGGGCTCCTCGCCCTATAGCTTGTGGAAAATGCTCGAATATTATATCATGCCTGTGCATACCTAACCGGAAGGTCCGATACGCCTAGCAAATATGTCCGGTTCCCGCGAAAGGAGAAGCCATGGATACAATCCTCGATGAGTTTATTCGAAAACACCCGGGATCAGCCAGCCGATATGAGGAGGCCAACGAGGTCTTTGCTGGAGGTGTGACCCACGACAGCCGCTACATGACGCCCTTCCCTCTCTGTGTCACCCATGGCAAGGGGCCCCGGAAGTGGGACGTCGATGGCAACGAGTACCTGGACTACGTTTCTGGTCATGGCTCCCTTATCCTGGGACACTCCCACCCCGAAATTGTATCCACAGTTGCTAACCAGGTGGCCAGAGGCACTCATCTGGGAGCCAACACCGACGAGGAACTGCGTTGGGTAAAGGCGATAAAAGCGCTAATGCCCTCTGTCGATAAAGTACGCTTTCACAGCTCCGGCACCGAGGCTACGTTGATGGCCCTCCGGTTGTGCAGAGCCTATACAGGCAAGGACAAGATCATCAAGTTCGCCGAGCACTTCCATGGCTGGCACGACTATGTGATAGCCAAAGGAGATACGCCGGTTGCAGGTGTTCCGGCTACTACGACTCAATCAGTGATCGTACTCCCTCCTGACATATCGGCCGTGGAGGACACTTTGAGCCGGGACGATAACATCGCCGCTGTAATAGTGGAGGCCATCGGCTCCTATTCCGCTTTTCTGCCCCTCCCGCTACCCAGGTTCCTCAAGGACCTGAGGGAGGTGACAAAAAAACACAACGTCCTCATGATAATGGACGAGGTGGTCACCGGCTTTCGGGTATCGAGGGGAGGAGCCCAAAGTCTCTACGGAGTAGAGCCGGACCTGAGTACCATGGCCAAGATTGTGGCCGGAGGACTCCCGGGCGGAGTCGTGGGAGGCAAGGCTGACATCATTGATATGATAGCCTTCCGCAACGACCCTGAATGGAACGCCAAGCGACGCGTGGCGCACCAGGGGACCTTCAACGCCAATCCAATGTCGGCGGCAGCAGGGGCAAAAGCCCTGGAGATTATCGCCTCTGAGCCCATTAATGAGAGAGCCAATGCCATGGCAGCCCGGCTGAAGAAGGGGCTCAACGACATCTTCTCGAAGATGGAGGTGCCAGGCCATGCTCGGGGCACTGCATCCATAGTTCACCTGACTATGGCGGACTGCGACTGCGACCGCGGCATATGCAACATGCCACACCAGCAGATAAAGGACGCCGGCTCCGTCGCCGTGACCGTGCCCCTGAAGAGGGCTATGATAAACGCCGGCGTGGACATAATGGGCAGGGGCACTCTCCTCGTTGGGGCGACACACCAGGAGAAGGACATAGACCAGACTATCGGTGCCTTCGAACAGTCCCTCACGGCCATGCGCAAAGAAGGGATTGTCTAGCTGGATGGTCAGATCAGGGAAGAAGCAGAATAAGACGTCGCAAGATTAGAATTGGTGACCACACCTCGAGAGATTACCGTATCCGGACGCTATGGTCTGTAACAACCAGAAGGTGGTGAGCCAGTTCGATCCCCAGGATGGTCGGTAATTGACGGCGGATAGAAGCCAGGACTGCACTCCGGCCTGAAGTTCGGAGACGGAATAAAATGATTCCTGCATAATCTCTAGGGGGATAAATCCGGACGTCCCCAATTCCTTTATCCATAGTCAGTAATACTCTGCCTTCACTTCGCACCCTCTCAAGCACTACTTGGTCGGGAGCGCCAGCGATTCCTTCGTCTGGTACGGTCTCTGCGTCATGTCCTGCCTCTCTGAGGTCGTCGAGGAGCTCAGAAGGAAGGTTTTCATCGATTTTGAACCTCATTCTGGTAGCAGTGGAATAAGGCTCTCTTCTCGTGCTAGCTCCGCAGCATAGGCAATAGCAGCACCAATGTGTTCGGGTTTAAGAGATGGATAGCTTCTTAGGACCTCTTCTCGGCTAGCCCCTTCGGCAAGGCTATCGAGGATGTTGGTAACTAATACTCGAGTCCCCTTTGCACACAACTGTCCGTGGCAGACCTGCGGATCACTGGCAAGATGCGGTCTCCAGTCAATCATACATAAGCCCCCATATCTAGCTTTAACCCTATCAATTATAGCATCTGCCTGTGGCCAACCGCCGCTACCTGCGCTACCCAGGGGAATTAGCTAGGAAGGTATCGTCTAGGCAGATAGAGGTCCACTACAACCTCGTTTCTTCGTTGACACCCTTCGTAGGCCGATGATATAGTGATTACCGTCACACGACCGACGTAAGCGCTTTAAAATGCTCAAGTTAGCGTTCACACTCTAAGGAGAGGGCCTGCATGCCAGCGGATTTCGACTTTCGATGGACGGCGGTAATTCTCTCAGGCGCCGTCGGGTTCTTGGCCATAGCCCTGATGTTTGCCGCATCCATGTTCATCTCGTCACGCAGGTATTCGGCCGTGAAGCTGACCCCCTACGAGTGCGGTATCCCGCCAGCACCATTCCGTTGGTCCCAGATCAACCTTCGCTATTACATATTCGCTATCCTCTTCTTGATCTTCGATGTGGAAGCCGTCTTTCTCTTTCCCTGGGCAGTGATCTTCCTGGATAACAAGGTGGCTTTCTATGCAATGCTCATATTCCTGGCGGTGCTGGCCTTCGCCATTCTGTATGCGTGGCGAAAGGGGGTATTGGAATGGTCGAAATAAGTTTGGGTCAGGGTAACGTACCTGCGCCCAGTTTGTTCGACAGGGCCATGCCAGGCGTCGTGACGGCCAAGGCAGAGGAGCTCTTCGCCATGGCCAGGAAGTCTTCTCTATGGGCTCTCACATTCGGGCTGGCCTGCTGTGCCATTGAGATGATGTCTACATACATGGCCCACCACGACTTCGACCGATTCGGAGTGGTGACCTGGCCTTCTCCAAGGCAGTCTGACGTAATGATTGTGGCCGGCACGGTCGTCAAGAAAATGGGTGAGCCCATAAGGTTACTCTACGAGCAGATGCCCGAGCCCAAGTGGGTCATTGCCATGGGTAGCTGCGCCACCAACGGAGGCCCCTACTACCGTTCATATTCCGTGGTCATGGGTGTTGACCACATCATACCGGTGGATGTCTACGTACCAGGATGTCCTCCAAGGCCTGAGGCCCTTATGCAGGGCATCTTGAAGCTTCAGGAAAAAATCATGCGAGACTCCAAACGTCGTGGCGGAGAGGCCTAGCTCACGGGAACACGACGCGGCCGCTGAAAGCGCCCTCGACGAAAGGGCGCAGGCTTTGCAACAACTTCTGGATGATGTCCTCAGGGATTTTGCGCCTGAGATGGGAGCTGCCATAGACATCCCGGTTGTTACAGTGAAGCCTGAACACGTCGTGGATGTCTGCCGTATGATGAAGGAAGATCCACGCCTATCTTTTAAAATGCTTCTCTGTCTCGCGGCGGTGGACTACATAGAGTACATCCAAATCGTGTACACTCTCTTGTCCTTGGAGCATGAACATAAGTTAATGATAAAGACGGACGTCACTTACGATGAACTTCATCTTCCAAGTGTCACATCAGTGTGGCGTGCAGCCGATTGGTACGAGAGGGAGGCCCACGACCTCTTCGGAGTGTCATTCGATGGACACCCAAATCTACTGCCCCTGATATTGTATGAGGGATTCGAGGGTTACCCAGCTAGAAAGGAGCACCCCTTCCACGACTACCAGGAATACTAAGGTGGACAGACTAACACTGTTTGGGAAGATGGCTCAAGATGGAGATGGTTGTCTGGCAACGGTCGGGGGACTCGATCTGGTAGGCAAAGGCGAGACTGTTCAGGAAGCTCAAGAGGATTTGGTGGAGAAGTTCATCTCCTGGGTGCAGGCCTGCGATGGTGACGGTTCTCTGGAGGAGACCCTCTCTCAGGCGGGTTACCCAGGGGTCGATGAAGGCACTGAACTGGAGCTTCAGTTTGTCGAGTAGCACCCGGGCTCCGTATAGCTAAGGGAAACGCAGGAGGTCTATCATGGAGAAGAAAGTCAGCATATATAGCGACGGCCTGAAAATCGCAGGCGTCTTGTATGAACCGGATGGAGCCGCGGACAGGAGCTGCCCGGGTATCGTTATGTGTCAGGGCATGATAGGTATCAAGGAGTATTTCTGGTTCCCTCAGGTCGCCCGTCAATTCGCTGATTTGGGTTACGTGGCCTTGATCTGGGATTACCGTGGTGTAGGAGATAGCGAAGGCGAAAAAGGGCGACTCTACGCTCTAGAGCAAGCGGAGGATATTCGAAACGCTTTGACTTACTTGGAGGTTCATCCCAAGGTGGACCCAGACCGGCTGGCTTTGATCGGATGGAGTTTCGGGGGAGGAATGGTCCCTTATGTGGCCGGTGTGGATGATCGGGTCAGGTGCTCTGTCAGCATAGCGGGCTGGAGCGATGGTGAACAGTGGATGCAGGGTATACGGCGTGACTACGAATGGATCAGGCTACTGGACCGGATCGAAGAGGACAGGAAGGCTAGGCTGACCACGGGAAAGTCGGCGATAATGTCTCTGGAGGATATCCTGCTGGGAGACCCGTTGACCGACCACATCCGAGATCGAGTCCTCGGCAACATACCTGAAATGAAGGATATCATTCTCACTCCTTATTCCCTGGCCTCGATGGAGAAGCTTATAGAGTTCAAGCCCATAGATGTGGTGGACCTTATCTCACCCAGAGCCATATTTTACATCGTGGCGGGAAAGGACACCATTTGCCCCGCCGCCGATGCCGTAGAGATGTATGAGTCTACCGATGAGCCCAGGAAGCTTGAAGTGCTGCCCGGCCTCTCCCACTACGAGGTCTACGAAGAGCCCCACAAGGCGCGGGTGATGGAGATGAGCACGGCGTTCCTGAAGGAGCACCTCGACTTAGACTGACATGGGCTTGTAGATCGTAGGTTTGCGTACACTGTTCGCGATGCAAAAATATGAATCCTTCGATGATTGATTGACGGGCTGAATATGGTTGAGTTAAACAGGACGGACATAGAGGCTGAGCCCCTTGAGATGATGGTCAACATGGGGCCCCAGCACCCCTCTACCCACGGGGTGTTTCGTATGGTGCTGTGGATCGATGGGGAGAAGGTGGTGGATTCGGAGCCCCATATTGGCTACCTTCATCGTGGCTCTGAGAAGCTGTGCGAGGGAGAGCAATACCATCAGATAATTACCCTTTTTGACCGACTGGACTACATCTCCAATTTCAACAACGAGCTGGTCTACTGCCGGGCCGTTGAGAAGCTCATGGGCCAGGATGTGCCGGAGAGGGCCGAGTACGTCCGGGTTATCCTCTGTGAGCTGAACCGGATTGCGAGTCACCTTCTCTTCCTGGGCACCTTCGGGCTGGATGCCGGCGCCATGACCCCTGTCATGTTCTCCTTCCGAGGGAGGGAGCGCATCCAATCGGTTTTCGAGGCCATCAGCGGCGCCCGAATGATGCACAACTACTTCCGGGTGGGTGGCATAAAAGAGGACCTTCCCGCCAACTTCGAGGAGATGATTAACAATCTGCTCACCGAGCTGCGCGCTGACATAGAGGAGTCGGACAAGCTGCTTACCTATAATGAGGTGTTCATCGCACGGAGCAAGGGAATAGGAGCGATAGATGCGGAGGCGGCCATAGACTATGGCCTGACCGGTCCCTGTCTGAGAGCCTGTGGCGTACCGTATGACGTGCGGAAGGCAGAGCCTTACTCGGTGTACGATAGGTTTGATTTCGACATTCCCGTAGGCATAGATGGAGACTGTTGGGAGCGCTACTTCGTCCGTGTCCAGGAGATGTATGAGTCACTGAGCATCATAGAGCAGGCCCTGGCCCAGATGCCATTGGGCCCTGTGGCCACGTTGGGCAGACGTCTCATTCGCCCACCCAAGGGAGATGTTTACGTAAGGTCTGAGAACCCACGGGGCGAAATCGGAGTCTATCTCGTAAGCGACGGCTCAGATAAACCCTACAGGGTGAAGGTGAGGCCGCCCTCCTTCTGTAACCTTGGGGCTCTCAAACAGCTGCTCAAGAACACCTGGGTAGCGGACACCGTAATGATTTTGGGATCGTTGGACATCGTTTTGGGCGAGGTTGACCGGTGAGGATCGTCGACTTCTTCCTGATAATATTGGGGCTGCTGATACTCTTCACTGCCCTGTCCATAGTGGTGCTGTCCCTCACCTGGCTGGAGCGCAAGTTCCTGGGGCGGCTCCAGCGACGTTTGGGGCCCACTCGGACAGGCCCCATGGGATTGCTCCAGCCAGTGGCCGATGCCGTGAAGCTGGTGCTCAAGGAAGACCTGATCCCTTCATGGTCAGACAAGGCCGTGTTCTGGATAGCCCCATTAGTGGTGCTGGTGCCCTCATTCATGCTCTGGGTCACCATTCCCGCTGCTGAGAACCTTGTGTTGAGGAACCTGGACATGGGGCTCTTCTACATCATCGCCTTCTCTGTCATCACCATCCTAGGGTTAGTGCTGGCAGGATGGGGCTCTGCCAATAAGTTCGGAGTCCTGGGAGGATTGCGTTCGGCAGCCCAACTCATCAGCTATGAGATACCCCTAATTATGGTGGTCATATCGGTGGCCATGCTAGCTCAGTCGCTGAACCTTATCCACATATCCAACGTCCAGCTTCCTGGCATTCAGTCCACTGCTCCTGATCTAATAGCAATAGAGCGGGACCTCACCAACATACCCTTTGTCATCTTACAGCCTCTAGGGTTGGTGATCTTCCTCATAGCCGGATTGGCTGAGGTAGGCAGGACACCCTTCGACATATACTTTGCCGAGTCGGAGATAGTTGGAGGCCCCTTCGTGGAGTACAGTGGAGCCCACTGGTCTGTCTTCTTCCTGGCGGAATACATGAACACCTTCCTAATAGCCGCCCTGACCGCTCTTCTCTTCCTGGGCGGATGGCATGGGCCCGGCCTTCCTGGTGTGGTGTGGTTCCTCATAAAGGCTTATTCCATCGTTATGGTGATATTTTGGATTCGAGGCACCTTACCAAGGCTGAGAATAGACCAACTAATGGCTTTTGCCTGGCAGGTTGTGGTGCCCCTGTCCTTTGTTAACATCATCATCACCGGCATATACATGTACTACGACTGGCCCTGGTGGAGTATGACCCTTATGTCTCTGGCATTGTCCAGTGTGATAGGGTATCTGGTGTACAAGCACCTGTCCGCTCCTGCTATGAAAGTGGCAAAGCTGTACAGCAGGCGGCCCAGTATGGCGCTCCGTAACAGAGTCAGTCCCGGGGGAGGTTAAAGCATGTTAGGCAGTGTAAAGGGTATGTTGATTACGCTGGTCTCCGCGTTTAACGGAATGAGAGCTCCGGTAACTCGCCAGTACCCTACGGTCCCTACTCCGGTCCAGCCACGGTATATGGGATTTCCAGCCTTGACCTGGGATGAGGAGGTAGGAGAGCCATACTGTACATCGTGCATGGTTTGCATAAGGCAATGCCCTACCCAGTGCATGGCCGCCACCATGATAGACAACCCTCTGAACAAGGAGGGAAAGAGTTCCAGAAAGAAGATCGTAGAGACCTTTGAGATAAACTTGAACCGCTGTATCCTATGTGGCATATGCGTTGAGGTTTGCAACTTCGACGCCATCGTCATGAGCCATGAGCACGAAATGAGCACCTATCAGCGCAATGGGGACCGAGTAGACCTGATCCCACTGCTGGAAATGGGCAAACGTTACCAGGCAGACACTAACTGGGTCCCGCCCTCCAAGCTTGCCAAGCAGGCCAAGGAACAGAAGAAGGAAGCCAAGGAAGTAGCAGAGGAGACCACCAGCTAATATGTCCGAGGTCCTCTTCGTTATAGCAGCCGTTCTAACGGTGGGGGGAGGCTTGGGTGTAGTTGTCACCAGAAATGTTGTCCATGCGGCTCTATTCCTCCTCCTTTCCCTCGTCGCGGTAGCAGGACTTTATCTCTTACTATTTGCCGAGTTTCTGGCCCTGGTCCAGGTCTTGATCTACGGAGGGGCCATAGTCATCGTGCTCCTCTTCGCGATCATGCTTACCAGGAGCGAGGAGTACCCTCGCATTTCCGACAACTCCCAGTGGCCGCTGGCCATAGTGGCGGGTCTGGCGGTGTTCGGCGTGCTAACGGCCTCGTTCCTGTGGAAGATTCCCGCTGAGTCCAATCCTGAAGGCCCCGGTCTGGCCACCTTGGGCGAGTCCCTGTTCACCGAGTGGGCGGTGCCATTCGAAGTGGCGTCCTTGGTGTTGCTGGTAGCCCTCATAGGCGCAATAATCATAGCTCGTGTCGGAGGTCGAGAGTAATGCCCTTGGAGGCTTTTCAGGTCCTGAGCGCGGCCCTGTTTTGCATAGGGCTTTACGGGGTGTTGGCCAGGCGAAGTGCCGTGCTCATATTGATGTCCATCGAGCTGATGTTGAACGCGGTTAACATAAACCTGATAGCTGCGGCGGCTCACCTCGACCATACAGCCTTCACAGGGCAGATAATCGCCATATTCGTAATAACCGTAGCGGCTGCGGAGGTGGGTCTTGCTTTGGCTATAATTCTCCGGCTGTTCCGCCGGCGCTCCTCGGTAAACGTGGACGAAGTGGACCTGATGAAATGGTGAACTTAATCCATGGACGAAATACAAATGACCACTATGTCATACTGAGCCCTTCGTACCTCAGGATAAACTCTGCGAAGCATCTCATCTCAAGAATGAAAGACTCTTCGCTATCGCTCAGAATCGTCGATGCTCTTGCAAATGCACCAAAGCGGACGAATTGGCCATTGCAAGGAGCGACAGCGACGAAGCGAAGCAATCTATCATATTTGCGCCAAGCATCACGGGTGGTGAAAATCTGGGCTCCTCCCCCCTTGTGGGGGAGGACTGAGGTGGAGGGCATCACCCCCATCCTAACCTTCCCCCGTCAAGGGGGAAGGGATTTTCGTAAAAATGACATTTTCCTAGCAGTGACTAATGAAAGCCCTTCAGAGGGTAAGAGTCTCCAGGGAAAGACGATCAGGCAACAGCGCGGGATATTGGTGGGCGCAGGACAGGCATGGAGTTAGCAGAGCTAGCGTGGCTCATACCGGCGCTCAGCTTCGGCGCCTTCTTCCTAATCGTCATATTCGGCAAGTTTCTTCCCGGGAAAGGCTCATTCCTCGCTATTCTGGCCATAGCCGGGGGATTCGGCATCTTCTGGGTGGTGTTGGCCGGTTTCCTCGACGCCCCGTGCGCTGACGCATTTGGCCAAAAGACCTGTCTCTTCAGTCGTGAGTGGTTCACCGCTGGCGACGTCGTCCTGAATTGGGGCATGATCATCGATCCCCTGGCTGTGATGATGCTGGGCCTGGTCACCTTGGTGGCCCTGATGGTCCAGGTGTACTCTATCGGCTACATGAGAGGAGACCCGCGTTTCGGATGGTATTTTGCAATCCACGCCCTCTTCATCGCTTCCATGCTTACCTTGGTGCTTGCCGACAACTTCCTGCTTCTCTATGTGGTCTGGGAGTTGGTGGGCCTGTGCTCATACCTTCTCATCGGCTTCTGGTACGAAAAAAGGTCGGCCGCCGAGGCGGCCAAGAAGGCTTTCATAACCACCAGGATAGGCGATGTGGGACTGCTGATAGGCATATTGCTGCTGTTCAAGGAGGTGGGCACCTTCGATATGTCCGAGGCCTTCGAAGTGGTAGCATCGGGGGCTATTGGAGAGGGCACACTAACGCTGATAGCCCTCCTTATATTCCTGGGCGCCATGGGCAAGTCAGCCCAGTTCCCCTTCCACGTATGGTTGCCCGACGCCATGGAGGGTCCCTCCCCGGTGAGCGCCCTCATACACGCCGCTACCATGGTGGCAGCGGGGGTATACCTGGTGGCCAGGTCCATGCCCATCTTCGAGGCTGCTCCCGATGCATTGATAGTGGTGGCGGCCATCGGCCTTATTACAATGCTAATAGGCGCTACGATGGCCATGGTAATGACGGACCTGAAGCAGATCCTGGCCTATTCGACCATAAGCCACCTGGGTTTGATGATGCTTTCCCTTGGTGCCTTCGGATATACCGCCGCCATATTCCATCTTCTTGCCCATGGTTTCTCAAAGGCGTTGCTGTTCCTGGGGGCTGGAAGTGTCATGCATAGCATGCACGAGGAGCAGGACATCAGAAAGATGGGCGGCCTCAGAAAGGTGATGCCATTCACTGCCCTGACTTTTGCTATAGGCGCATTGTCTCTGGCGGGGATACCCATCTTTGCGGGCTTTTGGAGCAAGGACGAGGTGCTTTTGGCGGTGTTAGACCACAAAAACTACCTCTTGGCCTTCGCATTAATAGGGGCCTTCTTAAGTGCCATGTACATGGCCCGAGTCCTGTATGTTGTCTTCTTCGGCCAGCTCAAGGACGAGAATAGGCAGGTGCACGAGTCACCTCTGGTGATGCTGGCGCCCATGGGAGTTCTGGCGTTGCTGGCCCTGGTGTTCGGCTTCTTATCTATAAAGGTGACCGACGCGGGTGGGATAGGGACCTTCTTGTTCTTCGAAAAGATTCACGAATTCGAGCCTAACGTGGGGCTTCTAATAGGTTCGATAGTGCTCGCCTTGGCTGCGTTTGTCCTGGGCTGGCGCATTTACATGAGTCGGAGCATATCCCTGGAGCCATGGAAGGTGCGCTTCTCCGGTGTTATCCGGGTAGTGAGCAACAAATACTACATGGACGACCTCTATCAGTGGGGAGTGGACAAGGTGGTGCTGGTCTTCGCTCGGTTCATAGCTCTCTTTGACCGCCTCGTGATTAACGACACCGGAGTAAATGGCATAGGAGACTCGGTACGTCGCTCCAGCTGGATTCTGCGCTATCACGTCACGGGGAAGGTCTACAGCTATGCCCTCGGCATGGCCGTCGGGTCGGTGTCCTTGGCGGTGCTCTGGTGGGCGCTAGCTACTTAGGGTGAATGAGATTTCCCACAGAGACAAAGAGTCACGGAGATATAGCGATAGGGATTTGGCATAAATATGCATGAAAAGGTAGTTGATGGAGGGTCGGAATTCCATTGCCTCCGTGCCTCGGTGTCTCGGTGGCCGGATGAAGGTTAGATAGGCAATGGCCCTTTTTCTAACAATTCTGTTTCCCTTCGTGGGTGCTATAATCCTGGCCTTCTTCCCTCCTGGGCGGGGCCGGGAGATAAAGCTATTCGCCATTTTCGTGGCGGCTGCCACTCTTGTCCTCAGTGTCGTCGTCTTCGCCATGTACGACCACAAGGAGGGGGGATACCAGTTTACCGAGTCATTTATCTGGCTGGAGGCACCCCTCAACATCTCTCTGAGCCTGGGTCTGGACGGTATTTCAGCGCCCATGGTGCTCCTGACGGGCATAGTCCTGTTTGCGGGTGTGCTGGTCTCCTGGAACATCCAGCACAGGCCCAGGGACTTCTTTGTGCTACTTCTGTTGCTGGTGTCTGGCGTCTATGGTGTCTTCGTGACCCGCGACCTGTTCTTCCTTTTCTTCTTCTATGAGTTGGCGGTGCTACCTATGTACCTGCTTATAGGAGTATGGGGAAGCAGTTCCGACTTCGGCACGTTCCTCCGCACTAAAGAGTACGGGGCCATGAAGCTGATGCTGTACCTGGTGGCAGGCAGCGTGCTGGTGTGGGTATCTATTCTTGCGGTGTACTGGGCAGCCAGCAACGCCGGTAGTCCCACCTTCTCGATGGAGGAGCTGCAGAGCGTAGAGTTTAACGACAGCTTTAAGCATTTCCAGAACCTGTTCTTCCCCTTCTTCATGGTAGGCTTCGGAGTATTGGCCGGCATGTGGCCATTCCATACCTGGTCCCCAGACGGCCACGTGGCGGCTCCCACTGCGGTGAGCATGCTCCACGCAGGGGTGCTGATGAAGCTGGGGGCCTACGGTATCATCCGCGTGGGAATGGTGCTCCTGCCTGAGGGAGCGGAGAACTGGATGCCGGTGCTTATAGCTTTGGGAACGGTGAATGTGCTATATGGCGCCGTATCCGCCATGGCCCAGCAGGATTTAAAGTACGTCGTGGGCTACTCTAGCGTTAGCCATATGGGGTACGTACTTATGGGCATCGCCACATTGCATCCCATTGGTGTGGGAGGTGCGGTGCTCCAGATGTTCTCCCACGGCATAATGACGGCCCTTTTCTTCGCTATGGTGGGGGTGATCTACGATCGGACCCACATCAGGGATATCCGCGTTCTGGAAGGCCTGTCTAAACGTATGGGGTTTACGGCGGCCCTTTTCGCCATCGCCGGGCTGGCCTCGCTGGGGTTGCCAGGTCTTAGCGGCTTCGTGGCGGAGTTTCTGGTTTTCGTTGGGACTTTTAAAACCTATCTACCCCTCGGCGTGCTGGCGGTGATAGGAGCGGCCATCACAGCCGTGTACATCCTCCGGCTATTGTCCAAGGTGTTCTTCGGGCCCATTAGTCCCCAGTGGACCCATCTCGCAGATGCAAGCCGAATGGAGATGGGAGCCGCGGGCATCCTGGCATTCGTGCTGCTGTTTGTAGGGGTCTGGCCTTCGCCTTTGATGGATGTCATCAACGTTGGAGTGAGCGCGCTTCCAGGTGTGAGCCAATAATATGCCCGACACGCTAACAACCGACCTGCACCTGCTGCTGCCGGAGTTCCTGCTGGCCACTCTGGCCATTTTGGTGTTTGCCATCGACTTGGTGCTACCGGCCAACAAGAAGAAGCTGCTAGCCTGGGTCAGCGTTGTGGGTCTGGGCGGGCTCTTGGCGCTGGCGCTGGTCCTGCTGTGGGGTGAAGACCAGGCGATGTACGGCGGCCTGGTCAAGGTAGACGCCTATGCGCTCTTCTTCAAGTCCTTCTTCTTCATCCTCGGCGCTGTCATCATTCTCAGCTCGGTGGACTACGTGGATAAGCACCTGAGCCATCCTGGGGAGTACTACGGCATAGTCCTCTTCTCTGTGCTGGCCATGAACATTATGGCCGCTTCCCAGGAGCTGCTCACCGCTTACATAGCCCTCGAGCTGATGAGCTTCAGCTTCTACATCATGGCCTCTTACGCCAGGGACAATCCCAAGTCCAACGAGGCGGGAATCAAATACATTCTGATCGGAGCTTTCTCGTCTGCCATATTGCTCTTCGGCGTGAGCATGCTCTACAGCACGATAGGCGTGACACACTTCGCTGACATAAGTGTGGCCCTGGCCAACGCCGGGGACGTAAGCCCGGCGCTGTGGGTGGGACTGGCCCTGATACTGGTGGGGCTGGGGTTCAAGATGGCGGCGGTGCCCTTCCACATGTGGGCGCCGGACGTATACGAGGGTGCTCCACTGCCCGTTACGGCCTATCTGGCCGTGGGCTCCAAGGCGGCGGCTTTTGCTTTGGTGCTGAGGCTCTTCGCCGAGGCGTTCATGCCATCCATAGATGACTGGCAGATAATCGTGGCTGTGCTGGCGGCCGTGACCATGACCGTGGGCAACCTGGTGGCCATCGCGCAGCATAACATCAAGAGATTGCTGGCCTATTCAAGCATCGGCCAGGTGGGATTCCTTCTGGCGGGAATAGCCGCCTTATCACCACTTGCGTCGAACGCCGTGATGCTGCATCTCGTAGGCTATGCCTTCACCAACATGGCCGTCTTCGTCGGGGTTATCGCCTTCTTTAACATAACGGGCAAGGAGGAGATTGCGGACTTTGCGGGTCTTGCCGATAAACATCCTTTTATCGCGGCGACCATAGCCATTGGGATGTTCTCTCTGGCAGGTATGCCCTTTTTCGCCGGGTTCACCACCAAGTTCTACTTGTTCGCCGCGGTTGCCGACGAAGGACTGCTCTGGCTGGCGGCGATAGCCATCGTCAACAGCCTGGTGTCCCTGTACTACTATCTGGTAGTCGTGAGATACATGTATATTCAGTCAGCCCCGGACGCGGAGCCTCAGCCCCAATCCCACGGTCCGGAACTGGAACCGATTCCTCCTTCGGTTGGAGGAGGCGCCCCGAATGGGCGATCATCGCCCACTCCGTTGATCCTGGGAGTGCTGGTCGTCATGTTGGCGGGGATAATATTAGTCGGTGTGTACCCTTTCCCCATCGTAGAGGTCATAGACGCCGCCACCGCCGCTATTCTGCCTTGAGGGTAGGTCGCGGCGTCGGTTTTCATCCCTCCCTCACTGAGTCCCAATCTCTATAGATTCGATGGACCTGCCTATTTTCAATGTGGTGGCCTCTGAGTGACATTGGGTGAGTCACAAAAGGCCAATCGTTGGTTTCCATCAAGGGCCTGGGTTTGGTCGTCGGCCGGCCCCATCCCCCTGAGAGAAGCCGGCACCTCTACCGAAGCCGTCTAAGCCTTGAGGGGAGACTATAATCGCACTGGCAGTGATGGTCCCATCGTCTCGTTGCTCTCCCACAACGGTCACCTGAAGTCCGGTCTCCAGCTCCTCAAGCGTGCTCTGAGTGAGCATCTGGATGGTGGTACTATCTACAACAGATACCGGCAATGGGCCTTGGGGTGTGTTGACTGTGACTTCGTTGCCATCCACACTCTCGATCGTTCCGGTCAAACCAGCTCCATCGCCAAATCCACCCGGGCCTGTACGTGTATCGCCCTGACCCTGGAATCGCTGGCGGAGTTGGGCAAGCTCCTCAGGGTTGGCCTCGCCGGACTGAAATCGTTGCCTGATCTGGTCAAGTTGGTCCTGGTTAGGGCGGCCCTGACCACCCGCTCCCTGGCCAAACCTGTCGCCGAAGCTCCTGCTGAATAAACCCTCGCTGTCCTGTGGGAGAATCGAAATAGATCTAGCCACCACCTTGCCATCCGCCTCACGCTGGCCGATTACCGTCACGCGGGTGTTTGGCTTCAGTTCTACTAGAGCTACTTGGGAGAACATCTGAATCGTGGTGCCGACCCCTGCAGTCGCCCGTATCGGCCCCTGTGGTGTGCCGACTGTTATCGTGTTGCCCTCTATGTCTTGAATCGTACCCGTTATCCCAGTGATAGCGCCAGCGGCCTGAGCATTTGGAACCTCCTGACTTCGCCCATTTTGGACCGGCCGTTCGGATTGGGCGGAGTCTTCTCGAATTCCATCCCCAGACTGAATTTGCTGGCGACCCCCACTAGGCGATTGCTGATCAGATCGATTTGCAGACACTGGGCCGCTCCCGGACCTTGACTGGGCTAGCTGGCTGGCCTGGGTCGTCTGGTCGTCATTATTAGTTCGAGCCACAATCCCAGCGACAGATGCTCCAAGGGCAACGCCTGCTACCAGAACAGCTACCACCAACCACATAAACGGGTTTTTATCCATTCAGTTCTCCCTTTGGTATTCTTACTGTTACTCGTACCTCAAGGCCTCGATGGGATGCAGCCTCGCAGCCCGCACCGCCGGATAGATGCCGAAGAAGAGCCCAATAGCCACGGACACTGCCAACGCCAGAACGGCGATGTCGCCGCTAAAAGCTGTCTGGAAGGTCTGGCCTCCCAGGTTACGCCCGTCCAACAAGTTAGAGGCCAGCCAGCCGAAGAGAAGGCCCACTCCTCCGCCTCCGAGACTCAATAGTGTAGCCTCGGATACGAATTGGAACTGTATGTCGCGACGCTTGGCTCCCATCGCCTTGCGTATACCGATCTCACGAGTGCGCTCTGTCACGGAGACCATCATGATGTTCATGATTCCGATGCCACCCACCAACAGCGAGATACCGGCGATGGCCGCAAGGAACACCACAAAGGTGTCCTGGGTCTCTTCCAAAGTCTCGATGGTGTCTTGCTGGCTGCTGACGGTGAAATCGTCCTCACCGGTTATTCGATGGCGTAATCGCAACACCGTGGCGACCTCTAGGGTCGCTCTATCCATCTCGTCCACACTCCGTACTTGCACGTTGATGGACTGAACACTGACTTCTCCCTGAGGGGTGCGCTGGGCCGCCAAGCGGTAGTAGGCCGTGGTGATCGGAACCAGGACCTGATCATCGACGCTTTGCCCTCCCCCGCCTTTGGGTTCCAGCACACCTATAATGGTGAACTGGCGTCCGTTGATTCGCACAGTTTGCCCTACGGGATCACGAAGACCGAACAGGGTTTCAGATAGCTGTGATCCAAGGACAGCCACCTCTGAGCGGTTCTCAACGTGTACAGGTGAAATGAACTGTCCGGAGGCCATGGTGTTGTTCCGGACGGACAGGTACTCTGGTGTGGTCCCCAGTATCTGAGCAAAGGTGTTTTCCCTCCCTGCGACCACCTGGCCGCTGGTGCTCAGCTCGGGAGCCACGTTCACCACAGTCGGTGCGAATATCGGATCCAGTAGAGCATATGCATCGTCCAAAGTCAGGGTAGTCGCGCTGCCCTGTCCTCCGAAAAACCCTCCCAGGTTCGCATCTCCGGGTCGCACGAACAGCAGGTTGGTGCCCAAAGACTGAATTCTTGACGTTACCGCCTCCTGGGCGCCTCGCCCCACTGACATGGTGGAGATGACCGCCGCCACTCCAATAACGATGCCCAGAAGGGCAAGCCCGGTCCTTAGTTTGCTCGCGCCCAGAGAGGATAAAGCTGTCCGAAATACGGTTAAAGGACTCATGATTGGTCCTCGCTTACGTGTGTCTGGGCAGCTTGGCGAGGTTCCGAGACCGGTTCATCATTTACAACTCGTCCGTCCAGCATTGATATGACACGCCGAGTGTGAGCCGCGATATCGGACTCGTGGGTTACTATCAGTACAGTGATTCCTTCATCCCGGTTCAATTGTTGTAGGATGGCCATGATCTCCTCGCTGGATTGGCTGTCCAGGTTGCCCGTAGGTTCGTCTGCCAGGATAATTGAGGGATTTTTTGCCAGGGCCCTTGCTATCCCCACTCTCTGCTGCTGGCCACCGGACAGCTCGACCGGGCGGTGGTGGACACGATCAGCCAACCCAACCCTTTCTAGCGCTTCCAGGGAGCGTTTGCGTCCATTGCGCCCGTTCCCGTAGAGCAAGGGCAGCTCCACATTGGCCAGAGCCGTCGCCCTGGGCAGGAGGTTGTAGGTCTGAAAGATGAAACCGATCTTGCGGTTACGGACACCCGCAAGCCGGTCATCGCTTAGCAGCCCCACCTCTTCACCTTCCAGAAAGTACCTGCCGGAGGTAGGAACGTCGAGGCAGCCGATAATATTCATCAACGTGGACTTACCAGAGCCAGAAGGGCCCATGAGGGCTATCATCTCACCCTGCCGGACAGAGAGGCTCACCCCCTGTAGGGCGCCGACCTCTAGATTGCCCATTCGATAAACCTTGGTTACACTCTCCAGCTCTATCACGAGCCGTCACCCACTTCCTGTACTTTCCTTACCTTCTGAAATTCCCACCGGCTCCACCAGCTCCAAACCCACCGCCGCCACCCCGGCCCGCCTGGAATTGCTGCCGGATCTGGGCGAATGGGTCTTCACTGGTCTGGGTGGTCTCCATGGCCACTTGGTCGCCCTCCTGTAGTCCGTCAACCACCACAGTCCAGAAGTCGTCGCTATTGCCCAGGGCTACGGATCGCTCCTCGAGGGTCCCCCCATTCATCGCCAGTACTAAAGGCTGGTCGAAGGTACCGAATATGGCCTGGCTGGGAATCAGCAGCACGTTCGAGTCTTCTCGAAGGACGATGCTTGCCGTCGCGCTCAACCCTTCCACAAGCTCTACACCCTCGGGCATCTGCACCTGGATACGAATGGGATAGCTCACAACTCCTTGCTGGTTCTGAGAAGCCGACGCAATGCTCGAGACTGTGCCCTCAAGCACCTGGTCCGGTAGGGCATCCATGGTTACCTCGGCTGCGGCGCCCTCCCGTATGAATAGCACGTCGATTTCGTCCACGATGCCGTCTACCTCGACAATTCTGGGGTCCACAATCTCGATGATAGTAGTCCTGGGCTCCACCTCTTGCCCCGCTTCTACATTCACCAGCGAGACAACGCCGGCCATAGGAGCCCTGAGGGTTGCGCTTTCCAGCCCCTCGATGGCGGTATCCAGGGCAAGTAGAGTCGAGGCAATATCCGCCTTTCTCAGTGCAATTTCAAGGGAGTCCACGCTAGTCCGTAGCTCAGCTAGCTCCTCCTCAGCCTCGTTAACGTTCGCCAATGCAAGGGCGACCTGCTTCCGATGGGACTCCACATCCACAGGGTCGGGATTCTGTAACACAGAGAGGTCGCTCTCCGCTTCATCTAGGTCTGCCTGGGCTAAAGCGATCTCCATCCGGATCGACTCCATTTCTATATCATCAGGCCCAGCTTTCAACATTGCTAGGTCGTCTTCGGTTTGCTGGAGGATTGCCACCGCGAGAGCCAGCTGCTTTTCCTTGTCCTCTACCTGCAGCGGGTCTGGATCGACTAAGAGGTCGGCCATGCCTTCTTCGGCGTCTGCCAGGTCGTCCTCGGCACGGGTGACTGCAGCCACAGTGCTCGCGATAGCTTTGTCGGATTGGGTCTCCAAGGTGTCCAGGTTATCAATCACTTCCTCTAACACTGCCCATGCATCGTCGAGCTCTTTCTTGACGCACTGGGTTCCGAAAGAGACTACCAAGTCGTCACAGGTGGCAACCACATTGCCCGGTGTCAGATTCATCCAGGAGTACACGACGAACTCGTTCCAAGGGGTATTAGGGTCATCGAGGATGGTGCTGATCGTTAAAGAGCTGAGGTTGGGGTCGTTAAGTCTCGCGCTGGGGTCAAAGAGAGATTCCAGAGCGATTTCCCAGAAGCCTAGAAGCATGTCAGGGTCCAGGTCCACCTGTACTTCTCCAGGGTCGATGCCCAGCCATTTTCTGAAAACGTCCTGGTATTCCTCTTGGGTCGTGTTAAGGTTGTCATGCGCCGGCTCCAGCTTTGCATTCCAGTCTTTATTTACCAGGGAAAGGTCTCTTCGAGCGTTTGCCAGTGTCGTACTGGCCGAGTCTATCTGAGACTGGGCTTTAGCTATCTCATCTCTGGTGGGGCCATTCTTTACCGTGTCCAGAGCTTCTTGGGCATTGCTGACTACAACTTTGGCGCTGGTAACCGCTGCTTCAGCCTGAGCTATGTCTTGTGCTGTCGGGTTTAGCTCATCCAGGGTTTCTTGGGCGTTCTGCAGTGCCAGTGTGGAGCTAGCAACCGCCGCTTCCGCCTTGGCGATGTCTTGGGCTGTAGGTGTAAGCAGCTTGTCCAGGGCATCCTGGGCGTCTTTCAACGATAACTGAGTGCTGGCTAGTTTGGCTTCAGCTTCCGCAATATCCAGTTCGGTATGCGGGTCTTGTGCCTTCGTCAAAGCATCCTCTGCATCTCGTAGGGTGATCCTTGCCTCGGCCACTTTCTTCTCTAGGGATACGATGGTGGTCTGGTCGAGTTTGGCCAACTCCTGTCCTTCTTCCACCTGCTGACCCTCTTCAACGAACACCTCCTCAACTGTCCCCTGGCTATCAAAGGTTAGGGTTTCCTTGTTGGGGAAGACGATACTGCCGTTGGTGGACACCTGGTTGAGAAGGTTTCCATACTGTACAGGTATAAGCTGCTGGTTCTCGTTTAGACCTGCTTCGCTGGAGCTGCTGACGATAGCGTAGCCGCCGTAGGTAATACCTGCTGCCCCTAAAAATACACCCAACAGCACGCCCACCTGCCAAAGCTTTAGCGCCTTAATTGCTACAGGGAAAACTCTCATGTCCCCTCCTCTGCTATCAACACTAACATTATGAGCAAACTCTTAAGAAGTTATTAAGGTGGTCCAGCGACGGCGTCTCGTGGTTACGCACTGGCATCGGCGATTTGGTATAATAACCCATGCCTTGCTGAACTGAGACGTGGCAGTAGCGTCAGGCTACGACGTGGAGCTAAGAGAGATGCTCGCAAGGCCATTTTGTAGCGGAATAAGGGAAATACGTAAATGATAATTTCTGTGATCGGGGGTGCTGAGCCCCCACCCGAAGCTGAAATACTTGCCGAAGAGGTGGGTAGGGAGCTGGCCAAGAGGGGGGCGATGGTAGCGTGCGGCGGTCTGACCGGAGTGATGGAAGCCGTATGCCGTGGCGCCAAGTCCGCCGGAGGCACCACCATAGGCATCCTGCCCGGGAGGGACCCCAGCGATGCCAATCAGTGGGTGGACATACACATATGTACTGATATAGGGTATGCTCGAAACGCCATCGTGGCTTACACCGGAGGCGCTGTTATTGCTGTTGATGGCTCCTATGGGACCCTCTCAGAGATCAGCTACGCACTACGGGTAGACATTCCAGTGATCGGCCTGGATACCTGGTCATTCTCTAAAAATGGCGAAAAAGATAACAAGATGATCATAGCCAAGGACCCAGTGGACGCCGTTGAGAAGGCAATAGAAGCCGCCCAGGCAAGGGCTCAAGCCGCTCCTGTGCAAGGTCGGATGATCACTGGCTGAGCTACGCTTCTCAGACCAGTATTCGGCCCTACTAAAATAACAACGGCCCGAAATACTGGACGCCAGAATAGAGTCTGGAAAACGGCAACCGTAATAACACAGATAGCCCCCAGGTAGGTTAGTTATTCTACATAGGGGCCCTCGGAACTGGCTGATACCCACTCACAATACCAAATCTGGTCTAATACCAGGAGAAGCCGCAAGGCCTTTCGATTATCCGAGGTGGGAGGAAACTGACGCTTATGGTGAGCCAGATCCTGAGCAAAGCCGAAGAGTTGTAGAACCATAGCGGTGCCCTTCGACAGGCTCAGGGTGAGCGGAAACATCTGCCCAGGAAAGACGATCGAAAGACCTTAGGAGAAGCCGTGACGACCATTGAGAGCGTTCATGGTAGAGAGGTCCTGGATTCCCGTGGTCATCCCACAGTGGAAGCCGAGGCCCACTTGTCGGACGGGGCGCATGGAAGTGCCATGGTGCCCTCGGGCGCCAGTACGGGAAAACACGAGGCTGTGGAGCTGAGGGATGGTGACCAGGGACGCTTCAATGGCAGGGGTGTGCTGAGGGCGGTAGCCAATATTAACGAAAAGGTATTCCCCGCATTGAAGGGAAGAGACCCCTTCGACCAAACGAATATTGATCATCTCCTGATTGAACTGGATGGAACCGATGATAAGTCCAACCTGGGAGCGAATGCTATATTAGCGGTGTCCCTCGCGGTTGCCCACGCCGCGGCGGCTTCAAAGCAGGTAGCATTATATCGCTACCTATCTCAGGGAGAAAGCCTCAGCTTGCCTGTACCGATGTTCAATATTCTCAACGGTGGCAGGCATGCCAGCAACTCCACGGACTTCCAGGAGTTTATGATAGTGCCCGTGGGGGCAGACTCCTTCTCTGAAGCTCTGCGTGCTGGAGCGGAAGTCTATCGCAGCCTTGCGAATATACTCGAAGCCAGAGGGCTCAGCACCACTGTTGGAGACGAAGGTGGATTCGCGCCTACCCTCCCCTCCAATAAGGACGCACTGGAGTTGGTGCTAGAGTCCATAGAGAAAGCAGGTTATAGGCCAGGCGTGGACTGTTTCATAGCGCTGGATGCCGCCGCAACAGAGTTATTCCGGGATGGCGCTTACGTTCTGGAGCGAGAAGGAGCAACCTACTCTTCCAAGGACTTAGTAGAATACTATGCCGAATGGGTAAAGATCTACCCTATCCTGAGCATCGAGGATGGGCTAGCAGAGGACGACTGGGAGGGTTGGAGCGCTCTAGAAGCCCTTCTCGGCGACCGTGTGCAGCTTGTGGGAGACGATCTCTACACGACTAACCCGGATAGGATAAAGAAGGGAATACAGTCAGAAGCCAGCAACTCAGTGCTGATCAAGCTCAATCAGATCGGCAGCCTCACCGAGACACATGAAGCTGTATCCATGACCAAGGGAGCGGGTTGGAGCACCGTGATGAGCCATCGGTCTGGAGAGACCGAGGATAGCACCATCGCCGACCTGTCGGTTGCCTGGGGAACGGGTCAGATAAAGGCCGGAGCTCCTTGTAGATCCGAGAGACTGGCCAAATACAACCGTCTACTGAGGATCGAAGAGGAGCTAGGGTCAAAGGCTCGGTACGCTGGGCGGATGGCTTACTCTCATATAGGAATGTGACAAGCGCTTTCGAAGCTAACAAATCAACAGAGGGTTTATGGGTTTATGATTACGGCCTATATCAGTGAAGCTATGAAATGTGCTAGATACAAAATTCTGGACGATGGGACCTTTTTCGGAGAGATCGCCGAGCTTCGAGGTGTTTGGGCCGACGCCAGTACTTTAGAAGAATGTAGGCAGCAGCTTCAAGAAGTCTTGGAAGACTGGCTGATACTTAAGCTTCGGGACAACGATGACGATATTCCCGTAATCGCAGGAATATCTTTGAGCCCGGAGAAAGAAAGGGTTTGAGACCTCTATCTAGAAGGAATCTAATAAGAAAGTTCAGGAATCTCGGATTCGAAGGACCTTTCAGTGCTGAGACAAGTCTGCCGAACGACAACCGAGATCGACAGCAATGACTGCCATGACGAAAATCAAAGTGTCTTTAGAAGAGATCAAGCGCTCTTTCGCCGCCGTTCTGGAAAAAGGCGGTGCGCAGCGAGCTATCATCTTTGGGTCTTACGCAAGAGGTGAAGCCGACGAGTACAGCGACATAGACCTGGTCATTATTAAAAATACCGAGACTCCATTCCTGGATAGGTATAGAGATTTCGACGGGCTATTTAGTGTGATGCCAAATGCCCTGGAGATTCTGGTCTATACCCAAGAGGAATTCGAAAGTATGCGAGACGGCGGCAATCCGTTTATCCTCAATGTCGTAGAAGATGGAATAGTAATATATGAAGCCTAATCCTCAGGAGGAGGCTAAACGTTGGCTTTCGCAGGCCGAAAACGACTTAGAGTTCGCCAAATTAGGGCTGGCGGAGGGATTCAACGCCCAATCATGCTTCAATGCGCAACAATCTGCTGAAAAAGCGATTAAGGCATTAGCGTATCTTGGTGGGGCCAGATATGTGCTGGGCCATTCAGTAAGGGAGCTCTTGGATAAGATAGTGGATAGCTATCCCCAGTTTGAGCAGTATAAGGAGACGGCGAGCAGGCTTGATCAATATTACATAACACCTCGATATCCGAATGCCCATCCTGGCACCGAGCTCGCGCCATTTCAAGTGTTCACCCAGGGCCAGGCGGAAGAGGCGGTTGAGTGGGCAGGGGGTATTGTGAACGAGGTCAGACGGACGATCGAATCACAGTGACGGGAGGCGGATCATGGCGACACGAATAGGGATAAACGGGTTCGGCAGGATAGGCCGCCAGGTGACTCGTGCGATAACGGAGCTATATCCCCAGAAGCTTGAGGTGGCGGCAGTCAATGATCTGGCCGATGCCAAGACCAATGCCCATCTGTTCAAGTACGATACCAACTACGGAATTTACCCGGGCACGGTGGAGGCCAGGAATGGTGATCTGGCCATTGACGGAAGGGATGTCCGAGTATTCTCAGAGAGAGATCCGGCCAAGATACCCTGGGCCGAGATGGGCGTCGAGGTGGTTGTAGAGTCAACCGGCATCTTCACCGACGGGGAGAAGGCTGCGGCCCATATCGCTGGGGGCGCCAAGAAGGTGATCATATCCGCGCCCGCCAAGAACGAGGACCTGACTGTGGTCCTGGGAGTGAACGACCAGCGATATGACCCTGCTCAGCACAAGATAATATCCAACGCCTCCTGTACCACCAACTGTTTCGCGCCCATGGTGAAGGTGCTCCACGACTCCTTTGGGATTGAGCACGGTCTCATGTCCACCGTCCACGCCTATACCAACGACCAGAAGATACTCGACCAGGTGCATGGCGACCTGAGGCGGGCCCGTGCTGCGGCGGCCAACATAATCCCCACCAGCACTGGGGCAGCAAGGGCGGTTGGCCTGGTCATACCTGAACTCAACGGCAAGCTTCATGGGATAGCTTTTCGGGTGCCCACCACTACCGTCTCGGTAACAGACTTCGTGGCCACGCTGTCCAAAAAAGTGACGGTGGAAGAGGTGAACAGTGCGTTTAAGGAGGCCGCGGAAGGGGGCTTAAAGGGTATCCTTCAATATTGTGAAGAGCCTCTGGTCAGCTCCGACTTCAAAGGCAATCCCCATAGCTGCATCCTGGATGCTCTCTCCACGATTGTGATGGAAGGTAGTATGGTCAAGGTGCTGGGATGGTATGACAATGAGTGGGGTTACTCCTGCCGCACCGCCGACCTGTGCAGCTTTATGGTGAATAAGGGGTTGTAGTTTCCACAAAAGTGGCGCTCAGCTACGACACTTCATGGTATCGAAAGCAGTCCACCACGTGGTCGTTCACCATTCCCACCGCTTGCATGAAGGCGTAGCAGATGGTAGGGCCGACGAATCGAAATCCTCGCTTCGCCAGGTCCTTGCTCATGGTTTCGGACTCAGGCGTTTTAGCGGGGAGCTCGGAGAGGCCTTTCCAGGAGTTCTTTTTCGGTGCTCCGTCTACGAAAGACCACATATACTCATCGAAGCTCCCCCACTCCTTCTGCGCCGATAAGAAAGCGCGGGCGTTCTGGACTGTCGCAGCGATCTTAAGTCTGTTACGTACTATGCCAGCGTCCGAGAGCAATTCCGCTACCTTGGCGTCGTTGTATTCGGAAATGATGCCAGCGTCAAAGCCATCGAAGGCCCTGAAATAGCCGTCTCGTTTCCTCAGGATCGTCAGCCAGCTTAATCCTGCCTGGGCACCCTCCAGGATCAGCATCTCGAACAGCTTTCGGTCCTGATGTTGAGGAACGCCCCACTCAAGGTCGTGGTATTGAATATAGAGGGGATCGTTGCCGGCCCACTCACATCGATTGGTCATAGTAGGATAACCTCATTGAAACAGCAGCTAAGAGCCCCATCACGCTAAGATTTACGCGAATTTCCTAGATTTCCTGCTGCTTCGCTGATATTCCACAACCCAGCTTCTGGTAGTGGCCCAATTACGGCCTATTTTGACGGCCTTGAGCTTTCCCAGTTGGGCAGCATGCTTCAACGCATCAGGGACCAATCTCGAGGATTTGGCCACCTCGGACAGAGATTGGAGAGATTCCGTAGAGTAGGAGGCCAGCTCCTCTAGAGGATAGCACTCACTGGCTCCGAGGATTTCGATTGCGGCCAATTTGCCTTGAGGGTCTAGATGGGCCACGGTGTCCGCGTTGATGTCCACGGCCTTCGACCAATCATCTTCAGTAAGTCGAATCTCCAGAACGTCACCGTCAGGTTCATATATCATACGCATATTCTTTTACAGTCCTAGGAATTCATATTATGTGCCGAAATCGGACTTTTGTCGAAGACTCGAATAGCTAACGAAGGGAATCGGAGTTTGCTATTCGTACAAAACCAAACCTTACTTGATTTACCGTCGTATGTTGGGTTGTTAGAATAGCTAGTACTCAGTCAACCTTAAAATCGATGCATTGTTTCACCCCCACTCTAACTCTCCCCCATCAAGGGGGGAAGGCTAGAATGGAGGTGAAAGGCACCTATCATATCTTGGTTGACTGAGTACTAGGTGCCCTCTTTATTCGAGGTATGAATGGACTGGCCTAGACTCAGAACCCGCGTTTATGCATCTCTTCCCGGGTTGCTATTGCCCCTTATTCTGTTGATGGCCCTAGGGCTGCGGCTTTACGGCATCGACTGGGACGATGGCCACGGGTTTCATCCCGACGAGCGCTCTTTCTACATGAGAGCCGACTGTATGTTCCGCGTGGTCTCCGAAGCCCCTCACTACGAAGACTGCGTCAGAGAACACCCGAAAATGGAGCCCGGCATACCCAGTCCCGCAGTTTTCCTGGATGCCGACAAGAGCCCCCTCAATCCGCACTGGTTCCCTATGGGAAGCGTCCTTATCTATATGATCGTTCTGGTGCGCTCGCTGATCGAGCCATTCCGGGACATGAGCTCCCTGTTGGATATGAGCTACATAGGCAGGACCATCGTTGCCCTGGCCGACGTGGGCACAGTCTTCATGGTGTATCTGCTGGGCAAAATAGTATTCAGCAGGCGAGTAGGGCTCCTTGCAGCGGCCCTGGTGTCTCTAGCGGTCATCCATATCCAAATAAGCCACTTCTACAGACCTGAGCCCCTGCTGGTCTTCTTTTTGATGGCCTCCTTCTGGTACATGCTCCAGGTAATGGAGCGTTTGAGACTTCGGGACTCTGCTCTTCTCGGGCTCTTCGTCGGATTGACATTCGCCACCAAGGTTAGCGCCCTGCCCCTCGTGCTGCCTCTCGTTTTAGCATATGGATTCAGCCTTTCCAGGATCGCCGGCAGTGGCTGGAGGATACCCAGCCCTGAACAGGTCCGGAAAGTCGGGACCCACGCCTTGTTGGCGGCGGTAATCGCTGCTGCGGCGTTTCTCATTACGACCCCCTATGCCCTTCTTGATATATTCACCTTCTTCGGCGACATAACGTGGCAAGCCGACATGGCCCGCACGGCAGGTACTGTGCCATTTACGGTCCAATACGTAAACTCTCCACCCTTCTTGTACGAGCTACAGCAGACCGCGTTGTGGGGCCTGGGGTTACCGCTGGGCATCGTCGCCTGGGGAGGCCTGCTATTCACATTGTTCAAAGTTACAAGGCGAGGTCCTGCCTGGAAGGCCGAGCTGCTGTTTCTAGCATGGGTGGTGCCCAACTTCATCATGCTGGGCATATTCGAGGTCAAATTCCTGCGCTACATATTCCCCCTCATGCCATTCATCATTCTGATGGGCTCTGGCATGCTTTTCTGGCTGTTGGACAGGGCGAGGGCCCTTTCATCGCCCTTACCCGCAGTGGGAGATGGATGGCCAAGTATCAGAAGTCAGGCTGCCAGGTATACGCCCCATGCCATCGTCCTAGTGATGGCTGTCGTAGTGGCGGCCACCGCTTTCTACGCCATCTCTTTCGAAAGAGTGTACGCGAGTCCCCATACCGCCGTACAGGCCTCGCGCTGGATAAACCAGAACGTTCCCACCGATTCGGTCATCATTACCGACAACCATTGGGATGAGGGTTTGAGGGACATACATAGCTACAACGTACGTCAGATTCGTATCTACGAGAGAGATACCCTGGCGAAGATGGACACTATCGCCCTTGATCTGGCCCTGGGGGATTACTTGGTCTTCTACAGCAATCGTACCTACGGAAGCGTGGCCAGACTCCCCGATCGTTACCCGTTGAGCTCTCGCTACTACAGGCTGCTATTTTCCGGGGAGCTTGGATACGAGCCTGAGATGGTTTTCACCTCTTATCCCGAGCTTTTCGGGGTGTCCTTCGTGGATGATACCTTCAGCAGGGCAAAAATCCCCGAGCCCGAGTCCTTGAAAAAGTTCAAGCCAGGGCCCATCAGCCTGAACCTGGGATACGCCGACGAAAATGTAATCGACTACGACCATCCCAAGGTGCTGTTGTTCAAAAACGTGGACGAGCTGTCCTATTCTCAGCTCTTGGGCCTTTTGACCGGAGCCGTGACGGCTGAAACCCCTCGGGGAGGCCGAATGCTAAGCCCCTTGCCGGATAGCCACGTTGCGGAAGATCCTCAGCTTGGACTCATGCTGAGTGCCGAGGACAAAGCTGTTCAAAGGGAAGGGGGTACCTGGAGCGAGATCATCAAGCGTGATAGCTGGACAAACAGCGTTCCAATCCTGGCGTGGCTGCTGCTGGTGGAGGTGATCTATCTCGCGGCGCTGCCGTTGGCCACCTTCCTTTTCCGACCTCTGCCTGACAGAGGGATAGTCTTTGCGAAAATCCTGGGGATACTTGGGGTTAGCTACGTGGCCTGGTTGCTGGCCAGCCTGGAATGGATGAGCTTCTCACGGCTATCTGTGCTGGTGGGTATCTTGACCGTAGCCTTCCTTTCCGCCCTTGTTTTAGCTGCCAAGTGGGGAGAGTTCATCGAGTTTCTGCAGCGAAACTGGCGGCTGATGGCCGTAGCGGAGGTCCTCTTCCTTGTCGCCTTCCTCGCCTTCGTGGCCATACGGATGGCCAACCCCGATCTGTGGCACCCCTTCAGAGGCGGGGAAAAGCCCATGGACTTTGCCTACCTGAACGCCGTGCTGCGCTCCAGCTACATGCCACCCTTCGACCCGTGGTTCTCGGGAGGTTACCTGAACTACTACTACTGGGGCCAGTTCGTCGTAGCAGCCTTGATCAAAGCTACGGGCATCCTCCCATCGGTGGCCTATAACCTGGCGATCCCCTTGCTGTTCGCCTTAACGGTCACAGGCGCCTACTCCATCGTGTACAACGTGACCGCTGGACTTCGCAGGCTGGGAACAGCTAGCGAAAACCCCCCTTCCCCCTCGATGGGGGAAGGTAGGGATGGGGGTGTTTTGCCCCCCACCTCAATCCTCCCCCACGAAGGGGGGAGGAGGCTGACACGGCGTACTTTCATAGGGTTGACTTTTGTGGCAAAGTCTGGCCCCTGGCGGTGGTGGACTCGAGGCGTTGCCTGGGGGCCCGTGTTTGCTGGGCTTCTGGCTGGGCTGTTTGTAGCTGTCGTAGGAAACCTGGATGGAATCGGCCAGGTAGTGAAGGGAAGTTGGAACGGCCTGTTCCACGGCACCCCTTTCCCTTCCCTGGATTTCATATCGGATTTCTGGCGCAGCAGTCGGATGCTGCCCCAGACCGAGGACGTGACCCCCTCCGCCCTGACCTTCTGGCTGCCGGATAAGGTCCATTCGGTGCCGGAGATTGGCCATCACATCACCGAGTTCCCCTTCTTCAGCTTCCTCTTCGCCGACCTGCATGCCCACATGATAGTCATACCCTTTACATTGCTGGCAGCCGGGCTGGGCCTGAGTCTGCTGGTGGGATTGAGAGACGGCGGCCGCTGGTGGATCGGCATCACGACAGTGGCTTTGGCGGTAGCTGTAGGCTCACTATGGGCGATAAATAGCTGGGATTACCCAACCTATGTGCTTTTGGCTATAGTGTTGATAGCCATAGGTGTATACCTGAGAACGGCAACTCCGGCCGTAAAGCTGGGCCTTTTTGCGTCCTTGTCGGCTGGCGTAGTACTTTTGAGCATCCTGGTCTTCTTACCCTTTCACGTGAATTACCATCCGTACCCTACCGGCATCGACACCAGTAAATGGGAAACGCCGCTACTCAACTTCATGGGTATACATGGCCTGTTCTTCTTACTGATCGCCACCTTCCTGACGGTCATTTCCTGGACTCGCGTAAAGGAGTTGGCACGGGGTCTCATTCGTCTATCTTCAAACGCGTTTGCTCCATCCGGCTTGTGGGAAGCGCATCTAGGCACTCTGGCTGAGACCAGAAGGATTCCCTGGGTAGCTCTGCCCGTAGCTCTAGGATTAGTAGTCGTGATTTATCTGGCAGTGGTCGGGTATTGGACTGCGGTGCTTCTCTGCCTTGTACTGGCTCCTACTCTCTGGGTGGCTAGTAAGGTGGTGGCTGAACGGGGAGAAAGGGCGTCCTATACCCTGTTTCCGCTGGTGCTCGTGTCTCTGGCCCTGCTCATTGGAATAGGGGTCGAGTTTGTGCGGGTGGAGGATGATATCGGCAGGATGAACACCCTTTTCAAATACTACCTGGAAATGTGGGTGCTCCTGGGTATGGCATCAGCCTACATTCTCTGGTATCTAGCCTCAAGGGGCGCCTTCTCCCTAAGGAAGCCCTCCTGGATACGTGGGGTATGGCTGGTGGTGTTGATAGTGCTGTTAGGTTCCAGCGTCATGTATCCTATTCTGGGCACCAAATCTAGATTGGCAGACAGGTTCAGTACCCAGAACATGACCCTCAACGGTTCCGATTACATGAAGAGTGCAGTGTACACCCGCGAGGGCCCTGCCCTGGAGCTGGGATGGGACCATGCGGCTATCCGGTGGCTGCAGGACAACGTGCAGGGTTCGCCCGTAGTGCTGGAGGCCCACAGTGAGCAGTACGACTGGAGCTCTCGAATATCCGACTACACGGGGCTTCCTACAGTACTTGGTTGGCCGTGGCATCAGACCCAGCAGAGAATGAAGTACAGCGATGCTGTCAGGGCCCGAAGCTCCGCAGTGGGCGAGCTATATTCCACCCCGAACGTGCAGCTGGCTGTGGACCTCTTGAAGATATATGAAGTGGAGTACGTGGTGGTGGGACAGCTAGAGCACGCCTACTATCCTGAGGATGGTCTTCGGAAGTTCGATACCATGGTTCAGGAAGGGATGGCGGAGCTGGTCTACCAGAACGAAAGAGTAAAGATTTACAGAGGCATGTGGTATAATTAGCCTCGCCGTAACACCTACTATCCCTCTTCATATCCCCATCTAAGGAAGAACGATCATGATCGACAAGTTTTCCGTCCTGTACGTGGGCCAGATTGAGTTGGAGAACATCGGCAGAGACGGGACCCCAGCCGACGAGCGCAGGTATCCCAACGAGCGACTGATAGAGGCCATGGACAACGCTACTGAGTTGGCGAAGCTCCTTGACAGTCTCGGCTTCTACGCAATGTGGACGGCCGAGCACCATTTCCAGCATGAGGGGTACGAATGCCTGCCCAATCTCATACTCCTCAGCACCCATCTGGCCGCGCAGACCAAGAGCCTCAAGTTTGGCTGCGCCTTCAACATCGTACCCATGTGGCACCCCATACGCCTGGCCGAGGACTACGCCATGGCTGACATACTCACCGGAGGCCGGGTAATATTTGGCGTGGGCCGAGGATATCACTCCCGGGAGGTTGAAACCTTCGGCGCTCCAGTCATCGATAATGACGCCAACAGGGAGCTCTTCACCGAACAGATGGAGATTATCCTGAAGGCGTTCAACGAGGAATCCTTCTCACACAAAGGAAAGTACTACACCATTCCGGCTCCGGTGCCCTATCGTGGCTACGACTTGAAGGAAGTTACCATGGTGCCCAGGCCCATTCATCGGCCTGTGGAGATCTGGCAACCCATAGCCAGTGGCCGCACCCTGGAGTACATTGCCAGCAAGGGCATCAAGGCGATGGTGGCCCTGACCGGCGAGAAGCTGGTGGATACCCTGTTCCACTCCTATCGAGACTTTTCAGCCAAATATGGCCGCAACCTTGAGCTGGGAGAGGATATGGCCCTCAGCGTGGCCTTCTATTTTGCCGATACCCAGGAAGAGGCCATCCGGCGGGTCCGTACGAGCCACGACGAGCGTTACAAGTGGTTTGCTCCCTTCGGCTTCGTCCGATATACCGACGAGGAGGGCCGTGCTTGGGGCACGCCTGGGGCTCCGACTCGATTACCCAACATAGAGGATGGGGTGGCCCAGAAAGCCTGGATATGCGGGCCTCCCGACAATTTCGTGAGCTACTTAAAAGAGACCCAGGAAAAGTATCCCGGACTAGAGCAGATCGTGCTCCACTGGCCGGAGGGATCGTCATGGCGAGAGTTCAAGGAGCAGCTAGAGATTTTCGCCCGTGAAGTCATGCCCCATTTCCCAGCTAAAGGGGTACATGCGCCCGCCATGGGAGCTACCGCCAGTGATAACGGCGGCGACTGATCAGGGCTTTTCGATTATCCGAGGTGGGACGAAACGAACGCTCATGGTGAGCTACATCCTCAGCAAAGCCGAAGGGTTATCGAACCATAGCGGCGCCCTTCGACAGGCTCAGGCCGAGCGGGAATATCTACCCAGGAAAGACATTCGAAAGACCCTGGGTAACTAATGGCCCTAGATTACTTTTCCATCACTAACGGTTAGGAGAGTGGCGATGGCTGTAACCCCCCAGCTTACCAAATTGATCGAAATGCTAAAGGCCGGCGCTACAGAGCCCCGCAGTACAGTCGAGGAGGCGCGGGCTTCATACGAGCAGCGGATGTCTCATCTCAAGCTGGACGACGATATCGTTACCGAACGGGTAGGTGCTGGCGGAGTGCCTGCGGAGTGGGTGATCGCCCCTGGAGCGTCCAAGGACCGGGTCTTCATTTACCTGCATGGCGGCTACTACGCCGTCGGTTCCATGAGGACCCATAGGGTTTATCTGTCACATCTGTCGCGGGCCACCGGTACCAGTCTTCTCGGCCTTGACTACAGACGAGCTCCGGAGAACCCGTTCCCCGCTGCATTGGAGGATTGTTTGGCGGCCTATCGCTGGCTGTTATCCATGGGTACAGACCCCAAAAAGATCGTGATTGGCGGGGAATCCGCGGGAGGCGGACTGACCGCGGCCACGTGCATCGCCCTTAGATACTTAGGAGACCCTTTACCCGCAGCCGGAATATGCCTGTCATCGTGGGCAGACCTTGCCCATACCGGCGAATCTATGACGACTAACGCTAACGCTGATCCTACCGTAACCCTCGAGCGGGCTGAGGAGATGGCGAAGCTTTACCTGAATGGCCGCGACCCTAAGACTCCCCTTGCCTCTCCCGTCTACGCCGATTTGCATGGACTACCACCTCTACTAGTCATGGCAGGCTCCATAGAGGTGCTCCGCGACGACTCGACCCGTCTCGCCGAGCGAGCGAAGGCCTCCGGGGTTGATGTGACCCTGGAGATATGGGATGATATGCCCCACAATTGGCCCATGTATGCCCACATCTTACCTGAAGGGCAGCAAGCGATTGACCGTATAGGGGAGTTCATCCGTCGCCACGTGAGATGACGGAATCACCCCCGTCCCTTCGGCGGGCTCAGGGCAGGCTCCAACCTTCCCCCATCGAAGGGGAAGCAGCTTTTTCCAGCTCCTGTGATGAGGAAGAGTAGTCTTTGGGTAATTCCGCGTTACATGGCGTTAAAATATTGGAGCTCTGCTCCTTGGTGGCAGGTCCTTTCTGTACCCGCCTTTTGGGGGATATGGGCGCCGACGTCATTAAGGTGGAGCCGCCCGATCTGGGAGACGAGAGCCGTAGAAGAGGCCCTTTCTATAAGGGTATACCGGGCATGGACACCAGCCTGCTGTACATTTACCTTAATTCCAACAAGCGGGGAATTACCCTAAACATCAACGTTCCCACTGGCAAACAAATGCTGCTGGAGCTCGTTAGGAAAGTTGACTTGCTCGTTGAGGACTTGCCTTCCAACTCCATAGACTCTATAGGGCTTGACTACGCGACATTACGGGAAGTGAATCCGTCCCTCGTGGTCACCTCTATCACACCCTTCGGCAGGTCGGGGCCCTATAAGGACTACAAGGCCTACTACATGAACAGCTACCACTCCGGCGGCGACGGATACATGCTGCCTGGAGGTCGGCTGGCGGACCAGCTCTATCCTGAAGGGGAGCCTATCGTAGCGGGCGGCTATCTGGGAGAATACCAGGCCGGCCTCAGCGCTGCCGTCGCATCCATGGGGGCCTTGGTAGGCCGGTTGTTGGACGGACAGGGTCACCACATAGACGTATCTAAACAGGAGACCCTCATCAATCTCAATAGCGCTGACTTTTGCCGGTACCCAGCGGACGGTGTCATAGAGACCCGCCACGACCGCCATCTCTCTCATTACACCGGCGGCCTCTACCGGTGTAAGGACGGATTTTGGGAGCTGCTTATTCCCAGTCAAAAGCAATGGGACGCAATGGTTGAGTTAATGGGACAGCCTTCATGGACTAAAGACGAGATTTGCGATACTCAGGAGTCGAGGTTTGCCCACAGAGCGGAGATAGACGAAAAGATAGAGCAATGGGCCATGGACCACACCCGAGAGGAGATTTACCATAGCCTCCAGCAAGTGGGTGTTGCTGTGGGCCCTGTCTACTCCACTGAAGAGGTGTTGAACGATCCTCAGATGGAGTATCGGAGCTATTTCGCTGCTGCTGAGCATCCGGTTATCGGGAACTTTAAAGCGCCTTCGGCAGCCTACCAGCACTCCCGGACCCCTTGGGAGTATTCGTTGCCTGCCCCCTTCCTTGGCCAGCACAACGCCGAGATGTACGGAGATTGGCTGGACTACGATGACCGGGAGTTGAGCCGGCTGAAACAGGCTGGGGTCATCTGAGGCTAAGAGTAGTGAATTTGCCACGGAGACACTGAGGCACGGAGAACTTTTTAAATTTTTTCTCGGTGAATCTGTGCCTCAGTGGCAAATCTATGGTCAAAGAGTAAAGTGGAATGGACAAGAATGAGCCGTTTACCTCTTAGAAACGTGCGAGTGGCGGACTTCAGTTGGGCTGCGGCGGGCCCCTATTCCACTCTACTTCTTTCATCAATGGGAGCCGAGGTCGTCAAGATAACGTCAGCACGCGCTCGCGGTGGGTTCCCACAACAGCGGGCTGCCGATATAGACCGCTACTTGAACTACAACAAGAGCGGAATCAGCCTGGATTTGACCACTCCTGAAGGGGTGGTTCTTGCGAAGAAGCTCATAGCTGTCTGCGACCTGGTGGTTGAGAACTACCGCCCGGGTACTATGAAGCGGTTCGGTCTGGACTACGATGAGTTGGTTAAATTTAAGCCTGATATCGTAATGATTGCGTCCTCCTCTCTAGGGTCGGAAGGACCTCAATCGCGGTATACGGGATATGCGCCGATCTTTGCCACCATGGGGGGACTCTCCCACATAACCGGCTACCCTGATGGTATTCCCTCGGAGCTCAGGCTGATGGTGGACTATACGGTCGGCCACACAGCAGCCTTTGCCGCTTTGACGGCTATGTACCATCAACGCTCCACAGGCCGAGGCCAGTACATAGACCTGGCGTCTCGAGATGCCATCACAAGCCTCCTGGGGGAGCGCATATTGCAGGCCCAGCTTAACGGACCGGAAGCCAACGGCCATTTCCCTGCTCGTATGGGCAACAAGGACCATATTATGGCTCCTCATGGAATTTACAGATGCAGGCCTGCCCTGAGCGAAGCTGAAGGGGGGGATGAAGCCTGGATCACTATTGCCATTGCCACCCAACAGGAGTGGGAGGGCCTGTGCCAGGCTATGGGAAAACCGGAATGGCTTTCCGACGAAAGGTTCGCTGACGCATACAAGCGCTGGCTACACCAGGACGAGCTAGATGAATATCTCAATGCCTGGACAGCCAACTATGAGCCTTTAGAGCTGATGGAGTTGCTACAGCAAAAGGGTGTGGCAGCAGTGCCCTCTTATAGCGTTCGGGACCTGTTCAACGATCCTCACCTTAAGGAGCGACGATTCTCCCAATCCATAACGGAGCCGTCGGGGGAGACGTATCAGATTATTAACTCTCCCTGGCTACTGGATGGGCAGCGGCCACAGCCAAGACGCCATGCCCCTTCGATGGGCGAGGATAACCGGACGATATTCGAAGAGTTGTTGGGAGTACCCTCCACAGAGCTTGACCAGCTTATGGAGAGTGGGGTCATAAAGTAGGGACACCTCATGAGACGTAAGCTTAACGACATATATCGCGACGCCGCGCAAGAGTTTGCGGATAGAGTCATCTCGGTCCTGGGGGATCAGGTGGACTCCATAGTGCTCTATGGCTCGGTCGCTAGAGGCGAGGCTAAAAGGGAAAGCGATATCGACTTATTAGTGGTAAGCCCGAGCCCTAATACTACGAGAAAAAAAGTGAGTCAGATACGAAGCGACTTCACTTACGAGCGGAACTATACGATCTTCATTTCTCTGATCCACTATTGTCGGGAGGATTTGGATGAGCTTGGACGGATCGGCTCTCCTTTTATAGCCGATGTGATAGATCAAGGTGTGATACTCTATGACAACGGAACCTTCTCAAGAATACGTCAAGAAACAGCTACAGCTAACAGATGAAGCTCTCAGCGACGCCATCTATCTACTACAAGATAACCGCCTGAAAGCTGCCGCCAATCGGGCCTACTACGCCATGTTCCATGTGGTCCTGGCCGCTCTCGACACTGTTGGGGTGAGAAGACCAAAGACACATCGGGGCGCCATTAACCTTTTCAGTCAGCATTACGTCAGGACTGGAAAGATGGATAGAGCATTCGCAAAAGATTTGCAGGACGCCTATGACCTCAGACAACAGAGCGACTACGAAGTCTTTGCGGTAGTCGGCGAGGAGCCGGTTAAAGAGATAATAGACAGAGCTGGGGCATTTATTAATCAGGTGAGAATCCTTCTGCAATAGCACCACGACTACGATTTCATTTCCATTGGCTACATGAAGTCCTGAACCCAAGGAGGCAAAATGACCACCGATGAAAAGCACGCACATCTGGAGGGCACCAAGAAGGACTTAGGGTTTACGCTGGAATTGCACAACATAATGGTCGAGGCGGACCTGGATTGGGTCAAGGCCTTCGATCCTTTTGTGGACGCCACCTACACTGGTCAACGCATCCTGGACCGGAAGACGAAAGAGCTGTTGCAGTTCGTGATTATGGCTGCACTTAGAGCGGAAATGGACCACATTAGAGCCCACGTGAGGGTGGCTCTGGACTACGGCGCCACTCCCAGGGAGATACTGGAGGCTTTGGAGGCAGTGATGATCCCTATGGGCATGCTGTCGTTCCGTCGAGGCGTTCAGGCCTGGGCCTTGGAGACGGGCTTTCAGGTGCCGGAGGAAGTGAAGGACGAGTAGGCTTTATTAGGTCTGATTCCAATAGCTTGACATGGATCATGTATAGGTTGAAGAGGAATACAACATGACCACCACAGAAAGTAGCACATACGGCAGTATTACCCAGGAAGGCATAGAGCGTATGAAGGGTCGCCTGGGGGTTTATTACCATGGTATCCGGCACGTGGGTGAGGTTACCGTCGATGCCATCAGGACCTACGCCGAGGGCATGGGTGAGCGTAATCCCCTGTTTCTAGACGAGAAATATGGCCAGAGTTCCCCTTTCGGCAGCGTGGTCGCCACCCCCTTGTTCCTCTGGACCGTAAGGGCTCCCACCGCCACAAACCTTGGTGGACTGCCCGGTGTACACAGCTTCTACGGTGGGAGCGAGTGGGAATACTACAGGCCGGTGAAGCCTGGAGATACCATCAGTACCTCATATCGCCCCCACGACATAGTGGAAAAGCCCAGCCGCTATGCCGGACACATGGCCATCCAGTATGCCCAGACCCTGTACGTTGATAACAGGGCTAATGCTGTCGCCAAGGCCGTAGCCTGGAGTCTCCGGACTGAAAGGCAAGCGGCCAGGGAGAGGGGTACTCTGAGCGGTGTCCAAAAGCCCAAGTACACTAAAGAGGACTTAGAAGCCATCTGGGAGCTCTATGACCAGGAAGAGGTGAGAGGTGCAACTCCTCGATACTGGGAGGATGTGGAAGAGGGGGAAGTCCTTCCTCGCATTGTAAGGGGCCCTCTCCGGGTTGTGGAGATAATCTTCGGGGCAGGCCGGTTCGATGCCTTCAATATCGGCGTAGGCGCCAGTCCAGGAGGAAACCATTATTACCGATGGAGTACCTTCAGGAAGTACATGGGGTTCGCCGAGCCCGACCCGGAGACAGGGGTGCCAGACCACCCCCACAGGGGTCATTGGGAGGAGACCATGGCCAAGATCATCGCTCTCCCCGGTATCTATGACCTGGGTCCCCAGCGGGGCTCCTGGCTGGCCCAGATAGTCACCAACTGGATGAGTGACCATGCCTTCGTCCGTAAGTTCCACCACGAGCTGCGTCGTTTCAATATAGAGGGGGACACTACGTGGGTGGATGGCAAGGTTAGCCGCAAATGGGTCGAAGGGGAAAGCCATCTGGTGGAGTGCGAGACTTCTTGCCAGAATCAGCGAGGCGAGGTTACCGGCACGGCTAAAGTAGAGGTGATTCTGCGGTCCCGTGATCAGAAAGAAAATACATAGGGTTGACGCAGGTTACGAGGTTTACAAATTTGGACACAAAGTATTCGGGACTAACATCTGGAGAACGCGAAATGAAGACTTTTACTGCAAATATCGAATGGGACCATGAGACGAAGCTCTATGTAGGTATCGTACCCGGTATCACGGGAGCCCACACTCAAGGAGCCAGCCTTGACGAGCTGAGAGCTAACCTCAAGGAAGTACTAGAATTGTGTTTTGAGGAAATGAATTAGAATGGAGTAAAGGTTGCCTAACGGAAGAAGACTTAGAGGGCTGAGACCCAGGGAAGTCATTAGAGCTTTTGAGAAACTTGGATACAGGGTTGATAGAGTTAGAGGAAGTCATTATATTTTGGAGCACCCGCAGCGCCCATCCATTCAAATCCCGTTTCACGGAGTCGTTAAGATCGGCCTACTGCAGGATATGATCAAACGTACAAGGTTCAGTGTCCGAGAATTCCTACATGGTTTATAGGGGGGAGTAATGAAGTACACAGTTATCATTCATCCTGCAGAAGAGGGGGGCTACTGGACTGAAGTCCCTGCCCTTCCTGGCTGCGGGTCTCAAGGGGAGACTATAGAGGAAGCTATAGAGATGACAAAAGATGCTATCAAAGGGTGGGTCGAATATCTCAGAGATAAAGGTCAAAATGTTCCAGAAGATCGTGACGCGGTCGTGATGGTAACAGTCGCGGAATGACAGAGGGGTAATTGTGCCAGAGCACCTATATCCAGACCTGACAACCGAGGCCATTGAAGAAGCCAGGAAGCTTATCGGGACAGAGCTCAGGCGACGTCCGCGATGGACGGAGGCGGGCAAGGAGATGATTATGCGGTTTGCCCGCGCCATCGGCAGCCGCAACCCCTTGTATCTCTCTGAAGAGTTGGTCTCCACCAACCTGTTCGGTTCCTTGATGGCCCATCCCACCATTCTCTACTGCTTCGACGACACACTTATCGCTCCGAAGCTGCCGGGTATCCAGTCCATGTACGCGGGCACAGACTGGCGGTTCCATCGTCCAGTGCTGGTGCACGACAGAGTTACCGCCACAGCGCAGCTTCTGGACGTTGAAGAGAAGGTGGGCGAGTTTTGTGGTCCCATGGCCCTCCAGACTGGGGAAGTTGTGTACAGTAACCAAGATGGAGACACGGTCGCAACTGCCACATCCTACGTGATGCGCACATCCCGGGAGGCCGCTCGTGAGCGCGGCAAATATATGGCGTTAGGGCGATTTCGATACACCCCTGAAGACATGGAGGCTATAGACAAGGCCTACGAAGGTGAGGAGATTCGCGGGGATGTCCCTCGCTACTGGGAGGACGTACAGGTCGGCGAGCAGCTTCCAGCTATCGTTAAAGGACCCCTTTCCAGCGACGACATGCTGAATTTCATTGATATCGTCCGAGGCACCCTCAGCTTCGGCTACTTCCGAGACCACTGGCGGAAGCATCCCCAGGACATCTACTGGGACCCTGAGACCGGTATGCCCGACTCCTGGGACGCCTCCATGATCAAGGAGTCGGTGGCCCAGGTATTCGGCTTCCCCTTCGCCCACGACTCGGGTATACAGAGGGTCTGCTGGCTCGAGAACATGGTAACTAATTGGATGAGTAACCTGAGCTTTCTGGAGAGTCTGAAAGTCCGGCTTGTCCGTCCCAACTACTTCTACGACACCACCTGGTGTAAGGGTAAGGTAAGTGGCACGTCAATTCGGGATCGGAAGCACGTCGTCGAGCTGGATATATCGTGCGAGAACCAGCGCGGCGAGACAACGGCTACGGGCAGCGCCACCGTGTCACTTATCTCACGTCAGGTCGATGTACATCCGCCTTTCGTGAGATTTACATCTAGCGCTCTCCCATCTTCATGAGGCCGATGTTATGCTGAGCCCTTCGAACCCCAGGGTAAACTTCGCGAAGGATCTCCATCCCCTTTCTGAAAGCCCTTGGTCTATCTCTACAGGTGCAAAACGAGGAAAGAATGGGGGTGAGGGTTGAAGGCTCTACAGGGTATTAAGGTCGTCGAGCTGGGCGACTATATCTCCGCCCCATTTTGTGCCAGGCTCCTCGCGGACCTGGGAGCCGAGGTAATCAAGATCGAACCTCCCAACAGCGGGGACTCTTCGCGGCGTAACGGGCCCTTCCCCGATGGCAAGTCCAACGCCGAGGCCAGTGGCCTCTTTTTGTTGCTTAATACTGGCAAGCTGGGTGTAACCCTGGACATCCAGAGTTCAACGGGGTGGGAGATGATCTTTCGCCTGCTAGATGACGCCGACGTTCTGGTGGAAAACCTCTCGCCCAGCGCCAAGGAAAAGCTCAGGCTGGACTATCCCAGTATCAAAGACCGGTTTCCGCGCTTGATAGTTACCTCTATCTCACCCTTCGGCCAGACGGGGCCATACAAGAACTACAGCGGATACGACCTGAACGTACAAGCGGCGGGCGGGATAAGCATAGGCATCGGTACTCCCGACAAAGAGCCCCTGGCCATACCCCTCTCCCAGTCCGAGTACATGGTGGGACTGGCGGCCGCAGGCTCCACTCTCATGGCAGTGCTGGCCAGAGATTCCACAGGCAGGGGTCAGTTGGTCGATGTGTCCAGCTCTCAGGTGCTGGCGGTGCTAATCTCCTTTGTCTACTTCCTGCCCAACTTCATCTATCGAGGAGTAGCGGGAACCAGGAAGGGCAGAAGAGGTGGGGAGGCCTACTTTCCAAACACCATCATGCCCTGCAAGGATGGATTCGTATGCCTTTATCCGCTGCAAATGGAGCAGTACCTGCGCTTCATTAAGCTGATCGGCGACCCTGACTGGCAGGAGAATCCCCGATATAGGAACCGGCGAGCCATGGCGGAGGAATACCCGGAGGATGCGGAGGCCCTGATCGCTCCCTGGTTCATGGCACGCACCAAGGAGGAGATATTCAAGCTTTGCATGGAGCACAAGGTGCCCTGCGCCCCCGTGAGGACAATCCAAGAGGTGGTTGAGGACGCGCACTTAAAAGAGCGGAAGTTCTTCGTGGACGTGGAACACCCATTGGCTGGAATGCTAACTCACCCCGGCTCCCCATTCCGCTTGTCCCGTACTCCAGGCGAGATAGATGGTCCCGCTCCTTCCTTAGGTCAGCACAACCTCGACATATACTGCGGCCAACTGGGCCTGTCCCGAGACGAGCTCACCAGGCTGCGGATGGCGGGGGTGGTGTGAGGGTATTGTAAGTTGGAAATACATACATTGATATTCGGGAAGGAGGCCATTCGGTGATAATGGGTAAAGTTGGCAAGGCACCCTAAAAGGAGGGATCAACCATGTCAGCTCAATTCACCGCGATTAACGAGGAAGGTGAAAAGTATTACATCGGATACTGCCCCGAGGTCCCCGGAGCGAATGGGCAGGGCGAGACGATGGAGGAATGCCGAGAAAGCTTGAAGGAAGCCATCAAGCTTGTTCTTCAGGATAGGTTAGAGGATGCCCTCATGGGAGTTCCCGATTGTCCTATAGAATAGGCGATTCGCGGGTATAACGGTCTTGAGACCTTAATGAGGACGAATAAGGAGGCTGAAATGAGAGTGGCAAAAAAAGCTATCGAAACTACGGGAACGATTGACGCTCAAAGTCAGCTTGTTTTAGATGAGCCTCTGCCATCCGTGGGCCCAACCAGAGTGCGTGTCATAATCCTGTTGCCCGAAGAAGCCGACATAGAGGAGAAAGAGTGGCTTCGAGCTGCTGCCGTTAATCCAGCCTTTGACTTCCTGAAAGAGTCCGAAGAAGATATTTATAGCGTCGCCGATGGGAAGTCGTTCCGTGATCAGGGGTAAAGTTGTTCTGGTGCCATTTCCATTCGACGACCTCTCAACGTCTAAGGTCCGTCCAGCAGTCTGCTTGACGGAGCCAATCGGCCCATATAACCATGTTATTCTGGCATTTATCAGCAGTCGAATATCAGGCGATTTGTTGGAAACAGACCTGGTATTAGATTCGGGTCATGCCGATTTTGCCGGAACGGGATTGCGAGTGTCCTCAACGCTCCAGTTGCATCGCATGATGACGGTCACCAGCACACTGATCCTGCGAGAGTTGGGAGAATTATCAACCGGGGTGCAGGCTGAGGTGGTACGCAGATTGCGCAAGCTATTCGGTTTGGCATAGGAGAAAAACTGGCTCAATTTCTCGATTAGAACAGGAGAGGACAATCGCACTATGCAAGCCCTTGATAGATATCGCATCGTAGACATGGGCAGCGTGCTGGCGGGGCCCATGGTTAGCCAGCTCATGGCGGATATGGGCGCCGAGGTGATCAAGGTGGAGACCCGCACTCGGCTGGATGGAACCCGCCGTGGACGACCTATCATAGGCGAGGACTTGGCCGGGGGAGACAGGGGCCAGTGGCCGGAGATGCAGCCCCTCTTCCACTGCCTGAACCGCAACAAGATGGGCATCACGGTCAACCTCAGGGAGCCTCAAGGCCTTGCCCTGGTCAAGGAACTGGTGGGTGTCAGCGACATATTTATAAGCAACAACTCCCCTGGCGTAACGGACCGCCTAGGCCTGGGCTATCCGGTGCTCAAAGCCATCAAGCCCGACGTGATAATGGTCTCCATGCCTGGCGCGGGCGAGTCGGGGCCGCTGAGAGAGGTGCTCGCCTACGCTTCTATTACTTCCGCGTTGTCGGGACTCATGGGGCTTATTGGGTATCCTCCTGATGCACAGGACGGCGATACGGGTACCTTGGCAGGCCAGACCCAAGGACCATGGTGCGATGTAGTTGCCTCCCTTACCACCTTGATCGCCCTCCTGGCCGCTCTCCGCCACAGGAATGTCACGGGAGAGGGCCAGTATATCGAGGTAGCCCAGCTTGAGGCGTCTGTGGCCCTGCTGGGAGAGGCGATCATGGAATATGGGATGCTGGGCAAAGTAGGCGGACTTCAGGGAACCGAGCATGAACTGATGGCTCCCCACTCCAACTACCCTTGCCAAGGGGAGGACCGATGGGTGTCCATCGCTATAAAGAGCGATGAGGAGTGGAGTGCGTTCTGTCAAGCCATCGGTAACCCTGAATGGACCTCAGACCCTCGGTTCGACGACGCCTACTCGCGCTCTGCACATAGGCGCGAACTTGACAGACATGTGGCCCGATGGACAGCACAGCATACGCCCGAGGAAGTGGCTGACATCCTTCAAGCAGCCGGGGTCGCCGCCATGCCCGTCATGAACATCGAAGACCAGTTCACCAACGAGCATTTTCAGGACCGGGGAGTATTCGTGGAGTCTGAACATCCCAAGGTGGGAGTCGAGTGGATTCCCGGCATCCCGTGGCGGCTCAGCGATACCCCTGGAGAAGTGCGACGCCATGCACCGCTTCTAGGAGAGCACAATCAGCACGTGATTCAAGAGCTCCTTGGCTATGGCGATGACAGGTACCATGCAATGGAAGAGACTGAAGTCATCGACTAGGTACCAACGCTCTCTCTCGACGAGACAGGGCTGGGGTGAAGGTAAAATATTCCTCGGTTAGGCGCGGTAAGACTAATGGCCACTGCTACGCCGAAGGATGGTATTGCCCTCTCTTGACCATCTGCTCTGCAAAAGCTCGCTGGCGTCCAGAATCCCTTGCAAGTTCTTAAAACGGGAAGAGCTTACCTTGGATATCCCAAGCACTTTCGCGGCTTCTGCCGCCGCCTTGGAGCCCGAAATGGAGTCTCCGGGGATCCTGTCCCATGCTGCGTCTATGTCCCGTGACCAGGTTTCTGAAACTGAGGGTATTTCCGGCCGTTCGCCGTTCTGAGTCTGTCCAGTGTTAAGCTCAACGGACACGTCACCATAACCCCGGGGCCTGTGAAGCTTGACCTCGGGTGAGGAGGCCAGGAACTGGGTGAAGGTTCTGGCGCCCAGGGCCCTGAAGTCGAAGCTGGGGTCGATACGCAGCATCGTGTTGTGTAGCTTGGCCGCCACCACCAGGCCGTGCTCGTCGATAGAGGCTGACATTGCGCGTGCGAGCAAGGTTTCAGCCTGCTCTTCTAGTGCAGAATGGGCCAGGGCGGTTGGCTTATCGTGCCCAAGGAATATGTACCTGTCGCAGGAGCGTACCAGGGCTGGGGAAACCACTCCTCTGGGGCCAGCTCCGATGACTGTCTTGCCGGCGGCTCGCAGGGTACTCACCAATGGTACGAAATCGGTGTCGGAGGATACTATGACGAAGGTGTCCACCGGAGTGCGATACATCAAGTCAACGGCGTCTATGGCCAGGCAGATGTCACTGGCATTCTTGCCGGAGCCTGCGGCCCGGAAATAGTGCTTAGCCTCCACGCCAAGATCCAACATTTGATCGCTCTTGGACCCAGCCTTTGACCAGTCGGCGTAGGCCCGCTTGATGATTATCCGTCCCATGTCGGAGAGCTGATCGAAGAGCGAATGCATGGAGTCGAGCCCCACGTTCTCGTAGTCTATCAGCACCCCAATTTGACTCTCTGCCAATTCATACCTCTCAAAAATCCTGGATGGAGTTGAGCTACATTTCGGTAACACAGTGCCAGTATATAGTGCTCCCCATTACTATACCACTAGACCCTTGTCCTTTCTCAGTAGTGAGGGAGCGGAAGTAGTGGCATCATCCTCGATTTTCTCGACACGGATGGCGCAGACCCGGTACATGGATATCTTCTCGTTGGGGTCAAAAGCGGCGTTGGTGAGGAAGTTGGCAGCGGACTCGGCCCATACTGAGGTGCTGCAGTGGCCTACCTGGACAGAGACGGCCGTCTTTCCGGTTCGGCAATGATTCCAGTGCTGGTCGGCGGCTTTCTTAACCTCCTGATAGCTCATTGGTTTGGGCACTATGAATCAGGTCCGTAACTTTCTGTACAGTGGCTCTGCCGTGCCATTTGCCGTCGAGCTCAACGGCCGGTCCCACCGCACACAATAAGCTGCACGGCGTTACCTCCAGTGTTACCCGCCCGTCCGGCGTAGTCTCGCCGGGACTGACGCTCAACTCGTCCTTCAACCCATCGAGAAGTCCCTTGCTGTCGTTCATCCAGCAGCTAAGGCCGGTGCACACCCTCAGCAAGTGCCGCCCAGTCTCCACGATTCGCAGTTCGGTGTAACTGGTGGCGGCTTTGTAAACCTCGCCGGCAGGAATGTGTAGGTGCCAGCCCAGCACCTCCATTGCCCATCCCGGAAGATAGCCGAACTCCTCCTGCAGATAGTCAAGGGACGGCAGCAGGTAAGTTCGCTCCCGGGGTAACTTACCTCGTAATTGTGCCCTAAGCTCTCTGCGGTCCATCGATCACCGTTATACACCGAGGCCGTATTTTGCTGCCGCCACAGCCACTTCAGCGCCGATCTTGGTAGCTACATCCAGGCCCCACTTACCCGCCGACTTTAAATGTTCAAGTGCCTTCGGTCCATTGCCTTCGTTCGCCGCCTGCTCAGCCTTTCCGACGTTGCCAAGGGCGATCCAGTGCTCAGGGTCACTGGCCTCAGACTTCATTTGCTCTTGGAGCTTGTGGAGTTCCTTGGCCAACACCGGCAGGTCGATGGAGCTCTGGGACTGGTCCCAGAGCTGGTTGAAGGTGTTACCCTCCGCTTTGGCACCATCCCCTACCGCTCCTATTTGACCGCCCTTGAATTTATAGGTCTTACTTCTGTCGTCGCCCAGGTGCACTTTTCCCCCGTAAATGTGTATAGAACACCCATCCTCTTCTCTCGCTGCCATGCGCCGCTCCAGTGACTCAATGCGGTCCAGCAACTCGCCGACGCTTACCTTTTCCCGCATGCCTGCGGGTACAAGAGTCTCTTCCCCCATCTCTTCCAGGTTGAGTAGATGTGCGTAGTCTTCCACGACATCCGCATGGCCGGGTATGGGCACCTTCCCTTTGGCCTCGATCCTGGCGATGGACTTCTGAATCTTTTGCAGGTCGTCCCGGATGATCTCCAGGAATCCTCGCCGTCCGGCCTCTTTACCGTCAACGTAAATAGAGATCTTATGGTCTTCGATATCGGCTCTGACCAGCGCCTTGTTGTTGCCATCCTCGGATACCAGCACCACGCCGTTGCGCCAGTAGGTATCTTTATAAATATATGCGCTCATGCGCACGATGAAACGGGAGATCACGCTGCTCGGCAGCACGTCGTAATGGTACTGGAACTCCAGGCTGTTTTGCCACTCGCCCGTATCGCGCTCATCTCTGGGAAGCAGGTCGGGCACCAGGAACCGCTGGTTGGGGTAATCCGGGAAATCGAAACAGAGCTCGAACTCCTGCATCATAGAAGTAAGAACCGGATGCTTACTTTTTGGGTATGCCTGTTTGGGCTTCAGAAGGCGGCCCAGATCCCCGATGTCCAGCACACCGTTTTTCTGGAATAGCTCGTGCGAATTGAGGATCTGGTAAACGCCCTTGGTAACCCACTCGGGGTTCAGGATGTTGGTGTCTCCTAGAATGGGGTGGTCCTGATAATGGAGCACAATGCCCAGGTCGTGAAGGAAGACGAGCAGAGTCCTCTGGCTCTGCTCGTCGTCGATGCCCTGGGACCTGCACATCTCCTCGTACTCTTCCTGGGAGATGTAGTCTTTCTCCATGTTCTCCAGGCGGGTCTTGATCTCGAACCAGGCCACCGGCAGCTCGTCGTGAATGTGCTCCAGCCGCGCCACCTCCCGGTCTATCATGGACCGGACTTCGAGGACGCCCTCTCCCGTGGCGCAGGACACCTTTTTCGCGAAACCCACAATGGTCGGGTACTTTCTCTGGAGGCCTGTCCAGTCCAGATCAAGCTGGTGCTCGTCGCTCTTGTTGCAGACGACGATGATGGGGGAGTCGGCGGCAAAGCTCTGGATTAGTTTCAGCCAGTACTCAATCCGGCTTTCATGTTCGCCCGAGCGGGCATCCAGCACCAGCACATACAAGCTCCGTCTGGTGAGAAAGAACTGGTGGGTGGCGTGCATGATCTCTTGGCCGCCGAAGTCCCACACGTTGAGCTGAATTTCGGCGCCACCGGCAGCGATGTTCCATTTATTGATGTCGATGCCCTCGGTCTTGCTTTCGTTGGGGTTGAAATGTACCTCGGGGTCATATTCTTCGCCAAGCAACAATGCCTTTAGTAGCGAAGTCTTGCCCACGCCCCCCTGCCCGACGATGAGCATCTTTGCTTCGTTCAGGGGCCTTTTCTCTTCCGCCGATTGAAGCTGCAGATAGTAATTGATGATCTTGGCGGGATCCCCTGTTTCGTCCAGGACCTCAGGGGGAATGGGCAGCGGGTTTCCGCGCAGGTTGAGCTCGGTCAGGTTGGTCAGCTTGCCGATTTCGGGTGGTAGGATGGAGATCTGGTTGTAGGAGAGACGCAGTGTTGTCAGGCTCGTTAGCTTGCCGATTTCGGGTGGTAGAGTGGAGATCTGGTTGTAGGAGATGTCGAGTGTTCTCAGGCTCGTCAGCTTGACAATTTCGGGTGGGATAGAGTTGAGTTGGTTGCTCGAGACGAGGAGTGCTGTCAGGTTGGTCAGTCTGCCAATTTCCGGGGGGAGGGTGGAGAGTTGGTTCTCGAAGAGGTGGAGTGTCGTCAGGTTGGTAAGCTTGCCGATTTCGGGTGGGAGGCTGGTGAGTTGGGTGTGGGTGAGGAAGAGTGTTTTCAGGTTCGCCAGCTTGCCGAACTCGGGTGGGAGGCTGGTGAGCTGGTTGTCGAAGAGGAAGAGTGTTTGCAGGTTCGTCAGCTTGCCGATTTCCGGTGGGAGGGTGGTGAGCTGGTTGCGATCGAGGTCGAGCGTTCTCAGATTCTGTCTCGCGGCCTTATCGATGATTTCGAGCACCTCTTCGTTGGTCATCTGCCCGCTCTCAAATCTGCTTGTCCCGAGGCGATGCCCAACAGCCCCAACTCTTGTAGCTTTGCCTCTGGTATCAGACCCTCTTCGGTCCAGCCCCTGGCCATGTAGTAGCTCTGTATCATCATGTCCAGCTCTTGCGTTGTGAGGCCCACTCCTGCCACTACGCCGGTGGGCAGCTTCTCTTGAAGTATCCTGGGTGGCAACGTGTCGTCGGCCCTGGTCCAGCCCTCACGGATGTTGAACATCTTTTTCAGGTTGTTGATGCGCTCTCCGGCCAGCTTGAGCTCATCAGGAGACATAGGCCAGCCGGTGACTAGCTCATAGATACAAGCGGACTCCGGGGAGAACCGATCTATCAGCACCATCAGGGCATCTTCAGGGCGTAGAACGTTGAAGAACTCGGGCATTTTGAAGCTTCCTCGGAATTATGTGCACCATTATACATTGCGAGCTACGCAGGGTCGAGGCAGAGGCTGTTTTGAGGCGAAGCTAGATGTGTAGTAGACTATCAATTGACGAGAATACCACAGATTTCAGGATGGTGGTCTAAGAGTAGCAATGACCGATGTACGTCCTTTCAGGGGCTTGAGATACAATCCGAAACTCGCTGGAGAGCTATCCAATATTATCTGCCCTCCCTTCGATACCATTTCTCCGGAAATGCAGAAGTCCCTCTATCAACGAAGTCCATACAACGTGGTCAGGCTCGAGTCCGGGGAGAGACTCGCTACGGACACTCCCGAGAGCAATCGCTACACCCGTGCAGCCGCATCGATGAGGGATTGGATTGAAGCCCAGGTGATGGTTCGAGAGGACCGCCACTCCTTTTATCTTGTCCAGCATACCTTCAAGATCAACGGTAGAGATAGGGTGCGGCTTGAGTTGATGGCCTGCGTGAGGCTGGAGGAGTATGAGCGCCGGGTTGTTTTGCCCCACGAGTACACCAGAGACGAGGACAAACGGGACAGACTGGCGCTGATGGAGGCCTGTAACGCCAATTTCAGCCCCATAATGTGTCTTTATAGGGATGTAGAAAAGAAACTTGAACGCATCTTCCAGCCCACGTTGGCTGGGCCTCCGATGCTAGACTTTCGGGATGCGGGCGATCAGGCCTACAAAGTGTGGAAGATCGAAGACGGCCCAGCAGCCGACGAGATCAGTAACGCTCTGGCCACCTCGTCTCTTTACATCGCCGATGGCCACCACCGCTACGAAACGGCTCTCGCGTACAAGGCGCTGAAGAAGTCTGCTCAGGCTTCAGCTATCTCTCCTACGGCTGCTGGGGATAAAGACGCTGAAGAGGCTGCGGTTAACTTCGTGATGATGGGCCTCATAGGATTCGATGATCCCGGCCTTGTAGTGCTTCCTTATCACCGGGTTGTGGGTGGTCTTGACGAATCGTCTTTGGCGCGAGTCAGGGCAAGGCTGAAGGAGCTGTTTGATGAAGAGCCGTTCCCGAGTAGATCTCCCACCGTTCCTGGGGGGGAGTCGGAGGGAGCGAGAACGCACCCCTATCCCAACCTTCCCCCATCGAGGGGGAAGGAGATTGGCTTGGAGGAGTTCCTGGAGGTGATAGAGGTCAAGGGCAGGGATCGGAAGGTGATGGGTATTTTAGAACCAGAGACCGATGTGTACCAGTTGCTGAGCTTGAAGCAGGGCGTCGACCTGGGGTTAGAGGGTCCGTTAGCTCAATCCGAGGCGTGGGTACTCGAAAGCCAGATACTGAGACCAATCCTGGGAGACTCCCTTGGCGAACGCGTGGATTACTTCCATGACGGCAACGAGCTGGAGAAACGTGTTAGAGGCGGCGAGTTCCAGATGGGATTTCTCCTCAAGCCTTTTCCCTTGGACCTGTTCGAGACGATCATGAATTTGGGCCAAAGGCTGCCTCCCAAATCCACCTTTTTCTATCCCAAGTTGCCTGCAGGCATAGTGATAAACTCTCTGGAGGGCAGTATCTAGCCGGCGTCCTCTTGGAAGCTAGCTGTAATGGCCCTCTCCGCCCGTTTGCTATACTCGGCGATGAACTCTTCCAGGCGACGCATCTCGGCCTCCGCGCCGTCTTCTAGATGGTCAGTGGAAGCCGCCCGCTCTTTGAGGTCGCGTAGCGACTCTTTAGCCTCTTCCACCTGTTGAGTCAGCTCGAGGGCGCTAAGCTCATCGGTTGCGTTCTGTTTGATGGCGAGAAGGTGTTGTCTGGTATGCTCGGCGTGTTCCAGGCGCTCCTGGATCTCAGCCATGGCCGACAGTACCAGATCCAGAGTAGTCCTCCCGTAGATGGCCTGGCGCGGAGCTCTGTCCAGTTGGGTGCGGAACTGGCGGATCATGGTGTCTAGCTGGTCCTCTCTGGACCTTATATCTGCTAAGAAGAGCCTGAGTCTAGCCGTAGCCTGTCGGATCTGGGCCATGCTTAGCCTCCAGTGAAGGAGTACTATTTATCTGGATTGTAACTGTCCATGTTGCTGCGGGCAAGGGGAATCCTACGAGGTGTTTATGGCTTTGAGATTTGGTGTAGTATAAAGACGGGGTTCCAACGCAAACGATAGTCAATGTTGCTGGAACCTTCTGTTAACCCTCTATAACTAGCGTACTTGTGACGCCCAACGCGAGAACAGCGCCGATGCAAGGATACCTTGATGAGGGTATGAGGGATTAAAACACTAGTATTGCTTAAACGTTGCCTACACGAGCGAGGGGTGGCGAAGACTCGGAGGGTTGAGCTACCCTCAACCGCCCGTTTTGTAGAAGCTCTTCCACGTCGGCAAGTTTGAACCTGCGATCGTTGCGTGGCCCGATACGGTAAGCATCCAGGAATCCCCGCTTAGCCCACCTTCGCACCGTGTTCGGATGGATGTTCAGATAAGAGGCCACCTGGCCCACCGTCAGCATCTCCGACTCTGGTTTATCATGTTTAACAGCTCGCATCAATTCACCTCCCCATATTCCCTACCTATCTGGAGTTCACCAAACTTACCACTTTTGTTGTACCATCCTCAGCTGACTTACCAATAGATTGCCTTCACCCACTTTGCGAAGGTGCTTGCACCCAGGGATGGTCAAACAGAGAAAATACGGGCAAGGACTGTTAAATCGGAGAGATTGAGGATTAGGGAGGTAAATGCCAGAGGGATTACGAGTCAGATTGATTGGTTGCTGTAAGCCACTGCATTATTGTCTACGCGATGGGCGGAGCCGCATAGGGAGTCTCTTGGAACTAATCGACTAGAGCTTGACCAGCCTGGCCGTGTCTATCTGGCTTAAGGCTCTAACGTCATTAAGGACTTTGGGAGGGACGGGATCGTCGACGCCTACGATCATCATCGCCTGCCCTCTGGGACTTATCCGTCCGACCGCCATGAAATTTATGTTGATGTCGCTTTTGCCCAGTAGTGTGCCAACGGCTCCTATGGAGCCCGGCCTGTCCTGTTGCTCTATGAATAGAAGGTAGGGAGCGGATAAGACCATATCAAGCCAGTAATCGTTGACACTGACGATGTGGACCTCGTTTCGCATAGAGGTGCCGGCCAAGGTCATACTCCCAGAGGTTGTCTCAAGGGTGACAGATACGAGACTGCCGTATTCTTGGGCTGCCGAGCTCTTTTGCTCAGTGACCTTGATACCCCTCTCATGAGCTATGACTGGAGCGTTGATCAGGTTCACCCTTTCGGTGGGCACCTGTACCAGCAAGCCTGAGAGCACCGCTGAATTCAGAATTGAAGTGTCATGCTGGCTTATTTCTCCCTGATAGGTGATGTTCACGCCGATAAACTGACCTTCCGACAGATAGCTAAGCAGTTTACCTACCTGGGTAGCTACCGGTAGGTACGGCGTTATAACGGCATGCACCTCCGGAGGCATAAAAGGGGCGTTGACTATATAGCGAGCCGGTTCTCCCCTCAAGATGGCCAGCACCTGCTCTGAGACCTCCAATGCTACCTCTCTCTGAGCTTCCTGAGTGGAGGCGCCCAGATGTGGTGTAACAACCACTTTAGGATGTTTTACCAGTGGATTATCTCCAGGGGGCTCTTCAGTGAAAACGTCCAACGCAGCGCTAGCGATTTTCCCTTCGTTGAGGGCCTTCAGCAGGGCAGCTTCGTCGATAAGCTCACCTCTGGCCACGTTGACAATATGAGCCCCCGGCTTCATCATTGCCAACTCGCGTTCACCTATAAAGTGGGATGTACCCTGGGTGAGGGGTGCGTGGATGGTCAGGAAGTCGGATTGAGCGAGCAAGTCATCCAAGGATACCAGCTCAACTCCCAGAATATTGGCGAAGTCCGGAGATACGAAAGGGTCATAGGATATGAGCCGCATCGCGAAACCTTTGGCTCGCCTAGCCACCTCGGAACCAACCCGTCCCAGGCCGATGATGCCCAGAGTCTTGTTGCGCACCTCTATGCCCATGAAGGCGCTACGGTTCCACTTGCCCTCCTTCAGAGACTGGTGGGCCTGGGGTAGGTTGCGCGCCAGGGCTAGAAGCATGGCCAGGGTGTGTTCGGTGGCTGCGATAGTATTACCGGTGGGCGCGTTAACCACGGCAATGCCTTGGCTTGTGGCAGCGTTTACATCAATGTTGTCTACGCCGATTCCGGCTCTAGCGATAACCTGAAGGCGTTTCCCCGCTTCAATGACCTCCGAAGTAACCTTTGTTTCACTGCGGACGACCAGGGCTTCATAATCTCCTATGATGTCGATCAGCTCCTGAGGCTTTAGGCCACGCTTGATCTCCACCTCGGCCTCGGTTTTAAGAAGATCCACACCTTCAGGGGCGATGGGATCGGAAATGAGTATCCTAGCCATGTTTAGATGCGAAACTCCAGTCTTTCAAAGGTTTGGACATAAATGACTCGGCCCTCCCATCGGCGGGAGAAACTAATCTGCTGTGGCATGGGCTCGTTCGAAGCCTACCTTAGGTAGGGTTGCCTTTAGAGCATCGAGGACTTCCTGGATGTCTGCTTCGGTTACATGTCCCATGTGGCCGATACGGAAGATTTTTCCTTGTAACTTACCCTGGCCGCCAGCCGCTACAACGGAATGTTCAGTTCGTAGGAGCGATGACAGAGTTCCACCGTCAACTCCCTCGGGTACTTTAATCGCGGTTACGGTGTCGGACGCATGGGGTCCTTGAGCCAGAAGCTCCAGGCCCAGCGCAGTAACACCTTGGCGAGTAAAGTCTGCTATCTTTGTGTGGCGACGAAAGACGTTATCCATGCCCTCCGCCAGCAGCATGTCAAGGGCCACGTCCAGCCCATAGAGCAAAGGCAATGCAGGTGTCCAGGGAGTTTGGCCACGTTCGAGAGAGCGTTGCGCCGAAGGGAGGTCGAAGTAGAACCGGGGCATTGTCGCCTGCTCCCTGGCCAGCCAGGCTGCTTCACTAACGCTTATAAAGGCGAGGCCGGGTGGTACCATTAGGCCCTTCTGAGAGGCGGTGCAAACCACATCACATTGCCACTGGTCGGTGGGCAATGGCACACAGCCTATGCTGCTGATGGCGTCGACCAACAGCAGTTTATTGAATTCGCCCTTCACAACTTTGGCTATGGCTTCCAGATCGTTAGTAACTCCAGTAGATGTTTCGTTGTGGGTGACCAGGACAGCTTTTATATCAGGGTCGTCTCCAAGGGCCTTATCTATAGAGCCAGGGTCAACCGTCGTGCCCCATTCGCACTCCAGCTTCTGCACATTCGCTCCGTAGGACTGGGCTATATTGGAGAATCGGTCGCCGAAGTATCCTATGCTGACAGTTAGCACCTTGTCTCCTGGTGAAAGCGTGTTAACTACGGCCGCTTCCAGAGCACCCGTGCCTGAGGCGGTAAGGATATAGAGCCGGTTCTCCGTCATGAAGACCCGCTTTAGATTGTCCGTCAGCTTGGTGATGAGGTCGTGGAACTCAGGCCCCCGGTGATTAATCATGACAGTGGACATGGCATCCAAGACCTCGTCCGGGCACGGCGTCGGGCCTGGAGTTCTCAGGTTTTGTCTGGGTATTTTCACAAAGCCTCCTTCAAATGCGTTGTTGAAAATGCCATATTAGATATGAGAGAAATTAGGGCGCTCATGGAGCTGCTATAGGCAACTCCAGATTGATGTGTCCGAGTGTTGTGGCTGGCATCCTCTCTGATACCCCTATAATTTCTATTCCGAAAAGCTGGCCCTTACTGTCCACGTCTATAAGAATGCCCTCATCTACCTTTTTAGTATTACCTATCTTTCCATCCTGAAACTGAATGTAGAGGGCATCGGCTTTAGGATCGTAGGTTATCTTCACCCTTTGTCTCCGCCCACAATCTTGATATAGCGCCGCCTGCCGGCTTTTATGGTGTGTCCCACACCTATCTTTTCGTTTCTATTGATCCTGGTGCCGTCAATCTCTATGCCACCCTGATTGATCAGTCGTTTTGCCTCGCTTTGGCTTTTGACCACGCCGGCCTGGACGAGCACATCTGAGGTGGTTGAATCTCCTGGCATAACTACAGAGATGTACTGCTGCTCATCCTTTGGTGCCTCCTTGCGCTGCACAACTCGTTGGAAGTTCTCCTCGGCATTTATCGCAGCTTCGGCGTCGTGGAACTGCCCGGTTATCTCTCTGGCCAGCCGTTTCTTCAGCTCCATGGGGTTTACCGACTGCTCATCAATCGCCTTTCCCATCTCGTCGAGCTCCGTCCAGGGTACGTCGGTGAGGTACTCGAAATACTGGATAATAAGGCCATCTGGCAGTGACATCACCTTGCCGTACATGTCGTTTGCTGGGTCCTCGACGGCGATGTAGTTGCCGAGACTCTTGCTCATCTTCTGCACGCCGTCGGTGCCAACAAGAATGGGCATAAGAAAGCATTGCTGAGGACGCTGCCCCATCATGCCCTGGAGCTCTCTGCCTACCAGCAGGTTGAACATCTGGTCGGTCCCGCCGAACTCTACGTCGGCTTGAATGGCCACCGAGTCATAGGCCTGGAGCAGGGGATACAGCAGCTCGGTGATGGCTATGGGCTTGTGGGCCGCAAAGCGCTTGGCGAAGTCGTCCCGGTCCAGGAACTGGGCCACCGTAAACCTGCTGGTTAAGCGGATCACGTCTGCCAGGTTGAACTTGCCGAACCACTCGCTTTGCCAGACGGCCTGGGTGCGTTCCTTGTCTATTACTTTGAAAAACTGACGCATGTAAGATTCGGCGTTAGCTACCACCTCATCGTGAGTAAGCATGGGCCGAGTCGCCGATTGGCCGCTGGGGTCGCCTATCTGGGCTGTCCAGTCGCCGATAATGAGGATAACCTGATGACCTAGCTCCTGTAACTGACGCAGCTTTCGCAGCCCCACCACGTGACCCAGATGAATGTCGGGCCTGCTAGGGTCGAACCCCATCTTTAAACGTAGAGGATTTCCTCTTTGAAGAAGCTCTAAGAACTCCTCCTTTACGATGATATCGCTCACACCACGAGCGGTTACTTGGCGCAGCGTCTCTTCTTCTAGCATCACAGGATTCTAATCAAGTCTGCTTCACTATCCGTCGGCTGTAAGGACCACCGGAGCGCTGGAAAGAATTTCCCTAGCTTGCTCCACGTCTAATTTCATCTGATCTATCAGGGCCTCTACGCTGGAGAAGGCGAGCTCTTCCCTGAGGCGGCGGGTGAATTCCAGGGTCAAAGATTTACCGTATAGGTCCCCGTCAAAATCCATTATAAACGCTTCCACCGTTCGCCCGTGAATCTCGAAGGTGGGTCTCACCCCTATACTGGTAGCTGCTTGATGTCGCTGGCCGTCCACGATTACCCAGGTAGCGTAGATGCCATCAGCCGGGATGACCAGCCTGGGCTCCAGAGAGAGGTTCGCTGTGGGGAATCCCAAAGTCCGCCCACGCTGGTCACCCTTTACGACTGTCCCGGTGAGAGAGAACCAGCGTCCCAGCATCGAAGCGGTGTTCTCCACGTCTCCTTGGCTTATGAGGTTTCGTATGCTGTTGCTCTTTATGGCGTTCGTGCCTATCTGCACGGCTTCCAAGGGCTCTACCCAGAAGTCCATTTCGGCACCCAACTGCTTGAGTACCTGGATATTGCCCTCCCTCTGATGGCCCAGGGCGAAATCGGGCCCCACCACTAAACCTTTCATTTTCAGCTGGTCGCACAGCAGAGCCACGAAGTCCCTTGACTTGATAGAAGAGAGCTCCTTGGTGAAGTCCACGGCAATTACAAGATCGATACCGGAGTCTCGAATGAGAGCCAGACGCTCCTCTAAGGCTGATATATACTGAAGCTTGGCGCCGGGGTTCAGGACTATCCGAGGGTGATTTTGGAAGGTCAGCACGCCGGGCAGCAGGTCCTTGCTTTCGGCCAGTGACTTAAGGTGCTGCAACAGTCTCTGATGGCCCAAATGAACGCCATCGAAGGTCCCGATTGTGAGGACCGTATCTCGTGGCGATTTTGCTTGGGCCAATGCTTGGTGTAACGCCATCAGGACGATTTTTACCTGGTCGGACTGTAAGTCAGGCCTTGGTCTTCTCCCTCCTGTTTACAGGTGCTACTATGGGCCCAAGAAGTGCATTGGCAACTTCCGAATGCTTCATGGCGATGGTAGCACAGCCCGTATGGGGCGTCAACTTGGCTCAGGTTATGATTAAGGTCCGAGGTATCGGAGATAAGAGGGCAGATATTCCAAAAGAGTAGAAGAGTTGCTTAACCATACTTATGTATAAGGTCCTGTAGTCCGGTACGCCCCAAGCCTGTCTGTTTAACGCTTAGGATGGCCCCTAGAACAGAGGGAACGAGAGGTTTTGACTTGTCTGGGATTACAGTCGACCGAGGAATCGGTTCTCCAGGGAACCATTTGCTATAAAAAATGCCGTGAGTTCGGCGGCCGCCTCGTTCCCATCCATCCTTCTCAAGAAGGTTTGCTAACTCCTGACCCGATATCGAGAACACCTGTTATTCAGCCATAGTGAGCTGAAACTTTTGGCGGTCACCTGCAGCAGCGGATTTGTGGGCAGATAATGCACGAATATGTACATTATTCTGTAGAAAGTATTCATTAACGAAGCCTAATCGTTCGACTTCGTTCAGTTGTAGTTCAACGGCATCATTAAGTTGTGATTTTATATCGTCGAGAGTATCGGCTGATGTGGCGGTACCTAGCTCAAGACACAATCCCACCCACTCCCCTGACTCTATCAGATATTCGAAAGTGAGAGGAAAAACGTACTCAGGGCGGTCATCTATCCAATGTATACCGATGATTGTTTCTCTCATACTTTACCAGTGCTCACGGTTATATTCATTCTATTTTCTCACGATATTGCCTAAAATGTCATGGTGAGTTAACCTATTCTACCACTTTCTTAGAATCCCCTGAAGAATATTCTATGGCTGCTTGGTGGTGGAGGTAGCTCCCGAAAGTCACTTGAAAAGAACACAACTGCTTCTCAGCATAGTAGAATGTTTGGAGCAAAGGCAGGGAATCATCATACGAAGGGGGCTCTATGCGCAAGAACACTCTCAAAGAGAAGATGGCGGCAGGCAAGGCGGTTTTTGGAGTCCAGCTCAATTTTCCATCTACCGCGGTCGCGGAGCTGCTGGGTCACATCGGGTTTGATTGGGTACTGATAGATAACGAGCACGGCTCGATCACCGTGGACAATGTAGAGCCGGTTATTATGGCCTCGGAGCTGGTCGGTATGGCCCCTATAATCAGGCCCATAGGCAGAGGCCCGGAGCATATTGCCCCCTTTCTTGACCGTGGAGCCTGGGGAGTGCAGGTGCCCCGGATAAACACAGCAGAAGAGGCGCGGGTGGCTGTGGATGCAGCCAAGTATTACCCTCTAGGGCATAGAGGAATGTTCACTATGGCACGCCCAGCCGAATATGGGATTGGGAGCTCCCCAGGAGAGTACGTGGAGGCAGCCAACCGGGAGACCTTGGTGTGTCTCATGATAGAAGAGGTGGAAGGGGTTAACAACCTGAAAGAGATAGTGGAAGTCGACGGGGTGGATGTGTATTACGTGGGCCCCGGAGACCTCTCCCAGTCCATGGGCCATCCCGGCGAGCAGGCCCACCCAGATGTGCAAAGGGCCATAGAGGGGGCCATCAAGGTGATCCGGGATGCCGGAAAGATCGCGGGGGTGGGTGCTCCCCATGACCTAATCCCCAAGTACATGGACATGGGTGTCCAGTATTTCCACGGGACCGTTGAGACCTTGATGGTGAGCTCAGGTAGCGCCTACCTCAAGGATATGCACGAGATGGCCTCCAAGTCAGGACTGCGATAGACCTCCCACTCTAAATCTCTCGACGTAAAGGGAGAAAATCCCTTCCCCCTCGATGGGCTCACTGGGGTAGGCATATCCTAAAACTTGTTTAAAAACAGCTAGGAAAGCGCCGAGCTTTCCCGTCATCCTAGAAGTATCACTCAACTGGGATGTGGGGAGGTGACTCATGCGCTTTCCGAGAGAATGGTACCACTTGCTACGTTCAACTGAACAGTATTTTCCTGACCTAAGATCCAGCCAAATACGTGGATTGGCGCTATGGGTGTATGGGGCAATCATGGCTAAGAGTGCTTGCCAAAGCGCGGTGATTGATGCTCTATCCTCCATCGCCACCTTCCATGCTCTGCGACAATACCTTAGAGAGTTCCTTCGGGATGGTTCGGAGAAGGCCACTCCCTGCAACATCCAGTTGGATGTAACCCTCTGTTTTGCGCCTTTGCTCCGCTGGCTGCTGTCTTTGTGGAAAGGTCAACAACTGGCCTTGGCCGTCGACGCAACAGCCCACCAAGACCGCGTGGTCGCCCTGGTAGTAAGCGTGCTGTACCGGGGTAGCGCCATTCCCATTGCCTGGACCATACTCCCTGCTAACAGGTCGGGGGCTTGGATTCCCGAAATCCTCCGGCTTTTGCAACTGCTTGCTCCCGAAGTGTCCAAAAGCATGGAGGTGCTGGTGATGACTGACCGGGGCTTGTGGAGCCCCCGCCTTTGGAAGCAAATACGGGCCTTGGGATGGCATCCACTGATGCGGGTAAAAAACAACACCAGCTTTCAACCGTTGCAGGTGCAACGCCGGCAAGCCAGGACGCTGATTCCCGGACCAGGCCACGCCTGGGTAGGAAGGGGCAGTGCCTTTTATAATCCCAAGCGCCACCGCTTCGGTACTTTGGTGGTGGTTTGGGATAAAGGCCAGAAGGAACCCTGGATAGTGATTACCGACTTGCCTCCCGAGGATGTGGGGGTATGCTGGTATGGGTTGCGCTTCTGGATCGAGTTGGGTTTTCGCGCTCTCAAGAGTGTGGGTTGGCAATGGCAACGCACTCGACGGACTGACCCGGACCGAGTGGCCCGGTACTGGCTCGTTCTGGCGGTGGCTACCCTGTGGGCCACGGCCTATGGGACCAGAGCAGAAGACGCTATTTCTCTTGGAGTACCTCCCCAGAGAGTCAGAAGCCCTCATCCACTTCCTAGCTGTTCTGGACCCCGAAAGGATAGCGTGATAAAGAAGGGCATATGCTGTATGACTCGGCAACTGCTCCAGGGTAGGCCTTGGCTTCGCCTGTGGCTCATACCTGAACCTTGGCCAAACCCACTCCCTGGTTTGCAAATTACCTACCATAAACCGGTTCCCAAAGCTCATAATTTCAAATGCCTACCCCAGTGAGCCCTTGATGGGGGAAGGTTGGGATGGGGGTGAAATCACCCCCAACTTTGACTCGCCTCTATGAAGAGGCGAGAGAACCACGTTTCTCTGGACCGGGCAGGCTGAAGCCTGGCCTCGGTTTGTTGAAGGGATAGGGTTATCCCCCTCACTTCAATCCTGTCCCACCAGGGCGGAGGAGTTTGTCCACCTAAGGTATGCTGGCGGTGAGTTCGCATCCGTCGGATGGGTCTATGGAGTCCACGCCGGGGCCTCCGTCGACGATGTCGGAGTCGGGGCCGCGGTTGAAGGTGTCGGGCTCCTGGTTCCCGAAAAGCATGTCGTGGCCGGCATTCCCCTGTATCAGGTCGTCACCGGCAGCGCCCAGGGCCAGGTCGTGGCCCGAGTCTGCCCAGATGGTATCGCCGCCGGACACACCGTTGATCCTGTCGCCCCCGGGACCACCGGATATCCCGTCATCGTAGGACCCACCGGCGGCTATGTCGTTGCCCGGCCCCAGACATACCGTGTCGGCACCTAACCCAGCCTGGACGATGTCGTTGCCGGCCAAAGCCGCGATCACGTCAGCACCTTTAGTACCGGTAATGATATCCGGCCCCGGGGTGCCCAGAATGGTCACAGGTAGCCCGTTGCAAGCCACGCTAGCCGTCTGGACCTGGGTGCCCACTTCCAGGTCGCCCGCAGAGGCCGGAACGTCGTCGTCCCCTATGGTGTCGGAGTTGCCGTAGCCCAAACTGGCTCCGCCAATTCCCCAGCAGCGCACCGAGCCTGTAGTGAGCAGGGCGCAGGTGGAGGAGCCTCCGGCGGCGACCTGGACTACCCTGTCGCCCACCGGCACGTCGCCGGCCGAGGAGGGTGTCTCGTTGTCACCGATGGTAATAGCGTTGCCGTAGCCCAGCCGGCCCAGGTCCCCGTGTGGGACGCCGGGTCCGAAGCTCCCGGTGGCGGCGCCACGCCAAAGGCGGGGCTGTCGTTCAGCGCAACAACCGCGACTGCGAACAGCGCTGTCAGAATCGCTATGGTTAGTGTCCACCGTCTCCGGGCCGATAGTAGAAGTGCCATGGCTCAACTCCTAAATGGATTAATCTGGGATCTGTGTCACCAACGTACGAGGACCGGTGTGCGATAGGTGTGATGGGGATACGGGGATTGTCAGTGTTTGGCGCCAGATTGGCAATGTTGGGGTGAATGGTCCATGGCGGTTCGCCATCAGGAGATTCCGCGGATGCGGTAGGTGCGACGTATGCGTCGCACCTACACTCATTTATAGGAGAAGGCTGGAGCTTGCTAACCTGTTCTTAGCCGGTGGCGTTAGCGGGCACTTTGCCAACGGCCTGGGCCACCGCCCTGACCTGGGTCATCATGCTTTGGAAGCCCTCGAAGGTGAGGGCTTGGGCACCGTCGCACTTGGCCACCGCGGGATTGGGATGGACGTCTACGATGATTCCATGGGCGCCGGCAGCCACTGCAGCCAGGGTCATGGGCGCCACCAGGTGAGCTCTGCCGGTACCGTGGCTGGGATCGGCGATAATGGGCAGGTGACTCAGCTCTTTGATCATGGGTATGGCAGACAGGTCCATAGTAAAGCGAGTACCTGTCTCGAAGGTTCTTATGCCGCGCTCGCACAGGATTACCTGGTTGTTGCCGCCAGCTAGAACGTACTCTGCGGCGAGAAGCCACTCTTCGTAGGTGGCCGCAAAGCCTCGCTTGAGCAAAACCGGCTTCCTGATCTTCCCAATCTCGTCAAGGAGATTGAAGTTCTGAGCGTTGCGAGTGCCGATCTGGAGCATGTCGGCATACTGGGCCACCATGCCCACGTCCTCGGGGGCCATTACCTCAGTGACCACGGGCAAGCCGGTCTCCTCTCTGGCCTTGGCCAGAAGCTGGAGTCCCTGAACACCCATGCCGCGGAAGCTGTATGGGGAGCTACGGGGTTTGAAGGCGCCACCACGAAGTATCTTGGCGCCCGCAGCCTTGATGGTGCGAGCTGAGGATATCACCTGCTCCTCATTCTCCACGGCACAGGGGCCAGCCATTACAACGAGCTCGTCGCCTCCGATGACAGCGTCGCCCACCTTAACAAGGGTGTCCTCTGGCTTGAACTCTCTACTGGAAAGCTTGTAGGGTTTGGAGATGGGCACCACTTCCAGGACGCCGGGCAGGAGTCCAAGCTCGTTTCTGAGCTCCTGGAAGGTCTGGCCCATTACCCCTATGACTGTTCGTTCCACTCCCACTGATAGGTGGGCTTGCAAGCCGTGGCTTTCTATACGCTCCTGGATTGCACGGATCTGCTCGCGGGTGCAATCCTTTCGCATTACTACAATCATGCCCAGTTGTCCTTTCTGGGGATCGTTATAAATTGTGGCGTATGCTCTGCTCGATGAATCTTTTTAAGGCTTTCTTCTAGGCTCACGAATATCGGGTCGTGCATCATCCACCTGCAAGATCGGGTCGCAGATTTACGGCTCCTCTTAGGTACACGTTGACCAACTCATCGGGTCCCTTGTCGGTATTCACCAGTATTAGCAGGCGTATGCACTTGGACAGGCTGCCAGGCACGGCTATCTCGTGGCTGCATAACATGGCAGTACGCTCCCATCCCATTTCCCTTACCGCGGTGGCTGGGAAGGCGGCATTAATGTCCTGGGTGGTTGTAAATTGCACTGCTGCTACCTGGGACTCTTCCACCTGGTTTGATTCGACTACCTTAAGGAAAAGCTCCCTCGTGGAGGCGAATATCTCGTCCTTCGTGTTGTGGTCGACGGTGGTAGCGCCCCGAATGCCTCTGCACGCCGTCATCGGCCTGTCCTGAGCGAGGTCGAAGGGGCTGTCCTGACCGAAGTAGAAGTCGATGGAATGGCGCCGGTCAATTCACGTACGAGCTGCTGTGCTCTGTCAATAAGATGCTCTCGTGGCGAGTCGTTAATCGTATTTATCAAGGCGCTGCCCACCACCGCGGCCTGAGCGTGGCCTTCTATGGCTTCTATATGCTCTCTGTTGGATATACCGAAGCCCACGGTCAATGGCAAGTCGGTGTGGCGGCGGACCCGTTCCAACAGGTTCAAAGCCGGAGAAGATAGCTCGCTTCTGGCGCCAGTGACACCGGTGAGGCTCACACAGTAGATGAAGCCCGAGGCAACCCCGCAAGCCATCTCGATACGGGCGTCCGTGCTGGTGGGAGCTAGCAGGGGTATGGTGTGTATTCCACGTGGTGCACACTGGTCCATCAATGGACCTGCCTCGTCGGTGGGTAGGTCGGGCACTATTACGCCGTCCACTCCAGCGCGACGAGCTTCGTCGCCGAACCGTTCTAGGCCGTAGCTAAGGATAGGATTGTAGTAACCCATCAGTATTAAGGGTGTATCCGGCACTCGGTCTCGAAGCTCTTTCACCAATTTAATGCAGCTATCCAGGGTGACTCCGTTGCGCAGGGCCTGGAAGCTGGAGGCCTGGATGGTAAGGCCGTCGGCCAGTGGGTCGCTGAAGGGCACACCCAACTCAATGCAATCGGCTCCGGCCTCTGCTAGAGCCGGCACAAGCTCGAGGGTTGCGTCCATGTCGGGAAAGCCGGCAGTGAGGAATAGAACGAGGCCGGTATTGCCTTCTCTGTCTAACTGTTTAAACTTTTGAGCGATCCTGTCATCAGCCACGTTGTCGACCTCGAGCCCATTGCAGGAGAAAAATCTGCGTATCAGTATACCACATATGCCTACGTCGCTAAGAATTCGTGGTCACTACAAAGGCCAGGGCGTTTTGCAAAGCATGGGCGGCGAAGGAGCTCCATATAGAGCCGGTCTTGTGGTACAGCCAGGCGAGCAGGAGTCCGGTAATGAAGATGGGTACCATCAGCCTGGGGTCCACGTGGGCTAGGGCGAACAGAAGTGAGCTAGCTAGGGCAGCCCCTAGGACCCCCATCCGTACCACCAGGCCTGGGAATACGAAGCCCCTGAAGAAAATCTCCTCCGTTAAAGGGCCCCACAAGATTACTACCAGAGCGAATCCACCGATTATTCCCGGGCCTTCCAGGCCGACGTCGGAAGGCAAAGACTCAGGTAGATCGAATCCCAGGACCGATAACAACGCGGCATAAATAGCGGTAAGGGTGAGACTCGCCGCTAGAACCAACAATGGCAAAAGGAGCTGGCCCTTGGATCTGGAGGACGGGAGCTTTAGTCCCAGACTTCTCAGAGATGCATGATGCCTGGCAGGGCCCACAACCCAGGTGATCCCTAGCACGATAACGTAGACCAAGGCGATGATTAGAAGCAAGCCCAGGCCAGAGGTCGCGTCTCCACCCAATACCTGTAATATGCCGGTGTAGATTAATCCGAATACGGCGAGGCTAACGATGATCACCATGGTCCCAATGACCACGTCTGTCGCCTTCCAGGGAACGGGCCTATATTCTGCTTTGTCTGTGCTTTCCATGCAGGTACACCGTCAGCTTAAATAATGCCGCATAATATCATGCATGAGTCAGGTGTGGCAACGATTTTAGAAGGGCTCCCATGGCTCGCTGACAACAGCTGATTGTCTAGTGTAAACTAGGGCCCAAGGGAAGGGGGTGGTTGCTCGTGGAGCTCTTTGAGCACAGTAGAAAGAGCCAGGAAGAGAAAGAGGCTCCTCTTGCAGCGCGGCTAAGGCCCACAAGATTTGATGAGTTCGTGGGTCAGGAGCATGTGATAGGTCCGGACAAGGTGCTCAGGCGGGCCATTGAGGCTGACCGGGTGCCCTCACTTATACTGTGGGGCCCTCCCGGTAGTGGGAAGACCACGCTGGCCCATCTCATCTCCAGTGTAACTCGCTCCCATTTCGAGCCTATCAGCGCCGTCACCGCCGGAGTCGCCGACCTGCGGCGCATAGTCGAAGAGTCCAAGGAGCGTCGTGCTCTGTATGGTCAGCGCACAATACTCTTCATTGACGAGATACACCGGTTCAACAAGGCTCAGCAGGACGTCATTTTACCCCACGTGGAGAACGGTACTTTCACCTTCATTGGCGCCACCACCGAGAACCCCTCCTTCGAGGTCATCGCCCCCCTGCTGTCTCGTTCCCGCGTCTTCACTCTTCGCCAGCTCACCGAAGAGGAGATGGAACGAATCGTACAGCGGGCCATCACCGATCACGACAAGGGGCTGGGTGATATGAAGGCTGAGCTGGATGCTGACGCTATGGCTCATCTTGTCAATTTCGCCAATGGGGATGCCCGTATTGCCCTCAACGGTTTGGACACGGCGGTATACGCCATCGAGCCCGCCGATGATGGCATGAGACGGGTGGACCTTGCCACCATAGAAGACGCGCTCCAACAGCGGTCCCTACTTTACGACAAGGCCGGTGACCAGCATTACGATGTCATTTCCGCCTTCATCAAATCGTTGAGGGGCTCCGACCCAGATGCGGCTCTGTACTGGCTGGGACGCATGATAGAATCGGGCGAGGACCCATTATTTATCGTTCGGAGAATGGTCATCCTGGCGGCCGAGGACATCGGGCTCGCGGACCCTATGGCGCTGCCACTGGCTGTCGCCGCCCAGCAGGCTGTTCACTTCGTTGGCATGCCGGAGGGAGCTATTCCCTTGGCGGAGGCCACCGTGTATCTGGCGACGGCGCCCAAGAGCAACTCAACCTACGCCGCTCTGAACCGGGCCATGGAAGATGTGCGGAAGAGCCGCAATGAGCCGGTGCCGATGCACCTTCGCAACGCCGTGACGGGGCTGATGCAGAGTTTGGGCTATGGAAAATCCTACAAGTACGCCCACAACTATGAAGGGAACTTCGTACTCCAGGAGTATCTGCCTCCTTCTCTTAAAGACCGTCGATACTATGAACCGTCGGAGGAGGGTAAAGAAAAGGAGATCGCAGAACGAATCAGAGCGTGGTGGGCCGATAGGTCTCAGCAGAGGTAGAAACGTTGCTGTGGAGCACGTGACAGGCAGTCTTACAGAGTTTGTATTGCCGCCTCAGTGGAGACTGGCACTCGGGTCCGGGGTCTGGGAAAGACCCAGGTTAGATGCGTCATGGTCCGGTGAAGGCTGGTTCTTCAACGCGGTCCTAACACTGTTCTGTAGGTCCGAGGGTTTACAGGGCATGATCATGTAGTACAGGTCTGCAAATCGCAATCTTTCTGTCAGGTCTTCCAGGGGAATGTCTTTGCCCACCAGAAGTATTATGGGAGTGGAGCTGGTCTCTGGGTCCTCTTTTAGCCTATCCACCACCTGGAGGCCATCTGTTCCAAGTTTAAGGACCAACAGGAGGATGGCATCCGGCCTCTCCGACACGGCCATATCGTAGGCTGCATCGTAGGAGCTGGACTCTATGATTTCATAGGCCTCTGTAGATATTACACGGACAACAGCGTGCCGTATGCTTACATCGTCTGCCGCTACCAATATTTTGATCAATGTAACCGTCCTCTCGCCACGAGACCGGGTCGACTCAGGGTGCTGGCCTAGCACACGCGATAGGTCAATGATACACTTCGCTCACACGTTATTCAGTGATATACGGCACACATGAATATGAATGCACTGGATATGGGCGTACCTCTTGACCCGGTGTGTGGACGGCACTAAAATTTCCTAGGCTCTTAAAGACCCACGAACCGAAATGGAGAATTCCAACGTTATGTGGCAGGTCACCGAAGACAATCTAGAGTCGATCGCCATAGGTGCGGGCATTCTGGGTGCAGGGGGTGGTGGTAATCCGTATCTTGGCCAACTCCGCGCCCGCCAGGCCTTCAGGCAATGGGGCGCCGTTACGGTCGTTTCACCCGATGAGCTGCCTGACGATGCCGTGGTGATATGTGTTGGGGGAATGGGAGCACCCACCGTCGGCATAGAAAAGATCCGGGACCTGCAGTCCTACCACGCATTACGCGCGATCGAGACCTATACAGGTAAGCGAGCCACGGCCCTAATTTCCAACGAAATCGGTGGCAGCAACTCTCTGGAGGTCTTCATACCCGCGGCCATGACGGGCCTGCCAATAGTGGACGGCGACGGTATGGGAAGAGCTTTTCCGGAGCTTCAGATGAAGACCTTCTTTGTCTATGGCGCCCCATTCTGTCCCCTGGCGGTCAGCGACGAAAAGGGTAACACCGTCGTCATTCCCGAGGCCATCAGTCCGGTGTGGGTAGAACGATTTGCCCGCGCCGTCTGTGTGCAGATGGGAAGCATAGCCTGCTACGCTGTGGCCCCCATGTCGGCGGAGCAGGTGCGTAACACCGCAGTCCCCAATACTCAGTCGTTGGCCAGGGACCTGGGAGACGCCGTCAAAGGCGCCCGCCGAAAGGGAGAGGATGCCATAGAGGCCATCTTGAAGACCCATGCCGGAAGGGTGCTTTTTCAGGGGAAGGTGGTAGACCTGGACCGGAGGACAACGGCGGGCTTCGCTCGAGGTAATGTCTCGATAGATGGTTCGGGCGCCTATGTCGGAGAGCGTATGGTGATCCAGTTCCAGAACGAGAACCTGATTGCCCATAGAGATGGCGCTATCGTGTGTTCAGTCCCGGACCTTATCTGCGTCGTGGACGGGGAACGCGGGGAGCCTATTACCACGGAGCTTCTACGCTATGGCTTCCGTGTGACGGTACTGGGGTTTCCAGCTCCTCGGCTCTGGACCACCGCTGAGGGCTTGAAGGTAACCGGCCCTCGTGCTTTCGGCTACGATACTGATTACATGCCTTTAACTATTTAAGCCGGTGTACAAGATTTTCATGTCACCACTTCGGCAAGCTCAGTACAGGCTCTGAGCGAAGCGAAGGGTCTGGGGACGGGTTCCATTGCTCAAAACTGGTTTCCCCACCCCAGATTCTTCGGCTGCGCCTCAGAATGATGTTCTTGTCGGAAAACTTGCACATGGAGTTATTTGGGTTAGGGAGGTAGATCCATTACATGCGAATTGGGATAGACGTAGGGGGCACCAACACCGACGCAGTACTCATGGACGGCCGGGAGCTGCTGGCCCAGGCGAAACGGCCCACCACGGGTGACGTGACCTCGGGAATCGTGGCCGCCCTTGAAGAGGTACTATCGAATGGGTCTTCGAAAAATCGGATCGACGCGGTAATGATCGGAACGACTCACTTCACCAACGCCCTTTTGGAGCACAAAGACTTGGCCCAGACAGCCGTGATACGGTTGGCTTTGCCGGCCACTGCCTCTTTGCCTCCTTTTGTAGACTGGCCGGCGGGGCTGAGAGATGCAATTGGCGGCCACGCCTATATGGTCAAGGGTGGCAACGAGTTTGACGGGAGGGAGATTTCCGAGCTCGATGTGGACGAAGTGCGAGCGGCGGTCCAGGATATGGTCCGCAAAGGCGTACGAGCCGTGGCCGTTTGTGGAGTGTTCTCCCCTGTGAACTTGGCCCACGAAGAAGAGACCGCCGCCATTATCCGTGCCGAAGCACCGGATATACAGGTGACCCTTTCCTCGGAGATCGGTCGCATAGGCATCCTGGAGCGGGAGAATGCCGCGGCTCTGAACGCATGCCTATGTAAAGTGGCCGAGCGCACCGTAGGGGGGATTCGCGAAGCGTTAAATGTAATGGGTCTGAATGTGGCCCTCTACCTGAGCCAGAATGACGGCACGTTGATGGACGCCGGCTTCGCCGCACGGTTTCCAGTGTTCACCATTGCTTCCGGGCCAACGAATAGCATGAGGGGAGCCACGACCTTATCGGGTGTTCGCGATGGCATAGTGGTGGATGTGGGAGGCACTTCGACGGACGTGGGAGCCCTGGTGAAGGGATTTCCGCGGGAATCCTCCGTGGCCGTCAGTATCGCAGGTGTCCGTACAAACTTTCGAATGCCAGACGTCCTTTCAATCGGTTTGGGCGGAGGCAGTATCGTGAAGCAGGATTCCCTGAGTATCGGCCCTGAGAGCGTGGGTTACCGGTTGCTGGATGAGGCCTTGGTCTTCGGAGGCAAGGAGCTGACCGCTACCGACGTGGCCGTGGCCGGTGAGCTAGCGCAGCTGGGCGATTCACAACTGGTGAAAACTTTGCCTGCTGCGTTTGTTGAGAGGGCTTTGGGAGAGATGCGGAGACGAGTCGAAGAGGTAGTAGACCAGGTCAAGCTTAGCGCGGAACCACTCCCCGTGATATTGGTTGGTGGAGGTAGCATTCTTATTGGCGACACATTGAATGGAGCCACCCAAGTCCTGCGTCCGGAGCACTTCAGCGTTGCAAACGCAATCGGCGCCGCCATAGCTCAGGTGGGTGGCCAGGTCGAGAAAGTGTATTCGCTGGATGCCATGAGCCGAGAGGAAGCGCGAGCCCTTGCACAGCAAGAGGCGATTAGCAAAGCGGTGGAGGCCGGCGCCGACCCGGCAACGGTGGAGCTTGTCGAGCTGGATGAAATACCTTTGACGTACCTGCCTAGCAATGCCACTCGAATTCGAGCTAAGGCCGCTGGGGATTTGCTATCGGTTTAGTATCTGATTCACCCTTAAATGCGGCCGATCCTAGCCCGGTACAGGTGAGCCGGATTCCAATCGTTCGTGGGGATTTACTGGACGCTGCGTTGCTATTTTGATATAGTTTATACAAGGATAAGAGGTCGTTACCTCGCTTTCTGGTTCCCCATATTTCCTGCCCCTTAAGGGGTCAGGGCCCTACCGATGGGATAGGATCCCTAACGAATCTCAGCGACCATTCCAGTCCGATGTTCAAGTGCCTGACAGGAGGGGCCATGTCAGACAAATTACAGAAAGAGATTGAAGAGATACTCCGGCGTGCCGAAGAGGTAATGCCCGAGGGTAAATCCCGGCCACCACATAAGGAGACTGGGCCACCCGGCGCAATCTCCAGCCGGTTGAGTCGCCTTGCCGGTGGCCGCTCGCTGAAAATCTCGGCGGGGAAGATGATGATCGGCAGCATCTCACTGCTGCTATTGGCCCTTATCCTTGGTGCGGCGACCAATATCAGCGTGGTCTTCTTGGTTGCTGCAGGGCTGGTGCTCTTCGTTATCTCATATGCCCTTTTCTTCGTTCGCCCGGGTGGCTCTTCTTACGAGAAGCGCTGGCGGGGTCGTGTCATCGAGGACGGTCCATCTCCCTGGGACCGTGTGAAACGCTGGCTGAAGAGCTAGAGCTCTCCGACCACCACTGTTACCTCTAGTGGTATAGCAACAACGGCCCGGCAGTCTAATCTGATTGATCACAGGGAACGGTCCACTTGCTATCTGTCACAAGCTCCCGTGTTATCAACACTTCACCTACACGAGTCTATGATGCCTTCATTAGCTTTGGCGATTGGGGCAAATGGGTCCGCCATTTTAGGGGTGTGACACTCCTCACCGAGGGCTCGGTGGCTCTTGGTGTCAAAGTACGCATCGTGCTCAGGTTCATCCCCATGGCGAGTGTTTGGGAGGTCACAGAGATCGCTCCAGGCCGCTCCTTTGCCTGGGCTTACTCACTGCCGGGTCTTCGGTTTGTATTCCACCACATCGCCGAGGGTGTCGAAGGGGGCACCCGTGTTACTTTGAGCATCGATTTCCACGGTCCGCTGGCCTTCCTGCCCTGGCTAGCCGGAATTGTTCCCAAAACCACATCTCACTTCGCTTTGAATGCCCTTGAGCGAATGTTGGAACAGGATGCCAATGTGGTGGTAACGGAATCACATGGGGGTCTTGCCGAAGAGCCAAAGGGAGTCGCGAAGCCGGTATCCAAATCAGGACTCGAAGTAGAGTAAGGTGCTGCCGCGTTAGTTAAGGTCAGGGATTGGATGGTTTTACAGTGGTAGCTACGGCAGCGGGAAATACGGAGTTTAGGGCCTAAACGTTGTCGCTCCTTGATCCGCGCTGCATCTTGGCCTCCTCGAGCAATCGCTCGAGGAGAACGTAGCTCTCCTTCTTGCGATAGTCCAGGCAAGAGATCGAGATGGCGCGCCAGAGGACTCCTGTAGACACACGGGCCTCCACAGAACCGCCCAAAGGCGGCACTTCAACACCCAGAGCTTCAGCCATTAGCCGAGCGGCCCTCATCCCCGATCTAGTGATGTAGCATTTCGTAAGGGCTTTTCTCTCATGAAGAAGGGTCACTCCGCCCTTTGACTGACGTAGGAGCACACGCACATGGGCCCTGGGTACGGAAATGATCTTGTCGGCATACTCCAGGGCCCTCTTACGGCTTACAGACATAACTTTGGCCAGACCTAGATGGCGCACTCTCCTTCGCCACGTTCCAGTTTGTAGATGTCCGTCTGGCTCCAGTCCATGTACAGGTCCTGGGAATCCTGATCTAGAGCGGCTATCTCTTTGTACTGGACTGCAATCTCTTCAATGGGTTTCGTGCCGACCCTGTCTATGAACTGGTTGAACTCCTCGCCATCCTCGCGGCTTTCCTTGTAGAATGCAGCGATGTCCTTTATGACCTTTGGCACCATCTTGGCAGGCACTTTGATCCCCGGCAGGCGCTGTCCGAACCGGGTATCCTCGTGCCTCCTGCCACCGTAATTGCCGCCCACAAACATCTCATAGGCCGGAAGCTGGACACCTGACGGCCCCTTCATAGCAGCACCATGGAAGCCGATGTTAGCTATGTGATGGAGTCCGCAGCCGTTGGGGCATCCGCTCATTTTGATGTGCATCTTCTTCACAAGGGGGTCTTCCAGGAGGCCGTTCCATGATTCCAGCTCTGTCTTTATGGCCGATCCCAGACCCATGGATGAAGTGATTCCCAGCTTGCAGCTATCGGTTCCAGGGCAGGATACCACGTCGGTTATGGTGTGAGCCTCTGCATCCATCAGACCTATCTCTTTCAGTGCCTTCCAGACGTCGTGAAGGTAGGCTTCAGGGACCCAGCGAAGCGCGAGGTTCTGCTCCTGGGTGGTGCGGGCCCTACCTCCGGTATACTTCCGGACTATGTCTGCCAACAGGGGGAACTGGTTTACGTAGATGTCTCCCAGAGGCAACTTGATATAGACGACATAGTAACCGGGCTGCTTCTGTTCCATTGTATTAGTGTTTTTCCAGTAGATGAACTCAGCAGAATCCTCCTGTCCATTGGTGCTGGCCGCCGGAGCTTGAGGGGGTGTTTCCCGGTGAATTTCCTCTACCTGCATCAAAGGCTTGGGATCTATTGGGCCGATATTCTTAAGCTCTTCCTCAACCATCTCTTTGAAGGCGTCGAAGCCGATGCGGTCTATGAGAACCTTGATGCGCGCCATCATGCGGTTCTTCCGCAGCATGTCTGACTTGTCGAAGGTCCTCCAGATGGCTTCCGCCACCCGTAAGTAGTCCTCCTCGGGTAAGAAGTCGTAAAGCACCTGGCCAATGCGTGGCATAATCGAGGTGGCGCCACCCACCATTACTTTGAAGCCTCGCTTGGTGACTCCATTCTCATCCCTAACCTGAGCGATGTAGGAGAGGTCATGAACGGCGGATGCCACGGTGTCGTGGTCCACGCAGCCGGTAAAGGATGTCTTGAACTTTCTGGGAAAATTCTGAGTGAGGGGGTGTCTAACGGCGAAGCGCACGTAAGCCACCAGGTACGGAGTTACATCGAACGCCTCGTCTTTGCATACTCCCGCCGTCGGTGAGCCCACCACATTACGTACCGTGTTGCCGCAAGCCTCTCGGGTGGATAGCCCTACCTTACCCAGGATACGCAGGACTTCCGGAGTTTCTTCGAGACTGATGTGGTGAAACTGCATGTTCTCTCGGGTGGTGACGTGGCCCTTCTTGAGAGGAACGTACTTGTCCGCCACCTCTCCTAGGGCCTCCAGGGATTCTGGAGTGAGAATTCCTCCCGGTATCTTCACTCGTACCATCTGGGCGTCAGGCTGGCGCTGACCGTATACTCCTTGGCGGAGTCTAAATGGCATGAACTGGGTGGTCTCTCGCTCCCCAGCTCTGAAGGCCTTAATCTCTTCTTCAAGGTTTATGATTTCCTGTTCCATGTATGGAATGACACCTGGAGTCTCTTGGGCCAGCTTCATGCTCTCCTGGTGTATATCTTCCTGCGAAACCTGTACAGTCCGCGCTACTCCACTACTCAACGAATCCTCCTGAATCGGACAAAATAAACTGCGCCCATCGATAGATAGTTATTCGACGGGCGCAGGCCTAGCTTTTGGATATAGGTTATCTGCCCCCTTTACTGCAGGGGACGGGTACAGAGGTGAAACAGGTCGTCTTCGAATCTCATTTGTGAGTCAGTCTATCGGGAATCAAAACAATTGTCAAGTGGTTTGTGGTAGTTCTGAGATAATGACACGGACTAACAGTTCAGTGAAAATGTCACCTTATGAGAAGGGAGACAGTTTCATTGAACGGCAAGGAACAGCAGCGGGCGATGGTATTGAACCAGGTAGACCGAGGAGAGCTTACGGGGCAGCAAGCAGGGGTGCTGGTTGGTCTCTCCCTGCGCCAGGTAAGGAGGCTCCTGGCGAGGTACCGAGGGGAGGGAGTCGCAGCCCTGGCCCACGGTAATCGAGGTCGACCGGCGGTCCACCGTATCCCAGAAGACATCAGGAAACGGGTAGTGGCCCTGGCCCAAGGTCCGTATCGAGGGTTGAACCACTACCACTTGCAGGAGCTAATGGAGGAGCGTGAGGGTGTGAGCCTAAGCCGTTCTTCGCTGTGGCGCATCCTCAGCGGCGCGGGAATACCCAGTCCGAGGCGCCGGCGACCGCCCCAGCACCGACACCGCAGGGAACGCTATGCCCAGGAGGGGATGTTGCTACAAGTGGATGGGAGCCGCCACGACTGGCTGCAAGGCCGGGGTCCCTACCTTACCGTGGTGGGAGCCATTGACGACGCCACGGGCACGGTGCCCTACGCCTTGTTCCGGGAGCAGGAAGACGCCCAGGGCTACTTGCTGCTGTTACAGGAGATCATTCGAAGCAAGGGTATCCCCCTGGCCCTCTACAGTGACCAGCACTCCATCTTCCAGGTCAACCCCAAGCATCAGGAAAGCCTGGAGGAGCAGCTGGCCGGGGAGCGGCAGCCTACCCAGGTGGGCCGGGCGTTGAAGGAGTTGGGGATACAGTCGATAGTGGCCCGCTCTCCCCAGGCCAAAGGACGAGTGGAACGCCTGTGGGGTACCTTCCAGGACCGTCTGGTGAGTGAGCTGCGCCTGGCAGATGCCACCACCCTAGAGGAGGCGAACCAGGCACTCTGGGAGTTCCTGCCTCGGTTCAACGCTGGATTCGCCGTGCCACCGGCTGAGCGCGGTTCGGCCTACCGCCCTTTGGAGCCTGGGGTGTGCCTGGAAGGGGTTGCGTGCTTCAAGTACCAGCGCACCGTGGCCAAGGACAACACGGTGAAGCTAGGGGAGCATACCCTTCAGTTGCTGCCGGGGCCTGAGCGGTCCAGCTACGCCCGGGCCCGGGTAGAGATACAGGAACGGTTGGACGGCAGCGTGGTGGTGGCCTATCAAGGTCAAGTCATCCCCACCAGCCCGGCGCCTCCCCGTCCGGCGACTTTGCGGGCTCGCAAAGGCTCACGGGGCCAGGCTGACGACAACAGTAATAATAACCTCGTGGACGAGTTGAGCCCCAGCGGGGCTCACGGGAGTAGGGTGCCTGGGAGAGGTCCCGTCCATGAGGCCCCGTCCCACCAGCCACACATCCAGCCTGTGCACCCAAAAACCCCATCCCAACCACCCATGGAGGAAGGCCGTGGTGACAAAATCACTGAACCATTAAGGTGACATATTGACAGAACTACCACAGTTTCGATATCTGCACCACTACATTCAATATTCTTACCGTCAGCTAGCCCCATGGTCTTTAAGAGCATAGAAGCCACCGGTAGTATAATGGGGAAAGCATCCAGTTAACTCTGCCTGGAGGTGGTTATGACCCAGGACTCAAAAAGACATTTCGTCAAGTACAGCTTCTTCAAGGTCGATCCCCAGTGGCGGCGTCTACCTCAGGGGGAAAGAGAGAAGAGCAAGGCAGAGTTAGCCGCGGTGGTGGACGAGTTCTCCTCCCAGATGAGCGTAAAAAGCTACAGTCTGCTGGGTACCCGAGGCGACGCCGACTTCTTGCTCTGGAAGATAAGCCCCTCTTTGGAGCTACTGGACGGCCTGGTGGCCCAGATGAATCGCACCGAGTTGGGTGGTTATCTCACCATCTCCCACTCATACTTAGCCATGACCCGCCGCTCTCCTTACCTGGACGGGCACAAGCATCCGGGACAGGAAGGAGATGGCGAAGCGATGAGGTCAATTGGTAGGGAGTACCTGTTTGTCTATCCCTTCGTGAAGACCCACGAATGGTACCAGCTGCCCAAAGAGGAGCGACAGGGTATGATGAACGAGCACTTCCAGGTGGGGCATCGCTATCCATCGGTGAAGATAAGCACCACCTACTCATTCGGCCTGGACGACCAGGAATTCGTGCTGGGCTTCGAGACCGACAATCCGGGAGACTTCCTGGACCTGGTGATGGAGCTACGGGAGACCAAGGCCCGGCCTTACACAGAGCGGGACACCCCGATCTTCACCTGCATTTACAAGCCGCTTAAGGAGTGCCTGGACGGGTTGGGATGAGGGGCTAAGCTTTCATAGTCGGAGACCTAAGGAGCAGAGTAATGAAAACATATATCTTCAAGGTCGAGGTGGAGCAAGACGACGATGGGCGCTGGGGCGCTGAAATCCCCACTTTGCCGGGCTGTGGCACCTGGGGATACACGAGAGAAGAAGCTCTGGAAGCTCTTCAGGAAGGAGCCCAGGCATATATGGAGGTTTCGATCGAACACAACGATCCATTGCCACCAGAGCCTGAAAAAGACTTAATGGTTGTCCCTAACTCACCCGTAGTAACTGTTACCCTATGAGGAACATGCTGCACCGGTCCAGGCAGCTTCTCTCGTCTTGTCCCACTCTTCACCCATGCCTATATGCACCTCGACGTGCTTTGCCAGGCTACCCTTCAAGGACCTTCGGTGTTCTGGTGGCAACAGGTAGAGTTCCACATGGTTATCCACCAACCGTTGCAGGGCTATCCATCCAGGCTCGACACCGAGATGGTCGCGGATCTCCTTTGCGATAACGACCTGGCCTTTTGGGCCTACTACATGAACCAATGTATAACCTGTCGCTATTAAGTATTACCATATTCCAGCCTTCATAAGGCAGGCCAGGAAGTCACCCTTATAAGAAGAAGCTCAGGCCTGGGGTTCACATGCCACTAGGACAGCGGCTTAATGATCCCTTGGTCTCAGGATCTCTCCACACAGGTATCGAGCCAGAAATCGTGTCTCCGGTTGGCGCTCCCTACCGCTGGCGCATGAGGTTCAGCGCGGAGCCGGCTTTGAACCAGTCGATCTGAGTTGGGCCGAAGGAGTGGTTGAGTTTCAGTGTCTCCTTGGTACCGTCGGAGTGGTGCAGGTGGCAGGTAACCGGCTTCCCTGCCGCCAATTCGTTTAGTCCCACCAGGCTCACCCGGTCCGTCTCCTGGACCTTGTCATAGTCGGCGGGGTCATCGAAGGTGAGGGCCAACAATCCCTGCTTCTTCAGATTGGTCTCGTGGATGCGGGCAAAGCTGCGTGCTATCACCGCAGCACCGCCCAATAGTCGGGGTGACAGCGCGGCGTGTTCCCGGCTGCTCCCTTCACCGTAGTTGTGGTCTCCGATAATCACCCACTTGAGAGCCTCCGCCTTGTAGTGCCTGGCTATCGCGGAAATGGCCTTCTCCTTTTCGCCATTCAGGACGTCCAGACCCTTACCAGCTTCGCTGGTGTAGGCGTTGGTGGCGCCCATGAACATGTTGTCGCTGAACTTGTCCAGGTGACCACGGAGGCTGAGCCACGGCCCTGCGGGAGATATGTGATCGGTGGTGCACTTGCCCTGGACTTTTATCAGGATCGGCGCCTCTGAGACATCCTGACCATCCCAGGCGGGCCAGGGCTCCATGATCTGCAACCTGCCGCTGTTGGGGTCTACTATTACCTGCACTTTGCTGCCGTCCTCCGGGGGAGCGACGTAGCTGGACTGACCCGCATCGAAGCCCTTCTCCGGCACTTCCGGGGCAGCTTTCGGAGGTCTGAGCTTTACTTGATTGCCCTTACTGTCGCTCAGGGTATCGGTCATCGGGTTGAAGGACAGCCGTCCCGCCAGAGCGAAGGCAGTGGTGATCTCTGGGCTGCCAATGAAGTTCATGGTCTGAGGTTGCCCATCGTTACGCCTGGGGAAATTACGGTTATAGGATGTAACGATGGTATTAGGCTGCTCTGAGGCGTCGCGGGCTCGACGCCATTGGCCGATGCATGGGCCACAGGCGTTGGCGAGGACCGTGGCGCCGATGGCCCTCAGGGACTCTAGCTGTCCGTCCCTCTCGATTGTGGCGCGTACACGCTCGGAACCCGGCGTTACCAGAAAGGGCACGGCGGCCTTGACGCCGAGGGCGCTGGCCTGATCGGCCAAATCCGCTGCCCGGCTCATGTCCTCGTAGGATGAGTTGGTGCAGCTTCCAATCAAGGTGGTGGAGATCTGGTCAACGAAGCCGTTGTCCCCGTCGTTGATCTCCTTGGCCAAGGCGGAAATCGGACGCGCGCGGTCCGGCGAATGGGGTCCTACTACATGAGGCTCCAGCTTGGAGAGGTCGATCTCCACGACCCGGTCGAAGTATTGCTCAGGATGGGACTCTACCTCGTTGTCCACCTTTAACATCTGGCGGTTCTGGTCGGCCAGCACCGCCAGCTCTCCCCGCTTTATCGCCCTGAGATACCTGGCCATCCGCTCATCGTACGGGAAGATAGATGTAGTCGCTCCTAGTTCTGCACCCATGTTGGTGATCGTAGCCTTGCCCGTGCAACTAATGGACTGGGTGCCCGGCCCGAAATACTCGATGATGGAGTTGGTGCCACCCGACACCGTGAGGGCACCCGCCAGATACAGGATCACGTCCTTGGGGGCTGTCCATCCGCTCATCTCTCCAGTCAGAAGCACGCCGATACGCCTGGGATAGAGCACTTCCCAGGGCAGTCCCGCCATAACCTCGACGGCATCGGCCCCTCCAACTCCGACGGCACAGGTGCCCAGACCTCCTGCGTTTGGCGTATGGGAATCCGTACCAATGATCAACGCCCCCGGGAAAGCGTACTCTTCGAGGTTGACCTGGTGGATGATGCCCGCGCCTGGGCCCCAGAACCCTACCCCATACTTGGCGCTCGCTGAACGTAAAAAGTCGTAGACTTCGTTGTTTTCAGCCAGTGACTCTCTCAGGTCCGCCACGCCTTCAACTCTGGCCTGAATTAAGTGGTCGCAATGGACTGTGGTGGGAACCGCGGTGGTGGTGCGCTTGGTTTGCATGAACTGAAGCATGGCGGTCTGTCCCAGCACGTCCTGGAGTATGACCCGGTCCGGCCGCGCCAATAGATAGCTCTGTCCCGGCTGCATTTCCTGACTCTCAGGATCATCCAGATGAGATAAGAGGATTTTCTCGGAAAGAGTCATTGGCCGGCCCAAACGCTGGCGTACAGCCTCCAGGTTCTTTTGCATGGTGCCGTACACTTTGCTTACGAACTCGGGAGTGGACTCGATTGCGGGCATGGGGTGGACCTCCTGACAACTGTGTAACGCCTTTAGAATAGGTAACTATATTTTCTAAGAGAGTCTGGCGATAGGTGGGTTTCGAGATCGAAGACTAATTTAGATGATTAGGGTATCGCAGCCTGATTACGAATAGACTATCTCAACGGCTGTAAGAACCAATTGGACATCTGAGGTCTCAATGCGTATTCTCGGAGCTCTACTGGGCTTCGACTGCATACAACTGGATCGGATGCCCTTTGCGGATCAAATCTTGTTAAATAAGTTCCTGGTCCGGCTCGAAGAGCACGGCGAACTCTAGATGCAGCTTTACAGCACCAGACCGTAGGTACGCTTCTTAATAGACAAGTTGACAAAGGTTTCGGTTCGCCGGACGCCGGGTATGGTACCTACGTTGTTTCTCAGGAAGGTGCCCAACTTATCGGTGGATTCCAGACCTACCCATGTAAATATGTCATACGCTCCGGCCGTGATGGCCACGTAGTGGGCCTCCTCTAACGCGCCGATGGCGCTCGCGACTTCGTCCACCTTCCCCGGGTCCGCCTGAATCCCAACCAGAGCGGCCGTGCCGTATCCCATCTGCTCCAAGTTAGGTACAGCTATTACCTTTATCACGTCTCCTTGAATCAGGTGGCGGAGTCGTCGCCTAACGGTTCCTTCACTAACACCCACTTCTCGTGCTATCTTGGCGTTGGAGGCACGCCCATCAATCTGAAGGATTCGAATGATCCTCCGGTCCAGTTCATCCATCTATTGCCCCTCCTGAGAAATTGTCAGCACAATGATAGAAGGAAGTACGATTCATGTCAACAGGGGCTCTGCTTCTGCAGATGTCGTATATGGCGCTAGCTGCATGTGGCGTGACTCGCCTAAAGTGGGACATGCGCTGTATAGATACCGCACTATTGGGTTAGCCTTCGATCCGTCCAACAAGTGGTCGTCAGATAATCCGGGCTTATTAGAACGATTCTCACTGACAGATGCCCAAAACCCGTTGAGAAATATCCGTATCCCGAGCGTCGCAGCGCCGAATCCTGTCTTGCTGTCAAATGGGGATTCTGCTATAGTGAGGAAAAATAGGGAGGGATCGCATAGTGGTCTAGTGCGGGCGCCTGCTAAGCGCTTAGTCCGAGAAATTGGACTCATGGGTTCGAATCCCATTCCCTCCGCCACGTGTTACCACTGACTTTAGCGTCAAGATGAACAGCTACTACATCTGGACTATCGGCTGTCAAATGAATAAGGCTGACTCAGAGAGACTGGCCAGCGCTCTAGAGCAGATGGGCCTTGAGTCAGCCGGCACACCGAAAGAGGCCGACGTTATAGTGCTCAACTCCTGCGTTGTGCGTCAGAGCGCCGAGGACAAGGTCGTGGGCACCCTGGGACTGACCAAGTCTCTCAAAGCCAGCAAACCGGACAGAGTCGTTGCGTTGATGGGATGCATGGTAGGGCCGAAGACCGGAGAGCTGGAGGCCCGTTTCCCTTATGTGGACACCTTCATGCGTCCCCAGCAATACGAGCCATTGCTTGACCTCTTGGGCGAACGTATGGGGCTGGACTGGGAAGGTTGTGTTGGCAGCCTAACTCCCTCCAAGCCCTCGGTTAGCTGCTACGTACCCATCATTCATGGCTGCGACCTCATGTGCACCTTCTGTATCATCCCCTACCGTAGGGGACGTCAGGTAAGCCGCCCCGTGGATGAGGTGGTCGGCGAGGTGACGCACCTGGTGAACAGGGGAGTGAAAGAGGTAACTCTGCTGGGTCAGACCGTGGATGCCTATGGACTCGACCTGCCTGAAAAGCCTGATCTGGCCGACCTTCTCTATGCGTTGAACTCAGTAGATGGGCTGTACCGTATTCGATTTCTTACTTCCCACCCCATGTTTATGAGTCAGCGTATAATTGACGCTGTGAACGAGCTGGACAAGGTCTGTGAACATATCAATCTGCCTGTGCAGGCGGCAGACGACGAGGTCCTTTCTCGTATGAGACGTCGTTACACCGAGGCGGAGTATCGAGGCCTCGTCAGCCGCATACGTTCGACGATACCTCAGGTCTCCATCAGCACTGATGTAATAGTGGGATTTCCCGGCGAGACCAACGAGCAATATCAGCGTACAATGGAGCTAATAGAGGATATTCAGTTCGATAAGGTCCATGCGGCTGCGTATTCACCCAGGCCGGGTACCATCGCCAGTCGCAACATGCCCGATGACGTGTCTCGGGAAGAGAAATCCTATCGCTTGAAGAACCTGGAAGAGGTACAGACTCAGATTCTCACGGAGAAGAACTCGCGGCTTTTGGACGAGACATTGGAAATCCTGGTTGAAGGTCAAAGTAACGGGAAATGGCAAGGCCGCACCAGAAATGATAAGCTAGTGTTCTTCAAAGACGAAAGTGAACATTTGGGGGATCTGCTGAAGGTAAAAGTGACTCGAACGAGCCCTTGGTCACTCCAGGGCATACCAGTGGATACAGAAGAGGTAGCCAAAAGAGGGGTGATGGCCGGTGATTACTAAAGCTAAACAACCCTTTGTACCTCTAACAGAAATAGAGCACGCGGCTTTCTGTCGCACCGAGGATGAGCTTAAGGCTAAATCCCTGTCGGAAGAGTTGAAGGTGAATGTCAGGTGGCAACGCATACCCACCGAGTACCTTCATTTCAGTGCCGAGGAGCTGGACCAGCGTATCTATGATGCCCGAAAGAAACTGGGGCAGACTGTGACTATCCTGGGACACCACTACCAAAGGGAAGAGGTCATAAAGTACGCGGACTATCAGGGAGACTCCTTCAAGCTGTCCCAGGACGCCGCGGCCCATCCCGAATCCGACTACATCATCTTCTGCGGTGTCCACTTCATGGCGGAGACCGCCTGTATACTGTGTGCTCCCCATCAGAAGGTCATTCTGCCCAACATCACTGCGGGTTGTTCCATGGCTGACATGGCTCCCTTGGACGACGTGCTCGACGCTTGGGAGGACCTGTCCGAAGTACTTGATGGGCACGGGAGCATCGTTCCGGTCAGCTACATGAACACCATCGCCGGTTTGAAAGCCCTCTGCGGCCAGCACGGTGGCATCGTCTGTACGTCCTCCAACTCCACGGCCGCTATGAGATGGAGCTATGAACAAGCTGATAGGGTGCTGTTCCTGCCGGACCAGCACCTGGGTCGCAATACCGGGTTGAAGCTGGGACTCAGCCTGGATGACATGGTGCTATGGAACCCCTTCAAGCCCCTTGGCGGCAACACGCCTGAGAAGCTTCGGAAGGCCAAGCTCGTGCTCTGGCAGGGTCACTGCTCTGTTCATACCCGGTTTACGGTCAAACAGATCGAGAGCGCAAGGTCCCGCTACCCCGATGTAAAGGTAATCGCGCACCCAGAATGCGTCAGGGAAGTGGTGGAAGCGGCCGATATGAATGGCTCCACCGAGCTCATTTTGAAGACCATAAACGAGTCCCCACCGGGAAGCGTTTGGGCCGTTGGCACCGAAATAAGCCTGGTGAAGCGTCTGGCCAAACTGAACCCCGATAAGACCGTATTCTGCCTGGACCCGGTGGTATGCCCCTGCTCCACCATGTACCGTATTCACCCCGCTTACCTCTTGTGGGTCCTGGAAGGACTGCTCGAAGGGGTGGTGGTCAACCAGGTAACGGTAGACGAAGAGACCCAGCGTTATTCTCGCATAGCCCTGGAGCGAATGCTGCAGGTCGTGTAGGCCTACTCGTCTGCATTGGGGCGTCGCTGATGGCGACGTGGCGTCTTAATACCTGACACCGCGGGCTATTCATTTAACGATTCTGACTTAATGCCTCTATTTCTACGAGGGAAAGCTAATGACTTACAAACCTAAATATCTGGGGCATGTCAATATCTACGTGCGTAACGCCGATGTATCCGAAAAGTTCTACTCTGACTTGCTTGGCCTTCACATAAACGAACGCAGACCGGGACAGGCCGTTTTCATGTCGGCAGACCAGGAACAGTCCCACGAGATTGCCTTGATGCAGTTGGGTCCGGATGCTCTTGCGCGAGAGGATGGTCAGGTAGGTCTTAACCACATCGCGTGGCGAATGGAGACCCTCGACGACCTGAAAGAGGTGTACGGCAGGCTCAAGGGGAGGGACATTGAAACCAAGGTGGCTGATCATGGTATCTCATTGGGCGTTTATTTCCGTGACCCCGACGGTAACGGCAACGAGGTGTATTACGAGCTGCCCAAGGAACAGTGGCCTCAGGAGGGGCAGATCTTTGTCGGGCACTTCCCCATGAGTCTGGAGGACGAGCCCACAGACGTTAAGGCAACCTAAAGCCTACCTCCAAATCCATGCCCCAGAGCACGTAGAGAGCGCTAGGATAGAAATAGATTATTTGAAGCCTCTCCGCGGGCTCTGTTTTCTCAGCGGTAATTAGATGAGTCGAGAGAGGGCGCGTTGTGCTCCAATTGCCCCCGGAAGTCCAAAATCTCATAGATCAGGCTCTGTCTGAAGACCAGACCTTTAATGACCCTACTACCAATTGCCTTATTCCCCCTGACTTGAAGGGCCTGGGAATAATCAGGGCCAAAGGGGATGGAGTTCTAGCCGGTGTGGATGTGGCTCTCGCCGTGTTCTCGCGAGTCGACTCCGATCTGAGCGTCGAGGCTTTACTGCGCGATGGGACTGCTCTTGAATCAGGAGATTCCATAGCGCGAGTGGAGGGCAGCGCTGCCAGCATACTCAGGGCCGAACGTCCTGCTCTCAACTTCCTCCAGCGCATGAGTGGCATCGCTACCGATACCGCTCACCATGTCAAGGTGGTGGAGGGTTTCAGGGCCAAGATCGTGGACACCAGAAAGACAGCTCCGGGACTGCGATACCTGGACAAGTATGCCGTAAGGGCGGGCGGTGGATCTAACCACCGGATGAACCTGGCGGACGGCATTCTCATCAAGGACAACCACATTGCTGCGGCGCGCTCCCGGGGTCTGAGCCTGAAACGTACGGTGGAGCAGGCCCTGGAGAGGGCCTCCCACACCATAAAGGTGGAGGTAGAGGTCACTAACCGGGAAGAGCTGGATGAAGCATTGGAAGCAGGCGCTCACATCATCATGCTGGACAATATGTCTCCAGAAGAGATGAAGAAAGCCGTTGAGACAGTCGATGGCAGGGCCGTCCTTGAGGCTTCCGGTGGCATTAATCTGGAGACGGTGAGGGCGGTAGCTGAGACGGGTGTTGACTTGATCTCAATTGGCGGCTTAACCCACTCGGTAAAGGCGCTGGACATCAGCCTGGACCTGGAGTTTCTATAGGCAACACCGACGCCAATATGAGTGATAAGCAGCGAGACTCGTGGCAGCAGCTCGGCGATGTTTTGGAGGAGATGTTTCAAGGACCATTACTCGGGCAACATTGGCTATATCCACCTTACGACAGTCCCTTAGAACGTTTATTCGCTCACCATCTTGTTAAATATGTGCACGACGAAGCCGATTTACGAAAGCAGGTTCCCATAAGTACAATTTGCGGTACGTTCAGATTAGATTTTGTTTTGCAACGTGGCATCAAGAGGGTGGTATTTGAATGTGATGGCAGGGATTTCCATGATCCGATTCGAGATGAATGGAGAGATGGTATGATCCTCGGTGCAGAGGCGGTTGATGTTATATACCGTTTTAGAGGTAGTGACCTGACCTACCATCTCAATGACTGCTTGTTTGTGATCTCGAGATGGGAACCTGATATTTTTAGCCCACGTGGATTGCTACAGCTTGAAGCATTAGCCTCCGATGAAGTACGAAATTATGTGGAAAATGTGCAGCCAGAGCAGCATACATGGCATCAAATAACATACCACAAACAGCCAGAATCAAAGTATTCTGATCCCTTATTCATTTCAATCACACGTAACTCACGGCATGATCCCCTTGAGCTTCACATCGCTTGGAGAAATAAGTTCAACTTTGCGAAAAGCCGTGGAGGTGGCACCCTAGATGAAGTGATGGCTGAGTGGTACGAGCCAAGCGTGGGTTAGGTAAGTTGCAGACTGACTGCTTCCAGACATTGTGCTTACTCATATAGAACTTCACGAGGAGGCGAAAATGTTACCATCCGAGGCGATAATAAGCGCTCTGGAGCGTAACTGGGCTATGGTGGATGCAGCACTTGAAGGCTTGGACGACGCCACTTTGGCCAGTCGCCCGAACGATCAATGCAATTCCGTTGCCTGGATTCTGTGGCACATGACCAGAGTCCTGGACGTCTTTACCCATACCCGGCTGCGATCCATACCCCAGCTATGGGTCAAGGACGGCTGGCACAAGAAGTATGGCATGAGCGACGATCAGGACGAGAGAGGCGTAGGATGGACCGCCGAGCAGGTAGCCGCCTGGCAGGTCCCCTCGCGGGAGATAATGCTTGGATACTACGAGGCGGCCAAGGCCGCGGCCCGTGAGTATCTATCTTCACTCACCAACGCTGACATTGAAAAGGTGATGGTCATACCTCCGGTGACAGAGCCTAGGACCGTGGCGAATGGCCTGGGCCAGATGGTGTGGGACAACGTGGCCCACGGGGGATAGATAGCCTATCTACGGGGATTCTACGGAGGTATGGGCTGGCACCGCTAGCCTCGCCGAGATCTGAACCTGTCGGAGCTATCCAGCATCAGGGTGACGGGGCCATCGTTCTGTATGTCCACCAGCATGTGCTCGCGGAAGCGACCGGTCTCAACCTTTAATCCATGCTCCCTAAAAAGGCCGACAGCCCTCTCGTAAAGCCTTTCTGCCTCCTCTGGTTGGGCTGCCTGCGTAAAGTCCGGGCGGCGTCCCTTGCGGGTGTCGGCGTACAGTGTGAACTGGCTGATAACGAGAAACTCCGCCCCTGTCTCCAGGGCGGAGCGATTAAAACGGTTCTGGTCGTCAGAAAAAATTCTTAGATTGACTATTCTCTCTACAAGGTAGCGGGCGTCCTCCTCAATATCCTCCTTCGATACCCCCAGCAGAACCATAAGGCCTTGCCCAGTTCTGCCGACCTCCGCTCCATTCACTGACACGGAAGCTCTTGCCACACGCTGAATAAGAGCCCGCAAGGTTTGCTACTCCCCCTTCTTGCTGGCCTCCTTTGTGTCTTTTGATGCGCCAGAAGTCGCTTTGGCTGTTTCCTTTTTGTCTGTCTTGCCCTCGGTTTTGTCTGCCTTGCTCTCGGTTTTGTCCGACTTACCCTCGGTGCTGTCTTTGGTCGCCTTGTCAGACTTGCTCTTGTCCTTCGGGTCGTCCCCTTTTTCCTTTTTTAAGTCGGTGGCATAGCTGGGACGGCCATAGTCCGTGGTATAAAATCCGGTCCCTTTGTATATTATCGGGACGGCATGAAATTTGCGCTTTGAAGTCCCTGCACATTGGGGACAGGTATCCACGGGCTCAGCCGAAAAGCTCTGCCTCAATTCATACACATGTCCGCAGGCGACGCATTCATAATCGTAGAGGGGCAACGTGATCCTCCCAGTGGCTTTTCGCATCTTAGCAGACCCACATGCAGGCTGCTATTAGCAGCTAAAACTTTATCATTTGGGGAACATATTGTCAACGGATTTGAAGCTAGCGAGCTACCCATATCTCGGCTACATCCACCATTCGCATGAAGGACACATTGGGGAATGAGCGGATGTGGTTGATCAGCCGTTCCAGCATGAGAAGTCTGCCTGGCCGTCCGATGTACTGGGGGTGCATGGTAAGAGTGAAAGCTCGCCCATAGCGGTAAAGCCCCTCGAACTCGGCAGCCCAGATTTCGTAGATTTCATTGGGGCTTTTCATAGGGCTGGTGCGCTGGGCGGCAGGGGCGTAAACGAAATGCGGGGCATCATCCAGGACCCACGAAACGGGAATCTCCACCAGCTTGCCATTGGCCGAGTCCACCAGGTAGGGAGCGTCGTCGCCCATAAGGCTACTGTCGTAGCTGAAGTCATGGGCGGCCAGCAAATCCAGGGATGCCTCGCTTAGCTCCCAGCCTGGCGAGCGATAGCCTTTGGGTTTTTGGCCCGTAAGGTCCTCCAGGATTCTTATGCCCTTCTCTAGGACTTGCTCCTCCTCTTTGCTATTCATCGAGGCCGGAGGCTCATGCATATAGCCGTGGTGGGCCACCTCGTGGCCGCGCTTTGCAACATCGCGGACCAGGTCTGGGTGGGTTTCGGCCACGAACCCAGGGATATAGAAGCTGGTCTTGATATCAAATCTATCGAGCAGGTCAAGAATACGCCAGGTGGCGATCGAAGGGCCGTATTCCGCCATGGACATCAGGCTGGGCAGCTTGGCGAACTCCGGGTCACGACGCAGCCATGAGGACACACCGTCTACGTCGAAGGTGAGCATCGCCACGCACTGGGTCTCCCCAGGCCAGATTCCAGACATCATAAACCTCCTGGGTCCTATCAACTGCAACCAGCCGCAGAGTTAGGGAGGCTAGCCTCGTAGACGGGGAATGATCTCCTGGGCCACCGTCTCTATGTGTCTGGGGCGGTCCTCAGGGGGACACGCCCAGCTAAAGAGGAACTGCCTTGCTCCCGCTTCGACGTACTCCTGCAATCGTTTAATGCACTCTTCTACGGTGCCCAGGACGCAGTAGGCTCCCACGATGTCCATGAAGTCGCCTGAGTAGCGATACTGCATTCCAAGGGACTGTGCCGCTACCTGGGCTGCTTCCTCTCTCGTGTCGTAGATGGAGATAAACTGGAAGTTGGCCCACTGGAATTCGGATAGATCACGGCCGTTTTCGGAAGCAAGGGAGCTAATCTTTTCTACGCTGCCCTGATACTTTTCGGGGCTATAGAGGTAGGGTAACCAGCCTTCACCATATCGAACGGCTCGAGCCATGGCGGCATCCCGTCTGCCGGCCACCCAGATGGGAGGATGGGGGTGCTGGGTCGGGGAAGGGGCGATAGTGACGTCATCGAGCTTGTAGTGTCTTCCATTGTAGCTGACGTTCTCCTGAGTCCACAGCCGCTTTAACGCCTCCAGGCATTCGTCAGTCCTCCGGCCTCGCTGTGTGGCGGATATCCCAGCGGCCTGAAACTCGACCGGGAACTCGCCCCCGACTCCGACTCCCAAAGTAAGGCGGCCACCAGATGCGATGTCTAGAGTGGAGGTGAGCTTTGACAGGATGGTAGGGTGATAGAATGGTAAGAGAATGACTGATGAGACTAGACGAATTGTGGTAGTAGCTCCGGCAGCCACAGCTAACACTGGCAACGCGGCACTGGATGGGCCGGGGGGATTGCCCCGCATAAAGTGTTCGCCGCAGCCCAGGTACTCATACCCAAGGTCTTCTAGCCAGCGAGCCTCTGCCGCCGTCTCCTCAACGTCAAGCCCCAGCACAGCTCCGAAGTGTAGCTCCGTGTTTGCCATTCTTAGAACCGCTTCGCTCCGATCGTTGCTATCAATTTCGTGATATAGCCTTATTCAAAATTCCCTTTAAATCAAAAACGAGGTTCGGTACTACCGCCGAACCTCGTTTTTGATTTCCCAACTTGTATACTAAGCTGGTACAAGTTCCCGCACTGTTTTCGGTACGTATACTCCGACCTTACCGATTTTAGGTGGCCCATCGCCCGATGGACGAATTTCCACATTCACTCGGAAATCACAATCACCAAACTCGTCAAAAAATAGCTGAAACGACTCCTGCCATTCTGGGTGATGCATTAAGAAGGTTTGTCGGAAGTGTAGAATATCGACGCCGTATACCTTGTCGTCATCAATACCGACACGCAGGTACACACCCTCTACATCGGCAATTTCGAAGGAAAAGGCTTCTTGTGGTTCTCCGAAGTTAAGATATAGAATATCAGCATCGTAATCGTATTGGAAATCTAGGACAGTATCGCTCATTCTAGATTCCAAATCTTGGTTAGCTCTTCTTATTTTTTCCACCACTATTTTTGTATCCACTTCAATTCTCCTTTGGGTGGTGCCCCATTGAAATGGATTGTCAGGACTTCTCCCCTCACACCACTATATCTTACTATTATTTCCAGATATAGATTTCGCCACTTATTGCCTGTAACAACCCCCAGCGCTGCCAGATGACATACTCCCTTTGAGTCTTCAGTGGTAATGTTCGGTGAACATATAACGACCTTGGCCTCTTCGATGAAGGGTGCGACCTCAGGGTGTTTAACCTTAATGTGGCGCTCCCATCGGTCGGCTTTTAGCTGGACAGGAATACCATTTCTATCAAGTACTTCAAATGCCAGTTCGTCCATCGGACGTTATATTAATATTCGTATCATAATGCAAAGGGAACGGGCAAGCTAGTAACCCCATTTTACATGAGGCGTCAACACCCTACTGTGTAACCCTTTTTGCTGAATTCGTTGACCTGTTCTTTGACAAGGCATCCTAGAGAAAATTCGAGAATGGATACAGAAGGCCAGTAAGTTTGCAACTGAGGTTCATGCTTAGACAGTCACAATCAGTGCTGGATTCCCCTCTGGACTGTCCGCCAGTATTACCTACAAGCTACCTCAATAAGAATTATGAACAAAGTTAGATCTAAAGAATGTTCGGACCATGAGGGTGCTGTCGTCGACCCCGTTTGTCAAGAGATGATTCTGGAGGCCTCCCGTGTATCCGTGGTGACCCTGGCCGGGAGGGTAAAGGTGAAGGTGCTGCCTATACCTACGCGGCTTTGGACTCCTATTCTACCTCCGTGGGCTTCCACTAGCCGTTTTGCTATGGTGAGTCCAAGCCCAACGCCACCAGTCGCCCTTGCTCGGGACTTGTCTACTCTGTAGAAGCGCTCGAAGACGAGAGGGAGGTCCGCCTCCGCGATACCCGGGCCGGTGTCTTCAACGCTTACCTCGACCTCGTTTTCACTTTTAGCCACGCCCACACGAATCACGCCTTCCGGTGGAGTGTAGTTGGAGGCATTGATCAGTAGAATTCGGAGCACCTGACCTATTCGTTCCGGGTCGGCTTGAACCGGCGCATCGATCAAGCTACCCGTACCAATCTTGATCCCTTTGGATTCGGCCTGGGGTTGAACTGCCGCTATGGCCTTTCTAGCAAGCTTTGCCATATCGCAAGGCTGGATGTAAAGAGTCATGTGTCCCGATTCCGCCAACGCCAAGTCCTGAAGGTCCTCGATAATTCGGGTCAGCAGAAGGACCTCCTCATGAACGGAGTCCAGAGTAGCTGTATCGGGCTTGGCCAGGCCGTCTCGTATGGCCTCCACATAGCCTCGAATGTTGGATAAGGGAGTACGAAGCTCGTGGGCTATGTCGGCCACCACGTTGCGGCGTATCTCGTCCGTCCTGGCCAGCTCCTCTCCCATCGTGTTAAAAGTACGGGCCAACTCTCCTACCTCGTCCCTTGAATTTACGGTCACTCTGCGTGAGAAGTCTCCCTTGGCCAGAGCCCTGGCCGCCTTGGAGAGGGACTCGACTGGAGCTAGGATCCGTCTAGAGAAGAAAAATGTGAAGGCGACTGCTACCCCCACCGCCAGCAGTCCACTCCAGATGAGAAAGCGATTTATGGAGGGAGTGTTGCTCTCTTGCGGCGGTGCTGCCGGCTCTCCCGGCAGTGGGTTGGGGTTTACCAGCATAGTTCCCGCGTCCCCGGCAGGTCCCACCACTGATAGCTTTCGGTCACTCTGGACGGGGCCGCTCAAGAACCTTCCCAGCAGTAACCGCTCTGAATCCGCCACCACCAGACCACCCCTGTCGACTACCAGCACCCTCTCGGGGTACAGCTCCTTGACCTGTTCCAGAATTTCTTGCACCCCCGACCATCCGCGGGACTGGGCATATTGCCTGGCCAGCATACCCTTAAGCCGCTGGGAGCGTTTCGACTCGGTTTCGTCTTGGAAGCGCTCTATCTCTGCGGTAGCTGCTTGGCTGGCAAAAAAGGCGGCGGTGCCGACGGCAACGGCGATAACGAGCACGAAGCTGAGTAGCAATCGCCATCTAAGGCTGTAAAACAAAGCTATCCCTCGAACTTGTAGCCCATGCCATAAACGGTCTTGATATATTGTGGCTGGTTGGGGTCTGCCTCGATCTTCCGTCGTACGTTCAAAATGTGAACATCAACCGTACGCTCTAGGCCATCAAAGTCGTATCCGAAGGCCCGGTCCATTAGCTGGCTTCGACTGAACACTCGACTCGGTTCCCGTGCCAGGACGGCCAAAATGCGAAACTCGGTAGGAGTAAGGGACACGTCCTGGCCTTTCACCTGAACACTATGGCGATGGAAGTCAATCCTCAGATCGCCCTGCTCTACCTCCTTGGGTCCAAGAAACAGAGAATCTTCTGTGGTTCGTCGGAGCACTGCCCTTACTCTCGCCGCCAGCTCTCTGGGGCTAAATGGCTTGGTAACGTAGTCGTCGGCCCCCAAGTCCAATCCCGCCAGCTTGTCCGGCTCGGTCACCAACGCTGTGAGCATAACGATCGGCACATCGGACTCGCTTCTAAGTGTTCGGCAAACGTCCAGCCCGCCCATGCCAGGCAAAAGGAGGTCCAGAACTATCAGATCCGGGTTGTTCTCTCGAGCCATATCCAGCCCGTGGTTACCATCATAAGCGTTAAGCACTTCGTGGCCATCTTTTTCCAGGTATAGTCTTACGATATCCGCCGTCTTGCGATCGTCTTCTATCAGAAGGATACTCCGCCTGGAAGAAGTCATTAGATTCGCTCCAATTGAGGTACGACTATTATAGACCAGCACCTTTAAGAAAATGTTAAGCCATATTTAGGTTATATAGCAAATGGCATGAAATATCATCCGAGCGGGGTCTTTTAGTTCTCCCGTACTGTCATTGCGAGCACAGCGAAGCAATCTCTTAGGGCATGGGGAGATTGCTTCAGGGCTTTGCCCTTCGCAATGACAATTAAAAACCCTGGTTGTCGAGAGACCATCGTTGACGAAAGGGGTACCTTGCTTCTATGATGCTGGTTATGGCAGTAAAAGTCCTGGGTATAGAGACCTCTTGTGACGAAACGGCGGCTGCCGTCGTGGAAGATGGCCGGCGTTTTCTATCCAATGTTATAGCCTCTCAGATAGAAATTCACTCCCGGTATGGCGGCGTCGTTCCCGAAGTGGCTTCGCGTCAGCACGTAATCCAGATCATGCCCACGGTCAACCAAGCTATGAAAGAGGCTGGCGTGGAATTGAGCGAGCTGGACGCCGTCGCGGTGACCTATGGCCCCGGCTTGGCCGGGGCTTTGCTGGTGGGCGCCAACTTCGCTAAAGCCCTTGCCTTTACGTTAGACATCCCATTGTTGGGCATTAACCACCTGGAAGGGCACATATACTCCGCATGGCTCATCTCCGACAAGGCTGGAAACAGGGCTAAACCCGAAACGGAGCCCGGATTCCCGTACATCTGCCTTATAGCTTCGGGGGGCCACACAGACCTGGTTCTAATGGAGGGACACGGCATTTACCGACTACTGGGCCGGACCCGCGACGATGCGGCCGGCGAAGCTTTCGATAAAGCAGCACGCATACTGGGGTTGGGCTTTCCAGGAGGCCCGGAGATTCAGCGGGTGGCTACGGGAGTCCAAAGTCAAGAGCGATTCCCCCGCGCCTGGCTAAAGGATACCCAGGACTTCAGCTTCAGCGGCGTAAAGACGGCATTACTGCACAGAGCCCAGGAACGGGGGCTTTATCCGTCTCCAGGGGAGCTCGAGGGTGCTGAGGCAGACCGGCTAGTTGGAGAGATGGCTGCCGGCTTCCAGGAATCGGTGGTAGACGTTATTGTGTCAAAGACCTTGGACGCTGCGCAAAAATCCAAGGCAAAGGGTATTATTCTTGGTGGAGGAGTAACGGCCAATGCCTTGCTTCGCGAAAGGATGGTACAGCAGTCCCCACTGCCGACCTTAATACCTCCGCCAGTCTTGTGCACGGACAATGGAGCCATGATCGCAGCGTGCGCCTATTTCAGGTTAGAAAGGGGTCAGGAGGACGCTCAAGACCTGGACGTTGATCCTAGCCTGTCGCTGGAATAGCGGTGAAGCGGTCAGTTCCCCTTCATTTGAATGACCATAAGAGACGTGAAGTGAGCCTTGCCTACGACCCTCAGTCAGTTTGCTCCCGCCATTGTGGATTGGCTTCGTAGAGAGAGTTACTTGGGGTGGGTGAGAAAGGCGGCAAGGGATTAACGTGGGGAGGGGAAAATGGGTCGGGGTCAGACGGCTCTTCTTCCGAAGGCGCGATACTCTCAGCTTGAACGGTTTCGGGTGCTGTCGTTGGAGAGGGCTGGACCACCGGGAGTCCTAGTTTGAGCTGGAATATCCTGTCCACAAGCTTGTAAATGTCCTCGCTCGCATCGGTGCTTCTATATGGCAAGCTCATGCTCCAGTTGCTAAGCTGGAAGGTAACGCTGCCTTCCGCTTCCCAGAACAGGTACTTGGCAATGAACAGGATTCCCACAAATATGATCGCGGCTCCCAAGGCAAGGGCGATGGTTACTCCGTCCAGGATGTAGCCCAGAATAAAGTAGCTGAGGACCCCTATAAACATCAGTGTGAGACCCTGGAAAAGGTCTCTGAACCCCTTGGAGTTGGCCTTGACAGAGACTCCCTGCACCTCGTTTAGGTCAGCGAAAAGGGTCTCGTTGTAACCGTCGCTTTGGACTAAGGATATGAGCCTATGGTTGGTCAGGACCAACAGCGGGCCCTTCTCCGGAGTGTCTGATACCAGGCCAACCTCCGGTACGAACTGTTCCTCTATGCGCTCCTCCTCTAGAAGGCGAAGCTCCCGGACAGAGAATCGTGGGGAAGTCGATTGCGTGTCCGGGTGTATCATATCCGTTCTTTGGTTACCCTGAACATAGATTTATACTATCACAATCCCTTGGATAATGCCCACCGCCAACACGTAGGGAATTTGCCTATCTGAGTTTCTTATGCTAACGGCTAAAAAATAGGTAAATAGATACGTCATGGCCCCTTTTGGTGCCCTCTGTACTGATGCGAAGGGGTAGAAATGGCGGTCATACCCTGTCTCCACGGACACCCGTTCACCTTGACACTCAACTGCTTCAAAGGTATTATGAGATTGTTAGGAAGCTGGTCGCTTCCTAAAAAATTATGCCTAGGCGGAAAGGAAAGACCATTGGGATTGCTTAGTTTCCTTGCCGGCCTGGCGGGCGCGGGACGCTTAAAAGCTGCTAGAGAGGAAGCCCAAAGGACGATAGCTGAGGCTGAGGAGCAAAAGCGAAAAACGCTCCTGGAAGCCAGAGAAGAAGCGCTGGGAATTCGTTCTACCGTAGACAGCGAGGTCAAGGAGAGGCGTAAGGAGCTTCAAAGACAGGAAAGGAGAAACAGTCAACGGGAGGAGAACCTAGAGCGCAAGACTGAGTCCCTGGAGAAGCAGGAGAAGAACCTTGTTTTTAAAGACGAGGAGTTGGACAAGACCAGGGACGAGATACGCGGTCTTAAAGATCAGCAACTCAAGCAGCTAGAAGAGGTAGCTCGGCTCAGTTTGACCGAGGCCAAGGACATTCTCTTCAAGAAGTCGGAAGACGAGATGAGACATGAGTTGGCCCGCCGTTACTACGAGATCGAGCGAGAAATAAAAGAAGAAGCAGACCAAAAAGCCCGCAAGGTCGTTACACTTGCCATACAAAGGCTAGCTACTGACGTAGTTTCCGAACGTACCACCTCTGTGGTCAGTCTACCCAACGACGAGATGAAGGGACGCCTGATAGGGCGTGAGGGTCGGAACATCAAGGTGATGGAGGCCCTTACAGGGGTAGACATAATCATAGACGATACCCCCGAGGTGGTGACTATTTCATGTTTTGATCCTGTGCGCCGAGAGACGGCCAGGCTGGCTCTCCAAAATCTGGTCCAGGACGGCAGGATACAGCCCGCTCGCATTGAAGACATGGTGGAACGGGCCAAGAAGGAGATGGATGAGATCATCCAGAAGGAAGGGGAGAGGGCGACCTTTGAATCAGGCGTTACAGGCCTGAACCCTGAGATTGTTAAGCTCCTGGGTCGTCTCAAGTACCGCTATAGCTACGGCGAAAACGTACTAAGACATGCCATTGAGGTCTCGCTGCTGTCAGGCATGATGGCCGCTGAGATTGGAGCTAACATTGAGGTGTCGAAGCAAGGAGGACTGCTCCACGATATAGGCAAAGCCCTTACCCATGAGGTAGATGGCCCCCATGCTGATATAGGCGCGGACATCGCCAAAAGGTACGGGATACACCCTGAGGTGCATAGGGCCATCATGGAGCACCACGATGAGGAGCGGGGCTCAGTCGAGGCCTTCTTGGTAGCCACGGCCGACGCCATCAGCGCCGCCAGACCTGGCGCGCGAAAAGAGACCGCGGAACACTATGTGAAACGACTGGAAGCCTTGGAAGGTGTAGCTAACAGTTTCTCTGGCATCGATAAGGCTTTCGCAATTCAGGCAGGTCGCGAAGTTCGCATCATGGTCAAGCCCGATGATCTAGACGATCTAGCGGTTACAACGCTGTCTCGTGACATCGCGAAGAAGATCGAGGAAGACCTGGTGTTCCCAGGTCAGATAAAAGTGACCGTCATACGTGAGACTCGCTCTATAGAATACGCTAGATAGCGTTCGACAACCAGCAGTAGGATGGAAAAAACGCCTGCCCCTCGGCCAGGTAGTCTGAGCGAGGGGCAGGTGCATGTAGGCAACATGGACGAATCTGAGACCTACCCGGCTTGATCATAAGTGGCTGAAATAGTTACCAAGACTTCGATGAAGATCGAAGACCAGCTTTGGCGACTATCCAGTAGGGTGTAGTTCATGGAAGCTCCCAGACGAGGGACAAAGAATTTATGTTTAAATGGAGAGCGCTGGTACGGACTTCACGCTCTTCAGTCACAGGGAGGAGTGTCCACATTTGCGTATTCTGATGATCGGTGACGTCATTGGACAACCGGGGAGACATGCGATACGTGCTTTAGTTCCGGACCTGCGAAACGAGTACCAGATAGATCTGGTGGTGGCCAATGGTGAGAACTCAGCGGGAGGGTTCGGCATAACGCCGGACAATGTGCAGGAGCTTATGGAAGGCGATGTGGATGTCATTACCTCTGGCAACCACATCTGGAAGCAGAAGGAGATCATCCCGTTTATTAGCGAAGAATGGCCCCTTCTAAGGCCGGCCAATTACCCTCCCGGTACCCCCGGCAGGGGGTATATTAGACTAGGACAGACGGCGGTGCTCAACATCATGGGCCGCGTTTTCATGAACACTTTGGACTGTCCATTTAGAACTGTGGACAAAATGCTGGACGAGATTAATGGAATAAATCCCCCGAAAGCCATAGTGGTGGACTTTCATGCCGAAGCCACCTCCGAAAAGCAAGCCATGGGTTGGTATCTGGATGGACGGGTCAGTGCTGTCGTAGGGACACACACCCATGTGCCTACCGCAGACGCTAGATTGCTCCCCAAGGGGACGGCGTTCGTGACGGACCTAGGAATGACGGGGCCATATGACTCCGTAATTGGGAGCGACGTTAGTTCGGTCCTGGACGGATTTCTCACCCAGATGCCCAGACGGCTCACGGTGGCTAAAGGACTGGCGAAGCTGAACTCGGTCCTTGTGGACATCGATGAGGATGCGGGTGTGGCTACGAGCATTCAACGGATTGACAGGATGGTGAACTAAATATGGCGGTTGTTGACCTTCACCTTCACACCACCGCATCGGATGGGCGCCTCAGCCCCACCGAGCTAATCAACCTGGTTGCCAGCAAGGGTCTCAAAACCGTCGCTGTGACCGATCACGACTCTACAGAGGGATTGGCTGAAGCGTACAAGGCCGCGGAGGCCTTTCCCGATCTCAGGTTAATTCCTGGCATTGAGCTAAGCACGGACGTTCCAGGCAATGAGATCCATGTTCTCGCTTATTTCATCCAATATAGTGATAAGGGGCTCCAACAGGTTCTAAGTAAGTTTCGAGACGGCAGACTGGACCGGGCCAAGGGCATGGTGGAAAAGCTTAACCAGATGGGTGTGGAGATTGAGTGGGACCGAGTTCAGGCTATAGCTGGAGATGGAGCGGTTGGTAGACCTCACGTGGCACTGGCTATGGTAGAGCGTGGGTACATCAAAGAGCCCAAGGATGCCTTTGACACGTATATAGGTAGAAACGGACCTGCATATGTTGAGCGTGAGAAGATGACGCCCATTGAGGCTATTGAGCTTATCAGGAAATGGGGAGGTGCGGCCGTGGTCGCCCATCCTGCTCATATTGATGACCTGGAAAACGTCCTTGAAGAGCTAAAAGAAGTGGGCTTGGCGGGTATGGAAGCGTTTTACGCTCAATATTCGGAAGAGAGAATTCAGGACCTTGTGGACATTGCTTCGAAGCATGGGCTCTTGCCGTGTGGCGGCAGCGATTACCATGCCCTGGGAAACTCCGACGAACACTTGCCGGGAACTATGGGACCACCTATGGAAGTAGTGGAAGAGTTGGAGAGACTGGCGACTCAGAAGGCTTCAACCCAAGACTAGCCACGTTCTCACATTGAGGGACGAGCGATGGAGCTGGCTGGCCTTTACATCTACGCTTATCTAATTGGCTCTGTACCCACCGCCTACGTCATAGGCCGGCTGGTGAAGGGCATAGACATCCGCCAATATGGCAGCGGCAACGTTGGTGGCTCCAACCTTTTTTACAATGTGGGCAGGCTATGGATAGTACCCCTTGGACTTTTCGAGCTTTTCGCAAAGGGCGGTTCCCCGATATGGATAGGCCTGTACCTCCTGGACCTGGACAGGTCTTCCTTTTTACTGATGGGTGTGCCACTAGCTGCCATCGCCGGGAACAACTGGTCGGTGTTCCTGAAATTCAGCGGGGGCAGGGGAATAGCAGTAGCCATCGGTATTCTGGTCGCCCTGGCTCCTCGGGAGTTAGCGCTTTTCGCGGTCGTCGCCCTCTTGGGATGGGCCGTTTTCCGGAGCTCCGGGGTATGGGTATACATCTCGCTGCTCCTTTTACCGATTTGGAGTATCCTATTAAGAGAACCCCTGGCTATCACCTGGCTCGGTGTGGGGATCCTAACATTAGTGTCTTTGAAACGCCTGATGTCTAATTGGACTCCCTTTCCCGAGGGCCTGCCAAGGCGTCAGGTATATTTCAACCGGCTTCTTCACGATAGAGATGTTGCCCATCGTGACGAGTGGTTGGGAAGAGGACCCAGAGAGAAGGGTGAGCGCATAAGTTAGCATCATGGAACAGTCGCAACCACAGGAACAAGCTGAACAACAAAGTGCCGAGGAGCTAATCTTTCATCGTTGTGCCACGCACCCCGATGTCGAGACCGGGCTGGCATGCGGCAAATGCGGCAAGTACATCTGTCCCCGCTGCATGATCCAGACCCCTGTAGGTGCTCGATGCAGCACCTGTGCCAGGGTAACCAAGCTACCCACCTTCGACGTCACACCCACCTATTACGTACGGGCGGGAGCGGCTGGTGTCGGGGTGGCACTGTTGGCGGGCCTTATATGGGGGTTTCTGCTGTCGGCCACCGGGTTCTTCCTAGCGTGGCTATTAGCCATTGGGGTGGGTTATCTGGTGTCGGAAGCGATTAGCATGGCCGCCAATCGTAAGCGTGGTACCGGGCTCGCTGTCATAGCAGGCGCCAGCATGCTCATATTCGCCCTGTTCAGCGGCCTGCTGGCCTGGGTCTTTATACTAGGTAATATCTTTGGACTGATCAGTTTGGGCTTCGCCTTCTACATCGCCGTCAGCCGAGTGCGATAGCTCCTGCCACATTTGCTGGACCGTCCTCTGGACCACTCTGAACCTGAATCCCCGACGTTGTAGATAAGCGGTCAGCTTTCTCCTGAAAACGTCGTAGTCTGTGTGCTCAAGCCTGCGCAGGGTTCCCTGAGCCGCCCGGTACGCGTTCGCTTCTTCGTCAACGTCCAGGAGAGCGTCCTCTGCTATCTCTCCGGTCACACCCATGCGCACCAATTCCCACTTCATGGCGGAATAGCCTCGGGGTCGGTGGCGTTCTCGATTCTCTCGCCAGAATCTGGCAAACGCTGCATCGTCCAGCAGGCCACGGTTTTTCAGCGAAGCTATGGCTTCGTCCACGAGTGTGGAGGAAAAGCGTCTGATAAGCCTGCGTCGAACTTCTGCTTCACTCCTGGGCCTGAAGGAGAGAAGTCTCAAAGCGGCATCGAATACGCGGTCCATTAGAGAGTTGGCGTCGACTAAAGCTCCTCGAGCTCGCTCACGCCATTTTCTGTTGTGTTGGTGTGGTTGGTGGAAGGACCGGTTATTAGGGCTGCGTCTTGCCGTACCTGGTCTTCGATCTCCTGCGCCAGTTCAGGGTTCTGGGCGAGGTACTCTTTGGCGTTCTCTCTGCCCTGGCCAAGTCGGATCTCGCCGTAGGAGTAAAATGCTCCGGATTTTTTGACGATTTCCCCGTTGACACCCAGGTCCAGAATGTCACCCGTCTTGCTAATGCCCTTGTTGAACATGATGTCGAACTCAGCGATGCGGAAAGGCGGCGCGACTTTGTTTTTCACAATCTTTGCCCTGACCCGGTTGCCTACGACCTCCGACCCATGTTTTATCGAGTCTATCCTACGTAGGTCTATGCGTATCGAGCTGTAGAACTTGAGGGCGCGTCCTCCCGGGGTGACCTCCGGGCTGCCGTACATCACTCCAACCTTTTCCCGTAGCTGATTGATGAACACCACAGCAGTTCCAGAGTGATGGATGGCCGCGGTGAGCTTTCGTAGAGCTTGGGACATAAGCCTCGCCTGCAATCCCACGTGCGCGTCGCCCATGTCCCCTTCCAGCTCTGATTTGGGTACTAAGGCCGCAACGCTGTCTATCACGATAGTATCCACGGCGCCGCTACGTACGAGATACTCGGTGATCTCCAGGGCCTGCTCTGCGCTGTCGGGCTGGGATATCAGGAGGTCTTCCAGGTTCACGCCACAGTTCGCCGAGTAGCTAGGGTCCAGGGCATGCTCTACGTCAATATATGCCGCGGTGCCACCCATTTTCTGGGTTTCGGCCATGATATGGAGCGCCAAAGTGGACTTGCCGGCTGCCTCTGTGCCATATATCTCCACAACCCGTCCCTTGGGAATGCCCCCTATTCCCAGGGCTATGTCGAGAGAGAGGGAGCCGCTGGGCACCGCCTCCGTGGCCAGCTTGGCGCCTATCTCACCCAGTCGCATTATTGAGCCCTTGCCATAGTGCTTTTCGATCTGCGCTATGGCTATATCTAAAGACTTTTCCTTCTCAGTAACCATACTCCCTCCCTACGGTCCGCTATTGACGGCATATTAACACACCCTCCGTAGAGTCACAAGCAGAGAACGTCAGTTGATTGAGATGGTGCAGTGCCCCTTGTATTGCGGTCACATTCGGATAAAATAACCATGGCCCTGCCGTGGACGGTCAACGTTGCGCGGGGTCGAATTCTCAAGGAGAGTGTTAAGTGGAGATAGAGAAGAAGCTGGCAGAAATGGGCCTGGAGATTCCACCTCCCCCTGTTCCCGGCGGAAACTATGTAGAAACCGTACGTACGGGTAACCTGCTTTTCGTGGCCGGCCACGTGCCCCGTATGCCCGATGGCTCCTTGCTAAACCCCGGCAAGCTGGGGCAGGAAGTGACCATTGAGCAGGGGTATCAATCGGCTCAGCGCTGCATGCTTAACTGCCTGTCCAGCGTCAAGGTGGCGCTGGGTGACCTGGACAAGGTCAAGCAAGTGATCAAGCTGCTCTGTATGGTCAACTGCGCGCCAACCTTTGGTGATCAGCCCAAGGTGGCGAACGGCGCTTCGGACCTGCTGGTCAACCTCTACCGAGACCGGGGCCGCCATGCCAGGTCCGCTGTCGGGATGGGCGGCCTGCCCAACAACGTCTGTATCGAGGTGGAAATGATCCTTGAGGTGGAGGGCTAGAACTGCCTGTACTTATTAACGATGGGTAGCCGGCGGTCCTTGCCGAAGGCTCGGGGGGTTATCTTGACCCCGGGAGGGGACTGTCTGCGTTTGTACTCGTTCCTGTCCACGGCGGTGATTACCTGCTGGACCACTTGAGGCTCGAATCCCATGGCCACTATCTCCTGATAGCTGCGGTCGTCCTCCACATAGGCCTTCACGACCGGGTCCAGTATCTCGTAGGGTGGTAAGGTGTCCTGGTCTACCTGGTTCGGCTTGAGCTCTGCGCTTGGTGGTTTATCGAAAACCGATTGAGGTATTACGTTTCCGGGAGACCCATGTTCATTGCGCCAACGGGCGACCCTGTACACCAAGGTCTTGGGGACATCCTTGATCACGGCAAAGCCACCGACCATGTCCCCATAGAGGGTGCCGTAACCCATGGCCATCTCACTCTTGTTACCGGTGGTTAGCACAAGGGAGCCGAACTTGTTGGATAGGGCCATGAGTATGTTGCCCCTGATGCGAGCCTGGATATTTTCCTCGGCGATATTGGCCTCGGTGCCCCTGAACTGGGGCTCGAGCATATCCAGGAAAGCTGAGTGGGCGGGCTCGATGGGCACAATCAACAGCTCTATTCCCAGGTTTTCGGCCAAAATCTTGGAGTCAACGATGCTACCTTCACTTGAGTAGCGAGAAGGCATGGAAACGCCCAATACATGCTCTTTGCCGAGAGCATCCACGGCTATGCAGGCCGTAATACAGGAATCAATACCTCCAGATAGCCCTATTACCACGTTTGAAAACCCGTTCTTTCTGACGTAGTCTTCCGTGCCCAGGACCAGCGCAGTGTAGACCTCGTCCTCGCCATCGAGCAATTTGGTGTCGTCTCTGGCTGGCAACGGTGGCTTTTCCGTGGGAACGGACTGAGAGATAGGGATTACCTGGGGACTGCCGATCTCTCTGAGTATGGCTGGATTCTCTCTGCGGTGCCTGGGGTCGCGAAGGCGGGACCCGAATGCGGCCTCCACGTCCAGGTCGACCACGATGAAGTCCTCCTCGAACTCTTTGCCCCGGAGCACCAGCTCGCCTTTCTGGTCGTAGACAAGGCTACCTCCGTCGAACACCAGCTCATCCTGTCCGCCAACCGCATTAAGATAGGCCACATAAAGCTCATTGTCCGCGGCCCGGGTGGCCACCATGTCCTCTCGATCGGAACGTTTTCCGGCGTGGTATGGGGATGCGCTGATGTTGACAATCACTTCGGCACCCGAATCGTTCTGGACTGAGATAGGGCCCACGGGATACCATATGTCCTCACATATGTTGATGCCCACGCGTACGCCATTGATGATATAGACCGGACAGACATCGCCACGCTTGAAATAGCGGTCCTCATCGAAGACGCCATAGGTCGGTAGGTAGATCTTGTGATATATACCACGAAGCTCCTGTTGCCAGGCTACAGCCGCAGCGTTGTAGGTATGAGAGTCCGCATCAACGTACCCAACGACGACGGCTATGTCTTTTGACGCACCTACGACCTTGCGCATGGCTTCGATGTTGTCCTGGATGAAGGATGACTTGAATAGCAGGTCTTCAGCGGGATATCCAGGGATGGCCATCTCCGGAAAGGCCACTAGGTCAGCGCCCAGGCCACGGGCTTCAGCTATAAGATCGATAATCTTTCGCGAGTTACCCTTCAAGTCTCCCACGGTTGTGTTGATCTGAGCCAGGGCCAGCCTAAAGGTACGCAATGTGGATACCTCGACAAGTTTGCTTGTGAGTATAACATACAGTGATTTTGGGATGAATCGTTCATGCTTTTGCAAGAGCGCCAAAGCGGATGAAAAGGTCATTGCGAGAAGCGACTGCGACGAAGCAATCTCTCATCCTGAGATTGCTTCGCGGAGTTTATCCTGAACTCAGTGAAGGGCTCGCAAAGACATTTTCGTGAGAATCTCCTATGCCTGTTGCCATCTGCATCACCAAGGATGAAAGTGAGGGCACCCGCCCTCACCCCGACCCTTCGACAAGCTCAGGGCCACCACTCTCCCATTGGGAGAGGGGACGGGGGTGAGGGCATTTTTGTAGCAAAGCATCAACTAAGGATTTATGCCTGTCGTTGAATATCGGAGGTGCCTTGCTTGGCGACGGCTTCCTTTCGGTATCTCTGTAGGAAACGCTGAATTGCCACCAATGCCCACAGGGCTTCAATAGCCGTGATAGGGTAGACTTCTTCAAGCACGCTATAGATCGATGTGGCCACGCAGCCGACGGCGAAGGCCAGGATAAACCATCTGGACCTGGGTTCCAGCCAGTATGAAACCAACATGATTCCCACGGCAATCGAACCGAAGAGTGTGATCATCTGTACCTCCGACCGCTAGCCTCCATGGACAGCTTCCTATAGTGTACAATGACCTCTGTTGTCAGTGTCCTCATGAAAGTTGGTAATAATGTCCCTAACTGCTGTCACCTTTGATCTGTGGCAGACTCTCATATTGGACACCCAAGAGTTGGGCAGGTCTCGGATGAAGGTCCGATTGGACGGCGCCGTAGAAGCGCTGCGGGGTGAGGGCGAAGAGTTTAGCGAAGAGCACGTATTCGAAGCCTATCGCCAGTGCTATCGCACCTGCCATGACATTCGGGACCAGGGGCGGGATGTGTCCTTCATGGAGCAGATCAACATCTTTATTCGCCACATAGACCAGGGGCTGCTAGACCGGCTACCACAGGAAGTCGTGGAGCGGATCGCGACCGTTTATGCGGATTCCCTGTTCCCCTACCCACCTGCTCCTCATCCCGAGGCAGTAAGCACTCTCCGCAGAGTCAAGGAAAAGGGTTATCGTGTGGGCCTGATCTCCAACACTGGAATGACCCCAGGCTACACCTTCCGTGCCTACATGGAACAGATCGGAATCCTGAGCTACTTTGACGTTCTCACCTTCTCCGATGAGGTGCTGCTGGCCAAACCGTCGACAGAGATCTTTCTGAAAACTACTCGTAGCCTGGACGTGGCGCCAGAAGATGTGATTCACGTGGGTGACCACCTCATGAACGACGTGATAGGGGCGCAAGGGGTTGGGATGAAGACCATCTGGATAGAGACTCACGACGACCGGCGTCAGGAAGTGGAGGCGAATCCAGACGTTACGGTGCCTTCCCTTGGAGACGTGGCGGACGCCGTCGATGAGCTGGCACTGACCCATCAGTGAGGGTGGTTGGGACTACGATCCTCTGGAAGGCTTTTACTAAGAGAGTGGGTCCTGATACAGCTCGGTTTCCGGTCGATAGTCTTTCCATGAAAACCAGAACTCGTAGTGGGCCGCGATCTGCCCAAGCGCTGTTCCTGCCAGCGGCCCCGTTAGTGCTACCCCGGTCAGCGGGTCCCATAGCGACTCGGTCTCCGTATCTCGCATCAGGAACTCTCCGGATACAGGATCTCTTCGGAACGTAAGTCGCCGTTCCTGTACTGTGGAATTGAACACCACCCCTGTAGCGGAGCCTTCGTCGAAGGTTACCACCAAAGGTTGTCCGTTAACTAAGTCATTGACCACAGGCGTCTGGCTGAGCAGGCTGAAAGGGTACGCTTTCGACTGCCCACCGATGGTGACTCCAACGATAAATTCCTTCGGATGCAAGCGGTCATCATCCTGGCTCCGGCCGAGAATCCCCAATGAAGAATCGGTATAGTAGTTCCTATAAGAATCGGAACGATAGCGTCCCCTCTTGTTCAGGACCACCGTTTCGGGATGCATGGAGAGCCAGCGTTGCCAGGTCGTTTGTAACGCAGGGACCACGGTAAGGGCTTTCCCCCTAAACTGGCCATCTACCCCTTGTCCGATCACCTGGCTCCAAAGAGAGCCCGTCTCCCGATCGTACATCACCAAGCCGTTCATGATCAGCTTCCCGGAAACTCCGAAGGTCAGCTCCTGTCCGTCAAGGTCCCGGGCATAGACTATGCCCGAATAGCAGAGAGGTCACCAGGTGATAGCCAAGGGCTTGCCGCCTACCACGTCGTTCACTATCTCGTGGCGACTCAGCATGTTAATGGGATAAGCCTTCGTCTCGTTGCCGATAGATAAGCCGATGACCTGCTCGTCAGCTTTCATCCACTGGACCGCTTCCGATTGGGTCACGAACTGGGGGTTGGTGATCGCCGGTATCGCGTCCCTGGGCAAGACAGTCACGATCTTATAGCTTCTTTCAACGCCCGTAGATGTGTCTGTCACCTGTACCGACCTTGAATGGTATCCGAGCTGGCTCATTATCATAAAAACCACGGTCACTATAGCCGCGACGATGACAAGCATTGGTAGAGGTCGGAGAAAAGCCGACCTAGAAAGAGGTCCTCGGATAATCAGGCCCTTAATCAACGACTTCCTCATATTGGCGCGTTGCCTTGCTATGGGACAGCTGGCTCTTGATGTATCCCAAGAAGGCGCTGGAGATAATATGGCCGATCAAAGCGCCTGCAAAGGCCCAGATAAAGCTAACAGCCAGCCATACTAAGACGACTATCTGGCCCGACAGACCAAGGGTTCCCGTGATCCAATTTTGAGACCCCTCCAGGCCTGGATTCCAGAAAAGGGCAAGCCATGCCATTGCCAGAGAAGGTGTTGCCTTTAGCAAAGTTTCCATTACATCGTAACTGAAGCGGTCATTTACTATTTTGATGTGAGACCTGGGATACAGGTGCAGGTCGTGAGTCAATTACTCGTTACTAGTACTCAGTCAACCATAAAACCGATGCATCGTTTCACCCCCATCCTAGCCTTCCCCCATCGAGGGGGAAGGTTCTATGGGGGAAGGCTAGGATGGGGGTGAAAGGTACATATCAAATCTAAGTTGACTGGGCACTAGTAGCCGGTTCAAAGTTACCTCTTGAGCTGAAATACCGCTCCGGTCAAGACCACCGGATAGGCGCCGGACTTCTTGGGGAGGCGTGTGAGCGGCGCCTCCAGCCTCGGCACGTTGATTCTTATGCCACGGCCGTCCAGCCTTTGGAAAGCCTCTTGCACGAACCTGGGCTGCCTGCGAGGAGTTGGCGTCACCCAGAACAGTGGCCTATCAGGTATGGAACTTGCCAGCTTGGAGAGTATACAGCTGCTGGGTTCCTCGGTGGAAGGGTACTCGTGCTCAGGGCCACACAGGGTCCGATACGATTCCGAAGCACCGGCCGGCCCCATGACAAAGGTCTCCAAGCCATGTACCAACTTCAGAGGCGGCGCGACCAGCTCGCCTAGATCAGAGCGGTTGAACACAATTACCGCGTCATCAGGAAACTTGTTGGCGACCCGCTCTATCTGGCTGATGGCGCCCTTCTGATCTCTGTACGAGACAAACTCCCAGATCTGGTGCACGGACAGACCGATCAACGTCCCAAGCAGACCTACGGCTACTATCTTCGGCTCTATGAGGGTCCTCAGGATGCGGTTAAGACGAATGGAACGTATCCAACGTGTTAGGCGCCTCAGTGGGCTAAGTATCGGAATGGAGCCTAAGCCCTGGAATAGAGGTTTTCCAGCCTGGGTCGAAGCTGACCAAGGCCTCTGACCGCTCCAGCCTATCACTTGAATAACGACGCCGATAAAGAGCAGGCTCATGGGTAGGATAACTGGAACGTACCGCCGAGCGGCCCAAAAGTGGTCCGGAGTTATTCTGGGATTGATCAGGTAGTAGAAAGTGACTACCATGCCCGTCAGGAGGAACAAAGTCATGGCACGGTTCGAGCTGCGAAACACCGCGATGGCTCCTCCTATAGTTGCCAGGACGAGGCCCAAGGGCGAAATATACCATCCCAGGCGAACGAAAGACTCCTCAGCGTACTTGGGAAGCCTTGTTCCTTCCAGGTTTATAGAGACCGTCTCCTGAATCTCTGGCCTTCCGAAGTAGGCAAAAATCGCCAGTCCGACCAAACCTATGGCCAAAATTAGACGAATTACCGTGGAGTAGTTGGCTTCAAGCCATCTGAGCAATGAAGCTACTCCTAGACGTGGCACCACACCAATGAGAGCGGCTATCGCAGCGACAGCTCCCAGGGATATGAGCAGTTCCGTCGCCCAGTCGGAGGTCTTATATAGCAACGAAACGTAGGGTCGGGAAGAGTAGAGTGCGTCTGCAAGCCCTAAGGCAGCCATTGCTATGAGAGGGAGGAGGAAGAACAGGTCGCTACGTCGTGTTCCCTTAGTGGCGACCAGGTAGATATATAGGATAGCGATTCCCGCTAGGATTAGTACAGAGTCGATGCGGACCAAAGTCAATGCCCCGAACGCGACACCGGCGAATATGCCATATACCCCTCGCCTGCTGCTTGAGAAGAGCGCCCAAAAGAGCACGGCCATAAGAAATACGGCCTGGAACATCACCTCCGAGCCCGGCGTGCGAGAAAACCAAAGATGGGCTAGGTTTATCGACAGTAGAGCTGCGGCGGCTAACCCTGCAACGGAGCCGAAGAGCCGCCGGCCGACCAGGAAAATAAACAGTACAGACAACGCTCCAAACACGGGCAAAGTGAGGAGTGCGCCCTTGATGCCTGATATTTCGTAGCCCATTGCCTGCCACGTTGGGAACAGGTTAAAAAACTGGGGCGTGGTCTTGTCCAGCCTGGTATCCCGGGGGAATCCCCTGAATCGATACTCTATCTGAAAACCGTCGGTCCGGCTTTTGGCGGCGTCGACCGGTCTCTCGTAGACCAAAACAGTCTGAAGGTCTTCGTCAAGAGAGTAGTACAGGTTGTCTTCTATGAGGCTGCTTCCTGTCTTCGCAATGTGTATGGAGGTGTTTACGTGGGTCGCCGGGTCTCGAATTAACAGAATGCTCTCCGAGTATCCCGAGTAGAGGCCCAACCCAACACCCACCATGACAATTGCTCCCAGGACCGGCCATAGCTCGTTCTTAACGTAAATAGGCCGGGGTAACAGGGGGCGGAATGAACGCTTCCTTGCGATTAAAATGGCGGCCAGGGTTGTGTAGAGGCCAACGACTGTTAGTACGAGCCAAAGAGAGAAGATGCCGGCCAGGACCAGGATAAAAGCCACGATGGAAGACAGTAGAATACTGGCGGCTGTCGAGAGGCCGATGACCTCTACAAGATCAGGCCCCTTCGAGGCGGAGTCATTATTGGGTTCATGGTTCTCCGTTGAAGTTGGCTCACTAAAGGGGCCGGGGCGCAGGTAATGCAGCGTGAGGTACCCTGGCAAAAAGAGCAGAAGCGGGCCGGCCACAAGAGCGATCAGAGACTGCATGTCAAAGAGCTTTCGGGGTGGGTCAGAGGGGTTGATTCGCCGTTGGCAGGTATGTTGGATTTAGAGGGTTTTGGCATTACAGGTCGGCACAGGCTGACTCAGTTGTGCCGAGCACCAGTCCTGGACATGGAGCTCCAGCTTTCTGGCTGCTCTTGTAGGTCGCTTTTGTTGTCCTCTCTGAGGGAATGCAGGACAGTAAACCAGGAGAGCCCCGCAAGGAGGCGGGTGCCTGCTTGTAGGAAGAACCAGAGTAACCCCAGTGCCACTCCTCCTTCGCTACTCAGACCCGCACCGGCGATAGCCGCGGTAAGAATTCCCTCCCGTGGCCCGAGGCCATTTATGGAAATGGGCAGCAGTCCGCTTAGGCTGACGGCGCCCCAGGCTGCCATCAGTACGACGAAATCGATGTGAATGTCCAGCGCGCGGGATGCCAGGAAAAGGGCGGTCACGGTGAGCAATCCGGCTACAAGCGCAATCCCTAAAAAGGACATCAGCCGCCAGATCGACATGTGCCGGAGCTCGACCGCGGCCATCTTGATTTCCTCTCTGAAGGTTCGCACTCGTCTATATGAACGAATACGATTGCCCAGTGGGCGTGTTAGGCCAGACCGAACCGCTACCGTGGTCGCTAAGCCTCCAGCTGCCACTACACCGATTCCCACCGCCACCCAGACGAGCACCTCCAGCGAGAACGCGGATAGATAGGCTAAGCTGAGAAGTCCTAACACTAGAGCTACGGCCACCTGCAGAAGCCGCTCGACCCCTACCGCGACTACACCGCGGCCCACGGACCGCTTGTCGGCCCCGATGACTGCGAGTCTGGTCAGTGGCGCGGCACCCTGAGGGATGCCAAGACCAGCGAACCATCCTACCAGGAAAACTCTGGCATGGCTAATGGCCTTGCGGTATCCTACGTCCAGTGCTGATGCGACTACCACCCAGGTGGTCATGCGTCCCAGTACCGCCAGGCAGAACACCGCGATGGCTGGGACCAGATACTCAACCCGTAGATGTCCCAGCAGTTTCAGCCCCGCCTTGATGTCCACTCCCACAAAGGCAAGGAGCACAAGAATCAGGATGCCCAGTCCCCTCGGAGCCCAACGCAGTATCCTCCGTCTCCAGATGTGGGTCGAGCTGCGTTGCGACCCGGAGACTACTTCATGGATGTCGGCCTGAAACTCAACCATGCTTGCTAACCATCTAGCTCGACCTTTTGTCTATTGCGATGGAGAAGACGGAGTGCTGGATACTTCCCCCTAGCTGTAGCTGGTCTTCAATGGAACAAGACTTGATGTTTATTAGCGAGATGGTCGCTGAAGACGACCCTCCAAGAATGTGGTCGTCATCCACGAGGACGATTCCCCGAGACCAGCCTGGGCGTGAGGTGGGCAGAAATCGGCGCATGACTGAGGGAGCGTGCTTCAGAATAAACACCGTCGGAACCCGGCCGAACATGGGGTGATGCAGCAATTGCTGAATGCGTCCCTGCCAGCTGCTGTTGTGCCGGCCGTTTTTCAGGATATTGACCTGGAAGGTTTCCTGGCAGGACTCCAGGTCAACCCCTCGGAACCGGGACTGGAAACTCGCCGCCATGTACAGCTGCCGTTTGCCGTTGACCAGCCGGCCACTGTGAACGCCGTACACTGAGTCGTCTCGCCATATTAGCTCGAAGGGTTTTAGGGCGATGAAGGCGCCAGGCCTGTAGAGGGTTACATAAGGTCTGCCATCCACCAAAATCAGGCCGTTGGGATGGGCGACATGAGTGCCCGTTTCCGGTCGGCTGGAGCGATGATCGGCGTCGTGGTCTACATAGCGAGCGCGCATGTCAAGTGTGGCACGGTCCTCATCGGATAGCTCACCAAGGAAGTACTCCTCCAATATCTCTCCCGAGAGGTCTACCCTTAATACCGCATCGGTGCCCGCGGATGTAACCCAGATGCTATCGCCATCGGCCTCTATCTCGTGGAGACCGGTAAACAGGGGATGGGTGATTGAATTCACCAGGTTCCAGGAAGAATCGTAGCCGAAGATAGAGTCGTGATTAGCGATGTAGCAATGGTCTCCGATGAAGGTTATGCCCCGGAAACCCCTGCTGCCACCTCGGGGTCCAGGGTCTCTAAGAAGTGGTAGCGGAGGTTGAAACCGATGAAGCACCTCCTTCTTTTCCCAGTCCAACACGTACACATATCCATGCTGCTCTAGAGGTGCGTCTCGGGCTACTGTGGTCACTATTAATCGCATTTATGTCTCTTCAACTCTCCACCTGAGGTAACTGGGCACAAGACCTTTCTAAAGCCCTGTGAGTTATCTGCCAGGTCAGCATAGGCATCATTTATTGTGGCAATTATCCCACAGCATCAAGCATCGTGGTTGGAAGGACTTTGCAAGTAGGTTGATTGTATCCCTCCTACGTATTTAGGCATCATAATTCGCAAAGGTGGAGTTCCAACAAGCCCGTCTAGGTTAATAAGGCCCCGTTTCCCACCAGAGCCATCATAAGTGTACATGATATCCACCCTGGCATAGAGCGCACCGGCGAGTTCTATGGCATCCATCGTCTTGAGCCAAGAATGCTGCCACCTCAACTCCCTAGCTTCTACTGCCCTAGCAGGGTCTAGCGGTATTGGCGTGATATACGGTTCTTCAAAGAGGTCGGCAATCTTTTGCCGTACCTCTATGGGTACTTGTGCAGTGGGAAGCCCGACAGATTCCGTTCGCACTACCTCCACGATGGTTGCTGTTGAAACAAAGAGCTGGGCCGTTCCATTCATGGCTTCCTGAAGGAAGTATTCAAGATTAGAACGCCGGTCTATCGCCTCTGCTGTATCGAGGTTTGAGATTAGAGAAATCCAGGTGTCAGACCCCATGTACCATCTATTGAGCTTATCTGGCATCCCTCATTCTCCTCACATACTCGGAAGCATCTAATCCGCCAGTGATATCAAAAATGCCAGAGAAAACCCTTGCGTCCGTAAACTGGGCTCCTGTCCGAAGTGCCTCGACCTCACGAATAACAGCTGACCGAACCTCCCCCTTGCGATTCGTTCGAAGTGTGCCAGAAATTCGGACTCTGTGTTCATAGAGGCCATAAACTTGCTGCTTCAAATGCCCAAGAGTATCTATATCAAGACTGGAATCAAGCTGACAGTCAATCCTTGAGGCAAGCACCGGCTCGTATAATGCGAACGTGAACCCCCGATGGGAGTTCATTGCTTCTAGCAAGCCCTCGACCGAACCAACCATTTCACGCCCAGGGTGTAATATCTCTCGAACATTAGCGGCGATAGTCTCAGAGCATACTATACGGGTGTTTGGTGTGAATACCTCAATCGAGTGCACATGATTACCGAGGATAGATACAAGCTCTCTGGTGCTGTTCAAGGCTTGGTCCGAGAAATAACGGGGCCTAATGTCCCGTTCTTTGAGGGTCGCAATGCCTTTCATTACGGTGTCAATGATTGCGTCCCTATTGTCCAGATGTCCTTCACGGACAATTGGTTCGATTACAAGAACAGCCGGGCTGCGCCGAGACAGTTCCGATATTGACCAATCAGTGGTTCGGGACAGGCTGGGAGAGAGTGCGATGTCAACTTCCCCAAGAAGGCGCAGTAGATTGTTACCAGAGCTAAGAAAGTCAGGGGCCATAAGCATTGGTCCCGATTCAATTACTCGGACTCCTATAGTTGGTCTTTCGGTGGTCATTTCACTTCCACAAATGTTACTTGATGTCAAGGGATAATTACTTTAATTCTACCAAACCCGGATTTGTTACCAGGATATCAGGCATCGGGTGCGGAGATGGCAACGATATGCTGGGTCCGGAAAGGCACTTTCTCACTGAAACGATAGCCATCGAACGCCTGCTCGAGGGGTTGTATGGTCCACCAATGAACGTAGTAAAACTCTTTACGATTCCTCTGGTCTCGAACCAGAGGCCCCACGACGAATACGCCTCCTGGGGCCAGCCACGATTTGATATTAGCCATGGCTGCTTGAAGCTTCTCGAGAGTCACGATGTGCTCGATCACGTCGATCATCACTATTATGTCGAAGGGTCCTATATCAGGTCTAGGCTGGCTCACGTCCGTCTTGATGAACTTGAACGATGGATGGCGGCTTTGGATGGTGGGGAATAGGGCATCGGTGATGTCTATGCCGGTGTAGTCGATGTCCGGCGCCATTTTAGATATGCGGTTTGTGTAGAAGCCCGTTCCACAGCCTATTTCCAGCACTCGCTTGCTATCGAAATTAATGCCTTGTTGAGCACAAAACTCAGCGAAACGTTCACCGGCGTCCTCGTACATTTCAAGGTTGGCTTTTTCTGACAAGCCATCGTAGCCAGGGCCTTTCAAGGACGTGCCGAACTTGTTGAACCTGTCCGTCCAGTAACTTTCGGCGGCGTAGTCGTTCCCACGTCCGTACTTCATCTTCTCGATAGTGAGCTTGTAAAGCACCCTGCCGACGAAGGCCACCGGGTTGCGTATTGCACGCTCCCGGAAAAGTTTTGTTATCATCCAACCATCCTGAGCTGCTGTTCGATTATTTAGAGAGCAGCTTGGCGAACTTTGTACAAAACGTAGTGCCTACCGTTGTAGGCAGGCTTGACCAGATTGCTTCTTTCAAGTCTCAGGTGATGGCGTGGCAATTTGCCATTTACTTCCCTAAGCCACACGTGATAGTTTACCTCCCACACCCGAGCGGGCTTGCGAAGCAGGACCCAGCCAACGTCGTTTGTTTGGAACACCCTAGCTACGGTCCCTTCGGAACTCCAGGACAGAAATGCTATGAAGTCGTCCTCCGTGATGGCTCGTTGTCCCAATAGTAAGTTGCTGTGCAAATAGGGTGCGAATGCCCATGCACGAGTACCGAATACGGCTTTGTCGTCATCGATACGTTCAGCCATCTCGGCTAGCTCGTGCTGAGCTGCAGAGGTAACGGAACTACTAGCCTCAACGGCTTCAGCCCTTCCATTGTCGACTATAGCGAGCCCCAAGAACGCCAGGATAACGATACCTGCCGGAGGCGCAAGAGCCAGGGCCCATCTTCGGGGACGCATAAACTGGACCACACCTGCGAGGCCGTAGACCGCCAAAATGACCAGCGCAGGCAACAGGATGTACACGTACCTGGGCAGCGCTGCCGGGCTGGTATATACCAATGCTCCTACAGGGATGGCAAGGGCAATGAGAATGACAGCCTTCCATTGCCAACCGGGAAGCCTCATGAGTCCAAGGATACCCAGACCCAATAAAGGGAAGATGAGGAATCCAGCGGCGTCCTCCAGCATACCGGGCAGCTTACCTATGAAGTCCGAGGATGAGGCGCTTCCGTAGCCCCAAAACTCCAGGTTTCTGATGAGCAGGTGCCCCTCCTGGGCGATCCAACCAGTCTCTTGGGAGAAGAATCCATCTGTGCCCCCGATAGCCATGTGCCAGATGAAAAAGGGTATCGCCAGAACGACGACAAATGAATAGATTTGGACCATTCGAGTCATGATCTCACGATTGCGATGGACCAACAGGTAGAGAAGAGGTATAGGCAGGAACAGAATACCGATGTTGTAAGAGTAAAGTGCCCCCACCAGGCCGGCAATGGCTCCCATCTGCGCCCATTTGCTGCCGTTCCTGATGTAAATCAAGGCCGCAATAAGTCCTCCATAGCCGAAGAACAGCACCGCAGGATAGAACTGAAGAGTTCGAGCTTGGAGGGCGAACAGAGGTAGGGATGCGATAGCGAAGGCGGCGATAACGGCGGCCCACGGCTCCCCCGTTGCTTTGTATGCACCGTACCCAACAACAATGGTCAGAGCTACGGAGAAAATTAACGGTATTAGCACTATCGGAAAGTCCCAACCGAACAGTCCAACCACCGATACATAGGTGAAATATTGGAGCAACGGAAGCTGACGGTCCAACATTATCGAGCCTGGGATCAACGCCCCGGGATTCTTTAGAAGTTCGTTGGTATATACCTGTATGCGCAGATCGTCAGGGGCGACCGGAGTGTATCCTTTAACGTCCAATGCAAACCAGATGCCGGCGACCAACAGGAAGAGTGCTCCCAGGACCAGCGGTCCACGGAACAGGATAGTTCTAAGAACAATGTTGGCCGGATTCTCGGGATTAAGCGTCGTTTTTGGCGAAGTGGACAGGGTACGTCTTAATGCTTCCGCTGCTGCGTGTAGCTTGGCACGTGCGTAGTGTTCAAAAGCGCCTGGCTGCAAAATAGGGACCTTAGCCGCATGTTGAGTCATCGGGCGCCTGCACCCACAGCAGAAATCACCTCTTCATATCTGTCCGCCAGGAGCTGCTGTTCGAAACGCTCCTTTACCAGGGCCAGCGCTTCATCCCTGAGGCGACTTCTTAAACGGTCGTCTCGCAACACATTGCATATTTCGGTGGCCAAAGCTTCTGGGTCCCTTTCTGGCACCAGCATCCCAGTCCGTCCCGAAACGATCACCTCCTTGACTCCGCCCACTGCAGAGCCGATGGTTGGGCATCCCGACGCCATAGCTTCCAAAAAAACTACTGGAAGTCCTTCGGTGTCGCCCCCATCGGCAACTATGGAAGGGCCAACGAACAGATCGGCTGAGGCGTAGTAGGGAGGCAAATCATCTGGCGTAACAGGACCTACAAAGCGTAGGTGACTCCTTATGCCTAAAGAGTCTGCGAGACATTCCAGATCGTCGCTCAGGGGTCCATCGCCCACTATCGCCAAAACCGCGTCGGGAAACTCTCGTAGTACAGTTGGCATGGCCTCCAGCAGGTGCCGGACCCCCTTCTTCTCCACCAGTCTCCCCACGAAGAGCAGGATGGGCCCTCTATCACAAAGCTGCTGACGCAACCCTTCGTCGCGCTTCCCCGGGTTGAACGCATCAGTGTCTACGCCCATAGATATCACCGCGGCTGGGATCTGGACATTAACGCGCAACTCCCTTAATGCCTCCAGGAGACCTTGGCTGACGGTGGTGATATAGCTACACCGGTTTAGTGTCCAACGCTTTACCCTATCTTTAAAGCTACCTCGAAGACCGTAGACGTCGGCGGCATGGCAGGTGATCAGCACCGGAATATGGCTTGTCCAACCTACCAGTGAAGCGATTATGCCCTGGGGAATTACCCAGTGAGCGTGAAGCACGTCGATGCGGCGCGAGCGGCTCACGCGAAATGCTGCGATTAGCTCAGCTATGAAGAAGAAGGGCACCAGAAGCCAGAGAAGCTTATTCCTCTTTAGGTTGGGTAAAATTCCTCCGTAGGCCAGCCGTTCAAGACGTTCCGGCCAAAAATATCTGAAGCGAACAATCTTGATGTTGCCCCACTGCTCGTTTAACTGGCATTTAGGTCCGTGGGGAGCCAGGACCGTTATCTCAAATTTTGGTGCCATCTTGGCACAGAGATTGTATACAAAGGGAGGTTGGGTATCCCCGGTCCAACGTGGGAAGGTGCTGGTCATCACGAGGACTCTGAGTTTGCGATCGGTCATGAAGGCGTCCCGGTGGGAATTTCCTCGGTCGAGGGTGACTCCCTTAACCCGTGTGACGACTTGCTCGCCAGCGCTCCACTTCCATGCATGGAGCCAAGGAGTCCGTGGCGAGAGGCCTTCTCTCTCCAGACCAGCTCTTCAAGCAGGCGGCGGTTGGCGGCGATAAGGTCCGCCAGCAATCCTCCCATCGCAACGGTCAGTCCACCGATCAGGAGAGCCGCAGCCAGGATCAGGGACTGCACGTGGCCTTGACCCTCGCCCAGGGCAAGGAAGTAGACGAACCTACCTCCTAAGGCCAGACCGGCGATGAAGCTGAGAACACCTATCATCGTGAAGATTTTTAGCGGCTCGTATAGCGCATATGAACGAAGAAGCGTGGTCCCCGACCTGGCCAGGAACCCCAGGAGGTTTTTGTAGAGGCGAGAGGGCCTGGTGTCGGAATTCCGCTCTATGGGCACACTTTCGATCTTGAGGCCCCTTTTGCCGGCTTGAATAATGCTTTCTATGGTGTAGCTGTAGGAGCTTGTAAGATAGATCCGTGATGCCGCATAGCGGCTGTAGGCACGAAAGCCACTGACTGCATCCGGTACATCCTTCACGCCGGAGAGCACTCGCACCATCCAGCTCCCCAAGCGTTGTAGCCGCTTCTTGACGTAGGAGAACTCATCTACAGTATGGGTCCGGCGGTCCCCAATGCTGATATCGGCCTTCCCGTTCAAAATGGGTTCGATTAGAGCGGGGATTGCATCCGACGGGTACTGATTGTCGCCGTCAGTATTGACGATGATATCGGCGCCCATGTCCAGGCTGGCATCTATCCCAGCTTGAAAGGCTTTTGCGAGACCCATATTCTGTTTAAGCTTCAGGATGTGGTCTGCCCCACAGCGTCGTGCTACGTTAACGGTGTCATCTGTGGAGCCGTCGTCCACGATTAGTATCTCGACCTGGCTGATCCCATCGATCCGGGTCGGGATGGAGTTGATAACCCTGGGCAGGGTTGCCTCCTCGTTCAGGCAGGGGACCATTACGATCAGCTTCATCTCTTTCCACATAAGAGCTCAGCTATTTATTCCACTTAAGTCTTACCATAGCCGCATCACAGCTCTAGATACTGATATCGATTCCGGCAGCCTTTTTCTATGAAAAAGGAGGGCACGGATGCCCCCCTCCATTTGATAACCTGCAGTTTGTACATCGAGGTTTCCCGGCATCACGACAACCTCTTTCGTGATGCTTTATGTGGAGATACAGTGTGTAAGAGACCGATCCCCCCGACCTTTGTGTGAATGTTGAATATTTGTGAAGCTCGGCTTAATTGGGGTGCTTAGACCATCGCAGGCTAAGTGGCTTGACCTAGTATCGGCTCTATGATGAGGGCTTGCCTGGAAAGGGTCTTGCTAAACGGCTCTAACACCCTTGTGGAGATATGTCCCGCTATTGGGATTGTACGACTGTGCCTATTTCTTGTCAAGCCACGCCAGGCTGCAATCACGCCTGAAAAGATAGATGGAGGAGCCGTGAGCCGGTTTGAGGGGCGTTCACCCTACTGCTCAGGAAGGCAGTTACCTTGACATTATAGGCTATTCTCATATAATGTGCAATAAGGTGTACTCGTCCAGTAGATTGGTGACACTTGACCTCCTTTAGGGTAGTGTGTGGTACACTAGGAATGTCAGAGGGAGACGGAATGTCGGGCACTTTGTCCGGCGTTCCGTTTTCTTTGTCAGGTGGGTGTTCTTCCTGCCAGCGCTTCCAGAAGGCGAGAGGAGTAAGATAGCCCAGGGCTTGGTGAGGGCGAATGGTGTTATAGATATTCTCCCAAGCCAGAAGCTCCCGGTTCAGGGAGGCCACATCTAGAGAGAAATTAGTGACTTCATAGAACTCCTCGGTGTGGGTACGCTGTGCCCGCTCTACACAGCCGTTAAGCTTGGGGGAGCGAGGTGGAAGAACGAATAGTTTAAGTCCTCGTTGCTCACAGGACTCCTCAAAGGCTGCCTGGTACTCTGAGCCTCCGTCCACCTGTATAGCTCTCACAGGAAAGGGCATCCTCTGCAGTAAGCGCTCCAAGAAGCCTGCCGCTGTGGTGGCAGTAGCTCTGGTGTGAGCTTCTACCACGTCCCATCGAGAGACCATATCACGGGCCGTGAAGTGTTTGAGAACCACGCCTGGTAGAGGTCTTACATCCAGAGTGTCTACCTGAACTACATCTCCCGGCCTCTTTATCTCATACCCTTTGGGCTTACGGACGGCATAGGGACGCTGCCATCGCCTCTTGCGGGTAGAGATGCCTGTCCTAGGAAGCTCCTTGAGCACCCCACGCAGCTTCAGCTGGGCCAAGATCCGTCCCACCATGGAGGTGGATACCTGCCACCCCCTCTGCCTCAGTAGCACTACCAGCTTGTCTTTTCCCCACCTGGGATACTGCTCCCTTAGGTGCAACACCGCTAGAGCCAGTTTCCGGGACCAGGTGGGCTGCCGTAGGCACCTAGGCCTGTGACTCCTCTCTTCCAAGCTCCTCAGATCCCTGGGATTGTACCGTCGCTTCCATCGATAGAAGGTCTGACGGCTGATCCCGAAGTACCGGCAAGTCAGAGAAGCGTTGTTCTCATGCGCTCGGTAGTAATCCATCCACTTCAATCTTGCCTTCGCAGACCTGCTAATCTCCTGGACTCTGCTTATGACTTTGGACCCCGATTTTCTCGCTCCTACTATCTTCATAATGACTCTATTCTAACTGTCACCCATCATTATGAACGAGTTCATAAGGGCACGTTGGTGCCCTAGGTTGTATTTAGAGCGTGCGTGAACTAATCTGCGTGCCTCTTTGTACCCCTGATTACATGCCAAGTCGAGGATGAGGTCTTAGATAAGCCTATAAAAGAGCTTTCCAACTTCAAAGACACCTCAGACGGCCATAGCTTGAGCTGGAACTTCATCTAGCCACCCGGCAAAGGTAAACCTCGCAGATGTTTCAGATATGATATAAGGAATCCACGTTGAATCTGCCGACCACGCTACGCAGTGGCATACATCTCAGGTTCCTTATTTCGCTGGCCTTAACGGCAGCGATTGTCGCTCCATTTTTGTTGCTTGGGCGTGCCTCGGCGGTCACCCTAGAGCTTGATTGCCCAGAGGCTACCGTTCAGCGTGGTGACGAGTTCTTTTGCGATATGACCCTCACTTTCAGGGAAAACCTTAGCATACAAGAACTCGAATTCCTCGCCACCGGCCCGACATCTATCCAGGCTAATTTCCTGCTGTTTGGGAAACTAAAGAGTAAATCCCCTCAGATTAAGGATGTAATTCTGCTTTCCCAAACCGACAACGGGTATAATTATGGCTACAGTTATGGGTATGGATACGGCTACGGCTACGGGTATGGCTACGACGTTGGGCCGTCCCAGTTCAAGTACCGGGTAATAATCGATTCCACTAATATGGACGCGGGAGACTACCAGGCCAGATTCGCACTCTTTACGGATGACACGAACGTTCCCGCCTTCGAGTCTAATACGGACACCTTCCGGATCGTAGACGTAGGGCCTACCACGTCTGAGGTGGATGGGCGTGTACTTCTCCAGGCCCGTGGTGCCGACAACCATGCAGGCACTGAACTGATACTGTTCCGTGACGGAGTACAACAAGGCCCGCCGGTGGTTACGTCTTCGGATGGTGGGTACATGTTTGATCTTGAGCCTGGTAACTACGAACTACGAGCTACCCACTCCGGCTGGCTGCCTGAGACCATCAGCTTCGTAGTCGGGACATCTGGCAACCCAGTCGATCTTGGAGATGCCCAGCTGGACGCCGGAGATGCCGATGCGGATGAAGACATTGATTCCGATGATATGCGGCTGTTCCAGAGTGGCTTGAACCAGCCGCCGCGTCCCGGCATCTTCACCGACCCGGATGACAACAACATGACTACCGTGCAGGACATGGCCCGGCATCTTCACCGACCCGGATGACAACAACATGACTACCGTGCAGGACATGGCCTCGGCCACGGTGCAAAGAACTTCGGCAAACCTGCCAGCGAGGATGAGAGCAGCGACGACTAGTACCAGTCGGGGGCGTGTATCTACCCGGACTCGAGTTAATGATGCGGTCTAGTGGTAGAGGTTCTTCTAGAGCGGAAAGCTAGTACTCATTCAACCTAGATTTGAAGGTGCCCTTCACCCCCATCCTAGCCTTCCCCCATCAAGAGGGAAGGGACTTGTCCTCTCCCCCTTGATGGGCTCACTGGGGTAGGCATATCCTAAAACTTGTTTAAAAACAGCTAGGAAAGCGCCGAGCTTTCCCGTCATCCTAGAAGTATCACTCAACTGGGATGTGGGGAGGTGACTCATGCGCTTTCCGAGAGAATGGTACCACTTGCTACGTTCAACTGAACAGTATTTTCCTGACCTAAGATCCAGCCAAATACGTGGATTGGCGCTATGGGTGTATGGGGCAATCATGGCTAAGAGTGCTTGCCAAAGCGCGGTGATTGATGCTCTATCCTCCATCGCCACCTTCCATGCTCTGCGACAATACCTTAGAGAGTTCCTTCGGGATGGTTCGGAGAAGGCCACTCCCTGCAACATCCAGTTGGATGTAACCCTCTGTTTTGCGCCTTTGCTCCGCTGGCTGCTGTCTTTGTGGAAAGGTCAACAACTGGCCTTGGCCGTCGACGCAACAGCCCACCAAGACCGCGTGGTCGCCCTGGTAGTAAGCGTGCTGTACCGGGGTAGCGCCATTCCCATTGCCTGGACCATACTCCCTGCTAACAGGTCGGGGGCTTGGATTCCCGAAATCCTCCGGCTTTTGCAACTGCTTGCTCCCGAAGTGTCCAAAAGCATGGAGGTGCTGGTGATGACTGACCGGGGCTTGTGGAGCCCCCGCCTTTGGAAGCAAATACGGGCCTTGGGATGGCATCCACTGATGCGGGTAAAAAACAACACCAGCTTTCAACCGTTGCAGGTGCAACGCCGGCAAGCCAGGACGCTGATTCCCGGACCAGGCCACGCCTGGGTAGGAAGGGGCAGTGCCTTTTATAATCCCAAGCGCCACCGCTTCGGTACTTTGGTGGTGGTTTGGGATAAAGGCCAGAAGGAACCCTGGATAGTGATTACCGACTTGCCTCCCGAGGATGTGGGGGTATGCTGGTATGGGTTGCGCTTCTGGATCGAGTTGGGTTTTCGCGCTCTCAAGAGTGTGGGTTGGCAATGGCAACGCACTCGACGGACTGACCCGGACCGAGTGGCCCGGTACTGGCTCGTTCTGGCGGTGGCTACCCTGTGGGCCACGGCCTATGGGACCAGAGCAGAAGACGCTATTTCTCTTGGAGTACCTCCCCAGAGAGTCAGAAGCCCTCATCCACTTCCTAGCTGTTCTGGACCCCGAAAGGATAGCGTGATAAAGAAGGGCATATGCTGTATGACTCGGCAACTGCTCCAGGGTAGGCCTTGGCTTCGCCTGTGGCTCATACCTGAACCTTGGCCAAACCCACTCCTGGTTTGCAAATTACCTACCATAAACCGGTTCCCAAAGCTCATAATTTCAAATGCCTACCCCAGTGAGCCCTCGATGGGGGAGAGTTAGATTGGGGGTGAAACTGTGCATCGATCTAAGGTCGACCGAGTACTAGGCAACAGGAAGCTGAGGCCTTGGGGTTTCAGTCGTTACGCTGATGTAGGGGAGGGGCCAGGGCCTTCGTCGGATTTAATCAAAACGCCGTCTCGTAGCTCTATTATTCTGTCGGCCATGCCCGCAAGGGTCATGTCGTGAGCGGCCACCACTACAGTAACCCCCCTGTATAACGCTATGTCTCTCAGTATGGTGGAGATTGATATGGCGGTTGCGGTGTCCAGCTCTCCCGTCGGCTCATCCGCAAAGACCACATCGGGATCACGTACCAAGGCACGGGCAATGGCTACCCTCTGCTGCTCGCCTCCTGAAAGCTCGTAGGGCCGGTGCCGCGACCTCGGGCCAAGGCCCACCAGCTCCAAGGCTTCCAGGGCGCGCCTGCGACGTTCTCGCCAAGGCACACCGTTGATATGCAGTGGGAGCTCCACGTTTTCAAAGGCTGAGAGAAGAGGCATAAGGCCGAAAGACTGAAAGACGAAGCCGATCTTCCGGCGGCGTAGGTCCACCAAGTCGGCGTCTGAGAGGGCGGTCATTTCACGGCCTTCGAAAATAACATTACCTGTAGTGGGCTGGTCCAGCCCGGCCATGAGGTTGAGTAGAGAGGTCTTGCCCGACCCTGAACGCCCAATGATGGCGACGAACTGGCCGGAGAAAATATCCAGGGTCACCCCGTTTACGGCGGTGACCTCTCTTTCTCCGGACCCGAAGACCCTCGTAACGTCTTGGGTAGAGATTATCGGTGGTTTAGTCGCTCCGGTCGCTGCGGGCTCAACCAGAGGCGCTCTAATCCCTCTGAGCCAGTTTGGGGCCCTCACTGTTCTTTCTCCGGTTCGGGTGAGGTGTCGACGCCGGACCTGGGCGCCCTGGGTGCGGGCCTGATGGTAATCTGGCCATCCACTATCTCTGCCTTGGCCAACCCATCGAGCTGGAGCTTCTCAACGTACTCGAGGGGCAGCTGGAGACGCCCCACACGGTCGACGGAGAGATACTCCTCCTGTTCGGTATTGCCCGGCTGTTGAAAAGTAGGATGGAGAAAGCTCTCGGAGCTGATTCTGCCATCTCGGATATGAACCACCCTGTCGACGTATTGGGCGACGTTGGCGTAGTGGGTCACCATCACCACAGTGACGTGATAAATGTGACACATACGTCGCATGTGCTCAAAAACCTGGACAGCCGTTTGAGTGTCTAGCTCCCCTGTGGGCTCGTCGGCTAGGAGCAGAGGTGGCTGATTAGCCAGCGCCACTCCGATGGCCACGCGTTGTTGCTCTCCTCCCGATAGCTGGTGTGGCATCCTACCCGCCCTGTTGCCCATGCCCAATGATTCGAGAAGCTCCAGGCTCCGGCTGTGCCTGGATGCTGCGTCTGCTCCCGCGAGGGCCATGGGAAGCTCGACGTTGTCCTGGACGGTCAAATAGGGTACCAGGTTTCTGCCGGTGGCCTGCCACACGAATCCTGCATCCAGCCTCCGATAGAGCACAAGCTGGCGGTCAGAGATATTCAGCAGGTCTCTTTCACCGACCCGGACCTGGCCGGCAGAGGGGCGATCAAGGCCGGACAGTATGTTGAGCAGGGTACTCTTACCGCTGCCACTGGTGCCCACTATCGCGATCATCTCCCCGGCATCCACGTCCAGGTCTATGCCTCGTAGAGCGACGACTTCAAGCTCTGCCCGTTTGTATATCTTGAACAGGTCTCTGCACTCGATGTAAGGCCTGTTTACTTGGGACTGTCCTACCCCATCTTCTGAGATCGGGTCTCGTCCAAGTCGAAATCTCTCGGGAATCTTCAAAGCGCACTTCCTAGCATCTTCTATACCCTACACAGGAGCACAGGTCAAGCCTCTCCTATACGAAGCACCTGTTGTACCTCCAGCTTAGCTGTGAGCCAAGCCAGCCATATCACCGTGCCTAAAGTGACGGCGCCCAGAGCAAGGTAGGATACAAGCAAAATAATCCAATTTGTCTGAAAGGTCATAGGCGGAGTCACGCGGACGCCTTCCTCGGCATGTTCAAGGACGGGCAGGAGGCCAGAGAATATTTGATGGCCCGCCAGTGAAAACCCGGTGCCTATTAGATGTCCCGCCCATGTCCCAATGCCGATTCCACAGACTACCACCACGAAAAGGTTGAACCATACAACGCCATTGAGTTGCCACTTGGCAAAACCCATGGTGCGCAGTAGGGCAAACTCCGTCTGTCTCTCTCGCATATCCATGTAGGAGAACAGCATTACCCCGGAGGCGCTGGCCAGCACCAGTGTCAGGAACATCAACACCAAAAGGCCGCCCCAGCCGGCGTTTACCAGCGGCTGCTCTACTCTGTCGGCCACCATAGCTGCTGCTTGCTGGACATCCCGCACCCGTATGCCCCGACTCTCCAGGGCATTGGTAATATCACGAGCGCTAGAAGCCCCATTGGAGCCGTTCAAGCTGACCCACAGCTCGTTGCTTCCTCCCACGGCTCTCTGGTCGTGCATATTCCTGAAGTGGTTGTAGGTCTTCAAGTCCACCACTGCAAAGGGTTCTTCCCTGGGATACAACGTAGGAAAATAGTCGGCCACGGCCACCGGTCTGATCGGCAGCGTGACAGCAGACATTCCCACGGTCAAGGTGTCTCCAATGCGAGCATCGGCTATGTCGAGAAATTTCTGATTCACCAGTGCCGGCATGGGACTTACAGGGCTTCCAGCGTTGATGCCCCGTACTCCACTGACTCCCCCAGGAGACCAGCTAAAGGCGGCAGCGGTGCCCCCGTTGTTACGAGCCATGGATGTGCTGGCCTCGAAGGCATAGAGGCCAGGCCTGGAAAAGTCCTCAACTGCGTGCCAGTTATCAAGGGTCTGAAAGTCATCGATCATCACCTCCCTTGCGGGGGTGATTGCGACCAGGTCTTCCATGAAAATGGCTCCTGGCTGGGTGGTTCCGGTCCGATTGTTCATCCTTATGGACAAGAGGGTAAAAGGTGGGTCGACTCTGGGTGTTACTGGTGTGGTCCTAAAGCCTCTGCGAATAGCGGGAATAGGGGAGATGGGTACCGCCAAGCGGCGCCACCCCTTAAAGTTCAGCTGCCCCAGGAATACATCGAAGTAGTATCCTCGGGCGTCCTGAAACCTAGCCGTAAGGAAGGCGAACCGTTCGGGCCTGCCCGGATTTACCCAGAGGCCCACTGAGGTTGCGTCTTGGGGGAAGGTTATCCCGTCGGAAAGGTAGGATGCCGAAGGATCTGGAACTAGCAGGGTGGTGAGGCTTTCCAGAGAACTCGCCGAGGAGAAATCGGGGCGGTACCACGCCACTTGGGAGATCTTGGCCGAATCCACCGCCAGCACTGAAATCTCTGAAGAGCTAAACCCCTTCGTTAGTAAGCTGCCGTCGGCTCGTTCTACCTCCACGGCCTTTTCTATGCCGGTCACCTCATCTGTTAGGCCGGACAGACCTAAAAGCGGGATGGGCGTTCTATCCCCAAGGTGCTGGACTCGAAGGTCGGCGCCTGCAGCGTACAGGGCTCGGTCCTCCTGACTGCGTTCCAAGGTGGAGCTGAAGGCGCTGCCCATAACACCCAGGGCAGTAGCCAGCATGAGCATGACAACCAAGGTGCCCGGAGCGATGGGGTCTCTAGAGACACGCCTCAACCCTTGGCCCAGCCAGGCAGGTCCTATAGGCTCTATCAATCTCGACAGGATGCTCAGCGCGATTGGCAAGAATCGCAGGACCAGAAGCCCCAGAGCCAGGAGCATCAACACGGGCCCAATAAGCAGAGAGATGTCCATCTCTAATTTCCCCGTTCCCAGTTCTCTTACCAGGAAGGAACCTCGGGACTGAAGCTGCCACCATACAAGTCCTACGAGCACCAGTATAAGAATGTCGAGATAGTAGCGATGGATAAAGGGCGCCTTTGGAGGTCTGGCTCCAGCTTGACGAAACTCCACTATACCCCATCTGGCGGCCACCAAGGTGGATATGGTAAGCACGGCTACCGCCAGCAGTGCTCCTCCCGCGCCCAGCAAGAAAGCTTCAGAGGAAAGACTTACTGGAGCCAACGCACCTCCAGCGCCGGTATCGATGAAAATGTTGCCCAGCGCCCTGGACACACCAAGAGCCAAAAGGGGGCCCAGCGCGATAGCTGGGATGGCCAGCAACACGCCCTCGACAAGCGCAAGTAAACCTATCTGTAGGGTGGTGGAGCCCCGACTCTTGAAGGTTGCGATCTCCGTGGAACGAGACTTGACTATCAGACCGGTCACCAAAGCCAAATAGTAAATCAGAATGCCAGTCACTAGAAAGATCATCAGATAGAAGGGTATACGAGCCAGGAGTAGCTGTTGCTCATAGTCATCCAGTATCCGGTCCAGGTCCATGTTCGTCGTGGAATGCTCTAGATTTGCTCTGAGGTCGTAGCGGACACCCCGTACGGTGTCCTGTACGATGTCCACGTCTTTCGCTTGTATGCTGTGGCGGTCCAGGTATAGGAACCAGCTAACGTTGGTGTACAGTCCCAGGTAAGTCTCGGCTAGCTGATCAATAATGACATCTTCTTGAGTGAACAGTGGGATCATAGTCCAATCTTCGTTCTGATAGCTGAACACCTTGTCAGCCCCATACCAGAACTCGTCTCTTGTATCGAGTCGTTGGAAAACCCCTACTATCCTGACTCTCGTTGTCGACGGGTTCAGGGATCCAGCCGCCGGGTAGATACCCATTTCGTCGCCTACAGCCAATTGAAGCAACTGGGCTCCTAGCACATCTACTGCTACTTCCAGGGGCTGGTCAGCGGATGCCGTGCCATTTGTGGTCGAATAGGGCCAATGCCCGTCCACCATTTCTATGCGATCAGGTAAGAGCCCGGTCATGTGCATGACCTTGCCACGGGGCCGAAGAGTGTCGGCCAGCTCTAGCTGTGGGTGACCTTCGAAGAAGAAGGTAGTCGGCTTGGAGGAAGGGATCAGCTCTAGCTGTGGGTGACCTTCGAAGAAGAAGGTAGCAGTCTCAAGAAGTTGGGATCGGTCTTGGAGCACGAAGGACCAACTCCAATCTCCAATTGATCGAAGCGGCAGTCGGCAACCTTTCGGTCTACGAAATCGATTCCCGCTTGATAGGTCGATCTCTCTCTCGGGACCGTGACGGGGTCGTCCAGATCGTTGTATACGCGTATGGTAACGTTCGCTTCTTGGGGAGTGGACTGATCGAGGGAACGGCGCAATGCCGCTTCCGCCAGTAGGTCAGAGAACACTACGCCGCTGGACATCAGGCTAACGGCCAGCACGATACCCAACAATAGGACCAACTCCAATCTCCAATTGAAGAAGATCCTTCGTATGGCAATTACATATGCTGCCTGCAGTCCTGGCATGATTCTGCGACCTCTAGGAGCCTGCTCTGAGTATATCAGATGGTCTTAATCGCTGGGCCGTCGTGCTGGCGAACAGGACCGCAATGGCCAAAGCGGCCGCCAGGCACAGAAACACCAAGGCAACGATGCCGTCGTGCACGGTGACGATCATAGGAGGAAGGACAGGTTCACCGCTGGAGTCTACGTCCAGGAACCCCAGTACCCATCGGCTAAGCCAGATCCCTATTGCGCTTCCCGCCGCCAATCCTAAGACCACTACAATAATTCTCTCCGTAGCCAGGGACAGTATGAGCTGGGCCCTGGAGAGTCCGATAGCTCTTACCACTGTGAGGTCTACTCTACTTGTATAGACGGAAACCGCCGCATAGGCACTTAAAGCCAGTACGACGGCTGCCGTCAAAGCGGTTATGCTGAGAATGGTGAGGCCATTCCAGCCCCCTCCTGCCAACGGATTACGTCGTGCGTGATCTACAGCCGCATCGCTGTCCTCCAGGAAAGAAAGATCGGTCAACCGATCTTTCATGAAGGAGATGGTAGTACCGCGAGGGACGTTGCGCTCAAGAGACGCCCAAACCTCTTTAGATGGGTCCAACGTCGCCCTGGGTAGATGGGCTATGTATTGCCTGTAATCCCGTTGGCTCACCAGCAAGAAGGGCCTAAAGGTAGGATCAAGGGTGGGGAAATAGTCGGTAATCTCCTCTATGATTATGGGAACGGCGTTCACTCCGATCTTCATGCGGATTTTCTGTCTTAGCTCGAACATCGGGCCCCCGATCGCCGGCAACGGATACGGGCCTGGAGGTATCAGGATACCTCTCCCTATATCACCTATAGTGTCGCGCCAAGAGAAAGTGAGCCCGTGGCCGCCGCTTCGAGCGGCCTGCGGAGTACGGAGCACGGTATCGGCCACCTGTTCCACGTTGGGCATCAGCTTCCAAGGGCCCGCATCCTCGTACCCTTCAACCAGCAGTCCATCACCGGGAATTAAAGGCCCTTTAACAGTGATGTCGTCCAGGTCGATACTGCCGGGGGGCATCCTGGACAAGGGGTTTCCGGTAATGAAGATGGAGACCAAACTAAATGGTGGTTGAACGAAGCTTGAATCAGCCGGGGGTAAGGGCCTCTCAAAGTAGGTCCAGTCGGGGACCAGGGCTATTTCCGAGTCGTCGGCATCGTCTCCCTCCGCGTCGGTCGTAGAGTCTGGTGGAGGGAGCTGACCCAAGAACAGATTGTTGAATCTTCCAAAGGCGTCAGCCACCCGCATCCACAGATTGAGGGTTTGCAGGCCCCCTTTCTGAACTATTCCAGCGTGGTTCACCCACAGGCCTATGGTGTCAGAACCTTCAGGCAGACTTATCACCGGGAGGGTGTTCTCCTGACGATTAAAAGGCTTAAGGAGTTGGGAAAGGCTCTTGCCGGCGAAGTCGTCCCTGAACCAGATGGTATCAGGTAGAGTATCTGGGTCGATGGCAATAAGATTGACCGATTCATTGGCGAATCCATCAATAAGGGTCACGGGAATGCGGTCAACAGGGCTTACAGCCCGCACCCCTTCTACTTCAGCAAGCTCGCTTTGGGTTTGGAATGAGATGGAAGGAGCCGTGATCACCAGGTCGCCCCCCATGTTGTAAAGGGCCTGTTCCTCCTGGTTTCTGGCGAGGGTGGACTGAAAGGTAGCCCCGAATATGCCTAAAGCAGTGGCCATCATCAAGATAATCGTCAGAGAGCCGTGGGGTAGAGGGTCGCGGGCTACCCGAAGTATCGCGAAGGTTGCCCACGCGGGGGTTATTCGGCTGCCTGCCCAGGCGAGTAGGCGCATTAGCAGGGGTAGAAAGCGAAGCAGCAAGAGGGCCGCAGCCAGCAATACCAGAACAGGACCCAGGAGCAGACTGGAATCTACCTCCAGGGACGTGCCCAATACATCTCGGCCGATAAACCCTTCCCTGTCTTGAATCTGCCAGAAAACCAGGCCGACCACCGCCAGAACCAGCAGGTCGATGTAGTAGCGTTGTAGGAAGGGCACGGTGGGAGGTCTGGCCCTGACCCGTAGAAACTCCACCATTCCCAGCCGTGCCAGGCTCAATCCAGAGGCCATCAAAACTGCAAGGCTGAGGACGGCGCCGATAGCTCCCATAATGAACATATCCGCGGAAAGGCCCGCAGCTATTGCTCCTTCCTCGCCGGCTGGGTTTACGGTACGCAGGAGCAGATAACGAACTATCGCCAGTGCCAGGAATGGACCGGCGGCCATGGACACCAGGACTATCAGACCTTCACCGAGGGCCAGGAGCCCGGTTACCTGCAACATACTGGCGCCTCTGCTCCTCAAGAGGCTGGCTTCATCGCTGCGGATTCGAGCCAGCATCCCCATTATCATGGCAAGGAAGTAGAGAATAACCACGACAACCATGGATATAAACAGGAACAACGGCACCCTGGCCAGTGTCAGGTCCGTCTTGAACTCTTCTAGCACCCTATCCAGTCTGCTGAGCAGGAAGGACCGGGGATATTCCTTGTTTATGTCAGTTTCGAGTCCTGTAATGGCGTCGAGAGTCGGCCCCACTTGAGAAGCTGTTAGCTGAGTAGTGTCCAGAAATACGAGCCAGCCATAGTTTGCAACCATTGAACGGAATCTCTCGCCCAGGCCGCTAAAGAAGGCTTCCTCGGGCAGGTACATGGGGATCGGGACTATCTCCGTCTCATCCTGCAACGCTACTAGATCAACGGTGAAATAGGTTAGACCCGTGCCCATCCAGTACTCTTCCGATGGGTCGATGGGCTCCATGATCCCTACCACCGTGAACGAGACGTACTCGGACTGATCGTTCCTGTATGGCAGGATATATCCCTGGGAGCCCACAGACATAGATACGGCGTCAGCAGCTTGAACTCCCAAAGCGACTTCCATGTCTAAGCCACGTTGGTGTAATTTGGGAGTGCTGTTTGGCCACCGGCCCTCGACTATGCGAGTGTGCTCTTCGAACTCGGTAACGAAAAATGGTTTTGCCAGAGGGGCTCCCATTGGCGTAGCAGAACCGTCAAGGACCGAAACAATTGGCGCGTTAGGATGGGCGATACCATAGCGCTGCATATCTCGCTGTAGGTGTCCTAGGCGTGGCTCGATCATGTCTTCCACGGTGGAGCGTAGCGTTTTGTAGTCCGCGTGACCCATGGGCCTGTTATGGACGATCAATTGAGCATTCATGGTCATGGGATTCACTGAAGCGAGAGCGTGGCGCAACCCTCCCTCGGCCAAAGTCCGGGAGTAGATTGCCCCAACCGACATGACCGTGACGGCTGCAAGGATGCCAAATGCGCTCACGGATAGGAGCACCCAGTAGGAGCGGAGGCGCAGCGGCAACAGCCAAAGTAGTGCCCTGATCCAGTTCATCGCCGACGGTCCCTTTGAGGGCATACAGAGACCGGCCAATTCACGGCCAAAAGCCCGAGCATGGTTTCTATTACTCTTTCAAGCTTGGGTTTCAAGTTCTACGACCGGTGAGCACAAGCTAGATGCGGCCCGCGTACAATGAAAGCCATTGTAGTGACGCGTTGCCTATGTCGTCAACAATCCACGCACAATAGGGTGCATTTAATATCCGATGAGACACCTGTCACATGATGCAACCATATTAAGGCAGAATCATACTGCATTCAGACTTGGTCGCCGAACGCATGACGGGTTGCGAACCGAAAATGAAAATGGTATATTGGCCCATCTTACGTACGGCCGTGTATGCAGTGAGACCGTGTCTCCCGGCCACTTACCCCAGGAGGAGAGCTAACTTGAAGCAAATTGCCGTAGATGTGGGCGGCACCTTCACTGACCTAATCTGTTACGACTCCGACTCCGGCCGTACCTGGTCCACCAAGGTGAATTCCTCTCCCCAGGACTTGTCCCTAGGAGTGCTGGAAGGAATCGAGAAAATTCTGAACATCGCCGGAATCTCGGCTCAAGAGCTTGAACGGTTCGTGCATGGCACCACAACCGCCACCAACGCCATTGTTCAGCAGTCCGGAGCGGTAATCGGTATCCTGATGACGAAAGGGTTCGAAGACACCCTGGAGATCGGGCGTACCAAGCGTTCGGACATGTATAACATTTTCATGGACCCTGAGACGCCCATTTTCTTGGCGCCAGGCCGGTTCCGTATCGGGATTCCTGAGCGCTTGGATGCCCAGGGTAACGCGATAACGGAATTGGATGAAGAGGAGGTCCGACGGGCCGTTATACACTTGCGAGAAGATTTGGGTGTACAAGCCGTTGCGGTCTGCTATCTCTTCTCTTTCCTCAATCCGACCCATGAGACTCGGACCAGGGAAATCATCCGAGAGCTCTACCCGGACTTGCCGGTATCTCTGTCTTCGGAAGTAAACCCCGTGTTCAGAGAATACGAGCGGCTGTGTGTCACGGCGTTCGACAGCTATATCGCTCCCGTCGCCAGCCGGTATATTCACGATTTGGACTCTCGACGCCACGACGCCGAGATCAATGCCCACCTTCAGATCATGCAGTCCTCTGGTGGAATCACCGCTGCCCACCTGGCGCTGCAACGTCCGGTGTCTCTGGTATGTTCCGGACCCGCCGCCGGCGTCATTGGCGCCCAGTATGTGGGTGGGCAGGCCGGCTATGGCCAGCTTATCTCCATGGATATGGGTGGGACTAGCTGCGATGTGGCGCTAATACGTGAAGGCCAACCGCTGGTGTCCACTGAAGGACGGTTAGGCAAATACCCTCTCCAGATACCCATGGTCGACGTCAACACCATAGGTGCGGGTGGTGGCAGCATAGCCTGGTTGGACAGCGCCGGGCTGCTCCAGGTTGGACCTAGAAGCGCCGGTGCCGAACCCGGACCCGCGTGCTACAGCAGAGATGGCACTGAACCGACGGTTACCGATGCCAGTCTAATTCTAGGTTATCTCAACCCCGAGTACTTCGGAGACGGCTCCATACATCTCAATACCGCTCAGGCGGAGGCTGCCCTCCTGCGAGTCGCTAGGCCACTGGATATGAGCGTCGCGGAAGCGGCCCTGGCGGTCCACCGTATAGTCAATGCCAGGATGGCCGATGAGATTGGGCTGGTGTCCGTTCGCCGGGGACACGATCCACGTAACTTTGCCCTGGTTCTTACAGGGGGAGCTGGACCGGTACATGGGGGAGCGATAATGCAAACTCTCCCCGTATCGTTAGCCATCGTGCCCCTCTCTCCGGGAGTGCTTTCGGCCCTGGGACTTTTGGTGGCCAGTATCCGCCACGAGCAAGTTAGAAGTATACATCTAAGTCCAGCCAGTCTAAAACCAAGCGACATGGTTACAGTCCTGGCAGAGTTGGACCAGGTGAATGCCCAACTGATGGTTGAGGAGCAGGTCCCTGCTGATGGAGTCTTGGTAGTCTGGGAGGCCGACATGCGGTATCTTGGCCAGGCCTACGATATTCGAGTGACTATTACCCCTCCCGTTACCAATGAGACGGGTGATAATTTAATAAACACCTTCCACGAGGCCCACGACCAAGTCTATGGGATAAAACGTGAAAACCAGGAAGTAGAAATAGTCAACCTGCGCAGCACCCACTCCTACCCGTTGGGCAACGTACCCCGGTTTCCTGTAAGGAATGAAGGTGTCCCCACGCCGAAATTTACCCGTCAGGCCATCTTTCCCGGTGATCCAAAGGGAGTGGAGACCCCGGTGTTCGACAGGCACAGGCTGCCTGCTGGCTGTGAGTTCCAGGGGCCGGCTATCATCGAGCAGCCAGACACCACGACTGTGGTCTATCCTGGACAGCTGTGCAAGGTGGACAATTTCGGGAACCTGCTGCTTACCCTGGAACGGAGGGCATCCCAATGACGACCACCCCTACTATCGACCCGGTTACATTAGAGGTGATCAAGAACCGGCTGGACAACATCGCTGATGAGGGGCAGCTGGCTCTGATACGTACTGCTTACTCCACGACAACGAAAGAGGGATCGGACGCCTCTACCGCGATCTTCGACGCCAAAGGCGAGACAATCACCCAAGCCCACCTGGCGATTGGCGTCCATTTGGGTGGATTGGCCGTCATCGTCAAGAAGTTGCTCGAGATCTTCCCTGAGGAGACACTGCAGGACGGGGATGTGCTTTGTACCAACGATCCCTACGTGGGTGCTCACCATCTGCCAGATGTTATTCTTGTGGCTCCAGTATTTGCAGAGGGGAAACTGGTGGCCATGACGGCCACGATGGCCCATCAACAGGACATGGGCGGCAAAGTACCGGGGAGCACGCCGACCGATTCCACTGAAATCTTTCAGGAAGGACTGCGTATCTCCCCGGTGAAGGCCTACGAGGCGGGCGTGCCCAATAAAACCCTATTCGGGATCATCCAGTCCAACGTACGGACCCCTGAGATTGTGCTTGGAGACATGCGTGCCCAACTCGCATCATGCCTGACGGCAAAGCGCCGTTTGCTGGAGCTGTTCGACGAATATGGCACGGATGTTGTGCTGGCCCACATGAAAGAGCTGGTTGAAAGAGCTGAGGCGATGACCAGGGCCAAGATCGCCGAGATTCCAGATGGCACCTATAGCTTCGAGGACTACCTGGACAACGATGGCATAGACCTGGACCGGCGGGTTAAGATATGCATTACGGTAACCAAGAAGGGCACGGAGCTGGAGGTTGATTTCACGGGTACCAGCGACCAGGTACGCGGGCCCATCAACAGTGTCCCGTCGGTAGCTCTGTCTGCGATCTACTATGTTGTGCGCGCGATCACCGACCCGACTATCCCAAACAATGGGGGTTGCTATCGGGTTGTGAAGGTGAAGCTACCCGAAAACAGCGTGGTAAATCCGCGCTTTCCGGCCCCGGTCGGGTTCCGGGCTATCACGCTGCGACGTATCGTGGACACCTTCATCGGGGCTATGGCCCAGGCCGTGCCCGATCGAGTCCATGCCGCATCCAACGGGCACCCATTGCACATGCTATTCGGAGGTACTGTTCTCGAAACGGGCAAGGCATGGGTTACCGGAGAGATGGGCACGGGTGGCATGGGTGCCCGCCCTAATAAGGATGGCATCGATGCCATACAGACAGACACCTCCAATGCCAATAACATCCCGACAGAAGCAGTCGAGATGGGCTATCCCATCCGCATCCTGGAGTTCGGCCTGCGACGAGACTCCGGAGGAGCCGGGGAGTTCCGTGGAGGCCTTGGGTTTCAGAAGGTGTACGAGGTTCTGCAGGGGCCGGTCATCTTCACTCACCGTGGGGAGCGACACTTCGTGCCGCCGTGGGGCCTCTTTGGCGGAACACCCGGCGCCCGATCTCGGTCCGTTATCGTGTACAGCGATGGGCGCGAAGAGGTAATTCCCTCCAAGCGGGTGTTCACCCTCGATACCGGGGACCGCATTTATCTATGGACTAGCGGCGGTGGGGGATATGGAGACCCCTTAGAACGGCCGGTCCAGGCTGTCGTTGACGACCTACTAGACCGAAAGATCTCCGTTGAGACCGCTCGTCGAGATTACGGAGTGGCTATCGACCCAGAGACTCTGAAAGTGCATGATACCGAGACAGAAGCCCTGAGAGAGAACCTTAGACGAGAGCGCGGCTCTATTGCCTGGACCTACGACCGGGGCGACGAGCTGCCCAAGCTTTGATTCGGCGTAAATTATTGCTATGCTAGTAGTCAGGCAACCTTAAAATTTATGCATCTTTTCACCCCCATCCTAGCCTTCCCCCATCGAGAGGGAAGGGACTTGTTCTCTCCCCCTCGACGGGGGAGAGTTAGAGTGGGGGTGAAAGGCACCTATCAAATTTTGGTTGACTAAGCACTAGTCGCAGAGGTATGAGCCATGGCTCAGGTGTTTGAAGGCATCACGGTGCTCGACTTTAGCTGGGGCAGACCAGGTGGGGTCGCCACGATGATCATGTCCGACTTCGGTGCGGACGTTATCAAGGTGGAGCCTCCCGGAGGAGAGCCCTTTCGTAGCTGGCCGGGTGCCATCCAGTGGAACCGGGGCAAAAAGAGCGTCATTCTGGACTTAAAGACGCCCGAGGGTCAGGACAAGGTGCAGCGGCTGGCCCAGTTGGCTGACGTGGTTGTCGAGAGCTTTCGACCCGGTGTAACCGAACGCTTGGGCATAGACTACGAACGTTTGAAGTCCGACCGGACGGACCTGATCTATTGTTCCCTCACCGGCTTTGGGTCGAAGGGGCCCTACGCCCACTACAAAGGCTATGACGAGGTCGTGTCTGCCAAGAGCGGCAGGATGATGATGTTTTCCGGCCAGAACAGGCGAGATGGGCCCAACTACACCGCGGTCCAGAACGCCAGCCATTCAGCTTCCGCTGCTGTAGTTCGAGGTGTCATCTCCGCCCTGCATGTTCGAGATAAGACCGGCCGAGGGCAGAAGGTCGAGACAAGCCTGCTACAGGCCATCACTCCTTACGACCATATCTCATGGGTCCATGGCCAGATGATGGCGAAGGACCCTGAGACCTTCCCTATCGAACCTGATGTGGGACAAGGCCGCCCCAATCCCCATGGCTATCTGACAGCGCGCACAAAGGACGGGAAATGGATTCAGCTTGCTAACATCGTTGAACGTCTATTTCGTGCAGAGATGCACTCTCTCGACATGGACTACATCTATGAAGACTCCAGGTTCAAGGGGGCGCCTGAGACGACTGAGGAAGACAGGGATACACTGGAGTCCATAATAATTCAGCGGGTCCAAGAGAAGACCATGGACGAGTGGATGGACATCTTCGTGAATCAGAGCGCCAACGTAGCGGCGGAGCCCTATATGGATGCCCAGGAAGGGATGGACCATCCTCAGATTATCCACAACGGCCATATACTGGCCATCGATGATCCGGTGGCGGGCAAGATGCGCCAGGTGGGGCCCATAGTGATAATGGAGGGTACCCCCGGCGGACCCAAAGCGCCTGCTCCAAGGCCGGGCCAGCACACCGAAGAGGTGCTCAACAGTCTTAATGGACACGTAAAGACCGCCTCTCCTTCATCTGGCCCGATGCCCACCTACCCGCTGGAAGGAGTCACGGTACTGGACTTGGGCACCGTCATAAACGGCCCACTGAGCTGTTCTTTGTTGACTGAGCTTGGGGCCAGAGTAATACGCATTGAAGCTCCCGACGGAGATTACCTCAGACAGGGGATGGAAGGCATTGCGGTGCATCGGACCATGGCCGGCACCGAGGGGCTTTGCCTGAATCTCAAGACCCCGGAAGGCAAAGAGATAATTCATAAGCTAACAGCCAAAGCCGACATCCTGCTTCACAGCATGCGTCCCGGAGCGCCTGAGCGGACCGGGATCGGATATGAGGAGCTGTCTCAGATAAACCCGGGGCTGGTCTATGTATACGCCGGGGGCTATGGGGCCACCGGCCCCCACTCCCATAGGCCCTCCATGGCCCCCATCCCTGGTGCAGTGTGTGGCGGAGCCATGACCCAGATAGGTCGAGATACGCTGCCGTCCCCGGAGCAAGACATTACCTTCGAAGAGATCAAAGAGCTGTCATACAAGCTCGGCCGGGCCAACGACGGCACTACGGACCATAACTCCTCCATGGGTAACTCCGTTGCCATGCTTCTGGGTTTATATGCCCGAAAGAGTACGGGCAAGGGCCAATACATCGTGTCTACGATGCTGGGAAACAACGCCTACGCCAATGCCGATGACTTTTTCTGGCATGAGGGCAAGCCTGTACGCCAGGCTCCTGATGCCGGAGGCTACGGTCTTAATGCACTCTACCGCCTCTATCGGGCGAAGTCGGGCTGGGTGTTTCTGGCATGTCCCTTCGACGAGGAGTGGCAGGCGCTGTGCAACACCATAGGGCGACCTGATCTGCTGAAGGACCCACGTTTCTCGACCAGTGACGCCAGGACAGAGCATGATGCAGCGCTGGCCGAGGAGTTGGGGACGGTGTTCGCGACGAAAGAACCCATGGAGTGGGAGATATTCCTTGCGGCCGCTGACGTGGCCTGTGTCCGGGCGGAAGACCACAGCATGTACCGGTTCTATGAGCAGGACCCCCACGTGCGGGAAAACGGGTTCCTCACCGAGGTGGAGACCCAACGACTGGGCAAGTTCTGGCGTTACAGCCCGCTGCTGCGCTTCTCCGATACTAAGGGAAAAGCCGGGCCGGGTATCCTGAAAGGCGAGCATACCCGGTCGATACTCCGGGAATTGGGGTACAGTGATACGGAGATCGGCGACTTTAAAGAGCGTGGTGCGGTAGACTGGGAGGAGCCTTGATCTTTCTACGCTGTCGGAAAAACATCTTTGATGACATCATGTGCAAAGTATAGGAGCGGTGAAACCATATGATGGACGACATTACCCCAGCCGACCTGAACAACATCAGGGATAAGGCCGCTATCGTAGGCATAGGTGAGACCGAGTTCTCGTGGAACTCTGGGCGCAGCGAGCTCCAGCTGGCTTGCGAGGCCATCGTGGCCGCTTGCGACGATGCAGGCATCTCTCCCAAAGATATAGACGGTATCGTTCGCTACGAGATGGACAGCAACAATGAGACCCTGTTAATCAGCAGCCTGGGAATCAAGAATCTGCGTCACTGGGAGGCCATTGCGTACGGTGGGGGCGCAGGCAACGCCACCGTCGGCCACGCGGCTGCGGCCATTTCGGCCGGCTATTGTAACTATGTTGTCTGTTTCCGGGCGGCCAACCTCAGATCGGGAGTGCGGCTGGGGCAGTCTAGGGGACCAGAGAGGATTATGGGAGGCCAGGATACGTTCCGGACGCCCTGGGGATCCCTGGCGCCGGGCCATCAGTTTGGCATGTTCGTGAGCAGGTACATGCATGAGTACGGCGCCACCAGCAGAGACTTTGGCTGGGTAGCAGTCACCCTACGTGACCATGCCAGCCGTAACCCTAGGGCCCTTCGCCGAGAGCCCTTCACCATAGACGATCACCAGAACTCCCGGATTATCGCCGAGCCGCTACGTGTGCTGGACTTTTGCCAGGAAAACGATGGCGCCGCAGCGATAGTTATGACCACCCAAGAGCGGGCTCGGGACCTTCGCCACGCCGCCACGCCAACCCTTGTGGAGGCGGCGGCCCAGGGCTCCGGTCCGACGAACGAGGGCATCGTTTTCCGCGCCGACCTTTCAATTGCCGAGTCTAGGAACACAGCCCGCGACCTTTGGGCTCGTGCTCGACTCACGGCCAAGGACATGGACGCCTTCATGTTCTATGATCACTTTACCCCTTACTGTCTTATTGGCCTGGAGACCTACGGTTTCATGCCCGCTGGAGAGGCCAAGGATTTCGTGCAGGGAGGCCACAACATCCGGTTCGACGGCGTCTTGCCCACCAACACCCATGGTGGTAATCATTCGGAGGCCTATATCCACGGACTGACCCATCCTCAAGAGGCCGTGCGCCTCATTCGTGGCACATCCACATCCCAGCCCCCCAACAAACAGATAAACAGGGTACTTTCCTGTAGCTCTACGGCCCAGCTTAGCGCAGCGGTCATCATACGACGTGGATAATAGGTGATCCCAAGAAGGAGTGGCGATGACGCAAGAGTCAAGCACCAAGTCCAAAGCAATGACCGGACCCCTTGAAGGGCTGCCTCTACCGGACCTGGAAAACCTCCCCGACTACGAGCGTGGGTTCTGGGAGGGGCCGCAGAACGGTGAGCTTCGCATACAGCAGTGCTCGGCGTGCAAAAAATTCCGCCATTTACCCGCCCCGATGTGTCCCTACTGCCACTCCCTGGAGTACCAATGGACCAAGATGAGTGGCCGGGGTAAGGTGTACACTCGCCTCATTGCACGCCATCCTGTACACCCCGCCTTGAGAGAAAAGGAGCAGGTGCCTTACAACATCTGCCTCATAGAGCTAGAAGAGCAGGCGGAGCTACGCATAATGAGCAACGTCCTGAATGTAGCCCCCGAGGACATCTACATCGATATGCCTGTACAGGTTACCTTCATGCCTACGGTGGATGATCCCCAGGTGGTACTGCCGCTTTTCGTGCCCGCGGCGACCTGAAGTTAAGCCGTTCCCTCAGTTTAGGAAGTTGTGCTTCAGTCGCCAGTTGATGTAGTCCCTCAGAGCTGAGATCAGATCGTATTTAGGAGTGTAGTCCAGGTCATCTTTCATGCGTCCCAGGTCCCACGAGACGCCCAACGGCTTGGACGCATCCTCTTCAGGAATAGGCTCTACGAACTTGACGGCCGGATAGGCCTCTCGCATTGCCGCCACCATTTCGTGGAGTGTGATCCGGTGCCCGCTGGAGATATTGTACGCCGAGTATTTAAGTTTAGGGGCATCCAGAGCTACTCCTACGCAGGCCGCAGTGTCGTACACGTAGGGGTGCTCCAATCCCAGTCTCCGCCCCTCGGTACGGCCGCTGCCGAAGGGCGTGGGCTCGATGGGCTCACCTCGCGCCGCTTTTGCCGCCCACTCGTAGGGCAGACACATCCGCGCCCGATATGGGGTCACCCTCTCCATAGGCCCCCAGTTATGGGACAGCCGCATGCTTGCCGCTTCGAAGCCGTAAAGTTGGCTGTAGCGCTCAGTAAGTCCCTCGCTGGCGAATTTGGTGATCGGGTAGAGTCCCTTGGGTTCCAGAGGCATGTCTTCCCGGAATGGCACGTCGGTGGGTGTATTGTACGTGTAAACGGCTACCGAGCTCATATAGATAAACCTTTTCACGCCGACCTGGCGCGCCAAGTCCAGCATGTTGACGGTGCCTTCCATGTTAATGTCGATCACTCTTCTACAGTGGTTGTATTCGTCATCGCCGTAGGGGCTAAATGTGGCGCAATGGACGATCTTGTCGATGTTGGCCGAGGAAGCTGCCTTCTCCAGGGCCCCTTTGTCCAGGATGTCACCCTGTAGCCAGGTTACCTGTTTATCGTAAGTTCCCAGGGTATTGCGCAGCAGATCGACCACCGGCTCGATGTCCAGCGAGACCACCTGGTGTCCGCGCTCAACTAGGGCTTTAACGATGTTGGCGCCGATGAAGCCGGTGCCGCCTGTGACTAAGGTTGCCATGCTAACCTCCTACTCTCTACTTGCATGCGGAGATGCGTTTTACAAGGATCCATCTGCACTCCAAGTTTCCCCCATCAATGGGGATCTCCTCGGGAGAGAATATAGCTCCTTCCCCCCTTGCGGGCTCACTGGGGTAGGCATATCCTAAAACTTGTTTAAAAACAGCTAGGAAAGCGCCGAGCTTTCCCGTCATCCTAGAAGTATCACTCAACTGGGATGTGGGGAGGTGACTCATGCGCTTTCCGAGAGAATGGTACCACTTGCTACGTTCAACTGAACAGTATTTTCCTGACCTAAGATCCAGCCAAATACGTGGATTGGCGCTATGGGTGTATGGGGCAATCATGGCTAAGAGTGCTTGCCAAAGCGCGGTGATTGATGCTCTATCCTCCATCGCCACCTTCCATGCTCTGCGACAATACCTTAGAGAGTTCCTTCGGGATGGTTCGGAGAAGGCCACTCCCTGCAACATCCAGTTGGATGTAACCCTCTGTTTTGCGCCTTTGCTCCGCTGGCTGCTGTCTTTGTGGAAAGGTCAACAACTGGCCTTGGCCGTCGACGCAACAGCCCACCAAGACCGCGTGGTCGCCCTGGTAGTAAGCGTGCTGTACCGGGGTAGCGCCATTCCCATTGCCTGGACCATACTCCCTGCTAACAGGTCGGGGGCTTGGATTCCCGAAATCCTCCGGCTTTTGCAACTGCTTGCTCCCGAAGTGTCCAAAAGCATGGAGGTGCTGGTGATGACTGACCGGGGCTTGTGGAGCCCCCGCCTTTGGAAGCAAATACGGGCCTTGGGATGGCATCCACTGATGCGGGTAAAAAACAACACCAGCTTTCAACCGTTGCAGGGGCAACGCCGGCAAGCCAGGACGCTGATTCCCGGACCAGGCCACGCCTGGGTAGGAAGGGGCAGTGCCTTTTATAATCCCAAGCGCCACCGCTTCGGTACTTTGGTGGTGGTTTGGGATAAAGGCCAGAAGGAACCCTGGATAGTGATTACCGACTTGCCTCCCGAGGATGTGGGGGTATGCTGGTATGGGTTGCGCTTCTGGATCGAGTTGGGTTTTCGCGCTCTCAAGAGTGTGGGTTGGCAATGGCAACGCACTCGACGGACTGACCCGGACCGAGTGGCCCGGTACTGGCTCGTTCTGGCGGTGGCTACCCTGTGGGCCACGGCCTATGGGACCAGAGCAGAAGACGCTATTTCTCTTGGAGTACCTCCCCAGAGAGTCAGAAGCCCTCATCCACTTCCTAGCTGTTCTGGACCCCGAAAGGATAGCGTGATAAAGAAGGGCATATGCTGTATGACTCGGCAACTGCTCCAGGGTAGGCCTTGGCTTCGCCTGTGGCTCATACCTGAACCTTGGCCAAACCCACTCCCTGGTTTGCAAATTACCTACCATAAACCGGTTCCCAAAGCTCATAATTTCAAATGCCTACCCCAGTGAGCCCCTTGCGGGGGAAGGCTGGGATGGGGGGTTGGTGCAAAGTACGCATTATAGCATTCAGCGATAGAGGACCAAAAATGTGGTAAAGAGACCGCGTTACGACTCCGGAATGGGGTCCTTCAGCCCGAACCCCGTCACAGGGATTACGGTCACGTCCTGGCTACCGATGACGCCTTGGGACGCCAAGGCCTCTAATCCCGCGAAGGCGGCTGCGGAAGTAGGCTCGATAAAGAGACCCTCCTCACGTGCCAGGGCCCTTTGCCAGTGCACTATCCGCTCCTCTTCTATGGCTACGGCCGATCCCTGAGTTGCTCGCAATGCCTGCACCACCTGGTGTCCCCTGGGAGGGCTGTTAACGGCGATCCCTCCGGCTACTGTGGGCTGTGCCTGGGTTGGCTCCCACTTGTCACCTCGCCAGGCAGCGACTATGGGCATGCAGGCCTGGGACTGGACGCAGTGGAGTCTAGGTAGCTGAGACACCGATCCATCGTCGAGGAGCTCCGCGAAGCCTTTCATGGTTCCCAGCAGCAGTGAGCCATTACCCACCGGTGCAATAACGTGGTGTATGGGACCTGGGACCTGCTGGGCTGCTTCGTAGGCGAAGGACTTCATACCCTCGACGAAGTAGGGGCTCAGGTTGTGGGAGGCGTAGCAGGCTTTCTGCTCCTCTACGTACTGCTTGGCCGCGTTCGTCACCGCTTCACGACTACCCTCTATGGGGCGGACATGGGCTCCATAAAATCCGATCTGCCCTGTTTTGAATGGGGAAGCTGAGGCTGGTACGAAGACGATGGCCCCCATATTTCCTCGAGCGGCGTAAGCCGACAAAGAAGCGCCCGCGTTGCCCGATGAATCGTCCACTGCTTCGGAGAACCCCAGCTCTTTCAGCACAGAGAGCATGACCGAGGTGCCCCGGTCCTTGAAAGAACCGGTTGGGTTCAGGTATTCGAGCTTGGCATACAGGTTATTCAGGCCAAGCCAGCTACCGACGCCCTCAAGGCGGATACAAGGTGTGCCGCCTTCGCCCAGGGAGATGATATTAATCTTTTCGTGAAGAGGCAAACGTTCCCAATGCTGCCAGATGCCGGGCACCCTTTCGTCTTCAGCGCGGTGGACGGTCTCTCGGTTAACGTAGGCTACGTCTAGGGGGCCACCACATCTTGGACAAGCTAGAGCAGAAGGACGGGCCTCCACGACATCGTCACACCTGTCACAGTGTAAGCCTACATGAGACATGGCCTACCCTCCACTTCCGCCAGCTGGTAGTGGGCTAATTATTACACATAGACGACAGTTAAGCGAGCGTGGCGATGGTCCCTACCCAAGTCATTCTGAGCCAGAGGAGAAGAATCTAGATCGTGCAGAGAGATCCTTCGCGGAGCTTATCCTGAGGAACGAAGGGCCCATGGTGACATCTTTGATTAGTAAGGTCGCTTCCCTTGACGACACTCAGGAGCGCAACTACAATTCTCTAACCTGAGGGAGTGGGATATCCAGTGGCGAATACCCGCTAAAGGTACATGGCCGGCATCGGTTTATACACTTCCAAGGGCTACACGATAAAGATTCAGAAAGGAGTTACAAGCTATGGCGATTACCTCGAAGTACTTATTTCGCGCTACGATGGATGTAGACCCTGAGAAAGAGGCGCTCTTCAACGAGGTATACGACACGGAGCATGTGCCTGCACTCAATAAGGTGCCCGGTGTTCTCGCGGTGGCTCGGTTTCAGAAGCAGGAGCTAAGGATGATCATGGGTGGTGAGGTCCAGACCATCGTTATAGAGAGCGAGCCTACCTACACGGCCCTGTATGAGTTGGAAAGCCCTGAAGTGCTGACCACCGAGGCGTGGGCCAAGGGAGTGGACGGCGGTAGATGGCCGGAGCAAGTTAGGCCTTACACCAGGAATCGCAGGCACGTTTTAATGAAGCGTATTTAGACCGACTGATCGTGGTTATGCCTTATCGCGATCATATTATGGGTCTTTTGTGTTTGATGAAGGGTTCGATTTGAAAACTCGTTAACCAAAAGATACACTGGGACTCATTGTAGGGCTAACGCAGGCGCAAGGGGGACGACTATGGCAAGTAAGATGACTATTCTGGTCGGCACCGTGGGTCAGGGCATACTCAGAAGCGCCGACAGTGGAGAGACCTGGCAACGGGTGGGCATTACCCAAGGTCTTCATTCCGATGCTCTGGTGCGAACAATAGCGAATCATCCCGCTAACCCAACGAGAATATTCGCCGGCACCGATAAGGGCCTCCTTCGAAGTGATGACGCCGGACAGAAATGGCAGCCGGTGGATTCACCTCTAAACCGTTATCATGTATGGGCCCTGGCTATAGACAAGGAGGACCCACGTATCATGTTCGCGGGCACGGGGACTCCGACGCCTGCAACCGTCTTCCGCTCTGCCGACAGTGGGGTTAGCTGGAAGCAGCAGTCCGTGGAGGTGGCCAAAGAGTGCATAAACGTAGGCACTCCTCGAGTCACAGCGTTAGCTATAGACCCTACCAACAGCCAGAACGTGTGGATGGGTCTGGAGGTCGACGGTGTTCGACACAGCTCCGATGGAGGGGAGACCTGGGTCTCGGTGAACGGCGCTATACCCAATCCCGACGTGCACAATGTGGCTGTGGCTGGGGGACTCCATAAAACCGTCTTTGTGGTAGTCAACAACGACGTCTTCACCAGCACCGATGACGGGGAGACCTGGGAGTCGTTAGGAATCCGGGATATCTTTCCCTGGAGCTACCCACGGGGAATCATGGTGAGACCGGACAACCCTAACGTGGTTTTCCTGACCGTCGGAGACACCACGCCGGGCCGTATAGGGACCGTGATGCGGTCCGTGGACTGCGGTAAGAGCTGGGAGAACCTGTCGCTACCCGTAGAGCCGAACACGGCCATGTGGGTGGTAAACGTTCAGCCCTTCGACCCTAAGGTGGTCTTCGCGGCGAGTCGCTATGGCTATCTCTACCGCAGTGACGATGGAGGGGACTCTTGGACAAAGCTGTGGCGCGAGTTCAGCGAGATCTCCTCGGTGGTGTGGGTGCCGAACTAGGCGCCAAGCCCACCATGGGTGATCTTGGAAAGCGTATCCAATTCGATATCTGAACCAATACTATGGAGGCAATATGCAATCTCATATTGTGACCTTCCAGATCAAGTCCGAACACATGAAAGCGTTCATGGAGGAGATGATAGAGCACGCTCGGGTGTCGCTAGAGACGGAGCCGGGATGCATGAGGTACGATGTTCTTCAGGACACAGAAGACTCCAACCGCTGCCACGTGTTCGAAGTATTTATAGATGAAGAGGCTTTCAAGTTCCACCGGGAGCATGCTCATAATCTGGCGTGGCGGGAAAGGGTCTGGGACTGGCAAGAGGTAGAGCGGGTTCGTCGCGAGGGTGATATTGTGTTCCCTCCAGACTCTGCCTGGCAAAAGTCACGGGTAGCCTGAGCAGACGCAATCATGGAACGTACCTTCCCGGGCACAGAGTGGCAGCTAAGAGCTCCTGAGGAATTGGGCCTGTCCGCGGAAAGACTCCAAAGGGCTGAGGACTGGATGTTGGACGCTGCCCATGAGCGGCCTTTTCGTGTTGTTGTAGCACGCCACGGCTATCTGGCGACCGAATGGAACCACGGTGTCCAGGTTGGCGAACGGCTGCCCCTGGCTTCGGCAGCCAAGGCATCCTACTCTTGCCTGCTGGGTATCGCAGTGGAAGAGGGGATGATTCCCAGTACCAATGCCAGAGTTGTGGACTACTATCCTGAGATGATGGATGTCAGAGAAGGAGAGGGTCCCAAGCCGGGGCGACACGCTTTTCAGGAGAACCAAGACATAAGGTTCCGGCAGCTTATCTGCAATACATCGGGCTACATGAAACCTGGTGAACAGCCCGGCAAGCAATTCCACTACCAGACCTTCGGTATGAATATTCTGACCAATGCCCTGGCTACTATTTATGGCTACTACGATAGCAAAAGTTCGGAAGCGCTACCCGGCTGCGCCCGGCTAATGGAGAACAAGATTCGCGATCCCATTGGGGGCTCGTGGAGCCACAGCTACAAAGACTTCGAATATGGCCCTCACGCCAAGAAAAATATATTCGGCCACTTCTTGCAGATAGTGGCCACCGCCCGTGACATGGCACGGATCGGCCACCTCTGGCTCAACTGGGGCCAATGGAACGGCCGGCAGGTAGTGCCGGCACAGTACCTGCGATATGCTACGGTGACCAATGCAGACATCCTGGCAAACGAGCCGGAGGAGAACTGGAGATTCGGACATGGGTTCTGGGTAAACGACCACGGCAAACAGTGGCCGGAACTGCCCAGAGACTCCTACGCAGCCTGGGGCGGGGGAGGCATGCACATCTGGGTGTGCCCCTCACTGGACTTAGTGGTGACCCAGAGCCCAGGTCCCGGCGGAGACATCAGACCCGAAAATCCCAGGCTTCAGCATGAGCAGGAAGTCTTGAGCCGCATCCTCGATGCCGTGGTGGCTTAAAGAGGTGTTGCACATCGGCGTCTTTATCCTTCGACGGGCTCAGGATGAGGTGGATGGTGCTGTAGCTCAGGTTCGGATAGGAGGTCCCGTCAGAAGGAATGACTGAAACAAATTTTCCGCTCATGGTGAGCTTGTCGAACCATGGTAGGTGTTTCTTAAACAGAGTCTGGAGGGTTTTCAGGAGGACTCGTCTTTGAGCGAGAACGCTATGAAGCTCCCGGCACATGAGTTCCTGGATGAACGCGGAATTGCCTACCAGAGCCTTACCTTTCCTTCCACCACGGAAAAGGGAGCGGCGAACGTGGCCGGCGTGCTTGGGTTCAACGAGAGCCAGATGGTCAAGACCCTGATCTTCGAGACCGATTCTGGAGAGAGTGTCCTTGTAATGGTCTCGGCGGATAGGAACGCCATTTCCGGATATCTGAAAAAAGCCATCGGCTCACGCAACATAAAGTTGGCAGGCCCAGAGTCGGTGAAGGAGAGCACGGGGTACGAAATAGGATCGATTCCGCCCTTTCATTGGCAACCACAAGGGTTCCGGTCCTTCATCGACGCCTCTCTCATGGAAGAGCAGACCTTGGGCGTCGGCGCAGGCACATGGGGTCACGAGATCATAATAACCCCGGAGAATGTGGTCAAAGCTGCAGGGGCCATCGTGGTCAATCTGACCGATAAGTCGAAGACGGTGTTTCTTGAAGAATAGTATCTCGAGCTATATTCACCTCTCTCTTCTACGACAATCGGAGCCATCGAGTCCATGAGATTTACTACTCGAAGTGCGGACTGTATAATTTGCGTAACATGTAGTCCTAGATAGGGTGACTGGAGGTAGTGATGTCTGACAGCGACATAGCCTTAATGGCCCATCTAATGCGCCGAGCCGGCTTCGGAGCCACCAGAGACGAGCTGGAGGAGTACGTCGCCAGGGGCTACGAGGCGACGGTGGAAGAGCTACTGAGCTCCGAAGAGGTCCCCGCTCAACTGGAAGACGAAGACCTAATCAGACGTTTCCACCAGGACTACTACAACTTCTTCCAGGTGGAAAGTTGCCAAGCCCACTGGATGTATCGCATGATCAACACCAAGCGTCCGCTGGAGGAGAAGCAGGCCCTGTTCTGGCACGGAGTGTTTGCCACCTCCCACAGAAAGCTTAATCAGCCCAGAGTTGTTTACAGACAGATCGATATGCTTCGCCGCTATGGGATGGGCAGCTTCCGCACGCTGCTCAGAGAAGTGTCCAGGGATGCGGCCATGATGTATTGGCTGGACAACAAAGACAGCCATAAAGATGCGGTCAACGAGAACTATGGCCGTGAGTTGCTGGAGCTGTTCTCCATGGGCGTAGGGAATTACACCGAAGAGGATGTGAAAGAGTGCTCCAGGGCGTTTACGGGTTGGACCATTCAGAATCCAGGCTGGCATACCGCCCGAGTTTCTCGCGATGCCTTCTGGCCCTATGGTCGTATAGCGTGGCAGTTCGAATACAAAAGCGATGACCACGACGACACCGAGAAGACCTTCCTGGGCCACCGAGGACGCTGGAACGGAGAGGACATTATCGATATCATCTGCCGGCAACCGGCGACAGCCCGGTTCATCGCACGGCATCTGTACAACTTCTTCGTGGCCGATGAGCCCAAGGTGCCGGCCTGGCAGACTGTTGCCCCTCGCGACCCCGAAGCCGTAGATACGCTTGCAGAGGCGTTCGTCAAATACGAATACGACATTCGGTCTGTATTAAGGGTCCTCTTCAATTCCGATTTCTTCAAAAACGCGGTTTTCGCCAAGGTCAAGAGCCCCGTGGAGTTGGCCGTAGAGACCGTGCGTCTGGCTGGTGGTCACAGCTTCCCCGAAATGGATGACATCAACCTCGGTCTGGCTACGGCCGCGATGGGACAGGAACTCCTGGGCCCGCCCAGTGTTGAAGGGTGGCACACCGGTATGGAGTGGATCACCACGGGGAGCCTGGTGGACAGGGTCAACTTCGCTGTGGACCAGCTGGCGGATATTGAACGCCCAGGGGTAAGGTCCATAATAAACAGAATCAAAGCCATAGGTGATGAGATCTCTCCAGAGCGCATGGTGGGCCTGTGTGTTGACCTAATAGGGCCTGTTGAGGTCTCCGAGAGCACACGGCAGGAGCTGGTATCTCACGCAAGTCTGGCGGGAGAGCTGCGATTTGGGAGTGAAAGTGAGTCACTTGCCTCTGCCGGCAGGATCCAAGAGATGTTGCAGCTTATCGTCGGGACCCGAGAGTACCAGTTAGTTTAATCTCAGGTCATAAGCCCCGCTATAGCAGAGTTTTGTAGTTCACAGCCTTGCCCTGGAGACAAAGAGATGATTACCCAAGTTTCTTATCGCTATGTACAAACCGTGGGCTTCTGGACACAGAACGGCAGAGGGTTCGCCGATCCCGTCGACGTAGCCCTGGCGCCCGATGGCGTCATGTATGTTTTGAACCGAGGCTCTTCTGACACGGAAGAGCAAATGTTCTTCAAGCGGGTCACGGTGTGCACTGTGGACGAGCAATACCTGTTTCAATTCAGCTCCGGTGGCAAAGAGGATGGCCAAATGATGTGGCCTGTATCCATTGCCCTCGATGATGACGAGCAGGTATACATCTCTGACCAGGGCCTCAATAGGATATCGATCTTCAGCAAAGATGGAAATTTCCTGGACAAATGGGGTACGAGGGGTCGTGGAGATGGGGAGTTCGACCGGCCGGCGGGTATCGTGTTCGATGAAGATGATAACCTGCTGGTGGTGGACGGCATGAACAGCCGTGTTCAGAGGTATACCAAGGATGGGCGGTTCCTAGGCGGTTGGGGTAAGCTGGGAAAGGGCGACGGTGAGTTTAACGTTCCCTGGGGCATTACCCTTGATCATAGGGGAGACGTGTACGTGGCCGATTGGCGCAACGATCGTATCCAGAAGTTCGATGCCGACGGCAAGCATTTGGCAAGCTGGGGAACCTCGGGCGATGGCAATGGCGAGTTTAACAGGCCCTCCGGAGTAGCCGTGGATCGGGAGGGCGTTATCTATGTTGCCGACCGGGAGAATGAGCGGGTCCAGGTGCTGGGCCCAGATGGCCGCTTTCGTGCCAAGTTACGCGGTGAGGCGACCCTGTCCCAGTGGGCCAAGGACTACTTCATCTCAAACCAGGACCAGTTCGAGGAGAGGCAAAAAGCTAATAAGGAGCCTCCGCTGTCTTTGTTTCCCTCCGAGCCGCTGTGGGAGGAGTCAGCCAACATCGAAAAGTACTTCTGGGGCCCTACCTCGGTGAAGGTGGACGACCAGGACAGGCTCTATGTTGTCGATAGCGGCCGAGCTCGCATTCAGATCTACGAGAAGGGCGTTAGCTAATTAGCCGCTGCTGCTTCGGCTGATTCCATTGAGAGTTGGCGGTATTCGACCGGGGTCGGAGACCACCCGCAACGAGGATTTCTTGAGAAACGTGACCATATCTTCATAACTGTCGCCCTCGGACGAGGGCAGTGTCAAGAATAGCTCGCCACGAACGTGTTATATGAAACGTCAGCGACTTGCACATTGGAGGAGTTGAGATGTCCGCGACACGCACACTAGCAGACTACCTTTCCGGGCTGCGCTACCAAGATCTGCCGGATCAGGTGACAGAGATAGGTAAGCTGGCGGTACTTGACGTCCTGGGCAACTGTATAGGTGGATACGCCCTCAGCGGCTCCACCACCTTCCTAGAGATGGCCAAGGAGTTGGGCGCCGGGAGAACAGACGCGACCATAATAGGGGATGGGTCCAAAGTCAACGTGCCCATGGCTGCCTTCGCTAACGGGGCGCTATCCACAATGCTAGACTACTCCGATTCCTTGGGCAGTGAGAGTGGTAGGAGCCTGGCCTGGATGGGTGCCTTGGCGGTGCCTGCTGCGCTAGCAGCCGGCGAGAGCCGGGCAGTCTCCGGTAGTGAGTTGATCGCCGCTGTAGTGGCCGGATACGAGTGTGCCGCACGTGTAGTGTACTCTATGGACCAGACGCCGGAGCAAGAGGAGAAAGTAACCGGCTCCAGCGCATCGGTGTTCGCCGCCGCGGGTGCGGCTGCCCGGGCCTTGGGACTGAACAAAGAGCAGTTCTTGTCTGCCCTGGGAATGGCGGGGATGTACACACCCGTGCCGGCAGGATACAAATGGATAGGAGACGAGGGACTTACGCCCCGTAAGGACATCAAACAGGGCTGGGCCTGGATGTGCATGTCCGGGACCTTCGCTGCCGTATCCGCCCAAAAGGGTTTCACTATGCTCCAGGAGAATAACATTCTGGACGGAGAAAGAGGGCTGTGGCGGATGCTGGGAATGGACATTTTCAATGAGAAAGAGCTGACCAAGGGGCTTGGAGACACCTATCACATCCGTAAGTTCAACTCAAAGAGCTTTCCTGGCTGTGCGGTAACCCATACTGCCCTGGCCGGGATTATGGGTCTAATTAAAGATCACAGTCTCCTTCCCGACGACATCGAGACCATTGAGGTGGTGACCAATAGAGCGGGAGGTATCGGCTTCGACGAGCTGAATCCATCTAGCCTAGCTGACAAGCAATTCAACATGCCCTACCAGGTCGCCGCTGCCCTATTGGGTGGAGACAAGGGCCCCGACTGGTACGCGGACAAGCTGGCGGACAGCCCCCAGTTCCGAGATATGGAAAAGCGGGTAAAGCTGGCATTCGACGAGGAATGTGACCGGGTGTACCACGATGGCCACGTGCGAATGAGCAAGGTAACGGTGGCCACCAAGGACGGACGGACATACAACACGCGGGTGGACCGTCCCAGGCGCATCAGCGAGCCCGATGACATCCGCAGCAAGTTCATCGAAACCACCGCTCATGTCATCGACCGAGACCGGGCCGAAGAGATCATTCGCGCGGTCGATCGTCTGGAGTCACTGTCCGCAGTGTCCGACCTCACAGGGCTGTTACGCGTTACTCAGAGCTAACGAGGGACTTACTTGTTAATTCATGGAGTCGACAAGGGGCCATAATGCGAGGGGAGATTTGATGACTGACAACTCAAGCTACAATGAGCTATCACCGGAAGAGAGATTCGTAATCGAAGGTAAGGGCACCGAACGTCCATTCTCTGGAGAATACGACGACTTCTACAAGACGGGAGTTTATGTCTGCCGGCGGTGTAATGCTGAACTCTATCGGTCTGCCGACAAGTTCGACGCTCGTTGTGGCTGGCCCGCCTTCGATCAAGAGATATCGGGCGCCGTGAAGCGCTTAACAGACCCGGACGGTTCGCGAACGGAGATCGAGTGCGTCAACTGCGGGGGCCATCTGGGCCACGTATTCGTCGGAGAACGGCTTACTGCGGCGAATACTCGCCATTGCGTGAACTCCCTTTCGTTGAAGTTCGTGGCGTCAGAGCAGGGATAGAGACATAGGGCTGCGCAGCGCCGTTTCCACTGCCAGGGTCACCTCAGACGATACATTATCCCGCCACCTTGCCGTGATACGCTGTTGCCTTGTTAAAGGGACTTCGTGTCAACGAATTGACGAAGGGTAAGCATTCGGAGTAGAGTGGCTGGAGACCAAAATTGGTGCCGAAGGTCGGAGTCGAACCGACACGGGGTTGCCCCCAACGGTTTTTGAGACCGTCGCGTCTACCATTCCGCCACTTCGGCATCCCGAACGGAGACCCAAAAGCTAATTAGGGTTGCTTCTTTAGGTGAAAGTGCGGAGGGCTGTCGAGTAAAGGGTATCATCAGGCCCTCTCAGTGTAAAGCGAACCACTGCCTGCCCGCTCCTCATATTACATCAGTATCAGTCATATATCCTCACCAATCATTCGAGCTAAAAACAGTACGTCATGTGGACAGGGAGGTCAACCATGGATTTCAATGTCGCCGTCTTACCTGGTGATGGAATTGGGCCGGAGGTGGTCGCTGAGGCGGTAAAGGTCTTAGAGGCGGTGGCTCAGAAATACGAACATCGATTCAAGCTCAGCTACGATGACATAGGGGGAGCTGCCATAGATAAATATGGCGTTGCCCTCAGACCCGAGACCGTTGAGTTGGCTCGCAAGTCGGATGCTGTGCTCTTTGGGGCTGTCGGTGGCCCGAAGTGGGATGACCCCCGGGCTACGGTGCGCCCTGAGGATGGTATCCTGGCCATCCGCAAGGGTCTGGGCCTATTCGCGAACATTCGCCCCGTTAAGGTCTTTCCTGAGCTTGCGGATTCCAGTGTATTGAAACGGAGGGTACTTGAAGGCGTTGACATCGTCGTGGTCAGGGAGCTCACCGGTGGTCTGTACTATGCTCTTCCAAAAGGGCGAAAGCAGACTAAGCAGGGCTGGACAGGCGTGGATACCCTTCGCTACAGTCAGGACGAAATAGAGCGTGTGCTTCGAGTAGGTTTCGAGCTGGCGAGAGGGCGTAAGAAAAAGCTGGCGTCTGTGGACAAGGCCAACGTCCTAGAAACATCTCGTTTGTGGCGGCAGGTCGCCACTGACCTAGCTTCTGAGTATGCCGACGTAGAGCTGGAGCATATTCTGGTAGACAACTGCGCCATGCAGCTAATACAGAGGCCATCCAGATTCGATGTGATCGTGGCGGAGAATACCTTTGGAGATATCCTTACCGATGAGGCTGCAGTGCTGGCAGCATCCATGGGCCTTCTGCCCTCGGCTAGTCTCGCTCTATCCTCCGCGAAACCTAACGGGAAAGGCTCTCCGACTCAGTCAGGAACAGATAAAGCGGCTGAGAGTTGGAGGGTCCATGGCCTCTACGAACCCATTCACGGCACCGCTCCAGACATTGCGGGCCAAGGCATAGCCAACCCGATTGCCGCCATTCTCAGTTCTGCTCTAATGATGCGATACTCCTTAGGTTTGACGAAAGAGGCTATAGCGGTTGAGCATGCTGTGGACCAAGCGCTCAAGGACGGCTATCGGACCCCAGACATCATTTCATCCGAACAGGATGGGCAACCCTCCGGGTCTGGTACTCCACGGGAAGCCGTATCCACTTCTTCCATCAAAAAGGTCAGCACAACTGAAATGGGGGACAAGATAGCCAAGGCGATTTAGCTACTCTCGACACTTATGAGAAAACGCTGTCTATTATCCTACTCAGGATGAGGCGTGTGCCTTCATCTTCAAGCGTGGATACCGCCGATCTAAGGGTCCGTTCGTAAGCAGTCAGGAAGTCGCCGTCGACCTCGCTCATCTCTACACGTTGGCCATAAAGAGCCACAGCCTCTACCAAGCGGGTCTCCAGCCACTCCTCGCCCTTCTCTTCAAGTAGCGCTTCGAGGAACTCGCCATCTTTCTCTAGAGAGATCGGCAACGTGGCAACGGCGAGAAGCCTATCGGCGTCGTAAGCGAAGTGGGCAAGGGACTCCACGACAAGACCGGTCTGGCCCTCATCGTCTAGCAGGGACACTATTGGGGCGGCGAGTCTGGGGTCGGCGAAAATCAGACGGTACACGAATCGAGGCGGGGATAGGATAATGGTGTCGCTGTTCTTGATCATCTTCATAGCGATATTCAGATCGGTGGCCAGAAGCTCCACCGCGGATTCGGGATGGAGAGCTAGAAACCGGTCCATGGGAAACGGGGAATTGGCGATGACGTTCAGAGCCTCCAATGGGGCTCCCTCGGCCCGAGCCACTATGACAGAGTACATCTCGTCCAGGAATGGCTCTTCGATGAGAAAGTTTCCCGATGGGTATTGCACCATCTTCTCGATGCCCTGGGCTAACTTATCGGCCGGTGAAGATAGGGTTATATCCAGAAACTCGAGAAATCTGGCAGGGCTCAACAGACCTTTTAGTCGATCGGGCACCGGTTTCAGCAGTCGCCGCAGCATCGAGTCGTCTAAAGCCGCTACCACCTCTCTGGCTGTGCGGTTGTCGGAGCCCTGAAGTATTTCGAAAAACAGGTCCAGGTCCTGTTGCGCGTCGAAGTCCACGCTATTTAGGTAGGACGTAAGCACTTCGGCACCGTGAGAAACATCTCTGCGTCCCTCATCCAAAACCCTATCCGCGTGAGGAGCGAATCTCTGCAGGGACTCCACAAAGGCGGCTGTACCCTTAAGAGTCGCTCCTTCGGGCAGCTGAACGTCGGAGGTGAACAAAGTCAGCAAAGAACGGTTGTCCAGGGCCGGTAGGAAATGGACGAAAAAGGGACGGGCTATGAGCTCCTGAGTCACCAGGTCGACCTTCTGGCCGGAGTCCTTACCTTCCAGAGTGCGTAGAAAGTCCAGAGCGTCCGCAATCGGCTCAGCTCTGGGCCAGGATAGGGAGGCGACAAGCTCAGGATGCTGTTTATGCAGCTCGATCTTGTCCCGAAGGTAACGCCTCCAGAACTTGAAGTTCTCCGTTTGCTCCTCTGTGCCGACTATCAGTGCGCTTAGCAGGTCGAAATGCTGGACGAAGTCCTTTAGGCGCTGGAGCTCTTCTCCTAGAAGGGTCTCCGCTACCTCTGGACGCAACGTTGAAGGCTCACGTTTCTCAAGGCCATCGTAGCCCTCAAGACTGAAGTGCTCGAAGCCGATGTACTTGTCGGCGAGCCTCCGATTCGGTGGCGGCAGCGCCTGATACCAGCGGAAAGCCTCATTCCACGAGTAAAAGGGCCTGGCTTGCAGGAAACGGTCCCAGTACTTTCGAAGTATAGGAGGGATGAGGTCGAGGTCTCCGGCGGTCGTGTACACGGTATCGGCTTCTATGGAGTGAAGAAGGGGCTCTTGATTGTTTGACGAGAGGCGTGGCAGATTGCGTAGACGACTTCTCAGCAACTCGTAGCGGTCTGGGGGTTGCTTCATGAACTCCAACACATCCTGATGATACCGGGCCATGGCGGTCGAGAGACTCTGTCCCTTTTCCGTATCCCAGCTAAGATGAGGGAGCCCTGTCACTGGAAACATGCCCCAGTAGGCGTGGCCAAGCTCGTGCATTACACTCTTGGGAATGGCTTCGCCCACGCCGGTCCAGTATCTGTATCCATAGCTCCCGAAGAAACCGGGCTGGTCCTTCATCCATCGCACGTCCAAGTTTTCGATGGCTTCTCGACCCTGGGGTGTGATGTCGTAGAGAGATTCAACGGCTCGTACCCTGTCCCTCACCCAGCGCTCGTCCTCGTTGAGACCACCTTTTGTATTTTTCTGTGAGGACTTAGTAAATGGAGGTGGAGTATGGGTGGGTTCAACGGCCTCGAGTAGGGTGGCCGATGTACCTTCGACGGTGGGCGTACCTTGGGACGATGCAGGGGCTTCCACGGAGCGTTGAATGGGGCCAGGGGTCGTGGTTTCTGGATTACTGGAACAGGCCCACACCGCTATGAGCAGGGGTAACAGCAAGAAGGGGGCTAGGTGGTGCCGCATTTACACCAACTGTAGCTCCTCTTCGGAGATCGCGCCATCCACGATGCGGAAGGCTCGCACATGGGGATTATCCTTGTCCATGAGTGACACGATGATGTAGTAAGCCTCGGGCCAGGCTGCCAGGCGCACATCGGTCGAGGATGGATAAGCTTCGGAGTGGGTATGGGAGTGGTAGACGGCTCTGCGCTCCCAGACGTTGTCTTCCATCTCGTTCCAGACCTTGATTAGCTCCTTGGAGTCCCAGCTAAACCGGTAGGGACTGTTTTCCACGTTGGTCATCCGAAAGAGTTTGTGAAATTTACCGTCAGAGCCAGCTAGAACACCACAGCACTCGATGGAATCGTCCTCCAGGGCGTGGGCTATCATCTCCTCGTGAAAGCGCTTTTCAACCTGGACCAAGGTGTTCTCTCCTAACGGGGGATTTTAGCTATAAGTTAACCCTTAGCTTGCTGTTTTGCAACTCTGTAACTGTCGATTAATACGATGCACCAATCTGCACGCAGAATCAGAACCCATCTTTACCTATATACGTATTCGATATTAAAGGAGACTTACGTTAACTCGAGGTGACTCAAAGTATTGGGAGATTGGAGTTGGCAGCACCATAACGTGGCAGTGGAGGATGGTTTTTAGCCAGCTAAGTGTGCAGTGCGGTATAATCAATATATGAATCACGGATCACTGGCAGGAAGTTCATCGAGCCCCACGGTGTCTCGGACTGTGACGCTCGCCGCTGTAATTCTCTCGTTAGTAACGGCTGTTGCTCTCTTTAGCTCGACCGCTTTCGCTGCCGGCGGCGTCATTGAGGTGCTCTCCAACGAAAGGGAAGTCCGATTTCCCGTGGGCGTGAATTTCAATCTGGAGGTGGAGAGTGAGGCCGATATACGGGAAGTCAGGCTTTATTACCGCGTAGCCCCCTCCGGGCCATGGACCTATGCCTATCCTGACGTGACTCCGTCTCGGCGAGTGGAGACCAACTTCAACCTGAATATTTCGGGTGTCAGCTATCTGCCTCCAGGTACAGAAGTGGAGTATTACTACTCCATCACCGATGCTGATGGCAACACGTTGGAGACAGAAATCGAGACCTTTCTCTACGTGGATGGCCGGTTTCGATGGCAGACGATAAATGTGGGTCCGCTAACCCTATATTGGCACGACCTGCCGAGGGAGCGCGTTAGGGATACGGCCTCGATGGTGGAAAATTCGCTATATGAAATTGCTGAGCTCCTGGATCTGAGCCTTGATAAACAGGTCCGGGGCATCATTTACAACAATAGGTCCGAAGCCAACCAAGCCTTTCCTAACCTAAGCAGGACCACTACGGAAAGGGGGATTTTCCAAGGATTTGCTTACCCTGAGCGCGGCGTATTTGTTGGTCTGGGGCTCTATCCCGGTCTTATTGTCCACGAGTCTGCCCATTTATTGCTGGACATGGCAGCCTCCTCTCCCTTGGCAGTAATCCCGGCATGGGTCAATGAGGGCTTCGCCAGCTATGTTGAGCCAGGCGCCCATGGAAGTTTTCCCAGGGGTTTAGACACCGATTACTTGCCCTTGAGGCACATGGATGCCGTTCCAGGCAGGCCCGCAGACATCCGCTACTTTTATACCAAGGCTGAAAGTGTGGTGGGATACCTGTTGGAGAGCTATGGCGACCAGAAGTTTCGGGGCTTCATTGCACGTCTGAACGAAGGCAAGGATTCCGATACCGCCCTTATGGCCAGCTATGGGTTCAACGTTGAAGAGCTGGACCAAGAATGGGCTTCACCTCAAAGTAGACCCGATGCTAGTAGCAGTCGCAGTAATAACAACCGGAGTAATTCAGTTCCATTTGCCTCCTTCAACACTTTGCTCATAGCCATGCTCCCTTTTCTTGTTATTGTGGCCTTGTTAGCCAGTTTCGTGGTACGAAGGTTAAAGAGGGAAACTGGACCTCCAGTGTATGTGGAACGTCTCACTGAGGAAGAGTGGGCGGAACGGCCTTAATGCTGCGGTCGTTTGACCTGATCTAGCCCAAAAGTACTCCAAAAACGGTCTAGGACTCCTTGAAGCAATATGTGAATATAGTCAAAATGTGTTCACACAGGCTGCGTTAAATAGGTGGAATCAGCGATTACGCAGCCTGCGTCGCTCACGGATAGCGACATGGGGAGAAGCGATCTATACTGCGCTAGTCGGGAGGTCTGCTGATGTCCCTTGGTCGCTTGATGCTAGAAGATGGGGTTGAGCTAGAGCTCAGCACCGATGTCAAAAGTATATTTTCCCTCCTAGATGCCGAAGTGCCCCGATTTTCCTGTGAAGGTTACGGTTATCGCATAGGTTCGTTGAGAGGGGTACTAGGCTCTCAGCTAAAACTTCTGATAAAACCCTGGGAAAGGGCAACTGCAACCGAGCTTACCCCCTGCGTTGTTGTACTGGAAGTGGAGTCATTGAAGGGGGGCGGCGTCAAGATCAGGATACCTCCTCGAGAACATTGGGGCGACGAGGAGGCGTTGAAATTCGACGAAGACGGAAAGCTATTTTCAAGCTTCGTTTTCCAACTGCTAAACTCCCTTCAAAGTCGCGGACTGGTCTCACTGCCGGGTCAACTACCCGTCACTTAGTAACGTCCCCGCTACATCGAAGGGCCCTCTTGTGGGCTAAAATACTAGAGGGTATGATACCCCAAGAGATGTAGAGGGGAAGCATGTCCTCAAAGCCCAGCAAGGTCCTGGTCATTGGCTCCGGTCCCATCGTCATTGGCCAGGCAGCCGAGTTCGACTACGCCGGCACACAAGCCTGCAAAGCCCTGAGAGAAGAGGGCGTTGTCACCGTCCTGGTCAACTCTAACCCAGCCACGATTATGACCGACCGTGGCATCGCGGATAGGGTTTACATAGAGCCCCTTACCGTGGACGTGATGGACAGTGTCCTCGCCAGAGAGCGCCCCGATGGTATCTTGCCCACTTTGGGTGGGCAGACTGGGCTGAACCTGGCAGTGAACATGGCTGACGCCGGGTTGTTAGACAAATACAACGTCAGGTTGCTTGGCACCCCACTTCAGACCATTCGTAACGCAGAAGATCGAGAGCTCTTCCGTACACTACTGTCCAGCATAGGTGAGCCTCAGCCACCTAGCGCCACCGTTTCTTCAATGAAGGAAGCCCATGAGGCCGTTGCAAAAATGGGACTGCCCTTGGTTGTACGCCCCGCCTACACCTTGGGCGGCACCGGTGGTGGCATGGCGCTGACCCTAGAAGAGTTCCAATCAACAGTCAGCAGTGGGCTTGCGGCCAGCCCCATCAGTCAGGTGCTTCTCGAACGCTCTCTTGCCGGGTGGAAAGAGATCGAGTATGAGGTCATTCGAGACGGCGCAGATAACTGCATCACCGTATGTAACATGGAAAACATGGACCCAATGGGGGTCCATACCGGGGACAGTATCGTGGTGGCTCCCAGCCAGACACTGACGGACAAAGAGTACCAGATGCTACGTTCCGCCAGCCTCCGGATAATCCGTGCATTGGGTATCGAGGGAGGCTGCAACATCCAGTTCGCTCTGCCGCCCCATCCAACTGTGGGCAGCGCCCTTGGCTATAACTGGGAGCCCGATGCGCCATATTATGTGATCGAGGTTAACCCCCGCGTAAGTCGTAGCTCCGCTCTGGCAAGCAAGGCCACCGGATATCCCATTGCCAGGGTGGCAGCCAAGATCGCTGTCGGCAAACGTCTGGATGAGATACCCAATACGGTGACCGGCAGGACCCTCGCTGCTTTTGAGCCAGCCCTGGACTATTGTGTCGTGAAAATACCTCGCTGGCCTTTCGATAAATTCCCCAGTGGAGATAGGAACATTACTACCCAAATGAAGGCCACTGGGGAGGTAATGGCCATCGATCGCTGTTTCGAAGCTGCCCTGCAAAAGGCTGTTCGCTCACTTGAGATGGGTGGCCGGTCACTGTTGTGGGAAGACCCTGCCTGGAGACGGGACGCCGAGTTCCTGACCCAGCCCACTGCTTTCCGACCCAGCGACCTCAGGTTGTGGACCACGATGTATGCGTTGCGTCGAGGTATGTCTCCTCAGGAACTGGCCGAGCGTACCTGGATAGACCCCTGGTTCATCCATGCTCTAAATAGAATCCGCGAAATGGAGACCAGGCTGTTGGGAGAGCCCATCGATCCAGATCTACTCCTGAAGGCAAAGCGGCTGGGTTTCTCTGACGAGCAGGTGGGAGTGCTTGCTGATATGCTGCCCGAACAGGCCAGGAGCTTGAGACAATCTTGGAATATCTCACCCGTCTATAAGATGGTTGATACCTGCGCAGCCGAGTTCGAGGCAGCTACGCCCTATTATTACAGCACCTACGAGCAAGAGAACGAGGCGCCGGCCCTCCCCGGGCCTAAAGCCATTGTGATCGGAAGTGGGCCGATACGGATAGGTCAAGGTATTGAGTTCGATTACTGTAGCGTCCACGCGGCTTGGGCCCTTCAGGAAGAGGGCACGAAAAGCATAATGGTTAACTCGAATCCTGAAACGGTCTCCACCGACTTCGATACCAGCCATCGCCTGTACTTCGAACCCCTGGATGAGGAAAGCCTGCGGGACATCATAGAGAACGAAACTGAGGGCGACATACCTCCTTCCTGCGTCGTGCAATTTGGTGGACAAACGGGGATCAACCTTTCTCAGAGCCTTGCTCAGGCCGGATTGCCATTGTTGGGCTCCGCGGCTGAGGCTATAGACATCGCTTCCGACAGGCACAAGTTCGAAGAGTTTATGGACCGGATTGGGATACCCCAACCTCCCGGGGCCGCGGTCACCTCCGTCGAGGACGCTCTCCGGGTGGCCCAAGATATTGGGTATCCGGTGGTAGTGCGTCCCAGCTACGTATTGGGTGGCACTGCTATGGAGATTGTGCAGAACGCCACCGAGGTCATTCGTTATCTGACCATGGCGGCTGAAGTGGCCCAGGGAAAGCTGATACAGGGAAAACGCGTCAACATCGACGAGTACATGGACCAGAAGCCTGTCCTTATCGATAAATATATGGAAGGCAAAGAGTGCGAGGTGGACGCTATTTGTGATGGCTCCAATGTCCTCGTACCGGGGATAATAGAGCACATCGAGCGCGCCGGGGTGCATAGCGGTGACTCTATGGCCATCTATCCGGGGCTGAATCTCTCGGAGGAAGAGGTAGCCACCATTGTCGACTATACGACGCGCATTGGATTGGCTTTAGAGGTACGGGGTCTAATGAATGTGCAGTTTGTTATCCTCGGTGGTGCTCCATATAGGAGTCCACGGTTTCCCAGGGACGATTCCGACGCCACCTCCGTCTATGTTCTTGAGGTCAATCCGCGAGCCAGCCGCACGATCCCCTTCATATCCAAGGTCACAGGTGTGCCGGTGGTAAACCTAGCCACTCGGGTTATGCATGGCAGGACCTTGAAAGAGTTGGGGTATGGTGGCGGCCTCTGGAAGAAGCAGAAGATAGTTGGTATCAAGGCTCCTGTTTTCTCGATGTCCAAGCTCACAGGTGTTGACTGGTTCATGGGTCCCGAAATGAAGTCCACAGGGGAAGTGATGGGCGTGGACCATGACTTCTCGTCCGCACTGACCAAGGCGCTAATCGCGGCGAACCTGACTTTGAAGGCCGAGGGCGGTGTCCTGTTGAGCATAGCGGACAAGGACAAGGCCGAATCCGTGCCGCTGATCAGGGAGCTTGTCCAGGCAGGTTGTAAGCTTTATGCCACCGAAGGTACTGCAGCTATGATACAAGCAATGGGGGAGCCTGTGACCATGATCACCAAGAAGCTGAGCGAGGGCCACCCCAACGTTGTGGACATCATAAACGATGGGCTTGTGAGCGGAGTGGTGAATACGGTCACCGAATCCAGCTCAGTTCTCAGAGATGGGTTCTACATACGAAGGGCGGCGGTGGAGCGGCGAATTCCTTGCTTCATCTCTCTGGACACTGCCCATGCCGCAGCGGAAAGCCTGCTCGTGGGCCTGGACACTCTTCGACAAGCTCAGGGCAAGCCCTACAGCATTAAGTGCACGGACGAGTATCTGAACGGCACGTAGGGTTCTACAAGATCGCGATCTCTAGTTCGCCACCACCCATCTGATTCAGTGTGGTAGCATACTAGATTAGCTCCTGCCCTGTTTAGCTTGGCCTGGTGGTACTATCCAGAAACTCTTCGATGATTGAGCATAGCTCATTGCCTTTGTCTTCTTGAACGAAGTGCCCCGCATCATGGAACTGAACTGTTCTGGCATTTGTGAAGAGGTCCATCCACCTGGCAAGGTGGTTTGCCCTAAAGGCTGTATCCTTCGTTCCTCATAAAATCAGAGCTGGCTTGTCCTTGATCCTCTCCCTCTGCTGCCATAGGCTGTCGTACCAGTCGCTGGAGCCGAGAAGCTCTCTGGCAATGATCCATGTGGCCTTCCGGCTCTTCGGCGTGGGGAATGGGCCTGTATAATGGGCATGGATGGGTTTTGCCAGCTTCGACCCAATGGATTTCATCATTACATTGGTGGAGAAGCTGAAATACTTATACAGGAACTTGCCAACAGGACTCCCCAGAAACCTGCCGCCCAGCTGAAAGCGCAGCTCTCCTCTCGTCGTCCACATGAATGTGTTGACGATGATGAGGCGGGCAACCTTTTCAGGATTGTTTACGGCGTAATACAGCCCTATAGGCCCACCAAGGTCATGGACCACAAGGGTGATATCCTCCAGCCCCAGGGTTTCAATCAGGGAATCCACATTTTGGGCATGGTCTTTGGGCAGGTAAGACCAGTCTTCGGGCTTGTCGGACAATCCGAACCCCATGTGGTCCATAGCAACACATCTGTATCCTGGAGACAGCCCCTTAACGAGATGTCGATATAGAAAAGACCAGGTGGGAGTGCCGTGTACCATAACGATGGGCCTGCCCTGGCCCTCGTCAACATAGTGCATCCTCCCCATTTCCAGCTCCAGGAAGCGGGACTGAAATGGGTACTCTTGCCTATTTATCCAGTTGACGGGATATGCTTCAGCTTTCAAGCCCAGATCGCTCATCGGTTTGTCCATCGTATACCCACCTTCCCTATGATTACACCGCCGATCCCTAGGTAAAATGGCTGACTCCTGGTTCATGGTAATGTCCTGAGATTATCCCAGGACACCATCAAACCCCGGCCCGGAAGGGAAATCTCCGCCTGCCTACTAGCCGATTGATGGCCGCCTTGGCGAATTCGGCAGTCAGGTCTTTGTATGTGTAAAAGCTTTCAAGCTTGCGGCTCACTTCTTCGGGAGATATCCTTTTTATCAAAGAGTTTCCAACGCTGCCCATGAAAAGTCCTGCTAGAGTATGTCTTAGGTATCGGATTGCGGCGGCCTTAGTCTTATACTACATTTCCCACCCTGGTGAGATGCTGCGCCACCTTGTCTGTGCTGCGTCAGAAAATACCACTTTGGCTAATGCGTCAGGCATACACATAGTGCACGACCTAAGGGAGCGCACTGAGTGAAGTAGTACGTATGGCGTGTTTCCCTCAGTTTTCTATCCGATGCTATCTCAAGTCTGAGAAGTCTCCAGCTTTTCACTAGACCCACGCAGGAAATTGTCTATCAACTCGTTGACACGACTTGGCTCTTCATGCTGTACCCAGTGAGTGGCTTCTTCCATCAACACGAGACGGCCATCATCGCATAAGTCAATGCTCGGTTGGGCCATTTCCCGGCCCAGGAACATGTCTTTGGCCCCCCAGATAAGCAAGGTCGGCACAGCGATACGCGGGTTCGCTGATGCCTTGGGCTGCTTTTGTGCCATGGCTCGATACCAATTCAACATAGACGTGTAAGCGCCAGGTTGGGACCAAGCTTGCCGGTAGAGTTCAATATCGGCATCTGTAAAGGTGCCCGGCCGACTACTACGCTGTAAAGCCTGCATCAGCATTTGCCAATTACCCAAGCGCGCAATTGTCTCAGGTAACCAGGGAATCTGGAAGAAGAATATGTACCAGCTTTTAAGCAGTTGTGCAGGATTCTGGCGTAGGTTCCTTCGCATAACATGGCTGTGGGGAACGTTCAGAATAACAAGACGCTCCAGTCGGTCGGCGTATTTGCTGGCTAGCCACCAGGCAATACCAGCTCCCCAGTCATGGCCGATCAAGAAGACTCTTTGGCGACCAGTAGCATCAATGAGGCCGATCACATCTGCTGCCAGTTTATCAACATGATAAGCACGTATTCCTCTAGGTTTATCACTTAAGTTATAACCCCGTTGGTCAGGAACCCATATTCGGTAACCGGCGTTTGCTAAATGTAGAATCTGATGCCGCCAACCATACCAGAACTCTGGAAAGCCATGGAGCAAAATCACCAACGGACCATCTTCAGGGCCGGCTTGCACGACATGCAATCTAATCCCGTTCGTTTCAACATACTGATGCTCCAAATGGGGGGTCATTAAACCCAGATCGCTCATCGGTTTGTCCACCGCCACCCTCCTTCCTTGATTACGCCGCCCATCTTACTCGCATCGCAAAATCTCCCCCTGATAGTTCTTGGTCTGGGTCGTAGCCCAAGAGTACAGGGGCACAGATGCCACTGAGCGTGTGAATCACGCTCCATCGACGAAGATTATACCGGTGTCAGCCGTCTGAAAACGCCGCGGTTTAACAGAGCTGTATTCCGGCGAGTTGTACCATTGCTTGGCGCGCTCTAAGCTTTCGAACTCAATCACGACCATGCCAGACGGACACCAGGTCCCATCGGCCACTTCAATTTTGTTGCTGCCTACCACAATCTTGCCCCCATACTGCTGGAGTGTAGAGACGGCCAGCTGTTGATACTCTGCGAACCCTGCCGGGTCGTTTACATTCTGTGCGGCGCCTATGACGTACCCTGCCATGTTAACCTCCTGTACCTGTTTAGTCTCTTCGCGAAATTGCCCCAGGTGATTATTGGGTGGTGTCCTGTGATTATCTCAGGACGCTATCTGGTTCATCTCAATTGCTGATGCCAAATCAGCCATACTATCGATCACAAGCGCTGGAGTGCCAGCTGTTCTAGTCCCTGTAGTGTAGGGTGTCAGCGCAATTGGACACTATTGAGGCCTAGAAAACCGAGGAGGTTGGGGGTGGTAGAGGCTCCTTCAGAGGGGTAGATTAACCCTAAGTGAAAGGAGTCATTGATGACCCAGGTAGAGGATCAGGCCAGTCAAGCTGAGGAGCGAAGCCAGGAGACACGAAGCTTCGTGCGTCAGGTCCGTGCAGCGACCCGCCGTAAGTATACCCCTGAAGAGAAGATCCGCATCGTCTTGGAGGGGTTCAGACGGGAGACTACCGTTAATGACCTGTGCCGACGGGAAGGAATCAAACCCCACTCCTACTACGCCTGGACGAAGGGGTTTATGGAAGCTGGGAAGGAGAGGTTGACTCGGGACAGTGTGCGTGATGCGACCCGGCAAGAGATAGAGCAGCTCAAGCGGGAGAACAGTGAACTGAAGCAGCTGGTGGGTGAGTTGTCCCTGGAGTTGCACCGCTTCAAAAAAACAGCTCTGCCGCCCCTACACGACAACGGCACCGGCGCATGAGCGTAGTGGAACAATCGAAGGTCGTGGCTGAGGTGGAGCGACATGGTAGAGGGAAGAACAGGCGACTCAGGGAGCTTGGCATTTCCAGGAGCACGTATTATTGGTGGAGGTGGAGGCACCGGCAGGGTAGTTGTGAGGGTACGGAAGGAACTGAGAGGCCCTGGAATCGCCTGGGTCCAGAAGAGGAGGCAGTAGTGCTGGCGGCAGCCCGTGAGATGCCGACCTGGCGAAGCCGGCAGTTGGCGGCTTGGCTCACCGACCACCGAGGCCTATCGGTCTCCGCCTCCACAGTCTATCGTATTCTGAGACGGGGGGGTCTGGTGAAACGGATCGAATACCAGTTGGCAGCTGGCAAAGAGTACCACCACAAGACCACAGGGCCCCACCAGCTGTGGGCCACCGATGCCTCCTACTTCCGTGTAGTGGGATGGGGCTACTACTACCTCGTGACGGTGATGGACGACTACTCCCGGTTCATCTTGGCCTGGAAGGTGCAACGGGACATGACGGCCGACTCCCTCATAGAGGTGGTCCAGCAAGCTGTTGACTCTACTGGTATGACTGATGTACCTCTGGAGGATCGGACCAAGCTCCTCTCAGATAATGGCTCAGGTTATGTATCGCGGGCCTTCCGCGAGTACATGCGGGTGGTGGGCATTCGCCACGTCCTGGCAGCACCCTATCACCCTCAGACCAACGGGAAGCTGGAGAGATATCACCGAACCCTGAAAGACGACATTAACCAGGTGCCATACGAGGTGGTGGAAGACCTGGAGGCGGCCATCCGGGACTTCGTCGAGTTCTACAACTACCGAAGATATCATCAGGCGCTGAGGGTTGTAACTCCGGCTGACGTGCTGGAAGGCCGTCTGGAGGCAATTCTAGCCCAGAGGAAGGAGGTACAGCGAGAGACTTTTGACCGGCGGCGGCGGTACAATCAGGAGGTCAGAGAAACCCTCAAACCAGGAGCTTCTTCACCCCAATCTCTCGGACCCAGAACTGTCCAAAACCGCTGACACCCAACATATGAAGGTGTAAGAATCCCCTTTGGAGTCGTTTCAACATGTGGCGTGACACCAGGGGCGAAATTAAGAACAAAAGAGGTCAGGGTTAGCCCCCTGACCTCTTTTCAGATGCTCCAATTGTGACTTATATTTTAGCATACACCAGGCGTAGTGTCAATAAATCCCGGACGTCGTTACAGGGTCTTTTCAGTGTCATGCTGAGCGAAGCGAAGCATCTCAACGGTCAGATCCCTCTTTACTTGGAAGAGAGATTCTTCAGTCGGGAAGTTTACCCTGAGCAAAGCCGAAGGGCTCCTTCAGAATGACATGGACGGACTTGGTCTGGAAGATAATGAAAAGACCCTGGACGTCTTTAAACCCGAAATAGAGGTGTTGTACGCTGGATTTAGCTGCTGGGTAGGCCTAAATTCAGTTTCGTCGGTCCCATAAGGTGAAGAAGTTGGGAGACTGGTCCTCCAATGCCTCTCGCAACTCCTCTCGGTCGATGCGCTTGACTACACCATGCTCTTTGGCCATCAGGGTCTCCAAAAAGTTCGAGCTTTCCAGCACAACGGCTGGGTCGGCCTCATCACCCAGTATGGACCGGCACGCATGTCCGATTTGCTCAGGAGTCATGGAAAGGGCAGCACCACTGACGATGAATACGGCCAGGGTAGGAAATTCGCCTTCTCCCTCTTGGTGGCCTAGCTTGTCTAGAATAGCCATCATACCTGTTTCTCTAATAAGCTCTTCAACCTTCACGGGTAAGTCGATGAGGTGGGCAAAGGGATACTCGGTCCGTTCTCTGAGTATCTGGCTAAAGCCCTGCTCCACCCTACTGAAGAAGCTGTCTCCGAAAAGGTTTTCAGCTTCCAGTACAGCTACCTTAGGGCTCCCCCACCGAAGGTCGATCGCCATGATTTCAGCGAGGTGTGGGAATATCCAGAGGTTGATGTCTGTGCGTTCAAGTCCCTCACGACCCAGGTTGAATAGCTCTTCCATCCCTACACCCTACGCCTCGGTTGGATACTGTTGACGTTTGTATTCTATCATATCTCGTTTCGGCCACGACAAAGACCACGCCATTGGCCATTAGAAATTCGACGTTGACAGCATAGTTTCGCCCTCCTATACTGCCACTGTTCTCGACGAAATGTGTATATTAGCGTCGAGAAAAACCAGGTTAATTCTAAAGTCCAATGGGAGGAAGTCATCGCTAGAGGGCCGCTGCTAGACAACTTACATGATGTATCCGCCCTTCTGACAGCCGGTCCTACGGGCCTGTTCTTGGACCTGGACGGTACTCTGTCGGAGATAGTGCCTGAGCCCGATGCGGCTACTGTGAGCGCGAGCATCATGTCGGCGCTTACGAAACTACGGCATAAGTTCGCTTTGGTGGTTATTGTCACTGGGCGGTCTGCCATCCAGGCGCAAGGTATTTTAGGCATGTCTGATCTGCTGATTGTAGGTAATCATGGCCTGGAGCGTCTTGAAAAGGGACAGCTTAGCCCCGTTGAGGAGTCCAGGCCCTTTTCTTCTCTGCTTGGCCAGCTACGAATAGAACTAAGTGAGCGACTAACGACAGAAGGCCTGCTTTTCGAAGATAAAGGTAGCTCCTTCGCCATCCATTATCGCCTGGCGGAAAACCCCGATGGCGCTCGGGACGCGGTCCTGAGAGCCGTTGAGGAGCTGGCGGGAGACAAGGTCAAGGTTTTAATGGGCAAGACGGTTATAAACGTACTCCCGCCCATAGAATTCACCAAAGGAACAGCGCTCACTTCTTTGGTCGCGGAGTACGGGCTTTCAGGGGCCATTGTGATGGGAGACGATGTGACCGACCTAGATGCCTTCAGGGCCGCCTCTTCCCTGTCCAGGCAGAAAGACCTGGCAAGCCTGTCCATCGCTGTGGTAGGTATAGATTCCCCACCGGAGTTGGAGCAAGAGGCTGACTTGACGCTATCGAGCGTGTCTGAGGTGGAGGGGTTCCTGAGCTGGCTTGTGGACCAGATGCCCTAAGCCAGAGCTTTGATGTCTTCTAGCTGGCTATAAATCCAATGGGTGATATCTTCCGTGCCTATTACCTCGGCCATGATGGTAGAGCGACGCTCTCTTTCCTCGGCGCTCATTGTTAGCGCCTGATACATGGCCTGCATGGTGCCCTCGATGTCCGCAGGCGATACTGAAAGCGCTCCATCCTTTAGCTGGTTGTAGGCGCCAGTGGTCTCCGACAAAATAAGCACGCCACCTCTGGTATTAACCACCGGTCCCTCTTTGGCTACCAGGTTCATTCCGTCGATGACCGAGTTGACTATCATCACATCGTAGAGTTTCATTCCGGCGATGGCCTGGGTGTAATTGTTCTCGATGAACGTAGTTATTGGCTGCCACTGGTCCGTACCGAAGGTTGAGTTTATATCCTTTATTATCTCCTGGATCTCGTCCATGTACCTCTGATACTGCCGAATATGCGTACGGGACGGAACGAGGAACGCTAAAAAGTTGACTCGACCCTGGAAGTCAGGATACCTGGATAGCAGAAGTTTGAATGCCTTAAAGCCGCGCACAACGTTCTTGCTGGGTTCGGCCCGGTCGACCCGAATGATGGTGCTCTCGTTACATAGAGACTTCAGTTTCCTCTCGTAATCCAGGGCTCGGGGTGAGTTGGCGATCCTCTGTATCTCCTCCACGTTAATGGATATGGGATAAGCGCGCACCAGTGTCGTATGGCTACCCCATTTTACCGCCCCGTTGTAATAATCGATCTCACTCTCAGGCAGAAACTCCTCGCAGGTGTACAGGAAGTTCCTTACGTCGTGGCGAGTCTGAAATCCCACAATATTAGCTGAGCACAAACCCTTGCAAAGGCTGCTTATAAAGTGGGAAGGCAGAAGTTGCCAGTATCTGGGTGCGGGCCAGGGGATGTGAGTGAAATGGTGGATGATGGATTCGGGTAGTGCTTCCCTGATAAATTCCGGCGCAAGGTAAAGGTGATAGTCATGCACCATGATGATAGGGCGCTTGGAACACTCTTGGGCCTCCTCGATCACCGTCTGGGCAAATGCTTTGTTTACTTCCACGTAGCCATCATGCCAAGCGTCATGGACGTTTGCATCCAGGTTTGGGTTGTAGGGCGAGTTCCACATGTAGTGCTGTAGGAACCACAGCAGGGGATTACAAAAGACGTTGTAATATTTGTGGTATATCCTACGGGGAGTTACGACGAAGCGGAGGTAGATTTTGTGGGACGGTAAGGGTGAGCGCAGTCTGGCGCCCTGGTTATTCTCAGTGACTCGCCTGTCGCCCTCGCCGATGGCGCTGGCAATCCAGGTGAACTCTACCATCTGGGCCAACGAGCTGAGCGCGGTCACTACGCCGCCACTGCCACGTCTGGCGTCGATTCGGCCGTCGGGGGCTATCTGGTGCTCAACGGGCCCACGGTTGCTGGCGAGGATGAGGCGCCGCTCGGACAGTAGAGTGTCACAAAGCTCCTTGAGCTCAGCCCAGCGAGCTGCCTTCGCATCTACCGCCATGGCCCCTCACATCAAGCTCGGTCTTGGCCGTTTGGCCAAGCCTCTGCTGGCCTTTCGATCTCAGATCATTTTACCTGGCTATGGGGCAAAATGCGGGAATTCTTTCAGGGGAAATGATACTTGAACGTAACATTTATGAAAAAGGATGTCAAGCTGACTAAGTAGACGAAGGATCCGGCCTTCTGATTCGCTTACGTAATGGTCTGCCCAGCGCCACCAGGAACATGACGCTCTTTCCTTCGGCGTGGGGTGAGAAGAATGAGATCACGTCGTCGTCGAAGAATGTGAGGCCGCTGGCTCCTAACTTTTGGGCGTAAGCAGCCAGATACATCTTGCCCCCGATTATGCCCGCTTCCATCTGCGTCGCCCGGTACGCCCTGTTCCCATAACGGTCCAAAAGTGGGTTCAGGTCTGCAAGAAAGAAAACGTCCGCGCTGGCGTCGGCGGGGATAGCCTGGCCCAGTCCTAGGTGACCTGCCATCTGGCGAAAGTCGCCTTCTTTGAGAAGCTCCAGGGAGTTTTCGTCGCGGTGATAGAGGTAGGCTCCCGCAGGCAGGCCCTCGACTGCGTGCACGATGAGATAGAGGTCGTTGATAATCGTGCCTTCGGGTTCAAGAAAATCCGCCGGGACTCCCTGGGTAGACCGCTGAAGGATGGTGATGAGTTGAGCCGAAGAGATAGGCTGGCGAAGAAACTGCCTGCTTGATCCCCGGCGTACGATGACCTTCTCGATCGGTTCGGTGGGTGCTTCTTCTTTAGCAAGAGGCGGCGGAGAGAATGTTAGGCTTGCAGACTCGATTGTAGAGGTTGCGGGAGTGGACCCACGCCACACCCTTGCTTCTTCCTCGGTAGTCAGTGAGGAGGCTTCGTGCATTGCGCCGATCAGGGGGTATTCCTCTTCTGTCCTGGACAGTGGGACAGTGCTTAGATTCAGGGGTCGAACGTCCGGGGCATCGCCGATGGTCGTTTCGCTGGTGTATCCCAGAGGAACGAGGCTCAGGGCTACTTCTCGATCGGTATCCAGGTCCAGCAGCCGGTTTACAGTGTCATCCACGAAGCCCATGACAACACGAGCAGGGACGGCGTGGGCTGTTGAGATTGCCAGCAGATTGGCCAGGATGGTGCCATTATCCCAGAAGCAATGCCGATAGGTCCTGGAACGATACTTCCAGGAGTTGCGCCAATAGGTGCCTGTGCACACTATCATCGCCGGAGCGTGGGCTATGGAGGGCTCCTGTCCACTGGCGGCGCTAAGAACGCGCCTGAAATCACCCTCTCTCAGCTTGCGCAAGGCGAAGTCTTGGACCCCGAAGTGGTATACACCGGCCGGTAAGTCCGGTAGGTCTCCGCAAACCAGGTATAGCTCGATGTGATACAGCGCTCCCGTACATGCAGCGGCTCTAAAGACCATCTCTCCGCCGGGAAAAGTACTCCGTTTGGTGATGCCTGCGGAATAGTTAAGAAGGCTGGCGAGAGTGGTCTTGTCAGGGATGCAGGTCCCATCAGAAGCGGTTATGGTGGATATGGCGGATAGCGCCGTCATTGTTGAGACTGGGCGGTCGTGGGGGAGAGGGATTGGCTCCAGCTCCGGGTATATCTTGAACGGGAGGGGCTGGTTATCAAAATCCAAATAGTGGGGGTCGTTGCGGATACTCCAGACAGAGTGCTTTGTGGCGTCGTGATATGCCCAGGTTGCTTCCAGGTCCCGATTTTTCATGGGCGAGCGACACTCCCGATGACCATATGACACAGCCAATTATAGCATAGGCCACGACTGAGCTGACGTGAGCGTACAGCCTGCACTCTCCCTTGACTACCCAATAGGCGTGTGCTAGCGTAAGCCCAAACATCAGCATCAATTTCTATGGGAGGAGTGGCTGTGACCTCAGGCGCAAAGGATCTGGTTCAAACCGAGTGGGATGGCGTCATAGATGCCATCGAAAGGTGCTATGAGCTGGGCTGGACCGATGGCCTTCCCGTGGTTCCTCCCACGGTGGACAGAGTACAGCAGTTCCTCAACTATGCCGAGCGTCCAGCCGACGAGGTCCTGGGCTCGTTGCCGGAGCGTCGACGAGAGGTAACCGTGGGCAAAGTTGCGGCCAACGCCGTGATGGCCGGCTGCCTGCCCGAATACTTTCCCGTTGTTCTAGCGGCTACCGAGGCCGTTCTGGACCCTGCCTTCAACCTGATCGGCCCCTCCTCCAGTCTGGGCGGGGCAGGCATCCTGTTGATAATAAATGGCCCTATAATCCAAGAGTTGGATATTAACTGTAAAAATAACCTCTTTGGCCCAGGAAACCGGGCCAACTCCACCATAGGCAGGTCCATCCGGCTCATACTCATGAATGCCTGTGCCGCCATACCCGGCCTCTTCGACCGTAGCATTCTGGGGCATCCGGGCAAGTTCAGCTACTGCATTGCAGAGAATGAGCTGGAGACCCATTGGAATCCTCTTCACGTAGAACGGGGGTTCTCCAGAGATGATAGCACGGTCACCGTATTCGCCTGCGAGTCTCCACGGCAGATCAGGATGGCGTCAAAACCGGAGATCATTCTTGCGGGCGTGGCGGATGTGGCATCTTCGTTAGGTAGCTCATTGGCCAATAGCGGTTCCATAGGCGACACTTCGGCCATGCTCCGACAGGGCCAGATAGTGCTCGTAGCGGCCGGAACCAGCGATGTATGGGAGGGCTGGAGCAAGGCGGATGTTCGACAACATCTGGCTACCCGGGTTCGTAGGTCTATGGCGGAACTCAAGCGTGTGGAAGTGATCAAAGGGAATGTGGAGCCGGGGGATGATGAGCGATTCATTTCGCTTGTGGCATCTCCAGACGATATCCTGGTGCTTGCTGCTGGCGGGTCCGAGGCGCCTCTTTGCGCTCTCATTCCCAGCTGGGGACCCAATGTTTCCTCGACCGCGGTAACCAAAGCCATCCGATGAGCAGAAAACCAGGATAATTAGGACTTGGCCTGAGCACAAAAAAGGAGTAAGTGCATGGCGCTGGACACTCGTAAACAATACCTACTGGTGGACCCCACCACCCAACCCATCATTGCCAGCTTCACTGGAGCGCGACGGCTTCAGGACCTAAAGGGCAAGCGAGTGGGTCTGATCGACGACAGCAAACCCAATGGCAAAGAGCTACTGGAAGAGCTTGCTGACCTGCTGAAGTCCAGATATGGCGTTGCAAACGTCATGTATCACCGCAAGCCTTCGGCTTCCAAACCTGCAGATCCAGAGATAATCAGCCAGATGGGTAAGGAGTGTGACTACGCCATCGTGGCCATCGGCGATTGAGGGTCCTGCAGCGCGTGCAGTGTGCACGACGGCATTCATCTGGAAAAGGCTGGAATAGCATCGGCTACGATATGCACCTACCCCTTCGAGACCACCGCAAAGGCTATGGCTAGTATGTGGGGCGCCAGTGATTACCCCGTCATATTCACAGCCCATCCGGTGGGTGGACTGGACCGGGGAGCCGTGAGGAGCCGAGCCGAGGGGTTGGTGGATCAAGTGGTAGCAGTACTCACTGGTGTGGAGGCCTCTCAGATTTCCGAGACTTTATGAGCCCCTGGGTCTACCGAGACATTCCCTTCCCCCTTGATGAGGCTTTGCCCCTAAAGTCATTCTGAGCGCAGCGAAGAATCAATGCCAGGGGTTAGACTTTTCGCGGATTTTACCCTGAGGAACGAAGGGCTCAGCTTGGCATCGATATTAAAAGGTCCTAGCAGCCCGTCCGAGGATTATCTAACGGTGCTTGCGGGTCAGCGCCAATGGATCGCGACAACTAATTTTGCCGGTTGCCCCAGCCGGCCCCCAGATAGCTTTGCGAATAGCGCCGTGCTCACTACCTCGGCAAAGTTCCTGATGCGTTGGGCTGGCCCATCGGCCCGTGCTTTCCTGTGCAGATTGACCCCAAAGCGGAACAGTTTGAGCAGGTTGTGGCCGGTGCAGATCAGCGACCATTCGCCGTTCACCTTCTCCAGTCCCCGCAGCAGGAACTGCCGGAATCCCCTGCCCTGCTTGATCTGGCCGAATACCGGCTCCACAGTTTGCATCCGCAAAGCGTAGCGCTGCCGACCCCGCTTGGTCTGTAACTTCCGTCGCATCCGGTCCCTGGGAGACAGATGGCTGGGTATGCGACCTCGGGGCGCGGGTGGCACAACCCGGCCGTGGCGGGTCTGCTCCGGCGCGACGAACGGGTCCACGCCCAGAGCATAGAGCTCGTCGACTGCCTTTGCCGAGTAATAGCCAGCATCGGCGGATACTTCCCTGGGGACTGCACCGACGTTGTCGATGGTCTCCTCCATCATCGCCGCAGCCTGTTGCTTATCCGAAGCCTGGTTGGTGGCCCGCGCCGCCACGATCACCTGGTGAGCGCTGTCCACCACCGCCTGACAGTTGTACGCTTGCAGGAAGTCCTTTCCTCCAGGTGCGGGGATGATGCGCGACTCGGTATCGGTGAAGTTACGCTGGGCCTTGTCGTCGGGCACCCCCGGGTGATTACCACCTTCGGCCTCGGCCTGTTCGGCAGCCGCCTGCGCCTCGGCTTCCAGCGCCGCCATGGCTTCCCGTATCTTCTCCAACCGACCCTCTCGAAAGGCCAACTCCTGCGGCAACTCATCTCCACGCTTGTCTTTGCCGTACCGCCGGTCTTCCTCATCATCCGCTGCCTGGGCCTGTCGCAACAACTCCGCTACCTCCGCCGCCAACTGCGCTGCCTTCTCCTTCATCCGTTGGTAACTCATCGCCTTATGCTTCGATGCGTTGGCCTTGACCTTCGTGCCGTCCAGCGCCACGTGCCCCAGCTTCACCAGCCCCGCCTGCTGACACAACGCCAGTACCTGTACGAACAGGCCCGACAGCGCATCCACATTATCCTTGCGAAAGTCGGAGATGGTCCGGAAGTCCGGTGTGTTGTTCGCCGCCAACACCCTGAAGGCGATGTCCTCGTGGAGACGCTGGGCGATGCGGCGTGAGGACGCCACCCCCACGCAGTAGCCGTAGAGCAACACCTTGACCATCATCCGTGGATGATACGGCGGCCCGCCACGCCGTTCCCGCTCGTAGCGAGCGGTGACCTCCGACATGTCCAACTGGTCCACCACGTCGGATATGAAGTAGGCCAGATGGTCGTCAGGCAGCCACTCCTGCAACGCCGCTGGCAACAGCAACTGCTGGTCGGGTTCGTAGGAAAGGTAGGTCTTGCTCATCAACGACTCCCCGCTACTGGGCTGGGCCCATCATACCCCCAAACACTCGCCAACCGTGTTTCTCGGACGGGCTCCTAGCAAATCCAACTAATGCAGCAGAAGAGAGGGAGACGATATGGCGGGCGACGCAGTTCAGGTGGCACCCAATTTTTACAAGGTCTTGCTTGAAAACGACCGGGTACGGGTATTGGAGTCCCGTACGAAGCCCGGTGACAAGGCGGAGATGCACTCCCATCCAGCCATTGTCGCCTACGCCTTGAGCGACGGCAAATTCATTTTCACCATGCCCGATGGCCAAACCATGGATGTCGCGCTAGAGCCAGGGCAGTCCATGTACCTGGATGAGGTCACTCACGGTGTGGAAAACGTGGGCACCGGTGAGGCCCATATCTTGCTGGTGGAGCTGAAATAGGGTCAGATCGGGTTGCCTGGCAAGCCTTGCAGGCCCTTCAACAGCCATATCTCACCCAAATGGGTGTAGCCATGGGTGAGCAACGTGGTGCCCAGTACCTGCTCCAGGGTTAGCTCCCCCAAGGGCCTGATGGTCATTTTCTGGGCCAGGTCCTCCTCTGAAACAGTGTTCAGATATGTCTGGGCCTCCTTCCAGATTTCGCTGGCATAGCTGCGAAAGGCCGGAAAATCCGAGATCCTCAGGGCTACGGCATCTTCGGGCGTCATTCCGGTACCCTGGATCTTGGAGTCTAGGCCGAATCTCTCATCCCATTTCTCCGCCATCCACACCGTGGGCTGGCGCTTTAACACGAACCGGACGATGTTATCCACGGTTCTCACATAGTGCCAGGCGATGAAAGCGATGTGATTGCCTGTGTCGTAGGGTCTCCAGTGGGCTTGCTCATCGGACAATCCGTCCATGGCTTCGTCCAAGGAGCCATGAAGACTTCTTAACGAGTCTCGTATGAAGCTTAGCTGAGACAACGTGATTCTCCTTTTCCCAGGCGGCCAGTATCGTCCCCAGTTTACAGATATGATATCAACGCCACAAGTCTATGGCCGAACTCTTTTCCTCTTTGGTGGCAGTCTGATACACTTTCACGTTAGACTTACCTAAAGCTATAAACGCGTTAGTACTGATGCGTATATCGAGGCGATCTGGAGTGAAGTCCTTCTTAGTACTAAATAGCCGTCGACCACTTGGCTCGTGGCTCAATAATCGTGGTCGAGTGTGGCTGGCAGCATGGACCGTGTGCGGCCTGTTAGCTCTATTGCTGGTCGCTGTGGCCTGCAGCTCTTCCCGTGGAGCACCGGCCAACTCGCAAGGTTCTACAGCATCGACAATCGCGGAAAACGAAATAGTGCCCCGTTTCTTGGTGGGAGGGTGGGTGCTCCCCGAAAATGAAGAGGCAGACCCCTTTGTAGACACTCTAAGGGCCTTTATCCTCACCTCCGAGGACGAGATACGTGAGCTTCTGGAGGGTGTGGACTTCCTACGACTTCGTGGCAGCCTCGACTCTCTGCACAAGGCCGACCTGGATCAAGTCATCGTCGTGGCTGTTTATCACATGTGGCGTCCCCTCAAAGGGGACCCTCTCTCTATAGCGAACGTCTTCCTGAACGATACCGAAGTCGAGGTAAACCTTGAGCTGGAGGCCGATCCGCAGGGCAGGGAATTTCCATATCTTGTGGCGCCACTGTATATTGCGGCCATTCAGAAGAAGGACCTGCCCAAGGAGGGACCGCTAAATTTCTTGTTCAAGGTGAATGGGGAAGAGGCAGTTACCCGCACTCTAACTCTGCCATAATGCAAGACTAGAAGAGGTTTGGGCACCTCACGCGCTAGGTCAGCTTAATCCAGGTATCGTAGAATAGCGGTCTGATCGTCCTCTTTGAAGCTGCCGTAGGTGTCATGCCGACCTACGTGAAGCTCCCGCTTGCGGGCAATGAGCTGCTTGAGGGTGGAAATTGCTCCTTGGGGAGTAGCGGCATCTGCCGCAATCCGGGCCAGCTCTTCGGGAAAGAAGTTGTTCGCCAGGCCATCGGTGGCTAGAAAGAGCCTGTCGCCGGGTTGTAAGGTCACCGTCTTCGAGCTGTATCGGAGTTGCTGCTGGGCGCCGACGGCTCCGCTCACCACTCCGGGCAGCAGTACGGATTTCGGAATAACCGTGAGCTCCTCCACTCCACCGTTTCTCACGAGGTAAATAGGGCTGTCTCCCATGTTTATAACGGTCAGCTCATCAGCGGTCTTTAGAGCAATGGAGACGGTGGTCAGCAGGTCGCGACCCATCCCACTCTGATAGAGGATGCTGTTGGCCTCTTCCAGAACCTTGATCACGTCGCCGGGCTTCTCAATGGGCGCATCCTGAAGCATTTGTGCCGTGAAGTTGCTGGCATAGGCTCCCTGGCAGTGGGTGACCCCGTCCAGGACAGCGTCCAGGCAGGAGGTATCGCTCAGCTCTCGGCTAAAGAAAGCGTCTTCGCCATGGGTTGCGTTGTCTTGGAATGATGATGCGGTACCGTTGTTCATCGCTTCTCTTTTAGTCTTATCGCCGACGGCTCGGAATCCGTCATGTTGTATTGTATCTAATCCCTCACCCCAAATCCCCTCTCCCAGCGGGAGAGGGGTGGCCCTGAGCTTGTCGAATGGTCGGGGTGAGGGCCACTATAGCTCAGGTGTTCCTGTAGCATGCCAGGTCCGAATCGGGGTCAAATAGGAATCTCCGCCAGTAGTCCTCCGACAACATCTCCATAGCCTGTCTCCAGACATCAATCAATCCATCAAGGCCGGAGAGGTTGCTGTTTCTTTCCTCTAGAAGTTCCAGGTATTGGCTCAAGTCTCCGCGAAACCCTTCCAGAGATGAATAGTCCCGTTTCTGGATTCTTTGAAGGATCGTTGACGAAGCTTCTTTAAGTCCCGCGTCCTCCATCGAGGAGAAGCTCTGTATGCTGAGGGCGATCTGCTGGTCGAATTTGGGGAGGGCTCTCATCCCCAGAGGCTCTTTGTAGCCCGTGACGTCGGAAGGGGGAGCATCGGGGGAGATATAGAACTTGAATATCTCCAGGTAGAAGTCGTGGAGGTCCTTCGGCTGGCCTCCCATGCTGGCCCGACCCTGGGTTACACCTCTCTCGGTGGGCATGGTACCGAGGTCGATGACCGCGATCCTGGCGTCTATGGGATCGAAGTAGATGTTTTGGGGACGCATGTCCAGCAGAAGGTGTCCGGCCCGATGGAAGGCCTCCTCAACCGCCAGAAGCTGGTGGTGGATAGAAAAGAAATGGTTGTCGGCGTGGGGTACCAGGGGATGGAGGGCGAACAGATTTTGGGCCAGGCCCACGGGCACCCCTTTGAATTTGTCTCGAATGTCGCAGGTCAGGGGTAAACCTCTGGCACGCTGCTGCACTAGGACTCGATAGCTCTCCTTGAGAGAATCTCTGAAATAGGCGTCGTGCTGTGTGACCTCGGTGTACCCTACGACATGAGCCACCAGGGGAATCGTGTTCCCGACGGCCCCGTGTATCTCGATCAGTCGCTCTGACAGCCGCTCAACGCCGCCATGCAGTTGTCTCGTTATGTAGTCGGGATTCGGCCTCTTGATGACCACCTGGTCTCCGGTCTCCTTGTCGATGGCCGCATGGACCTGATAGTCGGAGCCCGCCCCCAAAAGCTCCCCCAGCTCGAACCTTTCCAGATCAACTACGTTCATCATGACCACTCTGACCAGCGTTAAAGAGTGTACCATACATCGCCAAGTACGCTCGAGTAGCCTAGCTAAGCCAGCGGGCGAGGGCCTCGTCCTAAGAGCCTGAAGGCACTGTCATTCTAAAGGAGCAGAGCGACTGGAGAACCCGTTGGGGTAGGGTTTTGATGGGAACGTTTTTGTGTTATGGCCAAAAAATTTGCCGATCAACTTCCCAGCCCTTTCGTGCTCTTAGCTCACCTGAGATGATTCTGGCTGACTTCTAGGAATTACTGAATGGGAGAGACGGCTCAGGAGCTCACGGGGATCGGTTCGACGGGAAACTCGGACCGCCAGGCGTCGAATCCTCCCTTGAGGGCCATCGTATTTATGCCGTGAGCCCGAAGCTGCTGTGCCACACGGGCACTGGTGGCCTCGTTCAGTCAGGAGCAATAGGTAACTACCGACTTATCCTTGGGCAGTTCAGCGGCCAACTCTGCCACACGGTCGGGGAGCATTCGCACGCTGGCGGGAATTTGCGCGCCATCGGCCTCGTATCCTGAACGTGTTCTGACGTCCAGGACCACTGGGGGATCGGGCTCTGATAGAAGCAGGCTCAGCTCCTCAGGCGTAATCAGGGGGACTTCAGTTTCGTCGGAGATAAACAGCCCGGCCGCCGTGCTCTCCCGCTCCTCAACGTGGGTTTCTTTTACAGTTCTACGGCCGTACCAAGCGCTGAAAGGGGTGGCTGTGGCCCCATGTACTATGACCGAAGCCAGCACGACCACTCCGACTGTAGCGAGTAATAGCTCCGAGTCCTCGACGCCGGCCTGAACCGCCAGCAATGCCAGCAAAAGTGAATTGAGTCCCCTGGGCCCGAACCAGCTGATGAAGGCGTGGGCCTCCCAGCTCATCTTGGCGCGGGACAAAACGAGGCCCAGCACGGAAGGCCGGATTACGAAGATCACTAGCACTGCTAACACGATGGCCGGCCCTACATCCACATTGTTGATAATGCCCGAGAGGACAGCACCGAAGAGCACAAAGGCCAACAGCATAGCGATCTCAGACGTGATCTCTCCGTACTCCAGGAAGCAGTCACATAGCTTCTGGTCCAGTAGCACGACCGCCAGTCCAGCCGCGAAGGCTGCCAGAAATCCATCGCCGCCGGCGGCCGTGGCTGCTGTGTAAGCCGCTAGCACCAAGCCTATTCCGTATAGTGCCTGGTGCTCCCGTCTAACAGTCATAAATGCATCCGCTTTGGTCATGAGCCACGACCCCAAGCCGCCTACGGCGAACCCAATTACGGGGCCCAGAACCAGAAGGCGGGCGAGGAACTCCACCCATCCCGCAGCATCTTCGACCTCTGACTGTGCTACGGCGATCAGGGCCAGAATAACGGGGAGTACCACGATGTCATTGGTGCCCGCTTCGATCCTTAGGACTTGTCGCACTGAACGGGGAATTCGGCGGTCGCGGACTACCTCTCTCAGCACGACCGGGTCCGTAGAGGCCAGGATGGCTCCGCCGATGAAGGCCAAAACCCATGAAAAGCCCAGCAGAAGGGCAATGGGAACCGCGCCAAGGACGATAATGAGGCCGGTTCCGGGGCCAAGAATGAGTACCGGAACGAGCCATTTCTTGCCCAGCTCGTCGATCTGCAACTTCGTAGCGTCTAGGAACAGCACCAGGCATAGCGTCAAGGTGGCGACCACTTCTAGAAAAGCACCAGGTCGTGGGGTCCCATCTCGACAACGCCGAGTACACCCTCGCCCAGAACAAATCCTAGGGCGAGGAACATGAGGGGGGAGGAGAGAGGTGACCGCTCGACCAGCCCTGACGTCAGGGCTGTAATCGTCATTACGATCGCGACTATCCCGAACGCTAGTATGAAGTCAGGCACAGGTACTCCTGCCGGTGAGCTAAAACAGCGCTATGGGATTAACCGGGGAGCCGGTGCCACCGGCCACGCTCAATGGCGCTATCAGCAGCATAAACTCGTATCGGCCTTCTTCTGTGCAGGCTTCGGCCAGCGGTTGCAACAGGGCGTTGTCCAGGATAGCTACCCCATAGGCGAAAATAGCGCCGTGGACCGTCCACGGCAGGTCATATCCGTAGGGTGCAAAGTCCATCATGTCCCACACCAATGCCGCCACATCCTTATCACGGATAAAGGACAGACAGGAGGCATGCATGCCGGGCCGCTCAGGCCTGCTACCGTAGGGATTATCTGGATTATCTTTCTGCCATTTCTCGCGCCCTTGGTAGACCGCGAGTGCGTCGCCCGGCTGGAGGCTCAGACCCTGGGCCTCAGCAGCGTCCTCCAGCTCCCATCCGTGCACGGGATGCTCCTGGGTGACATAGGGCTCGCCTCGGTGTTTCGGGATGTCGAGAAGGACGCCACGGGTAATGATTCCTCGCTCCCACTTGTCCACCGATCCGAAGTTTGCCCCCCAAGTATCTAGCTCCTTGGCGGGGTCACGACCGTTCCACATACCGTTCTGGTCCCACACGTGGCACAGGGCGTCGAGATGAGTGGTTACCTGGCCGTGGTAAGCGATTCCATAATAGTCAATCGCCGCGCCCCCAGGGCTGCGGTCTAGCAAACGCATCCAGTGTTGGGCCGGGTTAGGGTTGTTTGCGGCGGACGCGGTGGGATATGGCCTGGTGAGGGATACGGATCGACCACTACGCACGAGGCCCGCAGCTGCGGCTCGTTTCTCAGAGGTGATTAGGTTTACGGCGCCAACCTCGTCGTCCTTGCCCCAGCGTCCCCAGTTTGTACGGTCCTTTAGATACCCCTCCACCTCTTGCTGTGAAGGGATCTTTCTTTCCACCATAACGACCTCCTTCTCGGGTTAGCTGCTCCTTCAGTTTTTGGGTCAGGTAAAGCCTTTTCTCACCCTTCATGTCACCACTTCGGCAAGCTCAGTACAGGCTCTGAGAGAAGCGAAGGGTCTGGGGCAGGGTTACATCGCTCGGAACTAGTCTCCCCCAGATTCTTCGGCTGCGCCTCAGAATGATTTCTTGTCGGAATATTCGCCCATGAGGCCAGTTGGCCTACAACCTATCTTCCTTAGGCCGGGAAGTCGTTAAGCGCGGCCAGACCTTCCACCTGAAGACCATAGCCAAGCATGTTGTGCATGAGGCGCTTCAACTCCATGGTCATGACGGTGCGGGTGTAGCGGAGGGTGAGAGTGCCCCTTTTGCTCATGTCCTCGGCCAGCTCCCAGGCCCGTGGCAAGAGTCGTTCCTTGGGAAGCACCTCACCCACCAAGCCTAGGTCAAGGGCTTCTCGGGCCGACAGCTTCTGGCCGGTTAGCAAGAAGTATCTGCCCCGGTTTGGACCCAGCAACGCCGGAAACACCACGTGCACGCCGTCACCGGGGACCAAACCGTTGGGGAAATGGGGCGCGTCCTGGAAGACTGCGTTCTCCGAGGCCAGCACTACGTCACAGAGTAATGGGACTTCGGCATGGATGAGTGCCGGCCCGTTCACGGCGGCTATCATGGGCACCTCTATGTCCAGCAGATTGAACAGCAGGCGCTTTCCTTCCCAGTAGATGGTGTCCCATTGTAGAGGGGTGCCGCGAGGGGCGTACCCGGTCGGCGGATATTCGGCGCAGTAGTCGTCTCCCGTGCCGGTCAGGATTACTATCCTGTTCTCGGGGTCGCTCCCAATGTCCTCGAAGGCGTGACCCATGTCCCTATGGGGTTCTATCCCCCACTTGAGGGTGCCGCCATCGGTGTGTAAGGTGACTTGAAGGATGCCGTCTCGACGCTCCATGCGGATGTTCTCGTACTTGTTGGCGTATTCCTCGAGCTTGGTCATCGTGTCTCTCCTTTCTTCGATCTCTGGGATGCGAAGTCCGAATTCTTTCTTTGATTGGTCGTTCGGTGCCAATATTCTATGCTGCTGCGAACCTTTGTCAAGGCACCTGAGATTGGAGTATAGTGTAGGGGCATCGTGGAATCTGGCTTAACCCGGACCTTTGCGAATGGAGTAACAGATGAGCTTAGAGGCCGTGGAAAAAAGACTCAGAGCCATGGAGGACATAGAGGAGATTAAGCGCCTAAAGGCCCGCTACTGTGCTTACTGCGATGATAATTACAACATAGAAGGCCTTGCCAGCCTGTTCACCTAGGACGCGATCTGGGATGGTGGAACGCTTGGTAGAGCTGAAGGGGTTCAACAGATAAAGGACTTCTTTGTTAACGCCCAAAAGAGGCTTCCCTTTGCCGTCCACATGGTGTTGAACCCGGTTATCGAGGTCAATGGAGATACTGGTAAAGGTACATGGTATCTACTACAGGCATGCACATACTCCGAAGGAAACAGAGCGGTGTGGGGGTCTGGACGGTATGACGAGGATTACGTCAAAGTGAACGGCCAGTGGAAGTTCAAGAATCTGAACCTTGCATCCAACTTCTGGACCCCCTTCGATGAGGGATGGGTCAAGAACAGGTTCGTATAGAAGGGGCAGCTATGGGCAATATGGAAGGACTGGTCGCCATCGTCACGGGAGCCAGCAGGGGGCTCGGTCGGGCCATTGCCGAGGAGTATGCCCGGGAGGGAGCTAAGGTGGTGGTGTGTGCCCGTCCCCAATCACCTACTGGGTTGCCCGGCACTGTGTCCGATACGGCCAGCGCCATCCAGGCGGCCGGGGGAGAGGCATTCTCCGTACCCTGCGATGTCTCCGACGAAGCGCAGGTAGAGCACATGGTCCAGAGCGTCATGGAGCGATACGGCAAAATAGATGTGCTATTCAACAACGCGGGCATCATGGTTCTCGGCAAGACCATGCTGGAGATCGATACCCAAGAGTGGGACCAGTCCGTAGCAGTTAATCTGCGCGGCCCCTACCTGACCTGTAAACACGTAGTACCCGTAATGATAAAGCAGCGGAAGGGCAACATCGTAAACATTGGCTCCACCATGGGGGTTAACCATCTTGCTGAAGGTGGAGTTCTGTATAGCTCCAGTAAGGCAGCGCTCCATATGTTCAGCCTGGTTCTTGCTGAAGAAGTGCGGGAATACAACATTGCCGTGAACATCTTGAGCCCGGGTGGTTTGAAGAGTGAGGGTTCAGGGGCCATACCTTGGGCTCGGGGCAACTGGGACACGCGCGTGGACCCCGAAGTAGTGGGGCCCGCAGCGGTATACTTGGCGCTCCAGGCTGCCCAGTCCATGACAGGACAGCTGGTGCTACGGGCCGACTTCGGCAAGAGCTGGGGCGTTCCGGCCTAACAGAAATCTCCTTTCTCCTTGATGGGGGAGGGTTGGAGCCTGCCCTGAGCTTGTCGAAGGGATAGGAGTGAAAGGCGCCTATCAAATCTCGCTTGACCGAGCACTGGGTTAGCCAACGCCACAGGTTGATAAAACAAAAGTTCTTTAGCGGAGGAGTTATATGGGAAAAATGGACGGAATGGTAGCCGTTGTCACCGGAAGCAGTAGAGGACTGGGCAGGGCCATTGCAAAGGAGTACGCTCGCGAAGGAGCCAAGGTGGTGGTATGCGCCCGTCCCCAGTCGCCGACGGGACTCCCGGGCACTGCTTCGGAGACGGCTGATGCTATTCAGGCTGCCGGAGGAGATGCACTATCTGTCCCCTGCGACGTCACAGACGAAGAGCAGGTCAAGAGTATGGTCCAGCAGGCCATGGGCAAATATGGACAAATCGATGTTCTGGTCAATAACGCGGGCATCATGGTGTTAGGAGAGCCGTTCTTGGACATTGATCCGGAACGGTGGGACCGTCTGATGAGGATCAACGTACGCGGCACTTACCTTGTCAGCCGCAGTGTGGTGCCGGTGATGATGCAGCAGAAGAGGGGTAGTATTATCAGCATAGGCTCCCGGTCGGCGCTGCATCCCAGTGCGGGGGATACGGTCTACGGCCCCAGCAAGGTCGCTGTACAGATGTTCAGCCTTTGCCTGGCAGAAGAGCTGAAGGAGCACAATATCGCCGTCAACGTGTTGAGCCCAGGCGGGATGAAAAGCGAGGGCTCCTCAGTGATGGAATATGCCAAACACGACTGGCACGAGCGGGTGGACCCGGAGGTGGTAGGGCCCTGCGCTGTCTATCTTGCGCTGCAAACCCCTGACACCTTCACCGGAAACGTGGTGCAGAGGGCCGACTTCGGCAAGACCTGGGGACTCTAGGAGTGCGTATACCGGTTTTTGCTCTACATCTCAGGCCAGGTCGGTACTGATTGGGATCCCAGTCTAAGCAAGCAGCTCAGACATTAAGAACTAGCTGCTCCACCTGACCACTCCCTCGTCTCTTTGACATCTTTTTGCTACTCTGTAGGTAGGATTGGTGTATAAACCCTTGCACGGGTTTTACCCTCAGGCTCAAGCAAGCCCAATTCTACAAGTTTCGCAAGGTCACGCGAAGCCGTTTGCGCGGATGCACCGGTCACTTCCATATAGTCCATTCTGGTGATATTTTCAGCCTGTACAGCGTAGGCAAATCCATCAGCTTGTCTACGGTTTAGCTCAAGGTTTTCAAACATTGCGTAGACTTTCTGCATGGAACGGTGCCAGTCAGTGAGTTTACCCACCAAGTCCAGTGTATTCTCTCTAAGAACGTAGCAGAAAAAGTCAAGCCATGGAGTCGCATCATATCCCTCCACATAAGATGTCCCCAAGGTTCGCTCTATCGCAGAGAAGTAGCTATCCCGTGCACCAAAGAAACTCTTCTCCAAAGAAAGGAGCTTTTTGAAACTGTACTCGGACCGTTGAAGAATCAAGGTGCTCAGAGCTCTCGCTGTACGACCGTTCCCGTCCCAGAATGGATGGCGACCAGATGAATATGGGCAATACAGGCTTTGATGATGGGATCAGTGTCATCCTCTTGCCGTAGCCACAGTGCGAACGAACGCATTAGGGAAGGTACATCTCCTTCGTTGGGAGGGTCATAGGCACCCACCGAATTCTGCCCCCTTCGGTATACACCGGGGGTGAGTGGATCTGGGGCCTTTGTAAGAAACTCTCGGTTTAGCTGCCGGATGACTAGCTCGTCAATTCTTACATCTCTTTGATCGCTGAGGAAGTCCACAAATTCGTAGGCCCTTAGAGCATTTATATTGGCCTGTTCATCCTCAGTGAGTTTCCCTGTCTGGCCTTTCCTAAAGAGATGCTGAACATCGTCCTCTTCTAAGGTGGCTCCCTCGATTCGAGTGGTGCCTACCGCTCTTTGAATCGATACATCCCTCCGAATCCACACCTCATGCTTGGGCATGAGTAGCATGTTGTCTACCAGCCATCTATGCTGCACGATATCGGCAATTGTCCCTTGAGTGATAGGAGTAATGGTATAATTCGGCTGAAAGATATTATCATTCATATCATATTATTG
>CBDFKS010000002.1:0-40511 GCA_965248905.1 Dehalococcoidia bacterium | reverse complement strand
GGTCAGGCTTGCCGGCGGATAGGTGTATCGGGCCACACGTTTTATCGTTGGCGGCGGGAGTACGGCGGACTTAAAGTGGACCAGGCGAAGCGATTGCGTGATATGGAAGGGGAGAACGCCCGTCTCAGGAGTGCGGTGGCCGACCTGACGGTAGATAACCAGATCCTGAAGGAGGCAGCACGGGGAAACTTCTGAGCCCGGCCCGCCGAAGGCGATGCGTGGAATTGGTACAGGAGTGGTATGGCATCTCCGAACGGCGCGCCTGCCGGGCGCTTTCGCAACCCCGGGCTACACAGAGGCACTCTGTAACAATAGCCGATGACGAGGAGGCCCTCACGAGGGCGTTGGTGCAGTTGGCCAGCCGGTACGGACGTTATGGGTACCGCCGGGTGAGTGCCCTGCTGCGACGTGATGGGTGGCGAGTGAACCACAAGCGGGTGGAGCGGATCTGGCGGCTGGAAGGGCTCAAGGTCCCGGCCAAGCAGCCCAAGCGGGGACGGCTCTGGTTTACCGACGGCTCCTGTGTGCGCCTCAGGCCACAACGACAGAACCACGTGTGGGCCTACGACTTTGTGGCTCTTCGTACCCGTGATGGCAGACCTGTTCGTCTCCTCACGGTGGTGGATGAGTATACCAGGGAATGTCTGGCCATCGAGGTTGGGCGTTCGTTACGCTCACCCCACATCATTGAGTGCCTGGGAAACCTCATGGTGGAGCACGGTGTGCCGGAGCATCTCCGTTCAGATAACGGCCCTGAGTTCACTGCCAGGGCTGTCCGTTCATGGCTACAGAGAGTGGGGGTTCAGACCCTCGTCATCACACCAGGGAGCCCGTGGGAGAACGGATACGTGGAGAGCTTCAATGGCAAGCTGCGGGATGAGCTCTTGGATCGGGAGGTCTTCGATACTCTCTGGGAGGTGCAGGTCCTCACGGAGCAATGGCGACACGAATACAACCATGTGGTGCGCCCTCACAGCGCCTTGAACTACCGACCACCTGCTCCCGAGGCCGCAAGGCCCACCTTCTCAGTTCCAGGAGCTACCAGTGTCTCATAACCTGTGGTACAACTATCGGGGGCAGGTCAAGGGAAACGTCCTTTACCAGAAACCCTCAGACACAAACTGGACGCTCTGGGTGCTTATCACTGATAAGCGCAACGGGGCCGAAGGCACCGTCCACCTGCTTTGCCCTCCCGTTGCACCAGGTACGTCTTCAGCTAGGGTCGGGGGGGTGGTGGAGCTGAGGGGATTCGAACCCCTGACCCCCTGCGTGCAAAGCAGGTGCTCTCCCACTGAGCTACAGCCCCATACGTCAGACGTTTAAACGAGGAACATAACTGAAGACTTACTGTAACTCGCTCGACACAAAGCGCTCTGAGAGCGCATACCTGCACACATGTCGGAAAGTCCACTTACAGGATATCATGGCCATGCGTCAATTCTCCTCCATTATTAGACCCTTTGGTGATATTGGTGTCAACGTTCGATCCTTTAGCGAAGCCTTGGGGCTAAGAACGTATCTCTCTGGACATTCGAAACCTATACGTAGGCGGCAACCCAGTAGGCCTGGTTTCTACGGGAGACTGGTGTGCCGATGGAGGTTGACAACGCACGACGGGAGCACATGGAGACCTTCGTCAACAATCTCCTGGAGACCAGAAAGGCGGTCGCATTACGAAGAAGCGCGGGGCCTGATAATCAAGAACTCCGCGACCAAGGCGAATCTTCAGGGAATGGTACATAACCATCTGTTCCGCCACGGTTATGCCATCAACTTTCTGAACTGAAGTGGACCGCTGGACGCACTGTAGGAACATCTACGACACCCTGACATCAACACGACCAGGATATATCTACGCCTCTCGGATGAATATGTTAAGAGAGAGGTATCCAAAATTCAATTCTAAAATCAGGGATTTGGCCAAACCCTGTGTTGAGTAGGCAAAAATGAGACAGGGCCTTTTCGGCACTTCCTCACATTGCGTGGTGGAGATGCCCCTGCTCATCGCAGCAACCCAGGAGTATCAGTTCTACTGAGTGAGTCCTTAGTCACAAACTGGTTGGGGTGTTATAATCAAGCGGCGCTAGACGACGGTGGTGTAGAAGGTATTTTCGGGAAGGAGGCCGGGATATGGCAGACAACGGCCTGGCTCTTATTGCCCACCTGATGAGGCGCGCTGGCTTTGGTGCTACCCGGGAAGAGCTGGAGGCTTACTGTGCCAAGGGATACGAGGCCACCATTGAGGAGCTGCTGCATCCCGAGAGCCAGCCTCCCTGGGAGGAGGACATAGAACACCGTTACTACACAGACTTTAAGGATGTGACTGTCCCCGACATCAGCCTGTCCGAATGGATCTACCGGATGATTAATACCAGGAGCCCGTTGGAAGAGAAAATCGCCCTCTTCTGGCACGGCATCTTGTGTACAGGGCAAGCCAAGGTAATTAACGGGAAGCAAATGCACCTCACTATTGAGATGTTCCGCCGCCACGGCATGGGAAGCTTCCGTAACCTGCTGGTGGAGTTGTCCAAAGACCCGGGGATGATCTTTTATCTGGACAACAACATGAGCCACAAGGATGCCATCAACGAGAACTACGGCCGGGAGCTTCTGGAGCTTTTCTCCCTGGGGGTGGGAATGGATGGGCATCCCAACTACACCGAGGAGGACGTAATAGCTTGTTCTCGTGCCTTCACCGGGTGGACGAAATGCAACACCATACCCTTCTTTCCATACCTCCACTATCCAGATTCCTTCATCTATGACCCAGTTGACCACGACGATCGGGAGAAGAGCTTCCTGGGCCAGCGGGGCCGGTTCAACGGTGAGGACGTGATCGACATCATCGTGCAGGAGCCGGCCTGCGCCCGCTTCATCGCCCGCCACCTGTACAATTTCTTCGTGGCCGACGACGTGCAGGTGCCGGCTTGGCAGAACACACCCCTTCGAGACCCCGAGGCTATCCGCACCCTGGAGAGGGCCTTCGTGGAGAACCACTACGAGATCAGGCCGGTGCTGCGTGTCCTGTTCAACTCTGACTTTTTCAAAGAGGCCCGCTTTGCCAAGGTGAAGAGCCCCGCCGAGGTGGTGGCCGGGACCATGCGTCTTGTCCAGGACTTCATGTCTCCCAAGTTCGGCATTCATCCAATAGCAATGGAGGCTCGATACATGGGACAGGACCTGCTCAATCCCCCCAGCGTGGAGGGGTGGCACACCGGGAAGGAGTGGATCGACAGCGGCACCCTGGTGGAGCGCATCAATTTCGTGGCCGAGCAGGTGGGCAACACCGACTTGCCCGGCGTGAAGGCCATCGTCGATCGCCTGGCTGCCCAGGGCACCATGTCTACCGAGCAGTTCGTGGACGGCTGCCTCGACCTGATGGGTCCCCTAGAGATATCTGAGGATACTTACAAGACACTAGTGAAGCATGCCCACCGCTGGGGTGATCTGGACAACACTACCGAGGATGAGCGTGTCATCTTCACTCGCCGTGTGGGGGAGATGCTCCAGCTCATCGTTGCCACCCAGGAGTACCAGTTTTGCTGACGTAAGGGATAAGAGGGGATGATTCGGGTGGCAGGTAACTGTAAGGACAGCATGTCCAAAGTGTATATCTCCGAGGGCTAGGTCAGGTCAGGATGGGCACATATTCAGCAGCCAACCGAGTGTTCAAGTACAGTCACACCATTGGTCGTAATGAGTTCGCTGGTCCTGGCTTCCGGCACCCTGTGGCGTTGGCCCGGGGCAAGGGGGACCTGATCTACGTTGCGAACCGCTCCTATGAATATCAACCCAACGGTAAGCGGGTAAAAATCTGTACCGTGGGAGAGGACTATGTTGGCGAATTCGGTGACACCGCAGGCTTAGGCGACGGACAATTCATCTGGCCCACCTCCATCGCTATCGACAAGGCCGAGAATGTGTACGTGGCTGATGAGCACCAGCAGCGCATCTCCATCTTCAGCAAGGATGGCGAGTTCCTAGGCAAGTGGGGTGTGGAGGGCAACGGTGACGGCCAGTTCAATAAACCCTCGGGCCTGGCTTTCGATAGCCGAGATAATCTCTTCCTTGTGGACAGCGTCAACAACCGCATCCAGAAGTTTACCAAGGACGGCCACTTCTTGGCCAAGTGGGGTCGTGGGGGCAATAGCGATGGCGAGTTCAACTTGCCCTGGGGAATCGAGATTGACCAGGAGGACAACGTATTCATAGCCGACTGGCGTAACGACCGCATACAGAAGTTCACCCCCGATGGCCAGTTCCTCATGAAGTTCGGCACCCCAGGCGATGGGGACGGCGAGCTACATCGCCCCACCGACGTGGCGGTGGACAGGGACGGAGATATCTATGTCACCGACTGGGGCAACGACCGGATGGAGGTATTTGCACCCGATGGCACCTTCATTATCAAGCTCGCTGGTGATGGCACCCTCTCCAAGTGGGGCAAACAGAAGCTGGACGCCAACAGTTTTATGTGGCAGCAACGCGAGGTGGCTTACAAGCTGGAGCGAGAAAAGCTCTTCTGGGGCCCAGTGGCTATAGACGTGGATGATGAAAATCGTATCTTCGTCTTGGAGAGTATGCGTTGTCGTATCCAGGTCTATCAGAAAGAGGCCTAGTTTCCCGAACGCACCGGCGGTAGCTTCGCAGGATACTAGGAGTACATATCTCCGTCTGTCATTTTCATGATGTAGGGTTTTCCAAAAAGTGGGAGATGGATTCGGCTAGCTCCTTCGCTTTGACATGTATAACCCACGTATCGTCACCCTCAGGGATAGCCAAGGTGCTGCGCGGAATAAGTGGCTTCACCTCCCTGGCCCGTCCCGTGTAGGGAGAATGCGGCCCACTCGTTACCCCATCGAGTACCAGTGTTGGGGCCTGAATGAGTGGAAGGTTGGGCTCGGGGTCATAGCTATACACGGCTGAATGTATATCTTTGAAGCGCGGCCCGGCTTTAAGCACGTCTATGGTGTGTTGAGCCGCATATTCCAGGTCCTCTTCAGAAACTTTGTCTTGCCCAACTCTTTTAAGTGCGTCCCCCCCAGGCTGTGGTGCAATTCGAACCATCCACCTTGTAGGTCCCCAAAGCCCCGGCCTTCTCCTGTTCCAGACGTGCCAGGCGTTCCTCAGTGTTGTGCCAAAATAGCAACCCAGCTAAAACCAGTAGGAGCACCCGGTCTGGCCACTTAACCGCCAGTTCTAGGGCTATGGTAGCTCCAGCACGTTCCCCTACGACATTGGTTGCACTGAGATCCAAAGAATCCATGAAATGGACGACGCTCTCAGCATAATCCTTTACCTGATAAAGCGATGGGGGTAGATCGGAGTCTCCGAATCAAAGACCAGACCCGAATACCTGGCTACGATTCCAGGAGAAGATCAACCAGGCTACGGAGGCGCAATGAAGGCCATTGTCGGCGCAGCCGCGAGGCGCGGAACCTTTCGGGGGCTGTCTCCGTCTATATATACAGAGCAGTGATACAATGTCCAAGCAATCGTCGGAATTGCCAAGAAGGGCGAGAAAGGAGTTAGCAATGGCAATCGGAATTAGAGGATTCGCGGCAATCATTGCAGTGGCAGCGTTGATGGTGATCGGCGTAGCGTGTGGAAATGGAGCTGAACCGACTTCGCTCAACGAGGAGGCACCGACGCAGGCTCCGCCCACGGTAGGTGGGAAAACCCCAACTGCGCCCATCGTTTCCCACGATGGACAGGGCAAGGACTATATAAGTCTGGTGGACAATCTGAGAGCGGCGGGAGCGACTGTTGATCCTGCGGGCACAGTGTCTGCGGACTTCTTAGCGCCGGAGAAGCAGTTGTTGACTGTGAACGGCGAGGACATCCAGGCGTTCGAATTTGGCAGTGCGGAAGAAGCTGATGCCGCAGCCGGAGGCGTCTCAGCAACCGGTACCTCAATTGTCACGACTATGGCGGATGGGACGGAAATGGCCACTATGGTCGACTGGTTTGTACCAGCGCATTTCTACAAGGCTGGCAAGCTGATCGTCATATACGTCGGGAGCGACAATGATGTCATCGATGCGCTCCAGGACGCCATGGAACCCCAGTTTGCAGGGGGCGAGTCTCTGCCGCCAGCACCTGGGGCTCAGCCCGTACCGGAGGGCATGGGTATGATCGCGCCGAACCTAAGGCTGACGTTCGACGGGGTGGAGTACGCTGGGGTCGAGATACTAGGCGCAGCCAGTCCCACGGGGCCAATCGTCTGCTGCGGAACCCCAATCGACATGGACGACATGGAGGTCGTCGGCACCGGAGCCCAGCACAACCCTGACGACGACGCCACCGTTCAACTCTACCGTCCAAAGGCCAATGGGACGACCGATGTGTATACCTTCCACCCGGCGCAGACACGCTCGAAGGTAGAAGGTGCGCCGCCTGCGGACGAGGCTGATACCACGCCAGCCACTTGGACCCGCTGGATAGCCAAATAAGCTAACCACATGACACAAGAATGCGGTTGCTCTGCGCCGCATTAAAGCCGAGGGTATCCATAGCTATCACCCGATGGGTCTTCGCCAGGAGTGGAATTAGTCGGGTGTAGGTACGCCAGGATCGGGGACTCTCGTGGAGGAGGATTAAAGGTTCATCCGAACCCTCAGTGACATAATGCACCTGGGCCCCTGGGATGTCTGCATAGGCTCGCTTCATTGTAGGTGCCCTCGATCACTAGCGTATGTAAGCAAACTGTGTTATTTGAAGTATGTGTACAAGGGGGTAGTTTCGGAGAGATGAATAGCTGTTTAGTCTGTGCCCAGGGGCACATAACCAACTTAGTCGGGATTTCCTATACCAGCCTCTAATGACACAATTCCTCGCCCTGAGGCCGGTCTGCCAGGCATGATACTCCCACGAAACAGGCTGTCAACCTCTTCTGAGGTCCGAAGCTGACTGGGAGCATCCTTGAGTGTTTGACAGCCCTGGAAGGTGGTACTAAACTTTCGCCCATGATGGATTTGCCTTCACTTTGGGCCCAGAGCAGTTGAGATAGGAAATGTCGTGTATAGAGCTGTGCGTATCTTGTGGTCACTGTAGGGGTGTCTATTTGATGAACATCCGGTTGACATAGAAAATAGCCTCTTAATAGAAAGGAGTACACCATGACACGAATACCCCCAGGAAGTAGAGAAAAAGCCCCTCCGGAGCTACTGGCGGATTTCGACGATATAACTGGTGGTCAAGACCGCATGGGTGAAGGTAGCCCCACTGGAATGATGCTAAACAGTGTCGAGGCCTGTAAATGGTTCACTTACATGAAACGATACCTTCGTGATGATTCTACCTTCCTGCCCCGCCCGATTCGAGAGTTGGCTATGATATTAACGGGTAGGGAGATGGACTCTCCCGACGTATGGAACCTCCATGCTGCCTCTGGGCGCGAAGCTGGTTTGTCCGACGAACTGGTGGATGCTTTGCGTGACCATAAGGAGCTACCCGAGATGAGTGCTCAGGAGACGGCAGTGATAAAATTCGGACGAGAGCTCTTTCGCACCCATAAGGTCAGCCCCGAAGCCTTTCAAGCTGCCCTGGATCAATTTGGTGTCAAGGGACTCATCGAGCTGACCATGCTAATGGCCTTTTACGTCATTCCGAGCTTCATAGCCCATGCCTTCGCGATAGAGCCACCCTCCGATACACCTGAGCCCTTTCTACCTATAGAGGCTGTTCCGGTACGAGATTAACTCTGCCCTCCCAAGGGAGTGGGGTATTGGGCCAAAGGGTGCCTCCCTTTGGCCGGGTACTCAAGGTGAAGGTTGTTAGACCTTATTTAGCGCGCTACGACGGGCCTGGCGGCCCCAGCTAGTAGGCTAGGGGCCCGGCTGTGTAGATGCAGACCTCTAGATAGTGGACGGTGTGGGGCCGACTGTGATCAGGACCTGCTTCTTCTTCCGGCGAGTCACAGACTGTTACAGACGCTAAGGTAAGCCTGGCTCCGACCCTATGTGCTCGCTTTTCCTACGTTGATCCCGGAGCTTAGCGGTCGCTTCCACGTTGATTATCATAGCCGCCCCATCCATGACCACCCCATACTCCTCCACTGCGTGCTCGACGCTCATCTTTCCGTTTACCACGTCCTTGAGGACCAGGTTCGGATCGCGCTCCAGGGGATCACCCCAGCCACCACCGCCCGGCATCACCAACCGAGCCTGCGCGCCGTTCTTTACCTGAGTGAAAGCCTTCGTGGGGAGAATCTCCTCACGGCCACCTTCATGGATGACCGAGAAGGCCGAAGGATTACCTCCCTTTCCGCCGTAAAGGCCCCAAGGGGGGAACTTTCTCCGTGCCGAGGAGATTTGTAAAGAGGCCTCATCCCCCAACCATCGCCACTCGCGAACATGGCTCAGCCCACCTCTATATTTGCCGGGACCGCCACTGTTAGGAACGAAACCGTACTGCTCCACCAACACCGGGTAGCGGGACTCGATTACCTCGACCGGGAGGTTAGCGGAGTTGCCGAAGGGCGAGGTTATGGCCTCCACTCCGTCCTTTGACGGCCTACCACCCCAAGTCCCGTTTAGATTGTCCGAAACCAGAACGGGCCGCTTCTCCCGATCCCGCCCGTAGATGGTTATCGATGCTGTGCCCGAGCCGCACGCAAAAACTCTATCAGGAACGATCTTGGCCAACGCTCCATAGACTGCTTCGGCGGCACAAATAGTCGGTATGTGTCGTAGGGCCACGGCGGCGGGTGGCTCGGCGTTAAGGCAGCTGCCTAGAGGGGCTGTCACCTTTATCGGCCGGTAGAACCCCGAATTAATAGGGATGTCGGAGGGCATCACGCCGCGCATAGCACAGCACACTGTTGATTTTGTGGACGGGAGAGTTGCATTGCACGAACTGTACCTCCGCTGAGCATCAGTCCCACTGAAATCCACCTTTACCGTGTCCCCCTCTACCGTTAAGGACACCTGAATCTTGATAGGTTCCTTATCAACACCGTCATGATCAACGTGATCGGTGAAGGTATACGTGCCGTCCGGCCATGAGCGGATCTCCGCTCGCGTAAGCTCCTCGCTATAGTTGAGCAGCTCTTCCATCAACAATTTTGTCGTCTCAATGCCGAAATGGTCCATCACATCGACGAACCTCCCCTCAGCCCCATGACAAGCCCCCACCAGCGCACGAAGGTCTCCCATGATTATCCTTCGGACACGGACATTTTCCTCAAGAATTTTGAGGACTGCTTCGTTGAGCTTGCCGGCCTCGTAAAGCTTGAGCGGGGGTATACGTAAGCCCTCTGCGAAAATCTCCTTAGAGTCGTGAGCCATCGAACCGGCTATGCGCCCCCCCATGTCACTGAAATGATTAAGTGCTATGGCGACAACTTGGGCCTCTCCTCCGACGAAGATGGGTTTGAAAACGTATATGTCTGGCAAATGCATGCCACCCTGGTAGGGATCGTTGGTAATGAACACATCTCCTGGAAGGATGTTTCCCTTGAATATGTCCAGCACGTTCTCCAGGGCGTCAGGGAAGGAGCCCATATGGATGGGGGCACAGAACCCCTGGGCCATCACACGGCCGTTCATGTCGCCGATGCCCGTGGAAAAGTCCCACTGCTCCCGAGTCAGATCTGAGTATGATGTCCTTACGATTGACACCGCCATTTCATCGGCGATGGAGGTCAATGCGTTCCCAAAGAGCTGTACTGAGAAGGCGTTGGGTTGTGCTGTCTTTGCCATAATCCATCTCCCAGAAAAGGATGCCTCAGGGAGGTACTCTACCATAGCTCGTCCCTTCAAATCCAATCCTAGCTAGTAGCAACAAAGCTGAAGGAACTGACCCTACTAATGACATTCTCTCGCCATGTAAATATCCTTTTCTAGATGGGACTGTGAATGAATACGCTAAATTGGGTTACTGAGCCGAACTCAAGGCGCCCTCGCAAAAAGCATGGTAAAATCTTGGAAGAAATGGATAAGACCAAACGAGAAGCATCACCTGCTCGCAATGGTTTGGTGGGGCGAGTAGTCGCTTCTTTCAGGCCCTACTGGCCTCAGGTACTCCTGGTGGGACTGCTCATCCTCGTTACCGCAGGCCTGGGTGTAGTTAACCCTGTCCTCATACGGGTAGTTTTCGACGACGCTCTTTTCCCCGCAGGTGGTCCTGACCTTACCCTCCTTTGGATCTTGGCGGGGGTAATGGGGGCCACCACCATAGTTGGAGGCTTTTTGGGAATTGGGCAAACCTACCAAACGAACCGTGTGGGCCAGAAGGTCATGCGTGATTTGCGGGATAGGTTGTACCGACACCTTCAGAGCCAGCCCTTGAGCTTCTTCACCAACACTCGCACCGGGGAGATTCAGTCCCGGGTATCAAACGACGTTGCCGGCGTTCAAAACGTGGTGACAAGCACCGTTTCAAACGTTATCTCTAACGGCGTCATATTCATCAGCACGTTGGTAGCTATGTTGATCCTTTCATGGCAGCTTACCTTGGTGGCAATGGCCACCGTGCCATTCTTTGCGGCCATGACCAAGATTATAGGTGAGCGAAGGCGGGCAGTCACCGCAGAGGCTCAGCGGTCCACAGCGGAGATGACGGCCATAACCCAGGAAACCCTGTCAATCTCAGGCATTTTGTTGTCCAAGCTTTTCGGACGTCAGGGCCAGGAGATAGCACGCTTCAGCCAGGAGAACCGGAGACTTTCGGATCTCGCGGTTCGTGAACAGATGACGGGTCAGACTTTTTGGGCGGTGATGCAGGTCTTCTTTTCTATCTCCCCTGTGGCCATATACGTGTTGGCTGGATACCTCCTCTTTGGTGGCACAGGGGGCATTTCTGCAGGTACCATCGTTGCCTTTACAACACTGCAGACTCGCCTTTATTTCCCCATTGGCATCTTGCTGCAGGTATCGGTAGAGCTTCAGTCGTCACTTGCACTCTTCGAACGCATCTTTGAATATCTAGACATCAAACCTCGGATCGTAGATGCGCCCAACGCTATAGAAGTCAAGCCGGAACAGGTGTCCGGCAAGGTGACTTTCGAATCTGTCCGATTTAACTACGACGCCTCCCCAGAAGATGATGGACAGGATGGATTTCTTAAGAACCGAGATCACCAATGGGCCCTGGACGGTGTCAATTTTGGTATTTCGCCAGGCCAGCTAGCGGCCTTCGTAGGTCCTAGCGGAGCGGGAAAGACCACCATAACCTACTTGATTTCTCGCCTATATGACGTGACCGAAGGAGCTGTCGTAATAGACGATGTCGATGTCAGGCAGATACGATTATCTTCACTTCCTCATCTTATTGGGTACGTCACTCAGGAGAGCTACTTGTTCCATGCGAGCCTGCGCGATAACCTCCTATACGGCAATCCGAGTGCCAGTCATAAGGAGATTGAGGATGCTGCTAAAGCTGCCTTTATTCATGAGCGCATCCTAGAGTTTCCTGATGGATATGAGACCATCGTGGGAGAGCGAGGTTACCGTCTGTCGGGCGGTGAGCGTCAAAGGTTGGCGATAGCAAGAGTAATCCTTCACCAACCCAAGATTCTGATCTTGGACGAGGCCACCTCCGCGCTCGATACTATTAGTGAGCGCTTTGTTCAGGCAGCGCTAGAGCCCTTGATTAAGGGACGCACTACAATAGCCATCGCTCATAGGCTCTCAACAATCATGGCTGCCAACGTTATCTTTGTTGTCGACCGAGGGCGTATCGCAGAGCAGGGTACTCACGAACAACTGTTAACTCAACATGGTTTGTATGCTCATCTCTACGAGGAGCAGTTCGGTGGTGGGCGTGTGGAGGCCCGCTGTGAGGACGGGATTATCCTCAGTGACGGTACTGTAGTTCCGGTTGGAAAACCGGTGGCCTCATAATCTCCCTTATGAAGGCTTCTCTGTCAATGGAGCCATATTGTGGCTACGTTGCCAACAGGGAATAGTGTGGCAGCAATGACGTCTTAGACGTAGTCCGCCTCGTGCTCGTCAGCAAGTATGATATCAGGATCGATGCCCAGAGCCGTCACCAGCTTGCTCTTGAACTCTTCGAACAAGACTTCACCCTCAGGCGTGTCGATACTGTCTACCTCATTGAACTTTCCCTTGAACTGCTCCAGAACGTGCTGATCGGCGGTGCCTACAGGCATGTGGAAGAAATCGGCGTCGAAGGTGGGAAGCTCGCCTGGGCCGAAGTAGCCCTTGTCCGGCATCTCGTAGCCCTCTAGCTCGTGGGTGCCCTTGCCCAGCACCTGCCCCGTGGCCACGTAATGGTCCATCACTGCCTTCATGCCGTACTTCTGAACAGGGCACACCTTCATGCACACACCACAGTCCAAGTAACGGGCCATTACCGGTCGGCAGCGCTTGTAGATGAGTTTGTTCTTCTCCACACCCCGCCACCACACCTTCTCCCGCATTAGGGCTCGTCCGGGGCAGCGGTTGACGCACACCTGGCATATCTGGCAGAAGCGATGGATGCCATAATCCATTGGCTGATCGTAGGTCACCCTGGCATCGGTAGTGATAAGCATTATCCTGGACCGGGAGCCGAAGTGGGGGGAGAGAAGCTGCCCGTTGGCCCCCAGCTGGCCCAATCCCGCTTGTACGAATAGGGGTATGTAGGGCATGCTATTATCGTTGGGGTTATGCACCTGGGCGTGGTAGCCCAGGGAGCGGATGTAGTCGCCCAGGTCAAGACCCACGGCGCCCTCAATCCTGTAAGTGCTGGAGTGGACTATCTCCGCTGCCACGCTGGGGATAGTCTGGGTGGGCTCGTAGGCCTGCTCATAAGCCAGGCAGATGGCGTGGGGATACTTCACCCAGCTCTTCAGGCTCTGGAAGGTGTAGTGGAGGTCGTGCTTGGTAATCCCCACCTCGCCAAACCCTAGCTCCCGGGCCTTGGCCTTGATCTTGTGGCTAACGTCCTCACCTGTAGGGCTAGCAGTAGGATCTATATCACCTGAGACACGAGCCGCCCGAATTAAAGGCTTGTTTATCCGGTCGTGCTCTCTGTGAATCTCTCGCATATCCGGATGGGAGTCCCGAAAGCGCAGGTGCCAGTCGGTAGCTGCTCGTTCGCTGATGGTAAGGGTCTCCAGAGGATACTCACGGGAGTAGAACTCGACATCCTCATGGTGGATAGGAGCGCCCGGAACAGTTTCCAACTCCTCTGCTACTGGGATGGTAACGGGCGGATCCTCGAGCTTTCTTCCGTGACGTTCGATGTAATGCCCTACCTTCAGCATCTCTAACCTCCCCACCGGTTAAGATAAATACAGAGTTGATTCTATAATCTCCTGGCTAATGCGTCAACCAAAAGGAAACTAGATATTGAAAAGAGAGAGCACTTCCTTGTAGGCTGGCCTTACAGGTTTAACAAGGGTTGTATTTTCGTTGCTTGAGTGGGTGAAGGTGTTCTCTGAGAGCTAAAGGTTGAACTGGGGATCCACGTAGTGCTTTTCTTTGATGTAAATTTGTAGGCGGGAACGCTGACAGTCAGCCACTATGATGCGGCCCTCCACCTCATCAATAGCGACAGCCGCAGGCTGACAGAACCGCCACTCCTGCTCCAGGCTCTTGACTCTACGCCTTGCATTCACGAAGTCTGGATTGACATCGCAGAATTGCTGGGCCCATTTAGATAGCTGTTGGGCGTCACCAATGAGGGAAGTGATGAATTCCCCATCGGGTGTAAAGATCTGAACACGATCGTTACCCAAATCGCACACGTACACGTCCCCATCACCGTCAACAGCCACATCGGATGGATGATTCAGCTCTCCTACTCCAGTACCAAAGGTGCCGAAGGAAGTCAGGAAGACGCCGTCACGGGAGAACTTCTGCACCCTATGGTTTTTCCAGTCGGCCACGTATATATCGCCCTGGTTATCTATGGTGATACCCCAAGGTAAGTTGAACTGCCCTTCTCTGCTTCCCTCTTCTCCGAAACTGTCCCAAAAGCTGCCGTTCTTGGTTAATATCTGAACCCGATTGTTGGCACTGTCGACGATGTAAAGATGATCCTCGCTGTCAAAGACCATGCCAGATGGGCGGTTTAATTCCCCGTGACCTGTTCCCGATTTACCCCACTGGTCTAAGAAAGTTCCTTCACCATCAAATATGGAAATTCGATGAAACCAATCGCTGGAGACGTAGACGTTCCCTTCTCTGTCCAGAGCCGCAGCGGAGGGCCAAAGCAATTGACCATCCCCCTCGCCAAATCCAGCGAACTCGCAGAGCACTTCTTCTTCACCGGGTGGCCAGATGGCGACCTTGTTCACTCGAGAGGCAAAGCTGGATTCGCCTCCCCGGTTAACCACGTACACCACACTGCCCTGGCTTAGGACCAGTGACGTTGGCAAGTGGAATCCATTACCCGTTGGAGTGGCTGCTCCCACCGAGTGACTAAAGTTAAATACTCGCCCTGCAGCTATGGTGGTAAGCATCCTGTCCTCTCCTATTCTGGGTAGGTCAGAAACACATTACCCGAACTGGTACTCTCTCGTGGCGACTATCAGTTGGAGCATCTGGGCCACCCTTTCGGTTGGGGAGCTGTCTTCATCTTCAGCGTCCCACCGTAGTGGACCAGCCTCTTGAGCCTGCTCGATCAGGTGCTGACGGGTCTGCGGCTCTAACTCCATGGGACCCAGCAGGTCTAAACAGCCATCCACCAGAGCCTCTGGAGAAAGCTCTTCCTGGGACTTGAGACGATTGATGATGGATTGGACACCAGGCAGGCTGGTGTCACCCATTAGATCGGCAACAAAGGTGACTCGGCTCATCAGAGAACCGCTGTTTATCCACTCTGGGCCTGTGTGCCAGCCCTCCACGCTGGGCGGGTTTAGCAGGTCCTGGCCCATGTAAGTGGGCTGCATGGCCACCTCTGCGGAATAGCGAGGCCTGGGGAAGTTATTGCCACCCACTAACCTGTAGGTGCCGACCACCACCTCGGCGGGGCTCTTTACTTTAGCGAAGGCGGCGTTCTTGAAGAAATGGGAGTTGAACAGAGTGCGTAGTACAGGCGGCATCTCGTACTTGGAGTGGATCAAAGCCGTCGTCAGGATGTCTATGGCGTCAGAGTCCCCAGGAGGATCTATGGACCAGCTGGGCACCTGGGGCTCGTCGGCCACAAAGAAGTTGTACAGGTGGCGAGCGATGAAGCGGGCACAAGCGGGCTGTTGCACGATGATGTCGACGATATCCTCTCCATTGAATCGGCCATCGTGTCCCAGGAAGCTCTTGTCACCACCATCATGGTCCTCGGTCTTGTACTCGAAGATCCAGGGGAAGCCTCCGAAAGGTTGTCGTGGTAGCTTGGCAGCCATGGTCCAGCCAGTGAAGGCCCGGGAGGCCTCTCTTACATCTTCTTCGGTGTAGTTGCCGACGCCCATCGAGAACAGCTCCAGCAGCTCTCGGCCCCAGTTCTCGTTGACTGCATGCTTGTGATTTTCATTGTTGTCCAGCCAGAAGATCATGGCGGGATCCTTGGCCAGGTCAATCAGCAGATCACGGAAATTGCCCATGCTGTGGGGTCGGAACATGGCGATCTGCTCCAGCATCCGGTCGGCGTTTTCCACCTTGAACCTGCCAGTGGCGAACACCTGATGCCATAAAAGGGCCATTTTCTCCTCTAGGAGTCGCTCTGTATTAAGGAGGTGGTACATCCAGGTGACATTGCCCATTGGGGTATTACCGGTGGGAATGGAAGCCTCTGGCTGATATCTCGCCAGGAAAAACGCATCGGGCTCAGGGACTTCCTCTGGATGTAAGAGCTCTTCCACCGTAGCCTCGTACCCTTTTGCTGCACGTTCCTCCAGCTCATCCCTTGTTGCCCCAAATGCAGCTCGGCGCATTAGGTGTGCCATCAACGCTATATTCTCGCCGGCCATCCTCCATCCTCCTTCATTCCCCAAAAGCATCTCTGGAAGAAAATAGTTTTAATCAGGATTATTTTAGTCCTCGCAGTTCTCGATGGCAAACGGATCGATCTAAGATCCCTTTTATTGACCTGCCTATGGTTAAAAAGAGATCCTATTTGATGGAAGAACCTAGTAGCATGTATCGTGGATCCCCAGTTTAACCTATAGGTGTCGTGGAGAGCCTCGTCGGCTTAACGATTAGAGATAGCTCAGGGCCCCCGGCAAAATGGCTCCAGATAGAGAAGGCTAAAGCGCCGGATAGATGGTGCCCCCTACTTGCCTTACGTGCCCTTTAAGCAAATTTAAAACACCGTTGCAGAACCCGGCCATATTCGATAACTTAGGTACTAGTGGAGGCCCTAATCCACCACTTCCCTCGGAATTGACAATGCGCTTTAGATTCCGGTCTCGGATACGTGAAGACCCCTCAGTCCCCAAGCAGAGTTAACCTTATCTTAGGCTTTCGACCTTGGGCCTGACTTGCTCCATTAGCAACCGCTGGGACCGCTGCACCAGCGTATGGTCGTCAGGGTCCTGGGTGGTATTGAGTAGAGTGCCAAAGCCGCCCGACTCCTCATAGGTCTGGTGAATCTTCTCGGCACACTCCGAGGAGTCGCCGACGATCCAGATGTTGTCCATCATGTAGTCCACGTCTACATCTTCATCGGCCATCGAAGGGTCGTTCTTAAGTTGACCCAAGGCGTCACCGGCTTTGCGGTTTTCCCACTGGTGCTCTTCGAAGGGCCTACCCAAAACGACCCGGGCTTCTTCCCGGGCCGATTCCGGGGTCAGGCCGACGTAAATGTCCCTTCCCAACCGCAATTCGCTCTTGTCGGCAGTCTTGCCGGTGCTGGTGGCACCCTCTTCAACGATCTGCCACAGGTCCGGTATGAAACGGCTGGGCAGATTGCTCATGGGGATCCAACCACGCTCTCCCGCCACCCTGATGCTTTCCGTGTTAGGGGTTGAGGCGGCTACGCCGATGGGTGGGTGTGGCTGTTGATAGGGCTTGAAATAGAGCCTGCGTCCCAGCTCCGCCGACTGCTCCGGGGCGTGTATCTGATAGTACTTGCCTTCGAACCCGAAACGGCCTTCCTCAGCGGCCCACAGCCCCAGGATAACCTCCAAGGCTTCCCGGCCTTGTTCCCGAACGTCATCCATAGTGTCGTAGTCAATACCGTAAAGCTGCAAATCGGTGGGGAGTGACCGGAACCCAATTCCCCAGTAGATGCGGCCCCGCGCCATATGATCCAACATTGCAATCCGGTGGGCAGTGTCCACCGGATGGTGCAATGGCAGCATGGTCACACCCGTGGACAGGACAATGTTTTCGGTTAGGGCCAATGCCTTGGCTATAAGGAGCTCGGGCACCGGGGCGTTCTCCCAAGTCTCGGTGATGTGCTCGCCGATCCATGCCTCTCTGTACCCAAGCTGGTCCGCTTGTACGATTAACTCGATGTCACGGTCGTACGAGTCTGCGTGAGACCGCCGCGGGGGATGCAAGGGCATCATAAAGAGTCCGAAATTCATACCTGTCCTCCAATTCCAAATTGGCTTGGACGCAGTGCCTAAGACTGAAAACTGATAATAAATTGTGACACATTTTCGCGGATTATGATATCTTCCCTGGCATGAAGGTTGCATCTGATCGTATCGGCCTAATGGTGACATAAGCCGACGGACTCGAATTCCAAAAGGTTAAGTCTGCTCAGGAATGGTCTTGTAAATATCATAGGTGAGGTGCCAGATTAGACCGCGCTGTATGACGACAGTAGCCTAAATTTATATGAGAACAGGCTTAGCCCGTAATTTCACGTAGATATGCTATTATTGGGCCGCTACATAGCAGAATGGAGGCGTGATCATGGCTTTACAGGGCAATGACTGGCTCGCTCTAACCAAAGAACCCACCTTGGAGCCAGAGATCCCCATCTGCGATCCCCATCACCACTTTTGGGTATATCGGCCCGAACCTCCTGCCTACCAACGCTATCTTCTTCAAGAATTGGCCGACGATATTAACAGCGGTCACAATGTGCGTTCCACCGTGTTCATTGAGGCAAAGTCCAGCTACCGTACCGACGGACCGGAAGAGATGCGCTCCGTTGGCGAGGTGGAATTCGTCGAGGCTCTTGCCGAGGCCAGCGCTACCGGGCAGTATGGCCCCGGCCGGGCGGCGGCAGCCATCATCGGGCGGGCCGACCTCAAATTGGGCGAGCTGGTTAAGCCGGTGCTGGAAGCGCTGCAGGCGGCCAGCCCCAACCGTTTTCGCGGTATCCGACACTTGGTCGGCTGGGACCCTCATCCGGAGGTGGAAGACCGGGAAATCGAGCGTTGTTTAGCAAATCAGAGCTACAGGACGGGCGCGCAGGTGCTGTCGGGAATGGGCCTGTGCCTGGATACTTCGATGTACTTTCACCAGATGCCAGAATTAGCGGAATTCGCCAAGGCCCTTCCCGACTTGACCATAGTTTTGAACCATCTTGGAGGGCTGATGCTGACGGGCCCCTACGCCAACCGCGACGATGAAGTGATGGCAACCTGGCGGAGTGGCATAGACGCAGTGGCGGAATGCCCCAACATTATCATGAAATTAGGCGGGGTTGGGCTGCCCCGCATCGGTTTCGACTGGCACGCCCGGGCCAAGCCCGTCGGCTCGGAGGAGATGGCTCAGTCCATCGCTCCATTTATAAATTACTCCATTGAGAAGTTCGGTTCCGACCGGTGCATGTTCGAGAGCGACTTCCCACCCGATAAGGTGTCATTCTCCTACAACGTGATGTACAACGCCTTCAAGCGTGTGTCCCAGGGCTATTCGGCATCGGAACGCGCGGATATGTTCCATGACACGGCTGCCCGGGTGTACCGGATCAACGTATAGCGGACTGTAAGGTGGTTAGGGGGCGGGAACCGGCGTTTGGAAGCAAACTGCCTCGGCACTTTTAAAGCGCGGATACTCAGTCGCTCAGGCTGAGCGACGGACGGAGCTGCTGGAGATGACTGCGGCTTCCTGGACCCTTGTGTCGCCCAGCGACGTAAGCGACCCAGCCTCTGTTCGGGCCCTGTTCACCAGTACCAAGGAAAAGTTCGGTCACCTCGACGTTCTGTTTAACAACGGGGTACCGTCATGGCCGAGGGGGTGATGCAGGCTCGCGAGGTGGTCTCCCCCCAGCCTAAGATCGACCCAAACCATGTGGCCCGTGATGTAGCGTATATGGCCAGTCTGCCGTTGGATGCCATCGTCCAGTTTATGACCATAATGGCGAGCAAGATGCCTTATATTGGACGAGACTGATGGAGGGGCGCGTGACGGCGCCTAAACATGGCCAACACTAATTTGGCCGGTAAGTTCCGTATTTTCCAGTGCAGTAATAGGTGTCAGTAGAAACTTTATACGCTCTAGTCAGCCCGAATTGGTATAATAACCGGGGTTAAGAGGGAAGGTTTATGGAAGTCCAACCATTTAAGATAGCCATCAGTGACCAGGTGTTAGACGACCTGAAGGAACGCCTGGCGAATACCCGGTGGCCCGATGAGATTCTGGACTCGGGATGGGACTACGGCAGCAACCTCGCCTACGTTAAGGAACTGGTGGAATACTGGCGGACCAGTTTCGATTGGCGCGCCCAGGAAAAACGACTTAATAATTTCAATCATTTCAAGACCAAGGTGGAAGGCCTAAACATTCACTTCATCCACGAGCGGGGCACGGGTCCAAACTCCATGCCCCTGGTCATCACCCATGGCTGGCCCAGCACCTTTTTCGAGATGTCCAAGATCGTGCCGCTTCTCGCCGATCCTGGAAGCCACGGAGGTGATCCGGAGGATTCTTTCGATGTGGTCGCCCCTTCGCTGCCCGGTTTTGGCTTTTCGGACCGCCCTACACAGCGGGGGATACACGTACTGAAAGTGGCCGACATGTGGGCGAAACTAATGACCGAGAACCTCGGTTATCCGCGTTTTGCTGCCGCGGGAGGAGATATCGGGGCCGGGGTAACCTCCAGGTTGGGTTTCGCTCATCCTGACAGTTTGACCGGCATCCATCTAACGTCCATAAGCCGCCCCATACCGTACCTTGGCCAAGGCGCCAGAACGCTTACTGAGGCCGAAAGCGCCTATTCGGCGCAACGGGATAAATGGCAGCAAGATGAAGGCGGCTATGTCCACATCCAGAACACTAAACCCCAGACGCTGGCCTATGGTCTAAACGACTCGCCCGCGGGGCTGGCAGCCTGGATCGTGGGAAAATACCGCACTTGGAGCGATTGTCATGGCGATGTGGAAAGCCGGTTCAGCAAGGACGAATTACTGACCAACATAACCATCTATTGGGTCACCCAAACGATAAGCTCATCAACTAGGATGTATCTCGAAAACCAGACGCACACCTGGGTCATGGGGCCAGATGAACGGGTAAAGGCCCCGGCGGGCGTGGCCCTATTCCCCCAGGAAATCGGCAAGCCTCCCCGGGAGTGGGCCGAACGCTCCTATGACGTGCGCCGTTGGACCGAAATGCCCGCAGGCTGCCACTTCGCAGCACTCGAAGAACCGGAGCTTTTGGCCGAAGAGGTGCGGGTCTTTTTCCGCCCGTTGCGGGCAATCTAGTGGGCCGAGGCAGCCCACGGGAAAGGTCGACCCAGCCCATTGTCACGAGGTGAGTCTAAATTGGACCAGCAGGAAATTAATCAGTTCTTAGCAGGGACAAAAATTGCGGTGATGGCGACCATAAACAAGGACGGGTCTCCTCACCTATCCCCCAATTGGTACTACTACGACGGGGAGCGGTTGTCGTTCGTTACTACCAAGGAGCGGGTGAAATTTTTCAACCTGAGACGGGATAACAGAATGGCCGTCTGCATATATGAACCACCCCTGGCTTCAGACTACGTGGTGATTCAGGGCCGGGCAACCATCGACGACGGCGATATTTGGGACGACGTTCGCAAGGTTATCCGCCGCTACGTCGAGGAGGACCAGGTTGACGGTTATATGGAGCGTTGGAAGACCGAACCTAGAATACTGGTAAAGATAACACCGGACAGAATCTACACCCGGTTCTAGATGAGAATGGCTCACCATAAGCCGCCCCAGGGCGCATGACACGACAGTTTTTGCGATTGAGCGCAAATCGCTCGGTATACCATATTGGGATTACAAAATGAGAATTGTAATACTACTCTTCGGCGCGTCTTCCACTCAATGGGCATAATGACCAGGTTCTCGCCTCCGGATCGCCGCGCAAGCCCCCAGCATCAAATGTCCAAATGCCCGACCAAAGCATCCCGCCTACACCTTTGCTAGATATACAAAACATCCACATCCCGATGGTGGATGGTGGTCGTGTTGTATACGGGGATGAGGTTGGAAACGCGATTAGTGGATGAGGGAGTTTTCAGCGCCCTGCTGCTAGTGGTCCCTTCGCCCTGGTCCTAGCCCGATCAGGAATGGACGCTGATGATCTTGTCCCAGTCGGTCGACTGCTGGTAGGCGTAAGCGGCCCTCATGAGGAGCGGATCGTCGAAGAAGCGCCCGACGAGCTGGATGCTGACTGGGAGACCAGCTGACGACTTGCCCACGGGAAGGGCAAGCGCTGGGTGGCCGGTGTAGTTGAAGGGCAGGGTGTTGAGGGAGAAGCTCTTTTTCGTGGTGAGGTTGTCTTCGACAGCCTCATCGGTACCCAGGTGGATCCCCAGTTCCTTGGCCACGGCACCACCTCATCGACGTCAGGTACTGCGTACATGAGGCTCCTCTCCTCTAACAGTAGACTAGATGGATCGGCGGCAATTGACGGCGTATTCCTGAACTGTCATTTAGCTTAGTTTGATATAGCGCCAGTATTGTACTACAGTGACAGGGGCCTAGCTAGCACCCTTCAATCGTAGACATTCGTTGCTCCCTTGCGGAGCTGTGTCTGGAGCTTATAGGGCCGATAGAGGTAAGGCCTGAAACTAGGGAGGAGCTGATGGAGCATGCTCGAGAGGATGGTGAGGTGAAGTGGGACACCGAGGAGGATGCAGGGGCCTTTGCCTTGCTGGTAGCAGACATGCTGCAACGGATAGTGAGCACAAAAGACTACCAGTTAAGTTAAATAAGAAATTAGATTAAACGCAGGTGAGCGTGTGACCACTTTACCAACACAGCAGCTAGGCCGGACGGGCCTTGAGGTCACGATGCTGGGCTACGGCGCTAGGTTTCGTAGATATCCAGGTGATCCCGAAGTTACACCACGGCAGGCCGAGACTACGTTAAACGCCGTTCTTGATTCGGGCATTAATTACATCGACACCGGCATTGATTATGGACATAGCGAAGTGTATATAGGGAAGTTCATCTCGTATCGCCGCTCCGAGTACTACCTAGCCACCAAGTGTGGGTGCGTAGCAGGCTTGCCCCCGTCGTCGGTGGTCCCGGAACCCCACGATTTTTCTCGAGAGAACATAGTAGCGGGGGTCAACCAGAGTTTGACCAGGATGAAGACGGACTACATCGACGTGATCCAGTCCCACCGCAGTCTCTCCAGGGAATCACTGGAGGAGAATGATGTGATAGAGACGCTGCTCGACCTGAAACGAGAGGGTAAGGTGCGGTTCCTCGGGATGTCCTCTTACTTGCCCAATATTTCGTCTCACATCACTATGGGAGTATTCGATGTCTTCCAGATCCCTTACTCGGCCCTCCAGCGGGAGCACGAGGAGGTCATCAGTCGAGCGGCCCAGGCGGGCGCGGGCACAGTCATCCGTGGTGGCACTGGGCGAGGTGCACCAGGGAAGGGGAAACCGGAGGGGTTCTCCCGCTCTTGGGATTTATGGGAGCGGGCCGGATTAGATAAACTACTGGGTGACATGACTCGGCTAGAGTTCATCCTGCGGTTCACCCTCACACACCCAAACCTGCATACAACCATAGTTGGCACTAGGAATCTGGACCACCTCCGTGAGAACTTGAACACTCTGCAGGAGGGACCGCTACCCCAGGACCTCTACGCTGAGGCAAAACGCCGTCTGTCTGCTGCTGGCACTACGCCACAAGTGAGTTAGCCTCAACTCTACGCGCAGTCAACTATGTTGACCTCTTTAATCTGCGCCCGTTGCGTATTACATCGTCCAGCGGAATGTACGTCTGCAAAAAGCAGGAAAGGGTGAGGTCAGAGGACATTCCGCTCTTGAGACAGCGGTGGCCACGCCTGCGCAGCCTTCACGATGCAGGTATACGGCCACGTGGCGGCGGGGCTCCAGGTCGAGGCACCCAGGGCCTTCGCTAACCGTATGACGGGAATATGGCAGTTAGTGGATCTGAGGTGACAGTATGTAAAACATTTCGTGAGTATGTAGTCATTGCACGCTAGCCGAGAAAACAGGGGTGGTGTCTTAATTTGACTCTCGCATTAACCACTTCTCCCAGAGTCCCTGCCGAAGGCCGATATGGTCAAACTCTACATCATATAATTGTTCCTTTTGCGAGGTTCGGGGCCTGACGTTGCCATGTTCAAGGAAACCGTCCACAACAGTTACCGTTCCTACAGCACCTATAAGTTCTACAGGCTGGCCTTCGGTTTCATTTGTGACTCGCACCCTATCTCCAACATCGTACTTAGCCATCAGAGGACTCTCCTATTTACTATTCTTGCCCTTGGTCATTCCACCGTCATATTAAGAGGGCCTCAGCAATGAGGCCCTGTGCGGGTCGGCAAGTGACGGCATGTTAAGTCTTGGCCCGCATGGTATAATGATACCATGATGGGTGGTAGCAAGAAAAAGAACCTCGACCCGCCTAGCTACGAATTAGGTGAGTTACGGGACAAGGAAATAGAGAAAAAGCAGAAGGCTGGCTTTCAGCCTGAAGACTTGCTACGGCTAATCAAGAAGGCCGTAGAAAAGCCCTCCGAAGAGGGCTAACCTAATAACAGTACGGCTTGCCAACATACCATAGTGGGGCTACGGAGTGTTAGGAGTCGCATGGCTTCTCACCTCCTTTCAGAGAGGCACAATAGCTGAACCCTATTGCGCCTCTCCTTCATTCTGAATTGATGGGGTTTCCTCAACAACATCCACCATCAAGTCAACGGCAGCCTCAACTGCTGAAAGCCATCTCTGGCGTCTTGATGCTGTCCATTGGCGTTGTGTGGGGAGTTGCTGGATGACAGCGAAGATAAGGCGGTACTCAGTATCTTCATTGGCAGCTTGTCGGACTACTGCTGGCTGCTGTTCCGCTGCGGGGACTTGCGCTTGTACAGGTTGTCGTCTAGGTCTCCGTTGACCAGCAACCCTAGGGCGCTGGTTGCCTTCGGCTCTACGCTCTCGTCCTCTGCGTGCTATGATTCCCGCCTGTTCACACATCCCAAGGAAAAATGTGACCATACGGGCCCTCTGTGCTTCTGGCTGGAACTGACGAAAGGCATCATGTATTGCTACATCATTATCCTGGGCAGGATCGACTATAGCAAACACCTGATGATAGGCATTCCTGATGATTTCACCTAGCAATTCCCGATACTCTCCGTCTGCTTCTCCAGCTTGGGACAAACGATTAAAAATCTCGCTGTGTGAGCCATCATCCTCCATAAGTCGAAGGAATCGCAGTGCCTGCAATGTCCTAGAGATATTCCCTGGGGAGATGCTAATCGTTTCCAGCGCCCTACCGCTAATCGGGCTAGGCAGCCCCCGTTCTCGCCGTCGGGTGATTACATTCATTACGTTGCTGGTAGCAGCATAGGGTGCAAAGTCCCCTGCCAACTCTTGAATTACACGATTTTGATTGACCATCGGACACCTCCTTAGTGCTCTCTGCATATTATACCAAGTGCAGGCATAGGCTGTCAATGCTCCAGTGCCCAAAACATCAGCCAATTTAGCAAAGCATTTGTGGCGCTATCTCCGAGCGTGCTACCCTCTGGCTATCCTGAGACTAGGGGGGGTCTAATATGGAACAGCCAAGGCTCGAACAGATTAAGAATGGGTGGGCAGCACTTGGGAACGGCTGGGCAGTGCATGGTCGAACTCAGGAAGAAGCGCTGGAACGATTTCGACGGGCACAAAAAAGGCATATAGAGATAGATGAACGGGGCCAAGATGGAATTGTCTAGGTAGAACCATGACCCTTGACAGCACGTAAAATGTATGATACACTTGTGGCACTGAGAAAGGTGCCACATGAAGAAGTTTACCATAGCTCAATTCAACCAGATGTTCCCAGACGAAGCTAGCTGCCTGGATGGGATAGTGAACACCCTGTATCCAGACGGTATATGCTGTCGCAAGTGCGAGGTGGTCACGAAACACCACCGCCTTACTGACCGAAAGGCGTACAGTTGCCAGATATGTCGGACACAGGTGTACCCTCTGGCGGGGACGATATTTGCCAAGTCCAGCACACCTCTGAAGTCTTGGTTCTATGCCATGTACTTGATGGCTTCCACCAGGACGGGTATCTCGTCCTTGCAGCTACAGAGAGAGCTAGGAGTTACCTATAAGACAGCACTACGGATGTTCAGGCAAATTCGAGACCTAATGAATGAGAACAACGGCCCCATGCTCGGTGAGGTCGAGATTGACGAGACATACGTTGGTGGGAGACGCCCTGGGAAGCGTGGTAGGGGTGCTGCGGGGAAGACAATCGTTATGGGTATGGTAGAGCGCAAGGGTAATGCGAGGGTCTTTGTCACTCCAGACGTTAAGGCAAGGACTCTGCTACCGATAATCCTAGAGCATATTCCAACCGTAAAAGGGACAGTCATATACACCGATGAGCTTCCTAGCTACAATCGGTTGACTACCCTGGGTTATGCTCATGAGCGGGTACAGCACTCAGCCAAGCAGTATGTCGCTGGCAATGCTCACGTCAACAATGTAGAGGGTCTCTGGAGCACCGTAAAGCGTGGAATAGATGGGGTGAACCATGCGGTTAGTCCCAAGTATCTCCAGGGGTATTTAGATAGCTATGTATTTCGGAGAAACCACAGGAACGATGAACAACCCATGTATGCAACCCTAGCTGGCAGGATGAACAGCAAGAGGTACGGGCAGTTCGGAAAATACAATCCCGTGCAATGAGGGTATACTCACGAAATTAAATATGTGGAATTTCCTTGTTTAAGGGATAAGGCACACCTTTCACGGCTTGCAATACTTACAACCTTTGGAGTCTTCCCAACCTTTAGCTTGTGCCCGTTGAAAGGCTTTCTCTCTCGTTGCGAATGGTCTACCTGGGCCTGGCAGCCAGCCACCATTCGACCGCCATCCTGCGGCTGGGTACCGCGGCCGTGTTTGCAATATGGACATGAGTCTATGTGGACTCTTGCCCGCTCGTGGGTCCAATTCTCGTAGACGTAATAGCCCATGATGCCACCTTCTACAGTAATCCTGCCCCACTTTTGATTCGAGGCGGCACTTTTGGTGCAAAGCCTCTTGGAGCAGAACTTCTGCGCCCTTTCCTACCAAACGGTCTCTATCTGCACAGAAGCTGTAAGGGTCTCGTCCCGCGTCACCACCGGCGCGTCAAGGGCCGCTGCCTCGGCGGCGATGAGCCGGTCGTGCATCTCCGGTATCTCCGGGAAGCGGTCCAGCCTCTCAAGCTGCGCCCTGCCCAGGTCGGACAGCTCTATCCCGCCCACTGCGTCCAACGCCGCCAGCAGATCGGAGGGAGGGATGGGCTGGCCCAGCTTGGCCGATAGGAAGTAGAACTCGGCCACCGCTATGGCGGGGACGATGATGGTCGCGTTGCCCGTCTCGGCAAGACGGAAGACGGCGGAGGCGGCGGTGGTGAGGCGCTCGGGCGAGCGGAGATACCACCACAGGGCGTGGGTGTCCACCACGAACCGGGCCGGACTATCCAGCATGGCTGCGCTCCGGCTCTCCAGATGCCGGGGACCTGGGCTCCCAGAGCGTCTTGACATTCAGGAAATCCTCATAGGTCGCATCGGGCAGGTGGGACAGGGAGCCCTTCAACGTGATGAGGGAAGGTTTTCCCTCGGTGGGTCCCTCTACAGGAGTGAGCCTGCCGCAAGGCTTTCCACGGCGGGTGATGATTACCTCCGCGCCGTCGTCCAGGTCTCTGAGTATCTCGCTGACCCTGGCTTTGAACTCTCTTATGCTGTACGTGGTCATGTGATTCCTCCTGTAGTGGTTATAGAGATAGGCTGTTGTGACTACATAGTACCGCCTCCTGGCGGGAGAGGCAACAGGGGTGGCCACGGGATTTGATCGCTTATCCATACGGGGGGCCATACCAGACGTACTACGGGGGAGGCGGGAGGAGACATCTCTGCCAGTGGGTGTGGCCCCGCTCTCTGCCATCTGTCCGTCCCGAAGCCTTCAGACGCCACAGTGCCCCTCGCACTCGTTGCCGAACCCGTCCGATTGCCCGTCCGTTCCCAACTCCGCCTCATCGGGGCTGACCGCCTGCGCGAGAGGCACCCGTCGTGGATGCAGGTAGGGTTCTTTGGCGAAGGCCAGCCTGCCCCGCATGTTGGAATCTATCTCCACCGCCTCGGCGAACAGCTCCGGCCACCTGCGCTTGGTCTCTACCCACCGCTGACGGGACTGGTAGGGACAGCCGACGCAGGCGGAGCGCTCCAGTGGCCTGTCGTAGCGGGCCTGCCACCACGCAATGCATTGCTTCCTGGACATCCCAGCTTCGATGAGGGGGTAACGGTTCTGTATCCATCTATCGCGGGACGGCTTCATGCGGATGGCCTCGTCGGTAGAGATGCCCAGCCACAGCTCGACGGCGGTGCCGGAGGGAACACGTTGTCCTTTTGTGAGTCCCAGCAGCTCGCGTATCTTCCGCTGAATCGATTGGGTAGGGACGGCGCCGCCAATGGCCGGAATACTCCGGCTGGTTTGCGCCATCCCCCCCACCGAACCGGACGTGCCCCTTTCAAGGCATCCGGCTCTCCCTCAGATGGGCTAGACCTATGTGTCGGGAACATCGGCTTTTCCGCCATCGTCGTCGGGTTCATACATCCCTCCTCCGGCGTAGTTCGCTTCGTTCCACACCCATCTGACTGCCCCCCTTCGCCATGCGGCCGGCTTTCCCGACCTCGGACTACTACGAGGGCTCTGCCCCACATCCGGCATTGGCCGAAGGCTGGCCCGCTCCGTCGCCGGAGAGCCGGACGTGGTTCCCAAGTTCGCCCAGGTTGCGTCTGCGTGCCGTCTTAGGTCCTGCCTCTACGCCTGGCTTGGCTCGCTGCCGCGCTCGCCATCGGGAGATGCCGTAAATTGGAGTCGGCATCTCTGTCCTAACAGGACTGTCCCTGTATAAGGCAGACAGGGGGTTCCAATGACTCCACCCTCGCCCTACCGTGAGCAGGTGGTTCTACATGCGACGCTTCAGTCGGCAGTTCCTTTCGTGACCATAACGACACTCTGGCTAGCAGCGCACGGTTTAGCAGGGTCACCGTCGCCACATTGTCGGGGAGGCTTCAGACACGGTTCTGCCTCTGGCCCCCATGCCTGCTCCCCTAGCCACCGGCCTACTCCTAGCCGGGCTCCACATTTGGAACGTTCAACCCACGCGCTTCTTGGCGCACGCCTGATCTTGTAGTGCTCGGTACATTGGCGACGACCCATCCCGTCGCTCCCTCCGTCACGTCCCTTCAGATAAACGGGAAGGTCTACGAAGCTGTGGTTGCCGGAGTGGTTGGTGAGGGTCTTGACGTCCTCGCGGAGACTCCGCCCGTTGTCCACGACGTACACGGGGAAGCCGAGACGCTCGGCGAGCCAATCGAGGAGAGTGTAGAGACTGGGAGGCTCCCAGTGGGTGTCGGCGAAGATGGCGCAGTTGGGGATGGCGTCGAATGCTCCCTGGCTTGCCATGAGGGCCATGACGGAGGACTGGACGCCTCCGCCCAGGCTGATGACCGTCAGAGAGTGTGTGAAACGCATCAGCCCTCCTCCCCGCCGCCGTCCGGAGATGAGTCCGCACGAGGCGGGAGCTGCCTGTCCCTCACGGCGTACTTGACGAGCAGGGTGAAGAGGCGGCGCAGCCGGTCCTGGGCGTCGGGTCCGGGGTTGAAGTCGATGCTCACGACCCGCAGCTCACCGGGGTCTTTCCTGGTGCCTTTGGGTTTGTGCTGGTTCTTGGTATCTTCCATATCGGTCTATCAGTGACGCCGACGCTGACCATGTGGGCCGGTTGCACCGAGCCTGCGCTGCGTCTGTTGGTGTCGTTCGGTTCCTCGTTCATCTTTGTGAGCGAACGCCCGTTCTCCTTCAGTGTGGGGGACCGGAAAGTTGGGCGTAATCCCCTATAGGGGTGTTCACCGATGAACCCCCCTATAAGACCCTCCCAAGAGGGGGCCGTCTGTGATGTCATAGCCGTGTACAGAGATTTGAGTTTGTTCCAAAAAGGGAAGTCGGGGTCCTGAGCAAGCTGAATAAGGGAGAAATCACCCCCTACAGGACGAAAACAGTGAACACTTTGTCGAAAGGGCTGGTTCCAGAGGGTTGTGTGGGGAGCTAGCTATGAAAGTTCCAAAAAGGGAAGTCCCGAATTCTGAGGCCACTTCCCTTTCGCCTGTGTGAAAATTCCCTTTTTGGAAGTGGGGGAGGAAACAGATGAACGAGAAGTATTTAACCGGGGAAAAGAGCAGAAGCCTGGAGAGTCTGCGGCATCTGCGGTTGATGGCGCTGCTGCGGGAGCTGATACGTGACGAGGGCCGCATGGAAGCGGCGGAGATGCTGGGCGTCAACTACAAGACCCTGGCCAAGACCGTTGACACCGGCATCCTGTCGAGGCGTATGAGCCATGCGTTGGAGCGGCTGCTGCTGTCCGGGGGAGGCTCTGCTGTGGCCAAGCAACAGGAGCGTATCCAGGCGCTGGAGGCTCGGTCAGATGCGCTGGAGAAGGAGGTGCGGAGCGCCCACGCCGCTGGAGAGGTTGAGGTGAAGGCGTTGCGGGAGGAACACGCCGTAGCGATAGAAGAGGTGAGGCAGCGGCTGACGCAGGTGGACGCACGTCAGCGCGAAGCGGCTACAGCGCACGCGCCCACCACGACTGCGCCCAACTCAGAGAAACAGCCCGTGACGACGGGTGTGACCCGGCGGCGGTATCCCGAGCTGGTGACCCGTGAACCTGCGCCAGACGACGAGGAGGTCTATGGCGCGGCGTGGCCGTTGGTCGAGGAGTGGCGCAGGCTCAGGGATGGCCATCCCAACGACGGCAAGAGTCTGTCGTGGCTGGTGACGCACGAGCGTATCCTGGAGATGGAGCTGGCCATGCTGGAGAAGCACGGGCTGACCTTGCCCCCAGAGCCCATGCCGCTCACGGGGCACTGGAGGAGAAGGCAGCTATCCTGGCGCTGGACGGCGCTCTACGACACCCAGAGGGCGCGGGTCAAGCGGGAGTTGCTCAGGTGGGTGCGCCGGGTCCTCACCGTGGGCCTGTGGCGGAAGTAGACGCTTTCAGGGTGGTGGTTAGGGTTTCGTGGAACTTTTGTCGGACTAGAGTGAACACTTTGGGCGGTGAGGCCCAAAAGGTATTGCCAACGGGGCGATGGGGCGTAATACTGAGATTGTTATCAGGCTTTTCCAGTGTTTCTTTGCCATAGAAACCTGGGGGTCCTTTCCCTGAGCCCGGGATGTACCAGAGGGATCGAGCCAGGCTCTCCCAACGGTCGCCCAAGAGGGATGCTTCCACAAAGGCCGGAGTGCGTCCTGCGTTTCGACCTTTAGATACGACGGTTGGAGTGCCCATGCCCTCTGACCGTCCCCCCATGCCTGCGGCATAGCTCTTCAGACAGCTAGGCCGCAGCTTCGACACGCGCTGGTCCTTGTAGGGCTTGCGGTATGGAACGTTCTCAGATGGAGGCAAGGCGACGAAAGAGCTGCGTTGGGTGATTCGTAATCGATGACAGTTTTGCTGTGGCTTCTCGCAATGGTCCCGCCTTCCGCGTTATTCCTGATCGCAGGAATCCGCGTTGTCAGGAGGGAGTGCTGTGGTGTAGGTCACGCACTCGGCGAGGCAGCGAATCTCATCAAGCCGGAAGGACCGATATCTATGGTCTGGCCCGCAGAAAGGTTGCCAGCTTAGTCCGGTCCCGCAAGTTATGGTGTGTTACCATGCTGGACTCCTACCAAATGAGGTGAGAAACCCGTGGACATGAAAACTAGTCTGGTCATCGCCGTACCTACCGCCGTCGTAACCACCCTCGTGATGAATTACCTGCAGAACGACTATTCATTTCTCGTCTCACTTGCCATTGGAGCCGTTGCCGGGGTACTCACCGGCTTGGTGGCCTATTTCCTGTACAAGTTGGTTAGTAAGTCCTAATGGGTGGCATAGTGGACGGTACGCCGTCCCTCACAGTGTACCGGGCTGGTCGGACACTTTGTTGCTACGGCCTGCAACCTGGTGCGAATGGCGAACCTGTTGTCGTGTCAGATGACACGAGCCGTTCAGTCGGTGTGATCTGCCTAGGGCGGAGTGCGCCCAAGATGCTGTGACGGGGCCTCTGAGCTCCGTAGACCCCTCTCGGAATCGTCCGCAGGGGAATCAATTCTGACTACGGTCTCATCTAAACGCCGTTACTGCCCACTCAATCAACTGCCGTCATCTGCCAAAATTCATTCTTCAGCAGCCTGCTAGTGGCATGTCTGGTCATGGCAAGAGCGTCCTCTCGGCTGCGGCTACCGGAACGCCCCGTAGGCCGACGCACTTAAGCTGGCCCCAGCGCGCAAGGTCGTCAGCGGAGAGAAGGAAGACGGCCCCAACGGTCTTGGGCTTCGCGGGGGCACAGCAGCGATAATAAAGGGGGGCTGTCCCCGCGCCCCTGGCGGGACGCGGCGCAGCTGCCTACAACGGGGATGGAGGAGCCTCCAACCCTGACGGGCCGGAGGCTCCTGTGGCCTAAGCCGGTGTTTCCGAGCGGCTCCTCATATAAGGACTTCCCAGCGAAAAGTTCGCAGTAGAGCCTGATGCTCCTATAGATGTCAAGGAGTGCTGTGGGATAGGGCTGAGTTCCGTAGGACGGAGAAGACCTCGCGAGCGACATAGCGTTTGAGGCAGCGGATCACCTCAGCCTTGCTCATTCCCTCGGTGGTGCGACGACGCATGTATGCCTGGGTCCGCTCATCATGACGAAGTCTGACGACAACAATGCGATGGAGTGCCGCGTTGGCCTGGCGGTGGACGCCTCGGTTGAGCCGATGCCTGTTGGTCTTGCCGGAGGAAGCAGGGATGGGATTGACACCGCACAGGGAGGCGAAGGCAGCCTCGGAGTGGAGGCGGTCAGGGTTACTCCCGGCAGCAATGAGGAGGGTCGCCGCCGTGTCTGGTCCTATGCCGAAGCCATCCACCAGGGCTGGGGCTGCCGTCCGTGTGAGTCGTTGGATCTCGGCCTCCAGGTCCTTTATCTCATTACCGAGTTGACGGTAGCGACGGGCAAGGGAGCGAAGAGTATACTTGGCCGCCGCGGTGGGACCCTCCATACGACCAGGCCGGAAGCTCTTGGACCGGGTGACAAGGGCAGCAGCGGTGAGGCCAGTGAGGTGCTCACGAAGCCGGGCCGGGGCCGTGACAACCAGGGCCTTCATCTGGTTGATTGCCTGGGTGCGAGCCTTGACGGCCGAGTCCTTGGTGCTCTTGAACATACGGATCATTTCGACTTCACCCTCACCTGACTTGGGAGTGGCATCGGCTACTCCGGCAAGCACGGCACGCGCTGCCATCTCCGCATCAGTGGGATCGCTCTTCCCCTTCCGATAGCGGGTTGACCGGTCGGGCCGGTTGACCTCCACTACGGTATGGCCCCTACTGGTCAGGAATCGGGCGACTCCGGCACCGTAGGAACCGGTGCCTTCAATCCCGAAGGCATGAATCTCTCCCAGGCTCCGGGACCACCGTTCGAGCTCCTCATACCCATGGGTGGTCGCCACTGTGTGAAGCTCCCCCAGGCGGACCCCCTGACGGTCAATGGCCACCGCCACATGCTCATCCTGGTGGGTGTCGACTCCGACGACCAGCTCAACACCACGACTACCTTTATGACCGACGACTCCTGTCATTTCTACCTCCCGGAGGATTGTGCGCCGGCCAGGTGAGCGGACAAGACTGCGGTGGGGCGTGGGGCCAGGCTCCTATAAGGTCACTGCTCGCCTTGCCGAGGGCACTTCTGGCGCCACCTCGAATCGAGTCGACAGATCAGGCTGAAGGCATGATGCCAGTCTCAGAAAGGGTCAGGCCCGAGCCGAGGTGGCCCGGGATTCATCATCGCAGTCTCAGAAGGGCAATTGTAGACAGGTTCACTCTGACGCGAAGGTCTGATGCGAGACGATGGAGTGTTGTCATCGCCTCAGTTCACGAGACAGGACAAGGCTTCGGACCGTGAAACGTATGGCTGAAGGAGCGGGAGGAGCTCCACACCCGATAGAGAGTGCGCAGGTTGAAGGCGGTGGCCAACATGGTCCACTCGGCCGCCACGTTGGCGAGGCCGCGCAGCTGCGGCCCCCATGCGCATCCATATATGCAGGCCCCAACTGAGTCTCATCGCCCAGGCCCCATTCAATATCCAGTAACCGTGTCTGTGCAGGTGGGATCCAGTATCGCAGGCTGGATGGCCCAGACCGAGGTACAGAGCAACTCATGGATAGCTGACGCCGGAGTCTCCACCCAGACCGGCGGTTTGGTCAGGGTCAGCGAGTTGCCGGGCCAGTTACATGCGTTCTTTGTCCTCACTGCGTACATCGCCGTGCTCGGCGGCGCGGCCCTCTGGATCATCCGGGGTCGAGACATCGCTGGAGCGAAGGGTGAATGATTCTGGGACCTAGCTGTTCGGATTCGCCGCTAGGACTTCGGTTAACTCCTGTCTCGTGATTGTTTTTTCGGGAGTCCTGCCAGGGTAGGTTTCGAAGTTACTGTCGCCGACTACCCACACTTGCTCTGGCTCGCTTAGATACCAATAGCCCGGGAATTTCTCTTGGGCGGCCCTCTGCAAGAAGAAAAAGAGGTACGACTGGCCTGTTTTGAGCTCTACTGGACTGAAGTCCGGGATGGCTAAAGAAACTGTCTCAGCCAGCCGTCCTCGCCAGAACTGGGACACCTCTATCTGGTAGAGCGTGTATACCCTGTCGAACGTTCTCCCGCTAGGCCTTTGCAACTTGATGGTCCCAGAGTCCTCTTCAACCACGGTGCCTTCGACTACTACTGGAGAGTCCGCCGCCAGACGCGGCAAATCGAGCGGCCTCGTTGCCCAAGAGGGTGGATCGTTCCGATCGCTTTGATAAGCGAAGAAGCCGATAGCTCCCAAACCAACGACGATCCCCAACGATAGAACTAGACCCATGCCCAAGCCCTGAGTTCGCATGGAAGGGGAGAAGCCGTGTCTATGCCATAAGGCGACCCCGTAGACGACGAACACAAGGCCCGGTGCGGCGAATATGAGCATGCCAGGTAGACCTGAGCCGAAAGGTGGCAGGTATGCGTAGAAGGAAGCGATAAAGATGAAGCCTGCGGCTATGGCACCGAGGGCAACGTACGGTACGGGTCGAAGCCGAACAGAGCCAACAACGAGAACCAAACCGATGAGACCATAGAGCGTTGTGGCGAGCCAGCCGAGCCCGACGCCGATGGAGCCGTCGGCTACGAGTGTATTTGACGAACTGAAGGCTGGATGGGTTCCAACGGTCACCGTCGCCAGCCCCAACCATGGGATGGCAACACGTGCACGGGACCATGTGAGGCACCATACTGCTGCCAATGGCAACAGGTTGACCACGATTATCCATACCAAGAAATCCAATTCATACCCCTAGGAGGTCAGCATCCCGCCAAGCGGTAAATCTGCCTCTAGAGTAACCAGTATAGGGCGACTCTAGTTGCTGAGCAACGGACCCTTCTCTCCTTCCATGTCGGTGCCTTCCCGTGTTTTGAAGCCTCATTCCAAAGCCCATATATGCAGGCCCTTTTTGTTGTCTGGAATAGGCGGATAAGTACGCGTGCCAGGGACACATTGTCCGGGCCGGGAGGGGGTTGACGGCAAGGCACAATGTGCCGCATACGTACCTCCGTACACATTATCCCGCACAAAAGAGACGATATGGCCGGGCGATTGTCCAACACTCTGGAAGCCGGCTTTTGCGTCGAGGCCCTGACTGAGGCGCTGGCCCAGGGCAGGCCCGAGGTGTTCAGCACCGACCAAGGCAGTCAGTTCAGCAGCCGGGAGTTCACCTAGGCCCTTCAGGACCGCGGAGTGAAGATCAGCATGGACGGGAAGGGGCCGTACGCCGACAACATCTTCGTGGAGCGGTTGTGGCGGACAGTGAAGTACGAGGAGGTCTACCTGAAAGCCTACGTCAACGCCGTCGAGGCCCGACGGGAACTGGGAGCCTACTTCCGCTTTGGAGAACTCAGGTGCCGGATTTGGCACCTAGCCACAACAATTCAGCGAGCATGTATTCCGGCCAGGTTGCGGACGACCTTCAAGCCCGTCCCGGCTACAACTAATGTGAGGGGAGCAGTGTACAGCAAGAAAACTGCCCCAAAAACCGTTGGGATCACAGCGCACAAAAGACAGAGACTCGCTGTGACCAGCCACTTGAGTCTATTATGGCCGAGAATCAGGCCGATGCCCCCGGCAGACGCTAGCACCAGCGTCGCCATGTTAAGGAAGTTTATCTCCGCCGTAGGTCGGATTAGCAGGGAGACTAAGAGTCCTATGCTAACGGCTAGTGCTAGCGCTCCACCGCCTATGAGCGTCAATTGCTCGAAGTATGCGATGAATCTAGTCAACGCAACTCGGTCCGCTCAGATTGTCTAAGGTTGTTCAACCTTCCCACCCCGACAGACCTCTTCCCACAATATGGGTAGGGCTCCCTCGGTCAAGTCGCATGTGTACGAATAGCCGTATGCGGTGCCATACCACTGCGCATACTGAGTATAGTCGATGTTCAGGTCGTTGTGTCCATTAGGAACGGCAGGGCCACCATAGGGATGCAACGGCCCTCGTCGGACCCGCACATCGAACCGGTGGACGCTCCGGACCTGTCCGGGTTGGCAGAGGAGATCCTGGCGGTAGTCGAAAGGGCGAGAGCGAAGTGGGAGGACGAACCCAAGTATCAGGCCCACACGCGACCCGCTTTCACGGCTCGCCGTAGAAACCAGCGTGAACAGGGGTCGGCGCAGGCTTCAACCGCCGAGGGAGGTGAGACCCAACAGCCGCCAGAGGCGCTGAGGCTGTTCTAGGAGCCGGGCCTTGAAGGGCCGGCTCCGGTTGGGAGCGACAGGGGCAGGTGGTCGTCACAACGACGGCCCGCCTGCCCTTCTTCCTTATACGTAGGGTTTTATTGCATTTGGGGCTGGGGTCCGTGGAAGCGTGGCAGGATCGGGCAGGGTGGTGTGTGTGCGCCACGGCGCTGCCCGGCAATCCTCTCCATGTTCGAGTGGGCGCTGGCGCTGGAAAGGCATCGGGAGGAGGGGGGCAGTCAGCCTGTGCGCCTAGCCACAGAAAAGGCGTAGGACACCGGAGGGAATGCTACTGTCTGTCCATCTATGAGGGTCTTCTTGCGTTTCGGGCCGAAACAAAACGGTTCGACAGTCTATGGCGGCGGGTTTCCGAGAGAATCGGAGTCAACGGGTTTAGGCCGGTCAGACTTACTCTGAGGTGGTGCCGGGTGATGAAACCTCCTCCAAGATGAGTCGGCTATGGTGGATGCACCCTTCTCGAATATTGGCTTCGTTCCATCTTCTATTCTTCTCGGCCATTTCTTCCTTGTCGATAGGACTGCCAGTAAAGCCCAGACCGACGTCTGATGGGACTCCCGGGATTGACTGGATGGCCGTTCTCAAGGAGGGTAGGTCAAGTGGAGCCGATAGGAACTCGTCCATTGACCCTTGCTGCGCCAGCAAAGTTATTCTTGGATGGTTGCTGCAGGCCAGGCTCTTTGGAGTGGTGATTCGAATAACCCTGTACCCACCTATAACGTCAGGAACATTCGTTACCCAACCGTCGTCATAATCGACATCAATGACCGGTCTGTCCTGGGGGGACGCTGTGGGCATCTCTAGACTAGGTGATCGGGCTGGTCCCTGCACCAATCGGTCCGGCGTACCCCGACATCCCGGTGCTGACCAAAAGTCGGTCTTAACGGGTTCGCTACGGCCAGCCGATTCCCTGGCGGCCTTGGTTTCCTCACGCCACGCGAAGTACTCCTCAGTACACGCTGGCAACAAAGACGAATCCTTCGTCGCTATAGCTTGGCCGCGCTGGGCCTGCTCGGAAGCGCTCCATTGATACTCCTCAAGTCCATCTTGATCTCCCGGCGTGGCCGCAATCCAGATGGCTCCTCCTACAAGTCCCGATACGAGAAACAATGCTAATGCGGCAGCAAAGACCACCAGACGCATGCCCCTGGTTCTCATGTTAGCTTGAATCTTCACAATATCCTCTTTCAAACAATAATACGCCGCCGCGACGGAAAACGTTCCCGGCGTCTCTATAGTTTCCTGGTGAGTTCGCCCAAGGAAAGTTGGGAGAACGACTGAGGGCCGGTGTGAAGAAGCTAACGGGAAGGAGCCGCATCTCCTGACCTGGGTGCACCGCTTGAAACTTGGTCTTCGCGTTCAGCCTGTCTCGCGGCTCGCGCGAGATCGTTGTGGGCGATGAGCAAGAGGAAGAGTCGGCGTAAGAGGTCCTTGCAGAGGCTAGAGATGCCGAGACGACCTCAGAGGGGCTTCTGTGGGTCGATGGGCTGGCATGCGGTGCAGGTCGAGCAGGAGGTCGTGGAAGCGCATCGGAACGGTACGGAGGGGGAGGTCGCCGCCGAGTTTGGCAGTGGCCTCCCCTTCCTCAATATATGGGGGCCTTTTTTGTTGTCACCAGCCCAGCCGGTTATGTCACCCGCTCCGCAGCCGCGAACAGCACGACGAGGGCAAACAGCACAAAGAGAACTCTCGACACGATGCCAACGCCGCCCAACACGCAGATGACGGTCTCGCTGCTCCTCCTCAGTGCCAGGACGCCCCCAACCGATGCGCCGACGCCTACTCCGCCCATCAACCCGACTATCGGAAGTATCCCCAACAGGGATGTGCTTTGCTCCATGTCTTTGCACCTCCCAAATAGTGGCGATGTGTGCGGGTCTCTTGCTTTGGAGACTCACGAGACGGGTGAGGCCACCTTCCAACCCCGTTTCGGCCATCGTTCTTAGGCAGCGGGCCAGCGACGCACGAAAACGGCTCCGGTTCCTCCCGCCATTTCATTGGAGTCGTTAGGCGGGAACTTGCGGTACGTGGAGAACCTGAGAGCGACGTAAGTGATGGTCCCTACCACGAGACCTCCGAACAGAGTCACCGTAAGCCACGCATCGAGCCTCAGACCCATGATGAGGCCGCTGCCCAACGCCCAAGCAGCTGCGGCCAGTCCTGAGCCTCCGAAGGCTCTCCCGAGGATCTGCATGTTCGTAGTCTTGCCCTTTGGCCTGAGTCTCTTGACAAAAAAGGTCTCTGGTTTCCAGATATAGGGCGTGATGAGCCCGAATACGGCGCACCCGACTGACATCCCCACAACCAGCTTCAGGAAAGCGATGTGCCATGTCTCCCGCTGTACCAGAAACGCAAACGTGCCCAACATCATGTAGGCGAAGGCCAATCACGTAGGCACTCTTGCGGAGAAACCGCCTCACATTCGCACCTGCTTCGCGTCGCTCAGGATTAGACCGCCTGCGGCCAGACGCCAACTCCTCATATGGGCTCTGTTCGATCTAACCGGTTCGCCGGACGAACTGTTGTGTGGCCCCGTCCGAGAGGGATAGACGCCCCTCGGGAGACAGCCTCGCCTCGTACACCTGGGTCCGCCGCTTCGAGGCCTGTCGGTGTTAGGTATTCCGCATCTGGTAAGGGACACCGGAGAAGTACTTCCCGTCTCCCAATATCAGCTTTATGGCTTCCCGATCACTCGCCGTAGCATACAGGATTTGGGTGTCGGCCCTTCCGGGGCAGCTCAGCGTGTTGATGTCCAGCACCGTGAATCCGGGGTTGATGGACTCTATCTGACGGACGACTTCCCGGTGCTGGTCAATGACTCGCCGAACTCCGTCAGGTGTGGGCCATCGGTCGCACGGCACACGGTGGGGCTTCGATCCGTACACAGTCTCCTTGAGCAAGTCACGGCCATAGTAGGTTCTTGCTTCAACGACTGTCAGGACGAGAACACCCAATAACGCCACCCCTAAGACGAAATGCAGACGTCGGAGCTTAAGGAACCTGGCATTTGTCACTATAAGACGCACCTAATCAACGGGGGATCAGCCTACCTTTAGGCCATCATTCTACCATTTCGGAAACATGAAATCTGATGGACAGGAACACCCTGATCAGGGACAATTCACTTTGGGGTTGCCGCTTCTTCCTGGGGAAACCGGGTCCGGTCTTCGTAGTTCCCCTACCGGCTTTCTCCAGCGGGCGTATCCGTGACGGCGGGGCAGGCTCCACCACCCTGTGGCCTGCCACCTGAAGTGGTCGAGGGGCGTGAGCCAACGTCCGGCTCCGGGGAGAGTTGCTGTCCCCCCTCTAACCGTGTTCGATTTCTGCGACGCTATGATGCCGAGGCCTCGGTCGGCACACGAACTTGATGTGCGAGAGGATGGACTACATGAACGAGCTCGTCATCCAGACGGATGCGCTGACCAAGCGATATGGCGACATCCTTGCCGTAGACGACCTCTCGTTGGAGGTGCCCCGCGGGCAGGTCTTTGGTCTTCTCGGTTCCAACGGATCGGGCAAGACGACCACGATGGGGATGCTGCTTGGGCTGGTCAGACCGACAATGGGCAGCTTCAGCCTGTTCGGCGGGAGCACATCACATCGGGATACGCTGCATCGTGTCGGCGCCATAGTGGAGACCCCCTCCTTCTATCCGTACATGTCGGGCCGCCGGAACCTCGCCTACTTCCAGGGCATCTCCGGGCGAGGAGACCGCAGGGAGGTCCAACAGCTGCTGGGCAAGGTGGGACTTGCCGACCGTGCCGACGACAAGTTCAGGACCTACTCCCTTGGCATGAAGCAGCGTCTCGGGCTCGCCTACGCCCTGATGGGCGACCCGGAGCTCCTGTTTCTGGACGAGCCGACCAACGGCATGGACCCAGCGGGCATGGCGGAGGTGCGGGAGATGATTCGGAGCCTCGGTACGAGTGACCGCACGGTGCTGCAATCATAGGATTCTCTGACCGTCACTCCGACCTGAAGCTCGGCCTCGTGCTGGTGACAGCTGCGGCGCTCCTGAAGCTGGTCGATACTGGCAACCTGGTGGCGTTCGCGGCGCCCGCGCGGCTCGCTCTTTCCGCGGGGTCCTTCGGCTGGCTGGTCACGGCGCTCGGCATCGGCGGGTTGGCGGTGGTCGCCGCGGCCATCTGGGTGGACCGGCAGCCTCCGCACACCATGATGGCGGCCGGCGCTGTTGTCGTTGCACTCGGCCTCACCATCGTCGGCTTCTCGAACAGCTTCGCGACGTCCGCGCTCGGCATGTTCGTTGCGGGCATCGGCGGTTCGGCGGTCGGTTCGTTGGTGTTCTACGCCATCGCGGTGAAGGGAGCGACGCGGTACAGAGGCACATTGATCGGGGCGCTGAGCATGGTCTTCACGATGCGCCTGGGCACGAGGAACGTCGACGATTGGCCGTTCGATGCACTTATGGTCG
>CBDFKS010000001.1:0-93995 GCA_965248905.1 Dehalococcoidia bacterium | reverse complement strand
ACTGCTTCGGGAATTTGCTCGTCGCAGTGACAATCGAAATACCCTGCTTATTTTCCCAGTTCCCATAGCGAGGCACTCTTGGTTAGGGTATACTGTCGGTGCAACATGGGGGACCAGCTCGACAGCATCCGCCGACTCAGGAGGTAAGGCATGAGCTTAGAGGACCTGCAAAAGAGGGTAAAGGTTCTGGAGGATATAGAGGAGATCAAGAAGCTCAAGATTCGCTACGCCGAATACTGTGATATCAATGCCGAGCCCGACGTAAAGTACAGCGCTGAGAAGATCGCGAGTCTTTTTACTGAAGATGCCCCCTTTGACCCGGGACCGTTGGGGAACAAGGCCATAGGGCGGGAGGCGATTCGCCAGGCCTTTACAAAGGCCCCTGAGTGGATGTCCTTTGCCGTCCACATGGTGGTGGACCCGGTGATCGAGGTGGACGGAGATAAAGCAAAGGGGACCTGGATTCTCCTCCAGCCCGCTACATTGAGTCAGGGCGAGCAGGCGATATGGGGCTCGGGCAGATACTATGAAGAGTACGCCAGGGTCAACGGGGAGTGGAAGATCAGCAGTTGGAAGATGATATCCTTCTTCTGGACCCCCTTCGACCAGGGCTGGGCGCAAAAGAAATTCTTCTCCCAGTGATCGTGAGGCTCGTCAGAATCTCTTACAGCGCTGCTGTCCTTCCGCAACTACGTAAAAAAATATCAGGAGGTGAACCATGAGCCTTGAAGACCTGGAAAAACGACTGAAGGTGCTGGAGGATATAGAGCAGATCAGGCAGCTCAAGACCCGATACGCGGATTACTGTGACATTAATGCAATACCTGACCGTGCGTACGACCCGGACAAGATCGCGAGCTGTTTTACCGAGGACGCATATTTCGAGTCAAGCATATTGGGTCGCACTCTTAAGGGGCGCAAGGAGATCAGCGAGTCCTTTGCCAAGGCGGCTGAAATCTACTCATTTTCCGTTCATATGATGGTGAACCCGGTGATCGAGGTAGATGGAGATAAAGCCAAGGGAACGTGGTACATTTTCATGTCCAGTACCATGATAGACGGGAATCAAGCGGCCTGGAGCTCGGGGCGCTACAATGAGGAGTACGCCAGGGAAAACGGTGAGTGGAAGATCAGTAGCTGGAAGATGGTCTCCTTTTTCCGGACTCCCTTCGACGAAGGCTGGGTGAAGAACCGGTTTGCCTAACTCGATATCTTTTGCTACGTGTCGGCTAACCGTTGGTGTAATTGGGTATTATTCTACCTGTGGCAGCCAACTCCTACCCGTGCACCCTATTTCGAGATTAGTCATCAAAGGAGCGATGGATGAACCTCGAAGAGATTGAACGAGGGATCAAGGCTTTAGAGGACATAGAGGAGATCAAACAGCTCAAGGCCCGCTACTGCAACAATTGTGACATCAAAGCCGACCCCAACGGTGTCTACGACCCGGACAGCGTGGCCAAGCTGTTTACCGAGGACGGCGTTTACGACGTAGGGAGGTTGGGCACCTTCGCTGGAAGGGAGGAGATCCGCAGGCTGTTCACCGACCTAGCACCTCGAAGGAACGCCTTCTCTGTTCACATGGTGACCAACCCTATCATCAAGGTTGATGGCGACAAAGCAGAGGGCATCTGGTATCTACTGCAGACATTTACCTATGTTGAGGGGAATGAGGCAGGCTGGCATCTAGCCCGATACGACGAGGAATATGCGAGGGTCAACGGTGAGTGGAAGTTTAAACAAATGAAGTTAACTCCCTTCTTCCGGACTCCTTTCGACGTGGGATGGGTGAAAACTCGGTTTCGCAAAGAGAGTATTGTAGACGGCTAAGGGTTCCCTCATCCAATCAGAGAAGGCGCTTTTGAACGGGGAACACATGATGTTGACAGCGTGGACAGACCAACCTATTATCTAACGGTACATTTAAACGTAGTGGCAGAAGGCAGCTAATTATGGAGGTGATACATGGTGAAATACGCCCTCATTGAGTCCCGAGACCCGTTCGAGTACGGAGACACCTTATATATGTATGACCTGGCCGGAGACCTAGCAGGTAAGGGGAACGACGTGACGCTGTTTCTGATTCAGAACGGTGTCCTGACCACCAGAAAAGGTGTAAAGAACAACCCCCTGTCTGGACTTAGACAGAAGGCCCCTTCTGTTAAGGTGGCCGCTGATGACTTCTCACTTCGTGAGAGAGGAATATCTAAGTCAGCCATAGAGGATGGAGTACAGGTATCGAACGTGGACAATTTGGTAGACATTCTTGTAGAGCAGGGCACCAAAATCGTCTGGCATTAATTATCGACTGAGGAGGAATCATGGCTACACTAACTATGTTATTAATGGACCCGCCCTACGAATCCGAAACCACCACCACAGCACTCCGCATCATTGATGCTGCTGTGCGAAAGGGACACAAGGTTAACGTCTTCGCATACGAGGGTGCCGTGAACCTGACCATGGCCGAGCAAAAGGCTCATCCCAATCCGGTACACGGGACCACGGTAGAAGAAGAGCAGCACCCCACCACGGCCAATTTCATATCGGCCCTCTTCAAGACCGAGTTGGTAGACTGGATCAACTGTGGCCTGTGCGTTGATGAGCGGGGGTCCGGCAACTGGATAGAAGGGGCGCGTCGCGGAGCACCAGCCGACTTCTTGAAGTCGAGCGCAGAAAGCGCCAATACTCTGGTAATGGCAACTAAGTAGGAGGAATAATGGCAAAGATACTTTCAATCGCGGAACGTGCCTATCACGGCACAATCGAAGAGCAAGACGACACCATTATGTGGATGACCCACATTCTGAAGAAGGGTGGCGCCGACATCTCCTTGCTTCTCAGGGGCAATGCGGTTAACTACTCCGTAGTGGGGCAGGACGCCAGCGGGCTGAGCTTCGGGGGCGAAAAGATGGAGGTTGGACCAAAGCTGGATAGGGATTTAGGAGAGATCATCAGTGCTGGCATTCCCACTTACGTGGTCAAGGAAGACCTGGAAGACAGAGGTATTGGCCAGGGGGAGATAAATAAGGGAGTTAAGGTTGTAGGCCGCAAAGAGGTAGCAGACCTGTACGATTCCCATGATGCCATCTGGCACTGGTAACAATTACCGATACGTTATCCTGTAGTCCTTCGCAGCCGTGCAGGCCAATTGCACGGCTGTTATTTTTGATACCCATGTTGCATAAGACGTCACCGGCCATTAAACTCTAGGCTATGGCCGTAGCGATGTTCAGGAGGGTGAAATGACCACAAACACCGTTGGTTCCAGCGTCAAGCGCCGTGAAGACCCTAAGTTTATTACCGGCCAGGGTACATATACCGATGACATCAAGCTGGTTGGAATGCTCCATTGCGTGATGATTAGAAGCCCTCATGCCCATGCGAGAATACGTAGCATAGACACCTCAAAGGCGAAAAACCACCCGGGTGTCGTGTCCGTGTTCACCGGAGCAGAGCTGCAACATCAGCTCGGTGCCCTCCCTCTTGGCTGGATTCTGCCTGGCCAGAAACACGTTTCTCATGCCCCTATGGCATTTGACACAGCGAGGTTCGTAGGAGAAGCCGTAGCTGCTGTCGTGGCAGAGGACATCGGCACTGCCACAGACGCCGCCGCGTTGGTTAGCGTGGACTATGAGCCATTGCCTGTGGTGGTGGGTGCCGAGAAGGCGACTGAGGCTGGCGCACCACAAATCCACTCAGAAGCCGACAACAACATCGCATGGGAATGGGGACTGGATGGCGGAGACATCGAGGCGGCGGCCAAGGATGCGGATGTAATTGTGCGTCAGAAAATCGTTAATCAACGCCTAATTCCTAATCCCATGGAACCCCGAGGAGTGGTGGCCGACTATAACAAGGGTACCAATCACCTTACTATTTGGTCCTCCACACAAGTGCCCCACTTGGTTAGGTTGGCCACGGCCCTGGCCACGGGACACCCAGAGCACCAGCTCCGATCGGTAGCTCCGGACGTTGGTGGCGGGTTTGGCAGTAAAATATGTCCCTACGTGGATGAAATCATCGTCGCCATGCTGGCCAAGCGGCTAGCCAGGCCCGTCAAGTGGGTCGAGAGCCGACAGGAGAACTACATCGCCACCAATCATGGCCGGGACCACATCCAGCACGTCGAGATCATGGGTAAGAAGGACGGCACGATCACAGGTCTCAGGACCAAAACTTACGCCAACATGGGAGCCCACCTCTCCTTCTTTGCATCCTTGATTCCCAGTGGCCTTCACGTCCTTATGCTGATAGGTCCCTACAAGACCCCCAACATATCGGCTAAAGTCTACGGCATATTTACCAACACCACGCCGGTAGAAGCGTACCGAGGCGCTGGGCGTCCTGAGGCCACGTTCATTATAGAGCGGATGGTAGATATGTTCGCTCAAGAGATCGGAATGGACCCTGCAGACGTGCGCCGCAAGAACTTGATTCCGCCTTTCGATAATGGCTATACGGTCCCTACCACCGTAACCTACGACACCGGCAACTATGAAGTGGCCTTCGACAAAGCTTTGGGGATGGCGGGGTATAAGGACTTCCGTCAAGAGCAGGAACAGGCCCGCAAGGAGGGCCGTTACCTGGGCATCGGCCTCTCCAGCTACGTTGAGATCTGTGGGCTGGCCCCTTCAGCGGTCGTCACCTCGTTGGGGCTGCAGTACGGAGCATGGGAGAGCGGTCTGGTTCGAGTCCATCCCACCGGAAAGGTAAGTGTGTACACTGGCAGCTCATCTCACGGTCAGGGCCACGAAACCACCTTCGCTCAGCTAGCCTCCTCGGAACTGGGCATACCTATGGAGGATGTAGAGGTGGTGCACGGTGACACCTCTCAGCTACAGTTCGGCGTTGGGACGTTCGGCAGTAGGAGCGCGGCCGTAGGTGGCACAGCCATCCATCTAAGTGTCGAGAAGGTCAAGGACAAGGCTAAAAAGCTGGCTGCTCACCTTCTGGAGGCCGCTGAAGCCGACATGGTCTATGAAGACGGAAAGATGTTTGTGCGGGGCGCGCCGGCCAATGCCAAAACATTCCAGGAAATCGCGCTGGCAACTCACATGGCCAGCAGTTTGCCCGACGGAATGGAGCCTGGCCTGGAGGCCCTCAGCTACTTCGACCCCAAGAACTTTACCTGGCCTTTCGGAACCCATGTATGTATCGTAGAAGTGGACTCCGAAACGGGCGAGGTTAAGCTACTGCGATATATCGCCGTGGACGACGTGGGCAACGTGATCAATCCTATGATCGTCGATGGCATGGTCCACGGGGGAATAACTCAGGGTATAGGTCAGGCCCTGCAGGAAGAGGCCATCTACGACGACAACGGCCAGCTCCTCACAGGTTCCATGATGGACTATGCTGTTCCTACCGCCGATGTGCTGCCTTCCTTCGAGCTGGACCGCACCGTAACCCCATCCACGACGAACCCGTTGGGAATCAAGGGCGCGGGAGAAACGGGCACCATCGCCTCATCCCCTGCTGTGGTCAACGCTGTGGTTGACGCTTTGTCTCCCTTCGGGATTAAGCACATAGACATGCCAGTGAAGCCCGAAAAAGTTTGGCGAGCCATCCGAGTTGCAAAGGGATAATGGATCCGCCCACCCAGCCTGGGACGGCCGCAGGCTCCATTCAGGAGATTCTGGAGCGGCTGGAGGCGGAAGAGTATATTGCCGATCCGGCCATTGCGACCTCGCTGTACATGGCGACGAAGCTGGGCCGTCCCCTCCTGATTGAGGGCCGGGCCGGTGTGGGAAAGACCGAGGTGGCCAACGTCCTGACCAAGGTCTTGGACACCAACCTGATCCGTCTCCAGTGCTATGAAGGCTTGGACGTAACCACAGCTCTCTACGAGTGGAACTACCCCAAGCAGCTCCTCTGGATCAAGCTGGATGAGAATACCTCTCGCAGCACGGAGGAAAAGGAGCGGGAGATATTCACCGAAGCTTTCCTGTTGCAACGTCCTCTCCTGGCTGCCCTCACCCAAAAGGATCGAGCGCCCGTGCTGCTCATAGATGAGGTGGACAGGGCGGACGAGGAGTTCGAAGCATTTCTTTTAGAGGTCCTTTCTGAGTTCCAGGTAACCATTCCTGAGATCGGCACCATAAAAGCCGAGCACATTCCGACGGTTATCCTCACCTCTAATCGCTCCCGCGACCTCTCGGACGCCCTGCGCCGCCGCTGCCTGTACCTCTGGATAGACTTCCCATCCTTTGAGAAGGAGCTGCGCATTGTTCAGGCCAAGGTTCCAGGCATCTCTGAGGTGTTGGCGACGCAGATATGCCGCTTCCTCCAGGAGGTCCGGCAACTGGACCTGGATAAGGTACCGGGCGTCTCTGAGACCCTGGACTGGGCTACCGTGATGGTCATGCTACACTACGATCATCTCGACCGCGATACCGTGGTGCAGACCCAAGGATGTCTGGTGAAAGACGCCGACGACATGCAGAAGTTCACGGGTGATGCACTGGACGAGCTATTGAGAAAAAGCCTAGCCGTGTCCTGACCATGGCCAGGGTATAAGCCATGCCGCACCAAGTTAACCTTGTTTCCCACACAGTCGATTTCTGCCGCTCCCTGAGGGGTCAAGGTCTGCTGGTGGGTCCGTCCGAGACTGCCGATGCCCTTCGCTCACTAGGCCTGGTTAACATAAAAGAGAAGCAGCAGGTCTACTGGGCTTTCAGAACTCTATTGGTCTCTCGAATGGAGGAGATAGCGGCCTTCGACCAGTGCTTCCAACAGTTCTGGACCTTTAGGTTAGGCCAGCAAACGTCGGCCTCCATCCCTGGGGGTACACAGAAGCTGGAGAAAAGCTCTGCGTACTCCAAGGCGGAAACAGAATCGAATGAGAGCGCCTCTGACGAAACCAGACCGTCGGGGGTGCAGTTCGTACGCACGGGAGCCAGCTCGGTCCACGTGACGGCTAAGCGAGACCTCGCGGTGTTCCATGGGGATGAGCTAGCCGCCGTTCACGAGATCGCCGCCCGATTGGTCCGTGCTCTGCCCTCCCGCCCCGGACGTCGGCGGCGACACCACAGGCGAAAAGGTGTTCCAGACCTGCGCAACGCAATCCGGCTTAACCTGTCCCACGGTGGCGATCTGATCACTATTCCCAGGCTCCGAAAAGTGCTGAAGGTGCCGCGCTTACTGGTGCTACTTGACGTGAGCGGCTCCATGGACCGCCATGCCGAGCTTTTGCTGCAGCTGGTCTACGCCCTTGGACAGCGGATGGGCCGGATAGAGACCTTCGTGTTTAGCACATCTCTGACTCGGGTTACGAGGGAGCTTGGATCCCCCTCCTTCTCGGAAGCCCTCAGGCGTATCAGCAACCAGGTTCATCATTGGTCTGGAGGCACTCGCATCGGCGAGTGCCTCCAGACGCTGAACCGTGAGCACGGTAGGCTTCTCGACCGCAACACCACTGTATTCCTGTTGAGCGATGGTTGGGAGACGGGTGAGCCACAGCACATGGCAGACCAACTGGCTAAAGTTAGAAGACAGGTGAGGAGGCTGATCTGGCTAAATCCCCTTCTGGGTACGCCGGATTACGAGCCACTGACCTTAGGGCTTCAGGCGGCCCGCCCCCACGTGGACACATTCGCCTCGGCCCTGGACCTGGCGCATCTGAAGCGCCTGCCACTACTTGTGAGGCGGTGATGCTCCGAAAGGCGACGCCATACCGGATGGAGTATAGAAGGATGCTTCCGGTAGCCTGTTGTCTGGGTCCTCAACCCGACCCTTCGACAAGCTCAGGGTCACCCTTCTCCCATTGGGAGAAGGGTAGGGGATGAGGGCCACTGCGCTAATTCGGGACAGGAGTAGCGCCCAAACCTTGCTTGATGTAAAGTTAACACCCAGAACAGGTCATTATGAGCAAACATTCCCGTTGTCCATTCTGAAAATGGAGGACTCCATGGCTGAGACTATAAGAGAGGCGTACATAAGGAAAAATTCCAAGTCGGCGGAGCTGTTTCCCAAGTTCAAGGAGGTCTTGCCAGGGGGACTGAGTCACGATCTACGCCTTGTGGACCCCTTTCCCATCACCATTGCCAGAGGCCAGGGCCCACGAAAATGGGACGTGGATGGCAATGAGTATATAGACTATGGCATGGGTTCCGCCTCGCTGCTGCTGGGACATGCCCATCCGGAGGTGGTTGACGCCCTGGTGCAGGCGGCTCCCTTTGGGTCCCACTACGGCCAGCCCATAGAGGCGGAGCTGGAGTGGGCAGAGCGCGTATGTGACCTGATCCCTTCCGCTGACAAGGTCCGGTTTGCAGGATCAGGAGCCGAGGCCACCATGCTGGCCATGCGCGTAGCCAGAGGATACACCGGCAAGGATAAGATCATTCGCTGGGAGTCCCACTATCATGGCTGGCACGATTACGTCATGCCAGGGACGCTGGCTCCCTTCGATGTCCCTTCATCTACAGGTATTCCCAAAGGAGCTATAGACTCTGTTGTCGTTCTCCCCCCAGATCTGGACGTGCTGGAGCGCACCCTTGCCACCGACAACGACATAGCAGGGGTCATCACAGAAGCATCGGGTGCTTCCTACGGCACCGTCCCCCTCAAACCCGGCTTCCTGGAAGGAGTTAGAAAGCTGACCCGCCAGTACGGTGTGGTGATGATTCTGGACGAGGTGATCAGCGGCTTCCGCTGGAGCCCCGGAGGAGTCCAACAGAAGCAGAATATCGATACCGACATCTGTACACTGGCCAAGGTCCTGACTGGAGGGCTGCCAGGGGGTGCGGTGGCGGGCAAGGACGAGTTCATGCAGGTGATGGCACATACCGGCGATGCACATAGAGACCGCTTTCAGCGCGTTTCCCATGGTGGCACATTCAACGCCAACCCTTACTGCGCGGCTACTGGTAATGCCGCCTTAAGAATCGTCGCCACGGGAGAGATGCAGGACCAGGCTGACAGAATGGCCGAGCGTCTTCGAAAGGGGCTCAGGGAAATCATGGACCGGTACGAAGTGGCTGCATGCGTTTACGGTGAGTCGTCCACCTTCCACGTATACTTCGGCGCCAGGTCCATAGAAGGTCTCGACGCCGGTACTCTGAAACAGGTGCCTCCGGAAATCCTCAGGGGATTTCGACCGGCTCTCCAGGTCAGAGGTGTGGACCTCATGTCCCGCTGCAGCGGTGTGCTCTCGGGGGTCCACACTGAGGCAGACATAGACCAGACCCTGGAGGCCTTCGATGGGGCAATCAAGGCGATGATGGACGAAGGTCTGGTACGTTTCGGCTGACCAAAATATTGGCCACTGAGACACAGAGAAAATATTCAAACTCCTCTGTGTCTCAGTGCTTCTGTGGCTACATTTCCGTAAGATGGTCAGTGTTCTGAGGGTATCGCTCAGTTAACTCTGCTCGGGAATGACCCCTAGCTGCTGCATCATCGTCAACTGGTCTATATTCTCCCAGTGCTCTGCCATCTTGCCGCCGGACATGCGCGCAATGTGCATTTCCTGCACCTCTACCTTCTTACCGGTGGCAGGGATGCCCATGAACTCACCGGTATGGGTGCCGGTCCAGGTGCCCCGGCTCACGATCTTGTCTCCCTCGGCAATCAAGTCGTGATTTTCGTAGTGGGTGTCTGGGAAGGCACTGAAGATCATGCCCATCATCTGCTTGAAGCCCTCTCGACCAGGTGGGAGCTCTGGAGGAAGGCCATGGTCGACGTAGTCGTCTGTCAGAAACGCGGATGCTGCATCTGCATTCCTCTTGTTCAATACCTCTTCGATGAAACGGCGAATGACGGCCTTGTTCTCCTCGGACATTGTGATCCTCCTTGATATTTATTTAGGTCAAATATTTCTCTGTGTCTCCGTGCCTCTGTGGCCCTGCTCCCATGCCTTGTAACGTGAGCTCCAGGGTTTTATGATCTATCCCTGCTCTGGAATTACCCCTAGGAGCCTGAGCAATTAGTCGTGTGGTGCCGGGGCACTGCTGTACTCGCGCGATTTCCGCAAGGAGCGACGCTTGGGTGGGGACAGGGAGTTCTTGTAGACTGGAGGTCCACGCTACGGAGGCGCCAATGTTTCGATCGTACGATCAAAGCCAACCATTCCTACTGCCCCCGAGTTTGCAGGACTTCGTGGATGAGAATCACCCTGCTCACCTGATCAATGACTTGGTGGACCAAGTGGATCTGAGTGCCCTGGAAGCGCGCTACGGAAACCTCGGCCAGCCCGCCTACCATCCGCGCCTGATGCTGAAGGTCATCCTGTACGGTTTCACCGTTGGGATATTCAGCTCTCGCAAACTCCAGCGGGCCTGCCAGGAGAACCTGGCCTTCAAGTACCTGGCGGGCATGGAGACCCCGGTGTTCAGGACCTTCATCGAGTTCCGGCAGCGGCACCGGGACGATATGAAAGAGGTCTTCGTACAGACGGTGAAGCTGGCCCGCGCCTTAGGGCTGGCGCGGCTCGGTGCGGTGGCACTGGATGGTTCCAAGGTAGAGGCCGACACTTCCAAGCATAAGGCCATGAGCTACGGCCGCATGCTGGAGGAGGAATCGAAGCTGAGGGTGGAAATTGAGCAGTTGCTCGAGGCGGCGCAGGCCACCGACGAGCAGGAGGACCAGGAATGCAGCCCCGATTCGGATGGCTACCGGGTGTCGGACGAACTGGCGCGGCGGGAACAGCGGCTGGAGAAGATCGAAGAGGCCAAGGCCGCCTTGGAGGAGCGGGAGAAGAGGGAACACCCCGACGAGCCGATCGACCCGAAGAAGCAGGTCTCCTTTGCGGACCATGATGCACGGTGCTTTAGCAAGCCGGGGGACGGGACTCGATACGTCTATAATGCCCAGGCCGCAGTGGACATGGACAACCAGATCATCGTGTCGAACCATATCGAGGACTCGGTCAGTGACGCACACGCAGCCGAACCGATCCTGGCGCACATGGAGCAGGAGCTGGACCAGGTGCCCCGGGCGTTGGTGACTGACGCGGGCTACGGGAACCAGAACACGCTGGACAGTTGCCGGAAGCGGGGCGTGACGCCGGTGTGTGCCACGACCCGAGAGGGAAAAGAAGGTCAGGAGGTAGGCAAACTGGACCGCCTCAGCTACGACCGGGATCAGGACAGGTTTGTTTGCCCCCGCGGTCACACCTTCGCCTTTGCTCATGAGCATCCCACCAACGGGGCGAGAACATACAAGACGATGGAGCCCGTGGCCTGCACGTGTGGCCAGTACGAAGCCGCTGATGGTCGTGAAGTGATCAGCGTGGGCCAGGGTCACCTGGCCAAACGCGAACTCAAGCGGATTATGGACGGGACGGGCCATCGAGAGCTCTATCGTCGGCGCAAATGTACGGTAGAACCGGTGTTCGGGCAGATCAAGGTCGGCATGGGATTCCGGCGGTTCTGGTATCGGGGTAGGCAGAACGTGGGCAGCGAATGGAACCTGGTGTGCGCCGCGTTCAATGTTAAGAAGATCGCGGCCTTGCTGCCCATCCAGCGTCACCCGGTCAACCCGGAGCAGGCCGCTGGCGACGAGGGCGCGAACCGGTCCATTTCGAAGCTGCGACCGCTCATCTTCCTCTTCTTCAGCGGTCCCGTGGCGCGATTCATCCGATCAATCCGTCCACGGCCATCCGCGCGGTCTCCCTATTGCCCCACGCTGCTCGAGGCTCCCATGACCGGCATCACTAATTGCTCAGACTCCTAGCTGCTGCATCATTCCCATCATGTCCGCGAGACCCCAGTGTTCGACACCTTTCCCATTGGCAACGCGCACGAAGTGGACCTCCCTCATACTGATCCGCTTGCCCGTGGCGGGGATGCCCATGAATTCGCCGGTATGGGTGCCGGTGGTGGTATGGCGTCCTACCACAATATCCCCCTCGGCGATCACTTCATCGTTGGTGGACTGTAGGTCCGGGAATCCGCTGAAGAACATTCCCAGCATCTGTTTCATGCCCTCGACGCCGGCCGGCGTCCCAGGTGGCATCTCCTCGTGCTCTATATAGTCCGGGGCCATGAGCTCATCGATCACCGCCAGGTTTTTCTTGTTCACCACCTCATCTACGAATCTGCGGTACATCGCCTTGTTTTGCTCGGACATCGAGATCCTCCTTCTATATATTTATTTTGTGAATTCAGGATTTAGTTTGCTACAGGGTCTCCCAATTGACCTTCTCCTCGAAGGCTTGCGCCGCCTGAAACAGGGTGCCATCCTCGAACCGCTTGCCGATGAGCATGAGTCCCACGGGCAGCCCCTTGGACTTCCCACATGGGACGTTGATAGCGGGGTGGCCGGTCATGTCGAAAGGTGCGGTGTTCTGGGTCATGTCCCAGCCATGTACGATGAAATTTTTGATACTTATGTCGGGATCATGTCTATGGGCCTTCATGGGAGTAGTGGGCATCGCCAGTATGTCAACCTGCTCCAGTGCCTGGTCGTAGGCGTCACGAAGGCCGCGTCGCAGGTTCTGGGCCTTGGCATAGAAGCGGCCGTGATAGCGTTCGCTCACGTATTTACCGATAAGGAACATTAGCTTGGCCGTCCACGTGAAATCGTTTGCCTGGGCACGCCGCGCCTTTCCCAAAGTCTCTATGAGGCTGGTGTTATAGAGGCCTTGCCAGTGGTATCCCATGCCGTTGGTGCTCAGGGCCGCGGCCGCTCCTTCCGCCATCAGGCCCCAGGTAATCCCTTCGGTCTCTCGATGGGCCGGAATGGATATGTCGCTGACCTGTGCTCCCATGTCCTTGAACACTCCGAGGGCCTTACGTACGCCGTCATCCACATCCTGCTCAGAACGCTCCCATCCGAAGCCTTCGGATACCACACCTATGCGCATGCCCTGTACACCCCGGCCCAGGAACTCGGTATAGGGTTGAATGGGCACCTCACCCTGCCTTGGGTCCAAGGGGTCTTTGCCGGCGATGACTTCTAAGGTAATTGCAGCCTCAGCTACCGTTCGTGTCATGGGTCCTGTATGATCGAAGGTAGCATCTACGCCCACGATTCCGGTGTACGGCACCAAGCTATGGGTGGGTTTCAAGCCCACCACGCCGCACCATGAGGCTGGAATCCTTATCGAGCCACCTTGGTCACCACCAATGGTAATGTCTATGTAGTCGTAATAGAGGGCCGCACCGGAGCCGCTGGAAGAGCCCCCAGGCACGTGCTGAGGACTGTGGGGATTCAAGGTTGGACCAAAGGCGCTGGTATTCCCCGCTCCGGAGAAGGCGAAATTGTCCAGGTTCAGGTTCGCTACAATCTCGGCCCCGGCATCCAGCAGTCTAGTTACTATGGTTGCATCGATGTCCGCTACGTAGTCTTCTATCACCAAGGAAGCACAGTTCATAGGAAGGCCGGCTACGCAGATGTTGTTTTTCAACCCGATCCTCTTGCCGGCCAGCTTGCCAGAAGTCGCACCCTTTAGACTGTATCGACGTAGGATGGCGTTGAAAGGGTCCTCTTCTCGTGATGGCCTGTAACCCGGGTCCCGGTCTCGATACTTCAGAGGTTCATAGGGCGCCGGCGTTTGCTCCAGCTTATCGTAGTTAGCGAACAGGTCCGGGAGCAGCTCCTGAAACACCGAAAGCTCTTCTTGACTCAGCTCGAAGTAGTTGGCCCTGGCCAACCGCTGCAGGTCCTCTCCTGTGGGGAGACGTATCGCCATGACCACACCTCCGCAGATTAAGGCTTCTGGTTAAGAGCCTCTAACACAACTCATTTAAAGAACCACAGCCTAAAGCCTGTGGCATATATGCCCCGCTTTCAGGCGGGGGTTTGGATATACCTTCTAAAGGGTCTCCCAGTTGACCTGCCGCTCAAAGGCGTCGCCTGCCCGAAACAGGGTAGCGTCATCGAAGTGTTTGCCTACCAGCATCAGTCCTATCGGCAGGGTATTGGATTTTCCGCATGGCACATTCAAACCTGGGTGGCCCGTCATGTTGAAAGGAGCCGTATTCTCCAGCATGTCCCAACCGTGGGTAACCGTGCCCTTAATGTCCAGGTCAGGATCGTATTTGTGGGCTTTCATGGGAGTGGTGGGCATGGCCAGGATATCCACCTGCTCAAGGGCTTTGTCGTAGGCTGCTCTGATCACCCGGCGTAGATTCTGGGCCTTGGCATAAATGGCTCCGTGGTAGCGTTCACTCATGTAGGTGCCGCAGAGGAGCACCATTTTAACTGTGGGAGGGAGGTCGTTTGCCTGGGCTCGGCGGAACTTGCCCAGAGTCTCCATAAGGCCCGGGTTGTACAGCCCCTGCCAGTGATATCCCATACCGTTACCATGAAGCAGAGCCGTTGCTCCTTCCGATACGATGCTCCAAAGCACTGCGGACCCCTGTTTATGCTCAGGAATGGAGACGTCAACAATCTCAGCTCCCGTTTCACGGAGTATCTCAAGGGATCTACGAACACCGGCGTCTACATCCGGCTCTGATCCTGCTATTCCGAAACCCTCCCCTACGACGCCGATACGCAGTCCCTTGACGTCCTTTCCGAGGGCTTCCGTGTAGCGTTGCACGGGCACCTCTCCCTGTCTTGGGTCCATGGGGTCCTTGCCGGCTATGACTTCCAGGGTCAAGGCGGCGTCGGCCACCGTCCGTGCCATTGGGCCGGCATGATCTATCGTGCCATCTATGCCGACAATGTTTGTGTAGGGTACCAGGCTGTGGGTGGGTTTCAGCCCTACTACGCCGCACCAGGAAGCGGGTATACGAATCGATCCCCCCTGGTCACCGCCTATCGTTATATCGATATCGTCGTAGTACAGGGCCGCCGCCGAGCCGCTGGATGAGCCGCCCGCCAGATGTTGGGGGTTATGGGGGTTCAGGCATGCACCTAGAGCGCTGGTATCCCCCGCCCCCGAAAAGGCGAAGTTTTCCAGGTTGAGGTTGGCCACTATCTCCGCCCCGGCGTCCAGCAGCCTGGTCACAACAGTGGCGTCAATCTCCGGAACGTAACCCTCTAAAACCAGGGAAGCGCAGGTCATCGGCATGCCCGCTACGCAGATGTTGTTCTTCAGGCCGAACCTTTTACCTGCCAGCTTGCCCGAAGACGCACCCTTCAAAGTACAGCGGCGGGAAATGGCATTGAAGGGGTCTTCCTCCCGCGACGGTCTGTAGCCGGGGTCTCGATCGCGATATTTGATAGGCTCGTGAGGCATAGGCATCTGCTCGACCACGTCGTAGTTTGCGAACAGATCGGGCATCAGGTCTTGGAAGTCTGCGAGCTCTTGGTCGCTTAGCTCGAAGTGGTTGTCAGCGGCCAATTTCTTGATTTCCTCTGTCGTGGGCAAACGGATAGCCATTGCAGACACCTCCTGTGGATTTTATTTTGTCCTGAGTTACGCTCCCTATGTCGGAGCCTAATTCCTGGAACAGATGGTTGTCGGTCGGCAACGAGTGACCACGCTCTGGACTGGGAATCACTTCTTTAGGATGTGAATAGTGGAGATGTCTCCAGCGCCAGAGCAGTGAGCAAGACCCACTTTGGGGTCTTTAACCTGGCGAGGTCCGGCTTCACCTCTTAGCTGGGTCACGATCTCGTGGATCATTCGAATCCCGGAGGCGCCAAAGGGGTGTCCCATGGCGAGAAGACCACCATCGGTGTTGGTGGGGATATCACCGCGTATCTCCGTACGACCTTGCTGACCGGCCACCCAACCTTCACCCTTGGGCACGATGTTCAAGGCTTCCAACTGTTGTATCTCTCCTATGGTCGCAGCGTCGTGTAATTGAATAACATCTATGTCCTCAGGGCCTAGACCAGCTGCGCTATACGCGTGCTGTCCCGCCTCTTCTCCACGATAGGGGTTCAGCGCGGGATGATCGGACCCTTTCGTACTGTACAGGCCGGTGGTTAACTCTGCTGCTGCGATGGTGATATAGCGACGGTTTTCCGCCGCGAAGCTCTTTATGGACTCTTTGGCACACAAAATGGCAGCCGAAGCTCCTTCGCTGGTTGGGCAGCATTGGTACAGAGTGAGCGGATCGGCTATGGGACGTGATTCCAGTACCTCCGCTAAGGTGAAGGTCTTGTTGTGGTGGGCATAAGGGTTCAGGGATGCATTCTGGTGAGCCTTCACCGATACCTGAGCAATGGCCTCTACCGGGGCTCCATATTCCTCCATGTAGCGGCGTGTGCGAAGGGCGTAGCCTGCCATCATGTGGTCGGCGCCTAGAAGACGTTCCGAGCTATCCTCAGCGGTTACTGTTACAGGGCCCCGTGGCACCTTTTCCGCTCCGAAGGCCAGCGCTAGATCGTAAAGACCGGCAGCAATTCCCCAATATGCCTGCCAGAAGGCGGTTGAGCCGCTGGAGCAGGCGTTCTCCACGTTGATGATGGGGATTCCCGTGAGTCCCAACTCCCGGAGGGTCACCTCGCCAAGGGACATACCTTGATAGTAGACGTGCCCAAAATATGCGATCTGGACATCCTTCCAGTTCACTATACCGTCGTCAAGGGCTGCGGCTACCGCCTCTCTAGCAAGTTCGGGAAGACTCTTATTCGGGAACTTGCCGAAAGGGTGCAGACCCACACCCAGGACCACAACCTCTCTTTGTTGACTAGCTCCCATCATCGTCCTCTTTGATCGGGAAACTCGAATCGGACGTGTGCCAGTGCCCTATTGGGAAAGGCTTAATGCTTTATCCTGGGCGAGACGAAGGTTGCCATTTGTACACTACTACCTCGTTGCCCTCCGAGTCTTTGCCACCAACAACGAGGGCCAACTCCAGGTCCATACCCACAATAAGCCGCTCAGGTGAACAGTTTATCACTTCAGAAAGAACATGTGGGCCTTCAGGCAACTCGACCTGTCCGAGGATGTACGGCACTGTCCCCTGCCAGCCGGCAGGCGGTACGTGCACGATCGTGTAGCTGTACAGGGTACCTTCTTTGCTGAGCTCAACGGGTTCAAGGTCCCTTGAGCTGCAGTTCTGGCAGAAGAACGTATCGCCGAAGAAATGATCTCCACACTGGGAGCAACGGGACCCCAATAGAACTCCAGCTGTGCCTTCGCTGTTGAGGAGCTTGAAGCGGTTTGGAACCACAGATATCCGGTGTTTCTCGCTCATCGACAGTCTCTGCTGCTCCTGTTAATTAACTTAGAACACCAGCCAATTGGTGCCAACTGGCTGGTGCCTAAAGTTCAGGTTTGTAGAAACCGTATTGCCGGCTAGGTCTACTGATACCTGATTCGAGGGTCCACGTAGGCGTAGAGGACGTCCACCAGTAGGTTGGCGACTACGTATACAGCACAGAAAAGAAGTACCACAGTCTGGAGCACCTGATAGTCTCTGGCTCGTACGGCGTCTACGGCCAGTAGCCCAACCCCTGGCCAGGTGAACACTGTCTCGATGGCCACTGAGCCCACCATCAGAATACCCAAGATAATGCCAAAGTAGGTCAGCGGGGTGATCAGGGCGTTACGCAGACAGTGCTTCCAAATCACCTTCCATTCAACCAGCCCCTTGATACGAGCCAGCTTAACGTACTCGGTGTCCAACACGTCCAGCATGGTGGAACGTATCAAACGCATAAAAGCCGCGACCTGGAGCCATCCCATGGCGATGCCGGGCAGAATGTAGGTACTTATACCTCCCTTGCCCGACGTAGGGAGCCACTCCAACTCCACGGCAAATATCCACATCAGCACTATGCCCATCCAGAAAGAAGGCACAGATTGCCCAAAGAGGGCAAAAATCTTGCCCAGAAAGTCGAAAATGGTGTCTTTCTTGACCGCGGACATAACGCCGAAAGGAACGGAGACTATGAGTGCCAATGCGAGCGAGAACAAAGCGAGATATGCGGTGGCTGGGAACCGGTCTATAACCAAGCCCGCGGCGTCGTACCCCTGCCATTTCCAGGATGGACCGAAGTCTCCTTTAAAGGCATTGCCCATGAACTTGAAGTACTGGACGTGGTAGGGTCGATCAAGGCCCCAAGCATGGTTTATTCTGTCGTAGTCCTCTTGAGTCGCTTCAGGAGATAGTAGGGCGTCCAGGGGGTTGCCCACCACGCGGCCCAGCAAGAATATGATAACGCTGACCGCGAGCAAGGTGACGATGGATTGAAACATGCGTATAAGGATGTAGCGCTGCATGTGAGCTTCCTCCTGGCATTTTACCCCTGAAGGAGTTTGTAAACTTGGGGCCGCTTCACCTAAACTGTACGGCTTAACGATGAAGTTGGGTCTCTCGGGTTGCAGTGGACTCCATGGATATTCGCAACTATGATGTCAGCTATTCGGCCTATACTAGATTACTCTAAATGTCCTTTAAACGTTTACCAGGACTACCTAGTATTTCTTACGTTGAATTCTGGGTAGTCCTGGTTATATACCAAGGTGCGTACAAGATATCCAATTTTGCCGGAGTTGTCAATAGTTTCGTTAGGTTTGCGCGCTACTCCCTGCGTCCCCTATTCCTGCTGGCTATAAATCTCTCCAGCAGCGCATCAATTATATATAGCTCTCCGCTTATATATTTTCCGATCAGCCAACCGCCAAGGGAAAAAAGAGCCGCGATAAAGGCCTCCAATGGGCCTAGCCACACGAGGACAATCCCGATTACGAGGCCGATGGCGGCTCCTGCGATCTTTGGATTAGTCATCGGCCTCCCTAGGCGCCCACAAGGTGTGCGCTGTCGCCCCGATCATATTTGATCCTTATCACGTTTACTCTCACAACTGTCAGGCCGGTCAGCTGTTCTACCGCCTCTTTGATTCGTATCTGTAGGTCATCGCGTATCTCCGGAACGTTGCTCCCGAGAACAACCCGAGGGAGGCACTCAATTACTACGCTTGCAGGACCTCCAACAGAGGTTCTTCGCCGAACTCTCAATTGGCACTTTAGCGAGGTTACGTTTCGGTTGTTGGCTCCGATCTTCTCAGCCAGTAGCTTAACGCTGTCTGCTTCTATGGTGAAAATGCCTTGGTCGGTCGCGCTTATGGGCAAGGTCCGGCGCTTCCTCAGCATGGGCCTGGCCTGTAACAAGAGGAACGGTACCATGGCCAGTCCTACGACTATAGTAACGGCTATGGTGATTGCCTGGTCGCTGCCACTAAAGTCGGCGACTCCTTTTAGCTGGTCGTAAAACCATGCTTCGGCCGCAGTCTCACCCGAGCCTCCGGGAAGGAAGTCAGGGTCTACGGCTTCTGTGGCAACCAGTACCGTGACCACCGCTCCTACCAGCAGAAGAAGGGCAACCAGCGAAATAGCAACTCGATTCCAGCGGTCCATAAATCCTCATTATCGCCGCCATGGGGTACGCAAGACGTGCCCCATGGCAATATCAGTCTGAGACCCTCTACTCTGCACAGTCCGGTAATGAAGGCACGTGTAGAAACGTTGGGCGGTCGTCTACTCGACCCTGCCTGGCATCCTGTCGGGGAACTCTATGGCCACAACGTTGACGTTTATCTCCTTGGTTACGAGGCCGCAAATCTCCAACACTCGATGGGCGACGTTTTGGCGCACTTTGACCACGATCTCCGGGATGCTGAAGCCATAGAGGACGCGAATATCCAGGTCAAGGATGGCTTCCCGTCGCCCTGCTTCAACCGCCACTCCCCTGCCTCTATCACCTCCGCCGCCAACTCGCTCGGCAATAGAGCTGCGAAGTGACGTGGAGCCCAGAGAAGAGACCCCTTCTACCTCGCGAGCAGCCACGCCCGAGACGGCCGCAATAACGTCGTCGCTGATATCAGTTTCTCCGCCGACCTGAATCTCTTCAAGCCTTTCTATCTCTGCCAGTCTTGGTATCATCTCTTGTTCTTTGATCCTTTCGGTTCCCATAGTGTATCTCCTTTCATATTGTGGTTATGGTTAATAGAGCGTTTACTCTACTCTGCCGTGCATCCTTTCTGGAAACTCAATGCCGGTTACCCTGACATTTATCTCCTTTGCCACAAGACCACATAGTTTTAACAGTCGATCAGCCACGTTTAGGCGCAAACTTATGACGGTCCTCGGAACACTATATCCGTAAATCACGCGTACCTGTATGTCCAGGACCACTTCCCGTTTGCCGACTTCTACCGAGACTCCTCTAGCCCTTCTTTCCGCTCCCCCTACTCGCTCTCGAATAGTTCTTCGAAGAGAGGTCGTGCCCAAAGCGGCGACACCCTCAACTGCCTCGGCGGCCACTCCAGCGATTGCCGCTATGACTTCGGGCTCGATGTTCGTGCTGCCGCCTACCGGGATCTCTTCAAGCCGACTAATCTCTTCCATCTTGGGTATCATCTCCAGTTCTCTGATGGTCAAACCGCCCATCACCCTCCCTTGTAGCATAGCTGATCTCTCCTTTGATGTCTCCATCACAGCTTGTGAAACATCGTCTTCTACAGGGGGTGGACTTTCCAGTGGAGGCTCAGGTCCTTTCTTGGAACGCCCTGCCTTGGCTGCCGATAGCTCCCCTAGGACGTCTTCAACCCGTTGCATCTCTTCCACTGCCTGGTTACCATCGTTGTCTCTACCATTCTCGTACATGTTTGCATCCCCTCCCTATAACGTATTGAGCGTTCCGTCCGTCATACTATGCAAGGTTATAAGTGAACGCTCACTTATATCCATGTTAACATGGCTAATTACTAGTGTCAAGGGTTGCAATTCCTGTTATCATGTAGTACACTCTTGAAAGAGTACGCTCACTTACGTTATTATTTTCACAAACGTAGTACTCGGTTTTCCTTAACATCGATGCAAGGTTTCACCCCCACTCTAGCTCTCCCCCATCAAGGGAGAGCGAACAAGTCCCTTCCCCCTTGATGGGCTCACTGGGGTAGGCATATCCTAAAACTTGTTTAAAAACAGCTAGGAAAGCGCCGAGCTTTCCCGTCATCCTAGAAGTATCACTCAACTGGGATGTGGGGAGGTGACTCATGCGCTTTCCGAGAGAATGGTACCACTTGCTACGTTCAACTGAACAGTATTTTCCTGACCTAAGATCCAGCCAAATACGTGGATTGGCGCTATGGGTGTATGGGGCAATCATGGCTAAGAGTGCTTGCCAAAGCGCGGTGATTGATGCTCTATCCTCCATCGCCACCTTCCATGCTCTGCGACAATACCTTAGAGAGTTCCTTCGGGATGGTTCGGAGAAGGCCACTCCCTGCAACATCCAGTTGGATGTAACCCTCTGTTTTGCGCCTTTGCTCCGCTGGCTGCTGTCTTTGTGGAAAGGTCAACAACTGGCCTTGGCCGTCGACGCAACAGCCCACCAAGACCGCGTGGTCGCCCTGGTAGTAAGCGTGCTGTACCGGGGTAGCGCCATTCCCATTGCCTGGACCATACTCCCTGCTAACAGGTCGGGGGCTTGGATTCCCGAAATCCTCCGGCTTTTGCAACTGCTTGCTCCCGAAGTGTCCAAAAGCATGGAGGTGCTGGTGATGACTGACCGGGGCTTGTGGAGCCCCCGCCTTTGGAAGCAAATACGGGCCTTGGGATGGCATCCACTGATGCGGGTAAAAAACAACACCAGCTTTCAACCGTTGCAGGGGCAACGCCGGCAAGCCAGGACGCTGATTCCCGGACCAGGCCACGCCTGGGTAGGAAGGGGCAGTGCCTTTTATAATCCCAAGCGCCACCGCTTCGGTACTTTGGTGGTGGTTTGGGATAAAGGCCAGAAGGAACCCTGGATAGTGATTACCGACTTGCCTCCCGAGGATGTGGGGGTATGCTGGTATGGGTTGCGCTTCTGGATCGAGTTGGGTTTTCGCGCTCTCAAGAGTGTGGGTTGGCAATGGCAACGCACTCGACGGACTGACCCGGACCGAGTGGCCCGGTACTGGCTCGTTCTGGCGGTGGCTACCCTGTGGGCCACGGCCTATGGGACCAGAGCAGAAGACGCTATTTCTCTTGGAGTACCTCCCCAGAGAGTCAGAAGCCCTCATCCACTTCCTAGCTGTTCTGGACCCCGAAAGGATAGCGTGATAAAGAAGGGCATATGCTGTATGACTCGGCAACTGCTCCAGGGTAGGCCTTGGCTTCGCCTGTGGCTCATACCTGAACCTTGGCCAAACCCACTCCCTGGTTTGCAAATTACCTACCATAAACCGGTTCCCAAAGCTCATAATTTCAAATGCCTACCCCAGTGAGCCCTCGATGGGGGAAGGTTAGGATGGGGGTTACAAGCACCTATCAAATCTTGGTTGACTGAGCACTAATAGGGAGATTCGATAGTGACGACGGCACATCTCGATTCAGAGGTACGTAAACATCAAATTGTGCAGAGCGCTCGTAAAATTGTAGCCAACCACGGCATGAGCTTCTTCACCATCCAGGAATTGTCAAAAGAGGTTGGTGTCTCTGAAGGTGCGATATATCGCCACTTCAAAAGCAAGGACGAGATTCTCCTGGCACTGCTACAGGATATCGAGCGCAACTTGCTTCAGGCTATCTCGGACTCTGCCAAGCCAAAGGACGGAACGCTGGACCAGTTGAAGCACCTAATGGACAGACACTTCTCCTCCCTGGAGCGGCGGAATGGGGTGTCATTCGTGGTGATGGCCGAAGCCTTGTGTTTTGCCGATCAGCAGGTAAAGCATGCCACCAGGCAAGTGCTAGAGCACTACCTGGAAACCGTAGCCGCTATTCTGAAATCCGGAGTCGAAGATGGGGAGATAGATGAAACGATAGATCCCCAGGCTGCGGCCCTGATGTTTTTCGGTATGATACAGTCCAGTGTCACCCTCTGGTCCTTCAGCAATCGTGCCCACCCTCTGACACACCATAGTGGGCCGCTGTGGACCATGTTCAGGAATGGGCTCCAGCCTAGATCCAACAAACGCAAACGTTCTGGGTCCGACACCGGCGTGGCTAAGTCGACGACCAAGAAGTAAACTTTTTGTTGCCACGACACCAGGTTGTTCAACGTTAGAGGGAAAACGGGGTGCGAATATGGTGCGTATGACAGGCAAAAGGGCACTTGTCGAGATGCTGGTTGCCGAAGGTTTGGAATACGTCTTTGGCAACCCTGGGACCAGCGAGACCCCCCTCATGGATGCGCTTCAAGATTACCCAAAGCTTAAGTTCATGCTGTCTCTACAGGAGAACTCGGCCGTTGCCATGGCAGACGCTTACGCTCGGGCTACCCGTAAGCCCGCGTTCGTCAACTTACACATCGCGGGTGGCCTGGCCGGTGGTATCAGCATGCTGTACGATTCCTATAAAGGTGGGACTCCTATGGTTCTCACCGCAGGAAACTCGGACACCCGCATGTTCCTTAGCGACCCGGTTCTCTCCGGTGATCTGGTGGAGATGACCCGCCAATATACCAAGTGGAGCGTTCAAATAAACCACGCCTTCGAGGTGCCGGTGGCGGTCCGTCGGGCGTTTAGAGAAGCCAGTACCCCGCCCACTGGTCCAGTCTTCATCTCGTTCCCCTGGGACTCGCTGGACGATGAAGCCGATATCGACATAGTTCCTTCCTCTCCTGTGTACCAACGTCTCCGTCCCGACAAGGACGCTTTAGCCAAGGCGGTCGCGTTACTGGCTCAGGCGGAAAACCCCATTATGTTGGTCGGAGACAGGGTGTCTCAGTCGGAGGCGGTACCCGAAGCCGTGGAGGTGGCTGAACACCTGGGAGCCAAGGTATTTGCCTCCGCTTACACAGAGGTCAACTTTCCCACCAGCCATCCCCAGTTCATGGGTGTGCTAAATCTGAACGATCCTGCTACCACGGACCGTCTGGCCGGAGCCGACGTCGTGCTGGCGGTAGGAACCAACGTCTTCTCCTCATTCCTTTACGTCTCTGACCCCTTCCTGGCCACCAACACCAAATTGATTCACCTGGACAGCAGCTCCATGGAAGTAGAGAAGGTATATCCCACGGAAGTCGGCATGGTTGCAGACCCAAAGGCGAGTCTGTCGGAGATGGCCGACGCCCTCCAGCAAGAGATGTCCGGGTCGGCTAAAGAAGCGGCCAGAACCAGGGCTGCATCTATAGCCAACGAGAAGGCGCAAGCGAAGGAGGCTTACCAGAAGCTGGTAAAAGAGAGATGGGACCATAACCCGATGTCCGTCGAGCGGATGATGACCGAGCTGGGCAGGGCGTTGCCCTCCGATGCTATCATCGCCGACGAGTCTATCACGTCTCGAGGGGCTCTCTTTGGCGCCATTGACTTTGACAACCCAGGCAGCCTTTATGCTGAGCAGGGCGGAGCCCTGGGATGGGGTATGCCAGGCCCGCTGGGATTGAAGCTGGCGAACCCGGACCGGCCGGTGGTAGCGGTAGTGGGTGACGGCTCCTCTCTGTATACTATTCAGGCTCTGTGGACCGCAGCCCGGTATAACATCCCAGTCACATGGGTAATCTGCAACAATCGTACCTATAGAATACTCAAGTTGAACATGGAAATATATCTGAGGAAAATGTTGAACGATACCGAGCGTAAGAGCCAATTTCTGGGCATGGACTTCCCGCTTCCACTAAACCTGGCAGGGATAGCTGAGGGCTTTGACGTCCATGGTCGAAAGGTTGAGGACCCTTCAAAGCTTGGCCCTGCCCTCGAGGAAGCCTTGAGTCTGGGCAAGCCTGCCTTGGTGGACGTGGTGATAGACGGATCGTTGTAACGACCAGAAACCGCTATGACTCAGTCGCTACCGCTGCACACTTAGCCCCTGCAATTTCAGTCCTTAGCCGGCTCTCGGTATCCTCACACCAGGTTCTTTGGTTCGGATGCTGTATAGGGATGTGCGGGCGGTGAGGAAGAGGGTCCGGTTGTCCGAGCCTCCCCAGGCGCAGTTTGCGGGCACTTCAGCTGTGCGGAGGGTTCCCAGAAACTTTCCGTCCTTGTCGTAAATACAAGTGCCGCCGTTACCCGTGCAGAAGACCCTTCCCTCTGCGTCCACCTTCATGCCATCTGGGACACCCTCTTCGGCTGAAGACATGTCGGCGAAAACTCGATTATTGCTCAACGACCCATCGGAGGCAACGTCGAAGGCTCGGATGAGCCGGTGGGTGCATAGCTCCTTGCGCTCCTCCTCTTCCAGGCAGCGCTCGTCCAGGCGGCTAATGGCGACGTATAGCACAGACTCGTCGGGGGAGAAGGCCAGCCCGTTGGGATATTCGCATTCGTCGGTGGCCAGGTGCACCTGGCCGTCGGGAGCAATTCGAAAAACCCCTGAAAAGCTGAGGTCCCGCTCCCCAGGAGGAACACGCCCGCCCGGATCGCTGAAGTATATGCTGCCGTCGGAGCGTCCCACCACGTCGTTGGGCCTGTTCAGCCGTTTGCCTTGGTACTTATCCGCAACAACGGTGGTGCTACCGTCGGGCTCCGTGCGAATCATCCGGCGTTTACCACCCTCGCATATGACCATCCGTCCCTGGAGGTCGAAGGTCAGCCCATTGCTTTCATTGGAGTTATCGAGGTGCACGTTTACCTGTTGGCCCGGCACCCAGCGAAGTATCTGACTTCTGCGAATGTCCACGAAATACAGGAAACCGTCGGGGTGCCATACAGGACCTTCCGTGAAGATGAACCCAGTTGCTATTCTTTCTGGTTCCCCATCAAAGATGTTCGATAGAGGGTCGATCATGCTATTACCTCCTGCTGAAAGGCTCTTGGGAAGGGAGTTAGAGGCACTTCTGAGATCGAATGAGGCATGCAATGGTCATCATGGCCGACCTTCAGAAGAGGCGATAATTGTACTATATGGCTTAAAGAAAATCCACATGTACGCGCGTCGCGGTAGTGGGTCAATTTGAGGTCAGGCCTGTTTGACAGATGCGTAAGCGTTATGGCATATTGGATTCATGGCAAAGAAAGCAAGAAAGACCCCAAACGATTTGAATGCATTGGCTGCCCATGTGGTAGAGCTGGCAACAGAGGACTTGCAAGAAGCGGATGGTAAGAACCCCGCAGCCGTTGCGCTCGGTAGGTTAGGCGGCAAAAAGGGTGGTACAGAGCGAGCTAAGAGGATGACACCAGAGGAACGATCTGAGTCTGCAAGGAAAGCTGCACAAGCACGGTGGAATAGACCGACTCAGTAGAACTCATTTTAACCAATATCCCACTACTCTTTCATCGCCTACAACTCAGCGCCAATTTCATGTTCATCCTCTTCAGGGGGTATCGGTTCTACCCATAGCAACCTAACACGTACGTCATCAAACTTGAAGAACACTCTTAGCCGAGGCATATCGCCCCAGGTGTCAGTCTTGGCAATATGCAAATCACTCGCTTCATCGGCGAGTGGGAATGTTTCTGGCCGTCTAGTCAATGCCCATTTGACGGCATCCATGGCTTCATCAAGACGCATAGCATCTGATGAAATCTGGGCACACTGGTTCGTGAAGGTAGATTCCTCCACGATTTCCCTCAGTAGCGGAATGTCCCATGGTAACTCCATCATGGAGTTACCATTCATATTTAGCTGCCAGCTCTCTGGCTCGCTCTTTATCTGCTTGGGTAGGTGGCTGCCCACACAGAAAAATGGTGGAGTATGGAATGGCCTCCTTGTATTGGGCCATCTTCCAGCCAAGCATAGCATGTGTCAGTTCAGTCAGGTCTTTTCCACTGTCCTCGGCACACAAGTCAACCATAGCGTCTACCAAGGCAATCTCTTCCCCAGTGAACTGGCGCAAATCAGGTTCTCGCAAAGGGATAACCTGATCCTGAGTGTATGTGAAGCGCCGCTTCTGTCGGACAACAAGCTCCTTATCGCTTTCCATTGCATCACGGACAGGTTTCATAAACTTGGGAGCAGGACCCAATTCGAGGGCAATGTACTCAGCACCCGAAATTGGCGTGCCAGTCTCTGCGTAGGTAATGAAGTCCGCCAAGAAGAGAATCTTGTTCAGCTTCACAGCGCCGAATTTGGGGTCGTGCTCACATTTGCCTGCGACATAGAGCAGCAGTTCTTTAAATTTTGCTTCGTCGTACTTAATTTCTGCCATAGCTCTCCCTTATAGCCATCGAGGAGTAATCTACACACTATCTTATTGTCTCGCAGAATGTCAAGTATAGCAACACCTAACTTGTCAAGTGCCAAACGAGAAAGATATAGCATGAATGAAGACTTTTAGTTCAAGAGCTGCTTATGGTGCAAAGCCTGTCAACAGAGTGACCATATCATGTAAACCACTTGATCAGAGTTTCACAAGGCAATATAATAGACCTTGTAACGGCGGGAAACTGTTACAAGGTCTATTTCGTGGGGCCATCGTCTATCGCAGGACGCTAGGCTTTCAACCTAGAAACGTAGGGTTCGAGTCCCTACTGGCCCCTCCGTATGTGTGGGGATGTGGCACGAGCGGTTTAAGGCGGGGGACTCAAAATCCCTTGGGGGCCTACGGTGTTCACCCTTCCAGCCCTCCGTGGGTTCGAATCCCACCATCCCCGCCGCCGATGTCACATACACCATGATTAACATACACTGATAGGTGCCCCTGTCAACAGTTAGAGTAATACGAGTTTTTGCAGGATTTGCAAGGAGGTCTAACATGCCAAGCTCAGAGCTAAAAAAATTAAGGTCTCGGCTAGAGCGGATAAAAGAGAATCGGATGCAGCTCCAAGACCTTGAGGAACACTATCAAGCTGTGGTCGATGACCTAACGGACCTAGAGGAAACTGTCGTAGTGCATCTATCGGCAGGGCAAACGCTTAAAGATAGCATTGTGGGTGTTTTAGAGAGAGAAGGACACCCACTTCGGCCAGAGACCATACTTGACCACCTTAAGAGGAAGAATATCCACGTACCAGGTCAGTCTCCAATAAACAATGTCAGGGCGCATATGAGTGGAGATGATAGGTGCGAACCCGTAGGAGATGGCACATGGAAGCTTGTTTCATGGAGCGACGACGACATTGACCAAAATATCCTTGATATGCTGGATAATGCGTTATCGACTGGGTATAATGGTAATCATGGTGAACAAGTTAAGCATCCAGAGGAAAGCCCGAGTAATTAGTGCTCTAGTAGAGGGCAACAGCATCCGTGCAACGTGTCGGATGACGGGAACCGCTAAAGGTACTGTCATCCGACTTCTTGCGTCTGTGGGCGCTGCCTGCTCAAAATACCAAGATGAGACCCTTAGAGACCTTCCATGCAAGTACATCCAATGTGATGAGGTTTGGGCGTTTGTGTACGCAAAGCAGAAAAATGTCCCCGAAGATAAGAAAGACTTCGCAGGTGATGCATGGACTTGGGTTGCTATCGATGCAGAAACAAAGCTAGTGCCTTCGTGGATGGTAGGCTTGCGAGATGCTGGGTATGCCCACGAATTCATCTCAGACCTATCTAGTAGGCTCTCACACCGTGTGCAGTTAACAACAGACGGGCACCGGGCATACCTGACAGCTATCGAGGATGGTTTCGGAAGCAACATAGACTATGCCATGTTGGTGAAGTTGTACGGCGCTGACCCTGAAAACGAGAGGCGCTACAGTCCAGCGCACTGCATAGGGGCCAACCCGGTAGTCATTCAGGGAGACCCTGACCCTGCAAAGATTTCCACAAGCTATGTAGAGCGCCAAAACCTTACGATGCGGATGTCCATGCGCCGCCTTACCAGATTGACTAATGGATTCTCAAAGAAGGTAGAGAACCTCGAACATGCCGTGGCGCTTCATTTCATGCATTACAACTTCGCAAGGCCACACAAGACCCTTAGCAAGCCTTACCCGACTACTCCCGCCATGGCAGCTGGTGTTAGTGACCATGTGTGGAGCTTTGAGGAAATCGTAGCGCTGGCAGATTCAAATTGACCCACTACCCGCGTCGCAGACCTGTTCCCACATGGAGCCCAGCCTAATGTAGGCTTGACCACCCAGGGTGCCGTAGGTACAATAAGCCCAAGCGAAGGGCATATGCGGTCTTATTCCGAATATGCCATAAAGAAAGGGGTGCGGATTGGCAACACGTACAGATCCGAAGACAGCGAAGGGGAGCCAACCCCTGGTAAAGATAACAGAGATGGACCACATAGTCCTCAGAGTTAAGGATGTGGAAAAGTCCTTGAGCTTCTACACCGACGTACTGGGAATGCAGCCCGAGCGCGTGGAGATCTGGCGAGCGGGAGAGGTCCGCTTCCCCTCGGCCAGGCTTAACGACGACACTATAATCGATTTCTTCGCCAGCGATCAGGAGCCCATAACCAAGGACGGTGTACGTAACCAGGACCATTTCTGCATGGTAATCGAGCCCCAAGACATGGATGAGCTAAAGGCTAAGTTCGAGGCTATGGGAGTGGAGATTCAGGCGGGGCCGGGCAAGCGCTGGGGTTCCCACGGTGACGGCATATCGCTGTACATCTACGACCCCGACGACAACGTGGTCGAGCTGCGCTATTATTAGACTTCGTTAGACTGGGAGTGATTATTCAATCGGCCTTTGATGTCGTAGCTTCATTGGGGTAGAATTCCGCTTTCATTTATGTATAGGAGGGGAGTTGACCGAGTACTATCCGACCGACTCCCTCAAGTCGCCCCGCTATAGCGGAATTCCCACATTTATGAGGCTGCCGGCTGAAACTGATCCGTCAAAGATCGACGTTGCCATCCTTGGCATACCCTTCGACTCCGGCGTCAGCTATAGACCTGGCGCCCGAATGGCCCCCAGGGACATCCGGGTAGAGTCAGCTCTCATCAGACCTTACAACCCTGTGCTGAAGGTCGACCCCTTCAAGCTCCACAGAGTCGCCGATTTTGGCGATATCGACGCGAGTCCCTTCTCCATTGACGACGCCATCAATGCCATCCACCAGCGCATCTCTGAGCTGCTGCATAACGATGTGCTTCCCGTGGTGGTGGGAGGGGACCACACCGTCACCTTGCCCATCTTACGGGCCCTGTCTGAATCGGGTGGCCCGGTGGCGGTGGTACACTTCGATGCACACCTGGATACGTGGGAAGGGTATTTCGGATCTAGCTACACCCATGGCACCTGGCTTCGCAGGGCCGTGGAAGAGGACCTGATAATAGCTGATCGGACCTTTCAGATTGGGCTCAGGGGACAGGTGTACGGTGAAGAGGACTTCGAGTTCTCGCGGGCCCACGGTTTTCAGATGTTCACCATTGAAGATATCAAGATGAAGGGTGTGCAGAATCTAGTAGGGGAGCTACAAAATCTGCGGGATGTGAGGGTCTACGTTTCATTAGACATAGATTGTATAGACCCAGCTTTCGCTCCCGGGACCGGCACTCCCCAGATCGGTGGACTGGATAGCTTCGAGGCCCTGGAGATTATCAGGGGTCTCAAAGGGCTAGATTTGGTGGGAGTGGACGTGGTGGAGGTCAGCCCTGCCTACGACAGTGGAGGGGTCACGTCCCTTCTGGCGGCAAACCTGCTGTACGAGTTCCTTTGCGTGCTCCCTGTATCCTCAGACCTCTAACGCTCGGTCTTCACCCAAAGCCTCTCGCCGTCGGTGATGAACTCTATATCACCTCGCTCAGCCGTGACGTATATCAACTCACTACCAACGCTACCTTTCAGCCTGGTAGTCACGTCAGGATGAGGATGGCCGTATTGGTTGTCGGCACCTGCGGAGATTACCGCCGCCGCTGGGCTGACAGCCGACAGGAACCGAGGCGTGGTGGACGTCTTGCTACCATGATGCGCTACCTTCAGCACGGTGCTACGGAGGGGTAGGCCCTCACGGAGCAGACGCGCCTCGGTTTCCCCTTCTATGTCCGCCGTGAGTAAAAAGCTGAGGTTGCCGTAGACCAGCCGCAATATCACACCGGAGTTGTTCAACTCGGAGCCTCCAGCCACTATTTGATCCGATGGCGGATTGAGCACCTCCATCCACGCAGCCTCGTCTAGCACAATAATCTGCCCCTGAGCGGCTACCTGGCGATTCACATCCCTTCCTTCAAGCACCTTTTCCCATTCCAGATATAGAGGATTCTGAGAAACGCGCCCACTCTCCAGCACGACATCAGCTTCATACCTGTCCAGCACGTTAACCAGCCCTCTAAAATGGTCCTCGTCTGGGTGTGTAAGCACTACCATGTCCAGGTTTCTGTCCCAGAAGGGGGTCCTGTCGCCAACTGCTCTCGCCGCTTCACGGGGATCCGGGCCTCCATCTACCAGCACCTGTGTCCCATTAGGAGTAACAATGAACGTGCTATCGCCCTGCCCTACGTCCAGATAGTGTACATGAAGCCGTCCGTCGGGACCTGTAACGACGTAGAACCAGAGGAAACCAGCCAGCACCGACAGTGATATTGTGGTTATCAGATACATACCAATGGGGAATTGAATCCTGCTGGCAGTTTTGGTCGGAATGGGTAGCCGCTTTGGCAGTGTCTCTAGCAGCCGACGAATCTTTGTTGACCAGACCAGGCGACTGCCCGGCACCACGAGAAGCAGGGCAAAGACCCCGTAGTATACCCAGACCAGAAGGGGGTTAAAGGCGGGTACCGAGAAGGTGCTTCCTGGGACCTGGGCGAAGAGCTGGACTAGCTTAAGCACATATTGCAACGGCACCCAGGCGATCCAGCCAAGTACTGTTCCTAGCTGGGGGTGGATGAGATCGCCGACGGACGCTCCGGCGGAGGTCACCAACAGAATCGGCAAAGCAGGCAGCGCCAGGACAGTCGCCGGGATGCCCAAGGTGGGTATGCGATGGAAGTTAAATGCGATCAGTGGCAAGGTAGCTAAAGTCGCCGCCAAAGAAACGGCGATCGTTAGCACCAACCCTCTCAGCAAAACACTGGGCCAGCCTCCGCTGCCAACTGAGAGCGCTGAAATATAGCTAGACAAAGGAGAGCCTGAGCCTACGAGCAAAGCTAGGCTGCCGGCCACTGCAGTGAAGCTGAGCTGGAACGAAATCTGCTTAAGGGCCTGTGGCTCGATACCAACCATTATCACAGCGGTCAGTGCTAAGACCGGCAGAATGCTCCGTGATCTTCCAATTGCGAGTGCGACGAGATAGACGGTTCCCATGATGGCAGCCCGCTCTACCGAAGGGGAGAAGCCGGCAAATAATGCGTACAGCCAGATTGCCGCCAGGGGCAACAGCAGGTGTATTTGCCGCCTCCGACCCACCAGCCAGGCCCCTGCCGCCACGCTAATCATGAGGACCACTCCCACGTGCATTCCAGAGATGGCCAGCAAGTGAGATGTGCCCGTGGACCTGAAATCCTCGGTAATATCCTGAGGCAGCCTTCCACGAAGTCCAAGAAGGAGAGCTTGTGCCAGAGAGGCTTCGGGTTCCGCTAAGGCGCCATCGATCCCCTGAGCGAGTTTGCCTCTTAGGTCGTATATCTTGCCGAGAGCGGGATTTCCTTTTCCAGTGTCTACCAAGCGAATGTCGTCGGGGAATGCCATTGTGAAATGGATGCCCTGGTTCGCCAGATAGGTCCGATAGTCGAACTCTCCCAGGATGGGAGGTTCATCCAGGCTTCCAGTGAGCTCCAACCTGTCGCCGTACCGGAAATAGGGCGCTTCTCGTTTCTGTACCAGCTCACGAGGAGGCCTGGCGATGACCAGCACACTACCCTCACCATCCTCCCAAACCTCGCCCGTATCGATGGCATCAACCCCTAAAACGAACTCGACTCCGGAGGCGGCGAGCTCGGGATCGTCGGCCACCACACCCCGAATCGAGATAGAGTGCAACCTGTCTGTGGTCTGAAAGCTAAGAGTATCTTCCGAAGTCTCTACTCTGATGATACCCATGACCATCACCAGAGCAAGGATGGGAATCCATAGAGAAAAACCTCGTATCCTGAAGATGAGGGCTAGTACGACAGCCGCAATGGCGAAGGAGATCAGGGACGGAAGATACGCGTTCGTTTCCAGTCCCACTAGAGTACCGGCTATCCAGGCGGCCGCAAGGAAGATCAGCCTCATTTGAAGGTCATCCGTGTTTCTAACACTGTGAACGAAGTTTATTTGCCGTTTCGTCGCACAGTAAAGTACCCCCTGGGCCTAATTCAGGTTTCAGGCCCAGGGGGTCTATTTGTTCAATTGGAGCGCCTGCTCCTCCTTGGACGTATGGGGCTATTAGTCGTGTTTGGACTTGCGATCGGACTTTTCGGAGCAGTGGGCCGGAATGACTACCTTCTGGCTGATCCATTTACCCACGCGCCCGGTTTTCTCTTCCAGGACTTTACCGTCTGCTTTTATCGTTAGCATCGCTGTGCTCCCGATCGCTCCGTCTTTTGGTAACACCTTCAGCTTTACTACCGCCTGGATACCCTTGTCGCTGCACTTAAGGCGTTTGCTTGCCTCCAGCGTGACCCTTTCGTTGTCCGCAGTTTGAATTATCTCGGCGTGCGCACCACTAGCTAATTTTACGTTGATGTGTGCGACGTAGTTTCCTGCGCCGTCCGGATCATCGACTACGGTCCACTGCGTCCGGACATCTACACCTTCAACGTCGAGTTGCGCGTTCCATGACCAGCCACCGTAGGCAACTGCCAATCCAAAGATCATCATCCCCACGAGGACTGCTAGTGCTACCACAGATCGCAAACGCCACATGATTGATCTCCTATCTCAGAGTATAGTGTGGTTTTCGGCGACTGCTCAGTGTCCCCCCAGAGAGTCAGACTCCGTTCTCTACTAGGTGCTCACCCCTCGATACCGGGTGTGAGAGATTTGTAAGGAAGGTGTGCGCATAGGTATATATTGCCAGTAAGTGCATTGTGTTCCCAGGGTGCCAGCACCCTAGGTAAGAGGAGAACACCCCTGTACCGCTGTCTCACATATCTCGCATCATGACAAGGGTGGTGTCTAAAATATTCCATCGTCTCGAACCCCATGTCGGCCTTCAGGATCGTGAGGACTGCACTACGTTGACGGTCTACTCCCCTCCCTATATAGTGGCCTCAAAATGAATTAAAGGAGGTTATGCTGATATGGCGACAGTGGGCACCGGCAAATACACCTACGAGCTGGTTGAGGGCTGGGAGAAGCTCCCCCAGGGATGGCAACTGGGACAGACCGCGATTGTTAGCGACTCCCATGATCGGGTTTATCTGTTTAACCGGAGTGACCACCCTCTGATAGTTCTCGACCGCGACGGCAACTACCTGAGCTCATGGGGAGAGGGCGTCCTCACCGACGCCCACGGTATGTTCATAGACGCCGATGATAATCTTTACCTTCCCGTTAAGGACGCCCATATAGTCCTGAAATATAGCTCTGATGGCAACCTGTTGATGACCATGGGTACCCGCGATAAGCCCTCGGACACAGGCTACACGGGAACGTATGGAGACCCGATACTGCGAGGCGCGGGTCCCTTCAACAAGCCCAGCGACGTTGCCCTGTCTCCGACAGGAGATATATACATCTCCGATGGTTACGGAAACGCACGGGTGCACAAGTTCACCGCTGAGGGCAAGCTACTCCATTCCTGGGGCTCGCCGGGCTTTGAAGCGCCGGGCGAGCTCCATATTCCCCATGGCGTTTGGGTGCACACCGATGACCGGGTCTTTGTGGCCGATAGAGAAAACAACCGCGTCCAGATATTCGGCCCGGACGGGGAGTTCCTGAGTCAGTGGAAGGACCTGGCTCGCCCTTGCGACATCTACATTGACTCGGATGAGACGGTCTACGTTCCAGAGCTGGACGCTTTAATGAGTATCCTGACCATCGATGGGAAGCTACTGGCCCGCTGGACCAGTGACATGGGCACCGGGGATGGGGATGGAGGCCATGCTGTCTGGGTTGACCGCTTCGGTGACCTCTACGTAAACCAGAACCTGGAGGGGCACCGGCTGCTGAAGTATCGCATACGCGCCTAGTACCTCATCCAGATGAAACTGAGGGATAGAGACGCTGAAGCTTGACTCTGGCCTCCACAGTAGAGAATCGCCAATCGATGGTCGCTCGGGCATGGTTGCGCTGGGCCTCCAAGGCAGCAATCTCTCGTTTAAGCGTATATTCATCGCCAATGCGACGAGCCAGACATTGCCTGCTGAAGACGCTGAACTCAATCTCCGCCATGTTGAGCCAACTGCCGTGCTTGGGAGTGTAGTGAAACTCCAAGCGTTTGCGTATTCGTCTAGCCTCCTTGGGCTCGAAGGCTTCGTAGAGCGAAGCGGGTTTATGGATGTTCAGGTTGTCCAGGACCACCCTAATCTTTTCTGCTTCCGGGTAAGCTTCATCGACCAGCCACCTCATCTGGTGGGCAAAGTCAACCATGGTGCGCCGTTCAGTCACTGCCACGTGTCGCCAGCCAGCCAGGGGCTCACAGCACATGAACAGGTTGCGGGTCCCATTACGTTTATATTCATAGTCAAATCGTTCACGCCAGCCGCGCTTGGGCGGGATGGGAGTTTTCTTCTCTGCTACCAACTGCTTGGAAGTCTCATCGAAATTAACGACTGGACGCTTGGGGTCGTAGGGTTCCGCATAAAGGTCCAGTACATCTTCCATACACGCCACAAAGTCGGCGCTTACCTCCGGTATGCACCACTCTTTCTTTTGCCAGGGTTTGAGTTCGTTTTTTTCAGCACCTGGCGGACCGTTTCTGGAGAGATGGAGTCGGCCAGTTCCAGTTTCACCACCTTGTCAGCCAGCAATTGCAGGGTCCAGTGGGTGTGCCCTTCGGGGGCAGGAGTGCATGCAACTGCCACCAAGTGGGCTTCTTGCTTCCCATCAAGTTTACGCCTCTTGCCAGGCCGTGCCCGCTCATTGAGGGCTCTCTCCAAACCTTCTTCCGCGAACCGCTGGCGCACACGGACGACCGTAGAGGGGCTAACCAGCAGGGCACCAGCAATCTGCTGGTCGGTAAGACCTTCATCGGCTTTATACAGGATCAAGGACCGTTTCACCTTCCGGGCCGGCGACTTGCCACGCCGGGCTATATCCAGCAACTGTTCACGTTCATCTTGGGTCAAGTTCACTAGGTATCGCTTAGCAGGCATTCCCCACACCCCCGCACAATGATTAAGAATGCCTATATTATACATTTTTTAAGATTAGTCAAAAATAACTGGATGGAGTACTAGTTTCACGCCTAAGTTTAAAGGGTTGACTTATATGCGTTGTATAGTACACTGAGCCGTCCCGAATTTAGACTTGGGTCGGCTCAGCGTTTCGCAAGAGAGTAAAAAGGAGACACTATTATGAGTAACCTCTGGAAGTACGTGATAATAGGAGTTATTGCTTTTATGGTGGGCAGTGCGGTGGCGGTTTCCGCGGTGGCTATCGAGAAGCGGGCCATTAGCAACGAGGATGGCACACGCACAGCCGACGTGACCCAGTCGGGAAGGCTGATGACCAATCCCAAGGGAAAACTGAATGTTCGCATTACCAATGCCGACGCTATACGAGGACCAGACGGCCCAGAGGGTCCTAAGGGGGCGACAGGAGACCAGGGAGAGCCCGGCATACAGGGGCCGGTAGGCCCCAAGGGAGCGACAGGGGATCAGGGAGGCCCTGGGATAGAGGGCCCCAAGGGGGACACGGGACCTGTGGGACCTAAGGGCGATAAGGGGGACATAGGAGCTACGGGGCCTGCCGGGCCTAAGGGGGATACGGGTGCCACCGGTCCACAAGGGTCCCAGGGCCCACAAGGTGCCCAGGGTCCGACGGGATCCACCGGTCCTCAGGGCCTCAAGGGCGACAAGGGTGACCCAGGCCCAGCAGTGAGCACCAGTGCTGTGTGTAGTCAGGTCGGGTGTGCGTGCAGCGTTCGGACGATTTCCCTGGTTGAGGGTCCGTGTAATGTTACGTCGGACACTGGATCCTGCAGTGCTTCGTCTGGTGGAGAGTGCTGTGTATGTTCGCCACAATAACCTCTTGTCGTCGGCAAGAACCCCGCAGTCCCGATCAGCGCCATAGCGCGGTCTGTCTTGTTGCTACCCCAAATGGAGCCAGAGCTTGGAAGCGAGGAGAGATGGATTGATAGCGTCAGGGGGTGCCAATACACTCGTTCTTGCCAGGATAGGGGTTGGTACGAGGACGGGAGGTTTAATATCAGGAATTCGGGTGTAACTGATGGCTGAAGAAATCTCGATTAGCCACGATGACGGCAGACTCAGCATCGACTATGGCGGCGCAGAGTTTGTCCATGACCTGGGTATCGGACTGCCTGTTAGTAAAGACTGGTTTTGGAGCTTTGACCGCTCCCTAAAGCTTGTTGACGACAAGAATGGCCGGGGGCGAGACTCATTAGGCGAGTTTGACTTTCGATCGCTGGTTTATACCGCCCCGGCCCTGTTGGGACAGGATATCCCCTTTATTCGGCAGACATTAAAATCCTATGACGACTCACGCCTACTGATCGAGACTATGGCATTGAAGGATATCCAGGACACATTTCTCCAAGACAGCTTCTACCATACCACCTTCAACTCCCCCGTACTGCTGCTACAAGAAGACCTGAACTTCCTGGCCTATACCTGGGGCCTCATAGGGATAGAAACCTCCAGGGATGGAGGCCACTTTCCCGAGGCGGTCACAGGTAAGGGAATCGCCAACATACCGTCAAAGCTGCGCTTGGCCGGCTACGCACCAAGGGAAGACCTGCGAACGAATCCAGAGAAACCCTGCTGCCCCATCGTTCTGTATGACGATGACGGCAGAACTCTGGTGGTCTCCCCCTTCGATCACTTTCTGATAAGTCCAATGAGGGTTATTCAGACGCCCTCCGGGACAGGCATCGCCCGCGGGCTCCACGGCTCGGTGAACACTATCCCGCAAGGCACAATTACTCGTACCGCCATGGTTTTTGGGGATGGTGTCGTGGAGACGATGCTGAAGTGGGGCGACTGGTTGTTGAAGACTGGTGGTAAGAAAAGAGATCGACCTGGTGAAACGCCGCTCCTGGGAGGTGTGGGCTTCTGGAACTGCTTCGGAGGGTACTACACTGAGCTCTTTCGAAAAGTGGACGAAAAGGTCCTCAAGGAGCTGGCCGCTTATTTTCGAGGAGAAGGGATACCCATCAGCTACTTCGGCCTGGATCTGTGGTACAACTACGATCAAGTCGGCTTCGCGCGGAACTACCGTCCAGACGCCGACAAGTATCCAAAAGGACTTGAGTCTATTCACGAGGAAACCGGGCTCCCTTACCTCCTTCATATGTCGGCTTTCGAGTCTCCCAACGACTATATGGATAGATATGAGTTTGTGGTGGACAAAACCTCGGCCTATCCCCTACATCGAAGTTTCTATGAGGATTTGTCCAAGGAGTTTAAAAGCCATGGCGCCTTCGGGACCTGGCCCGACTTTCTCAGAAGCCAGCTACAGAACTCCAGCTCCTTGAGGAGTACAGTGGGCGCCGCAGACCGCTGGTTCGACAATCTGGCGGGCGCATTTGGTGATGAAGATATGGCCATCATGATGTGCATGCCGACCACAGGCCATTATCTGGCCTCCACCCGCCATCAGAACATCGTAGGAGTCAGGACTCACACCGACTACCTGAACCACCAGAAAAGCCAGGTGGATGCCCTTAGGGTCACCGGGCAGGTAAGGAACCATTTGCCGCCACAGCAGAGCATACGTCACAACGTGCTTTTGTCCCTTCTGGGCCATGCCGTGGGGCTGAGCCCCTCCTTCGACGTGTTCCTTACCAACAAGAATCACCCCGAGGGCTTTGCGGAACCCAATGCCGAGTACGAGGCCTTGCTTAGGGCCATGAGCGCCGGAGTGGTGGCAGTAGGTGACAAAGCCGGCTTCATCGACAAAGAGATCATTCGGAAGCTATGTTTTCCTGACGGCAGGACCTCGATGCCCGATCACCCGCCATTACCCGTAGTAAGCAGCCTACAGTCCGATGTTCTGGCTTTCTACACGACTACTACAATAGGGTCATCGCGATGGATTTACCTGGCGCTGTTCAATGTTGGCGATGAGGTGGCCAGTTACAATCTGGATTTACGTGAGTTGGCTGTCGGCGAGGACGTGGCCGTGTATGACTATTTCGGCGCTAAGGTGGTGAAGAGTCACGTTTTACAAGGAGATGTTGATCCTGCTCAGGGAAGTTACTATATCATCGTGCCACGGCTTGGCCCCTGTCATTTCCTGGGATTCCCTGATAAATACATCACGGTGTCCAGCCGACAGATTGTCGATATAGAGGAGAGTAGCGGAGGCATTACAATAAAGTTCAGGTTGCCTCCTCCCCTTGTTGATACTGGCCCTGAGTCTTCTGCGGAGTACCTGTACACCGTGGCATTACATGGGCAGATGGCGATCGACGTCAAGACCAGCGGCGCGGGTGTTCGACGGGTCTATTCCCAAGGCGAGCTACAGTATGTCGAGTTCGCTGCCACATCTCAAGAACCCACGTTGACCATAGGCCAATAGCGTCAGGTCATTGCCGAGACTCCCGTAATCCCTGCTCGACGATTTATTGCTCTGGGCGTTCTCATCGGCTAAGATTACGCCAGTTAGAGGGCGCAACGTTGAGTCAAACGCAAATTTCCCGCACTTCGGTAGGTGCGTGGGTAGTCTACGATGTAGCAAACACGGTCTTTTGGACCGGGGTCGTTGGGCTTTCTTTCCCATTATGGCTCACCAATGACAAGTCGGGGGATGATGCTACCCTGGGATTCACTTTAGCGGCTACTATGGCCGTGGTGCTGATAGCCGCTCCCATCCTCGGAGCCTTCTCTGATCAGGCCAAGCGCAGAGTCCCCCTATTGATCATCTCTACGGCTGTATGTATCGCTGCGACCCTTGCCTTGGGCCAGGGTCACCTTATATTTTCCCTTGCCCTTTTCGCCTTAGCGTTATGTAGTATGGAGCTGGGCACGATCTTTTATAATGCCTTGCTGGCCGACGTTAGCAATGAGAGAAACCGTGGCACCATAGCCGGTATGGGAACAGGAATCGGCTACATAGGGGCCTTCATTGCAGTGGGGGTAGCCTTGCTGTTCAGTGATCCCAAAGGTTACGTTTTCGTGTTTCGTGTCGTTGCCATCCTGTTTCTGCTTTTCTCCCTACCCATATTTACGTTGCTCAAAGAACGCCCTAGGCATGTCATCACTTCGACCTTCTTCGGCAAGGCCACTCAGGCCTTCACACAGCTAAACAGGAACCTCAGAAACATGCACCGATTTCCCGGTCTCCGCCAGTTCCTTCTGGGCCGATTCTTGTACACATTGGGTATAAGCACAGCTACGGTTTTCGCGGTGGTATATGCGTCCGACACCATAGGCTTGAGTGACCGGGAAATTCAGCTTGTCCTTCTGGCCGGAATCTCCGTTGCCATTCCCAGTGGCATCCTTTGGGGAAGGATAATAGACCGAGTTGGGGCCAAGCCGGTACTGGATTTTACGCTTCTAGTGTGGGTTGGGTTGCTCCTGCTTGCCGTTGGAATATACTGGTTTTCCTGGTCGAGTCATCTGTGGTGGGTGGTGGGCTGCATCACCGGCGTGGTACTGGCGGGTACCTTCACGGCCGACCGGCCTTATATGCTTACCTTTACCCCACCGGAATACACCGGTGAGTTCTTCGGGCTTCACGGCATGATTGGTAAGTTGGGGAGAGTCCTTGGGCCATTCATGTGGGGCCTGATATCCGCCACTCTGGGCTTTGGCCAACCCGCCGCGATTCTGGGTCTGGCGGGATGCCTGCTACTCTCCTATGTTATACTGAGAGGACTCAATTCGCCTGTAACGTCTTCCCTGGCTTACAGTGCCGACTAACGAATCTAATCATGACTTCTTCCAACCCAAGTTTGCCTTCAGTTCTGACTCTGTAATGCGAAGTAATGCGAAATTACCCTCAGCTTCCCTTCAATCAGCCTAGAATCTGTGTGGCGTCCGTGAAAATAAGGAACTGTGATTAGTTATGCCTGATCCGATACCAGAGAACGGGAATGCGCCCACCGAACCCAAGGTAGACCTGCCACCCCAGGGCAAGTACGGACTGATTGGCCGGGAAGAAGAGATCGTCAGCATCGGGAGGGCGTTTCACAAGTCGCCAACGGTGTTGTTGACGGCCCCCCCGGGAGTGGGGAAGACCGAGCTGGCTTGCGAATTTGCTCGGCGCGAGGTAGATAATAGCAAGGCCGAAGGCGGGGTTTTCTTCACTCACTTCGAGTACGGAGCCGGTCTGAGCAGGATCTTGCACGAGATCGGCACAACCGTGCGAGGTATAACATTCGCGCGGCTCCCGTCGGAACGACAGCGGCAATGGGTGGTGGACTATGTTAATCAAAACCATTGTCTACTCATCTGGGACAGCTTTCAGAACGTGTTTAGGCACCTGGGTGACACCGAAAGCCAGGAGATTCTGGACTTCCTCAGAGATATCGGCCAAGGTACCGGCCGAATTCTTATCACGGGTCCAAATAAAGACTGGGCCGATGATCACCAGGTTGATTATCAATTCATTGAACTGGAAGGGCTGAATGAACCAAAGCTAAAAGAGCTGGCGGGCCTGATTCTGGATGGCGTCGCTGTAGATGAAGCAAAGCTGGATCCAGAGTATCCGGAGCTGTTACAGCTACTCGGTGGCAACCCCATGGCGATGAGGGTCGTCCTGCCTCATCTTAAAGAGCATCCACCGTCCGCTCTGATACCGTACCTTACGTCATCCGATCAAGGAGAAGACACGGCTGTTGGAATCGTTGATGCCGCCCTCGAATGCTGCTTCTCACGCATGAGCCCTCGGACGAGAACTCACCTGTCCTTCTTAGCTTTGTTCCGGCAACGAGTTCTTCTCGACGTGGTCACCCACATTACCCAGGGGGAGGTATATGCCTCGGTCACGGGTGAAGAGATGGGATGGGGCGCTTGCCGCACTCTTCTCAGAGAGGCTCGTGACTTCGGGCTCTTGGACTCGATACCTGCCAGCATATTTCTGATTCCACCGTCTGTGTCAACCTTCTTGCGCCGTCAGCTTGAAAGACAGCTCGACCCGCATCAGATCAAGAGCCTCGAGCATGAGTTCCTGCATGTCTATGCCGACCTGGGAGACTATTTCCTGGAGAGCCTGGCATCAGAGAGCTCCGAGTCCGCAGTGACAGGTGTACTGGCGGAGGAAGCCAACTTGCTGAGGGCGCTCGAATTGGCTCAGACGGATCAACGTTGGGATAGTGCTCAGCTTGTGTTGCAACCACTGGCGCAGGTGTACAAGATGCAAGAGCGGGTGGTGGAGTTACGCCGGCTACGAGAGCGGTTGCTGTCTCACGTGGGCCCCCAGGCAGAGCAGGCAAAGGAGAGGGGCGCGATAGATTCGTGGATGTACCTGCAAGGGACGGAGATCAACGACGCTATAAGCCGAGGGGAACTGGATAGGGCTGATTCCATCTGCAACGATGTCTTGAAATATCTTGAATCCCTGGGAGACGCGGCATCTCAGGTTCAGCTTGCCTCCATATTCCACAACCTGGGAATGGTCGCACAAGGCAGGAAACAGTATGACCAGGCTGAGGACTGGTACCGTAAAGCTCTGGAGATAAACGAAGCCGGTGGCCATGAAGCTGAGTCCGCTGACAGCTATCACCAGATGGGGCTCATGCTCCAGTCCCAGCGACGCGATGACGAGGCCGAGGAGTGGCATCGCAAGGCTCTGACGATCCGAGAGGGGCTTCAGGACGAGGGTGAGATCGCAAGTGAGTGCCATCAGCTAGGGTTGATAGCCGAATCTCGTCTGGAATTCGAGCCTGCCCTGGAATGGTTCCACAGGGCCAGAATAGCTTACGAGAGTGTAGGGGACCAGGCCGGCACGGCGGCCATGTATCACCGGGTAGGCCTGATAGCGCAAGCCCACTACGACTTCGAAGAGGCCATTGGGTGGTATCAACGAGCACTAACGATCTATGACGAGCTGGAGGATGAGACCAGCGGAGCCGACGACTACTATCAAGTTGGAGTGATGGCGCTACATAGGAAGGATTACGAGGAAGCCGAAGAGTGGGTCGGAAAGGCGTTGGCCGCCTATGAGTTGCTGGGCAATGAAACAGGTTTAGCCAACTGCTACCATCAGCTAGCGGTGGTGGCCCATGCCCAACGCAAATGGCAGGAAGCGGATTCCTTGTATCATCGGGCATTGGATAGCTATGTTCAGCTCGACGATGAGGTGGCGGGGGTGGCAACCTGGGGACAGCTAGGGGTGCTGGCTGACCAAAGGGGCAACTATAGTCACGCTGTCTGGTACGTGGCACACACCTATGAGATATCCACTGCCCACGGCTTGCCCCTCCTCAACAACGCGAAAAAACACCTATCCAGTCTACGGTCCAGAATGGGGATAGAGGCCTTTATCGAAAGCTGGAACGAGGTATCAGATAGAGATATTCTCAGTGACCTAGATTAGATCAGGGGCGGTAAGCGATCCAACCCTTAAGCGCTAGACTCGCTAAGAGTCTCAACTGGACAATTGGGGCACCAGCCGTAGAAGTCCACTCTCTGGGAAGCGATATCGAATTCGGCTTTGTGTGCCAGTTCCCTCCTCAGTAGCTCGATCTGGTCCTGACCTATATCGGTATCCACAACAGTACCGCAAGATACACAGACCAGGTTTGCATGGGGAGCCAGGTTGGCGTCATATCTGGACAGTTTCTCGAAGGGTAGCTCCTGGACCAATCCCTTGTTCTGCAATACGCCCAATGTGGAGTAGACTGTGGCGAGGGTAATATATGGGAACTGGTCACTGACCCGATCGTAAATCTGCTGCACCGAGGGGTGGTCCTTTGAGTTGATCACCACTTCCGCGATGGCAAGCCTCTGAGGAGTGAGCCGGATGCCCCAGCGCTTCAACTTTCGGGCCAGTTGCTGTTGGTTCATAGTATTACTCCCGATCCTGCATAGGAGGCCGGCTATCTCGCCTGGCACTCCCACCTTTCTGACGCTCGCTCCAAAGCTAGTACTCAGTTAACCTTAAAATTGAAGCATCGTTTCATCCCCACTCTAACTCTCCCCCATCAAGGGGGGGAGAACAAGTCCCTTCCCCCTCGATGGGGGAAGGCTAGGATGGGGGTGAAAGACACCTATCAAAATCTAGTTGACAGGGCCCTAGTCTCCAGTTCGTCCAATGAGTTTACACCATCGCTTCGGAGCATGACGCCTTATTCTATACCGACTGTGTTCAGTTCTCTATGGCTTGACTGACTAGAACGCTCATAGACGTATGCCCTGAAATACAGGTGGCTGTTTTCGGTAGACCTGAATGCGGGAACGGGCCGACTCAACCACGAAGATTCTGCCTTCGTCGTCAACATCGACCGCTATGGGCCCCCAGAACAGCTTTTCGCGCTCCAGACCCTGGGCCATCTTGCGCTCCTGCCACATCTCGGGGTTGGCGTCCAGCTTGTCCTTCCCCCACTTGGAGATGGTCGCGTCGCCTGTAACTAAAGTGAGGAATTCACCCGTGCCGTTGAACACCTGAAGCCTGTCGTTACCCCAGTCAGTCACGTAGATGACTCCATCGTTATCGACAGCCACGCTGGTAGGCCGATTCAGCTCTCCATCCCCTTTACCTGACGTACCGAACTTCATTAGAAACTGGCCGTCGGGGCTGAACTTCTGAACGCGATCGTTGCGCCAATCGGCCACATAAATGTCGCCTTCACTATCAATCTCAATGCCCCAGGGCAGGTTGAACTCCCCATCTCCGTTTCCTGCTCTGCCCCACTGAGCAAGATATTTGCCATCCTTGGTGAACTTCTGGATGCGATTATTGACGCTGTCTACCAGATAGAGATTATCATCCCGGTCGAAGGCCAGTCCGGAAGGGTGGTCGATCTCGCCGTCGCTTTTACCTGGGGTTCCCCACTTTCCCATCCACTCTCCATCCTTAGTGAACATGGAGATACGATTGAGCCACTCATCAGCGACGTAAACGTTGCCCGATTTATCCACGGTTATGGAGGTAGGCCAGATAAGGGACCCGTCGGCGGCAGAGTTTTCGTATATCCCAGCGGTAGTAACGCCCTGGCCGAACTCGCCTATGTAGTCCTCGTCAACGGTCAAAGCAGTTACCCTTTTGCCATCGGGTCGATACTCGTAGGAACGGCTCACCACGTACATGAGGTCCCCTTCAGAGCGGGCCATGTCCATGGGATGTCTGAAGCCGGGGCCTGAGAACTCCGCTCGGCCTATGGTGTGGCTGTATTGCAGGGTTAATCCGAGAGTCTGGGTGGTCATTGTTCACCTCACGGAGGGGCTTTCTTTAAAGGTTGAATAGTTATTGGGCGCGATCTATCCCATTCACAGGTATCGTCTCTTTGGTGCAGTATATTGGCTACGTTCTTCACGCTAGCTAGATGAAGTCCATCTGCTCGAAGCTACCTCCGACCACGGACTTGGAGTCTACCTCCATCCACTTCTCTAATAGAGTGGCGTAGAGGCCCCGGAAGTCATTGTTATAGTGCAGGTCTCCCTCCAAAAGTTTGTCTGCTTCGAGGGAAGGATACTCGCCGTATAGGCCACCCTTCACCTTATTGCCTATTACGAAGGCTAAGCCTCCCGAGCCGTGGTCGGTACCTGAGCCGTTGTCATGCACACGCCTTCCAAACTCTGTGAACAGCAGTAGGACCACGTTTTCTCCGGCGTCGTTCTCTTTCAAGTCGTCGCAGAAATCGCCCACAGCACTGGAAACGTCGGCCCAGAGCCTGGCATGTGCCGCCATCTGTCCGGCGTGGGTGTCGAAGCTGTTAAATGGCGCGGTGGTATACAGAACGCGGGTGCCCAGCTCCGCCATGTGTACCTGGGCTATGTTCCGCATGTACCGGGCAACGCTGTTACTCGCGTATTCCACGGTGGATGAGTACTTTCCCGGTGCCGTGCTGAGTATGTCGGCGCCCTTCAGGGCGTCCATACCCGTTTGGGATAGGTACTCCATGACCATGTCTCTGCCCAGCATGGGGGAGTAGATATTTGAGAACACATCCAGGGCTTCGCTCCGCTGGTCCTCACCCTCGATACCGGTCAGAACGCCATAGGTTTCAAGGTTGCCCACTGAAGCCACGGGCACCGCGGGCGCCGCTAAGGCCCTAGGGAGGCCGCGACCGAAGTTCACTCCGGTAAGAACGTTCTCCGAGTTGGGGTCTATCTCTCTTATCGCTCGGCCCAGCCAGCCTTCTGAGCCTATCTTGTCGGGCTCGCAGGTATGCCATATGTCCATGGAACGAAAATGGGAGCGGTTGGGGTTGGGGTAGCCGATGCCCTGGATAATGGCGACGTTCCCTTCGTCGTACAACTTCTTGATGGGTGCGATGGCAGGGTTGAACCCGATGTAATCGTTGATAGGCAGCACCTGGTCCTCAGCAATTCTCACCGCAGGCCTGTTATCTACGTACAGGGGGTCTGCATAAGGGACTACGGTATTCAGAGCATCGTTGCCCCCTGAGAGCTGGAGGACCACTAGCACCGGGTCTTTTTTGCTAGACGTCATGATCTCTACTCCTCTTTCACTTGTCACTCTGAGCCATTCGTTCCTCAGGATAAACTGTGCGAAGAGCCTCTGCTTTGCATGGCGAGGTGCTTCGCTGCACTCAGCACGACGATCGTCTTAGGCGAATTGATATTCCTGGGTTGCGACTATCAGCTGGAGCATCTGGGTGACACGTTTAGGGAATTCTTGGCTGTCGGAACGAATCTCGCCTCTTCGTTGGGCATGGGTGATGAGCCGGCTGTGGGTGTCGTCCGAAAGCTCGTAAGTCCCCAGCATTTCCAAGCAGGCCTCCAGAAGCCGTTCTGCTGACAAAGTTGGCCCTTCCGAACCTAACCTGTCGACTATGGCTCGGACACCCGGGTGGTCTAGATTTCCGACCTGGTCCGCGGTGAAATTAACCCGTTCCACCAGAGTGCCGCTGTCGATCCACTCACGGCCTGTATGCCATCCTTCCACGGTAGGCGGGTTCATGATCTCTTGGCCCATGTAGCTCATCTCCATGGCAATGGGGTGGACGCCGGGCTTGGGAGATCTGAAGTCTCCGACCAGCCTCATGGTGCCAATAACCGTCTCTGCCGGGCTTTTCACCTTGGCGAACCTGGCGTTTTTGAAGAAGTCGGAGTTGAGCAGCACCCGAAGCATGGAGCGAATGTCGTAATTGGACCTGAAATACTCGTCTTCAAGAGCCTTGATGGCCTCTGGGTCCCTTGGAGGAGTATTTTGCCAGGCCGGGACCTGGGGCTCATCGGCGACGAAGAAGTTGTACAAATGTCGCGAAAGGAACCGGGCGGTGGCCGGCTGTTTGGCAATTATGTCTATGACGTCCTCGCCGTTCCAGCGGCCTGTCTCTCCCAGAAAGGTTTTCTCATCGTCATCATGGTCGTCGGGGTTGAATATGAACTGGGCCTCGTATCTTCCGTAAGGGTATCTGGGTACGGCGTTTGTGATTGTCCAGCCTGTGAAGGCCCGGGCACAGACTTTCACATCCTCCTCGCTGTAGTTGGGATGGCCGTCCATGCCCACCCCCATGGAGAACAGCTCAAGCAGCTCTCGCCCGTAGTTCTCATTGATCGCGCCCTTGTGGCTCATACAGTTATCCAGGTAGAAGACCATGGAAGGGTCCCTGGAGAGTTCGGTCAAGAGATTGGGGAAGCTTCCCATTCCGTCGCGACGGAACATTTCAAGCTGAAGCTGGAGCTGTCTACCGTGGTCGCATTTTGAGTGGCCCGTACAAAGTATGCCGTGCCAGAAAAGGGCTATCTTCTCTTCAAGCGGGCGCTTCGTATTGATCATGCGATAGGTCCAGTAAGCCTGATTGACCTCCAGGGCCACCAAGTCTTTCCAGTCCACGTAGTAACGCTGGAGCAGGTCCATCTCCAGGTCAGGTTGCCCTTCGGGATTCACAAGCTCCTCTACGGTTGCCTCGTATCCTTTGGCAACGCGCTCTTCCAACTCCTGGTAGGGCGCTCCGAATCCGGCGCGGCGCATCAGGTGAGACATCAAAGCTATCTCTTTGCTGGCCATAGGATTACCACCCTTCTGAAGATATTTTTGTGGAGCTTTCCGGCCCGTTGGGTAGGGCCGGAGGTGTGAAACTGCAGCCTAACTAAGCGTCATAGGTGTAGAGATTTAGAGTTCGCTGAATGTAATGGCTATTTCAGTCATAATATCCTCTGTCCTTTCCAGTGTCAACCGCAGCCATTCGCCTGGTGTGCGTCAAAGTTTTGCGTAGGGGCGACCCTGCGAGCCTGTCCCAGAATGATGGATTATTGACGACGAGTCAGTCGATAATGCTAGGTCCGAGTCTGTTTGGCGCAGTGGAAACGATGACTCGACAGCGATCGGATCTTGCGGATGGCGCGGTTTACACGCCGTAGTCGGTCATCTCATCATGGCCCTGCTATCGCCGGCGGCGCCCAGCTCTGGCTCCACCTAAGTCTGCCCCAGTCGCGCCATATACGCCACAAGGTGCGCAGGTTGAAGCTTGTGGCCAACAAGGTCCACTCGGCCGACACATTGACAACGCCACGGAGCAAGAACCCCCGAGCTCTTTGTTGCTCTTTGAGAATCCCAAAAGCTGGTTCCGGCAGTTGCATACGCTGCTTGTATGCCTTTTTGGCCTCCTCGGTAGACATCCATACCCGATGAAGACGCAGGACGGCTTCGTAAGGTCCTACCTCCAGCCCACGCCCATGACGCCCGTCCTTGGTGCAAATGCCGAAGGCCGGACACACCCGGCAGATGGCTCCGGAGGCTCGATACAGCCGCATGAGCGTCCCCCTGGTCCGCTTAACTCGGGTGAAGCGGAGTCTCTGGCCCTGTGGACAGGTGTAACTATCCGTCTGCTCGTCGTAGCAAAAGCGGTCCTTGTGGTACGGGTGCTCCAGGGCTTTGTGCTGGGACTCTGGCATGATCACCTGTTGTTCCCGTTGGGCGCACTCCTCCAGGTTGGCGCCGGAGTGATAGCCCGCGTCGGCCAGCGTTACTTGCGCCTTGTCTCCGGTCATCTCCTCCGCTTGTTCCAGCATCGGAGTCAACTGGCCATAGTCGTTGGCGTCACACACTACGTCCGCTGCGGTGATCACCAGCCCAGTGCCTTCGTCGGTGGCCATCTGCAGTGGCGAGACCATCACTTGGGCATTGTACCCAGCCACGATACCCTGTCTACCCTTCATCAGCCCAGCATCGCTGTCGGTAAGATTGATGCGTTGCTGTTCCTCTTCGCCTGCAAGCTGTTCCATTGCCTGCTGCACCTGTTCTCTCAGCGCCTCCTTTTTGGCCAGTTTCTTTGGAAGCCGCGTAGGGACAGCGCCTTCTCCTGCCTCGTTCTGCGCTTCAAGGTCTCTAATTGCCGTCTCCACCCGCTCCAGCAGTCGCTGCAGCCCTTCAGCATCCTGGGTCCTGTCCTTCGCTGCGTTGGCAACTATCTTTGTCCCATCCACCGCCTGCACCGCCAAATCCACCAAGCCCATGGCCACCGCCATGCGCACCGTCCGCTTAAAGAGCTTCCTCATTGCTCCACGATGGTCTCTGTAGAACCGCCACAAGGTATTGTGGTCCGGATGCTGCCAACCTGTCAGCCAAAGGTACGGTATCTGGTCTCGGCAGGCTGCCTCCAGCTTGCGACAGGAACGCACCCCAGTCATGAACCCATACAGCCACACGCTCAACAGCCCACGAGGGTGGTACGCCGGCGCTCCCAATGCCTCTCCATCTACCTCAACACCCAACTCAGACCATCCCCAACGGTCCAAAGCATCCACAAACTCTGCCACAAACCTCGCTGGATGGTCTTGCGGCACAACTTCGTCCAGAGTCGGCGGAAACAACCATGTCTGCTCTCGATTCAGCGGCCGAAGCGGCATTGGACTCTCCTTTGCTCAATTCTTGCAGACAATTCTAACCTTTTCTTTCTTATAAGAGAATGCATACACCTTTTGAGACAGGCTCCTATGTGTCTGCCCAGGTCTGCGGTGCTATTAGAGAGACCACATAGGGTCGTCTCTACATCCCAGGCGATTGCCCCATGGACACCTGTTTGCTAAACTCGTGTGAAGTCGATACCAAGGAGGGCGCGGTGAAGATCGGGGTTTACACGTTCTTAACGGATTATTCTATAGACGTGGCCGTTTTCGCAAAAAAGGCGGAAGAGCTGGGCTTCGACTCAGTCTGGGTCCCAGAGCACACTATTATGCCGGTGACTACTACCTCTCTCTACCCCGAGTCTCCGGACGGCGCCATCCCTGAAGTCTATTCTGAAATGGTCGATCCATTCGTGGCCCTCGCCAGAGCCTCAGCGGTGACACAGAGAATTGAGCTAGGCACGGGCATTTGTCTGATTCCTGAACGTAACCCCCTGCTTCTTGCCAAGGAGGTCGCAACCCTTGATCGACTCTCGGGAGGCCGCTTTATTTTCGGTATCGGCGCCGGATGGCTCAAGGAGGAGACCGAGATCATGGGGGGCAACTTCCCTCACCGCTGGAGCCAGACCAGAGAAGCTATCATGGCCATGAAGCGGCTCTGGAGCGAGGATGAAGCGGAGTATCACGGTGAGTATTACGACTTTCCGGCGGTCAGATCATTCCCGAAACCGACCCAGATGCCCCATCCTCCTGTCCTATTGGGAGGCACAGCGAAGAACGTGCTGAAGCGCACCGTGGCATGGGGAGATGGCTGGATACCCTTCGACACTACTCCAGAAAAGGTGAGAAGTGGCCGAAGTACGCTTAACGAGCTGGCATCTCAAGCCGGCCGAGACCCCGAGTCTATCCAGATACTGGCCTTCGGAGCCCCCAGAGACCGGGAGACGCTAAAAGCTCTGGAGGAGGCGGGGGCAAATGGGGTAGCTATCAATGTGGCATCAGTAGCAGAGAAGGACGCGTTGGCGGAGCTGGAGGAGATCGCTCTGAAAGTGCTGAGCTGACGTCCACTTTGGTGCTTCGGGCGCTACTTAATCTCCTATGGTATACTACCCCATGTCAATGGCTGGCTCGAGTTGCAGGCCATTTCGGTTGTCCCTTGAGCCCTTCGTACCTCACGGTAAAATCCGTGAGGGGTCTCTCCTACGCAACTGAGATTCTTCGCCTTCGGCTCGGAATGACAAGGGTAGAAAGCGTGGAGCTTCAGAAAGATCCTGCTCGATTTAGCCAAGCCCGGTAGAGAAAGCTAAACATAACTGTAGAGAAGGAGGACGGCAAACATGGCAACAACAGTGGGTGCTGGTAAATATACTTACGAGATGGTGGAAGATTGGGCCAAGGTCCCTGAGGGCTGGGACGCTCCCATGGCCGCCGTAGCTGGAGACTCCCAGGACCGAGTCTATGGCTATAACCGGTCCACCGACCACCCAGTAATCGTCTTTGACCGCGACGGCAACTACCTGTATGAGTGGGGGGCCGGAGAATTCGAAATGGCCCACGCCATCCTGGTTGATAATCAAGATAATGTCTGGGTAGTCGACCGAGACCGTGGTCAGGCGCTGAAGTACACTCCCAAGGGGGAGCTGCTCCAAACTATCGGGACCAAGGGCTTCCGTTCGGACACCGGGGCTGATCCCGACGACTGGAGCTCCGAAGGGTACAAGCAAGTGACCCATGGAGGAGACCCCTTCAACCTACCCGCCGGTATAGCCATAGCACCCTCCGGAGATATATTCATCGCCGACGGCTACGCCAATGCCCGTGTCCACAGATTCTCTTCAGACGGTAAGCACATGCTCTCTTGGGGTGGGCCCGGAGGAGAGACCGGTGAGTTCCGGGTGCCCCACGGTATCTGGATTGATAAGAAGGGCAGGGTACTAGTCGCGGACCGCGAGAACGACCGGGTCCAGATTTTTACCCAGGAAGGGAAGCACATCACTACCTGGTCACCGGAGATGATTGGCCCCGCTCTTTTTTACATCGACAACGAAGATACTGTCTATATTCCTGAGCACAATGGCGGGTTCATCAGTATCCTGAACCTGGACGGAGAGCGTCTTGCTCGATGGGGCTCCGAAACCCACATGTCCTGCCACGGGATATGGGTGGACTCCCACAAGGACATTTATGTGGTCCAGCCGGGTAACTGGTCGCCTCGCAGCCGCCGAGTGGTGAAGTTCGTTCGGAAGTAAACTTACTGTCGAGTTCCAGCCGTACCTACAACCTTATTTGATACACAGGAGACATGCCTAGGATGGACGTCGCTAACCTGAGAGAGCAGATTCCAGCGTGCCAGAAGATGGTTTACGTGAACACAGGCTGGTCGGGTCCATCTCCCGTGTCGGTGGTGCGGGCTATAACAAGCCGACTGGACTATGAGATGGAGATGGGTCCCACCAGTCCTGAAGTCTATTTGAGTGGCAAAGAGATTTACGAGAATACAAGGAAGGCGGTTGCAAGACTTCTAAACGCGTCAACCGATGAGCTGTGTCTCACAGAGAACACCACCGACGGCCTCAACATGGTGATGAACGGCCTAAAGTGGAGCCAGGGTGACGAGATCATCACCTGCAATCTGGAGCACAGTTCTGTCCTCATCCCTAGCTACTACAAGCAGCATAGATACGGCGCGGTAGTCAAAGTGCTCTCCCTAGCCTCCGATGAGCCATGGGAGCTTATCCTCGAGAAGATAGAAGCGGCCATCACAGAACGGACCCGTCTGATTTTCTTGAGCCACATTCAGTATTCCTGCGGCCTCCGTATGCCGGTGAAGGAGATACGAAAGCTGACCAAAGGCCGGGGCATCCTGATGCTGTTGGATGGAGCTCAGACTGCGGGCCACATATCCCTGGACATGAAGGATATTGACTGCGATTTCTACTCTATCCCCGGACAGAAATGGCTGCTCAGCTCTGAAGGGATCGGCGCCTTGTACGTGCGTCGAGAGCTGGTGCCGCAGGTGGAGCCCATGAAGGTGGCGGGCTGGTCCGCCCTCTCCCAAGGCGACCCCTACGTGTTCGAGCCCAACACGGGCTCCATGGACAAGTTTCTGGGCACCTCGGCCAGTGCGGCCCTGCGTGCAGGAATGCTGGAGGCCATTGGATTTATCCGAGGCATCGGTGTGGAAGAGATCGAGCGCCGCAATTTGACTCTGGCCTCGTCATTAAAACAGGCCTTGCAGGAAATTCCTGGAGTCAAGGTCCTTACACCGATGAATGAATACAGTGCGTCGGGCCTGGTTTCCTTCGCAGTTGACGGGGTGGACCCCAAAACTGTGGTGGCCCGCTTCTGGGACCAGCACCGAATACTGGCCCGCTCGGTGGAGTTCCCGTCGTGCGTCCGTGTCTCGCTACACTTCTTCAACACCGAGGATGAGGTAAGCAAGGTGGTTGAGGCGGTGCGGGGGCTGCGGTGAAAAGCTTCATTTAAGTAGGCCCAGTCTCTTCAAATCCTCAGCGTCCCAGCTTACCTGATTCCGAATCATTCTTCTGAGAGTCCCGATGGGGAAGGTTTCTCCGGACCGATTAAAAGAAACCGTCACCATTCTTCCATCAGGGTGACGGTAGTGTTGGTGGCTACCTCTTTGCCTCCGTAGCTGGAATCCATCACGGAGAAGGGCGCTGATGAGTTCCCGAGCTGTTAAACTCCTAAGAACGCCCCAGTCGATAGGCATGTTAGACGGTTACCGCGACCCTGGGCTCAGCAGAGACAAAAACCTCCTCACTAGGCTCCTCTGGTATCGGCTCTCTTCCCTCAACCAACTCTTCGATTATCATCTCCACTACTTCATGTATGTTCTTTAGCGCTTCCTGTTCAGTGTAGCCCCAAGTAGCGGCGCCAAATTTTTCCAAGACCGGGCAGTAGGCAGACCACCGGTCTTCGTCGGGCTCGACCACGACTCTAAACACATATGTTTTCACTCGTCCTCCTTCGGCCTTCAGGTCAGCCAAGGAGTTACAACTATCTTCCAACTACCATTATAACATTTAGATTATAGAATGTTACCTCTCCCGTGACCTAAATAGGCGGCCTCCGCGTGTGCCAGGAAGTGGCCTGCTCGTAGGCGTGGGCTACTTTCATAACCGTGGCCTCGTCGAAGGGCTTACCCGCTATCTGAAGCGCAATGGGCAGGTTGTCTGATGTGAAGCCGCAGGGTAACGAAAGGGCTGGCACGCTGGCTACGTTGAAGGCGCCCGTGAAGCTCCTCACTCCGGCGATACGACTATTAGCCTCCTCTTGGCTCTTAACGCCAGGGCCGTCGGCTATCTTGGGTGCGGGTCCAGGCGAGGTTGGAAGCACCAGCACGTCTACCTTTTCCAAGGCATCCAGGATCTGTTGTTGAAGCATGGTGCGTAGCTTCTGGGCCTTGTAATAATGTTGGGCCGGCGTCAGGATGGCAGTCAAGAGGCGCACCCTGGTGTTGTGGTCGTAGTCTTTGGCCCGTTTCTTCAATCCTTCGTGGTGGACCGCAGCGCCTTCCATATCCGTGAGTGACTTGGAGATAGCGCCCGCGTCGGAGATCAGAGGGATGGAGACATCCTGCACCGAAGCCCCCAGCTCGCCCAGGTCGCTAATGGCTTTAATGATGGCTTGGCTGACCTCTGGCTGTAGCTCATCGGTGTAGACTTTCTCCTGTACCACTCCGATTCGGAGCTTGCTTACGTCGCCATCCAAAGCGGCCCTGTAGTCGGGAACAGGCACATTCCAGGTGTATTGGTCCTTGGGATCGTAGCCCGCGATAGCCTGGAAGGTGATGGCGCAGTCTTCGACCGTTCGTGATATGGGTCCCACGGTGTCCATGGACCAGCACGCGGGCAGTACGCCGTAGCGGCTCACCCTGCCCCAGGTAGGCCTCAGCCCCACCTGCCCGCTCCAGGCCGCGGGAATCCTTGTGGAGCCTCCGGTGTCCTCGGCAAGAGAGGTGGCGCAGAGGAATGCTCCCGTCGCTGCCGCGGAGCCGCTGCTGGATATGCCCGGGTTCCGCTCCAGGTCCCAAGGGTTGTGGGGAGTGCCTCCAGGGTGATAGAAGCTATCTCCCAAGGCGAACTCGCTCAGGTTGAGCTTGCCCAACAAGATGGCGCCGGCGGCTTTCAGGTTTGCCACCACTGTGGCATCTTCGTCGGGCACAAAGTCCCACAAGATTTTAGAGCCGGCGGTGGTTCGAATTCCTTTGGTGTAGAACTGGTCCTTGACCGATGTGGGAATGCCGTGCATGGGTCCCAGGTGAGTCCCTCTGGCGATGAGTTGCTCGGCTTCCCTCGCTGCCTGAAGCGCTTCATCTCGGCACACGGTGATATAGGAGTTTAGCTTGCCGTCCACCCTATCGATACGCTCCAGATAGGCTTCCACAGCCTCAACCGGCGACACCTCTTTAGCTTGAATCAGCCGGGAGAGCTCGCTGGCCGAAAGGAAAGGAATATCCGCCTTGTCCATATCAGCTCCTCCTCAGTGCGTTGCTAGCGTCATTTTGAGTGCATTGCTTCTGGATGTCAACAACGTTAGTTGTGACCTAATTCATTGAAACTACTAGCTAACGTTGCTACAATCTTCTAAAGGCTTCTTAGCTCGTAGTTTTCGCTCCAGAGCCAAAAGGTGGAGAAAGAACTGATCGCATCCAACCAAAAGATCGGGAAAATCATTGACGGTCGGATCGAGGAAGCGTCCCAGCTTGCTGGGACGCTAACATTCTAGTCATGGAACGTCCATCATGAACGTTAGGCCGAGAGCCGAACGACTGGGTCAGGATTGTCCTCGTCTCCCTGGCAGGCTGGCAAGGTCGATACGACTGGTGTTCCTGTTGACCCTGACCTTACTTACCGTCGCCTGGGCGTTATCCGGTTGCGGGGGATCGAATAAGGCCCAGGAGCGTTACAGCGCAGGCGTAGAGTTGCAGGAACAGGGTTTGCTGGAGGAGGCCATAGCTGAATACGACGAGGCGATTAGCATAGACGCTGATTTTGTCGAGGCTTACCGCAGCCACGGGGCTGCCTACGCCCTCTTGAACGAAGACGAGAAGGCCATCGAGGACTTTAGCGCGGCGATAGGTCTGGACCCCGAAGATGCCGACGTATACGAAAACCGTGGAGAAATCTACTTTCGCCAGGGGGAGTTCCAGCGAGCCATCGAGGACTATGACGAAGCTATCAAGTTAACTCCTAGGCTATCACAGCCGTCAATTGACCAGGGTTTTGCTTATGGAGAGCTGGGCGATGGTCCTCGTGCAGATGACAGAACAGCGGATTCCATCATACGCGACTTCGACCGCGCTATGATCTATCTCGGTCGGGGAGATGCATACAAGGAGTTGGGCCGCGCTGAAATCGCCGTGAATGATTATAGCCAGGCCATAGCTTTGAGCCCTCGTCTTGCCTTAGCCTATGCCAATCGGGCGATAGCCTACACTCTCTTAAATCAGGACTCTAGGGCTGACCAGGACGTGACCCGGGCGATAGCGCTGGGATACGACCCTGAGGGTCTGATAGCAACCATCGAGGAACTGATAAACCAGAGATAGTTTGCTATTCTCGGCGTTACCATTCTACGTGATGAATCAACTATAGAATTCGACGATCTGAACCTGTGAGTATATAACCCTATTCTAAAACCGGGAGTCATATCTAAAGATGAGGTCTATCAAGGCCAAGCGCCTTCAATTTAAACTGACATATCTATTCAGTCGCTCGTATCCCCTGGTGTTGCTAATTGCCGCGATGACACTTTTAATCGCCGCGGTCGGCTGTGAAGGGACCGCGTCCGTCGATATTCCCACGCCGACACCAACTGCCACTCCAACACCAACACCCACTCCCACCCCGACACCTACACCGATGCCTACTCCAACTGCCGTCTCCGTTGGTACTTTAATGGCAAGTACCGCAGACCAGGTGAGTAGTAGTCAGGGAGAGGCGTTAGCTTCGGTCTCGGACCTTCTGGCAATGGTCCCCGCCGAATACGACACAGCTCTGTATATAGACTTAGCTAGCATCTTGCAGGACTCAACTCTGACCGACACCCTGGGACGCATTGGGGTTATCGCGGTTCTAGGTCCCGCCGCAGGCCCGATTCAGGAGCAGGTGGATACCATGGTGCTAGCCCAGGTAGGGTCACGTGCTCTAGGGGTACTGAGCGGGCAGTTGGATGGCCAGAGGCTAGTGGACTCACTCAAGAGTCGGGACTCTGAGGTAGAGTCCGAGGTTTACGGTGCCTTTGAAATCCTCCGAATCGGTGTACAGGTGCCTTTTCTAACCCTGACAGTGGCATTGAGCTTCGTAGATGACAATACTGCCATCTTCGGTTTCACTTTGTCTCCCCAGAGGTCCAGCATGGATATAGTGAAGGGTGCTCTAGATACAATGGAGGGCTCCGAGCCGGGATTCCTGACGAATGTATCAATCGGTGAAGCTCTGGCCACCGTTCCTCCGGGATTCGCCATGGGAGTTACCAGCGATTGCAGTTTCTTTGGGCAATACGAGGGTTGTATCGGCATGGCCATGAGTGCTGTAAAAGATGGTGAAGATGGGATCGTACACGTGGTCTTGGAGTTCGCGAGCTCCGAACAAGCTGAGGTAGCACTCATGAATATCAGAGAAGGGGGAGCGAACCCAGACCTGGTAAAAGGTGCACAGATAATCCAGGACTCTCTTGAGGAAACCACTGTAACGATCGTAATTAGGGTAAATCTGGATGCAGCTCTCGAGGCAGCGTTGCAAGCCGGTGTGTCCTAGACGCGGGCCGAGGGATATGCGATTTCTCGTTGAGGACAGGCAGAATCACCGGGTTCGGCTATCTAAAGGAGCGAGCCAGTCTGGTTGATCCCATAAGACACTTGTCCATGTAGTGGGCAGTCTCTCGACCCTCTGCTATGGCCCAGACCACCAGAGACTGACCTCGAGCCATGTCTCCAGCAGCAAAGATATTTGGTACGCTGGTCATCCTGTTCTGGTCAACCTTGACGTTGCCTCGGGCATCCAGCTCTACTCCTAGCTCCGTGAGCATACCTTCGTGTTCGGGATGCAAAAACCCAAGGGCAAATAGGACCAGGTCCGCCTCCACTTCGAACTCGCTGCCGGGTACCTCTTTCATGGTTGAACGCCCGTTGCTGTCGGGGGGACTCCACTCCAGCCGAACGGCATGTAGCTTCTCCACGTGACCGTTTCTGCCTGAGAAGCTCTTAGTTAGCAGGCTGTAATCCCTGATGCCTCCCTCTTCATGGGCGGCCGATGACCTGAGAATTAAAGACCACTGGGGCCATGGGTTGTTATGGTTTCTGGTCTGGGGAGGCTCAGGCAATAGCTCGAACTGGTGTATTATCTCGGCTCCCTGACGATGAGCGGTGCCCAGGCAGTCCGCGCCGGTGTCGCCACCACCCAGAATAATAACCCGCTTGCCTTCTGCGGTAATTCTTTGGTCAAGCTCAACGTGCTCTCCGGCGACGACGAAGTTCTGCTGTGGCAGATATTCCATGGCGAAGTGGATACCTTTGAGGTCTCGTCCCGGAATGTCGAGGTCACGGGCCTTGGTCGATCCACCAGCCAGGCAGATGGCGTCGAAGCTGTTGACAAGCTCCGACACCGGGTAATTCACACCTACGTGGGCGTTGGTAACGAACTCAATGCCTTCTTCAGCCATCAGATCAATGCGCCGCTTTACTACACCCTTATCTAATTTGAAATCGGGGATGCCTAAAGCGAGCAGGCCGCCTATATACCGGTCTCTCTCGAACACGGTCACATGGTGACCGGCCCTGTTCAGCTGCTGGGCGCAGGCGAGTCCCGCAGGGCCGGAGCCAACTACCGCCACTCTCTTGCCAGTACGTTTCTTGGGTGGCTCAGCCTTAATCCAGCCCTCTTCGAAGCCTCGGTCGGCGATAGCTTTTTCAATATACTCGATGGTTACAGGGTCTTCGTTGATAGCAAGGACACAGGATACCTCACAGGGTGCCGGACAAATTCTGCCGGTGAATTCGGGGAAGTTGTTGGTGGAATGAAGCTCGTTGAGGGCTTCTTTCCAACGACCGCGGTATACAAGGTCATTCCAGTCGGGGATTATGTTTCCCAGGGGGCAGCCGCTCTGGCAGAAGGGCACGGCGCAGTTCATGCACCGCGCGCCCTGGTCACGAATGCTCTGTTCCGGCCACTCCAGATAGATCTCTTGATAGTCATTGATCCTATCCTGAACGGCACGACGCTTCGGGGACTGTCGTTTGAATTCTTTAAAACCGGTAGGCTTACCCATGAGAGGCCAATTCCAACTCTTGCTCTTTGCGTCTTTTACGCTCTTCCAATACGCGTCGAAAGTCACGTGGGGATATCTTCGTGAATTTGGGCACCATCTCGTCCCAGTTCTGGATCACCCTTTGAGCTTTGGTGCTTCCAGTATGTTCGAAATGCTCCTCGATCAGACCGTGCACAAGAGTAAGGTCCTCATCCTCAACTAAGGGCTCCAGGTCTACCATTTCCTGATTACACCGGCGGGAAAAGTTGCCGTCTTCATCCAATACGTAAGCGAACCCGCCACTCATTCCAGCGGCGAAGTTGCGACCCGTCTGGCCCAGCACAATGACCACGCCTTTCGTCATGTATTCACATCCGTGGTCCCCCACTCCTTCTACCACTGCCTGGGCGCCGCTGTTTCGTACTGCAAATCTCTCCCCTGCGACACCTCGAATGAATAGCTTGCCCGCGGTAGCACCGTAGAGGACCACATTACCGACAATAATATTTTCCTCGGGAAGGAAAGTAGACTTCTTCGGGGGGTAGACCACTATGTTGCCGCCGGAGAGCCCTTTGGCCAAATAGTCGTTGGAATCTCCCTCCAGAGACAATGACACGCCCCTGGCCAGGAAGGCCCCGAAGCTTTGACCTGCCGAACCCGTAAAGTGGAACTTTATGGTGTCGTCCGGCAAGCCATCCTCTCCGTAGCGTTTGGATATCTCACCGCTAAGCATCGCACCGACCGTCCGCTGATGGTTCCGGATAGGGAACTCAGCGTGAACGGGGGTCTTGGTGTCCAAAGCGTGTTGGGCGAGCTTTATGAGCTGATGGTCGAGGGCCTTGTCGAGTCCGTGGTCTTGCTCCTGGCACTTATAGGTCGCCACCCATTCAGGCACCTGAGGTTTGTGGAGTAGGTTTGTGAAGTCTAGTCCCGTGGCTTTCCAGTGATCTATGGCCTTGCGAGTCTCCAGTTTGTCCACCCGCCCCACCATTTCGTTTATGGTGCGGAAACCCAGTTGGGCCATGATCTCGCGTAAATGCTCGGCAACAAAGAAGAAGTAATTGATCACATTCTCGGGTTGGCCTTCGAACTTCTTGCGAAGCTCCGGGTCCTGGGTAGCGATGCCAACCGAGCAGGTATTGAGGTGGCATTTGCGTAGCATAATACAACCCATGGATATAAGAGGGGCGCTAGAGAAGCCGAACTCCTCGGCTCCGAGCAAGCAGGCAATGGCTACGTCTCGGCCGGTCTTGAGCTGGCCGTCGGTCTGCACGACGATGCGACCTCTGAGATTGTTCATGACCAATACCTGTTGGGTCTCGGCTATGCCCAGCTCCCATGGCAGCCCTGCGTGTTTGATAGACGATTCTGGGGATGCTCCGGTGCCGCCGCTGTCACCACTAATAAGGACTACGTCACCATGCCCTTTGGAGACGCCGGCGGCGATCGTACCCACTCCGACCTCGGACACCAGCTTCACGTGAATACGGGCCTGGGGATTGGTGTACTTCAGGTCGTATATGAGCTGGGCAAGGTCCTCGATTGAATAGATGTCGTGGTGAGGTGGAGGAGAGATCAACTCGACACCCGGGGTGGAGCTCCTAATCCAACCGATGTACTCGTCAATCTTATATCCTGGGAGCTGTCCGCCTTCGCCGGGCTTGGAACCCTGGGCCATCTTTATCTGGAGGTCTGAAGCGCTGATCAGATAATTGTTGGTGACACCGAATCTTCCGGACGCCACCTGCTTGATGGCACTGTTACGAGAGTCGCCGTTGCGCTCAGGCTTGAATCGACCGTGGTCTTCACCGCCTTCGCCGGTGTTGCTCCTGGCCCCGATGCGGTTCATGGCGATTGCCAGAGTCTCATGCGCCTCTCGGCTGATGGACCCCAACGATATCGCGCCGGTGGCGAAGTGTTTTATGATCTCCTTAGCCGACTCGACCTCATCCAGAGGAATCGGCTCTTCCAGGGTCTTGAACTCCAGCAGTCCACGAAAAGTAGCCAGTTTTCTGCTTTGGTTATCGATCAGGCGGGCGAACTCTTTGTATGTGTCATAGCTTTCTGAGCGCACAGCGTGCTGCAGCTTGGCTATGGAGTCCGGGTTATACATGTGGTATTCGCCGTCCCTGCGCCACAGGTAGAGGCCACCCGCATCGAGGTCAAGGGTGGCCGCAACATCTCTTTCGGGATAGGCCTGGGAGTGGCGGCTCCTCGCCTCTTCTTCTATGATATCGATACCGATGCCGCCCATCCGTGATGGTGTCCAGGTAAAGTAGCGGTCCACGAGCTCCTGGGACAGGCCCACGGCCTCGAATATCTGAGCTCCACGGTAGCTCTGTATAGTCGAGATCCCCATTTTGGACATAACCTTTACGACACCTTTGTGAACGGCCTTGATGAAGTTCTTCTCCGCCACCTTGGCATCTATGTCGGAGGGGAGCACCTGTTGTCGTACGAGATCGTCGAGGGTCTCGAAGGCCAGATATGGATTTACCGCCCCCGCTCCGTACCCGACGAGCAAGGCGAAGTGGGCCACCTCTCTAGGCTCACCAGACTCCACCACCAAGCCCACCTTTGTTCTTGAGCCCTCCTGTATCAGGTGGTGGTGTACCGCGGAGACGGCAAGGAGTGATGGAATCGGTCCACAGTGGTCATCTACCCCTCGGTCTGACAGTATGATAATGCTGTACCCTTCAGCGACAGCTTGGGATGCCTTGTTGGTCAGCTCCTGAAGGGCACGCTCCAACGCACCATCCCCCTCGTCGACTCGAAAGAGGGTGGGCAGGGTGATTGATCTCATATCTTCGACATTGATATTGCGAATCTTCTCTAGCTCTTGATTGGTGATCACCGGCTCTATCAGTTTAAGCTGGCGGCAATGTTTGGAGGTCTCCTCGAACAGGTTCTGCTCACAGCCAATGAAAGATTCAGTTGATGTCACCAGTTCCTCACGGATAGCGTCCAAGGGAGGGTTGGTAACCTGTGCGAAAAGTTGCTTGAAGTAGCTAAATGCGAGCTGAGGCTTGTCCGATAGTACGGCCAAGGCAGCGTCGTTGCCCATGGAGCCAACTGCCTCGGCGCCCGTCTCCGCCATGGGCTCCATTATCACGTTCAGGTCTTCGAGGGTATAGCCAAAGGTCTGCTGACGTTTCAATAAGGTATCGTAGTCGGTGCCGTGCACGGTAGCTGGTTCTGGTAATTGTTGCAGTGTAACCACGTTGTCAGCTAGCCACTTCCCGTAGGGCTGCTGCTTTGATAGCTGTTGCTTGATCTCCGCATCGTTTATGATCCGGCCTTCGGCGGGGTCGAACAGGAACATACGTCCAGGCTCCAAACGGGCCTTGAGCAGGATGTCTTCTTGCGGTACGTCAAGGACTCCAACCTCGGAGGCCATGACCAGCAGGTCGTTTTTAGTCACAAAATAACGGAAGGGACGAAGGCCGTTGCGGTCCAAAATCGCCGCTAGTCTTACACCATCGGTGACCGCCAAGAGCGCGGGGCCGTCCCATGCCTCCATCAGGCTTGAGTGGTATTCGTAAAAATCCCTTTTCTCCTGTGCCATTTCTACGTGGTCGCCCCAGGCCTCTGGCACCAACATCATCAGGCAGTGGGGCAGGGATCGTCCGGTCGCCAGTAGTAGCTCCAGGGCGTTATCTATAGAGGCTGTGTCGCTTTGATTGGGGGTTATGACGGGAAACAGTTTTGGCATATCGTCGCCGAACAATGGCGATGAGAACATGGCCTGGCGCGCCACCATCCAGTTCAGGTTGCCGCGCAGAGTGTTTATTTCGCCGTTATGGGCCAGCAGCCGATAGGGGTGGGCTAGCTTCCATGATCCCAAGGTGTTGGTGCTGAAGCGGGAGTGTACCAGCACAAAAGAGGAGGCCATTTCAGGATCGGCCAGATCATGATAGAAGTTGCGCATCTGGTCTGCCATCAGTAAGCCTTTGTACACGATCCGATTGGTAAATAGGCTGGAGACATAGAAGGTGTCCGAATCCGGTATGCCGGACTCAGCTACGGCCTTCTCCACTCGCTTCCGAATCACGTAAAGCTTGCGACCCAAATGGGCTTCGTCCTTGGTCTGTGGTCCGCGCTCCACGAATAATTGGCGAATGCATGGCTGTACTTCCCTGGCCCGGTCTCCTATGGCTGAATTGTCCACTGGAACGTCTCGCCATCCCAGGGGTATCTGCCCTTCCGCTCTTGTGATTTCTTCAAATATTCGTTGACATTTATCTCGCTGCCCAGGGTCTTGGGGCAGAAACACCATACCAACTCCATATTCGCCGGGGGAGGGGAGACCGATGCCCAGGTTAACGCACTCTTTCTTGAAGAACTTATGAGGCATCTGGAGAAGGATACCGGCTCCATCCCCTGTCTTGGGGTCAGCGCCACAAGCGCCTCTGTGGCCCAGGTTTATAAGGACCTCAATCCCCTTCTGGACAATGTCGTGGGATGCTGCACCTCGAATGTTCGCTACGACACCCACGCCACAGGAGTCGTGTTCATGCTGCGGATCATAGAGGCCTTGTTTTTTGAGATTCGGTAATGATCTAACGGTCACCGTTTGTCCAACTCCATCGTTTTTTGTAAACAGCTCTCAACCTGTGGAATGCGGCTGATCTGAGGCTTAGATTGAAAATAATTTCACAATCAAAGAGTTATTATACTATCGAAATTTATTGATGACTAGACCTGGTTAATGATAGCTCAGATTATTTCGATCGTCTTTCCTGGGTCGATATTTCCGCTCACTCTGAGCCTGTCGAAGGGTGCCGCGATGGTTCGACAACCCTTCGGCCGTGCTCAGGATATAGCTCACCATGAGCGTTGGTTTCCTACTACCTCGGATAATCGAAATGCCGTGGTTTAGTGATAGCTCAGGTAGTCGCGGGTCATGCTTTGCATCGAGTAGCCAGGACCAAACGGGCATTCATTCGGAAACCCATTAATCGGTTACTGTTCCTCCTAGGTGCCGTGTCTGGTCCGATAAGTGGTCGCTAAGTGACATTAGCCGCGAGTTCACAGTACGGGAAGGTAGCGTTGTATTTCGTAATCGGTTACCTGGGCTCTATAAGTCTCCCACTCTATTTTCTTATTCTCAATAAAGCTCTTAAACACGTGCTCGCCCAGGGCCTCGCGCAAAAGCGCACTCCCTTCGGCCAGCAAGATCGCCTCTCGCAGACTAGTAGGTAGCGCGCCTATTCCTCTCAGGCTCCGCTCTTCGTCTCCCATCTCGAAGACGTCCTCTTCCACGGGTGGGGATACCGGGTACTCTTGCTCTATGCCCTTGAGCCCTGCCGCCAACATTACGCTGAACGCGAGGTACGGATTGCAAGCCGGGTCCGGTGCTCGATACTCGAGGCGCACCGATTCTTCTCGTCCAGTCCTGTAGCTAGGCACGCGGATCAAGTCAGAACGGTTAGTCCGTGCCCATGAGATGTACATAGGCGCCAAGTAGCCCGGCACCAGCCGTTTGTAGGAATTCACCCATTGGTTGGTAACCAAGGTGATTTCCGGGGCGTGTTTTAAAAGTCCAGCTGCGTAGTGCCTCCCCAACTGAGACAAATTGTAAGGGTCCGTGGAGCTGAAAAAGGCGTTTCGGTCCCCTCTGAACAGGGACTGGTGAATGTGCATACCCGAGCCGTTAATTCCGTAGATCGGCTTGGGCATGAACGTGGCATATATTTTGTGTTTCGACGCTACCTCTTTGAATAACCAGCTTACTGGTCATTACGTTGTCGGCCATGGTAATAGCGTCGGTGTATTGTAAGTCAATCTCTTGCTGACTTGGGGCACTCTCGTGATGTGAGTATTTGACCGCAATTCCCATCTCAGCCAGGGTCAATACCGTTTCTCGTCTGAGGTCGCTGGCGTGTTCCATGGGGAGCTGATCGAAGTAGCCGCCCTGATCGAGGAGTTGGAGATTATCTGAGCTCGCTAAGTAAAAGTACTCCAACTCCGGGCCCACATAGTAGCTGAATCCCATGTCCGCTGCCCGTTGAACGTTGCGCCGTAATACGTAGCGCGGGTCACCTTCAAAGAGCTCGCCGTCTGGTGTGCTTATGTCGCAGAACATTCTCGCTACAGAGTTCTGATGGGGACGCCATGGCAGTATGCGGAAGGTAGTCGGATCCGGCTTGGCCACCATATCGCTCTCTTCGATACGTGCGAAACCCTCTATAGCTGAGCCGTCGAAGCCCACTCCTCGCTCTAGGGCATCCTCCAACTCCTCCACCGTAATGGCAAATCCCTTTAGGTTCCCCAGTATATCCGAGAGCCACAGGCGAATGAACTTTACGTCATTCTCCCTAGCGGTCCTTAGAACAAACTCCTTGGCCTCGTCGTGTATTTCTATAATAGCCATTGTTGCTCAGATTCAGGAGAGGACAATATACTCTCCAGGACAGGTATTCAGACCTCAGATTCCTCCGTCTGTTCCTCCGGAATAGGCTTCTTCGGCATGCTGGGAGATGTCTAGCCCGGCCTGCTCCTCTTGTTCCGATACCCGTAAACCGATGGTGAACTTAATGGCCAGCAGAATCGCGGAAGTAGTAACGAAAGCCCAGCCCATAGTAGCACCGATACCTATTAGCTGATAAAGGACTTGCTCACCGCGGCTCACTCCGGCATCCAGGGCTCCGAACCCTATACCGATAAATAGACCTGTGGCTAACACTCCCCACATGCTGCCGATTCCGTGAACACCCCAGACATCCAGGGAGTCGTCCACAGTGAACTTGTTCAGAAGGTTAACGGCACCGTAGCAGATGATCCCTGCAACTACGCCAATGATCAAGGCAGGCATGGGCCCCACGAATCCTGAAGCAGGGGTGACCGCTGCCAGACCAGCAACTGCTCCTGTAGCAGCACCGACTATGCTGGGCTTCCGGCCAAAGACCCAGGACATCGTTACCCATGACAGCATTCCTGCTGCGGCTGAGGTATTGGTGGCCACGAAGGCGTTGACCGCTACTCCATCGGCGGCCAGTGCACTCCCTCCGTTGAACCCGAACCAGCCGAACCAGAGTAAGCCTGCGCCCAAGACTATGAATGGGACATTGTGGGGTATCATGGGCTCCGAGCCAAGGCCTAGGCGTTTGCCGACGATCAGAGCGGCCGCCAGGGCGGCGAACCCTGAGTTGACATGGACAACGGTCCCGCCCGCGAAGTCAAGGAGTCTTCCATCACCCAGGTCCTGAAGCCATCCCCCTTGACCCCACACCCAGTGGGCCACAGGCACGTAGACTATTGTTACCCAGAGAACGATGAAGATGACGAAAGACATGAACTTCATCCTCTCCGCGAATGCGCCCGCTACAAGGGCGGGGGTGATGATGGCGAACATCCCCTGAAAGACCATAAAGGCCTGGTGAGGAATCGCGTCCGAATAAGGGCCTGCGTCCGATGCGCTGACGTTTTTGAGGCCTCCCCATTGTAGATTACCGATGAATCCGCCCAGGTCAGGCCCAAAGGCAAGGCTGTAACCCCATGTGACCCACACCACTCCCCCGAGGCCTATGGCCATGAAACTGTGCATTATGGTTGCGCCCACGTTTTTGCTACGGACCAGACCTCCGTAGAACAGGGCCAGGCCTGGAACCATGAGCAACACCAGAGCCGAAGAGGCCAGAACCCACGCAGTATGTCCAGTATCCATATTTCTGCATCGACCTCCTATCTTGAGCTTTGGTGGTAGTTCCGCATCACTTTATACAAAACTGGTGTTACAGTCATGTTGCTGATATGTAAACTATTTGTTAATGGTAGGGTAGTTAATGGAGTTAGATAATCTCAATTGAGGTGTATTTCCACTTCAGAAAGGCTTTGCTTTTTTACTCCGTGTAGCTTAATATAAAAGTAGGGCTCTTTCCTCGCCCTCGGAGCCAAGCTGAATTTGCGCTAGAGACAGGAAACAGTATGCGGATGAGGAACAGCTTTATATATCTGCTCATAATCGTGGCAGTGGTCGCCATCTTCTTCACGATGCTGCGAGGTGGCTTCGGCGGGACTGAAGAACGGCCATTTACTGACGTGCTCCAGTGGGCTCAGGACGGCCAGGTCCAGCAGATCGAGGTCAAACGCGAGAAGCTCATCGTAACCAGAATAGACGGAGACAAGTTCAACAGCCGGATCGGTGAAAACACCGACATTTATAAAGTCCTCCAAGACGCCGGAGTTGAGACGGGTCCCGGTGGGGTAAATATCGAGTTCAAGGGCAGTGGTGGTCTGGGAAGCATTCTGGGTATCTTGATGACCTTCCTGCCCCTCATTTTCTTTGGTGGCCTGATCCTCTTTATGATGCGCCAGGCCCAGGGTAGTAACAATCAGACTTTGAGTTTTGGGAGAAGCCGGGCGCGGCTCTTTGTGGTCAACCGGCCTTCAGTCACCTTCTCCGATGTGGCCGGGGTTGAGGAGGCCAAAACAGAGCTACAAGAGGTAGTAGAGTTCCTGAAGTTCCCGGAGCGGTTTTTGGCGCTTGGAGCCCGTATACCGAAAGGCGTGTTGCTGGTCGGGCAGCCAGGAACAGGCAAGACCCTGCTAGCCAGGGCGGTGGCCGGTGAAGCTGGAGTTCCCTTTTTCTCCATCAGCGGCAGCGAGTTCGTGGAAATGTTTGTGGGAGTGGGAGCCGCCCGTGTGAGGGACCTGTTCGATCAGGCCAAACGCAATGCACCCTGCATTGTGTTCGTGGACGAGATCGATGCGGTAGGCCGTCATAGAGGTGCGGGACTGGGAGGCGGCCACGACGAGCGAGAGCAGACACTCAACCAAATATTGGTTGAGATGGATGGATTTGATACCAATACAAATATAATAATCATCGCTGCAACAAACCGTCCTGACATTCTCGACCCGGCGTTGCTTCGTCCGGGCAGGTTCGATCGTAGGGTAGTGCTCGACCTTCCAGACGTGAACGGAAGGACTGCCATACTGAAAGTTCACTCCAGTGGCAAGCCTCTCGCCCCGGATATCAGACTAGAAACCTTGGCCAAACTGACGCCTGGTTTTAGCGGTGCCGATCTCGCCAATCTGGTTAACGAGGCCGCACTGCTATCAGCACGGGGGGGCAAGAAGGTTATCGGCATGTGGGAGTTCGAGGAGTCAGTGGATAGGGTTATAGCAGGCCCTGAGCGTAAAGGCCGCGTCATCAGCCCCAGGGAGAAGGACATGACAGCCTATCATGAGGCTGGGCATGCGCTGGTGGCCTGGGAATTGCCTCACGCCGATCCTGTGCACAAGATATCGATCGTGGCCCGAGGCGGAATGGGCGGTTACACCCGACTCCTCCCTGAGGAAGACCGTTACTTGTGGACCAAGAACCAATTTCAAGACATGCTGGCCACGGCCCTCGGAGGGCGTGTTGCAGAGGAACTGATATTCACTGAAATAACCACCGGCGCCAGCAACGACCTAGAGACTGCTACGAAGATCTCGCTGCGCATGGTCAAGCAGTATGGCATGAGCGAGAACCTGGGACCTCGGACCTTTGGCCGGCGGGAAGAGTTGGTCTTCCTAGGGCGAGAAATTCATGAAGAGCGGGACTATAGCGATCAGGTGGCCGAGGAGATAGACCGGGAAGTGCAGGCTCTTATCAGTCATGCGTACAACAGAGCCCAGGAACTGCTGAGCACCCATAAAGAGAAACTAGAGGAAGTCGCCACCTATCTTATTCAGAATGAGTCGGTTGAGGGTGATGCACTGAAACGTCTATTCGGTGGCCCATCGACTGAAGAAGCCGTGAGGCCAGAACCACAACCCTCACCTTTCATGCCGCCTGCCAGCAGCCCGATGCCAAAACCTGGCACCACGGTGCCTAGCCCGACTATGCCGAGTCAACTTGACGCACGGCCCCCCGGTATAAACGACGGCAACAGCTAGGGAACCTCTGAACAACTCGGCGCAAGCGTGGATGGGCAGAGTGGTTCCGTTCTTTGGAGACGTTCAGGCATCTTTGTGACGTTCCAGGTCGTGGTTGAGGCGTTCAGACCGTGTCTGTTGTGGCCTCGAAGCGGCTTTTCGGAGCCATCGCGGCTCCCCGGCCGTGATTTGCGCACTGCGCCCCTCTCATGTCGCCAGACGGCGCTCTGCCGTCATCAAGTTGGCCAGCCCCAGTAGCAATGCCAGCCGTTGCGCGTTCTTAGCCAACCCTCGGTAGCGCACCTTGGCATAGCCAAAGCGCCGCTTCACGTACAGGAACGGATGCTCCACTTTCGCTCTGACCGACGCTTTGCGCTTCTCCGCCAACGCCTCGTAGCTGCCAGGCTCCAGGTGCCGTCGCCGGCCGGGCCTCATCGCCACTCGCCACTCCACATCCAACTCTCGATTCTCCAACCGCTTGTCCACTCCCTGATACCCCGCATCCCCCCACACTCGTTTCTCTCCACCGTGCAGCAATCGGTGCGCTTCTGTCACATCATGCACGTTAGCTGGCGTCGTAGTCATGCTGTGTACCACTCCGGTCTCAGCGTCAGCGCCTACGTGTACTTTCATCCCGAAGCGCCACTCGTTCCCCTTCTTCGTCTGGTGCATCTCAGGGTCTCGCTCACCCGCACGATTCTTCGTCGATGACGGCGCCTCTATGATGCTCGCGTCCACGATCGTCCCCTCCCGAAGCCGCAGTCCCTGGGACTCCAGATGACGGTTGATCTCCTCGAACAGACTCTGCCCCAACTCATGCTCTTCCAGCAGATGGCGGAAGTTCAGAATCGTCGTCTCGTCCGGCAGCGGGCCCGACAGCTTCAACCCTACGAACCGTCTCACCGACTCGACCTCGTAGAGCATGTCCTCCATACCAGGATCGCTCAAGTTGTAGAACAACTGCACGCAGTGTATCCGCACCATCGCCGACAACTCATATGGTCGACGGCCTCGGCCCGCCTTGGGATAGAACGGACGGATGCGCTCTTCCATCTGTTCCCACGGGATCAGAGCATCCATGCGCTCCAGGAATATCTCCCGGCGGGTCTTGCGCTTCTTCCTCTCGTATTCCAAGTCCGCAAATGTTGGCTGGTCCATCAATTATCTCCCCGAACACAGTGCTATTCTCTATGCTACTATGCCCAGACTTGTTCAGAGTATCCCTAGTATTCTCGTAATCGCGTTGTGTTGAGTCCCCAGCTGCGCCTGTGTAAAGCTTGTCTTAGAACTTGCTGGTTTCGTCCAGTGAATCCAACCCCGACCGCTAACCAATCCCGAACTTGCTGTAATCTCTGAATTCGGTCTACGGAACTTCTTCCTCTAGCGGGAGTTGACGGAAGTAAATTCCCCAACGTTGCATCAGTTCCTTGACTTTGCTGTCCTTAAGGTTCGTTAGGTCTGTCAAGAACCCAGCAATGGCGTGGGCTGGCATGTGCTCTTCGGAGCAGACCCAGCTCTTCTCGGCCGGTACCACATAGAGCAACCCGCTCTGGTGCATGCAGCTAACCTGGACACGGGTCATGCCCTGACCAGGTTTGATCGACAGACCGTGATCAGTCATTAGAAGACCTCCCCTAGGCGAATGTTTAGACCTGTTAGTGAGGGCGACTCAAGCTCCTGGTCTCCCACATAAAGCCCGTGTCGTACGAATTCTCCGTTGGTTAATCTGAACACTTCGATAGTGTTCCCATCTGGGTCCACAACCCAGTATTCATCGACACCATGACGAGCGTAAAGGGTCCGCTTATAGCCCAGGTCTCTGTCGGCGGTTGATGGGGAGAGAATTTCCACGACGAGGTCCGGTCCACCCTGGATGTTATCGGCTGTTATGATATAGGACCGCTGATTGGAGACGTACAGAAGGTCCGGCTGCAACACGTCGTGGTCAGAGAGCACTACATCGTAGGGAGCACAGAAAACCTCTCCGGTCTTCTCTGAAGTTACCCAACTGTCCAGTCTGACCAAGAGATTTATTGAAATCCGCTGGTGATATGTAGTTGGCGATGGGACCACTATTAGCTCTCCTTCAAGAAGCTCGTACCTTTTGTCCTCTGGGGCCGTCCTATAGTCGTTGTAAGTGAATTTAGTCTTAGGCTTAGACTGAGTCATTGCGTCTCTCCGGTATCCTGTGGAATTTGACCATAATTAACCATACTCATTATCCAGGACATTTATTCAAAGGTCAAAGATGGGTATCCGGTTCTCCCGGTTCTCATTGTATTGTGAATAATGCTACGCAAAGCAGTATATTTTCTCGATGCATTCGTGATAGAATCGAGGCTGTAGCCAGAGTTTGTATAGAAACTAGATACCTCTTCTGCGGGATAATCAGCTGTAGGTGAGTAGAACCCACAATGAATCAGAGACCCAGAGGCGAGCCTGAGATAGATCTGGAGCAGATCCTGAGAAATATCGGGACTGCATTCAGCAAATTTACGGGGCGATTTGGCGGAGGTGGCAGCGGCGGCGGCAACGTCGTCACTTATTTAACTTTCGGCATCTTGGGACTGTCCATTATCCTGTGGCTCGCTACAGGGATTTATCAGGTGAGCCCAGGTGAGGAAGCTAAGCTACGCACATTCGGCAAATGCTGCGAGACCGCCGGGACGGGGCTCCACTGGTACTGGCCGGCCCCAATCGGCACCAAAAACGTAGTGTCCATAGAAGAGATCCGTGAGATGAAGCTGGGTTTCAGCGATGAGGGCGGCGTTTCTTCCGGAGTCCTCCTTCAAGAGGCCCAGATGATCGCCGGAGACCTGAATATAGTGGACGTTCCCTTGGTGGTCCAGTATCGTATCAAAGACCTGGAGGCTTTCCTCTTCAACGTGTCTGACCCAGGGGAGCAGATTCCTCCGGGGACTCGGAATATCGAGCCAGGCTCGCCCGAGGGGCGCACCCTAAAGGATGCGACCGAGGCAGCCCTGCGTTTGGTAGTAGGACAGAGGACTATCGATGATGTCCTCACGGAAAACAAGACCCAGGTACAAGAAGATACCCTAGTCCTGCTTCAATCTATTCTTGACAGCTACGGTCCACCGGGTAGCGCCGGTGCGGGGATAGAGATAACAGCGGTGTTGCTTCAGGAGGTGAAAGCGCCGGAAGAGGTAAGGGCTGCTTTTCAGGACGTGAACCGCGCCAGGCAGGACCAAGAGACCGTCATAAACCAGGCTGAGGCCTTTAAGCGGGACATCATCCCCAGGGCCCGTGGTGAAGCAGAAAAGATCATACAAAGTGCAGAGGCCTTTAGGCGAGAGAGCATCGCCAGAGCCGAAGGTGAGGCTGGGCGATTCCTTTCCATCTTGCGCGAGTATGAAAAATCCAAGGACGTGACCCGCCAGAGGATTTATCTCGAGGCTATGGAAGACATACTTCCAGGAATCTCCAAATTCGTGGTTTCCCCCGGCGCGGAGGGAGCAATTATTCTCAACGCGGGAGGTCCGATAGTGCCAGTGCCTAGCCTGTCTCCCACTACCACACAACCTCCCCCCACCCCTTAGGGTGGCTAACAAGATCTGAAAGAGTCAATATGAGAACTGGAATAATCGTTTTAGTGATAGTAATCTTGCTGGGCATCTTTGGTCCCCAGACCCTTTACACTGTGGACGAGACCCAGATGGTCGTAGTTACCAGGTTCGGTGATGTTCGAGATGTCCACACGAGCTCAGGCTTAAAGATAAAGGCCCCTTTTATAGACTCGGTCAACAGGTTCGATAGGCGGGTCCTCAGGATAGATACCCGACCTACTACGCTGAACGACATTGAAAAGCAAAATCTGGTTATCGACTCTTACACTCGCTATCGTATTAAGCCAAACAGGGACGACGTGAGGAAATTCTTTGAGAAGCTAAGGACGCTGGGAGGGGCTGAGGACCGAATAGGAAGCATAGTGACGTCGAACCTCAAGGAGGAGGTAGCGAGAAGGACTAGGCAAGAGATTATCGGGGGAAGATAGAGGAGTCACTCGAGGGAGATACTGTGGTTACCGCCACCAACTCCCGTCAGGAGATATTGGACAAGGTGCTTACCGCTGCCAACTCTGAAGTGGGGCCCCAAGGGGAGGACTTTGGGGTTGAGATATTGGACATACGCATAAAACGGGCCGAGTTTCCTGAGGATGCGCTACCGAACATCTTCGCCAGGATGCGGGCAGAACGAGACCGCATCTCCAGAGAGACGCGGGCCCTGGGAGCTGAGGAGGATGCCAAGATTAGGGCTGCAGCGGAGAGAGACCGGACCATTCTCCTAGCCGATGCCCAGAAGCAGGCCAACCTTACGAGGGGAGAAGGGGAAGCCAGAGCCATCGAGATCTTCGCCGATGCGCTGGAGCAAGACCCGGAGTTCTTCGCCTTCCAGAGAAGCTTGGAGGCCTACAGGAAGTTCCTGTCCACCAACAGCACCGTAATATTGTCTTCCGAATCTAACCTGTTCCAATTCCTGGAAGACCCCGGTAGGAGCCTATTGCCTGACATAGAGGACACGGTCAGCACGCCAGCGAATGAGATTTCCACCGGTGACGAAACATCTTAGACACCGCTTTGCTACTGTCCTGGTTATCGTCAGACCGGGCTACCGCTAGCCCTTAATCACTCCCAAAGGCCGGACACGGGCCACCTTCTTGCATAGCCCCGCATTGTGACACACCTCCACCACCTCTGCCACGTCTTTGTATGCTATTGAGGCTTCTTCAGCGAGAGACGCCTTCCCACCGTGGGACCTGACGACTATGCCCTGGTCCTGCAGTTCCTGTTGGATATCGCGCCCCTTCAGCAATCGCTTTGCGCCCCCACGGCTCTCGGCACGTCCAGCACCGTGACAAGTGGAGCCGAAGGTGCCTTCGTTGGCCTTTGGAGCGCCTATTGCGATGAAGGAGTATCGCCCCATGTCTCCAGGTATGAGCACAGGCTGGCCGATGTCCTTGTACTTGTCTGGTATGTCATCGCTGCCCGCCGCAAATGACCTGGTAGCACCCTTTCTATGAATGCACAGGTCCGTCTCGATCCCTTCGACATTGTGACGCTCAATCTTGGCGATGTTATGAGCCACGTCGTAAACCTGCCTTATGCCCATCTCTCCCCAGCTTTTGTCGAAGACCTGTTGGAAAGACTCCCGTGTCCAGTGGGTGATGCACTGGCGGTTGGCCCAGGCGAAGTTGGCTGCGCAGCGCATGGCCCCTAGATATCCTGTTCCTTCGGGAGAGTCGATGGGCACGGAGGCGAGTTGTCTGTCGGGGAGAGTGATTTCGTACTCCTTAGACGCCGCTTCCACCTTCTTCAGATAGTCTGTGCATATCTGGTGTCCGAAGCCGCGGGAGCCGCAGTGCATCATCACCGTCACCTGGCCCACCTGGTCGATCCCCAGGATTTTAGCCGAGGTGGCGTCGAAGATCTCGTCCACTACCTCGACCTCCAGAAAGTGATTGCCGGAGCCCAATGTTCCCAACTGGGGGGTGCCTCGCTCCCGAGCTTTCTGTCCTACGGCTTCCGGGTCCGCGCCGGCAATCGCTCCACCTTCCTCCGTTGCCAGGATATCCTCCATGTCTCCATAGCCATGTTCTACAGACCAGAGGGCCCCTTTGGTCATGACCTCCTCAAGGTCACGGCTCTGTGTTACGGGAACCATGCCCTTAGACCCTACTCCCGTGGGGACATTACGATATAGAGCCTCCACAAGCTTCACGAGACGAGGCTTAACCTCCGCCTCTGTCAGGTCGGTGCGCAGGAGTCTCACACCGCAGTTGATGTCAAATCCGACTCCACCGGGGGAGATCACCCCGCCGTCGACCTTTGTTGCGGCGACCCCGCCGACCGGAAAGCCATATCCCCAATGGACGTCGGGCATGGCCAGGGAAGCATATACGATGCCGGGTAGGAACGCGACGTTAGCTACCTGCTCCAGCGCTTGATCGCTCATTATTTTCTGGATCATCGCGTCGTCGGCATACACGATCCCCGGAACGAGCATACCCTTCTTATAGTCTGAAGGAATCTCCCAGCGATAATCGTCGATTTTCTTCAAGACATCTTGCCAGCGGGACACCATTATCGTTACCCCTTCCTCTTATATGTCCAGTATTAGCTGAGCGCTCCAGGCGCCTGCCTCCTCTTTGACCTCCAGAAGGTGATAGGTCGCGGCTTTTGGACTGATGTTGAATCCATGCCGCTCCATGTCTAGTGGTTCACCATAGCAGAGGGCGCTGAGGTGGGTATCGTCTATCTTGTCAATCTGAAATCGCCTGAATACTAATCCTTCCACATCGAACAGATATATGAGCTCATTCAACCAAGCTACCAGCAGCGATTCTATGTTGTTTGCTTCGGCTTCGACCTTTCGCGACTCGATCTCCTGAACAGAGTCCAGTTCTACCATGAATGAGAACATGGCCTTCGCGGCTTGGCTGAAGGCTTGGGCAACGGTTTGCCCTCGGCCCAGCACGCCGATCTCTCCCGTATGCTCGATAATCTGAAATGATCCCATATCCTTGGCGTACAGTATACAGCGTTTTGTGGGCACTCAAATGTGTGGGGACGTTCACATAAGGGTCTTTCATTTCTCGCATGTGGTCATTGCGAGCGAAGCGAAGCAATCCTTTCCGTTCTCGGAGATTGTTTCGGGGCTCTCCCCCTCACAATGACAGTCGAAATACGCTGACGTTCAGATCAGAAGCTTTGGAGAGCCTGATCGTCTATCATATGTTAGACTTCAGCGGCACGGGGCCGTAGAATGCGTTGTTAACGGATGGAGTCCATAGGAGGGACCGCATGGACACGAGAACTCTCACTCATGAGGAGCTAAACGCGGCCCTGCCAGATACATCTGGGACGGTGATCCTGAAGGGGCTGGGAGCACTTGTAGAGATCTACCGTGATTCCTACGGCATTCCTCACGTGAAAGCCCAATCTATCTCCGACGCCTTCTTTGCCCAGGGGTTCGTGACTGCCCAGGACCGTCTCTGGCACATGGAGTATGACCGTCGCAGAGCCAGCGGGCGTTGGGCCGAGCTGGCCGGTACTCCCGGCCTTGAGCAGGACCGGCTAATGCGCCGATTCAGGCTGGAGGCCAGCGCACGCGCGGATTACGATGTTTTGGAAGATGCCACTCGTACCATGCTGGATGCCTACGCATTGGGGGTCAATGCCTTTATCGAGACGAGCAAAACCTTACCCATCGAGTATCGCATCGTGGGAGCGGAACCGGAGCTCTGGGAGCCGTGGCACAGCCTCGCAGTTTTCAAGGTCCGCCACATTCTCATGGGGGTATTCGAGGCCAAGCTTTGGCGGGCGCGCATGGTCAATCATCTAGGGGTGGAACGCACTGCTCGGCTCTTTCCCGGCTATCCGAAGGGCCATCTATTGATCCTGCCTCCAGGCGCCGAATTCTTCGGACCTATAGAGAATGGTTTAAACGAGCTGGCTAGAGTTGAACAGGACATCAAATGGCTCAGCGAGCCTGCCCAAGGAAGTAACAGCTGGGCATTGGCCGGTAGTCGTACATCCTCTGGAAAGCCATTGGTCGCCGGCGACCCTCACCGGGGGCTGGAGGTACCCAACGTCTACTATCAAAACCATCTCACCTGTCCCGAGTTCGATGTCGTCGGGCTATCTTTTCCAGGTGTGCCAGGCTTCCCTCATTTCGGGCACAATGATTCCGTCGCCTGGTGCGTTACCCATACGAATGCCGACTATCAAGACCTTTTCATCGAACGTTTCAACGGCTCAGACCCAGGACTCTACGAGTTCAAGGGCACATGGCTAGAAGCTGAGGTACACCATGAGACTATAGAGGTACGAGGTGGTAGCTCGCTCGAATTGGATGTAACCGTCACGCAGCATGGCCCCATCGTGGTAGGCGACCCTTCCGAAGGTTACGGCATCGCCTTCAAATATACTGCGACTTCAGCGCCTATAAAGTCCGCCGATGCCCTGTTGAATATGCTCAGAACCAAGTCCACCGATGAGCTTGACGAGTCTATGCGGTCTTGGGTGGACCCGGTGAACAACTTCGTCTTTGCCGACGTTCACGGCAACATCGGCTATCTTACGAGGGGCCTGGTGCCGGTGCGCTCCAGGACCAACGCCTGGGTCCCGGTGCCCGGATGGAGCGGAGAGCACGAGTGGCAGGGGATCATCCCTTTTGAAGAGATGCCCAGGGAACATAATCCAGAGACGGGCTACATCGTGACGGCCAATAATCGGGTCACCGGCGAGGAGTACCCTCATTTCATCGCATTCCAATACGCCCCTGAGTTCCGGGCCAGAAGAATTACGGACAGGCTGTCTGAGCTGGACGGTAAGGCCGACGTCAAGGATATGGCGTCCATCCACGCCGAGATGGTGTCCATCCCGGCCAAGTCCCTGGTCCCACTCCTCTCGAAAGTACAAGCAGCGGATGACCACTCGAAAAGGGCTCTGCACGAGCTCCAACAATGGAACGGTTTTATGGGTCGGGACAAGATTGAGCCGACCATTTATAGCGCGTTTTACGATAATCTTCTGAGCAAGGTGTTGGATCACGTTCTGAACGGCCTGGCGAAGGAGGCTCTAGAGCAGGCCGGGCCGTCACGGATGGTAAACACCTTGCGCGCCCGACTCCACATTATGATTCAGGAAGATGACCGCTCGCTGTTGCCATCGGGGGCCGACTGGAGCTCCATGATGACTGAAGCATTCTCCTCGGCCGTTGCGAGCCTGCGCCGAAATTTGGGAGACGATATGGAAAGCTGGCGCTGGGGAAGGGTCCACCACACTCTGCCCAAGCATACCCTCTCTCCGTCGTTCCCTCATCTTGCCGGGGTGTTGGACCCGCCACCGGTGCCTATGGGAGGTGACGGAGAGACCCCACAGGCGGCAGCGTATTCGCTTTCGGCGCCCTACGTGGTGTCCAGTACATCGGTGGCCCGCTACGTGTTCGACCTCGGAGACTGGAGCAACTCCGCCTGGGTCGTTCCTCTGGGCGTTTCCGGACATCCGGGCAGTCCTCACTATACGGATCAGTTGCCAATCTGGTCCGAGGTGCGCCTTATCCCTATGCTCTATGACTGGACAAGGATAAGGTCCGAATCTGAGTCCCATCAGAGCCTGGAGCCGAAGTGAGCCTGGGATACCATTTCTAAAGGCCTACCATTACTAGTCCCCATCCTCCAAATATCCGCGCTGAATCATCAAGCCGCGCACCGCATCAAACCAGAACACGTATCCGAGCGTAGTTCCAACTGAGTACCGTATCCAGGAGAAGACGTGAGCGCTACGCTGGTCGATAAGAGAAGCAGTGAAAAAAGGCGAGTTCTACCTCTGCCTTTCGCAGTGGCAATTTCCCTGGGACTGCTATTAACGGCTTGCTCTTCAGATGGCAACCTGGCAACTCCTACGTCGAGTCCTACATCCGAGCCGACGGTATCTGCCTCTCCCTCACGATTAAATGTTATCCCCACGGTCGCTCCTCCGACCGAGTCTCCTCCTTCACTTACGCTTAGTCCAACTCCCGAACCCACGGCTCCGCCCTCACTTCGGCCAACTCGAACTCCTGACGCGACGGCTGAAGCTCAGCGGTTGCGGCAAAACGCCACTAAGCTCATGGAGGGTCTTCTGGGTGTCGACACACTGAGACTCATACCGGTGATCGGATCATCGGGCAACAGCGCTTTTGTTCCGGTGCTTTTAGACCTTCTGGACCTGTCCTTCCAGCCCTTTGTTGGCGCTTGGACCAGATCAGCTCTCACGGAGCTCCTTGTTGAATTAGAGGGTGACACTGAGGAGAACAGGAACCCCCATAGCTGGAGCTGGTGGGTTGAGTGGTTGGGCAATCATCCTGAGATCGAGGCGCCAGACGGGTACGCCGCCTGGAAGGGGCGGGTGCTCTCCCTGATAGACTACAACATGGGAGTATTCTTCTATGACGGGATCAAGAGCCGCATTCGAATAGAGGAGATAGTGTGGGGAGGCGTGGCCAAAGACGGAATACCGGACCTTCGTAATTCTCCAACACTTACGGCGACAGAAGCTACCTATCTCTTGCCCACGGACCGGGTCTTCGGAGTCTCTGTTAATGGGAAACATCGGGCATATCCGCTGCGCATCCTGAATCCTCACGAGATGGCCAACGACGTGCTCGGGGGCGTTCCAATAGTCTTAGCCAATTGAACGCTCTGCGGGTCTGGAATCGTGTATTCCAGAGAGGTGGACGGAGAGGTCTTCGAGTTCGGTACTTCCGGCTTGCTCTACCGTAGCAACAAGCTGATGTATGACCGCACTACCCACACTCTCTGGAGGCAGTTCCTGGGCGACCCTGTGGTGGGACGGTTGGCCGACAGTGGTCTCAAGCTTGATATTATACCGGTGCTGGTTACGACCTGGAGTGAATGGGTCGCCGCACACCCCGATACAACCGTCCTTGACATCTATACCGGCATTTACTCGGCCGACTCTAAAAGCTATTGGCCCGAGGGAGACCCTGATTCAGCCTATTTCGACTATCGCCACAGCCCATACGAGTTGTTTCCCGTGTGGCTGCAAAGCGATGAGCTTCTCACTAAAGAGCAAGTGCTGGGAGTCGAAGTAAACGACCAGTCCAAAGCTTATCCATTAGCGGTCTTGATCAAGGAGCCTGTCATAAACGACTTCTTGGGGGGCAGTAACCTGGTGGTGGTCACTGAGGCTGGGTTCAACGGGGCCAGAGTGTATGAGCGAGGTACCCACGAGTTTTTCATGGCTGAGGGCGCAGAGGATCAGGAAGGGGCAATTATTCTGACCGACGAGCAGAATCGCCAATGGAGGCTGGAAGAAGAGGCTCTGGTTCAGGTTGAAGGGGAGGCAGAGCGCCTCAAGCGGCTGCCCAGCCACATGTCTTACTGGTTCGGGTGGTACCAGTTCCATCCCGATACAGGCATCTATGGTCAGAGTGAAAGCGGGCCCTAGGAACTACATTGAAACTCACCGCAGAGTGCGTAGAGACCGCTGAGGTCTTATTGCTTGCGTTTGATCAAGACATTGTATGTCTTTGCCGCTAGGAACAGGGCAAGGCCGAATATTAAGAACGCCACAGGAATGTGGACCATCTCTAGGGTGCGTTCATCTTCTATCCCATATCCGAATACGTGGGCCTGGACGTTCCAAAGTATTCCCAGAGCAAGGGTCAGCCATCCAATCCTCCATGCCTTGGGGAACTTGGCCAAGAACCCTAAGGTGGCCAGGATGAAAAGCACAACGAACCCGGAGATAGTGCCTAGGTACTCGTGTACCTGCAACAAATTCCCTCTTCCAGAATAGAATCCACCGAACGTGATTCCCTGTACAATGATTATCAGTGCCGACAACACAATTCCGCTTGCGTAGATACGCGCTACGATCAATCGCCAACCGGCTTGGGTTTCAGTCGACAAGTCAGGCCTCCATTTCAGGTTTCATGATGTCCATCTTTACTTTACGCGAACTCACGTTTAACTCCGTGCCGTCCACGCAATTATGCAAAGGATTTTGCTATACATCCACAGTTCTACGCACCAAATCCATAGCGTTTAAGGTGATGCGCATTCGGTCGGGTCGTCCCTGACCGCCATAGCTGTAGACCCTGTTACGAAGATAGTCCGGCCCGGCCACGGATATATAAGTTTCTCCGGAGCTCAGGTTCTCCGTTTTCCGCCCGTCTTGAGGTACCACGTTTATTGCCAGTCCCAGGTCCGCCTCGCAAACGCTCCGTATGCGCTGGGCTAACCTATCAGTAAGGGCGGCTGGGTCTTGCAGTAGCCGGTCTACTTGGCCTGCACCTTCACCGCCTGAGCTAAGGATGCGTCGCATCGACGCTATCCCGTTACCGATAATGCCCTCCGCTAGCTTTTCCCGGCTGGCCTGCTGGAGTCGCTCAGTAACCATACCACCCGTGAGATTTTCGAAGACGGCTATGGTCAAGCCCTTTTGTCGAAGTAATTTGCCGACCACATCTTCCATCGTCTGGTCGTCGGTGGCAAAGATGTGCTCGCCGAGCAGACCTCGTACTTCCGCTTCCACGGGATCGATGAGAGAGTTGGCCGCTGCCAAGTCTGGCGCTTTGGCCGTAATGCGCACGTCTACCTGTCCTGGATGGGCCAGAACGCCCACGGTTGGATTGCTGGAGTTGGCAATCAAGTGGCCGATACGGTCGTCTACGCTGCTTTCTCCTATGTCCGCAACCTTGAGTACGCGGGAGATGATGACCTCCGACAGACCGAATTTCTTCCTCAGGTAAGGGACCACCTCGTGCTCGAACAGCCACTTCATCTCGAAAGGGACGCCCGGTAAGCTAATTATTACGCTGTTAGGCTCCTCCACGATAAATGATGGGGCCGTGCCGTTGGGATTCTCCACAGGAATGGCGCCCTCAGGGATATTCGCCTGTTTCTCGTTGTTGGGTGTAAGGATTAGCCCCCTGCGTTGGAACCTGTCCTTGATCTGTTGTAAAAGGTGCGGGTCCTGGACCAGCGCCCTCCCGGTTACTTCGGCCACCATCTCCCGGGTGAGGTCGTCCTGTGTGGGACCGATGCCTCCCCTGGTGATGACCAGGTCAGACCTGTCCTTGGCCCGCGTTAATATTTCGCGCATGCGGCCCGGGTTGTCCCCTACGGTGGTCTTATAGAACAGGTTTACTCCCAGGTCTGCCAGCTGTTGCGCCATCCATGCCGAGTTAGTATCCACGATCTGTCCCAGCAACAGCTCAGAGCCTATGGCGACGATTTCAGCGTTCATATTACGTCTGCTCCTACCGTCATCTATGTCCAGTGTCCTTCAAAGTCGGAAACTCTCAGCTCGCCATTCTGAGCGAAGCGAGGAATCTAATCCTTGCAGCCCGACACTTCGCTGCGTTTACCCTGAGATACGAAGAGTTCAGTGTGATAGCGAAAAAACTCTACTTTTATTCCCTCTCCCGTAACGGGAGAGGGTTAGGGTGAGGGAATGATTCCCTAGGGCACCAGCATGGCACGGGTGACGTCCGTTTGTCGCTGGTTCCACTCTGCTTGGGGAAACGCTTCGTTGATGTCGGCCATCTTGAACTTGTGGGACACTATCTTGTGGAAAGGCAACTTATTGTGGCTCCTCGCCATGTAGTCCAGGATCGTGGCCAGGGTATTCGGCCGGTACATCAGGGAGCCTACGATGCGCTTGCCAGTTAGCAGCTTGGATGGGTCGATGGATACCTCCCGGCCGGCAACAATGTCTCCAATCTCCACGAAGGTGCCGCCATTGCTCAGCATGTCGATGCCCTCGGCCAGCAGCTCGGCTCGACCGACCAATTCCATCACGATGTCGGCGCCTCTGCCCCTGGTAAGCTCCTTCACACGCCGGATGCGGGTATCAGGAGTGTTGTACTCCTCGATGTTGATGGTATGGTCGGCGCCAAACTCCTCCGCCAGGCGAAGCCGATTTTCCAGCCGGTCCAGCACGATAACCTGGTGGGCGCCCATGTCTTTGGCCATGGCAATTGCGTTCAGTCCCAGACCCCCCGCTCCCTGTATGACCACGTACTGGCCTTCATGGGCACCCGCTTGAATGAGGCCCTCGGTGACGGTGCCCATGGCGCAGTTGATGGGGCCCAGAAGGTCGTCGGGAAGCTCGTCTGGTACTCGAAAGGCGGGATGGTTGGGAGGCAGATAGAGGAAGTCGGCGTAGGTGCCGGTAAAATACGGGTACACGTCCCCGGCTGGATACTGGCGGTTGGCACACCAGTTTGTATCGCCACGAAGGCACATGTGGCAGCGATAGCATGGGAAAACGGCCACGTGCATCAGCCGGTCGCCCTCCTGTATAGGTGCGCCCAAGGTATCGGTGGTCACACCTTTGCCCATCTTGTACACTACGCCTGTGCCCTCGTGCCCCATAACCCGCCCTGTTGGTGGCAGCGGCACGTTGATCTGGTCACCTCGCCAGTTGTGGAGGTCGGAGCCGCAGATTCCTGCTTGAGTGATCTTTAGAATAATCGCTCCCGGTTCCGGGTCGGGGAGGTCATATTCCCGTATCTCGAACGGTTTCCCGTACTCCTGACATACTATTACCCGTCCTGTCTCTGCCAACGTATACCTCCTCTTCAGGCTTTGACCCAGGCGCAATTATATCCCAGGGGCAGACCCATTGGAAGGGTCGATTAGGTGGTGCCCTCTTCGATCAAAAGCGTAATTGCCTTTCTCTTCGGCAACCCTTGTAGCCACGCTCTTCAAAACGGGCTAAGATTGCACGAGAGTATTAGGGAGTGATGTCCCCGATTACACGTTAAGAGAGGTAGGATCAAGGGCAATGTCCAGCGATCGCGAAAGAAGAGACCTGGCCGTCCGCCTTCTAGAAGGGCTGGGGGCCTGTCCGGCGGTCGCCTTCATAGAAGACGCGGCAGCGGCATACATTCAAAAGTCTCTGGCTGAGATTGAGTTGGGATTCGAGATAGACCGCTATGGAAACATCATCGCCGGTCATTCCGGACATACTTCCTCACACCAAGGCCACCCACCCATAGCCTTTGTAGCCCACATGGACCACCCCGGCTTCGAGGCCGTTGAGACGGATGGAGACACCATCGTAGCCAGGGCTCTGGGTGGCGTGCCTCAAGTATGTTTCTCCGAAACGATTGCTGTTCAGATAGTATTGCCAGATGGCGAGAGGCTGGCCGCGGAGACGGCCGGCCGCTATGGCTCGGAAGAGCAGCGGATGGTCTCACTTCGTCTGCAAAAGCCACGCCCCCTGGAGTTCCCCAGACCAGTGGTCTTGGATCTCCCTGACTTTAGCTTCGATGGAGAGCTACTACACATGAGGGCACTGGACGACCTGGCCGGATGTGCCGCCATTCTTGCGGCCATGAATGAGGTGGTTTCCGACGAGAGCGTGGGAGACGTGTACGGCGTCTTCACCAGAGCAGAGGAGGTAGGCCTGATCGGAGCCCGCCTACTGGCTGAAGATGGGAGGCTGCCCAAGGATACTTTGGTGGTCTCCCTGGAAGCCAGCAGGACTCTACCCGGCGCAACCATGGGCGAAGGACCGGTGATCCGGGTGGGTGATGCCAGCTTCACCTTCGATGCAGAGGCTGAGTCAGTGTTGCTGAGGGCTCGCGAAGAGCTGACTGAGAACAGGGAGCCGGCCTTTAAAGCCCAGCGGCAGCTCATGAGTGGGGGCACCTGCGAGGCCAGCGCCTTCAGGTACTATGGCTACCGCACGACGGGCGTGGCCTTTCCTTTAGGAAACTATCACAACGCCACGCCGGAGGGTGGAGTCGGCGCGGAGTACATCCACATCGACGACTTCCTGGGAGGGGTGGAGCTGATCGTCCAGGCTGCCCGAAGCGTAGCCAGACGCCGGGAGTCCCGCCCCTGGCAACGCATGAAGGATTTCCCCGAAGGCTACCGTGAAAGGCTGGCCGAGACGGCTAAATCCATTGAGACCGTATGACCTCTATCCCGGAGGTGGCCCACCCTGGGTCATCTTAGCCATCATGGCCTCCAAATCCGCCTATTAGTACCTCTTGATCACGTCTTCGATGACCGGACCGACTTTGGCGAAGTCCTCCTGTGTCATTGCGGGTATAAACTCTATGTCAGCCTTCCAGGAGTTCCACAGGGGCTCGCAAATCCCCGGTAGCCGGGCCGCCTCTTCCACGCTAACCACAAAGTACACAGTCCTCTGTGTACACAGTCCTCTGTCCTTTATCAAGACAGAAATAGACCGCTTCCGGCTTAATGTCGCCCATTATTTTTTCCATTTGCTTGTCCATGTTGGGGTCATGCACCATGGCGTTGCCCACCTCTACGGGTATGGTAGCCCTTACTAAGAACCTCATGGGAGCTCTCCTTTCAACGCGTTTATTTGTTCTCCATAGGAAACAGTAGGATGTTACAGGTCACGGGACATCCTGTCAACGTGCGTTAGACGCCGCGATAGTCAACCCCATTCTAACATTCACCCGCGGCAACGAGTCCGCCTTCTCTCCATGCCACGGCCCCATCTCTGATGGTGAGGAACGTATCCAACCGAAACTTGCCCTCCACGGTATGGTCCGCCATATCCTGCCACACGAAGCGGCCCTCTATCTGATCAAAGACTGCAGCATCTCCGGCCATGCCCGGCGCCAGGGAGCCGATCTCATTGTCAAGGCCCAGTATCTTGGCAGGCTGTACCGTGGAGGCTGCCACGGTATCGGCCAGGGACATGCCCATAGCGTGGAACTTGCTTACAAGATCGTTCTGCCGGTAGACCACCCTTTCCGGAGGGGATATGTGTATGTCGGTGCTTATGGTATTTGGGGGAAAGTCTTGTTGTAGAGCGGCCTCCGCTACCTTCAGGTCGCAATGTACGCCCGCGTGGGCCACATCCATTATCACGCCCCGTTGAGCTGCCGCCTTTACCTCCGGTCTGATCTTGCCGTTGTTGTCTAATATGCCCTCGGGATGGCCGTTGAAGATGTGCGTCGCGATGTCTCCCGGGCCGAGAAGCTCCAATATCTGGGGAAGAGGAATAGGAGTGCCGCTCACGTGGACCATGAGCATGACTTTAGCTTTGTCGGCGGCTTCCCGGGCCCGTTTCAAGGCATCGTACCCTTTCCCATCGGGTACGGCGCCGACTTGCATTCGTACCTTTACACCCAGCAGGAACCCAGGATTCTCTTTAATGGTATCCGCCGTTCTGTCGGCGTCGGCCAGACGCAGGTCCTGGAGCTCTCCGCCGGTCACCCGGTTCAGCAAGAGTCCTGCGGCCCCTATGTGCAGGAAGGCCAGCAATCTGGTTCGTTTTGTGGGGAAAACGTAGTCTCTCATGGCCTCGTAGTTTGCCCATCCTGCGCTCCCGGCATCGATGCCCGTGGTCACTCCCGCGGACAGGCAGGTCTCGTCGGCGTCGGTGCTGGCCGGACCGCCTCCATGATAGAAATGGCCGTGCAGGTCGATGAGACCGGGGGTGACCAATTTCCCAGTAACGTCCACCACTTGAGCTGCTTGAGATGGGTCTATCCGCTCTGCCACTGCAGCGACTCTACCATCCTTGAATGCTATGTCTCTGCGATCGTTGATATTCTGGGCGGGGTCCAGCAAGGTGCCGCCCTTTAGCACCATATCGTAAGAAGCCTGCCGTGTGCCCATACTTCCTCCTGCTTTAGTCCTGCTCAGAGCTCTGGCTGTCGGATCCGCCTTCGTTGTCGAACTGATATCTCCAGCGGCGCAGCTTGGGGAGCACCCGCTCCGCAAGCTGGTTAAAGTCCTCCACGGTCACCTCTGTCTCGTTGTCCAAGGGTAATGTTCCCCACTTCTGAAAGGCCTCCTGAATGAAACGGTCGACCAGATGAGGCGATCTTCCCGCCAACCGGCCAAGCTGGAACGCCAGGGTAACCGCAAGCTGATTGTTTATGATCTGGTCGAAGGCGTCGGGGGCATCCATCTCATCGGGTATGGCGCCGCACTGCATCAGGAAGTCGTCGAGCACCTGTTCGAGTACGTCGGGTATATCGGCCAGCTCTATGCGGGTCATATACTCAGTTAGCTGGTCCGCCAGCTTCTTGACTCCCTTCTCAGGCAGGAGTGCTTCATCTGATGCAATAGGTAACTCTCTATCTCCTGCCTCTGTCATGTGCGCCACCTCCGCAGATTTGAACTCCTGCATATTTTACCATTGACCTCAACTCTTTCCCACAGCATGGTCTTTCAATTGTCATGGCGAGAACCCGATACCGTCCGTCGGTATGCGTGAGGACAGAAACTTGAGTTGAGGTTTCTGAGCAGGGTTGACGCACGGGTGTGCCACTAACCGCAGGTTAGCGTCTCACGGGCTTTGATGGATACCCCGACAGCCACCGCGTTTTCGAGGAGCTACCCTATGTGGTCGTCCGGTGGGAGGGCAGGCTCATAGATCTGCCCCTACGGGCCATGGCCAGGTATTTTGTGCGGTAGTGGCGCCCCTATGTGGTCGCCCTGGTTGCTACTGCAGACACTTAGGTCTGCCCCTACGGGTTACGGGAAGGCAAGATCTTTCGTTGTCATTGCGAGGAGCGACAGCGACGAAGCAATCTCCCATGGCGGACGAGATTGCTTCGCTTCGCTCGCAATGACAGTAGGAGAGAACCGAAAGACCCCGTCTCCCACAGAGGGATACGATGAATGATGGCTTCGACAGTGCTATACTTGGCTGGTCGATGAGAATCAGTGCCCGGTAAAGCCTGTTCCATGCAGACAACAAGGAGGACGCTCAATGACCCTCGATGAAGTGCTGCCGTTCCTTGAAGCCAATCATCAAGGAGTCGTTGTGACTTTCCGACGGAACGGGGCGACCCAGATGAGCATAGTCACTTGTGGCTACTATCATGGCGGTGCCGCCTTCACTACTGAGGGTCATAGAGCGAAGCTGGCTAACCTGAGACGGGACTCCAGGTGCAGTATTCTGGTCTCGAAGCCCGACTGGTGGGGCTACGTCGTCCTGGAGGGCGAGGCGGATATCCGCTGGTCGGACCGCACCGACCCTGAAGACCTTAGACTGGCGTTAAGAGAAGTCTATATGGTATGTGCGGGCCGGGAACATCCGGACTGGGACGATTATGACAAGGCGATGGTAGAGCAGCGACGAGCCGCCATCATCGTGAAGCCCCATCACATCTACGGAATTAGAATGTAAGAATCCCGGCAGTACCAAAGGGTCGGAACGTTGACCCAACTGAAGTGCTGCAGTAGATTAGTCTTAAGGACATGGTCTGCCGAATGAGACAAGAGAGAAGCCTGAGCTAAAGACGTGAGTGACACCTACGATTTCGATCTGCTGTGTATCGGGAGTGGCCCAGCCGGCCAGCGAGCTGCTGTCCAGGCTGCGAAGCTGGGCAAGCGAGCCGCCGTGGTGGAGAAGGGCCGGATGGTGGGAGGGGTGTGTGTACAGACGGGAACGATACCCAGCAAGACCTTCCGGGAGGCCGTGATCGGCTATATGAGTGGACGCTCGCAAGGAGGCCGGAGCAAGCGAGCCGATAGCCGACCCCGCGCAGACCAGTTACTAGCTCGGGTCGAGCAGGTAGTTCGGCGAGAGGCCAGTGTCGTTGAAGACCAGCTATGGCGTAATCAAGTGGTGCTGATGCAGGGTGAGGCCCGGTTCCAGGACTCCCACACCTTAGTGGTTGGTTTGGATAACCAGTGGCGCACTCTGACAGCGGCCCACATTTTGATCGGAGTAGGAGCGAAACCCGCCCCGCCGCCAGGGGTGGAGGTGGACGGTGATGTGGTCTTCACCAGCGACGAGGTGATGCAACTCAAGCGGCTGCCGCGAAGCATGGTCGTAGTAGGTGGTGGAGTGATCGGCATCGAATACGCGTCCATTTTTGCGGCCCTGGGCGTCGATGTCACCATAGTGGAGAAGAGAGAACGCCCACTGGATTTCGTTGACCGGGAAATCGTGGACGAGCTGATCCACCAAATGCGTAGCCAGAATGTTACCTTCCGCTTCGGGGAGGCGGTGGAAAGAGTTGGGATTTCTCAGGAGTCGCCCCGCAGAGCCGAGATCTTGTTGGACTCGGGACAGCGACTGGTGTCGGAATTCGTGCTGTTTTCTGTGGGAAGACTGGGCGCAACGGACCGGCTGAACCTGGATTCCGCCGGTCTTCAGGCCGATGATCGAGGGCGGCTAAAGGTGGACGAGCAATTCCGTACGGAGGTAGATCACATTTTCGCGGCCGGAGACGTGATCGGTTACCCCAGCTTGGCCGCTACGTCTAGCGAACAAGGAAGGCTGGCCGCCTGCTACGCATTCGGCATTCCGACTGGCCTGATGGCTGGACACTTCCCGATCGGCATTTACTCGATCCCCGAGATTTCTATGGTTGGGTCGTCGGAGCAGGAGTTGACGGAAAATAAGGTTCCTTATGAAAGGGGCGTTGCCCGATACCGGGAGATTGCACGAGGCCAGATTCTTGGGGACGACAGCGGACTTGTCAAGATGCTCTTCCACGCCGATGACCGTCGACTGCTGGGTGTGCACGCAATCGGCACAGGCGCCACCGAACTAATCCATATCGGGCAGGCGGCTCTGGCCCTCAACGGAGGGCTTGATTACTTTATGGAGACGGTCTTCAACTATCCAACTTTGGCCGAGTGCTATAAAGTTGCCGCTCTTGACGCATTCAATAAGTTTCCACCCCGCTAATCACCGCAATATCTTGCTGAATACAGGCTAGTTGATCTGCATAAGGCACAGTAGACAGCGAAGAGTATTTCTGCAGTGCTGCTACATGTCATCACGTTGACGGGTTGCTCCGTCTGGAGTAGATTGATACTGTCACGACGATGGCTTTCGGCGATGAATGAAGCCAGGAGAGAGTCACCAGTTGTACCTGGCTATTTGTCACACTGAAAGCGGCCCGGAATATTGTTCGGTAGGTGATGGACATGTCAACTAAACGAGTTCGCATGGGTATTCTGGTGGGGGGTGGTCCGGCCCCAGGCATTAACAGCACCATTAGTGCTACCGCGATAGAAGCCATTAACTCTGGCGTTGAAGTTATAGGCATCTATGATGGTTACGAGCATTTAATGGATGGACAAATAGACATTACACGTCCCCTGACGATAGACGACGTGTCACGCATCCACTTCCAGGGTGGCTCAATTCTGCGGACGTCCCGTGCCAACCCGACCCGTAAGCCTGAACAGCTTCGGCGGTGTGTCCAAGCCCTTCAACGGCTGGGAATCTCCTACCTGGTGACCATCGGCGGAGACGATACTGCTTTCGGTGCCTATGAGATTGCTAAGGCGGCGGATGGGGCCATCAAGGTCGCTCATACTCCCAAAACTATAGACAATGATCTGCCCCTGCCTGGCGGCATGCCGACCTTCGGATTCGAGACCGCGCGGCATGTAGGCACCGAACTGGTCCTCAACCTAATGGAGGACTCCCGCACAACCAATCGCTGGTTCTTCGTGGTTGTAATGGGTCGTAAAGCAGGCCATTTGGCTCTGGGCATCGGCAAGTCCGCCGGTGCCACTATCACGATGATTCCCGAAGAGTTTCCTGGCGAAACCGTCAGTCTCAGGGAGATATGTAGTGTGCTGGAGGGCTCCATCCTGAAGCGCAGGGTAATGGGACGCCAGAGGGGAGTGGCGATCATAGCGGAAGGCATCGGAGCGAAGTTGGACCCGGAGGAGGTCAGCAAGATTCCCGGCGCGGAAATAGAACATGACGACTACGGCAACGTTCGGTTGGGTGAGATTCCCCTGGCAACGGTATTGAAAAGAGAAGTTCAACGTAGCTTTGCGGAGCGCGGCGATAAGATATCCATCGCCGAGGTAACCCTAGGATATGAGCTGCGTTGCGCCCTGCCCATACCATTTGATATCGACTATACCCGTACTCTTGGCCATGGCGCCGTCCGGTATCTGATGTCCGATTCCAAAGATGAGTTACTACGCTACGGAGGCATGGTCTGTCTGGAGAGCGGAAACCTCCGGATACTTCCATTTCAGGAAATGAATGATCCGGATACCGGTCGCACCCGAGTCCGATTGGTGGATGTGCAGTCGGAACACTACAATGTGGCCCGCGGTTACATGATCCGGTTGGAGAAGCAAGATCTTCAGGACTCGAAGATGCGAACGCGATTGGCCGAGAGTGCCAAGATGACTCCGGAAGCCTTTCAGTTGAAATTCGCTACTGCTTTGCGGGACAGCAACCCCACCTAACAGGAGGTCGTGAATGGTCCTGGAGGCGGGTAAGATCACAGAAGAGGGGATCAAACGTCTCAGAGAACGAATCGGTAGCTTCAACCGCCCGCGCCAGTACGGTGAGGGCCTGTTCAATGAGTATGCTTCCCGAGACGTGATTCGCCACTTCTGCCAGGGAATCGGTGACCCTAACCCCCCTCTATTGGGACGAAGAGTACGCCCGCCATACCAAATTCTGCAGCATCATTGCACCGCCCACCTTCCTTTATAGTGTGTACTGGTGCTCGGGGCGCGCCGGTGGGCTGCCTGGAATCCATTGGTTTCCACTCGGGCGATGACTGGGAATGGCTCCGACCCATCTACCTCGGAGACCGCATCTCGGTCCAAGAGCAGTTCACTGGACTGGACGAGAAGCAGAGCCGGTTTGCGGGGCGCATGTTAATTCAGTCCAGTGTTTGCCATTACTACAACCAGAGAGGCGAGGTGGTGGCCCGGTGCAAAGGTTGGCAAGTGCGCGCCGAGCGGACCGCCGCCCGGGAGCATCGAAAGTATTCCTTTGAGCCCTATGCCTACTCCGAGGAAGAGATCGAGGCCATCGAATCCGCGGTGCTGTCTGAGGAGGTCAGGGGTAGCGACCCACGCTGGTGGGAAGGGGTTGAGGTTGGTGAGGAGTTGAGCCCCGTGGTCAAGGGCCCCCTGAGTCATGGCGACATTCAGGCCTTCGTGGCGGGAGCTGTTCGAGGGTTGGCCCATGGCCTTCAGCTTAAAGAGATGAAAAGGCATCCCTCTTGGGCCTTCCAGGACCCCAACACCGGCGCCAGGGAAGCCATTATCCGGGTGCATGATATTCGAGAAGCAGCCGAGAACGCCGGATTGCCTGGCTCCTATGACTACGGTTCCCAGCGTTGCTGCTGGATGGGCCATTTGCTAACTAACTGGATGGGAGACGACGGGTTTCTCAAGGGGATGTACATCGAGTTGCGGCGCTTCAATGTTGTTGGAGAGACTACCTGGTGCCGCGGAAAGATAACCGGCAAGAGAATGAAGAGTGCCTGGTCGATCTGGAGATATGGGGAGAAAACCAGCGTAAAGAAGTCACCACTACCGGTACCGCTGTGGTGAGATTGCCCTCAAAGACTCAGTCTTAATCCGGATTGAGCCAACGACCCGGTGAGTTGTTAGCTGGGTAGCGTCTTCTGCTTGAGCTCGTCTCCCAGGTGACGTTGCAAGGTATCAAGCATGGGAAGGTCCCACTGGGTGACAAAGGTGATGGCGGTACCGTCGCGCTCCATACGCGCGGTTCTGCCGATGCGGTGTATGTACTCTTCAACGGTTTGGGGCATGTCGTAGTTGACTACATGGGACACCTTCGGTATATCGAGGCCTCGGGCCGCCACATTTGTGGCTACCAGCACTTGAACCTTACCTGCCCGAAAGGCTCCCATAACCGAGTTCCTCTGTGATTGAGTCATGCCGCCGTGGATGCCGGTGACAGCAATATTTAGGCGTTGTAGGTCCCTGACCAGCCTGTCGACTCCAACCTGGGTCCGACGGAATAGTAGGGCTTTGCCACCGTTCACCTGACTCTTGAGCAGATTGACCAGGGCTTTGCCCCGTTGATTCTCCCATATTTCGTAGTATTCCTGATGGACCTTTGGGGCCGTCTCGATCTCTCCCCCGATGCGTACCCACTCTGGAGAGCGCATGTGGCGATTCACGATTCGGCGAATGGGCGACGGCATTGTGGCACAGAAGAGCGCCGTCTGCCGCGTGCGTGGAGTTTGAGATATAATCCGCTCGATGTCAGGGAGGAAGCCTATATCCAACATCTCGTCGGCCTCATCCAGCACCAGTGTTTGGATATTTTGCAAGGATAAGGTCTGTCTGCCTAGATGGTCCAGTACACGACCGGGTGTACCGACAACTATTTGGGCACCTCGTTCCAATGCTGATATCTGCCCGATGATGGACTGGCCCCCGTAGCACGCCAGCACTGCCAGTTGTTTAAATTGGGAGAGCCGGATCAACTCGTGATGCACCTGGATTGCCAGCTCGCGGGTGGGCACCAGTATTAGCGCTTGCACGTACCTCTGGTCCGGTATGGTACGTTCCGCTATTGGAATCCCGAAGGCAGCAGTCTTTCCGGTGCCGGTCCTGGCCTGGCCGACCACGTCTTTACCTGCCAACAGGGGTGGTATGCACTGTAGTTGGATAGGCGTGGGGTCCGTGTAGTCTACCTTCTTGAGGGCGCAGGCGATGTCGTGGCTTACTTCGATGGCGCCAAAATAGTAGTTGCCGGAAGAACGATCGGGGTCTATTGGGGGTCGTGTCGGGCTTTGAGGATGGCTGGGGTCGGGAGTCGTTTCCTTTTTCCGGTTAGGTTTCCTGGGCCACCAGCGGCGCCGGGTTGTTGATTGTGAGCCTGTTTGGTTGGCTCCGGATTGAGTAGGTAACGTGTTAGCTTGGATGATTCTTTCCTTTCGGGTGCCTAAATCTATTGTTGAAACGGAGGCGTTTCAACCAAAAAGAGACGGGGCGCCCATCGGTTGGCTCGCCCCGCTTTCTGTGCTGAAGTATGTCCTCGTGTTGCATCTGCGCCAAGTGTACCACCAACTGCCCTGAAGAGCAAGTGCAGTGTGAAGTTGCGCCAGGGTCTTCCGATTATCCGAGGTGGGAGGAAATTAACGCTCATGGTGAGCTACATCCTGAGCACAGCCGAAGGGTTGTCGAACCATGGGGGGCGCCTTCCGACAAGCTCAAGGCGAGCGGAAACTACATTCTTCGGAGCAAGAATCGAAAGACCCTACAAGTTTGGTCTATCTAACCGTTATGCCTTTACCCTGTCAGCTTCATGGACACACGAGCAACTCTCTCGCCCAGGCGTCGCCCTTGCTCCATATCCTCCTCGGACACCTCTCCCACGGCTGTGACTCCATAGGAGCCCGTCCGAGAAACACGGGTTGGCGAGTGTTTGGGGGTATGATGGGCCCAGTCCAGTAGCGGGGAGTCGTTGATGAGCAAGACCTACCTTCCCTACGAACCCGACCAGCAGCTGCTGTTGCCAGCGGCGTTGCAGGAGTGGCTGCCTGACGACCGTGCCACCCGCGCCCCGAGGTATGCCTTTACCCTGTCAGCTTCATGGACACACGAGCAACTCTCTCGCCCAGGCGTCGCCCTTGCTCCATATCCTCCTCGGACACCTCTCCCACGGCTGTGACTCCATAGTATGCGCCGGAGCTTCGCATACTCTCGCTCCATGGCAGCCCGACGATCACCATGCCACAGGCAAGCATCCAGTGAATCAGGCTATACAGAGTGAACTCCAGGCCCGAATGGCGTCCTCGGCCTGTCGTGAAAGCCGCTCCCACCTTGCCGACCAACTGACCCTCCTCCCACAGATCTCCCTGGTCATCCAGCCACTGTTTGAGAGAGCCGGTGATGCCGCTCCAGTTCGGTGATCCCAGAACGATGGCATCGGCCTCTAAGAGGTGTTGTTGTCTGGCCTCTTGGACACGCCTTTTTACGGGTTGGGCGCCCGTTACACTGGAGACCCCTTCTGCTATCGCGGTAGCCAGTACCTCCATTTAAGAGCCGCCGTCAT